>CAWIJW010000009.1:0-510897 GCA_963836525.1 uncultured Acidobacteriaceae bacterium
CGGGCCCTTGTCGACGAGGGTGACGCCTGCGGTGGGCACGACGCTCCAGAGAGCCGCTGCGGCGTCGACCATGGCCGTGGCCTGCTGGTTGGTCACGGAACTGGAGAGCGGGCCCTGATCGACGTAATAATTGACTTGACCACCTGCCCAGTGAACGGGTACGCCAAGGACGGCGGGGTTGAAGAAGCTGGTTCCGGCGACGTATTTGGGTCCGCCGGCGAGGGCGATGCAGGGCGCGAGAAGGAGCAGGGGCAGGCTGAGTGGGTGAAGTATGCAGCGGCGTAGCGCGCGTCGGTGAGGGGAGGAAGCACGAATGAAACGGGGCGCGCAGGCGCTGAAGCAGAGATAGGCACGGAGTCCCCCAGATGGGAGGGTTGGGGGCATCCATGGCGCCAGAGGATTCTGCTGAATCTTAGGAGTTCCTCATGCAGAAGGGCAGGAGATTAGAAGGTTCTCGTCAGGGATACACGCTGATTTCGGACCGCGCAAAGCAGACTCTACGCATCGATCCGAGTCAAATCTGGCGCGTGTGTCATCTTATCTGGAGCGGGGAACGGGGTCTCTACTCGTGCTGCCCACCGGCGCAGCGACGACGCGGCCCTTCCGTCTACAATCGACACGGGAAACCCATGACAGAGATTCGCGATACCGTGATTCTTGGCTCCGGCTGCGCCGGACTGACGGCGGCCATCTACACGGCGCGCGCCGGGCTGAACCCGCTGGTTCTGGAGGGCCACGAGCCCGGCGGCCAGCTTTCGATCACCACGCTGGTGGAGAACTTTCCCGGCTGGCCGGAGGGGATTCAGGGGCCGGAGCTGATCGAGAACATGAAGAAGCAGGCGGCGCGGTTTGGCGCCGAGTTCCAGCTGGCGCACCTGGATTCGGTGGAGCTTGGCGCGCATCCCATCCGGCTGCACACCTCGGCGGGCGAGATTCAACGCGCACGCTGATTGTGGCCTCGGGCGCGAGCGCGCGCTGGCTGGGCTTGCCCAGCGAGCAGGCGCTGATCGGGCATGGCGTTTCAAGCTGCGCGACGTGCGACGGGTTTTTTTTCCGCGGCAAGGAGATTGCGGTGGTGGGCGGAGGCGACTCGGCGATGGAGGAGGCGCTGTTTCTGACGCGCTTTGCCTCCAAGGTGACGCTGCTGCACCGGCGCGATGCCTTCCGCGCCTCGAAGATCATGCTGGAGCGCGCGATGGCGCATCCCAAGATCGAGCTGCGGACCAACACGGTGGTGGAAGAAGTGCTGGGCGTGGAAGAGAAGGAAGTGAAGGGGCTGCGGCTGCGGGACGTGAAGAGCGGCGAGGAGAGCGAGCTGGCGGTCAGCGGGCTGTTTCTGGGCATCGGGCACGAGCCGAATACGAAGATGTTTGCCGGGCAGATGGACCTGGACGAGGACGGGTACATCAGGACGACGGGCAACGTGCTCACGACGCAGAATGGCGTGGTGGTGCCGGGCGTGTTTGCCTGCGGCGACGTGCAGGACCGGCGCTACCGGCAGGCGATTACGGCGGCGGGGTCGGGGTGCATGGCGGCGCTGGAGGCGGAGAAGTATTTGGAGGAGCACGGGCACTGAGCGCGCGATGGGGCACGATGACGGCGCTGACAGAAAATCTCGAACGGCTGGAAGAGGCGATTGCGCAGGCTTGCCGGGCGGCGGGGCGCGGGCGCGGCGAGGTGGAGCTGATGGCCGTGTCGAAGACCTTTCCGGCGGAGACGATTGCCGAGGCTGCTGCGCTGGGGCTCACGCTGTTTGGCGAGAACCGCGTGCAGGAGTTTGGCGCAAAGGCAGCGTGCAGTAGAGCTTGGACGAGCAAAGTGGCAGTGCGCCGCGCTTTCATCTGATCGGGCATTTGCAGTCGAACAAGGCGGCGCGGGCGGCGGAGTTGTTTGACGGGGTGGATTCGCTGGATTCGGTGCGGCTGGCGGAGCGGTTGAATGAGGCGGCGGGAAGGTTCGGGAAGCGGCTGCCGGTGCTGATTGAGGTGAAGCTGAGCCCGGAGGAGACGAAGACGGGGGTGGAGCCGGAGTCGGAGGAGGCAGCGCGGCTGCTGGAACGGCTGCCGGATTTGGAGCATCTGGAAACGCGCGGGCTGATGACGATTGCGCCGTGGGGCGCGCCGGAGGATGTGACGCGGGCGTGCTTTCGCAGCTTGCGTGTTTGGCGGGATCGGTGGGCGGCGGCGCACCCAAAGTTGAATCTGGAAGTGCTGTCGATGGGGATGAGCGGGGATTTTGCGCTGGCCATCGCAAGAGGGCGCGACGCGCATCCGCATCGGGACGGCGCTGTTCGGCGTGCGCAAGCCGCAGGCGGAGCGGCGAAGCCAGGAATCGGAGTTCGACTGATGTTGCGCGCGGCGACGGACGGAGTGACGCTGGCGGTGCGCGCGCAGCCGGGCGCGAAGAAGACGGCGATTGTGGGCATTTATGGCGAGGGCGCGGCGGCGCAGCTTAAGATTGCGGTGCAGGCGCCGCCGCTCGAAGGGCGCGCAAACGCGGCGTTGATTGCGTTTCTCGCTGGAACATTTGGTCTGCCGAAGAGCGCGGTGGAGCTGGGTTCGGGGGAGTTGTCGCGGAGCAAGGTGTTTTTGCTGCGGGGAGTGGCGATGGCGCACGCGACGGCTCTGTTGGCGCAGCGGATCGACGTTTGAACTATTTTTTCGTCGCCGACTGGCGCTGTAGTTCGGTCTCGAATGCCTGCTCGCGATCGGCGATATAAGCCTTGTAGCCGGCGGGGTCGATGAAGGCGTCGCGATCGCCTTGCTGCCAGCGCGCGTATTTTTCCTTTAGGTCAAAGTAGGAGCCGTGAGCGCCGAGGAAGATGTCGCAGGGCAGGCCCTTGAGCACCTCAAAGCCGTGCGCGAAGTCCGTCGCGATTTGCGGATAGGCGCTGTTGTTCACCAGCTTATAGCCATCGTTGACATTCGGGCTGCCGACGATGACGACATGCAGCGCACGGCCGCCTTCGGTCTCGTCCATTGTCCAGGTGGTGGTTCCCTTGGTGTGGCCGGCGGTGAGATGCGCGGTGAGAACCGTGCCGCCGAGGCGGACGGTGTCGCCGTCGTGGAGAACGCGATCGACATGCGCGGGAGGATAGCGCATGAACATGTCCGCGCCGTATTGAAAGTCGGCCTTGCCGCCGGACTCGACGACCGGCACATCGGCATCCATCACGTAATATTTGGCGCCGGTGAGTTGGATGATGCGCGCGCTGCCCGCGCAATGGTCGTTGTGCGCATGGCTGATAAGCAGAATCTTGACGTCGCTGAAGCGGAAGCCGAGAGATTCGACGCTTTTCCGGATCAACGGCACCGAGACTTCGAGGCTTGAGTTGATGAGGATAAGACCGCGCGGCGTGGCGATGAGGTAGGAGGCGAGATCTTCGCTGCCGACGTAATAGAGATTGCCGGCGATGCGGAAGGGCGGAAACGGTTTGGTCCACGCGGGTGGATACTGCGCGGCGAGCGGAATGGCGCAGGCAAGCGAAGCGAACAGCGCAAAGCGTACGGCTGATCTGGCAACGTTCATTTTGCTTCCCCAGATGCAGTTGGATGGGTCACGGCGTCGATGGCGCGCTCGAGGTGAACGCCGCGTGAGCCTTTGATGAGGACAACATCGCCGGGGCGGAGATTCTCCGCGAGCCACTGTCCGGCAGTTTCGGCGTCACGAAGAAAGACCGCTGGAACTCCGCCAGCGCAAGCGGCCGTGGCCAGGTGTTCCGCGTTGCCCTGAACGGCGACGACGAGATCGAGGCCGGCTTCGGCAGCGGCGCGACCGCATGCAATGTGAAGCGCGGGGCCATGCTCGCCCATTTCGAGCATCTCGCCGGCGACAAGAATGCGGCGGCCGTTGGCGGGGCGCGCGGCCAGCGTGCGAATCATGGAGCGAAGGGCTTCGGGGTTGGAGTTGTAGCTATCGTTGAGGATGGTTGCGCCGGCGATTTCGATGACCTGGCCGCGCTTGTCGCCGGCAGTGAGCGAAGCGATGGCCTCGATGGCAGCGTCGATCTCAACGCTCGCCTCGAGCGCGACGGAGAGGCCGGCGATGGCGTTTACCGCGTTGTGCGCGCCGAGCATTTGAAGGGTGAAGTCGCCTTCGCGACGGCCGACGCGATAGCGGACGTGCAGGCCGTCGAGATCTTCGGTGGCAGAGAGGATTTGCGGGTCGGCGCAGGGACCACTGCCAAAGTAGACGACATGGCCGGGAAAGTCGCGGCCAAATTGCGCGGTGTAAACATCATCACAATTGAGGAAGGCTACGCCGTTGGAGGGAAGCGCGGCGACGAGCTCAAACTTGGCGCGGGCAATGCCCGCCTGGCCCTCGGGGAAGAACTCAATGTGCGCCGAACCGATATTGGTGATGACGCCCCAATCGGGCGAGGCGATGCGGGCCAAGGCGGCAATTTCGCCCGCGTGATTCATGCCCATCTCGACCACGGCGAATTCATGTTCCGGCATGAGGCGAAGAAGTTGCAGAGGCAGGCCGAAGTTGTTATTCAGATTCCCTTCGGACATGAGGACGCTGAACTTTGCGCCGAGGGCCGCGGCGGCTGCTTCCTTGGTGGTGGTTTTGCCCGCTGAGCCAGTGATGGCGACCAAGCGGCGGCCCCACTGACGGCGAACATGCGTGGCCAGCGCTTGCAGGGCGAGGAGCGGATCTTCCGCGATGAGGAGCGGATGAGCGAGCGCCGCATTGGGCAGGGAAGCGGCACGCGCACGCGAGACGACTGCAGCCACGGCTCCGCGCTCTAGAGCCGCGGCGACAAAATCATGGCCGTCATGGCGCTTGCCGCGAACGGCGAAGAAGAGCTCGCCGGGAGCGACGGTGCGCGAGTCGATGGAGTAACCAGCGGCCACGAGCGCGCCCGCGTCGGGCACGCTGGCCGGCGCCTCGAGCACCGCCCCGGCGCCCATCGCCGCTTCTGCAAGCGTGAGATTCATTGCCCTTCACGATAGCCCAATTGGGCCAGGATGGAAAGCGCGACCTCAGCGTCATCGAAGGGAATGGTGCGGCCCGCGAGGATTTGTTCTTTCTCGTGGCCCTTGCCTGCGACGAGAATGACGTCGCCGGGCTTGGCGGCCTGGAGCGCGAGGCGAATAGCCGCGGCACGATCGACTTCAACGGTGTAGGCGACGCCGGTTGACTGCAGACCAGGCTCGATTTCGGCAAGGATGGCGGCGGGATCCTCAGAGCGGGGGTTGTCGCTGGTAGCGACAACGTAGTCGCTGCCTTCGCCGGCGGCCTGGCCCATTTTGGGGCGCTTGGTGCGGTCGCGGTCGCCGCCGCAGCCGAAGAGTGTAATGACGCGGGCGCGGGATTTGGTTGTCATCTGGCGGGCGAGCGCGGTGAGGTTGCGCAATGCATCGTCGGTGTGGGCGTAGTCGACGATCACGGTGAAGGGCTGGCCCGCATCGACAGACTGGAAGCGGCCGGGAACAGGTTTCAGCGTGGGAACTGTGGCGGCGAGTGGGAAAACGAGACGCCGCGCGCGTGAGCGGCGGTGAAGGCGGCGAGGAGGTTGAGAATATTGACTTCTCCGGCGAGGCGCGAGGTGAGACAAACGGAGCCTGCGGGAGTTTGGAGATCGATGGTTGCTCCGGAGGGCGTCAGGCTGTAGGTGGAGACGCGCCAATCGCCCGTGCCGATGCCGCCGATTCCATATGTCCGAATCTCCGCGCCGGCGCTGCGCGCGGCTGCAGCCAGCTCTGCCGCGCGAGGATCGTGTGCGTTGATGACGGCGACGCGCGGAGGCGGATAGACCGTGCCGTCGAAGAGCAGGCGCTTGGCGGCGAAGTAGTTCTCCATCGTCTTGTGGTAGTCGAGGTGGTCGCGGGTGAGATTGGTGAAGACGGCGACGTCGAAGGGGATTCCGGCCATGCGGCCCTGGTCGAGAGCGTGGCTGGAAACTTCGGTGACGAGCTCTTCCGCGCCGCGCGAAACGCCTTCAGCCATGAGCTCGAAGAGATCGCGGGACTCGGGCGTAGTGTGAATGGAGGGGCGCGTTTCGCCAGCGACGTGGTACTCGACGGTGCCGATAAGGATGGTGGAGCGGGCGGCGGCGTTGAGAAGCGCTTCGGTGAGGAATGCGGTCGTGGTCTTGCCGTTGGTGCCGGTGATGCCGGTGGCGGAGAGCACGCGCTCGGGATGGCCGAAGAGAGCCGCAGAAGCCAAAGCGAGAGCGCGGCGGCCGTGCTCGACGTGAAGGACCGGCAGGCCGGGCTGGTAGACGGTGAGATGGTCGAAGGTCTCCGCAGAGTCGGTGATGATGCCTAGCGCGCCCGCGGCGATGGCCTTCTCGACGTAGCGATTGCCGTCAGTCGAGCCGCCTTTCATAGCGACGAAGACCGCGCCGGGGCGCACATGCCGCGAGTCGTACTCGATGCCGGTGATGGGCGCGACGGAACTGCCGGCAGAGCCGATGGATGCGACTTGCGCAATGAGATCGTTCCAGATCATCCCGTGTCCAATTCTAGATGGTACGTCGTTACAATGCTCTCAAGGAACCAGAGACACGAAGGAGCAGTGCGGTGAACCTGACATTTCTTGGGGACGCTCTTGATCATTGGAAAGGGTCGCTATTCGAACTATTACAGAAATCGGAGTTGCTCACTGATTTCGCAGTTGACCCAATGGCTCCGGATTGGCCTTCATGGCAGCCCGAGCATTTGAACACGTTTGCTCGCCTGATCAGAATCGACAAGCGGCAGATCATCTCCCACGATGCAAGTTTGTGGGATCGAAAAGCCTACTTCCGAGAAATCAATCGCAGGGGAGATCTCTTCTTGGATCCCGATACGGGGATAGCGACGGGTCGAGTCGAGGACATTTCTCGCTATGTAACCCCCGGGGAGATTTGTTCGCTATTGAGCTATCCCGACAGGTTGGTTGCGGTCTACCAGCATGTCAGAGCAAGAGTCACGGCTGAACGTGTCGACGAGGTCTGTCACGCCGTTAATGGGAACGCGGATGGTCTTCACTGGGTTTCATATGAATCCGCCAGTGTTGCGATGGTGTTTTTCTCGCATTCGGAGTCGCGTTCGGCTTCGGTTGCGAATTGCTTTCGGCAGTTTCTTGGAAAAGACGCGAGCAGGAGAATTCGCACTTCTGCGCATCGAGTGCTCTGAAGATTCTGCTAACCAGGAGAACACCCTCACGGGCTACGGATATGTCTCGACGAATTTTTCGACGCCGTCCATGAGAACCTGGCGTCCGCCGTCGACTGCGGCGGTGTTTTCGGCTGCTTCAAGGAGCGTCGAGAGAGAATTCTTCATCAAGTCGTATTGCGTTTCGGCTTCGTCCCCGGAGCCGAAGAAGCGCGTGTGCAGCATCCAGCCGTAGATACCGCAGGTGAAGGCGAAGGGAGCGGTTTGGGTGGCGCGCTCGAGGGTGATGCGGGCGCCGAAAGGATGCTCTTCGTCGTGAAAGATCGTGCCCTGCTCGGAGCCATAATGGCCGAGGGTTCCGCCATCCTCGAAAGGGCGCCAGGAAGTTTCCGCCGTTGTGTCAGATTACGGCAATTCTGGCTTGCCTATTCAGGCCCGGACAGCGGGATGTATTCCAACGGGTCTGCCGCGGAGATTACCTGCGATGAGCCAATCCATGCAGGTTTCATTGACGAGCAAACCGGACTCTGATAAAGCAATGAAATGGTCCCCGGCAAGTTGAGAGTCGTAGCAACCGCACTTGTGGTTTGGCTGGTGCAATGGACGCTGTGCGGATGCGCGGGAGGACCGGGTTCCGGCGGAGGATCGGGTGTGACCTCGCCCGGGGAAACAACTAACGGTTCCCCATTCCCAGGAGGGGTTGGTGTTTCTCCGTACCTGGGAGGCTCGCAAGGTGTGGCTACAGATCCTGCTGGCACTTTATATGTCAGTTCCACAAGAGAGCTGACTGCTTATAACGCGCAATGGGGCGTGATCTGGGACAATGCCAATCCACTTGCGGGAATGCCGGCAGCAGTCCACCATCTGGGCGACGTCGAATACAGCAACGGGTATCTCTATGCGCCTGTTGAAGCGTGGAACGGCTGCGGCAGCTTTACGCCGGTATTCTTGGCAGTCTACAACGCCGGCACGGGGCAACTGGTTACGTGGAGCGATATTACCGCCGATGGGCACGAGGCCAGCGCAGTGGCGGTTGTTCCGGCGTCTAATCAGGTGGTAGTGACCAGTTTTTGCCCAAACGAGAACGGATCTACAACGCTGTGGAACTATGACTTGAACACCTTGACCACGAACCCGCCCGGCAGTCCGATGGCCTACTCGAGCACGACCACTCTGTCGAGCGCCATCTCATGGATTCAGGGAATCAGCTGGAACGCCGATGCGAAAGAGTTCGCGATCTCAGCAGACGCAGACGGAACCGCGGGGAGCCTATGGCTTGCCACGTATACCGGAGACGTCACGGGCCCTATCTACGTGGTGCCGACTGCGGTTGGAATCGAACTGGAGGGCGTGGATAACACCTCGGATGATCTATATTACCTTGAAAGCGGATACGTCTACGGGATCGGAACCGTGCCAGCCCCGCCGATTTTCAGCGTCGCGCCGGGAGTTTATTGCTCGGCACAGATGATCACCATCTCCGATACGACCGCGGGAGCGACCATCTACTACACCGCAAACGGCACAATGCCAACCACCGGCTCAACGGCGTATAGCGGACCGATCACGGTTTCGTCGAGCGAGACGCTCAACGCGGTCGCGGCGGCCAGCGGCTTCGCCAGCAGCGCCAAATCAACCGCGGCCTACACCATCGACGCATCGGCCTGCGCATCAGGAGCTCCGGCCTTCTGATCGCTCAGCTTTTGGGGATTGGATAACTGTTCGCGGGCAGTGCCGTTGCCGCCGGTCATACATTTCCGTGCGCCGCGCATGGAAACAGGGCGTGGAGTTCTATCGCGCGCAGCGCACGATAATCTTGGTTCCGGGCGGGACTATTGCGCCCGGAGCCGGGGCCTGTTCGCGTGCCGTGCCGTTGCCGACGATATCTACATCAAGGCCGGCGGAGCCGGCTTCTTCGATGACTTGGCGCACTGACAGACCGATAAGCGAGGGGACACGCAGTTGGCCAGCGTCGGCGATGACGACTCGATTGGCGGGTGACGGCGAGGCGGAGTTGGGTTGTTGCGGGGACGCTTGCACAGGTATGCCGGCCGGATTGTTCGGCGAAGCGGCGGATTTGGAATTTGCAGGGCGGATGGCGGCCTGGGCGGATGGCGCGGAGCTTTCTTTGGTAGGTGGAGCGGACGCCGCGCGAAGGGGATCGTCGCCGGGCAGATCGTTGGCGGCTTCGTAGAGGGCCTGAACTTCTTCGCCCTGCGATGAGGCATCGTCTTCTGTGACGGGCAAATCCTTCTTCGAGGCTGTGGTAATGGGGCGCGGATCGATGTCGTGCGGGACGCCGAGATATTCGAGGACCTGCTGCGCCACTTCAGCAAAGACCGGCGCGGAGACGGCGGTGCCGTAATAATCTCCTTTCGGTGAATCAATGACCACGGCCACGGAGATGACGGGATTGTTGACCGGCGCGAAACCCGCGAACGAGGCGATGTGCATGGTCTTCGAGTAGGTGTGCGTGGCGGGATCGATCTTTTGCGCGGTGCCTGTCTTTCCACCGGACGAGTAGCCGTCGAGCTGCGCCGGCTTGCCGGTGCCGAAAAGCACGACTCCCTCCATCATCTTGCGCATTTCGGCAGCGGTGAGTGTGCTGATGACGCGACGCGCGCCGGGCGGGAGGGGATCGGGCAGATCTTCGCCGGCGCGGAAGGGGCTCGACCGCAGCGGCGCCTGCGGCACCTGCGGTGCGGCAGCCTTTTGGTTGGATGTTGTGATAGGGGAGGGCTGGTCTGACATGAGAACGTGAGGCGGCAGATAGACGCCGCCGTTGGCGATGGTGGAGACCATGGTCACAAGCTGCAGAGGCGTGACGGCGATCTCCTGGCCAATGGCGATGGAACCGATGGAGGATGGGCCCCAGCGGCTGACGGGGCGAAGCAGGCCGCGCGTCTCGCCCGGCAGCTCGACGCTCGAACGCGTGCCGAATCCGAAGCCGTGGATATATTGATAGAAGCGCTGAGGGCCGACCTTGAGCACGAGCTTGACGGCGGCCACATCGCTGGAGCGGGCGAGAGCCGTTGCGACGGTGACCTTGCCCAGGCCGCGATCGCTCTTGTCGTCGTGAATGACGCGTCCGGCGAGCGTGATCTGGCCGCCCTGGCAGTCGATCGTGTCGTCCGGCGAGGCGACTTTCGAGTCCATCGCCGCGGAGTAGGTGACGAGCTTGAAGGTGGAACCGGGTTCGTAGACGTCGCTCACGGCGTGGTCGCGAAGCAGGTCAGGGGTGGTGTGGCGAAACTGGTTGGGATCGAATGTAGGGCGGATGGCGAGCGCGAGAATCTGACCCGTGTGCACATCCTGGACCACGACCGTGCCGTTGACGGCCTGCGTCTTCTCGATGGCGTGATCAAGCGCGCGCTCGGCCATGAACTGGATATTCTCGTCAATGGTGAGGACTAGGTTGCGGCCGGGTTCGGGGTCATGCTCGGTCGAGCCGAGGACCTTGCGGCGAGCGTCGATGGCGGTGTACATCAGCCCGGGCCGGCCATGCAGCTCGCTGTCGAATTTTTCCTCCAGGCCGCCGAGCCCGCCGTCATCGACGCCTACGTAGCCCAGAACCTGAGCGGCGAGCTGATTGTCGGGGTAGAAGCGCTGGAACTCCTTCTGGAAGTAGATGCCCTTCATGCTGAGGGCTTTGACGGCGGCAGCGACCTGCGGTGTAACGCGGCGCGCGATCCAGGCGAAGTTGCGGCCATCATTGAGTCGCGCAGCGATTTGTGCTTCGGTGGTGAGCGAGTCGGCGAGATCGGCGTGAACCAGCGGGGCAAGGATGTGCGCAGCGGCCTGCTTGTCAGAGATCTGGGAGGGATCGGCGTAGATGGAATCGACCAGAACGGTCATGGCCAGCTCGTGCAGGTTGCGGTCATAGAGTATGCCGCGGCGCGGAGCCACTTCAAAGGTACGCTGCTGCTGCTTTGCGGCGCGCTCGACGAAATCCTGGTGGCGCACAATCTGAAGCCAAAAAAGCCGGGTCCCGATGGCGCAGGCCCAGATCAGGAAGAAGAAGCAGATGACGAAGAAGCGCACCCGCTTAAGAGGCACGGCTTTGGGCTGATGTGAGCGGCTGCGGATGGGTTGGACGGCTGCCGACATGTCAATTGGGTCCCGAGCCGGTGGTTACTGCGCCGCTGGCGCTGAAGGTGCAATCTGGGCCAGCGTCGGAGCGCCTGAGACAGGACGAGCGTCGGAATAAACCACTTGGCCTGGCTGCGGCTCGGTTAGCCCAAGCTGGCGGGCCATCTGGTCGATGCGGCCAGGCCGCGTGAGTTCTGCTTCGCTGAGGTGCAACTGGCGATTCTGCTCACGCAACTGATCGAGGGATTGCTTTTCGCTCTCGACGCGGTAGCTGCTCTCGATGGCAGAGAAGTGCTGCAGGCCGTAGATCATGATGAGCGAGAAGAGTACGGCGACGGCGGCGGAAAAGACGCGCATCTCGCGGACCCGGACGGGGTCAGAGGCCTTGACGAGGCGGGAGTTATCGAAATGCCTGGCAAAGTAGAACTCCGGAGTGCGCACGCGACGGCGGCGCTGGACCTGCTGCGCCATCAACTCAGCGTTGCGCTCGGCGATCCTTGCGCCCCAGCCGAGGCCCGACTCGAAATACGTTGTTGCACATGCCGCCATACGTGCTCTCCTTCGTTGAGCAGGGAATAGGGATTAGGGAACAGGGATTAGAAAACCCGAAACATCTCGCACAAAGGCTGCCGTTGCATCTATTCCCTAATGCCTTATCTCTGGTCCCTGCCTTTCTGTTCGTTCCGCGGCGCGGAGCTTGGCGCTGCGCGATCGCGGGTTGCGGTGGATCTCTTCTTCACTGGCAGTCACGGGCTTTCTGGTCAAAACCTTCCAGATTCCCTGCTGCGCGCCTTCCCGGATGCTGTCCTTCGCGATGCGATCTTCAAGAGAATGAAAGCTGATAACAACGAGCCGTGCGGAGGGCTTAAGCAACTGCGGTGCGGCCTCAAGCAAAGCCCGGATTTCGTCCAGTTCCTGATTGACGAAGATACGCAACGCCTGAAAGGTTCTGGTAGCCGGGTGAATATGTTTCATTGGCGGGACGGCTGAGGCTACGATCCGGGCTAAATGCGCCGTTGACGTAACCGGCCGCCCCCGCACAATGGCTCTGGCGACTGTCCGCGACCTCCTTTCCTCACCGTATTCGTAAATGAGATTTGCCAGCTCACGCTCGCTCGTCTCATTCACCACTTGTTCGGCGGTCGGGCCGGATCGCGTGTCCATTCGCATATCCAATGGCCCGTCCGCCTGAAAACTAAAACCTCTGCGCGCCTCGTCGAACTGCAGACTGCTTACGCCAAAGTCACTCAGCAGGCCGTCAACCGACGCCGGCGCAACGTGCTCGGCGACGTGGCTGAATGCTTCGCCGATCAAAGTCACTTGCGGCGCCTGGCTGCCCAGCTCCTGGCAAACATTCGCCAACCGGGCTCTTGCCAAAGCGAGCGCCTCGGGATCGCGGTCGAATGCAATCAGACGACCTGCAGGTCCTAAATTCCTGGCAATTCCTACGGCATGTCCCGCCAGGCCCAGCGTGCAGTCGACGTAAGTTCCGCCGGGCCGCACGCGGAGAAAATCCAAGACTTCCTGAAAAAGAACCGGCACATGGCGTGCTTGCGGCTGCGTCATGCGAGCCCCCCTGAGGGGCTTACGTTCCACCCCGGCGGCTCAAGAGCGCCGCCACTGCCTTGCGATCGTCGGGGGTCAGAGCCTTGGCGGGCAGAGACTCCTCGAAGAGGGCAAGATTGTGCACTTCCAGGTGGTTGATTTTGCCCATCACAGCGACCTCGGCATCGAGCTTTGCCGTGCCGCGCAGAATTTGTGGCAGTAGAACCCGAGCCTGGCTGTCGATCTCCACCTGCTGACCGTAGTAGCTGGTCATGTTCAAGTACTTGTCCACGGCGTCGTCCATGGTGCTGGACTCGGCCAGAAGGGCTTCCTGCCTCTCCCACTCGGGCAGGGGCCAGATCTCGGCGCTCTTGCCATCGGCGGAGGTGATGTAGAGCTGGGTGACGTGCTGGGCGTCCAGGAGCTGCTTGAAGGCAGCGGGGAGCTTAAGCCGTCCCTTGTCATCGACCTTCGCTGGATGGTTGCCGCGAAACATCTGCTTGCCTCACTCACGTTCCGCGGCCCCTGGCGCCTGCCGTACCGCGAACCGATCACCCCGTCGAGCCCTTCCGGGTTAGCCAGGCTGGTTCCCCAGCTTGACTGGTGCCCGGAATTCCATTCCCCTGGAAGGAATGGGAGTAAACTCAGGAAGAAAGCCAAGGGCTGTTGAGTGGCTCCAGAATAGGCCACCTTACTCCAGAACTTTCCACCTCGACCGATAGTACCCCTGATTGTTCTCTCCGCCAAGCAAAAAATCGGTGGAAAGTACAGGAAAATCAGGCCCCCTGCGGGAACGCCGACTAATAGAAGAGAAAAATTTAGCCACCACAAGATATGGGGTTTACTGCTGTGATTCCCCCACTGGACGGCTGCGTCGGAGTGTGATAGGGGAAGAAAAGGCGAAAAAGGCAGAGATCAGAGACCAGTGGTCAGTGGACGAGGCGGCGGGAACGAGGGATCAGAGAGTCTGAGGTGCGGGTGGAAGAAATTGGAGCGGAGTGACGAGTCAGCAGGCCGGCAGGCCAGCGAGTCAGCAGGCAGCGGAGCGGAAGGGCAGCTCCTAGCTGCCGGTTTCTCTTGCTTGGATCCTAAGTTGGGGGCAGGCGCGTCCTTGTGTGTCAAGGGCGGAGTAATAGGAAACCACTGGGGCGGAGCAAGAGGGAACCAGTGGGAGGAACGATCAAGCAGGGATTTTCGGGGGAGAAGGGGCTCTGGAGCGTAGCGAAAGAGGCCCTTCTCCCCCGAAGCGCGTTCGGAGGGGGAGGGTTCAGCGGTCTGGAGGCGGGTTCTGTTTGCGGTGGCTTGTCATTCCCTGGTTCGTGCGTCTCCTCGTTCTAGGTCGAGACTGAAACACACACAAAAAAGACCTTATCACGCAGCCTCGTGACTCGGGTCACTGACGACCATACCCGCTAAAGCATCACGTTGGTGACGACCAAACCCCGTGTGAACGAGGGACGGAAAGCCGCGGGTCTCTAAAGAATAGTGGGGCCCTTAGCGTTGTATTAGAGACAGCCGAGTTGCTGCAGGCGGTTGCACGGAGCCGCCGGTGGTGACTCGGCTTTTTCTTTGCGGAGTTTCACCGCCAGCCAGATCTCGACGGAGGAAAATCCATGTCCTACGAAGCCAGCAAGACCGTTGTTTCCAGGGTTCATTTCTCCAACAAACTGCTTCTCATTGGCGCGGCAATCGCAGTGTTGGGCGCGTTCAGCACTCCACTCCTCAACGCACAGACACCCGTGGCGCCGCAAATCACTTACCGTTGGGAGACCACTGTTTTCTCCACGACCAATTTCCCCGTCCCCACAATCGCCGTGGATACGAGCGGTAATGTCTACATTGCGAACGATGCGATAGCGATTAAAGAAATCCTGCAGCCGGACGGCGGCTACGTCGTAAGCGTGGTCGCGACGGGGCTTAATTACCCGGAAGGGATCGCGGTGGATGCCGGCGGCAACGTTTACATTGCGGATACTTTCAACGAGCGGATTTTGAAGGCGAGCCGGAACCCCGACGGTAGCTACTCGTTGCCGACCGAGGTAGTGAGTGGGCTTTCCGTTTGGCCTGATGGTGTCGCGGTCGATGCCAGCGGCAATCTCTATTTCACCTCGTGTTCTGAGTGGCAGGTTTATAAGCTGGCTTCGGGATCTGCCACCCCACAGCTCATTGGCCAAGGATCCGACGGGTTCAACTGTCCGCGGGGTATCGCGGTGGACGGGAGCGGGAATCTGTACATCGCAAATCAGGACGGCAAAAATGTGATGAAGGAGACCCGGAACGCCACAACTGGGGCGTATTCCGTTAGCACAATTTCCCCGCCGGCCCCCGGTCTCAACGCTCCCATGGGCATAGCCGTTGATGCGAGCGGCAACAACATCTATGTCGCCGATGATGCCAAAGTTGTGAGAGAAACGTGGTCGGGCAGCGGTTATACGCAGACGACATTGGCCGATAACGGAACTGAGTTGGTGGGCAACCCATCCGCGGTGGCGCTCGATTTGAACGGAAACATCTACATCGGTGATTCAAGTTTCGATGCCACCACCCCCGGGTCGGGTTACGGCGCCGTCGTGAAAGAGACATTGTCGGGTGTGGGACCGAGTGTGGGATCTGTGCCCCTTGGCACTACCGGCCCTGCGAGTTTTCTCACTCTCTTGTTCAACAGTGACGTCACGCTGAATGCTGATTCCCCTTACAAGATTCTGACTGAGGGTGTGCCAGATGAGGATTTCTATGACGTCTCGGAGACCATTCCGTCCGCCCAGTGCGCGGCCAACCCCGCGTACAGCGCCGGTCAATACTGCCTGGTATCCCCCGCCTTTAAACCCACGCTGACCGGGACCCTCAGGGGCGCCGTGGTTTTCTATGATTCCACCGGGGCGCCGCTGATCACTGCATACATGTATGGAACCGGCAAAGGCGCCGAGGTGGCTTTCTCCCCGGCCATGGAGACCCCAACCGAGTTGGACCTAGAAGGAATCCAAAGAGTCGCGGTGGATGTCAACGCGAACATCTACACATCAAGCACAACAGGCGGTGCCAGCTACGTTCTCATGAACGGTTCGACCCCGATCGGCACGTTTACCAACGCTGACGGCATTGCCGTGGACGGGGGCGGAAATCTCTACGTCCTGGAACTGGGAACAAATCCCCTCGCAGTGGTGAAAGAGACGCTCCTGCTTAACGGCACCTACGCGCCAAGCGTAATCGACGAGGAGAAATATATCTTCCATGGCATCGCAGTCGATGGCAGTGGGAATGTTTTCCTGGCCGGTGGCATGGGGTCTGTGTATCAACTGACGCCCAACTTTGATGGCGCCTATAGCAAAAGCTCCATAACCACCGGGGTCGGCCTCGCGCCCAATGCCATCACTGTCGACGGCAGCGGCAACCTCTATATCGCAGATACCTTCGGCCATCGGGTGCTGAAGGAAACGCTCTCGCCGTCCGGCTACAAAGAGAGCGTGGTGGCCGATGGCAACTCTTCGCCCTACCCACTCAAGAGCCCGTGGGATGTTGCAGTTGATGGGAACGGCAATCTTTACGTCCTCGATAGCGACTATCCCGTGGTACTCAAGGAGACACCTTCCGGCGCCGGCTTGTACGTTCAGAGTCTGATAGCCGACGACAGCCCGTCCTACGGGCTGAGCATTCCAACGGGCATCGCCGTAGATGGCCTGGGCAACATTTACGTCGCCGATTACGACCTTTCCGAAGTGCTGGAAGAGGACATCAACAGTCCGCCCGTTTTGAACTTCGGAACCGTAAACGCGGGGGGCACAAGTCCGGCGCAGTCGGTTCTGGTGATCAGCAACGGAAACCAGACGTTGACGGGGACAGTTACGGGACTGGATGTAGCCGGCGACTTCATTCAGGTATCCAGCAGCGGCACGCCCGCCGATTGCAGCACGACCTTTTCGCTGATTCCCGGGGCGGCCTGCAACCTGAGCATTGAGTTCACGCCGGTCTCTGCCAAGAGTGGCAGGCTTTACGGCACAGCGACGCTGACTGACAACGACATGAACGGAGAAGCTCCACCGCAAGTGATCACCCTCACGGGCACAGTTCAAGTGGCGAATGGGGCGCCCGCGATCACCAGCGCCAACAGCACTACATTCACGGCTGGCACACCCGGAACCTTCACTGTGGTGGCGACGGGCACCCCGAAACCGGCGTTTAGTGAGAGCGGCGAACTGCCAACCGGAGTAAGTTTCAATACTTCAACCGGGGTATTAAGCGGCACGCCTGCTTCCGGCACGGGCGGCAGCTACAACATCACCTTTACGGCGAAGAATGAGGTGATGCCGGACGCCACTCAGAGTTTCACATTGACCGTCGATGAAGCGCCCGCGATCACCAGCGGCAACAGCACCACATTTACGGTTGGCACGAACGGAACCTTTACCGTAACGGCGACGGGCACCCCAACGCCGACGCTCAGTGAGAGCGGCGCGCTGCCCAGCGGCGTCACGTTAGTCGACAACAAGGACGGCACGGCAATGCTGAGCGGCACGCCTGCTTTGGGCACGGGCGCCAGCTACGCCATCACCATTACGGCCTCGAATGGCGTCGGGACGGATGCGACGCAGAGCTTCACGCTGACCGTCGATCAGGCACCCGCATTCACCAGCACCAACAGCACCACATTCGCAGTGGGCACGGCAGGTACATTCACAGTCGCCGCAAGCGGCCATCCAGCGCCGACATTCAGTAAAACCGGCGCTCTGCCCAGCGGGGTCACTCTTGATTCGACCACCGGAGTATTGGGGGGCACGCCCGCTTCGGGCACGGGTGGCAGCTACCCGATCATCATTACGGCTTCGAATGGGATCGGAACCGATGCAACACAGAACTTCACGCTGACGGTGAATGAAGCTCCGGCGATCACCAGCGGAAACAGCACAACCTTCACCGTGGGCACTTTGGGTTCGTTTAACGTAACAGCGACGGGCGATCCATCACCGACACTTTCCACGACATCAACCCTGCCCTCAGGCGTGACATTCAGCGGCGGCGTTCTGAGTGGCACACCGGCTGCTGGCACGGGTGGAAGTTATGCGATTACATTCAAAGCCAGCAATAGCGTTAACCCGGATGCAACGCAGAACTTCACGCTGACGGTGAATCAGGCGCCTGCCATCACTACTGCCGCCAGTACAACATTTACGGTGGGCTCGGCGGGATCGTTTAGCGTGACGGCGACCGGGTATCCCGCACCCACGCTAAGTGAGAGCGGTGCACTTCCAGGCGGGGTCACATTCAATGCGTTAACTGGCGTGTTGAGCGGCACACCGGCGGCGGGCACAGGTGGAAGTTATGCGATTACATTCAAAGCCAGCAATGGCATTGGTTCTAATGTCACGCAGAACTTCACATTGACGGTGAATCAGGCGCCGACCATCACCAGCGCCAACAGCACAACTTTCATGGCAGCCGCGGCAGGGACGTTCACGGTCACCGCCAGCGGATATCCGACGGCAAGCCTGAGCGAGAGCGGCGCCTTGCCCAGCGGCGTATCGTTCGTCAACAACAGCAACGGGACGGCAACGCTGGCGGGTACGCCAGCTTCTGGGACCGCCGGCAGTTATCCCATCACCATCACAGCGACCAATGGCGTAAGCCCTAACGCGACGCAGAACTTCACGCTAACGGTACAGAACGCGACTGGCACCATCACGCTGTCGCCCGCTTCAATGCCGGCCGGGACCGTGGGTGTCAGCTACAGACAGACCGTGATGGCATCCGGCGGAACGGCGCCATACAGGTTCACCGTTTCCAGCGGAACATTGCCTTCCCGCCTGAGCCTGACGTCGGCTGGAGTGCTTTCAGGCTTGCCGGTAGCAATCGGAAGCTTTGGATTCACGATCAAGGCGACAGATGCAAAAGGCACGACCGGGTCGCATGATTACACGCTCGTCATTAACCCGCCAGTCATCCTGCTGTCACCCAATACGCTGCTTACCGGCACAGCGGGCAAGAGCTACGGCCAGATTCTGATGGCATCTGGCGGAATCGCACCCTATACGTACACCGTGTCCAGCGGAACCTTGCCTTCCGGCTTAAGCCTGATGAAGGCGGGAGTGCTATGGGGGACACCGGCTGCGAGCGGAAGCTTCAACTTCACGATCAAAGCAACAGACTCAAACAACTTCACCGGGTCGCGGGCTTACACGCTGTTCATCAATCCGCCCACCATCGCAATATCGCCTATGTCCTTGCCGGCTGGGACCGTGGGCAGAAGCTATAGGCAAACTCTTACGGCATCCGGCGGAATTGCACCCTATACCTACACCGTTTCTAGCGGAGCCTTGCCATCCGGCCTGAGTCTGACGAAGTCGGGAGTCCTATCTGGTACCCCAACTGTGAGCGGCTCCTTCACCTTTACAATTACGGCCACGGACAGCAGTACTGGAGGACCTTATATCGGATCGAAATCCTATTCACTGGTGGTGAATAAGGCCAGGCCCTAGCTTATGGCACGGCGCTTGTGAGGGGGAGCTTTGGCTCCCCCTTCCTGTCTTGCTTTCAGTTATCGCTGTGGAGGCGACTTTGGATTGAGCGATGTGAGGTACTTTCCGGCACTGAGCCAGGCTGACCGGTGCAACGACTGACACGGCCATTGCGGCCCCTGGAATCCTCTCCCTAGGGCCGCATGTGCATAACGATCAACTCGCTCTTGATCGACTGACGTAAGAAGGTTGTCGGTGTATTGTCGAAGATCCGGAAGCTGACTCACATCCTGACTTAGTCAAATGTTGGTAAATTCCCTTACATGAATTGAGCCCGCGCGATGTGGCCGCCGAATCGAATCAACGAGCGGTGCAATTCCGGGTTCATTCGTCCTGCATCACCAGCTATCCGGAGATTACGATTATTTAGATCCTCAGAAGTCGGCTTGTGGGAAGCGGTTCTTGCGCACAGGTGGGGAGTCTGGCCGGGTGGTCGATCGGGTTTTGAGACGTGGATTCAATCGCGGCTTCGTCGCGTACTTGATTTTTCAAGGAATGGGTGAGCGGGTACGGCAGTCAGGGCTGAAGCCCCGACCTACCAGCCATGCCCTGAACCAAGCATGTCGATTTTCGTGCGGACCCCAACTTTTCTTGGTCTTAGTCACCCTCAATTGCTAACTTTTCTAGGTTACGAATCCTCTAAAACGCAACTTTTCTAGGTACATGTCCTCGAAAAATGCAACCTCTCAGGGTTAGATTTGGGCCCCAAAGCGAACCTTTTAAGCGAACATTTAACGGGCAAAACGTACCATCGAAGCGAACATTTCGCCTGATTTGACGGGACTTACCTGCTCCGGCAAGAACCCGCTCACAATTTGTTGATTTCCGTGAGCGCTCCCCGCGCAATCGGCGGGACTACGCCTGGTACTGCTCGTCGGTCACCTGCTCCATCCAATCGACGGTTTTGCCGTCGAGCTTTTCCTGGATGGCGATGTGGGTCATGGCCGTGGCGGGCGCCGCGCCGTGCCAATGCTTCTCGCCTGGCGCGAACCAGATGACATCTCGGGGCCGGATCTCCTCGACGGGACCACCCCAGCGTTGCGCCCGGCCGTAGCCGGAGGTGACGATGAGGGTTTGACCGAGGGGATGCGTGTGCCACGCGGTGCGGGCGCCGGGCTCGAAGGTGACGCTGGCGCCGACGACGCGAGCGGGAGCGGGCGGGTCAAAGAGCGGGTCAATACGCACCGTTCCAGTGAACCAGTCTGACGGTCCCTTTGCGGAAGCTTGCGAGCCGATTCTTTTGATTTCCATACTTCGTATTCCCTCACTCCATGATTTTGTTTTTTGGTGGCCCTATTCTTGAAACCGCTCGAAGCGGCACACCAGTTGCGGGGCGTCTACAACGCTTTGCCCATTTCGTACGCTTGCTTCATGGCGCGGCTGGCCAGGATATCGCCCATTTTCCATGCGCCGGTGCCATAGACGATGCCTTTTTCCTTTGCTCCCCGCAGACAGGAGGTGAATCCCCGGAGACCTTCGACGGTACGCTCCAGGGCTGCCTTGCTTCCGTCTGCCGCGGTGAGGATGAAATAGAAATCCTTGTTGGTGATTTCCGTATACCTCGCAACCGTCCGGTCAATCACGGTCTTCAATTGGGCGCACATGGTGTAAAAGTAGACGGGCGTCGCCAGCACGATGACGTCAGCCGCAATCATATCGTCGAGGACTTGCGACATATCATCCTTCTGCGCGCATTTTCCAGTCCTCATGCAGGCATAGCAACCCTTGCAGTAGTTGATCGTCTTTTCCGCCAGGAGAACTTTCTCAACGTGATGACTGGCTTCGACCGCACCTTTCATAAACTGATCGCATAAGGCGTTCGAGTTGCCACGTTTTCTGGGACTCGAGGAAAGTATCAACACTCTTTTGCTCATGGAACTGCCTCCGAGTGAGCGAGTTTCTGTTCGCCGGCCGGGAGCTGGATGAGACCGGGGCACCGTGCGCCGAGCATACCACTCGCACCCTGGGCGAAGAACAGGCGGGCGGTTGCCTCGCCCAGCCCGCTGCTAACACGCTTCATGGCGACGACTTTTTCTTCGATGTTGATGGTCATGTTGTTGTGGCTGCCCGTTGGCGCTTTGTCGCGCTTAGCGGCCGGTCATTTTCTCCAGGTTCTCGGGATAGCGAGCCCCCTGGATTGTGATCTTTGAGGAAGCGCTTTCGATTTCCTGGAGATCGCCGGGCGTAAGTTCGACTGCGGCCGCTCCGATGTTCTCTTCCAAGCGATGGAGCTTCGTTGTACCCGGGATGGGAACAATCCACGGCATCTCCACCCCAGCCAGCGAGCTGTCTGGGGGCCCCGGGTGCTTCTGGGCGAGCAGCCAGGCGAGCGCGATCTGAGCCGGGGTCGCCTTCTTCCGTGCTCCGATTGCGCCAAGCAAATCAACCAGCGCCTGATTCGCCTTGCGCGCCTCCGCGGCAAAGCGCGGGATGGTGTTGCGGATATCGGATTTGTCGAAGGTCCTGCTCTCGTCGATCTTTCCGGTCAGGAAGCCTTTGCCGAGAGGGCTGTAAGGGACAAAGCCGATGCCGAGCTCTTCGAGCAGCGGAACGATCTCCTCTTCCGGCCTGCGGAACCACAGAGAGTATTCACTCTGCAGCGCAGTGACCGGCTGCACGGCGTGAGCGCGGCGGATGGTCTTTGCGCCGGCTTCCGACATGCCGAAATGCCTGACCTTTCCCTGCTGGATGAGGTCCTTGACTGCTCCGGCGACGTCTTCGATGGGCACCGAGGGATCGACGCGGTGCTGATAGTAGAGATCGATGGTGTCGGTCTTGAGGCGTTTGAGGGAGCCCTCGACGGCCTGCTTGATGTGCGCCGGCTCGCTATTCACTGGCTTTGGGCCGCGACTTCCGTCGGGATTGATATCGAAGCCGAACTTGGTGGCGATGACGACCTTGTCGCGGAAGGGCGCGAGGGCCTCGCCTACAAGTTCTTCGTTGTTGAACGGGCCGTAGACTTCGGCCGTATCGAAGAAGGTGACGCCGCGCTCGACGGCGGCACGGAGAAGAGCGATCGAATCCTTCTTTTCCGGGAACGGAGCATAGGAAAAGGTCATGCCCATGCATCCGAGGCCGAGAGCCGAAACTTCAAGATTGCTTTTTCCTAATTTGCGCTTTTGCATTGTTTCTCCTGTCGAGTCTGGTGCCGAACCGCCTGCGAATGGAGCCGGAGCACATGGTTTCGATGCTGCGCTGCGGAGCCGAGCTTGAGACGTGACCGGCTGCACCCAACTTTCTCAATTCAAAGACTACGAAAGAGGGCTGCTTGGGCGGTATCCTGATCCTTCCTATTTCTTGCCTGATTCTGTCGATGCATAGAGTTTTGTGCACACTGGGGCGGGTTTTGGAGGTAGGCTGGGGTTGACTGAGGAAGCGGAGGGTTGCAGGTGGCAAGACTCAAGGACACGAGCGGGGACCAAGAGGCCCGGGCGGTGGAGATGCGGCGAGAGCTGGCCCGAAAGATTGCCGCGCACATGAGCGGCGAGGGAGTGCAAGAGACCGGCGTACCAGGGCTGAGCCTCTACCGCCAATCCACGCCTACTGCGTGCACCTCGGCAACGTACGAGCCCAGGCTGGTTGTTTTCGTTCAGGGACAAAAGCGCATCGATGTTGGCAGAACGACATATCTATGTGACGAATCGACATTTTTGCTGGCATCGGTCGACTTGCCGGTGGTGAGCCAGGTGGTGGCGGCAACGCCGGAAAAGCCGATGCTGGGCTTGTTGCTGAGGCTCGAAATACCGGAGGTGCGAAGGATTCTGAGCGAAGAGGAGTTTCCATTGCCCGAGGAGTCCGCCGACGCTCGCGGCATGGCCGTGGGTGTAACTTCGGTCGGGTTGCTGAGCGCATCTTCGCGGCTCGTGGATCTTTTGGACGCGCCCGAGGACATTCCGTTCCTCAGCGGGCTGATCCAGCGGGAGATTGTGTACCGTTTGCTGCGCAGCCCACAGGGGAAGCATTTGCGCGCCATCGCAACTACAGGGGAGCAGAGCCACCGGACGGCTAAGGCGGTTTCGTGGCTGCGTATGAATTACGCCAAGCCGTTGCGAGTGCAGGAGCTGGCGGCCATGGCGCAGATGGGCGTGTCCACCTTGCACCATCATTTCCGGTCGCTGACTGCGATGAGCCCGCTGCAGTACCAGAAGCAACTTCGCTTGCACGTAGCACGAGAACGCATGCTCAATGAGGGGCTGGACGCCGCAAGCGCAGCGTTCGAGGTGGGCTATGAAAGTGCAAGCCAGTTCAACCGCGAGTACAGCCGATTCTTCGGCCAGCCGCCGATCCGGGATATCAAAGCGCGGCGGCTCGCGATTGCCGCAGCAACTGCCGCCTGACGACGCCTTCCTGCGCAGAAGCACACCTCCAATCGAGATGCTGAGGGAATAAGGGGCTGCTCACGCCGTTCGCGCTGCCGGCTGGCGCTAGCGGCTAAATGTGAGGCAGATCGCCATGAGGGAACGGCATCGGGACCGTTGTAAGCAAGTCAACGTATAACGCGCTCAGCAGAGAGTGGGGATGCCGCGCCTTTGTTGGTGGAAGGGCCCCAGGAAGGCTAGTCGACGTTCGACAGGTTCCAGGTGATCGTCGTGCCCGCGCCGTCTGACCAACTCCCCGACGAAATGCCCGCGCTTGCGGCTCCTCCTTCGGCATCCCACGGCCCAAACTGCATGTCCGTCGTGCCTTCAACTGGTCCTAATCCGAGGTCCGCGGTCTGCTTCACCTTTATGGTGAACATGCCGACGTTCAGCTTGGTCTTGCCGCCGATGACGGCAGCCAAGATGACGACATCAACGTCACCATTACCGCTCTGCTTGAGGGAGGTCCCGTTACCGGTCATCGTCGAACCCCACGTTGCCGTGCACTTCGCGCTTCCGCCCGCACCGTCGAGCAGACAAGCCAGGTGGAGAGAGCTGCTGCCGCTGAAGGGAATGCCGTCCGGGGTCTTCCCCGAGGCCTCCTTCTCCGATACGACGGTCACGGTGCCAACCAAATTGCCTGTGCACTTCGCTAACGCCGCGTCGAACTCCTGGGATTCAATCGCCAGCTTTTCGGCGACTTTTCCTCCAATTCCCTTAATGGCCATGCCCACGCTGCGGTACATACAATCGACGTTGCAGTCCGCTACGGCCTTGTTGTAAGTGTTCAAGATGGATTGGCCGAGCGAGTTTTCTACTGCATCCCACTGATCAAAGTTGTACTCTGTCACTCCCTTAACCATCCACGCGACCCATGAATACGTTCGCTGAGCGAGGCGGTCCAACTCTTTACACGACAGCACCCGTTTCTCCGCGGCCTGCAAATCCGGAAAGATCACGCGCTTGCCCCATTCGTCATATTTCTCGTTTACGACCTTCTGGTCTCGCTCTTGCTGTTCGAGATCCTTCTGAACCTCGTCCTCGCTCAATTTCTCGGGGTCGCCCATATTGCGGATATCTTTCCCCATTTGCTGCAGGGCTGCAAGGAACTGATCTTCCGGGGAGCTTTGGCTGACGGAGTTAAGACTCTGCGCATCGGCCGCGCTCCCCTGGCCCATCCCGTAGCCGCTGAAATGCATGATGTCGAAGGCGATGGTTTTGGGGTCCTTGGTTAAGGGATAGAGGTGCAGCTTCTGACCGGAGCCCTCAAACGCGAAGCTGATCTGCTCCTTCAGGGGGACGGGCGTGCCCGGCTCGATCAGGAGGGTTGCCGGCTTGAACAACCCCAGGCCTTCCGGGGCCAGATGGACGGCGGCAATGGTCTTCCCGCTCAAGGGGAGGCCGTCGATCAGGGACACGGGCGTCATGGTCACCGTCACCTCTTCCAGAAGGGCGTCCTTAGGGAGGGTCAGGGTGTAGCGGGTGCCGTCCGCCGCCGTTGCACTCAGCGTGCCCCCCACGACGGGAATGCGCTGAGTCGCCGCATGGCCGGCATCAAGCTTCACGATCACATTGAGGACGTGAGACTGGGCCGTGCCAGCCTTTGCTGCCTTGGGTTTGGCTGAGGGATTCGACTGCCCAAATGATTTTTGCTGGCAACCGGGAACGGCCAGCAACAAGGCCAGGACGACGGGGAGCACAACAGAGCGCTGTCTCATTTCCCATCCTACTTGGGACCCGGATTCACTCGTTGCGGAGGACTCCTCACCCAAAACAGGAATGCTGCTTCCGGCTCGCTGGAAGGTCTTGTCCTATTACCTGACGGGCTCCGCCCGCGGTTCTTGGCCCTCCCTTCCTCGGTGTCGACCAAGAGTTATGATCAGGAATCTCCTTTTTCGGGTCCGATTTGCTCGAATTGTACCGCTCCTGAGCGGTTTTGAAAGACCAAAGCTGCATTGCAGTCGAAGAACTTAACGGATCCATGCCGTCCTGGGCTGACCCGCGGAATCGAGAGCACTCCTCGTCGATTTCTCCGACACCGGTCCCTCCCCCTTTGTCCTCCTCGATGCGGTTTACCGACTTTGCGGTCAACCGTTTAGTTTGCCGCTGCCAGCCGGATAAGCGCAGATGATCAAGAATTCATCGGGGCTCCGAGTCAGACGGGGATTGTCAAGCCCGGGGGTAATGGAAGCGAAATTTCTCGCCGGTGCCCCTCTAAAGTCTCTGTCTTTTGTTGCCTAAATCTGTCCCATTTGTGCTGGCGTTGAACAGATCTCTACTCGCCGAAGTGGGTCGCCGCGCCTGACGTTGCGATGCATCTTTTTGAACCAATCAAGCGAAGGTGCCGCTAAAATGGGACCGCAGCCGATGCCGTGTTGAAATTCGCTGCGGAGCCAGCAATATGGAAGGCGACGAACTCTATCGTGCATTGCAGCGCCATCTCGATCGCATGCCGGTGCCATATCCGGCTACGGAGTCGGGCGTCGAAATACGCATTCTGAAGCAGCTCTTTACTCCGGATGAGGCCAGGCTGGCCTTGTGCCTGAGCGCCATTCCGGAATCGTTGGGCACGATTCACCGGCGGACGCGCCACGAGATGAGCCGGGAACAGCTCGGGGAGTCACTGGACCGGATGGCCGAAAAGGGCTCGATTCAGAAGCTGCCGGGCAAGAAAGGTCCCCTGTACGGCAAAATGCCGCTGGCGCTGGGCATGTACGAAGCACAAGTGGACCGGCTCACGCCGGAACTGGAACGCGACGTACGCACCTATTTCGACGAGGCTTTCGGGCGGGAGGTACTCGGGCCGCGCACGCCGCAAATGAGAGCGGTTCCGGTGCACAAGTCGATCCCGGTGGAGCGCGCGGTGGCGACGTATGACGACATACGCAAATCCGTCGAAGCCATGCCAGGGCCGTTCGCAGTGATCCCGTGCATCTGCCGGCAGGGGCGGGCGCTCACAGGCGATCCTTGCCAACAGACCAGCCAGCCTCGAAATTGCCTGATGCTCGGCGTGGCGGCGACGATGACGATCCAAAGAGGAATCGGCCGCGAAGTCAGCAAGGAAGAGATGCTGGGTTTTCTGGAACAGGCCGACCGCGAGGGGCTGGTGTTGGAGCCGCAGAACACTGCGAATCCTCTGTTTGTGTGCTGTTGTTGCGGGTGCTGCTGCGGGGTTCTGACCACGGCAAAGAAGCTGCCGAGGCCGGCCGACTTTTTCCAATCGGACTTTATGGCGGTGGTGGACCGCGACAAATGCCAGGCCTGCGGAACGTGCGCGACTCGCTGCCAGATGGAGGCAATCGCCGTGGACGACGGGCCGCCGATAGTGGCAGAGGAACGGTGCATCGGTTGCGGGCTTTGCGTGACGACCTGCCCGTCAGAGGCGATGAGCCTTGGCACGAAGGTGCGCAGGCCGCCGCCACCGAAGGACACGAGGGCACTGTACGCGCAGATATTCAAAGAGAGGTTCGGGCCGCTGGGCGCGATGACGGCAGTCGCAGGCCATTTGGTCGGGCGGAAGTTCTGACTGGCTGCGTACCAACTCCAAGAGTGCTTGCGAGGAAGTGACTTGAGAGCGGGCGATGATGCATTCAGACCGCTGGCGCAGGCCTGGCTTGGCATGGGCACGATGGATCTGACTGCGCCGGAAGAGTTGCATGATCCCAAGGTCGAACTACTGTGGGCTGGCGGCGGCCTGAGCGGATTAAAGCACAAAGGTGTCGCTCCGGGAAAAGTCGAAGACGGCTGGAGTCTGGGCAGAACCCACCGAAGCCGCAGGCTCACCCACGGGAACAAGGCCGCGCTGGGTCTTGACTGCGCCAGCCTGGAGGATCGTGGGAACTGCGTTGGCTGCATAGGTGAGCCACTCGCCGACAAAGATCTTGCCGTCCACGGGCTTCCAGTCCGCGTGGCCTTCCACCAGTCCCTGCTCAGTGAGCGCATAGCTCAGCAAGCCCTGGTGCAGCACATCCGATTCGCGCGCGGCCTGATTGGGCTGGCTGGCAGCGAGGATGCGCATGCGCTTGTCGTAGGCCAACTGGCCCAGACCGGGGCTGCCCATGGGACCCGGCTTGAAATCGTTCGACTCGACGCTCGAGGCCGAGTCACAGGAGTCGAGGATGAAGGTCAACTGGCCGGCGTCGATGGGGCGCAGCCACTCGGCCAACTCATCGGCAGAGATGGCGCTTTGCAGCATTTTTTGATCGACGCCCTGGCAAGTGCCCTGGGCATCGGATGGGAGAATGTAGAACTGCCCTTTCTGGTTCGAGTAGCCGTGGCCAGAGAAGCTTAGGAAGAAGACATCGTCGGGCGTGGCCGCAGCGGCAATGCGAGCGAGAGCGTCGCGGATCTTCAGTTTGGTTGCGTCACTTGCCTGATCTGTGGAGACGAGCAGGGCCGGCTTGGCGTCGAGCCCGCGCGTAGAGAGCCGGGCGGTGAGAATCTGGCTGAGTTTCTCTGCGTCATTGGCGGAGCCTTGCAGCTCGCACGCGGTGGCGTGGTAGTGGTTGACACCGATCTGCAGCAGCCACGCACGCGGTTTGGCTGCCGCGCCGGGTTCGTACCGATAGTCCTTTTGCGCCGTGGCACTCTTGATGCGCTCGGAATTGAAGGCGTAGGCGGTGAAGGTGACAAGCTTGGCTGATGTGGGGAGCTGAATGCCGGTGAAGGTGAAGTTGCTCACAGCGGAGCGGGCCTTCGCGATAGCCGACGAGCTGGCCGTTGCGGAAGAGGCGGAGATCTTCGAGGCCGCTCATCTGGCCCTTTTGGTTGGCGCGGTTGGAGGCGTGAACGACGACATCGGCCCGGCCGTGAATGCGCTTTGGATGCGTTGACGGAGACGATTGCGACATCGGGCTGGACGCGGTTCTTGATTTCGGCGATGGAGCGGATGGACGGCAGCGTCTCGCCGTTCATGATGCGCGCCAGCAGCCGCGGAGTGTAGTAGTCGCGCATGAAGATCTCGAGCGGCAGCGGGCGCATGGGCTCGCTCGAAGCAACCCAGACCAGCGGGACACCGCCGTCGAGATCGCTGGTGTCGAAGCGGCCTTGGGGATCGACCACGGCCCATCCGCCGTTTTCAAAGGCGACGAGAGTTGCCAGCTCCTTGCCTGAAGCCGCATCCCAGAGACGGGCGGTTGTGTCGCCGCTGCCGGTCAGCACGAATCTTCCATCGGCGGAGAAGGCGACACTCATGACCGGGCCCACATGGCCCTCAAAGGTACGAATCAGGCGGCCGGTCTCGGCATCCCAGAGCCTTGCCGTCTTGTCGACACTGCCCGTGAGGATCGACTGCCCATCGGGAGAGAAGGCAACGCTGGTCACCGAATAGGAATGTCCTTCGAAGCTTCGAATCAGCTCGCCTGTCTCCGCATCCCAGAGTTTTGCTGTGTGGTCATTGCTTCCGGTCAGCGCGCGCCGCCCATCGGGAGAGAAGGCAACACTGTTCACTGCGGATGTATGCCCGGCGAAGGTTCGAATCAGTGCGCCGGTCTCAGCATCCCAAAGCGATGCCGATCCGGCCATGTTTCCTGTGAGCACCAGGCCCTCGCTTCCGGTGAGCACACGCCGCCCGTCCGGGGAGAAGGCAACGTTCAAAACCGTGCCGGCGTGCCCCGCGAAAGTCCTTATCAGTTGGCCAGTCTCCGCATCCCAGAGCTTTGCCGTGTCGTCGTCGCTTCCGGTCAACACCCGGCGCCCATCCGGGGAGAAAGCGGCGCTGGACACATAGCTCGAATGTCCCTTGAAGGTGCGAAGCTCCTGTCCGGTCTGCGCATTCCAGAGAACGGCTGTGTTGCCGGTGGTTGCGGCGAGCACGCGTTGCCCATCGGCGGAAAAAGCAACACTGTTGATTTTGGACGCATGCCCGTCAAAGCTCATGGACTGCTGGCCAGTCTCCGCATCCCAAAGCCTGGCGATGGGGTCAGCGCTCGCTATCAGCACGCGCCGCACATCCGGGGAAAAGGCAACGCTGTGAACCCATGTCGTGTGTCCCGCAAAGCTCCGGATTTGCTGTCCTGTCTCCGTATCCCAAAGCTTTGCTGTTTTGTCATCGCTTCCCGTGAGCACCCACTCGCCATTCGGAGAAAAGGCGACGCAGTAAATCGAGTCAGTATGCCCTTCGAAGCTGCGGATCAACCGGCCAGTTTCCGCGTCCCAAAGTTTTGCTGTGCCGTCGGTGCTTCCGGTGAGCACGCGCTGACCATTCGGGGAAAAAGCAACACTCTGAATACTGCCCAAGTTTCCGCTGATGGTCCAAATGAGCTGGCTCGTCTCCGCATTCCAGAGCTTGGCTGTACCGTCGGTGCTTCCAGTGAGAACGCGACGGCCATCCGAAGAAAAGGCGACGCTGTTGATCGTCTCAGTATGTCCCTCGAAGCTCCGTATCAACTGACCTGTTTCCGCATCCCAGAGTCTGGCAGTGCGGTCCCAGCTTCCGGTGAGCACCCAACGCCCATCCGGGGAAAAGGCGACGCTTGAAACCGCGTCGATTCCGGGAGCCGCGCTGGCCGGCGACTCGAAGCTGAATATGACCCGGCCTGACTCCGCATCCCAGATCCTTGCAATGTTGTCAGCGCTTCCCGTCAGCAAGCGGTGCCCATCGCGGGAAAAGGCAACACTGAAGACCGGAGCCTTGTGGCAGTCGAGGCTGTAGATTGGCTGGCCCGTCTCCGCATCCCAAAGCTTTGCTGTGCCGTCGGAACTTCCCGTCAGCACGCGCCGCCCGTCCGGGGATAACGCAACGGAATTGACTTGCGCGGTGTGTCCAACGAAGGAGCGGATCTCGAGGCCGGTGGCCACATCCCATAGCCTCGCTCCATCGTCGAATCCGCCGGTGAGAACAAGACGGCCGTCGGATGAGAACGCCACAGAAGTGATGCCGTCCGTCCCCAACTGCGGCATCAGGCTCACGTGCTCCTGGGCGTGCGCCGCCAGAGCAGCCAGCGCGACTAGGCCTGCTGCTACTGCGCCAGGGATGGTTGCCAACTTGTTTCGCACCACTGCACCACCTTCTATCTCCCGACTCACCGTTGCTTCGTTGAGAATTTGCGCATCCAGTGTAAGCCCGGATCGCCTCGCTGGGGCGCGAACGGGTCAGGCGGAGGATTTTTTGCTGGCTTTGGCTCGGCGGCGTGCGCGGTCGAGGACCAAATGGAGCAGATAGAGGAAAACGAGGATGTTGATGGTGAAGAGGCCGACGCGGATCCAGGTGAGGCGGCGGTGGATTTCGAACAGTTCCCACGGCAGGAAGGAGGCGGTGATGGCAAGGGTGAGGAACTCGCCCCACGCTTTCTCGAGATAGAGGCCGATGCCTTCGGCCAAGCTGACGGCTGCGTAGCAGTAGGCGACGAAGCCGATGCGGCGCAGGACGGGATCGTTAAGGAGGGAGGCTTTTTCGAGGAGGAAATTGACCAGGCGCGACTCGGGATTGAAGCGCAGATGGCGAGCGAGGAGATCGATCTGGTCGGCGACATCCTTGTGGAGCAGGCGGTGAGCGCCGATGCCGATGGCGATGAAGAGCAGCGCATGGAAAAGCTTGTAGACCGCGATGAGGACGAGCAAGCGGTTGTGGCGCTGGCCTTTGGCGCGAATTCGGGTAAGTTTGCGGGGCATGGCGGTGGGAATCGGCTGCTGAAATCAAGGGTAAATGATGTAAAGCAGCGAGGCAGCAGGTCAACGAATCAGCGAGTCGGCAAGTCAGCGACACCCCGCCCTAACAAAGTTAGGACGGAGCACCCGCGCGGGTTAGCGGAGTTAGCAGAGTTAGTGGAACGAACAACACGGCGAGGCTACTTTTTGAGGTGGAGGAGAACGTCGCGGTCGAGCGGTTCGCCGTCGAGGAGGATGGTGGAGATGCGGCGGGCATTCCAGATGTTGATGGTGGGGTCGGCGTCGACAATGAGGATGTCGGCGCGGCGGCCCGGGGCGATGAGGCCGAGCTCGTTCCAGCCGAATTGGAGGGCGTAGTTGTTGGTGGCGGCGGCGAGGGCCTCGCGAGGCGAGAGGCCAAGGCGGACGAGCAGCTCGAGCTCAGTGTGCAAGGAGATGCCGGGCATGGTGCCCATGGCGTCAGCGCCGGAGCCGGCGAGGTAATGAGGGAAGGCGGAGAAGATGGTTTCGTTGATGCGCCAGAGGCGGAGGGCCGACTGGGCGGCCTTCTTCTGCAGGTCCTCTTCCATCCAGCGCTGGGCAACCGCGGGCAGGCGACGCGACCAGGAGGGGAGCGGGTACATCATCTCGCCGGTAGCGGGATCGGTGGGATGAAACATGCGGCCGGGATCGAGGAGGGCGGCGGCGGGCTCCTTCCAAAGATCACGATGGCCGGGCAGCTCGACGTAATAGAGGCTGAACGTGGGCATGAGCGCGGCGTGGTGCGTGGCGAGTAAGTGGGCATAAGCGCGCAGATGCGCTTCGGTGGGCGGAATGCGCTCGGAGTAGTCGTAGGCAGTGTCGGCGGAGGGGCCGTCGGGGTCGTCGACAAGCGGGCGCTGCAGCTCGTCGGGAATGACGCCGAGATCGTAGTGGTCCATGTGGACGAGCGCGTCGACGCCGGCCTCGACGCCGACGTGATAGGGCGTGGAGACGAAGTCGCCGTAGGTGACGAGGCCCATCTCGTGGGCGCGGGCGATGATCCACTGGGAGTTGGCGGCGGTGAGATGGGCGGTAAGCAGGAGCACGCGGGTGCCGAGATGCGCGGTGTCGACCATCTGGCGGGCGGTGTCCTGCGGGCTGAGCTCGACGGAGTGCGCGCCCTCACGGAGCTTGGAGACCCATTCAGGACGGCGGGCCAGCAGGCTCCAGTCGTCGGTGACGCCGATGGTGTCGATGGGGTAGATGTGCGGGCTGGGCTGGGCACTGGTATCGATAAAGCCGCGCTCCGAGTCGGCGCGGGCGACGACGGTGGTGACGCCCATGTAGAGGTTGGCGTTGGCCTGCGCCTGGGAGTTCATGCCGGTGTAGCCGTCGATGAGGCCGGGGATGAGGAATTTTCCCGTGCAGTCGATGATGCGCGCACCTTTGGGGACGTCAACTGAGCCGGGTTGGCCGACATCGGTGATCCGGCCCTCGCGGATGACGACGATGGCGTCGGGAATGTCGCGCGCGGAATGGCCCCAGTCAGTGAGGTCGACCACGGTGCCGCCGGCAAGAACCAGCGGAACCGAGGGTGCCGGAGGCCCCGGTTGCGGGCGTGCCGGAATCGAGGCCAGGACGCAACCCACCACGAGCAGAGCCGGGAAAATATGAAGCAGTCGCATGAAAGAAATCAGTCTGATGAGGATTGTCGCACAAAGGACAGTGATTAGTGGTCAGTGAAGAGTTAACGGAGGGCAGGGGCCGGAGAGTCATCGAGTTGGCGAGTCTTTGCGGTTTGTGCCATGGGACGCTTCGGGGAGCGGGTGAGCGCGGCAGCGGCGGCGATGATGAAGATGGGGAAAAACTCCACTGTGTAGCGCGGCTCGGGATTCTCCATGGCGCCGAGGACGACAAAGCGGAGAACGAGGAACGCGCCCAGCATAGCCGCCCATGGCACGCGGTGGCGAAGGAAGGCCCAGGCCGCGGCGGCAACATAGAAAAGGTTGATGAGGCCGAGCAGAATCGCCCAGGTGGATTGGGCAGGGTGCTCGCTCCAGCGCCACCAGAAGACATCGAGGCCGTACTCGATGGTTCTGGGGCGAAGCAGCATATCGGTGACGCGGAGCAGGGGAAGCGTGAAGTAGTAGCGGAGCGGATGGGCGCGGATGCGCTCGGCGGCGAGAGCGGCGAAGCGGTCGTTGAGCGAGGGGGAGAGGGAGTCGTCGCGGTTGTACTCGGCGATGAGCGCAAGCGTTTGCTCGCGCTGTCTGTGGAGAGTCGAAAGCGCGTGGGGGCAGGTCGGCGGGATCGATGGGACCACCGGGGAAGTTCCAGCAGACGTTTGCGGTTGAGACGTACTCCACCGTCCAGGTACGCAGCCAACTGCGCGCGCCGGCAATGGAGAACTCGCCGGGATCGGCATAGCGCGGCGCGAGCGGCTGAAAAACGTGGAATTGAGCCCAATTGCGGAGGGTCCAGGGGACAAGCGGCAGGAGAGCAACGAAACAAAAGAGCGATGTGGCGGCGAGGGCGCGGCGAAATGCGGGTCGTGCGGATGAGGTTTTGGCGTGGCGGCGAAGGATGTGCCAAACGAGGCCGCCGGCGAGGGCAACAAAGAGAACGAGAGCATCGGGGCGGAGCAGCATGCCGAGGTCGGCGCCACAGCCCGCAAGGATGAGAGCCCAAGAATCGCGCGCGCCGGCGGTTTCGATGGCGAGGGCGCGGCCGACGGCGTAGATGCCGAGAGCGACGGCAAAGACGGAGAGCGATTCAGTGAGGGCGATGCCGACATAGACCGCAGTGAAAGGGCAGAGCACGGCGAGAGCGAGAGCGACTTCGGCGGTGCGCGGCCCGAGATGGCGGCGCGCGAAGGCGGCGAGCAGGAGACAGGCGGCGAGATCGGCAGCGGTCTGCGCGAGAAAGACGGCGTTGAACCAGGTGTTGGGCCAGATACGCGCGAAAAGCTGCTCGAAGACAGCGAGAAAGATGGGATAGCCGGGAAGACGGTAGAGGGTCGGCGAGACGGTGGCGCCGTCGGTCATGCCATAGATGCCGTGATGAAGAAGGTTGTGGCCGAGTTCGAGGTAGTCGCTTGTGTCGTCGTCGACGGGGCGGGGAAAGTAGATGAAGACGAGGCGCAGGACAAGGCCCGCGGCGAGCCAGAGCAGCCAGCGGCGCGGCCAGCGGGATGGGCGGACGATGGAGGACATACAGAGGAGAATACAGGAACAGTGAACCGTGGACCGTGAACCGTGAACAGCGAGCAGTGGACACGGATCAGGGTTCAGCGTGCCGCCAACTGGGCAAGGCAGCGTGCCGGTGCGAGCGTTTAGCTGGCGACGAGGGTGGGACGGCGGCGGCGAGCGAGCAGCGGAAGCACCTGGGCGAGGGCGGCTTCGGCGGTGAGGCCGTATTTGGCTCGGAGCTGATCGACTTTGCCGTGCTCGATAAACTGGTCGGGCCAGCCGATGCGGACGACGGGGACAGCGAAGCCCATCTCTTCGAGAGTCTCGACGACGGCCGTGCCGAAGCCGCCCATCTTGACGTGATCCTCGAAGGTGACGAAGGAAGCGACGCGGGAGGCGTAGCGCTCGAGCATCTCGCGGTCGAGCGGCTTGATGAAGCGGGGATTGATGACGGCGGCGGAGTAGCCGTCGCGCTCCAGGGTTGCGGCGAGCGACTGTGCGAGCGAGATCATAGGGCCAAGGCCGAGGATGGCGACGTCGGAGCCGTCGGCGATGATTTCAGCTTTGCCGATGGGGAGCGACTGCGGGTCGGGCTTGCGGGCGACGCCGGCAACCGCGCCGCGCGGATAGCGGATGGCGCTGGGACCGGGTAGATCGAGAGCAGTCTTGAGCATGTCGGCGAGCTCGTCTTCGTCTTTGGGCGCCATGAGGACAATTTCGGGAATACCGCGAAGATAGGCAATGTCGAAGAGGCCGTGATGCGTGGGGCCATCGTCGCCGGAGAGGCCGGCGCGATCCATGCAGAAGAGGACGGGCAGCTTCTGCAGGCAGACGTCGTGGACGATGGGATCGAAGGCGCGCTGCAGGAAGGTGGAGTAGATGGCGCAAACGGGACGGAAACCGCGCGTGGCCATGCCGGCAGCGAAGACGACCGCGTGCTCCTCGGCGATGCCCACGTCGAAGTAGCGGTTGGGGTGGTGGGGCCGGAAGTGATCGAGGCCGGTGCCGTTGGGCATGGCGGCGGTGATGGCGACGATGCGCGGGTCCTTGTCGGCGAGATCGGCGAGCGGTGTTGGCGAAGACCTCGGCGTAGGTGGGCGAGCCGTCGGGAGTTTTGCCGGTTTCGGGATCGTAGGGGCCGAGGCCGTGGAACTTTTTCTGGCCGTCGAGCGCGGGCTGGAAGCCGCGGCCCTTTTGCGTGAGTACGTGGAGCAGCACGGGGTGGTCGAGAGCCTTGAGGAACTTGAAGGTCTCCACCAGCAGCGGAATGTTGTGGCCGTCGATGGGGCCGAAGTATTCCAGGCCGAACTCCTCGAAGAGGATGGAGGGCCAGAGCATGCTTTTGGCGGCTTCCTCGGCGCGACGGACGACCTTGACGGCTGTCTTGCCGCCGAAGCGCTCGATGATGCGCTTGGCGCTGTCGTGCAGGTGCTGGTAGTGCTCGTTGGTGACGATGCGGTGGAAGTAGCGGGCCACGGCGCCGACGTTGCGGTCGATAGACCACTCGTTGTCGTTGAGGACAACGATCATGCGCTTGGTTTGGACGGCGATGTTGTTGAGCGCTTCAAAGGAGATGCCGTTGGTGAAAGCGGCGTCGCCGGCGACGGCGACGACGTGCTCGTGACCGCCGGCAAGGTCGCGGGCCACGGCCATGCCCGAGCGCGGCGGAGAGCGCGGTTCCGGCGTGACCGGCGCCATAGCAGTCGTGCTCGCTTTCCGTGCGCAGCATGAAGCCATTGAGACCGCCCGGCTGGCGGATGGTCTCAAAGCGCTCGCGGCGGCCGGTGAGGATCTTGTGAATGTAGGCCTGGTGGCTGACGTCGAAGAGGATCTTGTCCTGAGGCGTGTAGAAGACGGCGTGCAGGGCGAGGGTTAGCTCGACCACGCCGAGGTTGGGGCCGAGATGGCCGCCGGTTTTGGAGAGGGTCTGGATGAGGAAGGTGCGGATCTCTTCGGCGAGCTCGGCCATCTGCGCGTAACTGAGGCGTTTAGGTCAGCGGGAGAATGGATGGACTCCAGCAGTGTTCCCATTTGATTCCTTCCCCCGGGAAAAACGGCGTTTTAGGAAAAAGGGTGGAGTTTTTGCAAATTGGAAGGTCGCCGCTCCCCGTTGCTCCGACCCCAACGACAAAGATCAGTCGTTGGGGACCCGGGTTGGTCGCGTCGACTCTAAGCGTCAGCTTCGCCCTACAGGATTTCCTAAAACGCTACAGCCGGGCATCCAGGGGAATCCCCCCGCGGCAAAAAGCCCCCTGGAACAGGGGTCTCTTGTTCTAGGGTATTGGGCCCCAGGGTTTTGCCAACCCTTAGTATACCTGCGTGGCAGTACGCGGCTTTGCTGGATTAGACGGCTGAGCGGGCGTGGGGTTTGGGGTGGAATGGACGCGGCGGGCGACACGGAAGCAGAGAATACTTGTGCCGCGGCGGAGGGACAAGGGGGCGGGTAATGCGGAAATGGGTGACGCTGCTGCTGCTGGCTGGGGACGGCGTGGCCGGCGATGGCGGCCAAAACCTTGTCGATCGAGCAGATGGAGCAGTTGCTGGTCAAGCTCCACGGCAAGCCGGACGGGAAGGTGGCGGGGGAGCTTGAGGATGTGGAGCTGACGGAACGGGTGAGCCAGGCGCGGCTGGCGCGCTGGGAGAGCGGATTTCCCCGGCAGCAAGACCCGTGAGGTGTTGATGAAGCTGGCCGATACGTCGGCCTTTCTCAAGCCGCCCAGGGACGGATGTGGTTCCCGACCCGGCGCCGGACGTCGAAACGCAACAGCGAATGCTCTGGCTGGCCGTGCAATACGCGAAGACGACGATCACGCGGCTGCCCAACTTCTATGCCACGCGCGAAACCACGCATTTTGAGAACACCCTTACGCAGCACGCGGACTTTTCCATGGGGCTAATCGGGATGGGTACCCGGTTGGGCGGGGTTCCGATCCAGCCCGTCGGCGTGGCCACCAACACCGAATTCAAGGCACTGCACAGCACAGGCGAGTTCAGCATTACGGTGACCTACCGCGACGGGCATGAGGTACTCGACGACGATATGGGCAAGCGGAAGAAGGAGGAGCCGGAGCCGGCGTTGGGAATGACGACCACCGGTGAGTTTGGGCCGATTCTGGGAGTGGTGATTGGCGACATCATCCAAACCGGGGTGAGCTGGCTGCAGTGGGAACAGGGCCCCAGCGAGCCGATGGCCGTGTTTCATTATGCCGTGCCGGAGGGTGAGTCGCACTTCAGGGTGGGCATCACGAGCGGAGGCAGAGCGCAGGTGCTCTATCCCGCCTACCACGGCGAGATCGCCATCGATCCGGAGACGGGCGCGATTCTGCGGTTGAGCGAGGTGGCGGATATGACGCCGCCGCACGAGGCGCTGCGCGCGGCGATGATGGTGGAATACGCGCCGGTGACGATTGGGGATCGTAGCTACATCTGCCCGGTGAGGGGCGTGGCCTTCTCGAAGGTTCCGGTTCCAAGTGCGAGCGCGTCGGGCGAAGATGCGGTGGGGCCGGTGCAAGCACAGTTGAACGACGTGGCTTTCACGCACTTCCACCTGTTTGCCACGGAGGCGCGGATTGTGCCGAATGCGAACGGGAGCAGCGACGCGAATGCGGCGAGCGGGAGTGGGGCGCCGGAGGCTCCAGCGGGTGCGACGCCGGGGGGTACGTCTGCGACCGTAGCTGCTTCGCCCGCGAGTTCGGAACTCCCCACACCTGGGGCGGCAGCGCCTGCTCCAATCGCGACTCTGGCTAAGAGTGAAGAGACGGCTGCTGCGCCCGTTGCGAATGCGGCTCCCGCAGAGAGTGCGGCGGTGCCTTCTACCGCGAATGCGGCTTCAACGGCGAGTGCCGCGCCCAGCGAGGCATCGGCCATACCTTCTGCACCTGCAGGCGCAACGACGGGTGCGCCGACAACAGGAACGGTTCTGCACGCACAGACCAACCTGGTTCTCGTAGACGTGGTGGTCACCGACCACGATCGGCCGGTGAAAGGGCTGGATCGCAGCCGGTTCCATGTGTTTGAAGACGGGCATGAGCAGCCGATTGCGTCGTTCGCGGAGAGCGAGCCACCAGCTAGCGTGCCTGTTGTTAAAGCTCCTGAGCTGCCGCCGGATACATATTCGAATGTTCCGATCTATCCGGAATCCAGCGCGGTGAACGTGCTCCTGCTGGACGCGCTGAATACACCCACGGGAGACCAGGAGCAGGTGCGGCGCATGATGGTCGACTACCTCAGTACGATCAAGCCGGGAACCCCGCTCGGGATCTTCACGCTTTCGTCGCGGTTGCGGATGGCGGCGGGATTCAACACCGATATTTCGAATCTGGTCAAAGTTCTGCAGGGACAGAAGCCAAACTCAAGTGCGCCATCGAGCGTTGGACCGGGCCAGGACGCGAGTCTATCGACGAGCCTGACGCAAGTGGCGTCAAGCCTGGCTGTGGTCACCGATCCGGAAACGCGCAAGCTGGTCGGTCAAATCCAGCAATTCGCAGGCGATATGAAGACCGTTGAGGCGGATCAGCGCGTTTCGATCACCCTGGACGCATTGAGCGAGCTTGCGCGTTATCTGGCGGCGATACCCGGCAGAAAGAATCTGATCTGGTTTTCGGGATCGTTTCCCATCGGGCTGGGACCGGATGCCGTGGTGCGTACGCCTATGAGAAACCTGAGTGATTACGCCGACGCGGTAAAACGCACGAACGCCCTTCTCACTGCGGCTCAGGTTTCGGTGTATCCCGTGGATGCGCGGGGCCTGATGACGTCGCCGACATCGGACGCGACGTACGTGCCGCCGCCCGTTGGAGGGGAAACGTTTCCGAGGAGGGCGATCACGAATGACAACGCGAACTTTTCGGTGCAGACGTCGGAGGACCAGGGGGCGATGAAGACGATTGCCGAAGAGACGGGCGGCCATGCATACACGACTGGTAATGATCTCAAGGCGGCACTGGACAAGATCACAGCGACCGACTCGAGCTACTACGCATTGAGCTATGTTCCACCGCAAGAAAAAGGCGGCAAGGAGAGCGACAAGTTCCACTCGATCGGGGTCAAGGTGGATGGGGGCAAGTTTCAGCTTGCTTACCGGCGAGGCTATTACACGGACGATACCAGCAAGCCGGCGAGCAGCGCAGGCGGAGTGCCGGCGCCAGTGACCGCAGCTGCCACGTTGGGCGCGCCACCGTCAACGCAGATTCTGTTCCAGGCGCGGGTGCTGCCGGAGGGCGATCCGGAGCTGAAAGGGCTGGTACCCGAGAGCGGGCCGGCAGGCAACAAGACAGACAACTTCAAGGGCGTGGCGCACCGCTATGTTGTAGACCTGAGCCTGCAGCCACAAGACCTGACCTTTGCTGACGCGGCCGACGGGGCGAAGAGCGCGCAATTCGAGTGCGCGCTGGTGGCTTATGACGGCGAAGGGAACGCAGTGAACTCGCTCGCCCGGGGGTTCCACCTCCATTTCTCAGCGGAGCGGTACCAGAAGCTGCAAGCGGCGGGGCAGGGTTTTCCCGCGCGGCTAGCTCTGGATTTGCCGGCCGGCGCGGTGGTGTTGCGCGCGGTGGTATACGACCCGGCGAGCGCCAGGATCGGATCGCTTGAGATTCCGATTCAGGTGGCGGGCAAGTAGACGGGCGCGCAGGCTAGCTTTTCTTCGAAGTGACCGCGGAAAAAGCCGTGACCAGTTGCTCCACGCGTTTGCCGCCACAATGCGGACACACGACTTTGCTCTTATCGCGGTCGGCCATGTGGAGAACCTGGGTGAATTCCTTCTTGCATGCGCGACAGTAGAAGACATATTGAGACATAGGCGTTCTCCAGCGACAACATGATAACGCCGTTCGCACGCGAGTGGGAATGGGGATTGCCGCAGCCGCTACAGCAGTTTCGGAAATCGTGTTCCCGCATTCACGAAATCTGAGTCGGCGCAACCAATCCGGGGTCCCCAACGACCGGGCCCCAAGAAGATTTCGTTCGCTTCACGGGCGGGTGATGGGCGGCTCGAAGACCCGTGGTCGTTGGGGTGGGACCAGCAGGGAGCGACGACCTTTGGGAACGCTTTAACCGGACCTAGTATTTCCGAAACTGCTCCAAGCCCAGCGTTGTAGGATGGGCGCATAGACTTCAGGTTCGTTGGAGGGTGGGATCGTGGCTGGATGGCGGAATCTTTTTTCTTTGATTTTGATTGCCGGATTGGCGGTAGCGGGTTCGAGTGAGGCGTGGGCGCAGTTGCTGGAGCCGGGGACGCAATCGCAGGCGCCCAATCCACTCACCGACTCGACTGTAAAGCCGGGCAAGATGCTGCTCTTCGACCTGGAAGCACGCTTTGCCAAAGATGTGGCAAGGCAGGGCGGGGCTGGATTTGCGGCATGGTTTGCCGACGACGGCGTGGCGCTGGGCAACGGAGCGGCGCCGCTGATCGGCAAGGTAGCCATCGCCAAGTCGGCCAACTGGTCGCCCAAGGACTACCAACTGACATGGACGCCTACGGACGCGATGATGGGGCCTTCAGGCGATATGGGCTACACGTGGGGCCACTATGAGGGGCGCAGCAAGGATGCGAACGGCAATCCGGTGCTGACGAGCGGGCGGTACATCACCATGTGGCGCAAAGAGCCCGATGGGAGCTGGAAGGTGGTTCTGGATGCGGGCGCGAATGAGCCTCCTGCGGCGGGTGACTGCTGCAAGCTGCCGGAACATTGAGGAACGGTGGACAGTGCGCAGGTGGCAGTGGGCAATAGCCGGGAATCAGCGATCAGCGATCAGAGATCAGTGGATGCTTCGGCTGTGTCTTTTATTAAGTGTGGCGGGTAATCATCGGCGAGTACCCATAGTAATCACTAAACGCATCGAATGGGACAAAGAAACGCGAGTACTTGAGTTGTACCGCGTTTTCCACTTCTTGACCGAATAGTGGAAGAGCCAAGTTTGTCAATCTCCTCGATACTTGCAGTCGGGTACATCTATCTATGTGTGCGACGCTCGGTTCGCAAGCACGAGAGAACCAGGCACCGGTGGTGCGCCCGGAGTTGAGCCTTTTCGATCGCAACCCCGATCCCGCACTCAATGAGCTCGTTGAGCTCGCCGCAGTGCTGTGCGATGCCGACTATGCCTATATCGGGTGGATGGATTTCAACCGGCTGTGGTTCAAGGCGCGGTTTGGATTCAAGGCGACCGACCAGCCACGCGCATCTTCAGCTTGCCAGTGGGTGCTGGAGAAGAGTGAGCCGCTGCTGATTGCGGACGCAGGTAAGGATCCACGCTTTCCTCCCGAGGGCATTCCGCTGGCCGGCGCTAGTCCGTGCCTTTCGTATGCGGCAGCGCCGTTGATCGCGGGCAGTGAGCAAACGATCGGCACGATCGCGGTGCTGGCGCGGAAGGCGGACCAATTCAAGCCGGAACATCTGACGCTGCTGGAGATTCTGGGCCGCCAGGCGGTGACGCGGCTGGAGCTGTACAACCGCATTCGGTTGCAGGAGCAGGCGCAGCGGCAGCGGCTGCGCACGGAGCGGGCGCTGGCTATGGAGCGCTGCTTTGTGGCCGCGACGCTGGATTCAATTCCCGCGCTGGTGGCCGTGCTGGACACGGCGGGACGCGTGGTGCGGATGAATTATGCCTGCGCGCGGCTGACCGGCCTGAGCCTTGCCCATGCCGTGGGCCGGCCGTTTGTGGAGGAGTTTCTGGAGGCGGAGGACCGCGCATGGGCGTCGGGCAAGCTGCACGAGGCGTCGGCCGGGCAGGTCTCAGGACCGCATGAGACTCTGTGGAGGGCAGCCGCCGGCGAAACGCGGCGCATCAGTTGGACGTTGCGGCCGCTGCAAGGTCCGAACGGAGAGATCCAGTACCTGATTGTGAGCGGGCAGGACGTGACTGATCAGCGTGAGATGGAGGAGACGCTGCTCAAGAGCGAGGCCCGTTACCGCGAGATGGTGGAGCACAGCCTGGGCTTTGTCTTCACCTGCTCCATGGAGGGCCGGCTGACCTCGCTGAACGCGTTTACGGCCGAGACCCTGGGCTATCGCGCCGAGGCTCTGGTGGGGCGGATGGTGACGGAGCTGATGGATCCGGAAGGTGCGGCGACGTTCCAGGATTGCCTGAACACGCTGGAAATCGAGGAAGAGTGGCAGGGCGCATTGCCGCTCCGGCGAAGTGACAACGTGTACCGGCGCATCGCGGTGCGCAGCCGGCGCATGCAACTGCCGGGCGAGCGGCCCTTCGTGCTGAACCACGGCATAGATGTGACGGAGCAGCACGAGGCCGAAGAGGCGCTGCACATCGCCACGCGGCAGCGCGAACTGATCCTGCAAGCGGTGGATGACGGCATCTTCGGCATCGATCTCGACGGCACAGTGACGTTCATCAATGAGGCCGGGGCGAGGGCGCTGGGTTATGCGGTCGATGAGCTGGTTGGCCGCGATCTGCACGAGCTGATTCACCATAGCCACGCCGACGGGACGCCATATTCGCGATCCACCAGCCCAATTCTTCAGGCGCTGCGGCGGTGCGAACCGATCCGGATGCGGGATGAGGTGTTTTGGCGCAAGGACGGCACGGCGATTCCCGTGGAGTACAGCGCCAATCCGCTGCTGGATGATGGCCGCGTCAGCGGCATGGTGGTGGCCTTCCAGGACGTGAGCGAGCGGCGGCGCCTGGAGAAGATGAAGGATGAGTTCATCTCCACCGTCAGCCACGAGCTAAAGACGCCGCTGACTTCGCTGCGCGCATCGCTGGGATTAGTCCAGTCGGGCTCGCTGGACAAGCGGCCGGAGAAGCAGCGGCAAATGGTCGATATGGCCATCGGAAACTGCGACCGGCTGATCCGGCTGGTGAACGACATTCTCGACTTCGACCGCGGAGAAAAAGGGCGGCTGACGCTGAATCGCGAGCCGGTGGAACCGCTGACGCTGCTGCGCCGCGCGGCCGATGTGGCGCACAATGCGGCGACACAGGCGCGCATCGATTTCCGTTTCGAGGTGGATGCGTCGCCGGTCTTCGCCGACGAAGAGCGGGCGCTGCAGGTGCTGAACGAGCTGGTCGCCAACGCCATCAAGTTTTCGCCGCCGGGCACAACCATCCGGCTGGCTGCGCGGAATATGGAAGCGGAGGCGCCGGATACCGGCGTTTCGGCCGCCGGTGTTCCGGGGTCGCGCGAGGTGTGCTTCATGATAGAGGACCAGGGACGCGGCATTGCGCCGGAGAAACTGGAGCGCATCTTCGAGCGATTTCAGCAGGGCGATGCATCAGACTCGCGCGCGCTGGGCGGGACAGGGCTGGGGTTGGCGCTGTGCCGCAGCATTGTGGAGCAGCACGGCGGACGCATCTGGGCGGAGAGCGAGCCGGGTAAGGGGAGCAGGTTCTTGTTCACGCTGCCGGCGGCGAGCGAAGCAGACACGCGATAGCGGGCGCGAAGTATTGCGGTCTACTTCGTTGTCGCGGCGCGTTGCAGTTCGCCGAGGGCGTTCTCTGCGGCGTGCTGCTCGGCCATGGCATCGTTGAACGCATCCTCCGCTCTGTTTACCGCATCCTGCGCGGTCTGGTAAGCTGCACGATCCTCAGGCGAGAACTCATTGAGAATGTTGTTCTTAATCTGATCGCGTTCCTCGATGTCCGCCGTATTCTTCCGCTCCGCCTGCTCAATGTTTTTTAGATTATCGGAGGTTGGGTTCCGTCTGTATCTCAAGCGCATCTCGTCGAGATCGAGCCTTGACCGGTGAACACGCTTGTTCATGTCGTTCCAGGCATCCTGGAATGGTTCTGCAAGTTTGTAGAGGCCTCTCGAAAATGCGCGCCCCCGATCCGCTTGCGCCGTGGCTAGATTCTTGTGTGCAGTTCCTACTTTTGCCTGCGCGTCGTCCACTCGCTTCTTGGCCGCGTCCATTTCCGCGGTCGTCGGATTATTGTCCACGGGCACCGAAGGAGAGATGTGCATGCCCTGGTCGAAGAGTTCCTCGTCCGCGTTGTCAGCGCATCCCGGCGGCGCGGTGCTTCCAGTCGTCGTGGTGGGCGTTGTAGGGGTGGTTTGCCCCGGCACGGTCGCCGGCGCCGTTGTGGCCGGTGTGGGGGTAGCGCAATTCGTCGAGGAGAGGTTGTGGAGCGAGGACGGGCCGGAGTTCATGTCGTAGGCGGGGTACCAACTCGAGGAGGATGGCGCCTGCGTCGACGGTGCCGAGCCGTTGGAGCTCGGAACCGTACCGAGCCCACTCCAGGTCGGGGCGTACGTCCGCACTTCGTCCGTCATCGAATAACTGCCGTCTCTTATGCCGGTGATGGTGCCGCCGACATGGTAGGAGCCGGTCGCTGATAGATCCGGCAGCCCGAATTTTATAGACATATCTTTCGCATTGATCGTGGACGTCGAATTATTGGTGATCTTCTCAGTGAAGAGAGTGCCGGCCGGAGGTCCCATCACCTTCTGTGCGTCGCTGATCTCTGAAGAAGAGATCAAGTCGACAGGGAATGATGGGCTCCCGGTCGAGAGCCATGTGGGAAAACCCTGCCCCACGTCGACAACCGCGTCGTAAGTCGTGCTTTCTCCGGAGTGTAACTGGTACTTACCGGCCCGCATCGTGAGCGTCACATAAAAGAGATAGGAGCTGGTTTCGCCGAAGAGCCGGTTCTCGATCGCGAACTGGTTCCGGCCAGATGTCAGGCCGGTAGGCGACATGTAGTAGTACTCAGTTGGCGTTGCAACGAAGGGCGTGATCCGGTAGTCGCCGATGCGGGCGTGCGTGCCAAACAGATCGTAGCCAGTGGGGCCGCGGAAGACGTTCAGCTTGCCTTGGGTAGCGAAGGGGTTTCCCCAATATGGCTCCAGGGTGGGATGCTCCATCTGCCACGCCGATAAGAATGTGGCGTAGAGCGCTTCTTCGCCCAGGAACGTGACCCAGTGCCTTGAATCCGTGAGGTCGGCCTGGTCGTCGCTGGTGAGCGTGGGCTGCGTGCCCAACCAGGATTGGAAGCCTTTGGCATCGTCGATGAGGCCCTGCGCCAGGGAGATTACGTCGCTGGTGGGAAGGACCGACGTGACGTCGTCGATGTCGTCGTACGTGTCGTCAAGCTCATCTTCCAGATAGGCGACGTAGTCCCAGTCGGGATTTTGTGCCGTGTAGTATTCGTAGTCGAGTTCCTCTTCAAGGTTGAAGGCCCTGTTCCACAAGTGAATGAGGTGGAGCTCGGTATCGTGCTTCAGGTTTGCTGCATCCTGGGGCGTGAACACATCGCTCGGAATCGTGGGCGCAGGGGTGAGGTTGCCAAGGTCGAACTGCGTTGTGGTGGGGCCGCTGCCTGTGTAGATGCCGGACAGGCGCGCACTCAATTCGAACGGGGGCCTCCAATTGAGTGGAAGACGGAAGGAGAATTGGCCGCCGGCCGTGACCGGAACGTACCCTTGCCCAGGAATGCTGAATTCCAGACCCTGCAGGAAAGGAGAGCCGTCAGGCAGGGTTTGTAGCGCGAGGTTGAATTTGGCTGTGCGCAATATGGGAACGGTACTAAATAGATCGGTGTACGACGAACGCGCAGCGGTGCAACCGTAGTTGCCGCCAGGCGTTGCGTTGCCCGAGCAAACCACGCCGATGCTTGTGGGAATGGGCGTGAAAGAAGCCGGCGCGGGCGTTGTGGATCCCTGCGTTGCGACGAACTTGTAGGGTGTGAAAGTGTACGACCATTTCTTTTTCAAAGAGCTCAAGTCCATGGACTCGAAACCCCAGGAGTGATAGTTTGTGATCTCTTCGGATGTGCGCTCGCCATGCAGGCCGAATTGCGAGAAGTCAGATGTGGCGGGGGAGCCCGCCGTCCAGTCGTATTTGACGGCGAGCGTCCACTGGAGATGGCGGCCCGAATCGAATGCAGAAGTGAACTTCTCCGTCAGGTTCTGCTTGCCGTTGTATGTGAAGTAGGTGTAGGTCTCTTCGCGGCGCAGCACGTTCTTTGAATCGCAGAATGTATTTGACTGGAGGGCTCCAGCGGAGTCGGTCCGCTTAATTAGCTTGCCGCCGACCCCATAGTCGATGTTCGCGACTTCGCTGGTTAGCGGTGGTAGGTTCGCAGCCGGCGTCGCAGAAAAGTCCAGCCCGCAGAGATACGAGCCATAACCGCCAATGTCGCTCCCTCTCAAGCTAAAGCGATCGGTTGACACCCTGGTTGCGGGCTTCCCGGATTCGGTGGGCTCATTTCCCTGCGGTGTCGTGGCTGGAGGCGTTGCGGGGGGTGGAGTGGAAGGGCTGACAGGCAGCGGCGGAATATTCACCGAATACGCGGGCCACGTTTGGATCCAGCCGGTTTGCGCCGTGTAGGGAGGATTTAACCATTGTGTCTGGCCCGATGTGACATTGACGAAGAGGAGAGGCCCCTTGTCGGGCACAAAGGAGACGCTGTTGCCGGGTGTGATACCGGGAGGCGCCGACGGGGGCGTCATTTTCTTCCAACCGTCAGGCAGCGTATCGCCCGGAACAGCAATTTCTGTTTCGCCGGTCACTGGATCGAAGTATTGCCCCGCAGACGAAATCGTAATCGTTATGCCCGTAGACGCCGTCGTTTGCGGGGTGGTCGGCGTCGTGGAGGTTCCGGACGCGGTATTAGTCGGAACTGAAGCATTGGGGGAATCTGTCACGGTTGGATGGATGTTGCTGAACGGCGTGGTGGGCCCGGATGCTGAGGTGGAATTGTTCGGCGCGGACGGGTTCGGGGCAGTTGAAGTGCTGCCAGGAACTGGAACGGCATTGGTTGCCGGCTGAGTGTTGGTTTCGGCCAGGATCTGCTTTACCAACGCCGGAGAAGGACCCTGATTGTGAGTTGCTGTGTAAGCTTCTATTACATCGCGGGCGGTTGATGTTGCCCACACGATATCTTCTCCCGTCAGACGAAAGAGATTGGTCTGCGTTCCGTTGGAGCTGGAGCCCAGCGTTAGATTGACACTGGGCATGGGGCCCAGACCCGAACCCCAGATCTGAAAGACAATCGGCCTCTCGAATTGGATCGAGCCGGTTGGCAATCTGTCGATGGCGATGCCTGAGAGGTTGAGTTGCAAGTCGCGTTTGAACGCGTCCTCCATGGCCGTCGGGAAGTAGATCGTGGCGTCCTCTGGGGCGTTCGGGGTTTCGTTTGTGACCGGCGGAGTGAAGGTCACGTCGCACACCGTTTCGGTGCCGGTTAGCACGATGCAGGCATGATCGGCCGAAGGCGTCTGGAAGCTCGGGCCGCCAGGCTCGTTCGCACCGGCCGCGTGTTCTTCGCTGTGGATGATCACGGCCAAAGGGTCCGCGTCTTCAAAACCTGGAGGCATGGTGAGGAAGAAATCAAAATCTTCCGGCACTGTTCCAATTTGTGAACCCGGGCTTTGCGAACCAGGGGCCGTGCTGGACGGGCCGCTCGGCTGCGAATTAGCGGATTGCGGCAGGTACGTGATCTCCAAAGTGAGATGGCCATCAGGTGTCTTCACAGGCCGCGCCGTGACTGTCCGCGCAGGGCCGGCCGGCGGCACAGGCGCCTGAGGGCTCGATCCGTCAATCTTGGTGATTGCGCCGCCTTTGTCACCTTCGATGGTTACGGTTGGGCCGCCCGTCGGTGTGATTTCAACCTTTGTGGTGCCGTCTTTGGACGTGGTATAGGTTTCTGTGCGCGTTACGACACCGTTCTGATAAAACTGGCCGACTATCGTTTTGCCGCCGTCGGCGTTCTGCGTGGTCGTGGCTGACATGATGATGTTGTGCTTGTCGTCATACCAGAAATTTATTTCGCTGGTCCCGTTCGCGGTATGCGTCTCCGTTGGCCCACCTGCTTGAGCGACAGTAGCGGGTTGAGCGGGCCCGCTTTGTCCTGGCAGCGGAGCCGTCGGGTTTATGGAGTGAACGTCCGGCGAGGGCGTTGCCGGTTTTCCGTCAGGTGAAGTCCCATTATTCGGAGTGCCACTAGCTGAATCTTTCTGCAAGCTCCTTTCGACGTCTTCCATGATGGACAGATCAATCGTCATCGAATCCGGAGGAGTCATGCCCAGCTCACGCATATGTTTCTCAAGCGCTTCCTCGTCGTTAAACGACGAGGTGTCCAGGCTCTGGTTGGATGTTGGTTCCCCACTCTGTGAGGGTGCTGGTTGCTCAGACGGGGGCGGAATATGCAGTTCACTGATGATCGTTTGAATCTGGGTATTTGTGGATCCGAGTGGATTGCCGGGTGTCAGACTCCACGAACAGTTTCTTCGACGTTTGGCGGGCCGTCCGGTTGGTCCACGATCTTCATTGCTGTATAGATTTGAATACCGTTGGCGTCGGGAGGGAAAAAGACGATATACCCGGACACACCTTGCTGTTGCATTTCCCAGATCTCACCGCCATCGGGATTCTTTTTGATTGTCCACGGGCCATTCGTTGTCAAAGTGTAGGAACCCTGGTGAGTGACATTGCCAGTCTCATTTTGCGTCATCCTGTTGACCGAAGTACTTCCGTCGGGGTTTTTGCGAACGTCAACGGTGAGAGTGAGGTTGTCATAATGGAACTTACTGACGATCCTTATCCCACCGTTCCACACTGTCCAATGTGGATTGTCATCTACCTCGATCGTTGCTCCATAGACTTTGAGGGTGCTGTTCGGCTTTATCGTTTCGGGGACGCCTGACTCACGGATAATCTGCTCGTCTGTTTTCACCCCGGCCTGGTCCGGCGTATTTCCATTGCCAGAAGGCTGGGTGCCGGTGGAACTCGAGCCCCCAGCGCCACTAGGCTGGGCGGAGAGTGTGTGCGGGGCGAAGGTGAGCGCCGCGAGAAATAGGGCAAGGATGGTGGAGCGCAGAGAGGGAGCCATGCGTAACCTCCGGGGAAGACAAGAAGCCGATGCGGGCCCGATGCTGCGAATGAAGAAATGTGGGAGAGGAAGGGGAACCGGAAGAATGCTGGCTGGATAGTATCAAGTCCGATGGAAGCTGTCTAGGGAATCCGAAGCAGGTTGATCGCGGGCTTTGTCCAGGCGCAGAGCGAGAGTGGGGGCTATAATCGTGGTCGAAATCCCATGAATGGCCGGCAAGCGCGTTCTCCGTATCCGGTGGGCCCGCGTGTGCCCTGGGGTGGAGAGCCTCTTCCCCGGCGCGCACGACGGTTCTGGTTGCGCGTTTCGGATGGAATGAGGCTCGAAGCGCTCTGGAGGCAACTGCGGTCGGACGCGCGATCGACCTATCAACTGTATTCGCGCGAGATTGACGCAGCCCGGCGGCCCGGCGAGATCCCTCCAAAGCATTTCTTCCACGTGGCGAGACAGTTCTTCTGGGCGATCATGGAGAAGCTTACGCCGGCGCGCCGCGTTCTCCTGTTGGTGGCATTGGTGCTGTTGCTTATGCCGGAAGCCGAGATGATGGGCCACCCCGGCCAGCAGTGGGAGTTCCGGTTTGAGGCGCACCTCACCGGCGGGTTGCTGATGTTCGGGCTGCTGATTCTGGAATTGACAGACCGCGTGATCATGAAGCGCGACCTGCAGATCGCCAAGGAGATTCAGGCATGGCTGCTGCCGTCGCGCCCACCGCAGGTGCCGGGCCTTGAGATCGCTTTCGCTACACGGCCCGCCAACACTGTTGCCGGCGATTACTACGACATATTCCCGCGGCGCAGTTTCGACGGATCACCTCCCGACGCCTCACCAGGCGTGAACGGAGAGAGTTTTGTGATTGCCGTGGCCGATGTGGCGGGCAAGAGCGTCCCGGCTGCCATGCTGATGGCCACGATTCAGGCGAGCCTGAGAGCGTTGTGCATGACACCCGGTTCGCTCACGGAACTGGTGGCGCGCATGAACCAGTATGCGTGCAGCAACAGCCAGGGTGGGCGACGGTTCACGACCGCATTCCTTGGCGAGTACGAACCCGCCTCGCACGTGCTGCGTTATGTGAACGCTGGGCACAATCCTCCAGTGCTCAGGCGCAAGTCAGGAGCAACGGAGGAATTGCGCGCGGGAGGACTTCCGCTCGGAGTGATGGAAAACGCAGCCTATGAAGATGGCGCGGTGACACTCGAGCAAGGCGACCTGCTGGCGGCGTTCACCGACGGGCTGGTGGAAGCGGAGAACGCGCGGAGCGAAGAGTACGGCGAAGGTCGCTTCCTTTCGGTGCTTTGGGCGAATGCATCGGCCCCGGCAGACGCGATCCTGCGCTCCGTTCTGTCCGACATCGATCACTTTGTCGGGACGGCGCCCCAGCATGATGATGTGACCTTGATGGTACTGAAGGCGAAGTGAACGAAGCGACAGTGATCGCTTTGGTTTGGGCACGGATCGAGACATCCGTGAGACCTGCTTCGCCGTGAGACACTGGCATCGGCGGCATTCCCCGCGATGAATCCATAGCCGCCGGGCAATTTTTCATGGGCGTCTACACGCGCTTTTTCAACCTACTTTTCGGAAGGCCGCTCAAGACCAGCGAGGAGCGCGCCGAGCACATCGGGCCCGTGGCTGGGATACCGGTCTTCGGGCTGGACGCGCTGAGCTCTGCAGCGTACGGGCCGGAGGCGGCGCTGACGCTGCTGATTCCGCTGGGCCTAGTCGGCGTGAAGTACATCGTGCCGGTGAGCACGGCCATCGTGATCCTGCTAACGATCGTGTACTTCAGTTATCGGCAGACGATCGAAGCGTATCCGCACGGTGGGGGCTCCTACACCGTGGCCAGCCAGAACCTGGGCGAGGGCGCGGGATTGCTGGCGGCGGCGGCGCTGATGATCGACTACATTCTGACCGCGTCAGTGGGCATTTCGGCGGGCGTGGGCGCGCTGATTTCTGCCGTGCCCAGCCTGCAGCCGCACACGCTGGAGCTTTGCCTGTTGGTGCTGGCGATTCTGACCATCGTGAACATGCGCGGCGTGCATGACACCGGCGTGGTGTTCATGATCCCGACGTATCTGTTCACGGGAACTCTGCTGATCGTGATTGTGGTGGGCGGATGGCAGGTGGTGCATGCAGCGGGCCATCCGGCGCCGGTAACGCCGCTGCCAGTGATTCCGGCGGCGACCGCGATGGTGAGCTGGTGGCTGATCCTGAAGGTTTTTTCTTCAGGCTGCACGGCGATGACGGGCGTGGAGGCGGTGAGCAACGGCGTGATGGCCTTCCGCGAGCCGACGCGCAAGAATGCGAAGGCGACGCTGACCATCATCATCGCACTGCTGGCCATCCTGCTGGCGGGGATTGCGCTGCTGTGCCGCGCCTACGGCATCGCCGCCACCGATCCCGGCAAGGCGGGCTACGAGAGCGTGCTCTCGATGCTGACGCGCGCGGTGATGGGGCATGGGTGGTTCTATTACCTCACCATCACTTCAGTGCTGCTGGTGCTGGCGCTGAGCGCGAACACGGCATTTGCCGATTTTCCGCGGCTGACGCGGGCCATTGCGCTGGACAACTATATGCCGCACGTGTTCTTGATTCGCGGGCGGCGGCTGCTCTACTCGTGGGGCATCTACGTGCTGGTGGCGCTGACGGCGCTGCTGCTGATCGTGTTTGGCGGCGTGACGGACCGGCTGATTCCGCTCTACGCCATCGGCGCGTTCATGGCCTTTACGCTGTCACAGGCGGGGATGGTGATGCACTGGAGGCGGCAGATAGCCCGCGGACGAAGGCCGGTCCGTGGGAGCCATTGGGGCGGGCTGCCGGCGCGCATCATTGTGAATGGCGTGGGAGCCGTGGCCACGGGGATCACGATGCTGGTGGTGCTGGTGGCCAAGTTTGCCGAGGGTGCGTGGATCACGGCGCTCCTGGTGGTAGTGATGATCCTGTTTATGCGCGCGGTGAATCGCCACTACGTGCGCGTGAACCGCGAAGTCGATCTCGACCGCCCCTGTGTTCCCGCTGAGGTGGGCGAGCCCATCGTGGTCCTGCCGGTAGATCGCTGGAGCCGCATCACCGAGAAGGCGCTTTCGTTTGCGCTGTCGATGTCGTGCGACATTCGCTGCGTCCACGTCGAGACCAGCGACGATCCCGATCCCTTTAGCGATGCGTGGGAGAAGGACATTGTGGCGCCGTTGCGCGCGGCCGGGCGCTGCATTCCCCAGCTGGTGACGCTCAAATCGCCCTACCGGTACGTTCTTTACCCGATCGTGGAATATGTGCTGAGCGTGGAGCGCGAACGCGAGACCTGCAAGGTGTGTGTGCTGGTGCCGGAGCTGGTGGTGCGGCACTGGTGGGAGGGCATGCTGCATAACCGGCGCTCCGAACTGCTGAAGGCGATTCTGCTCGTGCGCGGCAACAGGCGGATCGTAGTGATCAATATTCCTTGGTATCTGGAGGAGAGCTAGTCGCAGCGCCAAGAGGATGAATCGGTACCGTGGCAACGCAGATGAGAGGGCCAGCGCGGAGCCCCTCCGGCCGATGAGGAAATTTCTGGCTGGCCGAGCTTGCCCGCTGATTGGTGGGCTCAAAACCCGCAAGCCTGATCAGAACGCCGCTTTGCCACCAGCGAAACGGGAAGGAAGGAGTGTTCAGCACGGGCATCAACATCGCGGAGAACCCGTTTCGCCAGTGTGCAGATTGCGCCAAACTAAAACTCCGCAACCCCTATGCCACGATCCGCATCCTTCAAACAAGGCAGATAGCATGATTCCTGTTGGCGGTCTCTTCGAGGCTCATTTGACGGTCGTAGACCTGCAACGCTCGATGACTTTCTTTGGTAGAACTTTAGGATTGGAACTCGCCGAGGTGTCTTGGGAGCGGCGGGTTGCGTTCTACTGGATTGGCGGGCGCGGCAATTCGATGCTGGGATTATGGGAGGTCGGGACCGGTCCGCAAAGGCTGAGTCTTCACCTCGCTTTTAGTGTGGATCTGAAAGACCTGCTGGACGCACCCGCACGCCTCCGGGCGGATCATGCTGTTCCGCTCGACTTTCAAGGGGAGCCGACCGAGGAACCGGTAGTTCTTGCGTGGATGCCCGCTGCTTCGCTTTATTTCCGGGACCCGGATGGGAATCTACTCGAGCTGCTGACAATGCTGCCCGACGCTCCCCAACCCGAATTAGGAGTTATCAGTTGGAGCCGTTGGAACCAGCGCCGCCGGTCTGATCAGCCCCAGCTGGCAAAGTGACAATTGCCAACTTTCTGACACATAACCCACGCTTAACGCCGGCGCGCTTACCGATCAGGGTTTTGACCATCCCTGCGACGCAGGTGCTCTAGTTCTTCGGCCCGAGGATTCTGGCGAATCCTGCGTGACGGGGCCGCTCGGCACGAAAGCAGGTTGGGCCGGCTTCGGCCCGATGCGATCGTGCGCACCTTCCGCGTGGCGCAGCCGTCCAAGCTACCAGAGCTTCCGGCGGGACTTCGTGAAAGCCGGGGGGAGAGGATAGTCTAAGAAGGTACCGGAAACCAGTTAAGATGCCTGCTCCGGAGCCAGTTCCGGATGCGGCCAGGTTTGTTCGTGCAAGGCGATGATTGAGGAGATTTTCGAATTGAAGAGGACGTCGTTGTTTTTGCTTTTGGCCGCAGTTGGGGTCGCGCTCGCGCCTTTGACGGCCTCCGGCCAGGTGAACCCGGAAGGAGCGCCTGTCCCCCAGCAGACTGCACCCTACAAGTACGAGGCTTACGCCGGATTTGCCTACACCAGCCTCAACCAGGTGAACCTGTCGCGCTATGGATTGATCGGCGGAAAGGCCATGCTGATGCGCGATTGGGGCAAGTATTTCGGCCTCATGGGAACGGTTGACTATTACCGGACGCCGATCAGCCACCGCGTTCCCGGCAATCCAGGCGATCCGTCGGTGTACAGCTTTCTGATTGGACCGGAGATTCACGCCGTGCTCTACGAGAACGTGAGCGGCATACTCTTTGCGGAGCTGGGCGGAGAGCATACGGGCGGGGAGAAAATGACGCCCGTCATCTCGTTTGCGGGCGGCTTTGGCGGCGGCATGTCGTATCGACTCACCGACCGCTTCGCGATTCGCATCACGGGCGACCGGCTCGCCGGCTCTTTTTCGCTAAGCAACAACACGCCGCAGCTCGGCTACTCGACGCATATGACGTGGAATCCGCGCGCAACCATCGGCGTGGTGTACCGATTCTGACGGCAAGTGCGCTCGCCGGCAAGACCGCAGCGAACAAAAAAAGCGGGGGATGCTTGCGCATCCCCATATTGGTTCTAGCGGCGTGAAGAACCGGCTGATCGAATACAAGAAGCGGCGAAGATCAGCCGTGCTTTCCGGGTTCTAGAACGAAATACGCGCGCCCACCTGGAATTGCCGGGCGAAGGTGCCGCCATAAACGCCGCTCGTAGTGCCGAATGCGGTCGACGTGGGGCTCACGTTCGGCGTATTGTACTGCGGCCGGTTGAGCAGGTTGAAGGCATCGAGCCGCAGTTGGACCTTGACGTTCTCCCAGGCCGTGATGTCCTTCTGCACATTTCCATCCCAGTTGCTTGTGTAATCCTGGCGCAGCAGGTATGCCGGGAAGGTGCGGTAGTTGTTGCCTGTCGGCTGAACGTTGGGGTTATACGGCTGGCCGTTGGTCGGGTCGCTGTTACACGACGTCCCGCCATTCATACAGGTGCGCGTATCGAACACGGACGTGTTGAAGACCTTGCTGCCTGTTACGTTGGCAGAGCTGTGCTGCACGTTGTGAAAGTCCCGCCAGCCGCCTCCCGTGTAGATGACGTTGTTCCAGGACATCGGTGTGCCGGAAAGGAACTGGTAGAGGAGTGAGATTTGCCATCCGCCAACGAATCCGTCGAGGATGCGGTTGTCGTTGGAGAAGAACTGGCGCGCGCGGCCGATGGGGATCTGATAGGTTCCGTAGCCGGCAAAGTGGAAAGGATAGTCGGAGGTGGTTTCGCCGTAGTTGAGTTTATCGCCGGCGTTGAGCTGGTTAAAGGTCCCCAGCAGGCGCGACCACTCGAAGATCCCGTTGATGGTGAGCCCATGGCCCATCAGCTTGGACGCACGCGCATTGAGAGCGTTATATTCCGATGACGATCCGGGATTCAGCTGCGAAGTGACGGAGCTGAACTCAGGGTTGCTCATCAGGTAGATGTTCGGCGCGATGAGGCTGCTCGTTGAAAGGCTGCCCGTCATTCCAGCAAGTCCCTTGAACGGGTTGGCGATATTGGTAGTGGGGGGACCGCCATTCTTGAAGGTCGCCCCCGTGAGCAGGTTGGTTGCGGCGGCATCATAGTACTGCGAACGGCTCAGGTATGGGAGCAACGGAATGGCGTCGACCGCGTTGCTGTACGAGAGATGCACCTGGTGGTTGTTCAGGTAGCCCAGGTCGATCAGGATGGTGTTGCCGATCTGATATTGAACGTCGACGCTTGTACGCTCCGAGTAAGGCACCTTGATAACCGGCGAGTAATAGACCATCTTGGCGCCAAGGTTGGCGTTCACTCCCAATGCATTGCCGGAGGGCTGCTGAATCGGATTGGTGGCTGTCGGGAACGGGTCGCTGAGCGAGTTGTTCGTGATGCCGTTGTTGCTCGTCGCCACATATGCGGTGGTTGCGGAATAACCGTAGCTCTGGCCCTGGTTGTAATCGTTGAATGGGTTGTCGTAGATGCCAAATCCCAGGCGCACAACGCCCTTGCCGTGCATAAAATCCGGAGCCCACGTGATGCCGAGACGAGGACTGATATACACAGCCGGTACATGGTAGGCGGAGCGATTGCTGGACGAGGCATAGACAGCGCCGCCGGTGGCCGAGAAGGATGCCGCTGACAGCAGAGCGCTGGGATGCGCCGCGTAGTTGGTCTGGGCAGCGGCGGTGATCTCGTTGGTAGCGGTCGGATTAAAGCCGTTCACCATGCGGTTCTGGCTCTCATTCACCGGAATCTCATGCTCGAAGCGGACGCCTATGCTCACTGTCCAATTCGGCCTCGCCTTCCAGTCATCCTGGAAGAAGAAGCCGTGCAGGAAGCTGTTGAACTGGAACGGAGGAGTGATGTTCTCCTGGCAATTGGAGCAGGTGCTTGGTATGCCCAGCATGAACAGCGCGATCGAGCTGCCAAACGGAGCGGGAGCGGCTGTATTGGTGCCCGCAACCGGATTGCCGTTTCCTTTGGCGAACTGGAAGTAGCCATCGGCGGAGCCGGGGCTCAGCACAGAATCCTTGTAGGCACGAAGGTCGATGCCGCCCAGGAAGGTGTGCGACCGGAAGATCTTGGTCACGTCAGAGAACAACTGGATGGTATCGAAATTCTCGATCGAGCCCGGCGCGTTGCTGTAAGTGGAGGGGGCTGTGGCGTCGCTGAATGTGATCACCGGCAAGGCGAGTGTCGTTGCGTTCTGGGCGAGATATCCGGGGAACCCGAAACTCGTAGGATTGATGCCACTGCTGGAGACGCCGTTGGTATTGTCATACCGCGTGACGCTGCCGCGCGTATCCAGGAAGAGGGTCGGCGAGAAGGTGTGCACTTCTTCCACCTGGCCGCCAGCCATGATCTGATCGGCATTTGTGCCGGTGAGCGAATTGTGGAAGTAGTTGCTCTGCTGGACCAGGTAGCGGCTGCGCTGGGCGACGCCGAAGATCTTGTCCTTGGAGCCGAGGTTGACGTCGATGCGGCCCATATGCGACCGGTAATCCTGAATCGTCGGCGTGTAGGTGAAGTAGTTATTTTGACCGTCGGCTGTCGTGGTGGATCCGGTGTAATTTGGCTCAGGAACCATCTTGAGATAGGCCAGCGCGATTGGGTTCAGCGTCAGGCCCGCGTTGGTGGGACAGTCGGTACTGGAATATGTGGTTGCTGCCGCACCCAGGCAGTTGCCGGGAATCGCCGTCCTGGTATAGCTGGATTGCGTTCCCGTGGCCGTGTAGGGATTAAAGAGCTTGTACTGGCTGCCGATTGCGAGCAGAGCGGCGAAGTCGCCGTTGCGTTCCGCGTCAGTGGGCACAGTGCCGACGGTTTGCGCCGGAGGCTGCTGGCCGCGGTAGGTTTCATAAGCGTAGAAGAAGAAAAGCCTGTTGCGGCCGTTGAAGACGTGCGGAATCCAAACGGGCCCGCCGATGGTGCCGCTGGCCTGGTTGAAGTGAGTGGCAAGTGGAGCGGCTTTTCCGGTCGGCGTCAGATATGGCAAAGCTGACATCCATTCGCAATTGTTGGCGGAGCGGCTGACGAAATTGCCGTTGAGGCCAGAGCAGCCGGCAGCCTGATAGACCCAGCGTCCTGAGCCGTGGAACTGATTGGTGCCGCTCTTGGTGGTGATGTTCACCGTACCGCCCGAGGTATCGCCATACATGACGTTGGCGCCAAACACGTCGACGCGCACTTCATTCACCGAGTCGAGCGCGGGGCTGAAGCCAGCGGTGCGGCTACTGTCTTGCATGTTAGGGACGCCGTTGAGGAGCAACTCGTTCGAAGAAGAGTTGCCGCCGCCGAGCGAGAAGTCATCGACGGTGCTGTTGTTGACCGGCAAAGCGCCGCCGAGAGCGTGTTTTCCCTTAACCACCGCGCCGTATTCGATGCGCGCGTAACCCAGCGGAGACTGGCCGTCGCTGGGCAGGTCCTGCACTTCGTCGGTCGTCAATACCTGTCCTGTTGATGCATCTGCCGTATCGATGAGCGGAGGCGCCGCCGTGACCGTCACTACCGCCGACGCGGAACCGACTTCCATCTTCACATTGATCGTGACGTTTTGCTGCGTCTGGATCCCAATGCCTTCTCTCACAAACTTCTTGAATCCCGGAGAATCCACGCTGAGGGTGTATCCACCGGGCATGAGATCGGGCGCGGTATAGAAACCATCGGACGTCGAGGTCACGTGTACGACCGCACCGGTATCCGTGCTGGTCACGGTGATCTGAGCATTTGAGATGACAGCCCCGGTGGGGTCGGTCACTTGACCGGTGATAGAGCCGCGGGAATTCTGAGCGTAGGCGTATGCGCCCACGAATACGAGAAGACAGAACACAAAGCGTTTCACTCAGAGCCTCCTATTCACCTACAGTTCCGGCAAGCGCCAAAGAGTCCCGATTTGCAGCAGCCGAGGATGCGGCGGGCGGATCCCGAACGACGGCGGTCATGGAGACAGAGACGCCGGCGATCTGGAGGGAACGATTCTCAACAGAGTCCATACTGTTGCAGTTCGGGGCAGTTAACGCTTACTAAAACAGTTTGCAAGGGTAAAAACCGAGCGATACACGTGTCAAGAGAATTCGGAGAGCTAATTGCGCTTTTTGAAAGTTAATGGTCTCGTTGCCGTAAGTCGATTGAAACAAAGGTGGTTAATGGAACATGGTTCCGTGGCGCGGCTCCCAGGTTCCGCAAGGCGGAACCTGCGGAGCCGGCTCCCCACCGGAACAGCATGAGATGTGCGCGCACGTTCCGAGGGGCGCGGCCGGTCCGCGATTGGGGAAGGCTATGAAGGGGAGCAGCGCGCTTCGCCGCGTGGCTTGCGAATCGGGACGCAGTGCGGGGGAAACGGCAATGATCAAAGCGGGCGGTGAGAACGCAGACGTTCACAGATGCGCTCAGAGATGGCCAGAGCTTTGCTTTCTGCCGAAGTTCCGCGTGGCCCTATAGCTCCGATGCGCGCGCAGCGGCCTCGAGCACAGCCTTGCGGGTCTGCTCTTCGCGTTCGGGGGTCATGCGGACAACCGGGGTGGAGAGGCTGATGGCGGCCACCACGGGCTTTCCCGCGGGCCGGATGGCGGCGCTCAAGCAGATGCCTCCCATGGTGGATTCTTCGCGGTCGCAGGCGATCCCGGTCCTGCGGATTTCGGCGAACTCGTCGAAGAGGCGGGAGCGGTCAGTGATGGTGTGGTCGGTGCGTCGCGACAGGCCGTAGATCTCAACGATCTGCTCGGCCAAAGCGCGATCCTGGAATGCGGTAATCGCCTTACCCAGCGCGCTGCAATGCGGGGGAAGGACGCGGCCGATGCGGTTTGACATGCGGATCTCGTGGAAGGTCTCGATGGAGTCGAGAACATGGATGCGGTCGTCGTAAAGGTAGGCCATGCTGGCAGTTTCATTGAAGCGCTGCGCCAGGCGCTCGAGTTCGGGACGAACCTTGTCGCGCAGAGCGTTGGCCTGCTCAATGAGCCAGCCGAAACGGAGTTTGGGAGCGAGCTGGTAGGTCCCATCCATCGCCTGGCGCAAGTAACCGTGTTTTTCGAGCGTGAGCAGCACACGAAAGAGCGTGGAGTCGGGAAGGCCGGTGGAATGGCCGATCTCCTTGAGCGCCAAGGGCGCCTTGCCGTCGAAACAGTCGAGAACCTCGAGCGCGCGGCCGATGGAGCGTAAGTAATACCGCTCGTTCGATGTTCCGTGGCTGGAGTGGAGCGCCCATTTGGGAATGCGGCGGCGCGTGGACTTTGCTCGTGTGGAAGAGGATTCGGTCTTACCTGGCATGGACGAATGAAACCTGTGCTTTCTTTTCCAAAGTGAAACAGGCTGTAACTGCCTTTATACGTCTGCGGGGTCGATTTGTGCAATAATTTTCATTTTTTCAACAAAGGTTTGACACCCCCGGCAAAGCTGTGTAGAACAAGTGTGCTTGGCTGGAAGAGTAGGCCGATGGCTTGGGATTCGGGGTCCGCGCATGGGACGAGCCGGAGACTCGGCACGTGGAAAGCGAGGATGGATGGATCGAAGAGAGCTGATGAAATTAGGAGCCGGAGCGATGGTGACCGGGCTGGCGCCGGGCGTTGCCGGAGCGGCGGTCGCTGGCGACAGCACGAGGAAGGTAGAGCAATGGGGCCTGTTTGAGACCGAAGCGCGTGGGCCGGTTGGGGGTAATCCTTTTGTGGATGTAACGTTTGGCGCGCGCTTCACGCTCGGGCACCGGACCGTGGATGTGGCCGGATTCTGCGATGGCGAGGGAGTGTACAAAGTGCGCTTTTCGCCGGACACGGTGGGGGCCTGGAGCTTTGCAACGACGAGCAACGCGAAGGAACTCGCGGGGCTGACGGGTGGTTTCGAGTGCATTGCACCCGCGGCAGGCAATCGCGGTCCGGTGGGTACAGCGCATCAGTTTCACTTCCAATATGCGGGCGGAACGCCGTACTTTCCCTTCGGCACGACCTGCTATTCCTACGGTTTCATCGGGGCGCCGTTCGACCAGGAGACGCTGAAGAACCTGAAACAAGCGGGATTCAACAAGGTGCGGATGTGCTTGCTGCCTAAGCCGCTGGGGAAGCTGCAGCCGGTGGCCATGCCGTTTGCGCGCATCGGCCCCCCACCCCGCGAACAAACACCCCTCCGCGGGGGCCCCGGCGCGGCGCTGCCGCCGGACGCGGAGACGCTTGAGGACGGCGGGACGAGCAAGGAGCAGTTCGATCTGGCGCGGCTCAACCCCGCCTATTTCCAGCATGTGGAAGAGCGGATCAGAGATTTGATGGCGGCGGGCATCGAGGCGGATGTGATTCTCTTCCATCCGTACGATGCATGGGGATTCAAGGCCATGGGGCAGGAGGCCGACGACCGCTATCTTCGCTATGCGGTGGCCCGGCTTTCCGCATTCCGGAATGTGTGGTGGTCGATCGCCAATGAATATGACCTGGTGCGGTCGAAATCGATGACGGATTGGGATCGCATCTTTCGCATTGTGCAGGAAAGCGATCCGTACGGGCGGCTGCGGTCGATTCATCACAGCCGAGTTCCGTACGACCACTCGAAGCCGTGGTGCACACACGCCAGCCTGCAGCAGTATGACTTCGAGAAGTCGGCGGAGCGGCTGGCGGCGTGGAACAAACCAATCATCTACGACGAGATCCAGTACGAAGGGAACACTGCGCGGCGGTGGGGCAATCTCTCGCCTGAGGAGATGACGCACCGCTTCTGGCGCGCGATTGTTTATGGCGTGTATGCGACGCACGGCGAGACGTACATCTCGACGGACGGGAGCCCGGTGTGGTCGGATGCGGGAGACCTGCATGGAACGAGCGCGGCACGCATCACGTTTTTGCGCAAGCTGCTGGAGAGCACGGGAACCACTGGCCTGATGGCCGCCGAGAATCCGTATTACTTGAACGCGGGCAATGGGGGCGAGCTGATTCTCTACTACTTCGACTACCACTGCGTGGGCGAGTACGAGTTTCCGCTACCGGAGAATTTGAAGTTCAAGGCCACGATGATTGACCCATGGGAGATGACAACGGCGGCCTTGCCGGGAACCTTCAGCGGCAAGAGCAAGATCACGCTGACCGGCAAGCCGTATATGGCGGTGCTGTTTGAGGAGGCCTGAGCTACAAATGGCGGGACTACAGAAAGGGCAAATCGCGCGGTGGGCTGCATGCACGGCATGCGTGGCAATCGTCGCGCTCGCTGCGTGTGCGGCGAGTTACGCGGCGCCGGTGAAGCTGATTACGGCGAAGGGCGCGACGCCGCGCGAGTTGTATGGCGCGGAAAAGCTCCGCGCGGCGCTTGCAGAACTGAAGGCCGAACCGGAAGGAGCACGGGTACTGGCAGCGGTGCGCAGTGCGCCGGAGCTTGCGCGGTTCGATTTGCCGGAGTTCTGGCCGCAGGCGGAGGAAGCATTTCTCGTCGAGCAGGTCGGCAAGACGTGGATTGTTACCGGCAGCGATCCGTCGGGAGTGCTGTATGGCGAGCTGGAGCTGGCGGATCGCATCCACGCTGCGAAAGCGCTGCCCGAAGGCATCGACGACATGGAGCATCCGGCGCTGAAGCTGCGCGGCACCTGCATCGGCATGCAGAAGCAGGAAATCACTTACGACGGCGCAGAGTACGACTATCCGTATACGCCGCAGAATTTTCCGTTCTTCTACGACAAGGCCGAGTGGATCACTTATCTCGACATGCTGGTCGAAGAGCGCTACAACACGCTCTACCTGTGGAACGGCCATCCATTCACCAGCCTGCTGAAGTTGCCGAAGTATCCCGAGGCGCAGGAGCTGCCCACCGCACTGCTCGACCAGAACATCGCGATGTTCAAGTGGCTGACCGCCGAGGCCGACAAACGTGGTATCTGGGTGCTGCAGGGCTTCTACAACATTCATTTGTCACACGCGTTTGCGCGGGCGCATCATTTGCCGTATCACTTGTCGACGCCGAACGCCGAGGCAAGCGCCTACACCCGCTACGCAATCTCAGAGTTTGTGCGCGAGTATCCGCATGCCGGCCTGATGATGACGCTGGGCGAGGCGCTCAGTCCGCACTACGGGGCGGAGTGGCTGACGCAGACCATCATTCCCGGCGTCAAGGACGGCCTGAAGGAGGCTGGCATCACGACCGAGCCGCCGATCGTGGTGCGTGCGCACGCCACGGACATCGACGCCGTGATGAAGGCTGCGGCGCCGCTGTACTCGAACATCGACACCATGTTCAAATGGAACGGCGAATCGCTGACTTGGACCAATGTGCGCGGGCCGGTGCTGGACCGCTTCAAGATGCTGGCCGAAGCCTCTAACGTTGCCATTGCCAACGTGCATCTGCTCTCGGATTTGGAACCGTTTCGGTGGGGCGATCCGGATTTCATCCGGCAGACACTGACGAACTTTCAGCGCATCGGGATCGAGGGACTGCATCTTTATCCGCTGCGCTATTGGGACTGGCCGTACGCGGGCGACAACACGCAGCCGCGGTTGATGCAAACCGATCGCGATTGGATCTGGTTTGCGGCGTGGGGCCGCTACGCGTGGAATCCCAATCGCGATCCTGAGAAAGAGCACGCGTACTGGACGGCGCGATTCGCGGAAAGGTACGGGACGGCGGAGGCGGGTGAAAAATTGCTCGAGGTGTACACGCTGGCCGGGCCGTGCCAGCCAAGGCTTTTGCCGCGGATCGGGATTACGGAAGGCAACCGTCAGGCGCTGACGCTCGGCATGACGATGCCGCAATTGATCGATCCGGAGCGATTCAATCCAGCGGTGACACTGTGGACGGGCGATGCGCCGCCAGGTGAGCGGCTGGGCGAGTACGTGGCGGAGGAAGTGAGACATGAACCGCACCAGGGCGAAACGCCGATCGGCGTGAGCGATGAAACAGTGGAGGCGTCGCGCAAAGCGCTGGAAGCCGTGCAGGCCGCAGCGCCCTTCGTGACGAAGAACAAGGCCGAGTACGGGCGCGTGGCGAACGACATGCGCGCGATTGCTCGGCTGATGCAGTTCTACAACGCGAAAACAAAGGCGGCGGAGCAAGTGCTGCTCTACAGCTACGATCACGATGCGGCGCATTTGCGCGAGGCCGAGACGCTGCTGGCGGAGAGCGTTGATGAATTCCGCGAGCTGACCGCGATTGCAGGGCCCGCATACCGCACGGCGACGAGCATGGAAACTACACAGCGGCAGATTCCGTTTCGCGGCGGCATCAATCAGTTTCCCAACTGGCAGCAGTGCCTGCCGATGTATGAAAAAGAGCTGGCGATTTTCCGCAAGCGGATAGCGCAGTTGAGTTCGGGCGCGAAGATCGAGGAGAACAAGCCGATTGAACCGTTGCCGCAGGTCAGCTTCACGCTTAAGCCGGGCGCGGGCGAGACGTTCACAGTGGAGAAAGGCGCGAGTCTCTTCCTCGGTGGGGGCACTGCGATCACCGATCTCGCGCCGGAGCTTGCGGGCCTGAAGGGAATCCGAATTGCGCCGAGCGAAGGCGGAACGCTGCACTTCGATCTGGCGCAGCCCGCGCAGATTCTCGTGGGCTTTGTCAGCAACGCCTCGAAGAAGAACTCGGTTCTTGATCCCGAGACGGAGCAATGGAATTTGGTGCTCTTGAGTGCCGTGGCGGCGCCGAAGGTTCCGGCGATGGCCGTGTGGGCCAAGCCGTTGCCTGCGGGCGAGAGCGATCTCGACCTGGGCAAAGGACAGTATGTTGTGCTCGGTTTTATTCCCGCCGATTTGCATGTTGCGCCGCACGTGAACTTTGCGCAGACGGGGGCGGAGATCGGGCCGCCAAATCTGGATTGGCTCTTCGAGTAGAAGGATCAGGATGAGCGCGCGGTCGTGATGGCGTGGAAGCCGCGGCTATTGCGATGGCGGATTGATCGCGTTCGCGGGCGGCGCGTCATGGCGGGCGAGGAGCCGTGTCGCTTCTTCGTGTGTAATGCGCAGAAAGCTGCTGTGCTTCGAGAAAGGCGGCAGGGAAGTTTGCGCAGTGATGTCCTGCCAGTGTTTCCAGTCGGTGGTGGCCACGGCCTCGTAATGGGCGCGCGGCGGGCGGTAGTGGTCGTAGAAGACGATGTATTGGTTGCCAACCTGGATGGCGGAGGGGCCCTCGGACCAGCTTTCGTTGATGGGACCGGAGATGTTGCTCCATGGTCCTTCGAGGGTGGGGCCCGTGGCGACGCGCTCCTGAAAGGTGAGCGGATCGTAAGTTTGCTGCTTGAAGATGAGGCGATACGGTCCAGTCTTGCCGTGAAAGATGGTGGCGTCGATGGTAACGTAGCCGGGATCGAAGAAGATCGCGGGCTTGGAGAAGGTGAGGAAGTCCGGCGTGAGCGAGAACCAGATGCGATTGCCGGTCTGCGAGTCTTTCATGGAACTTGACCAGATGAGGAGCCACTGGCTCTTGGCCGCGTCCCAGTAAATCTCCGGCGCCCACACATTGTTGGTTTGCGGAAAATCCGCCATGATGGGGATTTGTTCTTGCGCGGACCATGTGAGCAGGTCGGGCGACGACGCGTAGCCGAGCGAGTTGTCACGCCAGTTCCATGTCCAGACCATGTGGAAGAAGCCGTCAGGGCCGCGGGTGAGGAAGACGTCACGCATGAGCTCGCTGGCTTGCGCGGGCGTGACCCACGGTTGGCCGTCATTAAGTGGCGTGTAGTGGTAGCCGTCGCCGCTGAGCGCGAAATAGATTCCCTGGCTGCCCGGCTCCTTGAAGTAGATGAACAACCATGCGCCGTGCGGCTCATGCGCCGGTTGCGTTTTTGTCGCGGCGGATGGATCGGCCGGGTGCGCGAGCAGCGGCGTGAGCGCGGCGCAAAGGATCAGTGGCGCCGATTTGGCAGCCGTGTGGATCAGTTTGCACTGCGCGCTCACTTTGGCTCCGCGATGGCGGAAGCGACGAGCATCTTTCCGCGCCAATGGGATTCGGCGGTTTGTTTGCCGGCGGCGTCGAACGTGCGCCAGGTCCAGGTGCCGTCCCCGTTGTGGGACTTCGACCACTCCTTGGTTCCGTCAGCGCGATAAAACACTTCGTCGCCAACTTTCATACCGAGATGAAAGTTTGCGGTCCATTGCGTGGCGCCGTTTTCGAAGTAGAAGGTCTGCGGACCCTCGAGGAGAATGCGGCCATCGTTGGCGCGCTCGGTGCTCCACGCGGCTTTCGGTTTTCCGTTGGGCCATTTCTCTGCGTGCTTCGTGACCGGGCCAATTGAACCTGGATCTGGCGAAGCCACGGCCGTATCGGAGAGAATCCACGCCTCGTTCAGCTCGATCTCGTAGTTGACGGTGTTTTTCGACGTGACGACGTGAATGATGCCGTCGAGGCCCTGCGTGGCAGTGACGTAGCCAACAGTCAAAATGTCGGGCGGCAGGCGCTTCTGCTTCCAGGTTTTGCCGTCATCGTCAGAGAGCGCGACGTACGCGCCATCCTTGTGGATGTGTTTCTGCTGGCGGGGATTGTAATCGGCGACGAAGAAGAGGCGGCCTGAGGCAAGCCGATTGACGCTGGGCCGCTCCCCGCTCCACAGCGGATCGAAGGGCGTTTTGGTTTTGCGCCAGGTCTTGCCGCCATCGGAGCTGATGGCGAGCGGCATGCGGCCATCGATGGCGGAGTTCTTGCCGCCGAAGCCGAGGATGTCGCCATTGCGGGCGATCACGATGGTTGTGTGGCGGCCCGCGGTGCGCCCACCGGTGTCGTACCAGGTTTTGCCGTTGTCGTGTGTGGCCCACACGGCGGAGATGGATCCGTTGCCGTCAGCGTCTCGGCCGGTGGAGTCGGTCGGAATGTAAATGGTGTGGTTCTTCGCACGCACCACGGAGTTGATGGGCTGCGAGACGTAGCGGCCAATGGGTGCGGGAAAGTGAGGAAACTCGATAGGCGCCCAGGTTGCGCCGTTGTCATCGGAGGTGGTAAAGGCAAAGGGCGGCGCGCCGATGAAGCGCGGGAAACCAAAGAAGAGCCAGAGATGGCCGCGATCGTTCCAGAAGACCGGCGCGGCGCAGGCGGCATCGGCAAAGGCGGGCCACGGCTCCGGCATGTCCCAATCTTCCGCGCCAGCGCGGCGGCGCATGACCATGATGGTCTGGTCGGGATCGTCTTCCTTGTCGGGCGTGTTGTAGTACGCGGCGACGACATCGCCGTTCGCGAGCACCTGAATAGCCGAATTGTGATAGTTGATGCCGAGGCCGCGCGCGAAACCGATGCGCCAACCGACGTCCGGCATCGAATTGCCGTCGAGGTTTGGGAAGAGCTCATGTACATAGTAGAAGGGCCTTGAGGGATCGGGGCCCTCAGCGACATCGACCGGCGTTTGCTTCACGTCTGTGAAGAAAAAGAATTGCGCGGCGGGCGAGGGATGCGGAGCGGGTATTGGCGCCTCAACGACGCGGAATCCAATGTTGCCGTCTTTTGATGCGTAGTTCGGGGCCATGCTGGCGCGATTCGCCGAGCGCATGAAGTAGGGCGCGGTTGCGGGGTACGATTCGCCGGGTTTCGATTTTCGAAAATCGAGGCCGCCGCCGCGAACCACGCGGAAATACCCATGTTCCGGACCGGTAGGATCGGTTTGCGCTGCAGGGGGATAAGGGCCGTACCAATCCGCGACCCACTCCGGCGTGCCTTCGCCCATCACGACGCCCCACGTGTTGGCCTGGCCCGGCGCGGGTGGAGTGTCGCCGGTGAAGAACGGCGTTTGCGTGCCCGCGCGCTCGACGTATTCCCATTCGGCCTCAGTGGGCAGCCGGTAGGGCTTGCCGGTTTTCCTGGTGAGCCACGCACAAAAAGCGACGGCCTGGTTGTAGCTGATGCCGGCCGCGTAGTCGGGATATGCGGCGACGGATCTGTAAGAGGGATCGAACTGCTGGAATTCCTTGACGCTGATGAGATGCGTCGCAATGGAGAAGGGGTGAGTAATGGCGACGCGGTGAGCGGGGACTTCGTCGAAGTCGCCGTGCACGGAGCGGTTCGACATGACTCCGAAGCCGTTGACGACGGCGGACGGCAGCGTGACATCGTCGGCGCCCATGATGAACGTGCCCGCGGAAATGCGCGCCATGGGGATGGGAGGCGTCGATTGGGCGAGGAGCGGCGCAGCGAGAAGTGCGGCAAGCACGGAAATCGATTTCAGAAAAGCTGTCATACTTTCAAACCTCTCTGGCAAGCAACGATCGCGGGCCAGATCGTTTCATTGCGGCAAATACGCCTCCAGCGGGCCGAGGGTGGCGCGGCTGGCGATCTTTCTGCCGTCGACGAAAAGCATGAGGCCGCGGCCGCGCCGATAGTGCTTGCCGGTCTCGTCGAATACAATCGCGAGCAGATAGCCGTGATAGGGCAGGCCCTCCACGGCAAAGTAAGTCCATGCGCCGGCGGGAAGCAGCGGGTGAATGTCCACTTTGTTGTCAGCGCGCGGGCGCAGGCCGATGAGGCCCGTGATCAGCGGATCAGCAAATCCGGAATGATTGTAGTAGTTCCCGCGGCCGACTTGCTTATGCTTGGCGATGAGCATGTCTTTCGCGATCCACTCATCGGTGTCGGCGTCAAGGTCTTCATCGATCCAGTCGATAACGCGGCCGCTGGGCAGCTTGATGTGTTGCGACAAAACGTAATTTGAAAAGAGCCGGTAGTACTGTTGCGGGCCGATGTAAGGCTGCGAAGGGCCGTTGAGAAGATTGGCCAGCGCCAGCAGCGTTTGCGTGGTTGCGTAGGGCCACGAAGGACCGTTCCAGGTGCATTGATCGTCGGAGGCAAAGCGGAAGCGCGGGCAGCGGCGTTCGGCGGTGGTGGGCCCGTATTTGCCAGCGAATCCTTGGGGATCGAAGAGCTGTTTCCACACCACGTCGTGGCTGGAAGTGGGTGTGTAGAACTGCCAGGGAATGTAGCCAATGAGCTCGCGCACTCCGGCGCACTGGAGCTGCGTACCAGGGTCCTTGAACCGCTTTTCTTTGCGAATCCCTGAGTCGGCAGCGGGCGAAACGACCTCGTAGAACCGGTCTTTGGGATTCCAGAGCTTGGTTTCGATGAGGCGCTCGAGCTCGTCGCCTTTCGCTGTGTAGTCGCTCGTGATCGCCGTGTTGCCTGCTGCGCGCGCAAAATCGGCGACGGCCCGCGCGTCGGCGAGCATGTAGCTGTTGAGCGTGGGCCGGTAGCCATCGCCGCTGATCGACTTCTCCATCGCGTCACGAGTGTCGATCGACCAGAAAAGTCCGGCGAAGCAGTCGAGATTCGTCGCCTCCCACGCTTTGTAGTTGGTGATGAGGTCTACGAGCAAGTCCTTGCCGAGCTTTGTATCGCCGGTGACGAGAGTGACTTGGCGAACGCTCTCGGCCCAGGGAAAGCTGTATTTGCGCGGGCCAGTGCCGGATTCGGCCCACATGCGCGCGTAGTCTTCCGCGATGCGTGGGTTGCGCAGCCAGCGCGCCTCGCCAAGGTGAAACGGCGCGGCATCGGGCAGCGCGCCGTAGAAGCCGTCGGGCTCGGCAGGCTTGGGGAGCCACTCCGTAATGATGAATCCGCGCGGCGTGGAGACTATATGCTTTTCAAACGCGTACCAGCGGAAATAATACATCTCCTCGAATTGTTTGTTGGAGGAGTCGAAGAGCGGGATGCTGGCTTCCATCCAGGGCCATTCGTTAGCAGGCTGCTGGCCAGTCGCTTCGCGCTCGTCGGCTGCGAATTGGACGACGTAATGACGGTAGTCGGCTGCGTGGAGGATGGTGAAGGGTTCGCTCGGCGCGGTGCTCTGGGTGCGTGCGGCAACGGGCAGGAATGCTGCGAAGAAGACGAGGCTTGAAGAAATCTTCAAGAACATGGTGGATTCTCGTTCTGTCTTTGTCCTATTCCGGGTGCAAAGATCGGGACCTGAGACAACCAAGGTTCGTGTGAGAACTTGCACCGAGTGTTCTACGCGCGGCGCGCAGCAAGTACGGGAGCGGCCTTGCCGGAGATACGTTCCAGGATTTGTCGTGCGTCGCCCAACAGATCGCCGGCTGCCTGCTTCAGGCAGGAGATGTCGTTGGCGCAGAAAAGCAGGTCGATGCCGAGGCCAAGCCAAAAGGCGAACTCGTCAGGCGCGCAAGCCGTAGCAACACATTTCTTGTGGGCGCGCGCCGCTTTCACAATCTTCTCGGCGGCTTCCTGCACGGATGGATGCGATGTTTGCGCGGGCACGCCGAGGCTTGCGGCCAGGTCCGCCGGCCCGATGAAGAGATCGACATCGGGAACCGCGGCCAGCTCGTCGATGCGGCCCAGCGCAGTGCTGGTTTCGATCTGCGCCATGAGGCAGAGACCGGTGTTGAGGTTTTGTTGCTCGGCAACGACGCCATCGCAGATGCCATAGTTGATGGCGCGCGAGACGGAGAAGAAGCCGCGGCTGCCTGCCGGCGCAAATCGCGCGTACTCGCGCAGGTGGTGCATCTGCTCAGCCGTCTCGATCATCGGGACATCGAGAATGTCGGGGCCGCATTCGGCGCCCTTGAGCACATTTTCGCGGCGCACATCGGGAATGCGGATCATGGTCAACATGCCGGACCCGGAGGCCATGCGGCACAGATCGGCAGCCTCGGCGAAGGTGATGTGGCCGTGCTCCATCTCGATCCAAATGACCTGGTAGCCGAGATGGGCGCAGATCTCGAGAAAGATGGGATCGTAGAAATAGACGGCCGCGCCGAGGAGGGCCTTGCCATCGTTGGCCTGAACGGCTTGTTGCAAACGATTCATGGAGTACCTCCCAATTGAACAACCTGGAGGTTGGGGCGCTTGCGACTGGCAAGCCAGCCCCAGAGCGTGGTGGTGGAGGAAAGACTCGAAGGCGCCGGAAAAAGAACCGCGCAGAGAAATCCGACGGCCAGCAGCAACAGATTGCCGATGGCGCCGATGGTGTATTCACTCCACGGGTAGTTGAAGCGATGCAGGTTGAGGAACTTGCCTCCGCCGAGGGTGAGCGTGGCGTATACGGTGAAAAGCAGACTGACTGCGATGCCGGCGATAGCGGCCGTGCGGCCGGCGCGGCGCGAGAGGAAGGCAAGGAGGAAAAGTCCGGCGAGGCCGCCGGCGACGATGGCAGTGGCCGCGTAGTAGAGCGGCAGCGCCGCGCCATGTGTGCTGGAAAGGCGTACGGCCAGTGCGATGGCCAGGCCGCCGCAGAGCACGATGAAGAGCTTGCCGAAGCGGAGGCGTTGCGCATCCGTGTGGCGCGGAAAGAAGTGCGAGTAGAAGTCCTCGACAAAAATCAGGCCGAGGCAATTAAGGTCCGAAGCAAGCATGGACATGGCCGCGCCGAAGAGCGCCGCGAGGAACAAGCCGCCGACACCCACCGGCATCTGCGTGACCATGTAGTAGGGGAAGACCTCATCGGGTTTGGTGACCGCGGCAGGAAGCGCCTGGCCGGCGTGGCGATAAAAGGCCCATAGTAGCGAGCCGATGAGCATGAAGGCTGTCCAGACGGGAAGGCAAAGCGCCGCGCCCATCTCGATGCCGCGAAGGGCGGAGCGATCGGAGCGAGCGGCGAGGTATCGCTGCACCACGCTCTGATCGGCCGTGTACCTTTGCAGGTAAAAGAAGAAGCCGTAGATTGCCAGAGTCCAAAGCGTAGGCCGCGCGAGATCAAAGTCGAGGCTGCCAAGGCTGGTTTTGTGATTGACGGCGATCAGTTGCAACATGGCGCTGGGGCGCGCGGGCGATGAAAACAAAAGCAGGACGAGAGTGACGGCGATGCCGGCAAAGAGCAGGAAACCCTGCACAACATCGGTCCAGATGACGGCCTTCAGGCCACCAATGAATGTGTAGAAGATGGTGATGATGCCAAGGCCGGCGATGAGCGCGGTAATGGACCAGCCAGTGAAGCCGGCGACAGAAAGCGCAAGAAGGTAGAAAACGAAACCCATCTTGGCAAAATGGCCGGCGGCAAATGTGAACGACGCATACATGCGCACTGCCGGACCGAAGCGCTTGCCGAAGTACTCGTAGACCGACATGGAGACGACGTGACGGAAGAAGGGAACGACGATCGGTCCTATGGAAAGGATGACGGCGAAAAAGAGAAAGTTGGGAAGAAGGAGCGACCAGTCGCCGGAGTAAGCGGAACCGGGGAAAGCAATGAAGGTGACGCTGGTGATCGTTGTGGCGAGCAGCGAAAGTCCGGCAGCCCAGCCCGGGACGGAGCGGCCGGCTACGAAATAGGAGTCGGTGGTTTTCTGGCGGCCCGAGACAAAGATCCCGATGGCGACGAGCGTGACGAGGTAGGCGGCGATGATGAGAGTGTCGGCGAGATGCATCTCAGTGCGCGCCTCCGGAATGGGCTGGATCAGAGACCCCGCGACCGGGCGAGCCGGGGCCGGGTGCACCGGCGAGAGCGAATTTCCCCTCGGCCAGGCGGACCGCGAGACGCATCGCGGCCTTCATGTTCGTGGCGTCAGCAAGGTTGCGGCCGGCGATATCAAAGGCCGTGCCGTGATCGACGGACGTGCGGATAATCGGAAGCCCAAGCGAGACGTTGACGCCGCCTTCAAAGTCGATCAGCTTCATGGGAATGTGGCCCTGGTCGTGATACATGGCCACGACGAGATCGAACTCGCCGCGCAGGGCGCGGACGAAGATGGTGTCGGGCGAATGGGGACCGGAGCAGTCGATGCCAAGGGCGCGAGCTTCTTCGATGGCGGGAGCGATGATGTCGGCGTCCTGCCGGCCGAAGAGGCCGTGTTCGCCGGCATGAGGGTTGAGACCGCAGACGGCGATGCGCGGCGCGCGGCGGCGCATCCAACTGAGCGCGTCATTGCCGAGCTGGATGGTGCGGACGATTTGTGCGCGGTCGAGGCGGCACGCCTGCTCGAGGGGAATATGCGTGCTGACGTGGACCGTTGCCAGCTTGTCGGAGTAGAGCAACATGCGCGGTTCAGGCGCGCCGGTGAGTTCGGCGATGTACTCGGTGTGGCCTGAGAAGGCTTGTCCGGAGAGCGTGACGGCCTCTTTGTTGAGGGGCGCAGTGACCATGGCGTCTGCCTCGCCGTTCATGCAGAGCTCGACAGCGCGCCGGACGTAGGCAATGGCGGCTAGGCCGTACTCGGCGCGAAGCTGGCCGAACGCGACGGCGTGATCGGCGGCGAGCGTGCCGGTTTCGACAAGCGTGCAGGGGAGCCCGACGTGATCGATGCTGGAAACGCGGCCTGCAGCGTTGAGCGCGGCTGAGTCTGCGATGAGCAGCCAGTGCGCGAGCGAGGCGAGGGAGCTGTCGTGGAGTGCCTTGAGAGCGATTTCGGCGCCGACGCCGGCCGGGTCTCCGATGCTGATGACGATGCGTGCAAGCCTGCTCATGCTGGACCTCGAAGCGCGGCGAGAATCTCATTGAAAACCGTAGGCGAGCCGAAGCCTCCGGACTTGGTGACGACCGTGCAGCCGTGCGCCGGACCGCCCTGCACGATGCCCCAGGGAATGCCGGGCGCGAACTCTCCCTGGAGGATAAAGGAGTCTGCGCCGAGAGCGCGAACGGCAAGCAGAGACGTATCGCCGCCGGTGAGAATGAGCGCCTGCGGGGTGAAGGAACGGAATGCGGAGCGAATGCGCGCGCCGGCGAGGAAAGGGAGACGGGTGCGCAAAACGCGGACGCCTTCAAGGTGCGTGAGGCCGAGAGTTTTGAGCTGCAGTTTCGCGACGGGATGCGGCGATCCGGCGATGAGCAGCGTGCGCTCGGCAGGAGGCACGAGCGCGGCTGGCACGCGCAAGAGATTGAGGCCGGCGAGCGCCTGCGCCAGGCCGGCCGAACCCGCGTAGAGGAGTTCGGGCAAATCCTGTGCTACGCGGGCGAGAGCCTCGAGGTCAGCCTGGGTCGCGCTGTCGCACACAAGCACGGTCTTGCCGGAGTGGAACGCGGGCGCAAGCTCGCCGGGCTGAGAGATGTGGGCGAGACCGGCGCGGGCCGTGAGCGGAAAGAGGCTGGCAAGACGAATCCGGGAAGGCTTGCCCGCAGCATCATGAATCTCCAGGATGCCGTTCCGCACGGTGCGGCCAGCGGCCGGGAAAGCAGGAGCAAAGAGGATGGCGCGAGTTCCGAGGGAGCGATGCGCAGCCAGAACCTCGGCGGCAATCGGACCGCGAGCCGCCGAGTCGACCTTCTTGAAGAAGAGCGAATTGGGATCGGCAGCGAGAGCCTCGGTGGCACGCGAGACGGCATGGGCCGCGCGACGGGGTGAGAGCCAGCGCGAATTCGTATTGAAGGCTTGAACGGATTCCGGCGCGGAAAAGAGAACGCTGGAGCCGAACCAGACGCGGACCGGACGGCCGGCGCGAAGAAAGGCCGCTCCGGCATCGCAGGCGCCGGTGAGGTCGTCGGCGAGAACAACGATACGGCCGGAGTACGGATCGGCAAATGAAAGTGGAGCGAAGTCCGGGTTGCGGGCTTCGGTTGGCATTGCGACAAACCTCACTTTATTTTCGAGAGTATACAATTATTTTCTGATTTTGAGGATAGGGTGATCTCCCAGAAGGCGGATGCTGGACAAAACCCTGCGGATGCATGAAGGTGGATGGGGTGGACCGCCGGAGTTTTTGCCTTTCTGCCGCTGCCGCTGTTGCCGCAACCCACACACGCGCGTTGGCCGCGCTCGCCCCTCCAGCCCCGGCCAACGGACCTTTGATCACTCTTGACGAGATTGAGCGAATCGACCGTGAGCGGATTCTGCGCGCAGCCGTTGAGTACCTGTCAGACCCGCCGATCACGATCACGGCGTCTTCTTCGACGCGCAGCAAAGGCGGCAAGCACGATTACTTCTCCGAAGCCGATTACTTCTGGCCGGACCCCAAGAATCCCAACGGGCCTTACATCCAGCGCGACGGCTACTCGAATCCGCAGAACTTCAACGACCACCGCAAGGCGCTGATCCGGCTGAGTCTGATGGTGCCCGCGCTGACGGCGGCGTGGCTCATCACCCAGGACAAGCGCTATGCGGAACGCGCGGCGGCGCACCTGCGCGCATGGTTTCTCACGCCCGACACGCGCATGAATCCGTCGCTCGACTATGCGCAGGCGGTGTGGGGCCTCGCGCCGGGCCGGAGTTACGGCATCATCGATACTCTTCATCTGGTTGAGGTCACGCGAGCGGCGCGGCATCTGGAGAGCGCGCAGGCCATGACGCCGACCGAGTTCGCCGGCGTGCGCGAGTGGTTCACGGAGTATATGCTCTGGATGCTCGCGTCAAAGAACGGCCAGGAAGAGGAAGCGGCCAAAAACAATCACGGCACGTGCTGGGCGGTGCAGGTAGCGGCGTTTGCGGCGTACACCGGCAACGAAAACGCGATGGCGCTTTGCCGGGAGCGTTTCCGGGATCATCTCTTGCCAGAGCAGATGGCTGCGGATGGCAGCTTCCCGCTGGAGCTCAAGCGCACCAAGCCCTACAACTACTCGCTCTTCGACCTGGACATGCTGGCGATGGTGTGCGTGATTGCGTCGGCGGCCGGCACGTCGCCGGGTGGCGCGACGAACAACCTGTGGCAGTTCGCGTTGCCCAACGGCAATTGCTACAAGAAGGCTGTCGATTTCCTGCTTCCGTACATCGAGGACAAGAGCAAGTGGCCCTACACGCGCGACGTGGAGTACTTCGATGACCTGCCCAATCGGCGGCCGAGCCTGCTGTTTGCCGGGCTTGCGTATCGCGAGCCGAAGTACATCGCGCTGTGGCGCACGCTGCCGCCCGACCCCAAAACAGCAGAGATCATCCGCAACTTTCCCATCCGCCAGCCGGTGCTGTGGGTGCGGCCGGTGTAAAAGGTGCGGCGCATCAAGCAAAAGTTTGTAAGGTGCTGCGCTGCGGGATAAAGCCTGTTAAATCAAGCGAAATGTTCGCAAGAATGGTGCGGAAAACCCCTCAAATGTTCGCTTAAATGGTTAGCTTTGGGCCCCAAATCTAACCTCCAGAGGTTCGATTTTTCGTGGACATGTACCTAGAAAAGTTGCATTTTAGAGGCAAAGCTAACCTAGAAAAGTTAGGAATTGAGGGTGACCCTAACCAAGAAAAGTTCCAAAGGTGCGCGGAAGCTGCACCAATTCTTGGGCACCCGGCCTAAGACACGCATTCTCATAGGGGTTGCGTAAGAAAGGAAAAGGGCCTCTCCCGAGGGAGGGCCCGCATTGCGCCGGTTCAAGAAATTAGTTCACGGACACGGTGAAAGTCGGGTTGGTCGGGGCCGGAGTCACAGCGGGGGTACCCGAGCTTGTGACGGTGAATGTGTAAGTTCCCGCACTGGTTCCGGGATTCGACGGACCCGTTCCGCCGCCTCCGCCGCCACCTCCACTATTGCCGCTGCTGCAACTGGACAGGACGCCGAGGGCGACCATGGCGACGAGGATGCCCAGCATCGATCGCCAGCTTCGCCGCCGTGCGGGGATGCCAAAGAAGACGAGCAGGGCGAGGACCGCTCCGCCACCAGCGCCCAGCCAGCCCTTGCCGTTGCCGAAGTTCGGACGAACCAGATCGGCAGTCGCCGCCGTAGTGGTGACGGTCGCGGTTGCCTGCCCGCTGGTGGTCGCTGCGGTGAGTGCAACCGGCGAGCCAGTGGTGATGGAGCACGAGGGCGCGTCACCGGACTGGTTCGTCGGGCCGCCCGAGTTAAGAGTGCAACTGAGGGTGACGGAGCCGGTGTAGCCGCCGCTCCCTGCCACGGTGACGGTCGAAGCGGCGTTGTTGCCGGGCGAGATCGAACCCGGGGGAGTGCTCGCAGTCACCGTGTACGTCGTCGTCGCCGCGGCGTTCACCGTGACGTTGACCGTAGTCGTGTGCACGACGGGCCCCGCGGTTCCGGTGACCGTGATGACGTAAGCGCCGGTCGTGGTAGTGGTCGAGGTGGTCGCCGTCAGGGTCGCATTCACCGGCGAGGCGCTCACAACGTTGACGGAACCGGGGCTGAGGTTGGAATTGCCGCAGGTAAGCGGATTGCTCGCACCATTGGGGGCCTGGGTTACAGCGCAACTCAGCGTCACGATTCCAGTGAACCCACCGGAGGGCGTGACGTTGATGGAGGCCGTGTCGCCGTTGGCAGCGCCCGCAGGGAATGAGATGGGCCCGTTATTGCTCATCGCGAAGTCCGCAGGCAGGTTGACCGTGACGTTAACGGCGGTTGAGGAGGTGAGAGCGCCGGCGGTTCCAGTGACGGTGATCTGATAGGAGCCGGTCGTCGTGGACGAAGTGGTGTTGACGGTCAACGTGGAGGTGAGAGCTCCCATGTTGACGATGTTGACCGAGGCCGGGTTCAAGTTGGCGGCGCCGCAGGTGATGGGATTGGTTGCGCCCGCGGGAGAAGAGGTGACGGAGCACGTGAGATTCACGGTTCCGGTGAATCCGCCCGAGGGTGTGACCGTGATGGTGGAGGTGTTACCGGTGGTTGCGCCCTGAGCAACGGTAATATTGCCGCTGTTGGTCAGGGTCTCAGCGGGGCCTGAGCCGCTGACGTCGGCGGTGATGGCCAGTGTGTGAATGAACTCGCCGGTGGCCGCGTCCTTGCCCGTGACAGCGATGTCGTAGTTTCCGTTGGGCGTGCTGGCGGGAATGTTGATGGTGAGCGTGGAGGTGGTGCTGCTCTGGTTGCTGAGCGCGATGGGGCCCGAAACGGAGCACGTTAGCGGAGAGGGGGCCGCGCAGGTGAGGTTGACGTTGCCGTTGAAGCCGTTGACCGATGCGACGTTGATCGTGTCGGTTCCGCTGCCAGCTCCCGCGCTGATGTTGACGGGCACGATGGTGGTGTTGGGCACGAGCGAGAAATCGGCCTTGGGGTTCTGGATGGGACTGCCGCCGTTCAACGTGTACTCCGACGGTGCGTAGTGGGAGTCACCGGTGTACTGGAGGGTGAGGAAGTTGGCTCCCTGGAAAATGTCCTGGCTGTCGAGCACAGCGGTGAAGCTGGAGACGTCGCCTGAGCCGGGGGTAAGGGTAACCTCGCCGAGGTCGTAGCCGGAGGAGAAGAAGATGACGCCGCCCGTGGGCGCAGTGGTTCCGCTGCCGGTGACGGTGCCCGTGACGGTGATGGTGGAGTTGGGTGAGATGGCGCCGGTCATGCTTGCCATGATGGTGGACGCCGTCAGGCCGGTGCCTTGCGCCACACCGATAGAGCCCTGGGCCGCGCCCCCGACGTAGTTGTTATCGCCGCTGTAGGTAAATGTGACGTTATAGTTGCCGGGCGTCAATGAGCCAAGGGTGACGGTACCGATGCCGGCCTGCGCGCCATCGGCCGGGTCAACGCCGGAGCTGAGAGCCGTGGTGCCGGAGATGCCCGAGGGCGTGCTCGAGAGCGTGACGGTGCCGGTGGGCGGCAGGACCGGGACGGGGGCAATGGAACCGGTCGTGCTAGCGACGTTGTACTGCGCGCCATTCTCGACGATCACGTTAAAGACTGTCGGCTGGCCGCTGATGATCTGGCTGGAGGAGTTTACGTTCGAGGCGCCCCAGAAGAATTCCGGCGTGTCCTTGATCACGGTGAAGGCGATGGGCCCGACGGCCGGCGTGACGGTGTTGGAGCTGATTGCGTTGTAGCTCTGGTCGCCGCCATAGGTTGCGTTGACCGAGTGGGAGCCGACGGCGAAGGCGGCGTTGAGTTCTGCATCCCCCTCCGCGTTCATCACGGCAGTGCCTATGGCGGTCGAATTGTCGGTGAACGTAACCGTTCCAGCGGGAATGGTGTAGCTCAGGAGGTTGCAATTGGTGCCGCCAATCACGCAGCCCTGCAGGTAGTTGATCTGGGAGGCGGGAGCCACCTGGGCGCTGAGCATGAGCTGGGTTCCGTAATCCACCTGGGTTCCGGGACTGGAGGCGGACGTGTAGTACTGGCCGAGCACTTTGTTGAAAAGGTTAAAGTCCATGCCCGGGGTTTCAGGAGTGACGGTGATCTGGATAGGCGGGGTGGAGGTGCTCATTTGGTTGGTGGCGTCGCCGCTGTATTGGCCCCAGATGTGGTACGTGCCACCGGGCAGGTAATTGACGGTGTTGCTGGAGTAGGAACCGCTGGTGAGCGCGAAGACGCCCTGGCCCTGCTGGATGGGCTCGGTGCTGTCGGTCATCAGCGCCACAGCTCCGGTGGGCGTGCCTGAGCCGGAGGTCTGGGCCACGGAACCGCTGATGGTCACCGTCGTTCCATGCGCGAAGGTCGTGCCGCCAGCGGGGTTGTTGAATGTGAACGTGGTGGTCGTGGGGGTCAGAGAGATCTTGTTCCAATCGTTGACCAGATTGTTGGCGTCGATGGTGCCAAGGCCGGTGGCGAGGTTGTAACCAGCGGCGGCGTTGTACTCAGGGGTGGTGCCAGTGCCGATCTGGCCTTCGGTGATGCCATTGAGGAGCGTGGCGGGGTTGGTGACGGCGATGCAGTTCTTGGATACCTGCGGGGCGTATTCGCAGGGCACAGAGTTGGTGCCGTTGGTGATGTCGTGGAAGGCGGCAGGGTACTGCGCTTTTAGCGCGTAGAGAATGTTGTCGGCTTGGCCCTGGCGGCCCCACTTTTCGTCGACCAACGCCATGATGCCGGCAAACGCGGGCGAGGAGGCGGATGTGCCACCTACGCCGTAGATCTGGACCAGGTCGCTTGCACCCAGCCCCGAAGTCTGGCAATCGCCGTCGGTGGCGCAGATGGGATAGAAGCTGTAGTTGGCTCCGTTGGCGGAGAAGAGCGAGACGTCAGGGAGATCGCGCACGCCGTCGTTGGGCACGCCGGCGCCCGCTTGCCAGGAGGGCTTGGTATAGCCCGCCGAGCAGGTGAGAGTCTGCCCATTGGAGCTGTATGTGCCCGCGGCGCAGCTACTGGCGCCGCCGCTGCCGGCGGCGATGGAGGTGGATCCCGCAGAGGTGTATTGGTTGTATGCGTCCAGGCCATACTGGCTGTCGTTCCAGGGCTGCTCGGGGATGTAGCCCTTGATGGAAACCGCCGGCAACTGGCTGGCGGCCGTGTTCCAGTAGTTGGAAATGCTGGCGGCGCCCGTGGCGTAATCGGTGTAGTAGAAGTCGGTTCCGCCGACGGCGACGTCATAGGGCGTGGAGGCGAATCCGCTGACGGCCTGACCGCTGATGGCATATTCCTCGGTATTGTCGTTGTCGCAGCCGGCCGAGCCGTTGTCGCCGGCCGAGACCATGGCGGTCTGGCCCTGCGCGGCGGCCTGCTCCCACAGACCGTAAAGGAACGAGTTGGTGGACCCAAGATCGGTTTCGCACTCGCCGAAGCTGAGACTGATGACGGGCGCGACGTTGGCGTATACGGCGTGCTCCATGGCGAGAACGAGGCCGCTCTCGATCGAGGTGTCGGCGGCGACGACCAGATCGATGGTGGCGTAGGGAGCGACGGCGCCAGCCCACTCGACGTCGAGATAGGCTTCGACGGAGGCATAGTTGGGGCCGTCGGGGTTGTTGATGCCGTCGATGCCGGGATCGTTGCCGTCAATGATGACCTGGGGCGGATTCGCGGGAAGGTTGAAGAGCGCGCGGAACTGATTGACGAGATCGACGTTGATGTTCGATTCGTTGATGATGGCGATGGTTTGGCCCGTGCCGTTGACATTGGCGGCATAGAGCGGAGTTGAGATCATATTGGACGGCAAAGTCGCCGGGCGCGAGGACGAAGTACTGCGCCGGAAGCTGTTCCCCCAGGTCCACTGCGGCGTCACCTGATGAGTGATGGGATCGAAGGAGGCTTTGCCGAGCTTTTGCAGGTAGCTCCTGGGGTGGAAGTTGTTGAGCGAAGCGAATCCGCCGATGACGGGGGCGAGCGCCGCGGGGATCTGGGGATCGTTGGCGTTGGCGTAGTGAGTTTCGCCGTTGACCACGAACTTGTGAATTTGGGTGTGGAAGGCCTCGCGCAGTTGGCCAACGTCTCCGGAGAACTCGAGGGTACCCTTGCCGGGATTGACCCTGGTGACGGTGAAGCCGTGGCTGCCAAGCCAGGATGCGATGGTGGCAACGTCCTGGTCGGAGGGTCCGAACTGGGCGCCGAACTGGTCCGGGGTGAGCCACTGATGGTAGTTGGGCGAGCCGGGAGTGTGCATCTGGGTGATGAGCTGGCGGAGCGCGGTTTCCTGTGCGGGGCTGCGCTCGAGGGCGAGCTGGATCCGGTCAAGCCGCATGCTGTCGGGAGCGGCGCCGCGGTCGTTGGCGGCGTTGGCCAGGGGATGGACAGTGTGGGCGAGCGTGACCAATTTGGTTTCGTCGATGGGGTTGACGATGCGGGCGGCGGGTGCGACGCGCTGTGCCAAGGCTACGGCGGAGCAGAGGAAGGCACTGGCCAGCACGCACAGGGGGAGCGAGCGCGAATTGATCATAGGGGTTGGTCCTGGACCCTTTCTTGAGACAGACCCTCGAAATCCCGAAGAGTTGCCATTGGCGGAGAAAAAGAACTGCCGCAGGCGGGGATGAAACCGTCGAAACGCCGAATTCGCCAGAATGAGGCGGCCGAGAGCGACGACAACTCATCATAACGGGACGCCCAAGGGAACGTGGAAACTGAGAAGGATGCCCGCGGGGGATTCCGGAAAGACGCCCACGGGAAACGCAGGAAAGAGTCGCGAGCGATAGAGCGGCGCGCGCCGCTTGCGGGACGACTGCCCAAGTTGTTACAGCTCAACCTGTAATCGGGCATCTCTGTTCACGAGACGAACGTTTGAAACTGGATGAAGGTATGAATTCCCCGCTTGCGAGTGAATGACGACGGCTGACTCGCAGAGTTAGACGCGGCTGAGCGGGGAAAGTTGAGTTGAAGCGGGAACCACGCGGTCCCGCGAGCGAAGACAGTTCGCCGGGGGCCCCGGCGCGGAATCAGGGACATAGGGATCCTTCGACTTCGTCAAGACAGGCCCGGGCCTTAGGGAGTGCGGCGGAGCGACAGGCAATGGACCGGCGGGGCGACAGGTCGCTTGGAAGAGATTCAGGATTGCAAATGGAGGCGTGGAAGGCTGTCGAAGAGGCGGAGATTGCAATAGACAATTGGTTTCCTACGGTATATGATTCGGTTTCTTAGTTGAAACCTATACATTTTGATGAGTGGCTTTATGCGTGCTTCGCTCTTCATAACCTGTTACAACGACACGCTGTTTCCTGAAACCGGGCGCGCGGTGGTGCGCTGCTGGAGCGGCTGGGCGTGGAGGTTGAGTTTCGCGCTGGGCAAACATGTTGCGGGCAGATGCACGCGAACACGGGGTTCCGGGGCGAGGCGTTCAGCCAGGCCAAGCGGCTTGGTGCGGCTGTACGAGGACGCGGAGGCGGTGGTGATTCCGTCATCGTCGTGCGTGGCGATGATCCGCGATCAGTATCCGGGGCTGATGGAGGAGCTGGGCAACGAGACGCTGCGAAGGCAGTTTGCGGCGCTGTTGCCGAGGGTGTATGAGCTGAGCGAGTTCTTGATTGACCGGCTGGGAGTGGAGGACGTGGGCGCGTACTTTCCGCATCGCGTGACCTACCACGCGAGCTGCCACGGGCTGCGGGGGCTGCACCTGGGCGAACGGCCGTTCCGGCTGCTCGCGAAGGTGCGAGGGCTGGAGCTTGTGCCCCTCGCGAATCTGGACCGGTGCTGCGGGTTTGGCGGGACGTTCAGCGTGAAGAACGGCGAGGTTTCGTCGGCCATGCTGGCGGTGAAGCTGCAGGATGTGCTGGGGACAGGCGCGGAGTTCTGCACGGCGCTCGACAATAGCTGCCTGATGCACCTGGGCGGCGCAATGCACCGGCAGTACGCGGGGATGAAGACGATTCACATGGCGCAGATTCTGGCCAGCACGCAGGTGCAACCGGCCGAGGTGCTGGGATGAGCGCTGTGGCCGAGCATTCGATTCTTCCACCCCGACAAGCCAAGAACAGGCTTGCCGGGGGCCCGGTCCTGGATCCGGCGCTGGCGCCGCCGTTTCCCAAGGCGGCGCTCCCGGTGCTGAGCAATCCGCAATTGCGCAAGAACGTGGCGCACGCGATTGACGTGATCCAGGCCAAGCGGGCGCGGCTGGTGGCGGAGAAGACAGATTGGCAGGAGCTTCGGACGGCAGCCGCGGCGATCAAAGATCAGGTGCTCGGAAATCTCGGCGCGTACCTCGAACAGTTTGAAGAGCGGTGCACGGCGGCCGGGGGCACGGTGCACTGGGCGGCGGATGCGGCAGAAGCGCGGCGGATCATTCTTGAGTTGCTGCGAGAAGAGAAAGCCGGCGAGGTCATCAAGATCAAGACGATGACTTCGGCAGAGATTCAGTTGAATCCGTATCTCGAGGCCGCGGGGGTTCGGACCTACGAGACGGATCTCGCGGAGATCATTCTGCAGCTTGGCGAGGACGAGCCCTCGCATATTGTGGTTCCGGCGCTGCACGTGAATCGCAGCCAGGTGCGGGAGATCTTTGCGCGGCGGATGGGGATTGAGAATCTCTCCGACGATCCCAAGGCGTTGACGGCCGCGGCGCGGAATTATCTGCGGCAGAAGTTTCTCTCGGTGCCGACGGCGATCAGCGGCGCGAACTTTCTGATTGCGGAGACGGGCGCCGTAGTGGTGGTGGAGTCGGAGGGCAACGGGCGCATGTGCCTGACGCTGCCGCGGACGATGATTACGCTGGCCGGGATCGAGAAGGTGCTGCCGCGCTTCGCCGATCTCGAGGTGATGCTGCAATTGCTGGCCCGCTCGGCGACGGGCGAGCGGATGAATCCGTACACCTCGCTGTGGACGGGCGTGACGCCGGGCGACGGGCCGCAGAAATTCCACGTGGTGCTGCTCGACAATGGCCGGTCGTCGATTCTGGCGCGCAAGACGGAGCGGCAGACGCTGCGGTGCATTCGCTGCGCGGCGTGCATGAACAGCTGCCCGGTGTACCGGCAGACCGGCGGGCACGCCTATGGGTCGGTGTATCCGGGGCCGATCGGCGCCATCCTGACGCCGCAACTCGAGCAGATTGCGGCACGCGCAGTCGCTGCCTTTCGCCTCGTCACTGTGCGGCGCGTGCTATGAAGTGTGCCCGGTGAAGATCAACATTCCCGAGATACTGATCGATCTGCGCGCGCAGGTGACCGATCTGGAGCGCAGACGTGCGGCGCGCTTCTTCGATCCTATGTATGTGGGGCTGCGCGTGGCGAATGTGATCTTCTCGCGGGCGTGGCTGTTTCACGCGGCGCAGTGGATGGGTCGCATCGGACTGCGCTTCTTCACGCGCAAGGACGGATGGATTCACTCGCTGCCCAGCGTGGGGGCGAAGTGGACGCAGACGCGCGACCTGCGCGGCCTGCCACGGCAGACGTTTCATGGCTGGTGGGCGGCGCGGCGGAAGGAGGCCAGATGAGCACAGTGGCCGACAGCCGCAAGCAGGTTCTGGACCGCATTCGTGCCGCAACGCGGAATTCCGCCGCAACGGCGGAGCAGGCCGCCGACGCGTATGCGGCGCTGGCTCGCGAGTATGTGCGGCGCGGCTCGATGAGCGCCGAAGCGCGCCTCGAGCGGATGGTGGAGCGCCTGCGCGAGTACGACGCCGAAGTGGTGGAGTGCCACGCCGGAGGAGCTGTCCGCAGCGATTGCCGCGCAGTTGGCGGCAAGCGGCAGGCACAGGTTCGTGGCACCAGCAGGGACTGCCGGTGGAGTGGCTCGCCGAAGGGTTCGAGTGGAAGATCGACCATGACTTGGCGGCGGGCGAAATGGAGCAGGCCGAGGGCGTGGTGACGGCATGCTTTTGCGGCATCGCCGAATCAGGCACCATTGTTCTGCATCACTCCGCAACCGAAGGGCGGCGCGTCATCACACTGCTGCCCGACTGGCACCTGTGTGTTTTGCGGGCCAGCCAGATCGTGGAGACGCTGCCTGAGTATTTTGCCCGCTGCGAGAAGCCGCCAGCACTGGTAACCTGGATCTCTGGGCCGAGCGCGACGGCGGACATTGAGATGACGCGCATCAAGGGCGTGCATGGGCCAAGGTTTTTGCACGTGATTCTGGTGAAGGACATGACAGAAGCAGGGATAGAGGACTATCAGACGGTTGGGCGAGGAGAAAACAATGAAGCTATCGGATTCTGCAATTCAAGATTTTGCATTCAAGGCGCTGGATGCCTTCCGGATTGAGATCCCATCGTGGGGATTCGCCAACACCGGTACGCGCTTCGGCAAGTTTGTTCAGGCTGCAGCCGCAAGCACCATCGAAGAGAAGTTTGCGGATGCCGGCGAGGTGAACCGGCTGACCGGCGTGACGCCGACCGTGGCGCTGCATGTGCTGTGGGATTTGCCGGGCGGGCTCAAGGATGTGCCCACGGTGAAGGAGCTGGAGCGGCGCTTCGGCGTGCGCTCGGGATCGATCAATCCCAACCTCTTCCAGGACCAGGAATACAAATTCGGCTCGCTGTGCAATCCGTCGGCGGCCATCCGCGAGCGGGCTATGGACCACATGCTGGACTCGATCGAGATCGGTAAGGCGCTGGGCTCGCGCGACATCTCGCTGTGGATGGCTGACGGCTCGAATTATCCCGGCACGCAGAGCATGCGCAGGCGCATCGGCTGGCTTGAAGAGGCGTTGCGCGTCTCTCACCGCCAACTGGCGCCGAATCAGCGGTTGCTGGTGGAGTACAAGCCCTTCGAGCCGGCGTTCTATCACACCGATATTGCCGATTGGGGCATGTCGAGCCAACTGGCGCGGACGGCCGGGCCGCAGGCGCGGGTGCTGGTGGATACCGGCCACCACTACAACGCGCAGAACATCGAGCAGATTGTGGCCTGGCTGCTGCACACCGGGATGCTGGGCGGGTTCCACTTCAACGATCGGCGCTATGCCGACGACGATCTGACGCTGGGTTCGATTGATCCCTACCAGATCTTCCGCATCTTCCACGAGATTCACTCGGCCGCCGATGACGGGCTGAAGATCGACATCGCCTACATGATCGACCAGAGCCACAACCTGAAGGGCAAGATGGAAGCGATGGTGCAGACCGTGATGACCGCGCAGGAGATTTATCTGAAGGCCGCGCTCGTCGATCGCGAGCGGCTGGCCAAGCTGCAGCAAAGCTGCGAGCTGGTGGCTGCGGAGGAGCTGTTCCGCGGTGCGTTCTGGCGCGATGTGCGCCCGCTGGCGCGCGCGTGGCGCGAGGCGCGCGGGCTGCCGGCCGATCCACTGGACGCGCTGCGCAAGAGCGGCTATGTGGAGCGCGCGGCGCAGGAGCGGGGAAGCCGGAGTTCGGCCGTAAGCAGCTACGCGTGAGAGAAGCAGGGGACAGAAAGTAGGGAACAGGGAGTAGAAGGGCACGCGATTTGAGACTTTTGCGATCCCTGCGCGAGCGGCAAAATTGGAAATGCGGCAAGGGTGGGGCACCCCCTGCGCGCCCGGGTGGAGGCAACCGGTAAATCGCTATACCTAAGGTTGTTCTATGATTGTTGTTTGACTTGTGTTTCAATAGGGGTATATGCGGGGAGGGACAGTTGGCCAAGGCGAAGATCAAGCGGCTGTACCTGATTCCGATTCTCTCCAAGGCGCTCGACGTCATCGAGTTGCTGGAGCAGGATAACTCGCCTCTGACGCTCGAGGATGTGTACCAGAGGACGAACATCTCCAAGACCAGTGTCTACCGCATTCTGAAGACGCTGGTGCATCGCGGCTATCTGGCGCAGACGCCAAGCGGCCAATACCGGCTGGTCTCGCGGCCGCGGCGATTGCACTTCGGGTTCGCGGTGCAGAGCGCGGAGATGCCGTTTTCAGAGGCGGTGGCGCAGAGCGTGACGGCGGCTGCGGCGGCCTCGGGCGTGGAGTTGATCGTGCTCGACAATCGCTACGATCCCGACGTTGCGGTGCGCAACGCCGAGGAGTTCGTGGAAAAGCGGGTGGACCTGGTGCTCGAGTTCCAGGTGGAGGAAGCAGCGGCGCCGCGCGTGGCGCACATCTTCAAGAAAGCCGATATTCCGCTGGTGGCGATTGACGTGCCCCATCCTAACGCGACCTACTTTGGCGTGGACAACTTCGAGGTTGGGTACGAGGCGGCGTCGATACTTGCGCAGTACGCGCAGAGGAAATGGAAGAGCAAGGTGGACCGGGTGGTGGGCGTGGGGTTCGGCGAGGCCGGAACCTTTGTGCAGAACCGCATCGCGGGCGCATTCGATGGCATCAGGGAGCGGTTCGAGGAGCTGGCTCCCGATCAATTTGTGCAGATCGAAGGCCGGGGCATGCGCGACGCGAGCCACCGGGCCATGAGCGAGTATCTGCGCGGGCGCCGTAGCGGCGAGCATACGCTGGTAGCCGCCGCCACCGACACCAGCGCGCTGGGCGTTTTGGACGCAGTGCGCGAGGCCGGGCTGGAGGCGAACTTCGCCATCGTGGGCCAGGACTGCATTCCCGAGGTGCTGGAGGAGATGCGTAAGGGATCGAGTGCGATTGTCGGCTCGATCTCGCATGAGCCGGAGACCTACGGCCCGCGGCTGATCCAGCTTGGCATTTCGATTTTGCGCGGATACACCGTGCCTCCCTATAACTACGTCCACCACCGCGCTGTGACGCCGGAGACGCTGGGCGCCGATGAGAAGGCGGACAAGGCGGCGCATGAAAAGTCGGCGCGCGCAGTGGCCGTGGGCGAACCCGCCTAAGCTCCTCTTTGCCGGCTCATTCGTGCACATGCTGAAGAAGTCGTTCACCAGTGGCACGAAGGCGGCTTTCGCCTGTCTGGGGCTGTATCATGGAATTGAGCTCGATCCATTCCCCGTTTGAGTGCTCCCTATGACACTGACTGCAACTGCTTCCCCTGTATTGCATTTCCTTGAGGACCGCTGGGACCCCAGCGTTGCGGCTACTCTCGATGAGCCCGAGCTTTTGCGCTACCGCTCCAACCTGCTTGGGTCAGACCTGCGCATCACAAATTTTGCCGGCGGCAACACCAGCTCGAAGATCGTCGAGTTGGACCCGCTGACCGGCGAACCAGTGGAAGTGCTCTGGGTGAAGGGCTCTGGCGGCGACCTGGGCAGCATCAAGCGCACCGGCTTCGCCACGCTCTACCAGGAGAAGCTGCTGGCGCTGGAGCGCAGCTACAAAGGCGTGGAGTTCGAAGACGAGATGGCGGAGCTGTATCCGCTGTGCGCCTTCCGCAACAATCCCGTCGCCGCGTCGATTGACACGCCGCTGCACGGCTTTCTGCCCTTTCCGCACGTGGATCATCTGCACCCCGACTGGGGCATCGCGCTGGCCGCTGCGGCCAACGGCAAAGCCAAAATGGAGGAGTTCAACCGCGAGTTCGGCCATGCGCTGGTGTGGCTGCCGTGGCAGCGGCCGGGGTTCGAACTGGCGTTGATGATGAGGCGTGCCGTCGAGGAGAATCCGGGATGCGATGGCATCGTGCTCGGCGGGCACGGACTTTTCACCTGGGGCCAGACGCAGCGCGAGTGCTACCTGAACACGCTGAACGTGATCGACGGCATCGGGCAGTTCATTGAACGGCACGGACGCAAGAAGGGGAAAGTGAGCTTTGGCGGCGAGGCCCTGCCGGCGCGCGCGAACCGCAGGGAGCTGGCGATCGAGATTGCGCCGTTCCTGCGCGGGCGCATCAGCGCGAAGCAGCGGTTTATCAGCAGTTTTTCTGATGCTCCTGACGTGCTGCAGTTTGTGGACTCGGTTCACGCGAAGGATCTGGCTTTTCTGGGGACGAGCTGCCCCGATCACTTTATCCGCACCAAGATCGGCCTATGTTTGTGCCGTGGGCGGAGCACGAGGATCTGGACGCGCTGAAGAAGCAGATCGACTGCTCGCTGGCGGAGTACCGCGATCAGTACCGCGCCTACTATCGCGCGTTTGCCACGCCCGATTCGCCCGCACTGCGCGACGCCAGCCCGGCCGTGGTGCTGATTCCGGGCATGGGCATGTTCAGCTTTGGCAAGAACAAGACCGAGGCGCGCATCACCGGCGAGTTTTACACCAACGCGATTCACGTGATGGAAGGCGCAAGTTTGCTGGGCGAGGGCGAGGTTCGTGGACCCGTTCCGCAGTGCCCGCCGGGGATGGATCCGGCGAGCTTCAAGGTCTTCTCGAATTACGTGGCGCTGCCGGCTGTGGAAGCGTTCCGCATCGAGTATTGGGCGCTGGAGGAGGCGAAGATTCGCCGGCAGCCGCCGGAGAAGGAGCTTAGCCGGCGCGTAGCGCTGGTGATTGGCGGAGCCAGCGGGATTGGGCGCGAGGTGGCGAAGCTGGCCGCGGCGCGCGGCGCGCATGTTTTTGTCGCCGACCGCAACGAGGAGGGCGCGGCACGCGTCGCTAGGGAACTGGCGTCGATCGCGTCGCCGGAGTTTACCGGTAGCTCCGGCGTGGATGTTCGCAGCCGCGAATCGATCCGCGGAGTGTTGGGCGCGGCGTCGCTTGCTTTTGGCGGCATCGATATTCTCATCAATACCGCGGCGATTGTTTCCGTCGACGCTGGAGGGCGACATTCCCGACGACCTGTGGGCCGACACGCTGGCGGTGAACGTGACCGCGAATTATCTGCTGGCCGACGAAGCTGCGAAGCTGTTTGAGGAGCAGGGGCTGCACGGAAACATCGTGTTTACGAGCTCGGCGAACGCGGTGGTGGCCAAGCGCGGAAGCGAAGCTTACGACGTGAGCAAGGCCGCGCTGTCGCATTTGATTCGCGAGCTGGCGGTGAGCATGGCGCCCAATGTGCGCGTGAACGGCATCAGCCCGGCCACGGTGGTGAAGGGATCGACGATGTTTGGGCGCGACCGCGTGCGCGCCTCGCTGAGGAAGTACAATATTCCTTTCCAGGAATCGTTCAGCGACGAGGAGCTTCGCAGCCGCCTGACCGCGTTCTATGCCGAGCGCACGCTGACGCACAAGGCCATCGACCCGGTCGATTGCGCGGAGGCGATCCTCTTCCTGGCCAGTCCTCGGGCGCGCTGCACCACGGGCCACGTGATTCCCGTGGATGGCGGCTTGACCGAGGCGTTTCAGCGCTGAAGAAAATGGGGTTCGACTGCTCAAATGCAAGAAGCTGCGCGCGTCGCCATTGATTTAGGCGCAGAAAGCTGCCGGGTTTCCCTGCTTCGGTGGACGGGCGAAGAACCCGGCATCGAAGTCATTCATCGCATCCCGAACGGGCCTGTGCATCGCGGGGATTCGCTATGCTGGCCGCTTGCCGAGATTCTTGCCGGCCTGGAAGAAGGGCTGCGCAAGGCTGCCGCGGCCGCTCCCGAAGGCATTGCTTCCATCGGCGTGGATAGTTGGTCAGTGGACTACGTTCGGCTGGCGCCGGACGGCAAGATGCTGCGCGAGCCCTTCTGCTATCGCGACGAACGCACCGTGGCGAGCAAGGAAGCAGCGGACCGTCTGATCGCGCCTTTAAACGTTTACCAACGGACAGGCACGCTACCGCACCGCATCAACACAGTCTATCAACTGTTGGCTGATCCGGCGGCGGGAGATCGACGGGCGCGCGCCGTGGGTGATGTTTCCGGAGTTCGTTCTCTACTGGCTGAGCGGGCGGCGCGTGGCGGAGTACACCAATGCCACACATAGCGGCCTGGTGAACCTGAAGACCGCGCGACTGGGACACGGAACTGTTTGGACTGCTTGGATTGTCGCTGGAGGCCGCGCCACCGATCGTACCGGCGGGAACGGTCCTTGGACCCTTGCAGGGGCCGCTGGCCGCGCTGGACGCCTTCCGCGCGACGCAGATCATCGCACCCGCCACGCACGACACCGCGAGCGCCATCGCGGGCATTCCGGCGGACCTGAGCTCAGCCGCATACATCAGCTCGGGCACATGGTCGCTGGTGGGCACCATCACGCAAGTGCCCGTGACCACGAAGCACGCCTTCGATGCCGGTTATACCAACATCGGCGCGGCGTGCGCCGGGCTGCTGTTCCACTCGCTCATCAACAGCATGTGGGTGCTGAAGCAGTGCATGGATGGGTGGGCAGCGCAGGGGCGCGGCTGGAAGATCGAGGACCTCGTCCAAAAGGCTGCCGCATGCAATGCCGCCACGGGCATTCTGGACATGGACGCCGAGACGCTGATGCTCGACTCCGAGATGCCGCAGCGGATCAATAAGGAGCTAACGCGGCTGGGCTTCGATGCGATCCCCGATGTAGCCGGGAACGAGCCACTGTTTGCGCGCACCATCTTCGAGAGCCTTGCGGTGCGGTATGCGTCGGCGACGGCGAATCTGGAGAAGATGCTGGGACGCAAGTTGGAGCGCATCCATATGATCGGCGGCGCGACGCGCAACAAACTGCTGGTCGGGCTGACCCAGCAGCGGACGGGTCTGCCCGTAGAGATCGGGGAGACAGAGAGCTCGACCATCGGCAATCTGGCCGCGCAACTGGCGGCGAGCGAAGCCAAGGGCGAGCGCGTGACGCCCGAAGCAGTGCGCCAGTGGGCGAAGCGGCTTTGCCAAAAGTAGCTCCGGCGGGCGCCAACAAGACAAACTGGACTGCGATGGCTCAAGCGGCGACCAAGAAGGTTGCGGAATTTCATCGCGCGGTTCGAGCCGCGCTCGCGCCGCTCGAGGACGCGGAGTGGGCGGCGGACATGCACGCTTACACGCGCAGCCAGTTCGAGTACCTGGGCGTGGGAACACCGGAACGCCGCGCAGCGGTTTCGCTGCTGATTCGCGGATTCAAACCTTCAGATGCGGCGGAGTTGCGTAAGGCCGCCGATGGCCTGTGGAAGATGCGCGAGCGCGAGTATCAATATGTCGCCGTCGATCTACTGGCGCGTTACCAGGCCGTGCTGAGTTTGGACGATCTGCCCTGGCTTCTCGATTTGGTGCAGGACGAAGTCGTGGTGGGACTCAGTTGACAGCCTGCTGAAGGCGATCGGCCCCATCGTGCAGCGCTCTGGTGCGAAGGGAAAGCGCGCCATGGACGCGGCAGTGCGGTCGGAGAACTTCTGGGTGCGGCGGATCGCCATGCTGCACCAGCTTGGGCTGCGCGACGAGACTGACACGGTACGTCTTTTCCGCTACGCCGAACTGCTGGCGCCGGAGAAGGAGTTCTTCATTCGCAAGGCGATTGGCTGGGCGCTCAGAGACTATGCGTGGCACGACTGGCGGGCCGTCGAGAAATTCCTGAAGTCCGCACACAGCCGGCTCTCCGGGCTAACGGTTCGCGAGGCAAGCAAGAACTTCGCAGCCCTCAAGCGCGGCCGGCCGGATAAATCCAAAAAAGAGCGGAACAATGAACTCCGCGGCGGCGTATAAGTGATACGAGTCCCGGGCGGAGGTGTGCCCCGAGCGCGGAGGAAGCATGAAGCGGATTACGATTGCTACTTTGTTCGGTGTGGTAGCCGGCGCGCTGTGCGCAACCGCAACATTCAAAATGGGCGCGTTGCCGTTCACGGCAATCAACCTGTTGTGGGTTCTGCTGAATCGAACGGTGATGGGCTTTGTCATCGGGACGACCACGCTGAAACTGCATTGGGCATGGAACGGCATCTTAATGGGATTGGTGGTTGGTTCGATCTTTTCTTATTTCCTTTACATGCACGGGCTCAAGATGGCGGTGTACACGCCGATCGGCAACGCGATCTTCGGGTTGATGATCGAGTTCTTCACGACGGTGGTGTTCAAAGCGCCGGCGCCTGCAACCGGGCGCAGCTTGGCGCGCACCGCGTCGGCGTAGGAATTCGCTGAGACGATGGGGCAGGGGACTGCAAGCCGGTCTTGACGGGACGGCAGCAAAGGCCGTAGTTTGTCCTTACACGGGAAAGGAGGTTGATCCAGCCTATGAGCAAAGATTCTTCGAGTAGTAACTTACGTGAGGTGACTGAGGCCTAGGGCATCGCGCCCAAGCCCCAGAGTAAGACCCGGCGGACCGAGTTGGCCGCCGGGCCACTGGCAGTCGCGGCAGCGCGATGGCCTTAGTCCAATCCCAACAGATCACCGGCAGCGGCCTGGGAACGCATGTTCTCAGGCCGTTGTTGCGTTTGGGCAAAGAACACGGAACGAGATATGACTAGAAGTGGAAGACAAGTGGCAGGGCCGGCCGAAGGTCTTTGCTCCGCCCGCGGCTGCGCCGATCGAATTCGACTTCAAGGAGAGATTCTATCGCGGCCCGCGCGGACAGAATTCCACTATCAACGATGATGCGTGAGGTCTCGGACCGGAGAGGCGCAGGGGTGTTGAGCACCAGCCCGGTGATCTCACGAATTCCGTTGGGATGGTCGATAAAGTGCTCTTCGCGGTTCTGGCGGCGCATAAAGCCCAGGTAGACCCACATGGGCTCATCTACAGGAGCGTCGCCGATATGGAGTTGAAGCGGGTGTGGCAGGTAAGAGGGTTTGTAGGCCCAGCCGGGAAAGGGTGCGGCCTGAGCGTCCCCGGAACTCTGCAAGGTTGCGGGCCGCAGGCAGATGCCGAAGGGCGAGGCACCGGAATGGCGGCCGGACCATCGCTCCCAAAGCAGCGTGCGGCGCGTGCCGGGGCTTTGCGCTTCCGTAGGATCGCTGACCCAGAGAAGCTCGATCATGGCGTTGGCGAAGGGAAAACGCCGATTCGCTGTGCCTTGGCCTGGATGCTGGTTTGGGGGACCTTCGCGCAAACCGAAGCGGACCAATTCATCCGCCTCCGGCGCGCCGGGCTCCGTGCACACAAAAAAATGATCCAGGTCGAGCTTCATCGAGCACAGTGTAAATCGGCATGCCGGACGAGCCCGGCAGAGGAAACAGTGTCTGCGGCACGTGCATCCCAAAGGGAATAGGGATTCGCATGGGCCTACTTGCGTTTGTTCAGAAGAACCGGTGGGATCTGCCGTGGTCGGCCGGGATTCTGGCCGCGGCAATTGCGGCCGGACTGGTCGCTCGCTTGATCGGTCTCAAGGCCGGGGGTTGTGGGTTCGAGTGCCGCCTCTCCTGCCATTTTAGAATCAATAAGTTACGCGGATTTCCGTCCTGCAAAAGATAGCATAGGCCTGGGGTTAATCAGAGCAAGCCGAGTTTCTGCAATTCGGTTTTTTCCTGTTTGCCTGTGAGCGGTCGTGGCTCCATTGCCGACGGTGCCAAATCGCATGAATCGCAATGTCACTTGCGAAGAAAGCGCACGATTCGCACGGCCCCAAAAGGACGAGCAGAAAAGGGCCCAGCACTGCGCCCTTGGCAGAGGCAAGATCATAGGATGCCAAGCGCTCAGACGAAGGGCGCCCCAGGGATCTCAGAATTGAGATCCCAGGGCACCCCAATTCATCTCACTGTCCAATCGGAAACCCAAACCGCCCGCCAACGACCAATGAAGTTCATGGCCGGAACCAAATCATCCGTGTCGCTGTGTTGCCGTTGCTGTCAGTGGTTTCAATGGACCAGTTATATTGCGTCCCCGAAGTCAGGGTGGTTACAGTCGGCGCATTGCTGCCGTCCGTCGGATCGGTAGGCCAGACAATGCCGCTGCCGCCCGAAGCAGACGGAATCTGGCTGCTCGTGAAGCCATTCGACTGCGAATTCTGGCCCGGTATCTGCCAGATCAGGTTCCCGTTGTTGTCAAAGAGTTGGAACCTGTAGGTGTAACTGCTTGCGCTGGCCGGGTAGTTCCAGCTAAACGTGGGAGTCGTGCTCACACCAAAGGTTGTCTGCTGAGGCATAAGCGAGGTGGCAAAAGCGCTCAGCACAGTGTTCACAGAGGGATTCAGAGTCTCTGATGTCCCGTCGCTGTACGGCACCTGCAGAGCGTAGGTATCGCCGACGGACGGCGCAATACTGCCGAGACCGAGAGCGTATTGGAATTGAACAATGCCGCAATAGGTGCACTTGCCGAAGTCGATGGGATTCATCACATTGGGGCCCGAAGTCAGCTGAGCAGCCACCACCTCCTTGTTGCCCGACCGTACATCGAAGCCGAGACCATAACCCATAAACGTGTTTGCCGGGGTCGAATTCTTCAACACGTGCGTTGTCACCGCGGCCGTGCTGTTGATGTCGGGCAGCGTCAGATCCTCGTTGCTCGAGGGGGCCGATACCACAGTATTCTCGCGCGTATTGCTAATGTCTCCCGGCTCGATCAGGCCATCGTTGTTCTGGTCGACCACGCCAAATAAGAAGTAGTTGGAACCGTTGGGAACCTGGACCGTGTACGCCTGCGGGCTGACCGGGCTTGCTATGCGCGTACCGTACGCGTTGCCGGTGCTCATGTCGAAGAAGCCGACATACAGCGGTCCGGTAGCGGTGCCGGAAAAGGTGACGTTGCCCGATACCGTATTGCCGCCTGTCGGCGCTCCGATGGTAACCGCCGTAGGAGTGGTTGAACCACCGTAGACTGTCCATGGCCCGTAGTTGCTTCCCGCTGCTCCGCGGGCGCGAAAGTAGTACGCGGTGCCGTTATTGAACGTGCCGCTGCTGATGCCGGAGGTGTAGTTGTTGAGAATCACTACATCGGTGCCGGATGCGCTACCCGCCTCGAAGGTATAGCTTGTGGAGCTTGTGGGGCTGGTGAACGGCAAGCTGGTGCTCCATTCGATCTGGTAGGACGTCGCTAGCTCCGTATCGTGGCCGTTGACAGTGCCTACAAGTAGGGGGATATGAACCAAGACGCCCTCATCCATCGGACTAATTGCATCCAGCGTAGGGCCGGTGCTGAGAGTATATGGCGATGGATCGGCAAGTGTGATGGTCTGGCCGGTAGGGCTAGAGTCGTAAATCGACACGCCCGTCGTGGTGCCCGACGGGAAGGACACGTTGGGATAGCCATATCCCTGGGGGTCCATCGATGCAGTCAGGCTGTAATTGCCAGGTGCTGCACCATGGATGGTGAAGGACCCCGGAGCCAAGATGCTCGTGCTGAGCTCGCTCGCCCCGCAGTTGTTATTGAGCAACACGTACACCCGCCCCGTCTGCACCCCGCTGTAACTCACCGTGCCGGAGACTGTGTAACCCAACTCGGCGACGAAGTTAACCCCGCCCAGGCCGCCGGTGCTCAAGGTCACACTCTGCGAAGCGGGGGAGAAAAGGGAGCTCGGGGCCCCGCTCGAAGGAGTGACGGTGTAGGTGCCGGCGGGCACGCTCGCGAACGAGTAATTCCCGTAACCGTCAGTCGTCGTGTGCTGCACAGGATTCGTATTGATGCTGACCGTGACCGGAGGCAGACTCCCGTTTGCCACGCAGCTGTTGTCCAAAATGATATTGCCGCTGACCGGCATTCCTGCTATTGCAGTAGCAGTAACCGATTCAGAATTACTGGTCGCGGCATAATTTGTGTCGCCGGAGTAATTGGCAGCTACAGTATAGGTTCCTGAGGATACCTGCACCGTCCTGCTTGCCGAGAAGGTTCCGCTGCCGTCCGGCGCTCCCGAGGTCCATGGATTGCTGTTGATGGTAAACGCGATGGTGCCGCCGTAGTCGCCGGACACGGTCGATGTGCAAGTAAGTTGCTGTTGGTAGGCTACCGGGTTCGGCGTGCAGTTGATGGTCAACGTCGGGGTGGCCTTCTGCGCAGTCACGTTCTCTGAATTGCTTGTCGCTGCATAATTTGTGTCGCCGGAGTAATTGGCCGCTACGGTGTAAGTTCCCGACGGCACCTGCACCGTCCTGCTTGCCGAGAAGGTTCCGCTGCCGTCCGGCGCTCCCGAGGTCCACGGGTTGCCGTTGATGGTGACGCGATGGTGCCGCCATAGTCTCCGGACACAGTCGCCGTGCAGGTCAACTGCTGATGATAGCCCACGGGGTTCGGCGTGCAGTTAATCCCCAGCGTCGGCGTAGCCGGCTGCGCAGTCACGTTCACTGAATTGCTTGTCGCTGCATAATTTGTGTCGCCGGAGTAATTGGCAGCTACAGTGTAAGTTCCCGACGGATACCTGCACCGTTCTGCTTGCCGAGAAGGTTCCGCTGCCGTCCGGCGCTCCGGAGGCCCATGGATTGCCGTTGATGGTGAACGCGATGGTGCCGCCATAGTCACCCGACACGGTCGCCGTGCAGGTCAACTGCTGGTGATAGCCCACCGGGTTCGGCGTGCAGTTAATCCCCAGCGTCGGCGTAGCCTGCTGCGCCGTGACAATTTCCGACGTACTGGTTGATGCGTAGTTGGCGTCTCCAGAGTAGTTGGCTGCAACAGTGTAGCTACCCGAGGATACCTGCACCGTCCTGCTTGCCGAGAAGGTTCCGCTGCCGTCCGGCGCTCCCGAGGCCCATGGATTGCCGTTGATGGTGAACGCGATGGTGCCGCCATAGTCACCCGACACGGTCGCCGTGCAGGTCAACTGCTGGTGATAACTCACTGGATTTGGGGTACAGTTGATGTTCAATGTCGGTGTGGGCAATGCGGGTACGGCATTCGCCGACGCGCCTGCAAACCAAGCAACAGAAACGAGAATCGCGGTGCACAGCGGTGCACACTTCATCCTCTGCATTCTCCACCTCCTAAGGTGGCCCTTGGATGCAATAAGTCGGACTATCCGCTCTAGTTCTTCGGCTAGCCCAAAATGATTTGTGAAACTGAGATGATTACAATACCCCTTGCTGCGGATGTCAATCGTTTCCTTAGGCCCTGGTGCAATACTGTGCCTCGCGGGCAGTAACTAGTCTGTTGGATCCCTCTCCTGAATTGTTAATTGGTTGGGATATCGATGTAGAGCTCTTACTAAGTGAGTCACGTCGCGTCCGGTTGATTGTGACCTGCATCACGGTTCCGGCATCTGATTTTCCTTTGAACCAGGATTTCCATTTTGATTTCCTGGCACGCCGCTTTTTTACCCACCTGCTTCGTGTTCCCTGGAAAAATTCATGGGATTGGCCTTCTGAGTGGCTCCAACGGTGCGCGAGGGACCAAAACTCCGGCTTGTTCCGACGCGTGGACTCCCGATGGACCTGGTTTCAAGCAATTTCTCAGACACCTTCACTCCGCCTCCGGCGCGCCCGGTGCGGTGCAAACGAACAAATGATCCAATTCGAGGCCCATAAGGCCCAGTGTAATTCCGCGAGTCGTGCGGGGCCCGAAGATGATTGTGCGCGCAGATGCCGTAAAATCGCACGTAGCATGAAGTGTCCGTATTGCGGCTTCGGGCAGGACCGGGTAGTGGACTCGCGCGAGAGCAAAGATGCCGACTCGATCCGGCGCCGGCGGGAGTGCGAGCGCTGCAACCGGCGCTTCACTACCTACGAGCGCATCGACGAGATTCCTTACATGGTGGTGAAGAAGGACGGCCGCCGCGAGCGCTTCGACCGGCAGAAGGTGCTCAGCGGCCTGCTGCGCGCGTGCGAGAAGCGGCCGGTATCGTCGAGCCAACTGGAGAAGATTGTTGACGCGACGGAGAGCTTTCTGGTGGATGCGCCGGAGCGCGAGCGCACCACGGCCGAGGTCGGCGAACTGATCATGCAGCACCTCAAGGGCCTCGACACCGTCGCGTATATCCGCTTCGCTTCGGTCTATCGCGACTTCAAAGACGTGAATGAGTTCAAGGAAGAGCTTGAAGGGCTGTTGGACGCGCACCGGGGAGCCAGGGGCAAGAAGTAGGCAAGAAGCCGATGGAGGCAATGTGAACGAGTCCCGCGGCAAAGCTCTTAAGATTGTGACCAAGCTGCTTCAGATCGAGATATGGGCCGATAACTTGCTATTCCTTCTTGTTGTTTTCTTGCTGCTTGGTTATGCGGTTTATCTAGGTTGGCTTCATTTTCATCAACATTGACGGCAAAGGTAGCAATGATCGAAACAAAGACGCATAAAGTCACGTTGATTCCCGGCGACGGCATCGGACCTGAAGTCACACAGGCGGTGGTGCGAATTCTTGAGGCCACCGGCGCGAAATTCGAGTGGGAACGGTTTGCCGCCGGCGCAGAGGCCTTCGAGATTCACGGTGAGTACATTCCCGCGGCGCTCTATCAGTCCATCGAGCGCAATCGCGTGGCGCTCAAAGGGCCGGTGACGACGCCGATCGGCGGAGGCTTCAAAAGCATCAACGTCACGCTACGCAAAAAGTTCGATCTCTTCGCCAATCTGCGGCCGATCCGTAATCTGCCCGGACTCGATACCAAGTATCCCGGCGTGGACCTGGTGATCGTACGGGAAAACACTGAGGGCGAGTATGTAGGGCTGGAGCATGAGGTGGTTCCGGGGGTCGTCGAGAGCATCAAGGTGATCACGGAGAAGGGATCGACGCGGATTGCGCGGTTTGCCTTCGAGTATGCGCGCAAACATGGGCGCAAGAAGGTTCACGCCATCCACAAAGCCAACATCATGAAGCTGTCGGATGGACTTTTTCTGCGCTGCGCGCGGCAGGTGGCCGAGAAGTTTCCTGACATCACCTATGGCGAGCACCTGATCGACAACACCTGTATGCAGCTGGTGATGAATCCCTTCCAGTACGACACGCTGCTGCTCGAGAACCTCTACGGCGACATTGTGAGCGACCTCTGCGCGGGTCTTGTGGGCGGGCTGGGGCTGGCGCCGGGAGCGAATCTGGGCGCAGATTGCGCGATCTTCGAAGCGGTGCACGGTTCGGCGCCGGACATTGCGGGCAAGGATGTGGCCAATCCGACGGCGCTGTTGCAGTCGGCGATCCTGATGCTGCGGTACCTGGACGAAACGACCGCGGCCGACAAGGCGCAGAAGGCGCTGGAGACGGTGTATGCGGAGCGCAAAACGCTGACCCGCGACGTGGGCGGTACAGCGGGGACGACGCAGTTTACCGATGCGGTGCTGGCGGCGATGGGGTAGAGTCAGAGCGGCCTCCGCGAAGTTTCGTTTCGCATGAAGATCGAGCTCCTCTCATGGCTGTTCGTGGGCATTGCGCTCTGTGCGGCGGGACAGGAACCCCGTCCGGAGACAGGCGGTTCCACGCTTGTTCCCGGCCGCGGGAATCATGAAGAATCATCCTGCTGGTTGCAGGCCGCCTTCGATCATCAGGTTGCAAGTTACGAAGGATTAGTAAAGACTCGCGGGCTGCCGCCTCCGCCCGAGGAGGAGATCAGGACGGCGGTGGCGAGCGATTTTCCTCCCCAAACGGGCGTTCTGATTTATGACTACGTTGCACCGTGGGTGGGCGGCACTGTTTATGCGCCGGACCAGATGGTCGTCTATCGCGGAGCGCTGTTCAAGCGCCTCTCATCGGTTCATCACTCTGCGGTCGCTGACTCGCCGGCACAAGATAAGGAAGGCTGGCGTCAGCTTCGATCGTGCCCATCAACCTCTGGAACTGTTGACGACCGGCCGATGTTGCGGGTGTGGCTGGTGTCAAAAGAGGGGATCGACGCGTATGCCGCGCTTCCATTTTCGCCGGAAAAGCTAAGCGAGGCTATTCGGGCGCTTGACCGCTCGCTCCGGCTGAACCTGCAGGGTCGCTCCGATTCTGCACGGGGATTCGTCGCAGACGAAGATGCTGGGCCGGCGATTTCGATGGATGAAGCTCTTTCCGATTTGTCAGACATTCTGATGCCCAGGGCCTTTTGGCAGCCGATCCACCGATTCAACGACGTGATTGTAGTGCCGCAGTTGGCGATTGCAGAAGTTCCATTTCCGCTTTTGCGGGGAGCAGACGGATCCCGCCTCATCGACACAACCACTTTCTGGATTGCCCGGAATATCCAGGATATTGGGGAATCGGAGGACGATGACGCATTGCGGGTTCAAGCGTGGGATGGAGGGATGAAATTCACGTTCGAATCTCCGCTGGTCGTGGGGAACCCGGCGTTTCAGAGCGCGGATGGGTTTTATCTGCCGCCATTGCCGGGCGCGGAGGAAGAAGCGAAGGCCGTCGCGTCGATCATGCAGACGAAACCGCTTATCGGCAACGATGCATCGAAGGAGGTTGTTGAATCGCGGGCGAAGTCGGCCGATGCGATCTACATTGCGACACACGGAGCGGCGATGCCCGACGATCCGTTGTCGGGGTTTCTGGCGCTGGCAGGCGCACCCGACGCGTCAGGCCGTTGGTCCGCGAAAGAGATCCAGGGTTTGGATCTAAGCAAGACAGATCTTGCTGTGCTGAGCGCGTGTCAGACCGGGTTGGGTGGCATTCATGCGGCCGGAGTGATTGGGGTGGGCCGGGCTTTCACGCTGGCCGGTGCGCGCTGGGTTGTCATGAGTCTTTGGAACGTCGACGACAAGGCTACGTCGGAGCTGATGCAGGATTTTGTGCGGGGGATGGCGGCATGCAGCACTGTTCACGCCTGCCTTCCGGCGGAGGCATTGAGAAAGGCCATGCTCGCCGAACGGAGCCGCAATCCGGATCCGAAAGCGTGGGGGGCGTTCGTCGTCTTTGGCGTCCCCGACGGCAAGCGCCTGCATCGGTGAGGCAGTGCTCTTCGTCGCTGCGGGCAAACTTCCCCTCTTGTACACTGGAATAAGTCAAGGCCATGAAAAACAGATACCCCGTCGGCATCCTGGGCGCGACCGGCATGGTCGGCCAACGCTACATTCAATTGCTCGAAAACCATCCCTGGTTCGAGGTCGCCTGGCTTGCGGCCAGCGACCGGTCAAGTGGAAAGCCTTACGGCGAAGCCGCCAAGTGGCGGCTGGACACGCCTCTGCCGGAGCGAATCGCCAAGATGATCGTGTCGCCGGCGGAGCCTGATGCCGCGCCGAAGATCATCTTCGCCAGCGTGGACGCGGCCATTGCGCGCGAGATGGAGCCGAAGTTTGCCGCGGCAGGTTGCGCCGTCATCTCCAACTCGAGCGCCTTCCGCATGGCTCCCAACGTGCCGCTGGTGCTGCCCGAGGTGAATGCCGGTCACCTGCACCTGATCGAGGAGCAGCCGTGGCGGAAGGAGTCGGGCGGGTTCATCGTGACCAATTCGAATTGCTCGGCGATGGGGCTGGTGCTGGCGCTCAAGCCGATCGAGCAGCGGTTCGGCATCGAGCAGATCTTCGTGACGACGATGCAGGCGGTCTCGGGCGCGGGCTATCCCGGCGTCGCCTCGATGGACATTTTGGACAACGTGATTCCGTTCATCGCCAGCGAAGAAGAAAAGATGGAGAGCGGAGACGCTGAAACTGCTGGGCACGCTGGAAGGCCATGCGGTGACACCGCTGGCCGCGAAGATGACCGCGCACTGCAATCGCGTGCCTGTCGTGGACGGGCACACCGAGTGCGTGTCGATCAAGCTGGGAAACAAGCTGGGACGGCCGGCAAAGCGCGAGGAGATTCTGGCGGCGTGGGCGGAGTTCAAGCCGCTTGCCGGGCTGGGATTGCCGTCCGCGCCGGAGCAGCCGATCGAGTGGGTGGAGCAGAACGATCGTCCACAGCCGCGGCTGGACCGCAATCGCGGCAAGGGCATGACGGTGACGGTGGGACGGCTGCGCCCGTGCAACGTGCTGGACTGGAAATTTGTGCTGCTCTCGCACAACACCGTGCGCGGCGCGGCCGGGGCGACAATTCTGAACGCCGAGATGCTGGCCAGCCTGGGCAAGCTGGAGCCAACAGCGGTGGCTGCGGCATCGCGGGGCTGAAAAGCCGCCGGAAGCTGAAAGCTGAGAGCTAAGAGCGGATCGGTCGTTCGCGCAACAACATTGGAACGAATCATGAGTTTGGTAGTGATGAAATTTGGCGGCACGTCGGTGGAGGATCCGGCGGCCATTGGGCGCACAGCGGCGATTGTGGCCGGGCGCGTGGCCAACGGTAAAAGCCCCGTGGTGGTGGTGAGCGCCATGGCCAAGGTGACCGACCAGTTGCTGCGCGCGGCCGCGGCGGCTTCGGAGGGCGACCGCACCGGCGCGTTGGCCATCAGCTCGCGGCTCAGGGCGCGGCATCGCGACACCGCGGCCGAGCTGGTGAAGCATAAGGCAGCGAGCGCCGCGCTTATTCGACTGATCGATGAGAAGTTCGACGCGCTCGACGAGGTACTGCGCGGAGTGTCGGCGATTCTGGAACTCACGCCACGCATCTCGGCTCTGATTGTGAGCTACGGCGAGCGCCTGTCGAGCCGCATGGTGACTGCGGCCTTCCGCGAGCGCGGCATCGACGCGGCGCACGTGGACGCGCGCGAGATCATCATCACCGACTCGGAGTTCCAGAAGGCGGCTCCACTCGACGACATCATTGAAAAGCGCGCGCCGGAGAAGCTGATGCCGCTCGTCCGTGAGGGCAAAGTGCCGGTGATGGGCGGATTCATTGCCTCGAACGAGGCGGGATTGACGACGACGCTGGGGCGCGGCGGCTCCGACTACACCGCGGCGCTGGTGGGCGGTGCGCTCAATGCGGAGGCCATCGAGATCTGGACCGATGTGGACGGCATCATGACCGCCGATCCGCGCGTGTGTCCCGACGCGCTGCGCGTGAAAGTGATCAGCTTTGAGGAGGCGGCGGAGCTGGCCTACTTCGGCGCCAAGGTGCTGCATCCGGCCACCATTCTGCCGGCGGTGAGGAAAAGCATTCCGGTGTCGGTGCTGAACAGCCGCAATGCCGCGTGCGAGGGAACGCGCATCATCTCCGTGGCGCCGCACTGCAACAGCCCGTTCAAGTCGATCGCCGTGAAAAAGAAGCTGAGCATCATCGACATCGTGGCCAGCCGCATGTTGATGACGCACGGCTACATGAGCCGGATGTTCGCCATCTTCGACAAGCACAAGTGCCCGGTGGACATGGTTTCTACAAGCGAGGTTTCCGTTTCGCTGACCGTGGACTCGAATGCGAGCCTTCCCCAGATCGCCGCCGACCTGAGCACGCTGGCGGATGTGAAATACGAGGGCAAGAAGGCGCTGATCTGCATGGTGGGCGAGGATATTCGCGGGCAGAACGGCATCGCTGCGCAGGTGTTCGCGGCCATCCGGCACATCAACGTTCGCATGATCTCGCAGGGGGCGAGCGAGATCAATATGAGCTTCATGATCGAAGAGGACGACGCCGATGAGGCGGTGCGGTCGCTGCATGCCGCATTCTTCCAGAATCCAGACCCGGCGATCTTCGACGTGGAAGCGAGAAAGCAGCTTCTAGCTCCCAGCTCCTAGCTTTTGGCTTTGCCTTGCGGCAGGCAGCATTTTCGTTGACCGCGGTGGATCTGGCAGGGGCGGGGAACGCAAAACGCTTATCGCCGGTTGTTTTTGAGCTAGTAGCTAGAAGCTGGCGGCTAGGAGCTAAACATGCTGATTCTCGTGCTTGGCAAAGGAAAGACCGGCAGCCTGGTGGCAGAGGTGGCGCGGGAGCGGGGCCACGGCGTGCGCGCGCTCGACATCAACGAGAACGAACACGCCTCGGCGCTCACGGCGCCGAACCTGGCTGGCGTGGATGTGGTGGTCGACTTTACGGCTCCTGAAGCGGCCGTCGAAAACATGCGCGCCGTGCTCGCGCTCGGCGGGCGCATCGTGGTGGGCACAACCGGATGGTACGCGAAGCTCGCCGAGATGAAGGCGCTGGCCATGCAGCGTGGCGGCGGCCTGCTCTACGGCACCAACTTCTCCATCGGCGTGCAGAAGCTCTTCCGGCTCACTGCGGAGCTGGCGAAGCTTGACGGATACAAGTTCTCCATCGACGAGACACACCACACGTCGAAGATCGACGCGCCCTCGGGCACGGCGCTGACGCTCAAGGAGATCATTTCGTCGGTGCGGCCGGGGATCGACGTTCCCATCGAGTCGTATCGCGTGGGCGACGCCAAGGGCGAGCACATCGTGCGAGCCGTGAGCGATCACGACACTCTGGAGCTGCGCCACGACGCGCAGAGCCGGCGCGGGTTCGCGCAGGGCGCGGTGCGCGGCGCCGAGTGGCTGGCGGGCAAGCAAGGAGCGTGGGAGTTCCGCGAGATCTTCGATCAATTGTAGGGTTTTGCCAACGCTGTGCTCCGGCGCGCGGCTAGGCAAGGCATCAAGGGTTTGGAGCACCGGGCAGGAGTCGAACCTGCGCATACTGGCCTTGCAAACCAGCACGTTAGCCACTTCGTCACCGGTGCTCGGCGATCCACTGCGCTGGAGCACGACGAGAACCTATGGTCCTGCCTGCGGGCAGTCCCACAACGGTCTGGATTTCAGCAGTTCAACCCCCAGGCGAAGATCTGTCTGCGGGCTTCGTACAAAGGTTTGTGTCGATCTCAGGTTTTGGACTCCATGATAGGCACTGCTCTGGAGTCGCACTGCGCATTACATCCGCGGCCTTGAGCCGGATCAATAACCAATAAGTGTTACGTCTCAACCAATCGTATGCGCCTAAAGCGCTTTGGGGAACCCTGTCTTCGGAAAGCAAAGACGCGACGTCAACGGGCCTTCAGCTACGTCGTAAATACTCAACGACGCCATCCACAAGGTCCGGATTGCCTTCGAATATTCCCAGTAAGTCGAATCAATTGGCCGATGTCAAGAGCGAACACAGTGAGCATAGCGTGAGAGATCAGAACACCCTGGAGCTGCGCCACGACGTGCAGCGGCGGAGTGGGTTTGCGCCAGGAGCGATGCGCGGCGAGGAGTGGCTGGCGGGCAAATCCGGTGCCTGGGAGTTTTGCGAGGTCTTTGACCAGCTGTAGCAAATGGCCTCTAGTAATCTGTCAGGTGAAGTCCCTTTCGCGGAGGTTCCCGATCCTCGTGGACACAACTGCAGACAGGCTGTGCATTGGTCTCTCTCACGCCACGATGATTCCCTTGTTGCTTGCGTATGCGGCCTTGGCGTGCGCGGCCCAAGATGGCGCCAGCTACGACCCGCACGCAAAGGAGTACCGTGCGCCAGTCCTTTCACTCGCAGGCACGCCCGATACTCCCGAAATAACGGCTGCCCTAATGCCACTGTGGCAAGGGAATGTGGATAAGGCGCTACCGGAGCTAAGACGCCTCGCGGAAGGTGGCGACGTTGGCTCCGCATTGCTGCTCGGTTTAATCTACCGCCAGCAGAGCAAATTGCCCGTACCCAAAGACCCATTGGAGGCGTTGCGGTTTTATCGAATCGCATCCTCGCGCGGCTCCGGCGAGGCGAGCGAACGAATCGCCGAGATGGCAGAAAACAATGAAATACCTGCGCAGCCGGACGGAGATGCAGCTACCTGGCGAGCGCTGGCTGTCAAACAGGGCTGGGTTGAAGAGAAGCTTGCAGTCATTTGCTTCGATTGGATTCATGGGCCGGAGCCTTTGCACTGCGAGAAGCGTCCTGGGCTCCCGCCCCTTGCAGTCAGTGCTCTCCGGGGCGGGCTAGAACAGTGCCCAAATGAGGCCGAGATGGCCCTTCTTCTTCAGCAGGGGTTAACGGGCTCGATCAGCGAGAATGGCGGGGCGTTGCGCAACCAGAACGGGCCGTGGGCAAGAGCCATTCTGATCGTCGACCATTCCGTTCCAAGTGAGCAGGACTTGAGAGAGCCCTATGCTGCTTCGGTGATTTACATCCAGACGCCGGCGGATCGTTGGCGCATGCTTCCCCCAACCGCGCCTCTGCTTGACCGTTTTCTGATCCTCACGCCGGACGCTGCCGGCGCCGGCAGCATGAGTATGATGGCCCAATTTCCCGACGGCTCATCATCCGGCGGCGCTTGCAGTGGGTTCAGCAAGTAATACCCGATGCCGCAAATCCTGGCGTACGCCCCACATCTCATTGCCCCCAGATCCGTGCCTTGGATCTCGATTTTGAGGCTTGGAATTCCCCGCGTCCTGCTCGCGTTGTGCACCGCTCATTAACGTCGGTGCAGACCCATTCGGTATAAACTTCTCTTGTTATGGAAACGACAGGCTGTGGTACTGCGATTGTGACGCCCTTCCGGGCGGATGGATCGGTCGATGAGCCGGCGCTGTGGTCGCTGGTCAATTGGCAGATCGAGTCGGGAATCGACTTCCTGGTAGCGTGCGGGTCGACCGGCGAAGCGGCGACGCTGGACGAAGAAGAGTGGCTGCGCACGGTGCGGCTGGTGATCGACGCAGCGGCCGGGCGGGTTCCGGTGTGGGCCGGCTGCACGCATAATTCCACGCGCGTGCTCGTGCGACTGGCCGGACATCTGCGGCGTATACCAGGTGTGGCGGCGGTACTCTCGGCCAATCCCTATTACAACAAGCCCACGCAGGAGGGGCAGTTCCAGCACTTCCTGGCGCTGGCGCGGGAGGTGGATCCGCTCCCTGTTTGTGTGTACAACGTGCCGGGACGGACGGCGGCGAACCTGGAGCCGGAGACGGTGGCGCGGCTGGCCGCGTCGGCCAGGAACATCGAGGCGATCAAGGAGGCGAGCGGCAAGCTGACGCAGTTCGCCGAGCTCGCGCACATCATGCCGCGGGGCTTCAAGATCTTTTCGGGCGACGACAACCTCGCGCTGGGGGCCATCGCCGTGGGCGCGCACGGTCTGATCAGCGTTGCGTCGAACGAGGTTCCGGCGGAGGTGACACGCATGATCCGCGCCGCACTCGAGAATCGTTGGGAAGAGGCGCGGGAGTTGGACCGGCGCTTTGCGCGGTTGTTTGAGGCAAATTTCTGGGAGTCGAATCCGGGGCCGGTGAAGACCGTGCTGAGCCTGATGGGGCGGTGCGGCGAACATCTGCGCCTACCGCTGGTGCCTCCCGCAGCGGCCACTCGCGCCAAGCTGGAGCGGCTGGCCGGCGAGCTGGGCCTGCTGAAACATACGCCGATTGCGGAGGTCGTGCGGTCGGAAGTGTTCTGAAGGAATCCATGCGAAGAAGATCACGGTTGAGTCGGGCAGGGGCGCGGGCTGCGCTGCCGGTGCTGGCGTTCACGCTCGCCGGCGTGCCATGCACGATGGCGCAGAGCCGGCCGGGTGTTGCACAGGAGCAATCCGGCCAAACCCAGAGCCAGCCAAACGCGGCGCCGACGCAGAATCAGTCCGATTTGCGGAACGTAAAGCCGAATATCTCGGGCCAGCGAAATGGCATTTTCATCGAACCGGACCCGCTGGACTTTGCCGATCACACGGGCTACGTTTCGTTCTTCGACGGCCGGACGTTGACAGGTTGGGATGGCCGCCCCGGCGTGTGGAGCATCGAAGACGGCGTGATCGTAGGCGTCTCGACCAAGGAGAAAAACGCAGGCAATACGTTTCTGGTGTACCACGGCATCGCTGCTAAGGATTTCGACTTGAAGCTGGAGATCAAGGTGGAGTGGGGCGGAGGCAGCGGCGTGCAGTACCGCAGCAGCACAGGAATCCCGCCGGGCCGCGTCGCCGGGCCGGGAGAACCACCGCTCGATCCGCGCTGGGTCATGATCGGGCCGCAGGCCGACTTCTGGTTTCCCGTGAACGAGCGGGCGAAGCAATACAGCGGGCAGCTCTACTCGCAAAACACCTCGCTGGGCATCATCGCTTGGCGCGGACAGGTGGTGGAGTCTGATCCGGGCAAGTTCCCGCGGCTGGTGGGCACGATCGGCGACCGCGCGCAGTTGGGAACCTATGTCAAGGACGGCGAATGGAACCAGTACACGATCATCGCGCGGGGAGGCGTGATCCTGCACATTTTGAATGGCCGGTTAATGGCCGTCTTGGTGGACGACGATCCAAACTCAACCAACAACGTACCCGGGCTGGTCGGCTTGCGGATCGAGGGCACGCCGTGCAAGGTTTCCTTCCGCAATCTATGGCTTAGAAAGATCGATTGACCGCGGCCGACGCAAAGCGGCGCCGAAGTTTACCTGTGCTGAAGCAAACATCGTTACTGCGGTAATGCCCCAGCCGGAAAATTCCGCAGTTTCCCTCAAACTTTTTTTGAATCCCCCCACAACTTCTGCGAATCGCTTTGTGTCTAATTGATTCGACGGCAGCCGGCGACTTGAACTCTCGTTCGCCACTGGATGTCAATTTTGGCGATGGCTCCGTGCGTGAGCGCGCCTTGGAGCGGCTTATTTTTACCTGCCCAGAAATTCGAGAGTCCTTGCAAACTCGTATTTGTTAAATTCAGGCAAAGGCTCGCAGCTTGGGCGGCGTTCCCGGGAGAGAGGCCAGAAAGACGAGCTCACTCAGCGTTCGCTCTATATAAGCTACGGCAGCCCGCAGAAAGCGACGTACCCAATATGTCCCCCCAAACACGCGAAAAGCTATTGAGGCTAGCCCTGATTCCACTCGCCACTGCCGCGCTGGTGGTTGCGGGCTGCAGCAGCGGATCAATGAATATCACTGGAACCCAGTCCAACGCGGTCACGGGCTCGACCTTCGTGGTCGGCACCGACGCGCCTACGCCTTTGGCCGCAGTTACCTCGTTTCAAATACAGCTCGAAAGTGCCGAATTAATCCCAACGCCAACGAGCAGCGGATCTTCGGTATCGATGATCAGTGGCACCCCGACCGTCGACTTTGCGCGGTTCAACGGTCTGCAAACCCTGTTGGACATGAATGACGTCCCCGTGGGGACGTATGGCAGCGTGAAGATTACGCTGAACTCAACCGGGACCATCGGCTACTTGAACACGGGCAGCGGCGCACCCACCATCGCCACCATGACGGCCAGCATCAGCCCGGCCACGGTGACTATCACGCTGAACAAGCCGTTGAAAGTGGTGCATGGCGCTTCCCCGGTGGGCCTGCGCGTTGACTTCGATTTGGCCCAGTCGATCCAGGTGAGCGGCGGCGCGATTACCGGCAACGTCAACCCGACATTCGATGTTCGCGCGGTGGCCAACACTGACAATGGCGGCTACATCGACGAGTTCATCGCCGGCGTGGTGAGTGTGAACCAGACCGGGCAGTCGTTTGTCGTCCAGGGACCGCACGGCGAGAACTTCACCGTCGACGTGAATGGGCAGACGGAGTGGGACGGCGACGCCAGCTTGGCTGCCCTGGCCACCGACGGCACTAACGCCATCGTGCAGGTTTCAGGCAAGCTTGACCCGGCTGACCAGACCCTGGATGCCGACGAGGTGGCAATCCTTACAGATTCCGGTTTCTACGCAACGGGGCAGATCACGTATGTCACGCCCCCGCCGCCCGCGACCGGCGCGGCTACCAGTTTCGACCTGTATGTGCGTGGGCTTGAGCCCACCAATACGGGCCTAACGCTCGGCCAGATCGCGCATGTGAGTCTGGGCGGCAACGAAAAGTACTTCATCTACTGGATGCACAATCCGCTCACACAATTCCTCTTCAACTCGAGCGCGCTAACGGCTGGCCAGGCCGTTGCCGTCGGCGGACCGGCGGCCGGGGCGGCCAATGCGTCCGACGTTACTGTGAAACGCATCCACCTGCGCAACTGGGGCTTTAACGGCACCATTGTGAAGGGCAGCCAGAGCGCGGCTAACGGCTCCTTCCAGATGCAGGTGAATGGCTTTGCCGGGGTACTGATCCCCAACCCGATCACGGTTTATCTGGGAGCAGGCTCCGACTTCCGCTACGGCTTTGGAGCCTTCCATGACCTGGACGACGGCGCCAATGTTCGCGTGGTAGGCCTGTTGCTGAAGAACCCGACTACAGGACAAGTGGTGCTTTTGGCTCGTCACATTGACGGCTTCAACTTCACCGACTTTACAACGGCCGCTTGGCAGTAACCAGGACACAGAATCACTGATCCACCGGGGCTGGCTTCTTGCCGGCGCCGGCGTTGTTTTGTGCTCGAGGCTCTTTGTGCCGATGCCGGACGGGGTGCGCGCCGCGCGCCTAGAACAGATCGGCCAGCGGCGGGAAGGTGAGCAGCAGGCCGAGGAAGAGCAGAATGAACGCGATCGCACTGACCCGCGCGAGCGCGACGTTCCGCTCGCGCCAGCGCGCATGCAAGAAGGCCCAGGCGGCAAGCCAGACAACAATGGCGCAGGTGGTCACGCCAGAGAGCGGACCGGTGGGTGTGTAGAAGATAAACACCTTCTTGAAGAACGCGGATTGATCGCCCATGATGGCGAAGACCGCTAGCAGGAACGAACCGATGCCAGCCGCCAGAATTGCGGCAGCACCACCGCCGTTGGGAAAGGCGCGTGCGTTGGCGGGCGTCGACGGGCTGTGAGCGCTCATTTTTGTCCTCCTTGCACGATTTGGATCGTTGGTCCGCCCTCGACGGGCGCGTTCTTGTTGAGCATGGCGCCAAAAAAGCCGGCAATGCCGGCGGCAAGAAGCGAGATCCAAACGAAGCCGAGAACCGCGGCTCGAACTCCAGGTTGGACTCTCAGATTTCGTCCGTACTGGGAGAAAACCCCGGCAGCCATGGTGATCGAGATAGGCGCGAGCCAGGCTACGTGCTCCTTCCACTCCATGCCAATGGAGTGCCAGCCGCTCGTGGTGGGGCTCGACAGCAGCAGGCGCTGCGGAAATGCGGCCAGGCTCGCGGCGCCCGACGGCGGGACGGCGCGATACCAGGGATAGATGATGTAAGCGCCGGTGAGCACGGCGAGCCAGGCCAGCACGGCCATCGCAGAGAGGTAGATCCGGAGGAACCTTTCGTCCTCGAGCTTGATTTCCGGACCATGCGGCGAGCAGTAGCGGCGGTAGAGCTCGACGAGCGCGCCGGAGCAGGCCATCAGATAGAGCGCGCCGAAGCCCATTCCGTGAATGAGGGTCCAGAGACTGCGTGCGGTGATTTCCATTCACACCTTCCTTTCTGTGCGGGGTGCCCGGAGCCTGCCCTGAGCTTGCCGAAGGGTCTCGACTGTGAGACCTGGGATCGGACCGCGCCGTCAGAAGCCGTTTCTGTTTGGCGGCAATGGGAAGAGCGCCGCGCCCGCCGATCCCTTCTTGTCGTCCGGCGAAGCGCTCTTCGCGTCTTTTCCCCAGGTCCAATACATGCCGGCGTAGGCGTAGTTCTCGGTTTGTCCGGCCACCGAGTGACCATAGCAGAACAAAAACTGCTCGTTGGGATTGTGCTTGAAGTGGTAGTAGCCGCCGACGTCGATCATGGTAGAAGCCTGTGTCTGTGCGGGGGCCGAGCCCTCGCTGCCGTGGGCAAACACCTCGGCGCCGAGCTCCCACTGCTCACTCAGCTCACGCTTGATCAGCCAGCCCGTGTAGGGAAAGTTGCGGAAGCCGGTCTGCGGGACCACTTCGTAGCCGCCGCCGCCGTCAAAAAGCCATTTGCCGGAATTCTTTTGCAGCCAGATGGGCAGCTTGTACCAGACTCTGCCCACGCCCAGGCCTTTGTCCGCATTGCCGGTGGGCATTTCGAACATGGTGAAGCTGCCGATTTGCGGGAAGTGTTTGGTCTCTTTGATGAAGGCAATCTTGACGCCAACCTCCATGTCTGTCAGGCCAAACTCATCGGGCCCGGCGCCGGAAGGAGCATAAACAGGATGATTCAACGGCGCCACGACGCCCCAGGGCAGGATGGCGTGAATCTGGACCCTGGGAATGGCGCCCCAGTTGAACTCGAACGCGGGACCGGCGGAGTCCATCTCCACCGGAGTGCCGTCGGCGCTGCCGAAGATGTAGAACTCGTAGTGGTGCAGATCGACCGGAACCGGATCGTCAGTTTGGTAGGGCGGGCCCTGCGCGCACAGGCGCGGAACCGCCAGAGCGCAGAACACCAGCAGCGCCAATTGTAGGAACCTGCCGCTAGGCTGCATCGGGAATTTCCTTCGGGCAGGGAAAGAATGCTTCGCCAAAAGAACCATCTGCGCCACACCTTATATCGAACTTCGATAATAGTCAAGGCAATATCGTATAAATGGCGGTATAGTGTTTCCTGTGAAGAATCACAAGCAGGAGCTTTTTTTCGGCCTGATTCGCATTCACGTGCTCCTGCACGCATGCCGCGAGCCGATCTTCGGGCTGGCGATGATGGAGGAGCTCGCGCGTCATGGATACCGCATCGGGCCGGGTACGCTCTATCCGCTGCTCCACGGGCTGGAGCGCGCGGGCCTGGTCAAAACCCTTCCCGGACAAGTTGGTGGGCGCGCGCGGCGGCTCTACCGCATCACCTCAGCCGGCAGAAGAGCACTCGAAAAAGCCAAAGCCAAGGTGAAAGAGTTGCACCGCGAACTGCATGAAGCGCACCCGCGAAGGATCAGGACCGGCAGAAAGAGCTAGCGAGTCAGCGGGGTGCCCCGTCCTAGCTCCGCTAGAACCTATCTCGCCAACGCATCTTGAGAGTCACCTCTTGCTTTTTGAGGGAAGTTGAAGCAAATCAGAGGCATGGCTGATCTGAGTGATGTGCAGTGGGAATATGTCCGTGCCTTTATTGAGCGGGATCAACAGCAACGGCAACGGCGGGATGGGCGCGGCGGGCGCTGGTGCGATGCCCGGCCGGTGTTGAACGGCGTGTTGTGGATTCTGCGCACCGGCGCACCGTGGCAGGATTTGCCAGCGCGATACGGCTCCTATCAGACCTGTCATCGGCGCTTCCAGCAGTGGCAACGCTCGGGCGTGCTGGATGGCCTGTTATGGGCGCTGTGCGAAGACCTGCTGGCGCGCGGGGAGTTGGGGTTGGACGAGACTTTCATCGACGCCTCGTTCATCGGGGCAAAAAAGGGGGCGATCGCATTGGTCCAACGCGCTGCGGCAAAGGGAGCAAGATCATGGCAGTCGCAGACCGCCATGGTCTTCCTGTCGCCGTCGGGCTTACAAGCGCTTCGCCGAATGAGTCCACGCTAGTCGAAGACACGTTGCGCCAACGCCACGTAAGCGCTCTGCCCAAGCGCATGATCGGTGACCGCGCCTATGACAGCGACCGACTGGACGAGCGGCTGCGCCAGGAGCAAGGGGTCGAGCTGATTGCGCCCAACCGCCGCCGGCGAAAGCGAACCCAGGATGGACGCCCTCTGCGGCGATATCTACGGCGCTGGAAAGTGGAGCGTCTGTTCGCATGGCTGAAAAACTTCCGCCGCATCAGCAGCCGCTGGGAACGCCACGCCGTCAACTTCCTTGGCATGGTTCAACTCGGCTGCACGTTAACCCGTATTTCTCACGGGTGCATTGGTGATTGCGGTGAGCGGGGATAGGAAAAGAGTTGGAAAGGCCGTCTTTTCATGGCATAACTGCGTTGACGAAGCGTAGTTGTAGCCGAGGAAAGGCGGCCTTTCTGATGACAGAGTGTAATCAAGAAGCGTTCTCGTTTGCACCCCATTTTTCGCGTCGCGTGGAAGCCGGGTTTAGCGCCGGCCAGGTCTCCAGCGATGGCGGGGCGCTGCTGTTGCGGGAGACCGAGCGGAAGATCAACCTGCTGAGCCGTCTGGCCGGCTGCTTCACGGACGGGCGCAATCAGGAGTTGGTGGAACACCAGCTTGGGGAGATGCTTTCGCAGCGCATCTACGGGCTGGCGCTGGGTTATGAAGACCTCAACGATCACGAGCAGTTGCGCCGCGATCCGCTGCTGGCGCTGCTGAGCGGCAAGCGGAATCTGGACGAGCCGCTGGCCGGTAAGAGCACGCTGAACCGGCTGGAACTGGTCGGCCGCACGGGACGCTACCACAAGGTCGGCTACTCGGCCGAGGCCCTGGACCAACTGCTGGCGGATCTTTTCATCGAGTCGCATGAGGCGCCGCCCACCGAGATCGTGCTCGACCTGGACGCGACCGACATCCCGCTGTACGGCCATCAGCCGCAGCGCTTCTTCCACGGCTACTACGACAGCTATTGCTACTTGCCGCTGTACATCTTCGCCGGCGATCAACTGTTGTGCGCGCGGCTGCGGCCGGCTAACCAGGACGCGGCTGCAGGTTCGGTCGAAGAGGTGAAGCGCATCGTGGCGCAGTTGCGTGAGCGCTGGCCCGAGGTGAGGATCGTGTTGCGCGGTGACAGCGGCTTCTGCCGCGAAGAACTGATGGGCTGGTGCGAGGCCAACCACATCGATTACGTCTTCGGCCTGGCCCGCAACCAGCGGTTGAGCAGGATCATCGGCGCCCAGATACACCAGGCTCACCTCCAGCACCAGGCCCAAGGCAAGGCCGCCCGCGTCTTCGCTGAGTTCTCCTATAAGACACGCAAGAGCTGGTCGCGGGCCCGCCGCGTGGTGGCCAAGGCCGAGTATCTGGACAAGGGCGAGAACCCGCGCTTCGTGGTCACTTCCTTAACGGAACAGCAGTGGGCCGCGCAGAACTTATACGAGAAGTTCTACTGCGCCCGCGGCGAGATGGAGAACCGCATCAAGGAGCAGATGTGCCTGTTCGCCGACCGGCTCTCCACCGACGAGATGCGCGGCAACCAGTTGCGCCTCTACTTCTCCGCGCTGGCCTACACGCTGGTCGAGGCGCTCAGGCGGCTGGGCCTGAAGGGTACCGAATGGGCCCAGGCGCAGGTCGATACCATCCGCTCGAAGCTGTTCAAGATCGGCGCCATCGTGCGCATCAGCGTGCGCCGCGTCCTGCTCCAGATGAGCTCGGCCTATCCCTGGAAAGATATTTACGCCGCCGCCTTCCACGCCCTGCGCTGTTGAGCGCGACTAAACCTGCACCGCCAGACAACCGATCCTTTTCCCTGCCCGCCGCACTGCCCGGCTGAGCGGCGCCTTGCCTAAAACCTGCGCCCCACCACAAGCCAGTTCTTCGCTCCCCCGCAACGCACCTCGCTCCGTCGCTGTCACGGGGAAAATCACTGCCCAGAGATCAAACCAACGCACCGCTCGATCCAGAAATCACGGCGTGTGAGAAATGCGGGTTAATCCTCTTGAGGCATCTGTGAGACTGCTTCTAGGGCGGGGGGTCGCGGGATCCAGCCCACCCGCCTTTGCTCGCTAGGGTCTCTGCCTTCGCCAGCCCGCTTCAGCGGGCGCAAGACTCAGAAGTGTCTGTGGCCGCCGCCGCCACCGCTGGAGTGGCTCACCTTGGGCGCGCTCATGTGCCCGCCGCCGAAGCTCTGGTGTCCGCCTCCAAAGCTCTGGTGTCCACCTCCGAAGCTCTGGTGTCCGCCTCCAAAGCTCTTCGGCGCCTTGTAGGAGTACGACGGCGCGCGCGGGCTGCTGAAAGACTTCGGTTGCCCACCACCGAAAAGATGGAATCCGCCTGAGTGCTCGTTGCGCGTCATCGTGTTGCCGTAGTTCTCATAGGAGCGGTTCGAAAACCCGCGTGACGAAAACCCGCGGGAGTTGTTCGACTGCGGAGCGCGATACGAACTGGATGGGTTCGAATAGGTGAAGCCGGGTCGAGTGGCATAGGGCTGCGGCGCGGAATAGCTGTTCCGGGAGTAGCCGTTCCCGGGGTAGGTGTTTGTTGTCTGCCCCGTGTAGCCGTACCGGTAGCCCGGATTGCTATAGCTCTGCGGCCTGCTCGAATAGCCCGGATTCGTGTACGCCGGTGCGCGGTTCGGGTAGGTCTGCGGGCGATAGCCGTAGTTCTGCTGCGGGACAGTGCGCAAATAAGACTGCTGCCCAGGGCGGTTACCCATCGGCTGCGTGGGCAGCGCGGGATGGGTGGTGCCGTAGGACGGCTGCTGGAAGCCGCGGTTGTAGCTCTGCTGGAAGCCGCGATTGAAGTTGTTGCCGCTGTTCAGGCGGCCGGGTTCGGGGAATCGCTCGGCAGGCCTCACGAACGACTGCCCTGGCCCGCGGTTATTCGACCATCCGCCGCGTTGGTTTTCGCCGCGCTGGTTGTTGTAGCCCTGCCGCTCGCCGCCCCGTTGCGTGCCCCACGACCGGTACTGGCCGTCGCCTCTCCTGCCGTAGTAGGCGCGTGGCCCGCCGCGGGGCAAGCCCCAATCGGCGACCGTGTCACTGCGCGTGAAATAGCCGGCGTGGTCGAAGAGCACGCCTTGCCGCAGCCAGTCGAGGCCCCAGGAGAGCCAGCCAAAGGGCATGCGATCGAAGGCTCCAAGAGCGAAGCTGAGTCCGTACTGAATGGGAGCGTCGCCGAAGAAGTTGTCCAGCGCGCCGGTGAACGAGAATCCCGGGTAAGGCGAAATGGGCTGCCCATAGACGCCCCACGGATCGTAGGTCGGTACGCAGACCTCCTGCGGGTTCGTCGGAGCGAGATCGATGTAGCCCTGGTCGTTGTTCACCTCTTCCTGAGGCGTGCTCTCGAGGTTGCCGGCCTGCTCCGCGCTACCGCGCAGCACCTGGATGGTCTGCATCACGTCCTGCGGCTGGTTGTAGTAAGCATTGCCGAGGTTCGTGGTCCACTCCAGGTTGTGGTCCATCATGTCCAGCACGTCAGGAAAGGCGGTGAGCGCCTTGACGCTTGGGTCCCACGTGGTCTGCGCCTGAGCGCCGGCGGCAATCTGATCGGGAGAGCCATAGCCCTGCGCGCGCATCTGCTGCAGCCACTGATCGGCAACGGCCACCTGCGCCGGATAGGTCGAGGCCGTGAGAATCTGCGCCAGCAGCGCATCGGGATAGAGGGCGATAGGCGCGAGAAGCTGCTCAAGATCCTGCGCGCTGAGAGCCTGCACGGGCGCGGACGGCTGACTCAAATCCGGCTGCGGATAAGGCGAAGCGGCGTAGGGCTGCTGCGCGTAAGGTTGCTGATCCGCATTCGGATAAGGCTGCTGCGGCGCGTACTGCGGCTGCTGGTACTGCGGGGGATACTGTGGCTGCTGATACGCAGGCTGCGGATACTGCGGCTGGCCGTAGCCGTATTGCGGCGTGGGCTGAGCGGTTTGGCCCGCGTAGGGACTGCCGGAGTACGGATTGCTCGAGTAGGGATTGCCGTTAGCGCCGTAGGGCGCTGCCGGAGTGGGCGCTTGTGGATACGACGGGTACGCTTGCTGCGCCGCGACGTGCGTCGGCGCGAATGCCAGCGCCAACGCGGCTACGACGGCCGCGACCACCAGCGGAATCGGGCGAGCAGCACGCAGCGGGGAATTCTCTCTGAAAAGCCCTGCGGAATCTTCTCTGAGAAATGGCAACAAAGAAACGTTCGTCGAAACTCGGGGAAAGCAAGCAGCGCAAGAGACGCACAAATCTGTTCGGGACTCCATGATCCCTCACTTTCCGCTCCGGCCTGAGCGCGCGGGACAGAGGGCGCGCGAAGCCGTGCAGGGCCCCGGCCCGTCCCCGGCCGATCTGCCGATCTCCGGCGTGTCCAAGCCGTAGCGATCCCGGCAGCCCATGGGGAGGGCTGATCAATCTGACCCTGATTGGCGAGATTAGTTTCGGGTTGGGCAGAGGACTTGTTTCGGAAGGAGGGGTGCGCCGCGTGCCCGTTACCGGGTGCGCCGATGCAGGAACGACGGAATATCCCAGGCGCCTTGGGTCACGGCAACGATTTCGACCCGATCCCGCTGCGTTCGGTAGATCACCATATATGCGCCCACCGGCCAGAAGAGGACAGGTAGGGTAGTTAAGTCCTGACGTTTGTGCCCCATACCGGGAGCTTGAGCAAGCATCTCGAAGGCATCGAATAGCTTTTCAATCCACCGGTCTGCGGCCTCAATGTTGTCTTGGGCGATGTACTCCCAAATCTCGTCCAGATCAAGCTCGGCCCCTGTACTGAGAACGTACCCGCTCATGCGCTGAGCTTTCTCCGCTCCCTTGACTTCCGATGCAGCCGTTCCAGCGCGCGCTTCGGGCTCGACATGTCTCTCCGCGGTCCAGCGACGCGAGCCTTGCTCCAAGTTCCTGGTTGAATGCGGCAATCTGCGCGCTTCGCGCCCGGTCGTGCTCCTCCAGCAGGCGCAGGGCCTCGCGGACGACCTCGCTAGCCGATGTGTAGCGACCGGATTCGACCTTTCCGGCAATGAATTTGTCCAGCTCAGGTGTGAGTGACACGTTCATCGGGAACGCCTCCTGTTTCTGATGGTGAGCCGAGTAACAGGATTTGTCAATCTTTGTTGTTGCTTCAGGGAAGATACGGCGATTCCGTGCGAGGTGCAGTTCCGCTTTAGGCTAAATCGTCTTACTCCGCGAGCACCTTCTTCACCAACTCGCTAACAACGCGCCCATCGGCTCGCAGCCCCGCCGCCTGCAGCTTGGCCTGGACGGCCTTCATCGCCGGGCCCATCTCCTTTGGCAGTGGGCTTGTGCCCCAGCGTGACTTCCAACTCGCCGAGCGCCTCCGCCACCACCTTCGCTAGACCTGCTTCATCCAGAGCCTTGGGCAGAAACTCTTCGATGACGACGATCTCTGCCGCCTCCTTGGCAACGAGATCCGGCCGGTTCCCCTTCGCGAACTGCTCGATCGAGTCGCGGCGCTGCTTGATCATTGAGGCCAGCGCCTGCTCGCTCTCAGCTTGCGTCAACGGCGCGCGCTTCTCGATGGCCTTGTTCTTGAGCGCATTCTTGATGAGGCGCAGCGTGCCGGTGCGCTCGGCATCGTGGGCCTTCATGGCGGTCACAATCTGCTGGCTGATCAATGCTTCAAGTGCGCCGGGTTCGGTCATGTCTTGTTCCTCAGTTGCAGATTTTAATTGAGCGTGTGGCTTGGCGTTGCATCGGCCTGAGTCCACCTTGGACTGGCGCGACGCCACATACAGACCTGGAAAGCATCATCGAAGTGCCGAATCGGGGGATCCGCCCATTTTTCAGTCCGCAAAATAGATTTCCACAAGACAAATATTCACAAAAACCACAAAAATGTGTATTCTGTGGTTCCACCGCCCAAAGCACAGGCCCCGGCGCCAAACCTGGCTGAAGGCCCCCGGCGGCAATCTTTAGCTCCAACCCCTGTGGGAGGGAAATCATGATTCGCAAAACACGGCTTTATACTCCGGGTCCAACACCCCTGCTTCCGGCGGCGCAGTTTGCCATGGCGGCGGCCGACATCCACCACCGCACGGCAGAGTTTCGCGCTCTCTTCCAGAAGGTGCTCGCCCAGCTCAAGGTCTTCATAGGCACCAAGAACGACGTTCTGCTGCTGGCGTGTTCGGGCACGGGCGCCATGGAGGCCTCCGTCTCGAACCTGACCTCTCCGGGCGACAAGGTGCTGGTGCTCACGGCGGGCAAGTTCGGCGAGCGCTGGGTTGACCTGGCAAAGGCCTTCGGCTGCCAACCGGATGTGGTCAAGGCGCCCTACGGTGAGACGTTTGACCTGGCGGCCGTGCGCGCGGCGTTCAAGCCCGAGCACAGAGCGATCTACTTGCAGGCCACTGAGACCTCGACAGCCGTGCGCCACGATGTCGAAGCTATCGCCAAGCTGCGCGATCAAGTCGCGCCCAACACGCTCCTCGTCGTCGACGGCATCACCGGCCTCGGCACCACGCACTTCGACGTGGATGGATGGGGCGTTGACGTGCTGATCGGCGGTTCGCAAAAGGCGGTCATGATTCCGCCGGGCCTCGCCTATCTGAGCGTCAGTGACCGCGCATGGGCGGCCATGGAGACGGCCAAAAATCCGCGCTACTACTTCGACCTGCGCAAGGAGCGCAAGAACGCGGTGAAGGGTGAGAGCGCCTACACCCCTGCGGTAGCGTTGGTGGCCGGCTTGGGAGCGGCCCTCGACTACATTGCCGGGCAGGCGGGTGGCGATCTCGAGAAAGGCCGCGACGCGCTCGTCGACAACGCGCAGGTGAACGCGGCGGCCACGCGCGCCGGTCTTGTGGCGCTGGGGTTCACGCTGTTTGCGCCCAGGGCGCCGGCGGCAGCGGCCACTGCGGTCGCTGTGCCAGAAGGGATGGACTCGACCTTGGTGGTGAAGGCGCTCAAAAGCCGGTTCGCGCTGGTGGTGGCCAATGGCCAGGGCGAGATGCAGGGCAAGATCTTCCGCGTGGCGCACCTGGGCTTCTTCGACTATCTCGACACAGTGGCCCTGCTGGGCGCCATGGAGCACATTGCCAAGGACACGCTGGAGCTCCCGGTCAAGTTTGGGCAAGCCGTGGCTGCAGCGCAGGAAGTGTACGCAAAAGCAGCTCCTAGCTGCTAGCTTTCCGCGACCAGCCCGCTTCAGCGGGCGCGAGACGGTAGCCCCAGGCGCAAGCCTGGGGAATAGGGATCCAGGCCGTGTGGCCCCAGCCCGCTTTAGCGGGCGTAAGACGGAAGCCCGCGGAGTGAGCCTGGTAAAGAGGAAGTTCTCAATGCCTGAGCTTAGTTTTGGCGAAAAGCTGCTCATCGCACGCAAGCAGCTCGATCTCTATCAATACGAAATGGCGGAGCGGCTGGGAGTGCATCCCAACTCGCTGACCAAGTACGAACGCGGCGAGGGCAAGCCGCACGCGGCGGTGGTGCGAATGTTCGATTTGCTGTGCGAGAGTGAGGGCATTCGCTTTGACGAGTACACGAGCGGGTCCGCCACGGCGGACAGGGGAGCAGCCATGAAGATCGTACTGGCGGAGAAGGTTTCTCCGGCGACGCTGGCCGTGTTTGCGGGCGAGCCGGGATGGGAAGTGAAGACACACGATCAGTTGCCCGAGGGATTGCCGGCGGCGCTCAAGGATGCCGATGCGCTGGTGGTCCGCAGCGCCGTGCAGGTGGACGATGCCTTGATGGAGCACGCCTCCAGGCTGCGTGTGATCGGTCGCGCCGGCGTTGGCGTGGACAACATCGACGCCGAAGCGGCCACGCGGCGGGGCATCGTGGTGATGAACACGCCGGGCGCCAACGCGGTGGCCGTGGCCGAGCTGACCGTGGGCCTGATGATCGCGTTGGCGCGCAAGATGCCCGCCGCGAATACGACAATGCACGCGGGTAAGTGGGAGAAGAAGAATCTGCAGGGCGCGGAACTGCGCGCCAAGACGCTGGGCATTCTCGGCCTCGGCCGCATCGGCCTGGAAGTGGCCAAGCGCGTACGCGGGTTCGGCATGGACATCATCGGCACGGATCCGTTTGTCTCGGCCGCTGTGGCGCGCGAGAACGGGATTGCGCTGGTCCCGCTGGAGGAGCTGTTTGCGCGCGCGGACTATCTCACCCTGCACGTGGGGCTGACGCCGCAGACCACGGGCATCATCAACTCGAAGACACTCGCCACGATGAAGAAGGGCGTGCGCATTGTCAACTGCGCGCGCGGCGAGCTGGTGGATGATGCGGCGCTGGCGGAAGCGCTCAAGAACGGCCAGGTGGCGGGCGCGGCGCTTGACGTATTCTCTGTGGAACCGCCCAAAGAGTCGCCCTATTTCGGCCTCGACAACGTGATTCTCACGCCGCACATCGCCGGCTCCACGGCCGAGGCGCAGGAGGCCGTGGGCGTGCAGATTGCGCATCAGGTGCGCGAGTACCTCAAGCTGGGCGTGGTGCAGAATGCCGTGAATGTGCCGTCGCTGAGTCGCGAGGAGTACGTGCAACTGGCGCCGTACATCGACCTGGCCGGGCGGCTGGGATCGTTTCTTGCGCAGGCGCGAAAGGGCGGCGGCGAATCAGGTATCGAGGCCATTCACCTGGTCTACGGCGGCTCGCTGACTGAGGCCAGGACGGAGCTGGTGCGCAACGCGGCCATCGCGGGTCTGCTGCAGGAATCGGAGAATGTGAACCGCATCAACGCGGCGGCGGTGGCCGCTGAACGCGGCATTCGTGTGCACGAGGAGAAGGGAGAAAGCCATCGCGGCGGTGCGGCCACCGTGCTCACCCTAGGGCTGCACACCGCCCACGGCGAGAGCCGCGCCAGCGCCACCGTGATTCACGGCGAACAGCCGCGTTTGCTCGCCTTCGACGGCATCGACGTCGAAGCGCCGCTCGAGGGCACCTTGGTCGTCTGCCGCAATCTTGACGTGCCGGGCGTGATCGGGCACATCGGCACAATCCTTGGCGAGCAGGGTGTGAACATCGCCAATTTCGCGCTGGGCCGCGAACGCCTTGGCGCGAATCCCACCGGGAGGGTCGTCAAAGCGTTGGCTGTTGTGCAGGTCGACGAGCCGGTTTCGGAATCGGTGCTGGAGGCGCTGAAAGTGATTGACGCACTGCTTGAGGCCAAGCTCGTCAAACTGCCCGACGGGAAGTAAGGAATCGTTTCTCGCGCAGCTCAGCGGAGTATCATCGAGCCAGCGCACCGGACAACCCCGAGCATTCCCGCCAACGAGCCGGCTTTTCCAGGCTCGATGGAGCAAACGGCTTCGTCTGCCAGGTCATTTTGCCAGCCGCTCGGCGATTGTTTCATTGCTCGCGGTTTGCCCGTGGTGCCCGGCGGAAGGAGGCTGTTTATGTCTCGCTTCACGAAGCCCGCCGTTCGCATCTTGGTCGCTGTTCTGATTTCTGCATTCCTGATCTCCTGCGGAAGCTCAACCCCTCCACCGCCTCTTCTTTCCGTTCTTACACAAACGCAGGAATCAACATGTTATACCTACCACTTCAGCCCGGGAGACTCGGTCAACTCGGCCTACAATGACGCGTTTTGCGCGTGGGATTCAGCCCAGCTCGGCGTCAAGCTCAACGCGAAGATCCAATACTACAAATTCACTGACGCGACTCAGATGGCGCAGCTCACCGGCAATCCCGTGAATGGCTACTCCGACCCCGCAAATCTGGTGATTTACACCATTTGGTCTGAAGACAATCACGAAACCACCCACGTCTTCACCGCCGTCCTCGGTACGCCCCCGCCCTTCTTCAACGAAGGCATGGCGGTGGCCAACCAAACCGACCCGCTCCACGGCATCTACACTCCCTCCTGGAACGGGCTCACTCCGCACTTCTGGGCCAAACAATACCTCCAGCAGGGAATCATGCCCGCCCTTTCCAGCATCCTCGACCAGAAGGGTTTCTGGGCGTTGGATTCCAGAGCGACCTACCCCATCGCAGGATCCTTCGTTCGCTACCTTATCGATACCACCAGCGTGGCCACCGTTTTGAAGCTCTTTCCCGGCGCATCCTACAACGACTCAGCCAGCACCACCGAAGCCCGCTTTCAGGAGGTCTTCGGCGAACCCCTGACGACGGCGGAACAGAACTGGCATGCTTTTCTGCTCCAGTACCAGGGCCTGTAGCTGAACCTGCAGAGCGAGCGCCCGGGATCAGGATGTCGATCCCAACGGGAAGCTGGTTGGCCTGGATTTCGATCCAAAGACTCGAGATACCAGGCTCTCCGCAACAAATCTCCATCTGTATTCGGTGAAATCACTCTTCGCGACAGCTCAGATGCGACAATATTCACTCAAACCGACGACCTGCAGGTCACAAATTCCCTCGATTCCTCCACCTGCAGGTCATATTTTTCGCGAGACCGGAATGCGCCGAAATTTCGCTTCACCTCACGAATCGGTTTTTATGACCTGCAAGTCGTCACTTCGTCGGGTCGGTCACGCGTCCCAGGAACAGAATTGCGCCTGTGTCCGTCGAGCGGATCAGGAAGAGGAAGGGATGGTCGGCGTCGAAGACGATCGGCGGAGGCTCATTGTCTGGGCGCCGCATCGCCGTCGCATACATCGTGATCGCCGTTGCCGCGGCAGCCTCGGTGCCCTGTTCGTTCACGTCGATGTAGGCCTTGTGGATCGCTGCCGAGATGGCGAAATCGCGCTTGCCCGTCATGCCGGAGAAATCCGCCGAACCGCTGAAGGCCTGCGGCATGCCCATTTTGGAAAGCATGCCGCTTAATTCGAACTGCTGTGTCATGGTAAAGCGCGGGAAGGTGAGAATGACTTTGTTGACGGGCGCGAGTTTCTCGAGCCAAGTGCTTGCGGCTGCGGCCGTGAACGACCGCTCCAGCGCCGGCAGGCCGCCGATCTCTTTGGGCAGTAGAACGACCATCGCAAGCTCTTCGCCCTTATAGGGCATTTCGAGCTCCTGGAATGTGCCGCCGTCGTAGTAGCGGTAACCGCCATTGCGGTTCATCATCGGCGTTTTGACGGACTGCTTCGCCGAGAGGTGAAACTCCTCGTCTTCGGTATAGTTCGTGTTGAACGGATCGAGCCAGGTTCCCTTGAAATAGATAGCGTTGGTCAGCAGCAGGCGCGTGGCGGGCGTGACTGTGCCGGGCCCCAGCAGGTTCTGGATCTTGTTGTTGGTCTGTTGTTCGATCCATTGGTTGATCGTGGCGCGCACGGCATCGGGCGAAGTTTTGAAGTCGACGCGGTGCAGGCCGGCCGCATAGTCGGTTTGGGTGAGCTTGAAGTAGCTATCAAGGAAACTCGCGTCCTGCTCTGCCCACAACGCGTCGGCCACGTGCAATTCGTATCCCTTATGCTGGCCGTTCATCTGCTTGAGCAAAGCGCCCATGGCCGGATGCAGCTTTTCCGGCGGCAGCGAGAAGTGGAAGACGTGCTGCATCTCGGTTGCAGTCTGACCGCGTGCCCCGGCATAGGCCATGGCGAAAGCAGTGGAGATGCTTTCTGGCGAGAAGAACAGATTTCCTGGCTGCGCGCGAAGTTGCGCATAGAGGTCGGTTGCAAAGGCGTTGCTGCCTTTTACGGCCTCAGCCTGATCGGAACCTTTCGTCGTGGCGGGGCTCGGCTGCGCAAACACCACAGCCGCCTGGAAGAACAGAATGGGGATCAGCTTGAAAAGCGGCGGTTTCATGGGAACCTCCATGCCGACGCATTGAGAGTAGCACCCGCCCGGCGGGAGTGACAGCCTACGCTCGGCTTAGATATGCGCCTTCGCTGGTGTCCACGCGGATCTTCTCGCCCTGGTTGATGAAGGGCGGCACCTGGACCACGAGCCCGGTCTCCGTCTTGGCCGGTTTTGTGACGCTGGAGGCGGTTGCCGACTTCAATCCCGGCTCGGTTTCGACAACTTCCAGGTCTACGGTTTGGGGCAGTTCAATGCCCACCGGCTGTCCATCAAAATAGCTCACCTTGATCTGCAGGTTTGCGGTCAGGTATTCTACGGCATCGCCGAGCGTGGAGCTCTTGAGGATGGTCTGCTCAAAGTCGACCGGATTCATGAAGTAGTAGTCGTCGCCGTCGGCGTAGAGGAACTCCATGGGAATTTCGTCGACGACAACCTTTTCGATAGCGTCGGCGGAGCGGAAGCGGTGCTCGAACATCGCTCCCGACTTGAGATTGCGCAGCTTGGCCTGAATGAAGGCGCGAAGATTGCCCGGTGTGCGGTGCTCGACCTTGAAGACAAGGTGAAGCTGGTCATTGTGCTTGATGATCATGCCCGGGCGTAGTTGGGTGGCGGGAATCGCCATAGATGATGTAGCTCCTTGCTGGATTTGCGCGCGATGCGCGAAGAATGATGCCGTTTGGCCTTTCTATTGATTGTAGCCCACGGCAGGGTTCCGGACGGACCGGCGGGCAGGATCTGTTTGGCCACGATGATGGATGGCGACTCCGCCGCAAGGGATGCTGCGTTGGTGACTCTGGGGATGCGGAAGCAGCCGAGCTTAACCAAAGCACGATCGGCAGGTGTATAGAATGGGGTGTGCCGGCGAGTGGCTGCTATGACCCCTGAGTCGCCGGTTTCGCGGCATACATCCGCTTCCGCGGCATACAACCGAAAGGGAATTGCGTAACTCCACCAAGCTGCCCGTAGAATGGCGCAAGGGAGAACGTACGAACGCATGACCAAGCAAGTTTCTATCTGTGTGATCGGGTCCGGCTATGTAGGGCTTGTGGCGGCGGCCTGTTTTGCCGACATGGGTCACAAGGTCGTCTGTGTCGACAACGACGAAGCCCGGGTGAAGTCGCTCTGCGAAGGGGGCGTGCCGATCTTCGAAGAGCACCTGCCCGAGCTGCTGGCCCGGCACCGGGGCCAGAGGGTCGTGTTTACCACGAATTTGGCCGAAGCCGTAGAGCAGAGCGAGGCGGTGTTTATTGCCGTAGGCACACCGCAAGCCGATGGCGGAGCCGCCGACCTTTCCTACGTTGAGGCCGTGGTGGCGGAGATTGCGCGTGCCGTCAAAAGCTACAAGGTGATCGTGGAGAAGAGCACGGTTCCGGTCTACACCAACGATTGGATCCGGCGGGTGCTGCACCGGCATGGAGTGGCGGCAGAGCGATTCGATGTGGTCTCAAACCCCGAGTTCCTGCGCGAAGGCACGGCGGTGGTGGATTTTTTGCACCCTGACCGAATCGTGGTAGGCGCCACCAACGAGCGGTCGGCGGAGATGTTGCGGCGGATCTATGCGCCTCTGACAGAGGGTGGATATTACACGCAAACCGGCGCTGTGCCCGGAGCTTGCAGCCCGGCGCGGCCTGCCCGGCTGCTGGTCACCTCAACGCAAAGCGCGGAGATCATCAAGCACGCTTCGAATGCGTTTCTGGCGATGAAGATCTCGTTCATCAACGCCGTAGCCAACCTGGCTGAGGCTGTGGATGCGGACATCGAAGACATCGCTATGGGCATAGGTCTCGACAGCCGCATTGGGCCCAGGTTTCTGCGCGCGGGGCTGGGGTACGGAGGCTCCTGTTTTCCCAAAGACGTGGCTGCATTTCACTGGGTGGCGCAGGAGCGCGGCGTTGACTTTCAGCTGCTCCAGGAAGTTCGAAAGATCAACGACACGCAGAGGGAAGTGTTCTTCAACAAAGTGCGTTCGGCGCTGTGGACGCTGCGCGGCAAGCGGCTGGCGGCGCTGGGCCTGGCCTTCAAAGGCGACACGGATGACGTTCGCGAGTCTCCCGCTATCGAGATCATCAGGAAGCTGCTGCAGGCTGGCGCCATCGTCACGGCTTACGATCCTGCGGCCATGGAACGCGCCAAGGAACTGCTGCCGCCTGCCGGGAACATGAGGTACGCGGGCGACGTTTACGAGGCGGCAAGGGACGCCGATGCCGTGCTCATTCTGACCGACTGGAAGGAGTTCGCCGCAATCGATTTGGCGCGGCTGAACCGGGCCGTGCGTTTCCCCATCATTATCGACGGACGCAACCTTTATCAGCCGCAGGAAATGCAGAGTCACGGCTTTACGTATGTGAGCGTGGGCCGGCAGGCAAGTTACCAGGCACAAGAAGGGAAGCCCCGAAAGCGGCCGGTTTAGCGAACTCTCGCCGGATTCCGTGGGCCGGGATGCGAGGCTGCCGTGCCTGCGGACAAAAATTGCCCTCTCGGCGTCTCCTGATCTCAGTTTTGGAGTATGGATTCTTGACCATGCGTGCACTCGTGACCGGCGCCGCCGGCTTTCTTGGCTCTCACCTGACCGACCGCTTGCTGAGCGAGGGCTATTCCGTTCTTGGCGTCGATAACTTGTGCACGGGCTACCCCGAGAACCTGGCCCATCTCGCGGGCGAACCGCGCTTCCAATTTGAGCAGCGCGACATCTGCACCAGCTTCGATCCGGGTCCTGTCGACTACGTCTTCAATATGGCTTCTCCGGCCAGCCCGCCGGAGTATCTTCGCCTGGGAATCGAGACGTTGCGGGTCGGCTCCGTCGGCGTTGAGAACACGCTCGAAATCGCTGCCCGCTACGGCGCCAGCTACCTTCACGCCTCCACCTCGGAGTGCTACGGCGATCCGCTCGAGCATCCGCAGTCGGAGACCTACTGGGGCAACGTGAACCCGGTCGGGCCGCGCTCGGTGTACGACGAAGCCAAGCGGTTCGGCGAAGCGATGGTTATGGCCTGGCACCGCTCACGCGGCGTGAACACCCGTTTGGCGCGCATCTTCAACACCTATGGTCCGCGCCTGCACCCCGGCGATGGCCGGGTGATCTCGAACCTCATGATGCAGGCCCTGCGCGGCGAGCCGCTCACCATTTACGGCGACGGCCGCCAGACGCGCAGCTTTTGTTATGTTGACGACCTCATCGAGGGCATCGTGCTGCTCGCGCGGAGCGAGGAGCATCTCCCCGTAAACCTCGGCAATCCCCAAGAGTTCACGATTCTCGAATGCGCGCAGGCGGTGCTGGAGGTTACGGGCTCAAAGAGCGAGTTGAGCTTCGTCGACCTGCCCGTGGACGATCCCGCACGCCGCCGCCCCGACATCACGAAGGCGCGCACCTTGCTTGGCTGGGAACCGCGTGTCGGGCTCAGGGAAGGGCTAAAAAAATCGCTGGAGTTTTTCCGGAGCAAGGCCACGTGAGGCCACCATGCTGCTTGCCATCGTCAGCGCGGCGGCTCGTAGGGCTCAGCGCGCAGGAGATTGGTGAGGATGTCGCGCTCGTCCGGACTGAAAACGTTCTGGTAGCGGGCGGAGTTGAGCACCGTCGAGCGCTGATCGAGCGGCACCGAGCTCAGGTCCTGGAAGGCGTGCTTCACGTATGCCTGGCGATCGGCAGGAAGCGCCATGAAACGGCGCCCGGCCTGCTGAACCTGCGTCTGTTCCTGCGGCGACATGCGCTCCAGCATCTCGCTGCGCGCCAGGCGGCGGTCGCGCTGCGCTTCGGGCATCTGGTTCGATCTGGTGCAACTGCTGCACCAATCGTTGCTGGGTGGCGGGGGGCAGGTGATTGAAGCTGGGGTCATTCTGCAGCAGCCGTTCCTGATCCTGCACGGAAGGCCCTGGTGCCGATTGAGCCAGTCACCTAAATGTCCGGGAGGCGCGGCGCCGGGATACGTGTTCCCGGGACGGGCTGCGTTGGGATAAGCAGGGCGGCCGTAGGAAGGATTCGGAGAGCCATACTGGGCGCCGTTTGCCGGGTAGGCGGGCGCCCCGCGCTGCCCGCCGTTATACTGCGGGTTTTGCTGATATTGCCGCGGTTGATTTTGATACTGCCGTTGCTGATTCAGGGTTTGCCGCTGTGTTTTGGTACGGCCGCTGTTGATTCTGATATTGCTGCCGTTGATTCTGATACTGCCGCTGCTGATTCTGGTATTGCCGCTGGTTTTGCTGGCTGTTTTGGCGAGGCTGGGCCTGGGAAAAGCGCGGACCGCGGCGGAGGGGTCTGACGCCCGGCGTTGCGCTGGCCAGCGGCCCCGGCGACGGCCAGACAGAGAAGCAGGACCGCTGCGGCCATCGCCGCCGGACGCATTCTTTCCGCGTTGGAAGTCCAGTTCACCAGTCGTTCTCCCGGCAGGCGGCCGAAATGTCAGAGAATCAGTCCCCCGTTTCGTTGCTGGAGAGCGATTCCATCTGATCCAGCACTTGCGCATTGCTATCGAGCGTCTGCAGGTCGTGGACCACGGCTGCATCCTGGCCCGCCGGTTGAGCGGGCTGCATCCAGTCGGTGATCCCAAGATAGGTGCCGCCGCCCACGAGCAGCATGACCGTCAACGCTATGGCCGCAAGCGGGCGCACATGCAGTCCGGGTCCGTAGGCCAGGGTAGCGCGCAGGCGCGCGATGGCGCCGGCCAGCCATCCGGCCGGCGCGGCTTCGCGCTCCTCCCGCATCTTGGCGCCAAGCCGCGTAAGGAAGTAGGGGCTTGGCTCGGGAGCTTTCCATGCATCCAAAACCTGCATGGTGGCCTTGAGCTCCTCGAGCTCGGCCTGGCAGCGCCCACACTCCGCAACGTGCGTCTGAACCTTGGCAGAAGCGGAGCGTGGATCGAGCAATACCCCAGCCAACTCGCCATCCATCCCCGTGCAATTTGTCTTCATCCGTTTCATGGTTTGCCACCCCAAATTCCGCCGGTCAATCTTCGTTTTTTCTCGCCCGGCTTATCTTCACTCTCGCCCTCAAACAAAGTCCTTCAATTTGTCCCGCAGCGTCTGGTAAGCGCGGAAGAGCAGCGACTTGGTCGCCGACTCGCTCAGCTTGAGCACCTCCCCGATCTGCCGGTAATCCATCCCCTCGTACTTGTGCATCAGCACCGCCATGCGCTGCCTCTCGGGCAGCGCCATCACATGACGGCGAATGGCGGCCATGCGCTCATCGCGCACCAACCTTTGTTCCGCCGTTGGCTCGTCGTCGGCCACATCGGGAGTCGTACCCGTCTCCAGGTCTGGCGCGTCCAGATACACCGTCTGCGCTGTCCGTTCGTGCTTGGTGTCGCGCGCGTAGTTCACCGCCAGGTTGGTCGCGATCCGGTAAAGCCAGGTGCTAAACCTTGCCTCCGCCCGATAGCTGCTTCTGGCGCGATAAACGCGAAGAAACACCTCCTGTGCTAACTCCTCGGCAATTGCCTGGTTGCCGACCATCCGGTACAGGAAGTGGATCATCGGCCGGTGGTACTTCTCCGCCAGGTAGTTGAAGCTGGCTTCGTCGCCCTCGGCCACGCGCAGCATAATCGCTGCGTCGCTTTTGGGATCCAGTTGCGCCCGTAGGCCCACAGCCGGTTCCCGAGTTGCGCCCGGCCGAAATGCCGGGCCCGCCCCCAGGGCCGGACCACTGAGGACCAACGTTGCCATATCTTCAGGAACACCATCGGGACCGGAAGGTTGCGGCCCGTAACCGGTTTCTTCGCCAGGATTTCCGTCCTCGTGACCCTCTTCGCTGGCGCCCGGCTGGGCGGCCTGTGCCAGGGCGTCGGCCCGGGCAAAGCCGGAGGGTAGCCGGGAACCGCCAAGGCCCGAAACAGGCGGCAGCGCCGCTTCCCCGTCAAGTGGGAACTTGCTCTCCTGGCGGATTGAACGCGCTCTCCTTAGCATCAAGGGCTATCTCCGGGGTCCGGGGCAGCGCTTGGGCAAACCCCTCCCGCGACAGGCCGGCCCACGTTGGCCGTAAAGCCCTGCTGGTGTTACTCTACCCTACGGGATGCCGTTTGCGGCGCCTTTCCGGTGGTTGGTGCAGCCCTGCGCTTCGCCGCAGGGCGGTCTGCCGCGGCAAGAGCCGAAAGGCCGTGCCTGCCTCGGACCGGGATCTACCCCTCGACCGAAGTAACGGCCACAATCCCTCCGAATCTTCCTTGGGCGCTTAACTCAGCGGTAGAGTGCCATCTTCACACGGTGGAAGTCGCAGGTTCGAATCCTGCAGCGCCCACCATATCAACAACTTACGGGCAGTGTCTCCGAGTTTGGGCCCAACCCGGTTCCAAAAGGCACTCAATCGGCTCCATCTGCGCCAGCCGCGAGCTGTTCGACCACCCTGCTATGGGCAGACAGAACGGCTTGCGGAATGGCCTGCACAAACGTGTCTGCGGTGATCTGGAAGTTGGCGTGACGGTGGGACTCCTGGACAACCTTGATGTCTCCCCCATTGCCCTTGAGCGGGGAGGCATAAGAATGTCGGAAGACATGCCAAGAGACGTGCGTCTTGATTTTGGCAGCCCTCACCGCTCGCATGACGTGCTTCGCCATCAGTGACGACGGCCGGACTGGAACCCCCGGGGCAAGGTATGCGGTCCGCATTGACGGACCCGCCTATTGTGTCCCGATCGCGGTTGCCGTCACATTTTCGAAGGGCTCTGTCCCAGGCAGATAGACCGTGAGTTTCCCTGCGCCCGCTGGAACGGCGAATTTTGCCCAGACCGAGGTGGTCCCCTTTCCGGCCAGCGTAACCACCTTCCGCCCCGCGTGGCTGGCTGCGACGGGCGTTCCCCGGGAGTCCTTCAGAATCGGATATTTCACCCTCGCGATCGGGTCGACCAAATAGGCGTCCCACACCAGGCTGAAGGCTTCGCTGGAGCCCATCCCGCGAAATGATTCGCCGAGATTCTTGGGCTCTGCGGTGGTGTTCCGGTACTGCCAGCGCACAGTTATCTCATTTGGATTGGTCCTCTCCACTGTCATCAGAGCCACTTCTACACCATCCACCTCATACGCGTGGACGCCGCAACAGGGCACGATGGGTTTGGCCTCGGGCGTTGTTTTCTGTGCACTAGCCAGGGTGGTAGCCAGCACGCAAACAGGCAATGTTGCCAGACAAATAGCCGCTCGACTCGTGGTCTTCATCTCCTCTTCTCCTTAAATGGGTGTTTCGAGATGGCCCTGAATTCATTCGTCAGCCTCAGCCGAGCAGAGAGCATTCTTGCTTGTCAAATTGCCCAGCGCTGGGACCCGATAGCTCGGTATTCTATCTAGGATCGGAAGCGAAAAGAAAGAAGTCATCCACAATTTCCTTTTTGTCATTCGCATCCCCCGCGATATTGCGCCAAACTTCTCGACGGCACCCAAATGAACCCTGCTCAAATCCCGAAAAGCCCATCCTGAGCATCGTAGATTCATGCACTTTCACTAAGGCCCGGGTCTCATCGTGATGAAAGATCTTCAGGCGCTAGCCTCGGAAACGCTGCGGTTGGCGATCCAGTCCGGCGCACCAAAACGCGGTCGCGCATGGCGGTGAAGCCAGAATACGTTCCAGGCGTACTGCGACCACCATGCAGAATCGATCGCCGGATATGGCCGGAACACCCCCTCGGGGCCGAACTTCCGGCTTCGACCGGCTCTGACTGGCCGTCGCAGTGGGCTGCGGCTGAGAGCTGCAACCGCTGAGCCTCAACGGCAGTTATCCGACACATTCCAATTGACATAGACCGGATTCCCGATGAGCCAAAACTTGCCGTCGGGACCGGTAACTTGGGCGCGAAACCAATGCTGGCGTCCGTCGCTGGTCCAGGCCAGAGCCTGCGTTGCATCGGCGCTGGAGATCGCGGTGCCCGCGTTCGGCGTCACAACCTGGCCGTTCTCGATCCAATGCATCGTTCCGCCTGCGGCGGCCGCAATGTGCGCTTCAAACTCGACAGCCTCACCCGGTGCCGCGTCGAGCGCATCTCCCGCGGCGGCCGAGCGCTTGCCGGCATGCGCCGTCACCTCAAGCAGCCGGTCGCTGGTCCCGGCAACGTCAACAAAGACGTGACCGGCGCGAATGCCGTCGAGGATAGCAGGCGTGGAAAGCTCCGTGGCGTAGACAACGGTCGTCGGGCTTCCAACGGAGCCGATTTGATCCAGCGGCTGCATGGGGCGGTGATTGTCGCTGCCACCAATCCCCGTGAGCCGGCAGCCCTTGTTCAGTTGCTTGTCCCAGAAGCCGAGATCGTCGATGCCGTAGGGTTCGCTGCCACCGTTCACTGCCTCGATCGCGGTTAGCAGATGCATATCGACCGGCTTGGAAGGCGTCCATCCGCAGCCCATACAGATTTCACCGCTCGGCGCCGCGGGATGATTGATCGACGTGATCGCGCCCACGCGAGCGGCGCTGCCGAGCAGCGTGTTCACGTCGGGCACGGTGCGGCCGTCAAGCCGGAAGTCGACGAAATCCGTGCTGCCGAGAAAGTTGATGTGGCCCTGAAAGGTCGTGATCTCGCGGCCGGGAATCAGCAGCACCTTGTCGAAGTAAGGCTGCAGCTCGCGCATGGCATCGTATTGTGAGCTGGCATTGTGATCGGTGATAGCGACGAAGTCGAGGCCGCGGCGCGCGGCGGCCTCGACGGTGAAGTAGACCGGGCAGGGAACCATCTTCCCGGTTTGGCTGGGACACTGGCCATCGCTGTGCGCGGTGTGCGTGTGCAGGTCGCCGCGAAACCAACCTGCGCCACTGCGCAGCGGCTCGCGCAGCACAGCCGGCTCCTGGGCAACCGCGCCGCCGCGCGAAAGGTACACATGAATGGTGTAGTGCGACTCGACGTTGGCGCGAATGTTGGGCACGCCAATCAGGACGTTCCATCTGCCCGGTGGAATCGCCCCCGGCAGGCAGGAGGGAGTGGCGTCCATCAGTCCCACGGTGAGCGTGGATTTGTTGCCGCCGCTCCAGCAGCGAAGCTCCGCGGGATCGAGCAGGCCGAGATCGAGCGCGGTGTGCTGCTCCTTGCCGGTGTAGACGAAGGTGATCGTCACCCGCTCCGTGCCGGCGGGGACGGAAAACGGCGCCTTCAAGTAGCTCTGGTTCTGCGATCCGCGCACCGTGCCTTCAAGGACGAGCTCGGTGGTGGCGGCCTGCGCGGCGGGAGACGCTTGCTGCGCGCTCACGGCGAGCGACGGCCAGATGTTCATGCAGAGGAAAGTAGCTAGCGCCAGCCACACCGGATTTGTCACCATGAGAACCACACTTGCGCCTCGGTTGTGCCCAGTTCTTGGAACAAGGGGGCACGGGTCATTATATCGGGCATGATTCGACGATTCGGTGAGCTCTCGCGTCGTGGACTCTGCGCGAACCAACCGGCCGGCGGCATCAAAGAAAACCCGCACCCGGCGTGAGAGGCTGTGCCGGATGCGGGAGAGACCCAAGACGAATCGAGAGAATCCAAAAGTCTTAGAAGAACAACTTCAGCGCGAGCTGCAGCGTGCGGGCGCCGTTGTTTCCGTTGCTGTTCTTCGTAGCCCCGATGTTGCTGAAGCTGCCGGCCGAGAAATTCAGCTGCTGCGGCTGCACGAATGGCGGCGTGTTGGTGGTGTTGAAGGCCTCGGCACGGAATTGCAGATACGCTGCTTCGGTGAAATGAAAGTTCTTGAGGATCGACGAATCCAGGTTATTGAAGTGCGGTCCGCGTACCTGTTGGATCTCTCCACCGAGCGGCGAGTAATCGACCTGTCCGATTTGGGTAGCCGTGGGCGGCTGAGCGAACGCACTGGGGTTGAGCCATTGCGTGTAGTTGTGCGGTCCGGCGTACAGATTTTGCCCGGCCACCACGTTGGCGGCGCAATTGAAGTCGGCCGTCGTGGCGACGGGGCAAGTGACTGTGAGCGGCTGCCCGCTCTGGAAGGTGTAGAAACCGTTAATCTCCCACCCGCCGACGATGAGATCCGCGGCCTTGTTCATGGTGGACCCAAGCTGACGTCCGCGACCGAAGGGCAGGTCGTAAGTGGCGGCGGCGTGCCACAGGTCTGTGGCGTCGGCATCGCAGAGGCCGTAATCGCCCCTGATGCCGAAGCCGGGCAGCCACTGGGCGCGGTAGCCTGAGTTGAACTCAGAGTTCTGCGGCGCATGCTGGTCGCCCGCACACCGGGACCAGGTATAGTTGCCCAGGACCAAAAGCCCAAAGCTCATCTGGTGCTGATACGTGATCTGCATGGAGTTGTAGCTGGTGACGGCGTTGGTGGTTTCGTACGTGCCGTTCCGCGCCATGTACGGGTACGGAATATAGAGCTGGGTGTTGGTGCCGGGGGGCAAGATCAGAGAGTTGCTGTTCGAGGTTCCCAGAATATCCAGGTGGCGGCCCTGCGTGCCGACATAGCCCACCTGGATCGCATCGTGGTTCGTGAACTGATCCTCGACGGTCAGGTTCTCCGTCTGTACCAGCGGCGTCTGGTAGTTGTACTGGCGGCCATTGAGAGTCGCGCCGAGATAATCGCTTCCGATGTATTGCCCTCCCACGCAGGAGCTGAGGGGCAGGGTGGAGCAAGAAACCGGCGTCGTTGTGTACGGGGTCGGGCTTTGCAGCACGGCCGGACTGTTGAAGTTGAAGTTATTGAAGGTATTTTCAAGCGTGGCCGGCGCGTTCGAAGTCCCGGCGAGCAGCGGGTGATTGGAGTCAGGAGAGGGGATGGTCTGAGTGTAGCCGAAGGGATAGTTTAATCCCAGCGTGCCGCCGTAACCGAGGTTGGCCAGCGCTCCGTAGGCCGTGCCGAAGCCTCCGCGCACCACCAGGGTAGGCCGCAGCTTGTAGGCGAAGCCGACGCGCGGCGCGAAGTTGGTCTTTTGAGCGTCGCCGAGTGCGGAGTTTGAAGAGCAGGTGATGTTGATATTGCTGAGGGCAGCCACGGTGTTAAAGATGGTCGCCCGTTGCGTCTGGCATCCCTGTTTGGGGATGTAGAAGGTTGCGGAGGTTCCATTGCCGCCCTTGGGGATGAAGTTGGACTGGAATCCGCGGGTTTCGGCGTAGGGCGTGAAGAGATCCCAGCGCAGGCCGAGATTCAGGGTCAGCTTGGGGTTGACCTTCCAGTCGTCCTGGAAATATGCGCCGATGTACCAGCGATGGTCGTCGGTGACAGGAATGTTGGAGGCGGAAAAGCCGTTCTGGCCGCCGACCAGGTTAACGCCAGTCCCCACACCGTATTCGTAGTTGATGGGCGTCAGCAGCATGTCACTGATGCCGTTCAACCCGGAGCTTTTGTTGGAAATGTCCGTGTACTGGCCGTTGAAGCTCATGTCGCCGCGGCCCTGCGGCGGCTGCGAGATATCGGCTTCGAGGTCGTCTACCTGGATGCCGGTCTTGAAGGCGTGGTTGCGCCATACCTTTGTGACTGCATCAACGCCCTCGAGGCTCCATACATACTGCAGCGTTGGCGAGTAGTTGCCTATGCCGAGTCCCCTGAGCCCGCCAATGTTGATGATGGGCAATCCTCCGTTGCCGGCAACCTGCGGAACGCCCTGGATCCCGTACTCGAGGGGGATATTGCACGTACCCGGACCCGGAGCCACGGTTCCCGAACAGGCTGAGCTTCCATAGTCGTTGCCCCAGACGGATACCTGGAGCTTGTCGCTGTGGACCATGCCTACGTGCATTTCATTGGTGAGCGTAGGTGTGACGATGCGCGTGTAGCCGACCGCCCAGGCCCAGGCCGGCAGTTGGTCAACGCGTCCGCCGCTCTGGCCCGCGCCAACCCCGGGGAAATACGAGGGTAAGTCAGCGGTGAGGTAGCTCCGGTCATAGACGCCGAACAGGATGTCTTTGGGGCTGATGTTGGCATCGATGCGAATGTCGTAGGTATTGGTGTTTTTGTACTCGGTGGGAACGTAGCCTTGGAAATCATTGGCGAGGCCGGAGGTTGTCGCCGCCGGATACAGGCCCAGCAGCTTGACGGCGTTCGGATCCTCGCGGCTGGTGGGAATGATGTTGAGGGTGGAGAGGGCAACACCGCCGGTGTCCTGCGTGAAGTCGGTTCTGTTCAGCCCGACGAAACTGGAGCAGTTACCCCCCGCCGTGCAGTTATAGAACGGGTCGCGCACGAAGCCGGTGGCCGTGCCGGTGAGTCCGGTGACTGGATCTGTTACACCGGAGGTGACCGCGCGAGTGCTGGCCGGATCCATGATGGTGCCGTTCGAGAAGACGCGGCCCAGGGCGTCGGTATGGCAGCCGCTGGTGACCGTGGCGCTGCACGTGCTGCTTGTGTTGTAGGTGATATTGTCTTGCAGGTTGGTGAAACCGCTGCTGACCATGCCTTTGCTGGGCACGGTTAAATTGCCGTCCGGCACCGGCAGGACGTAGCGGCCGCCTTGGTAGTCGGCGAACCAGAAGAGCCGGTTCTTGCCACGGACAACGCCGGGGATGATGACCGGGCCCCCGGCCGTGAAGCCGAAGAGGTTCTGATGATAGGAGGGAATGGGATTGGAAGTGCACACTCCGCCGCTACAGGTTCTGTTGAAGAAGTAGTTGGCGTTCAGATCGTTGTTGCGGACATATTCCCATAAATCGCCGTGCAACCCGTTGGTGCCCGATTTGAGCGCCGCGTTGATGACGCCGCCGGTGGAGTGGCCGAACTCGGCGTTGAAGTCGCCGCTCTGCAGCGTGAATTCCTGGATGGCATCAGGAGGCGGCACGATGGCGGCGTTGGTCCCGGTATAGTTGCCGCCATAGATTTCGATATTGTCGTTAATGCCGTTGAGTCGGAAATCGTTTTGCCATTCGTCGACGCCATTCACCCGGAAATAACGAGACGAGGAGCTGCCTGCGTCGGCGGTGCCGTTCCCGCCAGCACCGGTTCCGGTCGCATCAGTATTGACGCCGGCGGAAAGTTGCGCCAGCGAACCCCAGTCGCGGGTGACAAGCGGCATATCGTTCACAGTCTGGTTGGTGATGGACTGGCCGACCTGGGCGTTTTCCGCTTCAAGCAGCGGAGTCGCAGCGGTTACAGTGACGCTCTGTTGCACGTTGCCAGTGGCGAGGTGAATATCGATGGTTGCGACCTGCTGCACGTGCACCAGCACATCGTGCACGACATACTTCTGGAACCCGGGGGCCTCAGCCTCAACCGTGTACTTGCCGGGAAGCACGTCGACGAAGACATACGTGCCGGTAGCTGTGGACTTGGTTGTGATTTTGGCGGTGGTATCGTCGTTGGCCAGCACGATTGCGGCGTTCTGCACCACCGCGCCCGACGGATCCTCGACCGTTCCGGTGACTTCTCCGCGATCAAGCTGAGCCACTAATCGGCCTGGGATGCACAGCGCAATCAGCAGGCCCAAGACCGGGATCCATGGTCCCGCGATTCTGAATCGTAATTGGTTTTTCATGAATTTCTTGCTACCTCCAATTCAAGAGTTTTTTACACGTGTGCACTCGCCCGCTCTTCGGCGAGCAGCGCAACGATATTGCACTTAAGATGTTCGCGGGAGTGTTTACCCTACGTGCACACACGTGCATACACTAGTGTTCAAAGCACTTAACTCACTGAGCGACAAAGATTTGTTGCCTGCATGAAATGTTGGTAAACTGTGGAAATCGTGTGGTCTAACTCCTGCGCTCCGGGCGATAAGAATTGAGCTGCCTGGCGTTCAAGGTGCATGCTGAATCTGACTTGCTTCTTGGATTAGAATTTGTTCGCGAAGTTGATTACGAGAATCGCTGTAACGAGAGTTGCCACACGGCACGCCAGAGCCAATTTGCCGGAGGTGGATTTGGCCGCGCAGTTCTCAGCGAGAAGGCGGAAATGAACTCAAGGTTCTGACCTTCGCTGTCATGCAGGCGTACTTGTGGAAAGAGCGAAACCTGGGTGAAGCCGTGCGCTGCCCTACCTTTAGGGCTCGGTCGGAGCCTGCTTTCCGTATCTGCACGGCTGCCTGGAGGTGATGACCTTCATGGAACGCTTCGGCACTGTCCACGTCCAACCCAAGCCCAAGGCGCCGTTCTCTGAGGAGGCGTGGCCTCCCGGCCTGCATGACGATCCGCGCTGGGAACTCGCGCAACGCGTGGTTGCCGGGCCTCACTTCGCCCATTCTCCATTGCTGTCGAAGTTCCTTTTGTTTGTGGTGGCTGAGACCCTTGAAGGCCGCGGATACGAAATCACAGAGCATCAGATCGGCGTGCATGTCTTTGACCGGCCTGCCGATTATCGCACGCTCGAGGACAACATCGTTCGCAGCTACGCACGCCAATTACGCAAGCGGCTGGCCGAGCACTTTGCCGACCAGGGCAGCGCGGAACCGGTGCGCATCGACATTCCGATCGGCGGCTATGTTCCGGTTTTCCTTTCGGCTTGCGAGGAAAGCGGCAGGGAAGAAACAGCGGGGTTGCCGGTTCAGTTGCACATTCAAACACAACCCCTGTCCCCGCACCAGCACGGCGCGGAGCCGCTAATGCCTCTTCGATCGAAGGCGAAACGCATGCTATGGGCTACGGTTCTAGTCGCGGCTTACAGCGCGGCGCTGGTTGGTGCGACCTGGTACGCCGCCACGCGCGCGTCTGCTCCGCACCGGCCGCAGGAACCGGCGCATGTGCTGTGGGCAGCTCTCTTCGGCGGTCCCGCGAACTGCTACATCGTGCCTTCCGATGCGGGGTTCAACCTGCTTGAAGATCTTTCGCGCCACCCGGTGCCGTTGGCTGAATACATCGCGGGCAGCTACGAGGAACTGCCACTTTCCGGAGTGGACGCGCACAGCGCCGAGGATCTGCGCACACAGCAGCTCACGCCCTTCGTCGATCTCCAAATTGCCGCCGCGTTCGCCCACCTGACCGAGGATAATCCGCAGCGGGTCTTCATCCGCTTTCCGCGTGACCTTCGGCTCGACGATCTGAAGAGCGCCAATGCCGTGATCATCGGCTCAAGGGGCAGCAATCCCTGGGCCGCCATTGCCGAGTCCAACGCCAACTTCCGCATTGCCGATCGCCCCGGCATGCAGGGCGCCACCATCCTCAATATGAAGCCGCAGCCGGGTGAAGCCGTGTCCTACGCCAGCCACTGGAACGAGCCGGCGCACGAAACCTTCGCCCTCATCGTTTTTTTGCCCAACCTGAGCGGCAACGGGCATTTGTTGGTTCTGGAGGGGCTGGATGTAGCCGGAACGCAGGCGGCGGCCGAGATGCTCCTGCTTCCGTCTGGTATTGACCCGATCCTCAAGCGCGCCACGCGCCCTGACGGCTCGCTCCGCAACTTCGAGGTTTTGCTGCGTTCCACAAGCATCGAGGCGAACGCCACGGCCACGCAGGTCATTGCCAGCAGGATTTACTAGCGCCTCACCGCTGCAGATGACAATCCTGTTGCGTCACCGCACCCGCGGAGCCGCCGGGGCATATGATGGGTTAGTCTGCCGTTTCCGTTATATTTGCCAAAGAAGCGCTATCACGCTGCTATCGTGGTCTAATCCCGGCGAACAGGAACAAATGCCGGGCTCACACCATTGGGCGCGGGCGCTGGAAGGTAAAGGTGGAAAAACCGTGAAACGAGTGGTTGTAGTGTTTGCATTCATTCTTGCTGTGGCAATGGCGCTTACGCCGATTGCAAAGGGAGAGACAAAGATGTCGATTTGGGGTCACACCGCAGAGGGAGTTGCCGTTCCGATCTACACCCTGACCGATGGCCAGATTGAGGTGAGAGTGACGGCGTATGGAGCGCATCTGGTAAGCGTGAGAACGCCGGACCGCGCGGGCAAGATGGCGGATGTCGTGCTCGGCTACGACAAGCTCGAGACATACTTCATTGCGCCGAGTCCGTACATCGGGGCCATCGTCGGGCGTTATGGCAACCGCATTGCCGGCGGCAAGTTCACGCTCGACGGAAAAAGCTACCAGATTCCCTTGAATGACGGTCCCAACGCGCTGCATGGCGGGCCGAAGGGATTCGACCGATATGTCTGGCAGGCCCAGGAGGTGCCTGGCGGAGTCGAGTTCACACTCGTAAGCCCGGACGGCGACATGGGATTCCCCGGAACGCTGACCTCGAAGGTGCGCTACACACTCAAGGGCAGCACGCTGCGCATCGATTACACAGCCACGACGGACAAGGCAACGGTGTTGAACCTAACCAATCATGCGTACTTCAATCTGCATGGCGACGACAAGGGCAACATCCTCGATCTGAAGATGCAGATCGACGCCGACCGGTTCACTCCGGTGAACAAGACTCTCATTCCCACCAGTGAGTTGGCCCCTGTGGCCGGCACGCCGCTCGACTTCCGCAAGCCGGAGGTCATCGGCGCGCGTATCGGCGCCGACAACGAGCAACTGAAGATCGCCGGCGGCTACGATCACAATTGGGTGCTGAACGGCAAGCCGGGAACGATGCACCTCGCGGCCATCGTGACCGATCCCGTGAGCGGGCGCAAGCTGACAGTCGAAACCACCGAGCCGGGAATTCAGTTCTACTCCGGCAACTTTCTTGATGGAGCCTTCACCGGCCGGCACGGCATGAAGTATGAGAAGCACGCCGGGTTCTGCTTGGAAACGCAGCACTTTCCCGATTCGCCGAACCATCCGGATTTCCCGAGCACGGTTCTGCGGCCGGGCGAAACCATGCACTCGACGACCACGTTCACCTTCGGCGTGGCGAAGTAGCTGCCGCGCCGGCAAGCTCGCGAGGGTGCCCCATCCTTTCGCCGGTTCTCCGGCGAAAGGGTGGGAGGGCGCGGATCGCTCAGCCCGCGGCGGTTTTCCATTTTTTGAACCAGCCGAGTCCCGCTGACGTCGCAGCAGCCGGGATGTACTCGCAACCAATCCATCCGTCATAGCCCAGCTCGTCGATCAGATCGAAGAGATAGCCGTAGTTCACCTCGCCGGTATCGGGCTCGTGGCGCTCAGGCACGCCGGCGATCTGGAAGTGGCCCACGCGGCTCTGCTTCGGGTCCGCGAGGTATTTGCGGATCTTGATGGCCAGATCGCCCTCTTCCACCTGGCAATGGAAGAGATCCATGAGAATTTTGAGGTTGGGAGCCCCGATTTCCTTCACGATCGCGTGAGCCTCCTCCTGCCGATTCAGGAAAAAGCCAGGCATGTTGCGCAGAGCAATGGGCTCGATGAGCAACTCCACTCCTGCGGCCCGCGCCTTCTCCGCCGCCCAGGCAAGATTGGCGGTGTAGACGCCGAGCACGCGGGCGCGATCCACGTCTTGGGGTGCAATGCCAGCCATAGCATGGACGCGCGGGCACTCCAGCACGAGCGCGTACTCCAGAGCGCGCACAAATCCATCGCGGAACTCCTGTTCGCGGCCAGGCAGAGCCGTGATGCCACGCTCGCCTGCCTTCCAGTCGCCGGGCGGGGAATTGAACAGAACCTGGCGCAAACCGTGCTCTTTGAGCAGCGCGGCCAGCGTGGCGGCCGGATGCTCGTAGGGGAAAAGGTACTCGACGGCCGTGAAACCATCGTGCGCCGCTGCAGCAAACCGGTCGAGGAAGCTGTGCTCGGTGTACATCATGGTCAAATTGGCGGCAAAGCGAGGCATGGCAATCACTCCATTGATCGGTTGATGAACAATCTCCAAGTCTTGTCTGACAATGCTGCACGGCGCGCTCTCGCATCCTCACGCGGAATAGAGGGCCGCAACCTCGTAGTCCGCGACGGAGGGAATAGCGAACTCGATCGAATCGCCGGCGATGTGGAACGGGATGTCGCGCTCCGCGCGCAACAGCTCGACGCGCTTGACGCGGCGGCCCGCGGGAAGACGGAAGCGAACTCTCTGCGCGCCGATGGGATAGAACTCCCGCATCCATCCGTGATGTGTGTTGGGGTTGGTGTAGTTCAACACGTGAAGCGCGAAGCCCGGCTCCGTCTCCCACGCAAAAATCTCCACCAGCCCCTTGCCTTCCACGCTCACCGGGGCCGCACCGCCCGCCACCCAGCGAATTGTGTTCACAAGCAGGCGGCTGAGGTCGGTATGGCCTGAGAGCCACATCGTCGCCTCAATATCGCCGGGGAAATACGCCAGGCGGCTCGAACCGCGCTCGCGAACAACCACGGCCGGCTCGTTGGTTCGCGGAATCGGCGGGTACGAGAGCTCCGGCGGATACGCCGTGTAGCCTGGCACAACGGTGAGCACGGGATTGTCGACGGGTTTGAGTGGCAACCGAAACTCCGCGCCGGGAATCCAGTGGGTGTCATCGAATCCATCGAGAATTGCATGCGGGCGTTCGATGCGCGCCATGTATGGGTTTGCATTACCCAGCCGTCCGATCATCGCGCCGGCAACATGGATGCCGAAGACGTCGCCCAGGCCAAAGTCCGCGCGGCGCTCGTTGCGCTCGGTGTACATGCTGGTTTCGAAGGTGGCCAGCAGCGAGCCGCCATGGTTCACGTAGTCGCGTAACTGCTGGCACTGCTCGTCGCTGAGCAGCGCGGTGTTGGGCAAAATGAGGGCGGCATACTTTTTAATCCTCTCCAGCTGCAGGCGGTCCTCGTGCACGAAGTCGAAAAGAAAGCGGCCTTCGAGCAGCGCGGAATACATCGCATCCATGTACTGCTGCATCGATACATCGCGCGGCGGCTGATAGAAGAGTTGTGTGCGTTGGCCAATCACGACGCCGATGTTGGCGATCGTGCTTTTGTTCACCCAATGCGCATCGTGGCGAGCTGTCCACAAAAAGTAATCGCGGCCGATCTTCTGCCATCGCAGATCTTCGCCCAGCCCCTTTTCCCCACCCACAACGTGATAGTAGGGAACCATGCCGCTGGCCAGCGTCTGGCTGAACCACATCGTGGATTCGGCAGGCGATTTGGTGATCTCGCGCCAGCGAATCGACCCCGTCGTATACGCGCCCGTCACGTTCGTGGCCATCTTGCCGTCAAGCACGGCATTGCACACGCGTCCCTGTTGCGCGGCGCCCCAAATCGGCGCATCTTCCCGGTTGCGGCCCTGGTTGTCGCTCTGAAACCACTGGCAGAACTCGCCCAGCTTTGCCAGGTTGGGAGTCGCGTGCACTCCTCCGCCCATGTTGTTGATGTAAAAGCTCGACGCTTTCTTTTCCTTGGCGATCGAATCGTAGAGCTTCCAAAGGCTCGTGAACCGCTCGTTGAACTTGTCCCAGTACGCCGGCGTTTTCGGCGGCGGCAACTTGCGGCACTGATCGCAATAGCAAACCGGCAGAACGAACGACGGCCAGCCATTGGTGTAGTGCGCGTCCATGTCGTAGCGCGAGTTCACCTCGCGCATCACCGCGGGAAAATAGTCGGTCATGTACGTCGAGAACATGCAGGTTTGAAACAGCTCGGGCGCTTCCGCCGAGGCTAATGGCTGGTCCTGTTCATCACGCATGAACCATTCTGGGTGCGCCGCCAGCGCGTCGCCCCAATTCAAGTCGGGGCTGTAGCGCGCAATGGTGCGCAGTCCGCGCTTTTTGGCCGCATCGTGCAGTTCGCCGGTGAAATCGCGCCCGTTCAGGTATTTTGCGTGGCGATGAAACGGAACGCTGCTGGGATAATACGCAACGATCCCGGTAATGCTGATAAACACGGCGCCCACTTTGACGCTGGCCCAATAGTCAGCCCAGGCCTCCACGTCGAGAACCGCTGGATCGTGCTCGGTAATGTTGGTCTGGCCGATGCGGCGCAGGGTCTTTTGCCACGGCACATCGGGTGCGGGCCCGGTCGACGCATTCGCAACCGCGCCCGGGACCGCTCCAGGTGGGTTCAGTGCAAACGAATCTCCCACGCGAGCCAGTGGCACAGCAGCCGCGGCCGTCTTCAAAAACCAGCGCCGGTTCATGATGGTGTTGACCTCCGTTGCAATACCAAAACTGGTTGCATACATCAGGTTTTGAAAGGGCACGGCTTCACTCGCCGCGGCGAGCGGAAAAACTCGACTCTTTGAAAGGGCACGACTTCAGTCGTGCCGTAAATACCGCAAATTGAGTGCGGCTTTAGCCGCTGAGGGTTGGTTTTCTTCCTCTCGGCGGATTTTTCCGCAAGCAGTTCAGCCGTGCCGTGAACAAGCGCATAAACAGCGGGCTTTAGCCCCTGAGGGAATCTCCTTTGACGCCGATCGCCATGGACGCAACCTGGAAGACGATCCGCACCCGAAGATTTCTGACCCGCACCGCTACCTTGCGTGCGTGCTCAGCTCGTCCAGCACGTGTTTCAAATCGTCGAGTTTTTGTCCGGCCTCTGACAGCTTGCCCTCCGAAGTCAGGCGCTGATAGTCGGCGAAGTCGCGGCTGGCTTGATGGATGAGCGCATTGACATCCGCCGCGGGCTGCGCGGCGCCTGGTGCAGCCGCTGCCCCTGCTCCTGGCGTGGGTTGCTGCGCTTCGCTGCCTGTGAGCGAGGGCGCCTCCTCTCCGAAGAGCGAACTCATCGCTGCCTCGAAGTTCGGCCCGTAGGCCAGCCGGTCTTGCAGCGCCAGCACCACCAGCCGCAGCTCCGGCATGGGACTGTGCTGTGCCTGCAGGTAAATCGGCTCCGCATAAAGCAGCGCCTGCCCGCAAGGGATCACCAGAAGGCTGCCCCGGATGACGTGCGATCCTTGCTGGTTCCACAGCGTGAGCTGGCCTGAGAGCTGTGCGTTCTGGTCGATGCGTGCCTCGATCTGCTGTGGCCCGTCGACGAGGCGCGTCTTGGGAAAGTCGAAAACCACGGCCTTGCCGTAATTGGGTCCGTCGCTGCGCGCGGCAATCCAGCCGATCAGATTATTGCGGTTGATGGGCGTGAAGGGAAGAATCTCCACGAACTCCAGTCCGCCCGCCGCTCCTGCTTTCGACTCGCCGGGCAGCGTCATGAGCACGAAGTTCGGCTCCATCGCCTGCGAGGTCTGTTCTCCGCTGCTGCTCGAGCCGGTCTGCGTGGCCACGCTCCACTGGTCCTCGCGGTTGTAAAAGACCTCGGGATCGGTCATGTGGTAGAGGCCGTAAACCTGGGCCTGCACGCTGAGCATCAGCTCGGGGTAGCGAACGTGCGCGCGCAGCCATGCCGGCATGGTTGACGCGTCCTTGAAGAGACCGGGAAAGATGCCGCGCCATGCGGCGAGAATTGGATCGGCGTTGTCGAAGACGTAGAACGTCACGGTGCCGTCATAGGTGTCTACCACGCCCTTCACGCTGTTGCGAATGTAATTGACCGGCTGGTCTTCCAGGCTGGATTGCGCGGAGAAGGGGTAACTCGCGGAGGAGGTGTAGGCGTCGATGATCCACGAGAGCCGCCCGTCGTCCCCAACCACGATGTAGGGATCGTGATCGAAGGTGAGGAACGGCGCCAGGGCTGAAACACGCGTGAGCACGTTGCGCCGCATCAGCAGCCGGCTCTGCGGGGTGATGTCGTCGCTGAATGGAACCTTGGTCAGGTCGCCGCGATCGAAGGCCAGCAGCGCGCGCCGCAAAAAGCCGCCCATCACGATGCCGCCCGTACCCTCGTAGGAGGAGAGATTGTTGCTCTGGCCCTGGGGATAGTTGAACTCCTGCTGATGCGTCATGACGTAGACGTCGGTGTTGGTCAGCTCGCCGAAGTAGATCTCGGGGCGCGTCACCTCCAGACCGGGCACGGTGCTTTGCACAGGCATGTTGCTCAGGTAGAGCGTGGGCAGGCCCTCTGCCGAAAATCCGTTCACGGGATTCATGGTGATGCCGTAGCCGTGGGTGTAGATGAGCTTGTCGTTGATCCAGTTGCGGCTGCTCTCGGGCAGCTTGTCCACGTTCAGCTCGCGGACAGCGAGCATCACCTGGCGTACCGCACCGTTGATCTGGTAGCGATCAATATCGATTCCGGGAAAATCGTAGTAAGTGCGAATCTCCTGCACCTGGCGCAGCGTGTCCTGGAGCGCGCCGACGTCCCACAGGCGGATGTTCTGAAGGGTCGCCTGATTGTGCGCCGGATCGACAGCGGCGACGGTGGTTTCGGCGGGAAACTCGCGCTGCGCAAAGCGGTCCAGTCCGTACGCCTGGCGCGTCATGGCGATGCTGTCGGTGATGTAGGGCCGCTCGCGGTCGAGCTGGTTGGGCTTGACGATGAAGGTGCTCACATACCATCCGGCCACGCCGGCCACCACGTAGCAAACCACCGCGGGAACGATGGCCGCGAGCAGCCAGCGCGCGCGCGGCTTCAGCACGCCGCTGGCAATGGCGATTGCCGCACCCAAAGCCAGTGCCGCGCTGATGAACAACATGCCGATCAGCGTGACGTGCGCGTCGGTGTATGTCACTCCATCGAAGATTGTGTGCTGCTCGAAGAGGAGTTCGAAGCGTCCGACATACTCATGAATGGCGAGCGTGAAGAGCAGAAAGCTGGCGGCGATGGAGACACCGCGCCACGGCAGCGAAGCGGGACCGCCGAAGCGCCCGCCAAGCGCGCGTCCGCCGCCCGCAGCGATGAGAAACAACACGGCGAGAACGCACACCAGCACGGCCAGCGCAAGCAGCCACCCCGCGATCAGCTGCCAGGCCGGCAGGGTAAAGAGATAGAAGCCGAGCGGGCGGCCGAAGATGGGGTCGGTGATGTTCCCGGCGGGCGGCGCATACCAATAGAGGGCCAGAGTGGCCCACTGCGCCTGCATGGCGAAGCCTGTGATGATAGCGATGACGATGGCGGCGATGACGGAGACGGTGTGCAGGAACTTCGCTACGGGCAGCTCGATGGGCCGGCCGCCGAAAAAGATCGTATGGGTATCGGGCAGATCGGCGGCGTGGCTGTGGCGCAGCGCGAGGAACGCCGCAAACAGGATGAGAAACGTGAGCGCCGCGAAGGTCGCGAAGGTTCCCCACTCGAGGCCCCACGACTTCCAGAAGACGCTGGCAAACCCCAGCGAGCGGAACCAGAGCAAGTCAACCCAGTAGGAGATCGCTGTGCGGCCGCCAATAAAGACGAGGACGACCAACGCGAGAAGGAGGTAGACGGCAAGACGCGGGCGGCGCTGCTTGGTGCTCATCGGCCAATCGATGGTATCGGGCATTTCTTGCTCCACTCAGGCAATTCGTGCGCGCTGAGATACGCAAGAATTGTACAGCGGTGGAGCAGGGTGTTCCCGGAGCTAGATCAACTCGGAGTGGCCGGTGATGCTCAGCTCCTTTACGATCTTGCCCACGTCCTGCGAGTGGTCGCGGTGCGCGATCAGCAGAGCGTCCTCCGTATCCACGACGACCAGGTTCTCCACGCCCACCAGAGCCACAAACTTCCTGGGGCTGAAGATGTAGTTGTCGCTGGCCTCGATGGCCATATGGCCGCCGGTATCGGCCACGTTGCCTTCGGCGTCGCCGCGCAGCCGCGTCTCCACCTGGTACTCGTAGAGCGAGGCCCAGGAGCCGAGATCGTTCCAATTGAACTCCGCGGGAATGCAATAGAGGTGGGAGAGGTGTTCACCCTTGGCCGACCGGGGCTCAAGCACGGCGTAGTCGACGGAGATGTTTTCGCACTTGGGATAGGCGGAGCGGAAGACTTCGTCGAACTGAGGTGTGCCCCAGGCGGCGGCGATCGTCTCAAGCAAGGGGGCGGTCTCAGGCACGTGCTCGCGGACGGCATTGGCGAGGGTGCGGGCCGACCACAGGAACATGCCGGAGTTCCAGTAGTAGTTGCCCGCGGCCACAAAGTCCTCGGCGCGGTTCTGGTTGGGCTTTTCGATAAAGCGGCGCACGTGCAGGGCCGCATCGTCCTTGGTCAGGTCACCGGTCTCGATGTAGCCATACCCGGTTTCGGCGCGCGAGGGCTCGATGCCCAGCACCACCATGTTCTCACCGGCCGCCGCCACGGCGATGCCCTTTTGCAGCGCCTTCAGGAAGCGAGGCTCGTCGGCAATGACGTGGTCGGACGGGAAGATGCCCAATACGGCCTCGGGGTTGTCGCGTTCGATCAGGAAGGCGGCCAGACCGCAAGCCGGGGCGGTGTTGCGGGCTACCGGCTCCTGCACGATCTGCGCGGCGGGCAGGCCGGGCAACTGGTCGGCGATCTCCTGAGCCAGAAACTCGTTTGTGATCACCCAGGTTTTTTCCAGCCCAGCCAGGGGCTTCAGCCGTTCCACGGTCTGCTGGATCATGGAACGCTCGCCGTCAAGCGCCAGCACCTGCTTGGCATGGGCGCGTCGCGACCGGGGCCAGAAACGTGTGCCGCTGCCCCCAGCCAGAATCACGGGACGAAAATCGATTTCGGAATACATTTGAACGACTATCCTACCCGACAAAGACTACGTTTGCACAGGGGCGGTGGAATAATTCTCGCCGGGGCAAGCAGCCCCCGGATTGGCACCGGTAAACCGATTGGGCTAAGCGGTCTCTCACTGCCGCCCGATCCGGCTTGCCGGGACGCTGCGGATCAGCCAGGCAACCACACAAGGCTGGCTCCTGGTCTCTGACCGCGTGTCTTTTTACCAAGAGTGGGTGCCCCAGGTCTCGATGTTGAGACCTGGGATACCACTACGCTTCAGGTGCAAATTCACCCGGTCAGAGACCTGGGTGATGCGTGGCGCACTCCCCGCCTCGCAGGTTCTGCGCCGGGCCTCGCCGCCTGCCCCGCCCCGTGCGATTGCGGTAAGCTAGCTGCAATGCCAGTCTTCCGTCAGGGTTCGATCCATCTGTTTCGCTTTGCAGGAATCAACGTATTCCTTCACTGGACCTGGTTTCTGCTGGCGGTCATTGAGATCGGCTACCTGAGGAACCGCTATACATCCCTCATTTGGAGCGTGCTCGAATACCTGACCCTGTTCCTGATCGTGCTTCTGCACGAATTCGGCCACGCTCTGGCTTGCCGCCAGGTGGGTGGAACGGTGGACCGGATTATGCTGTGGCCGCTCGGCGGGGTGGCGTTTGTGAACCCGCCGCAACGGCCCGCCGCCATGCTCTGGAGCCTTGCTGCCGGACCCCTGGTGAATGTGGCGCTGCTGCCCGTCCTGGGAGCGGCCTATTTCGCGGCGCGAGGACTTGGCTTGGCACACACCATGCCCGACGCCTACCACTGGCTCGGCTGGGTTCTGTGGATCAATGTTGTCCTGCTGGTTTTCAACATCCTCCCCATCTATCCGCTCGACGGCGGCCAGATTCTTCGCTCCCTGCTTTGGTTTTTCATGGGGCGCGCGCGCAGCCTGGTGGTAGCCACGGCGCTGGGCTTTGTTGGCGCGGCTGGTTTGGTTTGTCTCGCCTTGTTGTGGCTGCACTCCACCTGGACGCTGTTGATTGCCGGTTACATGCTTCTCAATTGCTGGGGCGGGCTGCAGAGTGCCCGCGCCATGATTCGCATCGAAAAGCTGCCGCGCCGCGAGGGATTTGCCTGCCCGAACTGCGGGGCTAAGCCGCCGATCGGCGCCCTCTGGAAGTGTGCGGGGTGCGGCCAGACCTTCGACACATTCGAAACCGGGACTGTTTGCCCCTACTGCGGGTCTCAGTTCCCCAACACCATGTGCGGTGAGTGCCAGCAAACGCATCCCATCAGCGAGTGGGCCGCCTCCGCAAACGCGCGCACTGGCGTCGCCGCCGGCGGTTTTCTCACGAATCCGTAGAGCGTGCTTCAAGATTTGCTCTGTGTCAGGGCACGACCACACAGCGAGCGAGAAGCCCTTCATAGCGGAGTCTTGTGTCAGGGCACGACCGGGGCACCGGGGCGCCCACTGGGCCGGGTCGCGTGCCGAAGAAGGGCCCGAAAACAGGGGGCTTTAGCCCCTGAGGGACCTGAGCAAATACCTAGCCGAACCATTTTGGGACACGCTCTAGCTGCCCCGAGCGCTTCAGCCTGCGCAGCGGAGCCCGGAACCGCAGCCAACTCCTCTTCGAACGATAAAAGCCGCCTGCGCCTGACCCCTGCCCACTAACCACTAACCACTAACCACTAACCACTAACCACTAACCCCTGATCTCCGTCTACCGCAGCCCGGTCAGGAACTCGCCAATGCGCCGCGTACCCTCGTCGATGTTCTCCTTGGTCACCGGATAAGAGATGCGGAGGTGTTCCCCGGTGCCGAAGGCCTCTCCGGGCACAGTCACCACATGCGCCTCGTGCAGCAGGCGTGTGGCCATCTCCGTCGCGGTGCGGATGCCGCCCTTGCCCAGATAGGCGGAGATATTCGGGTACACGTAGAACGCGCCCTGGGGCTTGGTGCAGGTGATGCCGGGAATCCTCGCCAGCGCGGCCAGCATGTAGTCGCGCAGCCCGATGAACTCGGCGCGGAACTCCGCCACGCACTCCTGCGAGCTGGTCAGCGCCGCGATAGCCGCCTTCTGCACAATGCTGGTCGCGTTCGATGTGGACTGCGACTGCAGCTTGCTCAGGTTGGCGGCCACCGGCTTCGCCGCCAGCGCGAATCCCGCCCGCCAGCCGGTCATCGAGTAGGTCTTCGAAAGCGAGCCGAGAATAACGATGTGCTCCTTGGCCCAGGTGAACGAACCGCCGGAGACGGGCTTGCCGGCGTAGTTCAGGTACACGTAGCACTCATCCAGAAGCAGGAAAATTCCGCGCTCGTGGGCGAGGCGGACGATCCGTTCCAGGTCCTCGGTCGAGACCACTGAGCCGGCCGGATTGGACGGCGAGTTGAGGATGATCGCCTTGGTGCGCGGCGTAATCGCCCGCTCGATGGCGTTAGCCGTAATGCGGAAGCCCTCCGCCTCGCTGGTTTCGAGGTACACCACCGTGCCGCCGGCGTACTGGATGATGTCCTTGAAGCTCACCCAGTAGGGAACCGGCAGAATGACCTCGTCGCCGTGGTCGACAAGTACTTGGATGGCGTTAAATAGCGCCAGCTTGCCGCCGCTGGTGAAAATGGCCTCATCCACGGAGTAATCCGAGCCGAAGTCGCAGGCGTGGCGCTCCACGATGGCCTTGCGCAGGTCAGGAATGCCCGGCACCACCGTGTAGCGGGTAAAGTTGGCCTCAATGGCGGCAATGGCGGCGTCCTTGATGTGCCGCGGGGTGGCGAAGTGCGGCTCGCCCGCCCCGAAATCCACCAGGTTGGCGCCCTGTGCGCGCAGTTTAGCCGCCTCGGCGGCCACAGCCATGGTCGCGGAGACTTCAATCCGTCCAATACGATCGGCAAAAATCTTTGCTGGAGCTGTAACAGTCATATCAATTCCATCTTGCCAGATTTCCCGATGTGCGCAAAGTTTGAGCTGTGGATGGCGCGCTCTCAGCCGCCGTTCTTTTAGCTGCCGTTCTTGATCCGCGCCCGCAGCCGCTTCAGCACGTTGAGCGGAACGAGGCCGGTCACATCGCCGCCCACGCTGAAGACTTCCTTGACCATACGCGAGCTGACGAACGAGTAGCGCCCTGCCGGCTGCAGAAAAACGGTCTCAACGTCCGGCGCCAGCCGGCGGTTCATCAGCGCCATCTGGAACTCGTATTCGTAGTCGGAGATGGCGCGAATGCCACGCAACACTGCGGAGGCGCCCTGGCGACGCGCAAACTCGACCATGAGGCCGTCAAAGGTGGCGATGGAGACGTTGGCGATGCCCGCCGTGGCCTCTCTGAGCATCTCCACGCGCTCGGCGACGGTAAAGAGCGGGTCTTTGACCGGGTTGGTGAGCACGCCCACGATGAGGTGGTCAAAGAGCTTCGCCCCGCGCTGGATTAGGTCGATATGGCCATTGGTCGGCGGGTCGAAGGTGCCGGGATAAAGGGCCTTGACTGTCATGGGAAGCTCCAAGGGGATTCTACGGCAGAGGCCCACCCCCGTGAGACCAGCTATCGGGACCGGCGCGAATCGATCGCTCGGTCCCTCGCTCTCTCGGGTTCCTGTCACGCCGCGTCAAGAAGTCCGGCCCAGCGATTTCGCTCCATCCGGTTGATTTGACAGCAAATAAAGATTTGGCCAAGTTTGCAGATCATTTCCCCCGGCTCGCTACACTTGTTTTAGGTGGAGAGAATCGTCTCGGACGGAGAGCGCGGACGGCGGATCGCCCATCTTTGGTCTCTCCAGCCTGGAAAGGGGGAAAATAAATATCTATCTTTTTCTGAATACCCCAGGGGGTATTTCACAACGAATAACTCGTTTGGAATGAACAAGCCGATTTTTGGATCATGCCGGAAATGCACCGAAAATTGGTCATTTTTGCCACAAATTGTTGCCATTTTTCCCCGAATTTACCGGCCGCGCCCATGGCTTGAGGACAACTCTGCCTAACGCTCCGCGGACCCGGCTCCGCTCGCTCCGCTGCCTCTACTTCGCCCTCAGCGTCATGCCGTTCGGCGCTGGCGGCAGCTTGCATGCGCCCTCGCGCGCGCCGGAGAGAAAGGCGGCGACGGTCTGCGTCACCATCGGCTCGACCTTTTCGCTGCCCACGCCGGTCCCTGCAAAGTTCATGTGTGTTGCCCGGTCGATCACACCCTCCCAATGGCAATGCGAGGCCATGCCGGGCAGCACGCGGAAGGGAACCAGCCGCGCCTGAGGTCCGCCTTTGAGCGACTGGTCATTCGTCCCGGTCAGAATCAACATCGGCTTGCGAATGCCGCTCCATGCATCGTCAGGGAAGACCACGCCCGGCCCCTCCGGCGAAAGAGCTATGTAGGCGTCAAAACGATCCTGGCCGGCAGGCGGCGAGGCTACGGAGACGATGTTCTTCGCGCCCGCTTCGAGCATCACGGTTTCCGCGCCCATGGAGTGGCCAAGCAGAACGCGAAAAGGCGCGTGGCAGCGGCTGTCAGCCCATTTGAGCGCCGCGCCCACATCGAGCAGTCGCGCCTGTTCGGCATTGGGATCGGCGACCAACGCCGTTACGCCGGGCATGATTCCGTCTTGCCACACGTCAGTGCGCAAGGCAGCCAGTCCGCTCTCGCGGTGGCCCATCACGACCGTCGTATATCCGAGCTGCGCCATCGCCTGCGCAAGGTAGCGATACCCGTTTTCCGAGCCGCCCGCGCCGTGCGATATCACAGCCAGCGGAGCGCAGCCAGAGCCCGTCGCGGCGGCTGGGTAAAGCATGAGCGGAGTGGTTCGGCCATCGGCGCGCGGCACACTGAGGCGCTGCGCGATGATCGGCCGCGCCAACAGAAGAATGGAGGCGCCAAGCAAAGCGCCCGACCGAAGCAAGAAGGACTGGATCGGATGACGCATCCGTTTCTCTAGCTCCTGAAAATTGTCAGATCACTTTGCCGTCAAGGTCGGCAAAGAGCTTGATTCCGGGAATCGACAAATTGCGAAGATCGCTGTCGTTTGTGAAGAAGACGTCCACTCCGGCTTCTGCCGCGGACGCAAGGTGAATCCCGTCTGCTTGGGTTACCCGATTCGCTCCGCGAATCAGGCTGTAGCGGTCGGCCGTTGCCTCGGTGAACGGCAGAATTTCAATGGCGCCGCTGAGGAAATACTTTTTCACTGCGTCGACGCCGGAGATGGAGCCCCGCCGGCGCGGCCCAGTCAGAATTTCGCCGATGGAGAAGACGCTTGTACTGAGTGTGTATCCCCTGGTGACGATTTGATTGAGAATTTTACGAGCCTTCGGGCCGAAAGCAGGATTCGCTTCGAGCATGTAGATGAAGAGCATCGAATCCCAATAGATCCGGGTCACTTGCGATTCTCCTTGGGCGCTCTCTCTTGCTGCTCATATTTCTCCCAGACGTCGGGGCCCCAGTTTCTCTCGGCTTTGAGATATGCTTCACCGCCGCCAAGCTCCGCGAAACTGTCGGCGAGAATGCCGTAGAGTTTTTCCAACCCGGCACCGTTTGGCGCTGGCTTTGTGGGGGATTGAGGCGCCAACTGATGGGCTCCTTCATCCAGGACGCGGTAGACGAATTGCACCGTTGTGCTGGGGCCTCCCGAGGCCGGTCCGCCGCGCTTGTCGATGAGTCTCCAGTCCGGCTTGGCGCTGGAAAGCTGTGGATGACAAAGTTGAAAAAACGGATGGAGTCCGATTTGTCCATCCGAGCTCTTTCAGCACCGTTCCAACGCGAATTTGGACGATTCTCTCGCCTTTCAACCGTGCGGGCTGCACGTAATTCTCGATCACGTGCTTCTTGGTGAGGTCTGTAACAGCCATCGGTTTGTCCTCCGACATACATGACTCTACCTAACTTACATGACAAAGTCAATTTGGACAAAAACCTCACGGCTGCAGAAGTCATTTTCTGATGACTTCTGAAGACTCAGCCTTTGCGTCCGCGCACGGCTTCCTTGGCTTCGGCTGCGCCGCCGGTGGGAACCTCGGGCACCTCGGCCTTTGCTGCGCCAATGCTCAGCCGCTTGCGCAACTCGGCGTCGATCTTGGCATAGACGTCCTTGTTCTCCTTGAGGAAGGCGCGGGTATTCTCCCGGCCCTGGCCGATTCGCTCGCCGCCGTAGCTGTACCAGGCGCCCGACTTCTCCACGATGTTGTGGGTCACAGCCAGGTCGAGCACGTCGCCCTCCTTGCTGATGCCCTCGCCATAGAGAATGTCGAACTCAGCCTCGCGGAAGGGTGCGGCCACCTTGTTCTTGACGATCTTCACCTTGGTGCGCGAGCCCACCACGGTGTCGCCTTCCTTCACCGCGGCGATGCGGCGGATATCGATGCGCACCGAGGAGTAGAACTTGAGCGCGCGGCCGCCCGTCGTGGTCTCGGGGTTGCCGAACATCACGCCGATCTTCTCGCGAATTTGATTGATGAAGATGAGAGCCGTGCGGGACTTTGAAACCGTGCCGGTGAGCTTGCGCAGCGCCTGCGACATGAGCCGGGCCTGCAGGCCCATGTGCGATTCGCCCATCTCGCCGTCGAGCTCGGCCTTGGGAACAAGCGCGGCCACGGAGTCGACGACCAACACATCAATCGCTCCCGAGCGCACCAGAGCTTCAGTAATCTCCAGCGCCTGCTCGCCGCTATCGGGCTGCGAAACGAGCAGATTGTCCACGTCCACGCCGAGCTTCTTGGCATAGCCGGGGTCGAGGGCGTGCTCGGCGTCCACAAAGGCCGCCATGCCGCCCAGCTTCTGCGCCTCGGCGATCACCTGTAGGCATATGGTGGTCTTGCCCGAGGCCTCGGGACCGAAGACCTCGGTGACACGGCCGCGGGGGATGCCGCCTACGCCCAGCGCCGCGTCGAAGCTGATGGATCCAGTCGAGATAACGGCGATGGGCAGCAACGCCTCGCGGGATCCGAGCCGCACGATCGACCCCTTTCCAAACTGCTTTTCGATCTGTGCTAGGGCAAGTTCTACGGCTTTGGCGCGGTCGTCGGCAATGGCCATTGGGAGGGCTCCTCAAAAGGTGCGCGCCCTGCGCATCTCATGCTTTCCTGACAGGAAACGGCGGGGGCTTGCATTGGATTTCCAAGGGATTGTAGCAGGATGAGACAGTGAAGGACAGGAGAAAATAGCGAACAGAAGGAGAAAGCGAGGAATCGTGCGCCATCCCTCTCCAAACGCATCATCAAGATCGGAGATGCGCATTGATTGATCAGTTATACATCAAACCGATAAATTTGCATCAAATTGAGAATTGATGCACAATTCGGATATGAGAACCACGATCACACTGGACGACGACATCCATGAGTTCGCGACCGTCTACGCGGCTGCCAAGGGCATGACTCTGAGCGCCGCCATCAATGAGCTGCTCCGCATGGCGGAATCTGCACCGGTCCCCAATCCCGAAATCGTATATTCTCCAGACGGTTTTCCGATGTTTCCGCCTTCTCGGACCGGCAGGGTTATCACAGACGAAATGGTAAAGAAACTCGAGGAGGAAGAGTTTGATCCGGAAAAGTTTGCTTGATTTGAACGTCTTGATAGCGCTCACAGATCCGGAACACCAGCAACACCAGAAGGTGCGGAACTGGTTCACTTCCTCCGGCAGGGAGAACTGGGCCGTTTGTCCGTTAACAGAGACGGGATTTTTACGCGTGACGACGAATCCTGCATTCCGCCCAGGCCCGCGCACCTTGGAACAAGCCATCGCTATTCTTCAAGCGATTAAGGGTCATCCCGGCTATTGGTTTTGTCCGATCGATGAAAGTTGGGTAATTCTTACAGCTCGGTTCGCAGCGCGCATCCGCGGCTATCAACAGGTGACCGATGCCTATCTTTTAGGACTTGCGATCAGAGAGAACCGCGAGCTGGTCACCTTCGACAAGGGATTCCAATATTTGGCTGGCGCGGAATTCAGCGAGAACGTTCTCGTTCTCGAATAGTCCCAAGCGGCGGCGGAGTCAGACCGTGTAGGCGCCCACTCGCGTCTCGTGGCTGGTCAGGGCGTCGCACTTGCGGTCCAGCACCTCATACTCGCCGTCGTGCTCCTTGCGGAAGGCGCGAAAGGCCTCCTCGCTGGTCCAGCGGTCGATCGTCAGGTAACCGCCGGGAACATAGGCGTCGCGGAGCAATTCAGTTCCCAGATAGTTGGGCGAGGTGCGGAAGAGTTGCGCCCAGGCGCCTTCGGGTCCGTACGCGGCCTCAAAGCCGGCCACCTTATCCTCAGCAATCTCGAATTGCCAAACCACGACAAACATGCCAACCCCTCAGCGGTTCTCCATTTGCTGCAAGGCGAAGCCGCAACTGCTAAGTGGTTCTTTCCTCAATCCCCGGGGTCCCCAACGGCAGGTGGCTCGCAGAGCCGGTGCCGCTGGGGCGGAAGTGAGAGCCACACTGCACGAAACTCGAAATGCCACGTACTAACTGGAGAACCGCTCAAATCTTGTGTTTATGGTAGCGCAGGGGGCTCTCGCGGTGGGTGCGGGCATGGCAGGCCGGCCTCGGTGGCTGGCGCCTCCGTCTCATATTTCAGGACTTCGTCTCTCGACTGAGCGCATACTGATCATGGGTCGTTCTCTTAGGGAGTAACCTTCCCCTTGGGTTCCCTTTTGCCGCTCCGGCCGCTCGACTCGCAAGGCAATTGATAAGGGTTTTTGTTGCGCTGCCTGACGTGCAGCGCCGATCCGCGCGCTGCGCACGACGTCAGTTGAGATCGGGATGCGGAAGTGTAGGGGGACTCTGTCCTCTGCCGCGCCTGCAACGTAATCTGAAGGCAGCGAAACAGGATTCAACGTGAGGGATCTATGAAGGCTCGCTATCCAGGCATCCGCGTTACCGCCAACGGCAATCAGCTCGTCAGCTACCACACTGAGACGCGCATCGCCGACGCCGGCGTCTTCTACCCCATTACGCCTTCCACCGAGGGCGGCGAGCTCTTCCAGCAGGCCTATGCAGAGGGAAATCTGAATGTTTTCGGGAACAACACACTGGCCATTGAGGCCGAAGGCGAGCACGCCGCGCAGGGCGGAGCCATTGCTCACTCGGTTTGCGGCAAGCGCGTAGTCAACTTCACCTCGGGCCAGGGAGTCGTCTACGGCGTGGAGCAGTACTACCACGCACCGGGCAAGGGCTCGACCATGGTGCTGGAGGTGGCCGCGCGCGCCCTCACCAAGCACGCCCTCAATGTCCACTGCGGCCACGACGATATTTATGGAGCGCTCGACACCGGCTGGATCATGCTCTTCGGCAAGGACGCCCAGCAGGCCGCCGACCAGGCGCTGATCTTGCGCCGCGTGACAGAGCTCTCGCTCACGCCCGGCATGAACATCATGGACGGCTTCCTGACTTCGCACCTGGAGCGCACCTTCTACAAGCATGAATCGGAGCTGATCCGCGAGTATCTCGGCGCACCTGACGACATCATCTACTGCCCCACTGAAGCGCAGCGCGTTCTCTTCGGGCCCACCCGCCGCCGCGTTCCCAAGATGATGGATCTGACGAACCCCATCCTGCTCGGCCCCGTGCAGAACCAGGAACATTACATGCAGGGCGTCATCGCGCGGCGCAACAACTTCGCCGAGCCGATTCTGCAGTTCCTTGAGGAGGCCTACGAGAAGTTTGCCGAGCTCACCGGCCGCCGCTATGGCCTGATCAGCGAATACAAAGCCAGCGACGCCGACACGGTCTTTGTCTCTCTCGGCTCCGCGGCAGAGAACATCGAGGCCGCGGTCGATTACCTGCGCCAGACACGCAGCGCAAGCGTGGGCTCCATCCATGTCAACGTGATTCGCCCCTTCCCCGAGGCCGCGCTGGTCACGGCGCTCAAGGGCAAAAAGAACGTCATCATCCTTGAGCGGACCGACGAAGCCCTTGCCGGCGACAACCCCCTCGGCCGCGACATTCGCACTGCGTTCTCAAAGGCGGTGCAGGGAACACAAGGGCAACCCAAGATCACGCTCGCTGAGGTGCCCCGATTCTTTGGCGGCAGCTACGGCCTCGGCTCGCGCGACTTCCGCCCCGAGCACATCATTGGCGCATTTGAGTACGCCACTGCTGGCCGCGCCCGCAAAGACGGCAAGACCGCAGCCGACGGCGTCAACTTCATTGTGTTGGGCGTCGACCACCCCTACAGCGTCATCGCCGGCGAAACGCCCTCACTGCTTCCTGAGGGCGCGGTGGCCGTGCGCTTCCATTCCATCGGCGGCTGGGGAGCCATCACCACCGGCAAGAACCTCGGCGCCATCCTCGGCGACCTGAACGACCTGCTCTACGAGCGCGACGGCCTGAAGGATGCCCTCGGCAATCCCAAGGAAGTGATCCACGTCAGCGCCAATCCCAAGTACGGTTCGGAGAAGAAGGGTGCGCCGACGAGCTACTTTATGGTCGCTGCCAAGGAGCGCATCCGCGTCAACTGCGATCTGCGCCATGTGACTGTTGTTCTCTGCTGCGACCCCAAGGCTTTCACCCATACCAATCCCCTCGACGGCATGCAGGAGGGCGGCTGCCTGGTGTGGGAGTCGGACGTTGACGGCGAGCGCGCGTGGCAGAATCTGCCGATCTGGGCGCGCCAGCAGATCATCCAGAAAAAGATTCGCGTCTTCACGCTGCCCGGCTTCGATATCGCGCGCAAAGCCACCGATCGCGCCGATCTGCAACTGCGCATGCAGGGCAACGCATTTCTAGGCGCATTCTTCGCTGTCAGCCCCATGCTGCAGGAATTCGGCATCACCCAGGAGCAGTATCGCGAGGTCGTCTACAAGCAGTATGTCAAGAAGTTCGGCAAGCTCGGCGACGCGGTCGTTCAGTCCAACATGGAAGTAATGATCCAGGGCTTCGAGCGCGTCAAAGAAATTGCAATCGGCGAAGTCGCGGCGGCCGACCACTCCAGCCTCCGCGGCCAGGCGTTGCTGCCGATTCTGGCGCAGGCGCCGGCCTTTGTTGAAGCGGTGGCAGGCACCGTGCCTGCAATGCGCCGCAACACGCCGTCACCCGCGGGACAGGCGCCCCGCACGCCCGTTTCTTCGATCAATGTTTTCGATGCCGAGTTCCGCTCCAACTTCGGCTACAACCAGCCGGCCACGCCGCTCTCTGCGATGGGTGTGATCGCAGCCGCCACTGGTGACACGGCGTCGAAGTACGTCGCCCGGCGCGAGACGCCGCTCTACATCCCCGAAAATTGCACGCAGTGCATGGAGTGCATCTCCGTTTGCCCGGATACGGCGTTGCCCAACTGCTCGCAGGACCTGGGCACGATTCTGGGCACCGCGGTCACGCGCTACGTGGCCAATCCCGGCGAGCGCAGAAAGATGCTCGACAAGCTGCCGGAGATCGAAACGCTCACGCGCCAGCGCATGTTGGCCGAGATGAAGCAGGGCACTCCGCTGCAGACCATCGTCCGCGAGGTCACCGAGTCGGTCGACGGATTTTCTGCGCAAGCCAAAGCGCAGTTCTTATCGATCATTGACAAGGTGCCGATGGCCTACCAGAAGGTAAACGCCATCTTCTCGTCGCCAGAGCGCAAGGCGCCTGGCTCGGGCGGCATCTTCTCCATCTTTGTCAGCGACCTGTGCAAGGGCTGCGCTGCCTGCGTCACGGCCTGTGGCGACCACATGGCGCTCAAGATGGTGCAGGAGACCGAGGAGGTAAACGCCGAGCACGAAACCGGAACCGCCTTCCTCAACCTGCTGCCCGACACATCGCAAAAATATCTCGGCCTCTACAACGGCGCCAATCCGGCAGACTCAAAGACTGCCACGCTGCGCAACATGCTCATGGTGCGCACCAACTACGACGCGCTCGTCGCGGGCGATGGCGCCTGTGCCGGCTGCGGCGAAAAGAGCGTGCTGCGCTCCATTGCCGCCGTCACCGAAGCGTACATGCGGCCCGTCTTCCACGCCAAGAGCGATCGCTTTGTTTCCAAAGCCTCCGACCTCGAAAAGAATGGTGCGGCCCGCCTCGCGGCCATCAAGGAAAGCAATCCCGCCGACTACGCGCGCCTGCGCCAGGCCATCCTGCACCTCGTGATGGGCCTGGGCGGCGAAGAGGACTCTGACACCAAGGCCCGCATTGCGGCCTACGAAGCCGAGCACGGCACGGTCACCGACGCGCAGCTTGTTGAGGCGATCGCCGCGGTGCTTCTCACTGAGGCCTTCAACCACAAAAACCTGCAGCCTATCGACGGGCGCCTCGCCAACGGCATGAGCGTGATGGCCATGGCCGCGCACACCGGCTGCAATACGGTGTACGGTTCCACCGCCCCCAACAATCCGCATCCCTATCCGTGGATGAACTCGCTCTTCCAGGACGGCGTCACCGTGGGCTGGCTCATGGGCGAGAGCTTCATCGTCGATCACGCGCGCCGCTCCGTCCTTCCCGAACGCCTGGCCGACATTCTGCTCACTCGCGAGCCGAGTCTGAATAAAACCGGGGCCCCCACGGACAGGTCCTCGTCCGTGGGGCACCTCAGCGAAGAGGAGTATTACCACTTCACGCATTTCACTGACGCGCTGATGACCGATCAGGAAATTGTGGAACTGCCTAAGGTGTGGGCGGTGGGCGGCGACGGCGGCATCGGCGACATCGGCTACCAGAACACTTCGAAAGTGGTCCTGCAGAACCGGCCCAACGTGAAAGTGCTCATGCTCGACACGCAGGTCTACTCGAACACCGGCGGCCAGAACTCCGACTCCACGCCCATGCTCGGCGGCAACGACATGAACGTCTTCGGCTCCGCCACGCAGGGCAAGAACACCGAGAAGAAGACGGTAGCCGAGACCTTCCTCGCCGGGCACGGCTCCCGTTTGTGGCGCAGGTTTCAATGGCCAACGCGCCCAAGCTCTACCGCGCCATTCTCGACGGCCTCGAGTATCGCGGCACCATGTTCTTGCAGTGCTTCACCACCTGCCAGCCGGAGCACGGCGTGGCCGACGACATGGCGCTCTTTCAGGCGCAGCGTGTGCGCGACTCGCGTGGCGCGCCGGAGTTCGTCTTCAATCCGCGCCTCGGTGAAACCTACCCTGAGGCGCTCGACATCAAGGGCAATCCGTCCATCGATCTCGATTGGTACGAGACCAAGTCGAAGGTGACTGGCGAGCCGTACCGCTACACCGTGGCGCACTGGTGCGTCACCGAGGCGCGCTTCCGCAACCACCTGCGCAAGATCAAGCCGGAGCAGGCCGAAAAGCTGATACCGCTCGACAACATGCTGGTGCGTGTCACGCAGCAGGATGTCGTCTATCGCTACTACCTGAACCCGGAGCACCGCAGCTACATTCCCGACTTCGGCGTGTATATTACGTTCGATCAAGATGGCAAGTCGGTCTACTACGCCATCTCGCGCCAGCTGGTCATGTTCTGCGTGGAGCGCCGCAAGGCCTGGCGGTTACTGCAATCGAAGGCCGGCGTCGTCAATCGCGAATATCAGGCGCAGAAGGCCATCCTCGCCGACCTCGACGCAGGCAAAATCTCCAAGGACGAATTCTTCGCCCACGCCCACGAGATGATGGCCGAGCGGCTGGGGAAGCCGGTGCTGGTAAAGGCATAATCCGGGGTGATCGGCGTGAGCGCCCGCCCAACACAAAAGCCACCGAATTAGCTCAAAAACTCAAGCGCGGACCCCAAAGGTTCGCGCTTTTTGCTTTTGGACAAGTTAAGGTGGACTTACTCCCGATCACGAAGCAGTGCGAATATCGCAACCAAGAGCTGCGCAATACCGACTAGCAGATTAATCAGAGCCATATCTGTGACGTCCTTTCCGCGTCGTCGGTAAAGCGTCTGGAAGTCAAAATTCGAAAAATCACTGGAGTCAACGACCGAGATAGGAATTAAACCATTTAGAAACAGATATTTAGCTGTTGGAGATTCTCTCAACATTGTTGGGTTCGAACGAAAGAAGTGCCACATTACGACACTGGTACCAAAATATAGTATTTCATGCGTAAGGCATTTACAAGAAAGGAGTTAGTGAAGGATACTTAGGCTCGGACTTTCGGACCCGAGAGACCAGGAACCCTGTCTTGAGAATTCGCAGCCTAGATTATGCAAAATTCTGTATAATGCCGTCGTGGATAGACCCGCAAGGCCCATCGAGTTTCGAGGCAGCGCCTTGGAGGATCTGTCCCGATTTCCGCCTGCCGCCCGGCGAAAGGGAGGCTATCAACTCTTCCAGGTGCAGGAAGGCGACGATCCTGACGATTGGAAGCCGATGAGCGATGTCGGCCCCGGCGTGCGGGAAATCAGGGTTCGCGAAAAAGAAGGTGCGTTTCGCGTTATCTATGTCGCCACCTTCAGAGACGCCGTCTATGTTTTGCATTGCTTCCAGAAAAAGACGCAAAAGACGAGCGCCGGAGACATCGATCTGGCTAGGCGGCGCTACAAAGAATTGGTGCGGGAGGTTTGGAAATGAGGAAGACTAGGGTTTACGAAAGTGTTTGGGACGCCATCGAACCCGATCCGGTTAAAGCGGAGAATCTGAAGCTCCGCTCCGCGCTCATGGTTGCGCTCACGCGGCACATCAAGCGTGAAGGATTGACCCAGGCTCAAGCGGCGAAGATCTTCGGTGTTACCCAGCCTCGGATCTCCAATCTCATCCATGGCAGAATTGACGCCTTCGCGTTGGACATGCTGGTCAAGATGGCTACCGCCGCCGGTCTTCGGGTCACCCTGCGTGTCCAAAAAGCCGCCTGACCGGTCTCGTTCTTTTTGAGACCTGCGAGGCCACCATCCCGCACCCGCGCAAGACCTCACCTTGCCCATCCTGCCCGCAAAGGGCTGAAAACACACGCAAAATTCCCCTTGCCAAATTTGCAGATTATTTCCCCAATCGGCGCACAATATTCATATGCTCGATCAGAAAACCCTCCGTTCCGTTGCTCCCTTGCTCTCTTGCTCCCTGCCTTTCTGTCTCCTCGTTCCCTCGTCCTCTCGGTCCCTTGGTCCCTGCTTCTACCCCACCCCCCTATGCTCGAAAGAACGGGCTGTGAAACTGTGAAACTGTGGACGCCGCGAACCTCAACCAAATCAAGCCGATACACACACCGCGTCTCGGGCTCACAGAAACACAGAAACTGTGAAACTGTGAGCGTTCTCGAACCCTCGCCGAATCAAGGCATTCGAGCGAGTGCCTTCACAGTTTCACAGTTCCGTTTTTGATCCTTTTTGATTTCCTTGATCTTTCCGTTTCACTCACGTCTTGAGAGCAAAATCTAAGATAGAACAACGCTTAGCGAATTCCATCAAAGGAAGATACTCAAATCACATAGCGTGAAGATACGAATCAAAAGCGCCCGAAGAAGTCCGTTTTCGCCGTCACTTGAACCGTTTTCCGCAGTAAATTGCAATCCTCCGCGCACGATTACGGCACGTACAGATCGACATACTCGTTCACGGGCATCGTTTCCAGCCGATCGCGATCCAACGAAACTTCCAGAATGCGCTGCTGCTGCGCCTCGTTGAAACGACGGCGCAGGTTGGTCTTGAATTTCTCGACCAAAAGCGGCATTCCTTCTTCGCGCCGGCGGCGATGGCCGAGGGGATATTCGACCGTCTCTTCAAGGACGGTTCTGTCGTTCAGCTCCATGCGCAGCGAATTAGCGATCGAGCGTTTCTCGGGATCATGATACTCGGAGGTAAAGCGCGGCTCTTCGACGCACTCGATCTTCGAGCGCAGAGGGTCGATCCGCGGGATCGGCCGCTACTTCGTCCTCGTAGTCGGCGGCGGTGAGGCGGCCGAAGAGCAGCGGAATGGCGACCATGTACTGCACACAATGGTCGCGGTCGGCGGGGTTCGAGAGCGGGCCCTTCTTATCGATGATGCGCAGGCAGGCCTCGTGCGTGCGGATCGTGATTTTTTTAATGGTCTCGGACGAGAGTCCTCGCTGGTCGAGCAACGCGCGCAACTTCATCGCCGCTTCGACCGCGGTCTGCGCGTGGAACTCGGCCGGGAAGCTGATCTTGAAAAGCACGTTCTCCATAACATACGATCCGTAAGCCCGCTGGAATCGGAACTCATGTCCGCGAAACGAAACGTCGTAGAAGCCCCACGTTTTGGCAGTGAGCGCGGAGGGATAGCCCATCTCGCCGGCACGCGCCATCAAAGCTAATCGAACAGCCCGGCTCGTCGCGTCCGCCGCGGCCCAGCTCTTGCGCGAGCCGGTGTTTGGCGCGTGACGATAGATGCGCAGGCTCTGGCCATCGACCCAGGCCAAGGACAAAGCATTGACGGTCTGCTCGCGGCTGAGGCCGAGCAGTTGGCTCACGACGGCTGTCGATGCGACCTTAACCAGCACTACGTGATCGAGGCCGACCTTGTTGAACGAGTTCTCAAGCGCGATGCAGCCCTGAATCTCGTGCGCCTTGATCATGGCTATCAGCACATCGCGCATCCGCAAAGGAGGTTTGTCCGAAGCAATCGCAATGCGCGAAAGCCAGTCGGCCATTGCCAGGATGCCGCCGAGATTGTCGGAAGGATGGCCCCACTCGGCAGCCAGCCACGTGTCATTGAAGTCGAGCCAACGGATCATGGCGCCGATGTTAAACGCAGCCTGCACGGGATCGAGCTGAAAGCTGGTGCCAGGAACGCGCGCGCCGTTGGGAACGATCGTGCCGGGCGCGATGGGCCCAAGCAACTTGGTGCATGCCGGATATTCGAGCGCCTCCAAGCCGCAGCCCAGCGTATCGATCAAACAGTAATGCGCCGTGGTATAGGCGAGATCGCTCTCGATCTTAAAGTTCAACGCATAGTCGGCGATGTCGGTGAGGACCTTGTCCGGCGCGGGGCGTTCATTGCTTGTGTGCGACGACACGCAGGCTCCTGGTTTCCTATTCACGTGCCCCAATCGGCACGAATCCTAGATTCTCCGGCCCAGTATAGTTTGCCGACGGCCGAATGATCTTTCCGTCTTGCCGCTGCTCGATCACATGCGCGCACCAGCCGGCGGTTCGCGCCATCACGAAGAGCGGCGTGAAGAGATCGACGGGAGTGCCCATTAGGTGATAGGCAACGGCCGAATACCAATCGAGGTTTGGGAACATGCGTTTGGCGTCGTGCATGGTGCTTTCTATCCGCTCGGCGATGGAGAAGAGGCGCAATCCCTCTGCGTCCACAGCCAGGGCGCGAGCTTGCTCTTTGATGAAGTGGCTACGCGGATCGCTCACCGTGTACACGGGATGACCGAAACCAATGATGACCTCGTGACCGGCTACGCGGCGGCGAATATCGGCCTCAGCTTCGTCTGCCGAAGCGTAGCGCCGCTGAATTTCGAGCGCAACTTCGTTGGCTCCGCCATGCTTGGGACCCTTGAGCGCGCCGATGGCGCCAACAATGCACGAGTAAAGATCGGAGCCGGTTCCGGCGATAACACGCGCGGTGAAGGTGGAAGCATTGAACTCGTGCTCCGCGTAGAGGGTCAACGAGATTTGCATCGCGTGGATCCATTCCGCGCTGGCCGGCTCACCGTGCAGGAGGTGGAGAAAGTGCGCGGCAATTGATTCGCCATCGGCATCAACTGCGACACGCTTGCCATTGCGCGCGAAATGGTGCCAGTAGAGAAGCATCGACGGCAGTGACGCGAGCAGCGCATCAGCGATGGCGCGCGCTCCCTCGGCGTTGTGTTCTTCTGCCTCAGGGCGCACACAGCCAAGCACTGACACGCCCGTGCGCAGCACGTCCATGGGCTGGGCTGAGGCGGGCAGCAGCTCCAGGGCCTGCTTCACTTCCACGGGCAAGCCGCGCAAACTAAGCAGACGCTTCCGGTATGCGGCCAGCTCCATAGCGTTGGGCAGCTTGCCGTGCACCAATAGGTGCGCCACTTCCTCGAATTCGCAATGTGCGGCCAGGTCGGCAATGTTGTAGCCGCGATAATGCAGGTCGTTGCCGCTTTGGCCGACAGTGCAGACGGCCGTTTCGCCCGCCGCTGTGCCCGAAAGCGCTACGGACTTCTTGGGTTTGAAGGCTCGGGCCCCCAACGACTGGTTCTTGTCGTTGGGGTGAAAGGCCACCGGCGCGTGGCTTACCTCTTGAACGCTCATTCTTTCGACCTCCGGGGATAACTAAACTAACGAGTCAATGCAGGGAATGTCTACTCCGTTTTCTTATTCCGGGCGAACAGCTCGTCCAACTTCTGCTCGTATGCATGGTAGCCCAGATAACGGTAGAGATCGTCGCGGCTCTGCATCAGCGGCAGCACATTCTTCTGGGTGCCCTCAGCGCGAATGGCCTCGTAGACCTTGAGCGCCGCGGCATTCATGGCGCGATAGGCCGCGCAGCAATAGAGAATGATGTCGACGCCAGCCTGAGCGAGCTCCTCGCGCGTGAAGAGCGCCGAAAAGCCGAACTCGGTGATGTTGGCGAGGATGGGCACGCCCACGGCCTTGCGAAACGCAGAATACATCGAGAGTTCCGTCACCGCCTCGGCAAAGATCATGTCGGCCCCGGCATCTACGTAGGCTTGCGCACGCTCGATGGCCCGCGCTAGCCCCTCGCCCGCGATCGCATCGGTGCGCGCCATGATGACGAATTCTGGATCGGTGCGCGCGTCCACAGCGGCCTTTATACGGTCGGCCATCTCTTCGGGTGGCACGAGCTCTTTGCCCGGCCGGTGGCCGCAGCGTTTGGCGATCACTTGGTCCTCGATATGGACGGCGGCCGCACCGGCCTTGATCATCTGGCGAATGGTACGCGCGATATTGAACGCTCCACCCCAGCCCGTATCGATATCGACCAGCAGCGGAAGCGGGCAGGCGTCAGTGATGCGCCGAACATCGGTGAGCACATCTTCCATCGTGCTGATTCCCAGGTCTGGGATCCCGAGCGAGTTGGCTGCCACGCCCCCTCCCGAGAGATAAATCGCGCGAAAGCCCGTGGCCTCGGCCAGGCGCGCCGCGTAAGCATTGATCGTGCCCACCACCTGCAGAGGCTTCTCTGCCGCGAGCGCCGCGCGAAAGCGCGCGCCCGCCGTACTTTCACTTCGACCATCCGCCATGGCTCTTCCTGTGGCGCATCATAACAGGGTTTTCACACAGGCGGCTTCCTGAACAGGGCCGCGCGGTGCGACAATCAACGCGGTGGGGCCGTCCCTGAAGAAACTAGGCTCTGCCCGGAGGAAAAACATCGCCATGAAGAGCGTTTTTGTTTGCGCGGGTCTTCTGCTCACCGCTGTCAGTCTGTTTGCCCAGCCAAAACCGCCTGCCGCCCCGCCGAAGAGTCCGCCGGCCACGGAATCGGCGACAATCGGGGGCAAGGCCATCACCATCACCTACAGCTCGCCGCGCGTGAGAGGCCGCGAGGGCCACATCTTCACCAAAGATGGCCTCATCAGCCACGACCCGCACTATCCCGTATGGCGTGGGGGTGCAAACGCGGCCACCACGCTGAAGACGGATGCCGACCTGACCATCGGCGACCTGAGCGTTCCGGCGGGCACATACACGCTGTTCGTCGATATCTCCGATCCCGCGCAATGGGTCTTGATCGTCAGCAAGAAGACGGGTGAATGGGGTCTTGCCTACGACAGTACGGAGGATCTGGGAAAGACCAAGATGACGACGTCCACCCCTCCGGCGCTGGTGGAGGATCTGAAGTACACGCTCACCGACGATGGCGGCGGCAAAGGCACGCTGACGCTGGCCTGGGAGAATGTGAGCGCATCGGTGCCCATCCAGGTGCATTGAGCTTCCGATTTTTCCGAATCCCCGGCAATCGGCGAGGGCGGCGAGTTCAGCGTTGGATTCTCCGCCCTGCCGGTACAATGGGAACTGCGCATGATTCCATGCCGAGGGGATAAGTAACGTTGCCGATGTACGCGTATCGCTGCACTCAGTGCGGCCATCGATTCGAAAAGATCCAACGCTTTAGCGCCGAGCCGGAGAAGGCTTGTCCTAAGTGTGGCGGAGTGCTGGAGCGGCCGCTCACCGCGCCAGGCCTGAGCTTCAAGGGTTCCGGTTGGTACGTGAACGACTACGCGGCGAAGGGCAACGCACCCTCTGAAGCGGCTCCGGCAGAAACAGCTTCGGCCGAGAAGAAATCTGAGACTAAGACCAAGGCCAAAGCCGCTGGCGTCGAGAGCGCCGCCGCAAGTCCCGCCGCTTCCACTTCCAGTCTTTCTCCGAAGTCCAGCACTACGTCAGACTGACCACCAGTTGCGCGGCTATGGATCATCGCGCTCTTGAACCGCAAGGCTCCGGCAAGAATCCCAATTCGGTGCGAGAGGCTCACAAGATGCCCGGCCGCGCGGGGCGCAGCCACGCCCCGGACAAGGGTCCGACCGCGTCGCAAACGAGCCCCGGAACGCTACCATAGTTCCTGAAGATCATTCGCGCAGATGCCGCTTCTTGATCCCATTCCGTCGCCGGTTGAGCATGCCGACATGACCGCTCTGGAGTGGGAGCCACTGCTTGCGCTGGTGGCGGGGTTCGCCGCGTCGCCCGTAGGCCGCGAGGCAATTCTCGCGTTGCGTCCGTCGACCGACGAAGATTGGATCGGCCGCCAGCACCGGCTTGTCGCCGAGGTACGGCTGATCTCTGAAGAACAGATCTCGATTCCACTGGGCGGCCTGTTCGATCCCACGCAACTGGCCGCGAAGGCGCAGATTGCTGGCGCGGCGCTGGAAGTGCCGGAGCTGCAGAGTGTGGCGCGGCTCGCCAACGACGTGGCTGCGTGGCAGGCACTGCTGCGCCTGCCGCCAGCACGGCTTGTGGGCAAGCTGCCCGGGCTTTCGGAACTTTCTGCGGAACTCACCACAAGTCTGCGGCCGCTTGCCGAGTCGATTGAGCGCAAGATTCAGCCTGACGGCTCGCTGGCTGACGATGCCTCGCCCGAGCTGAATCGGATCCGCCGCGAGCAGGAGCGCCAGCAAAAGCTCATCGAGGAAAGCCTGCGCGGGGCGCTGCGCAGACTCTCTGGCGAAGGCGCCACGCAGGACGACGTCATCACCATTCGCGGCGAGCGCTTTGTGATTCCCGTGCGTGCGGAGCTTAAGCGGCGCGTCACGGGCGTGATCCACGGGGCGAGCTCTTCGGGGCAGACGGTCTACGTGGAGCCACTCGAGACCATCGAGCAGAACAACGAGCTGGTGCGGCTGATCGAGGAGGAGCAGGCAGAGATTCACCGCATCTTTGTCGCGCTCACGCGCCAGGTTGCCGGCTACGCGCACAGCTTGGTCGAGGGCGCACGGGTGCTCGCCGTCGTGGATAGTCTGTTGGCGCGGGCGCGCTTCGCGCGGGAGTTCGACTGTGTTTCTCCTGGTTTTGGACGAGAGTTGTTCCAGATTGAGGGTGGTCGGCATCCGCTGCTGGAGAAGCGATTGCGTGCGACCGGCGGACAGATTGTCCCACTGGTGCTGGAGCTGACGGCGGACGAGCGCCAGCTCATTGTGAGCGGCCCCAACACGGGCGGCAAGACAGTGGCGCTCAAGACCCTGGCGCTGCTGGCAATGATGGCGCAGGCCGGAATTCCGGTGCCCGCCGCGGGGGCGAGCTTTCCGGTATTCAATGCGTTCCTGGCCGACATTGGCGACGCGCAGTCGATTGAGGCGGCGCTTTCCACGTTCTCCGCACACATCACGAATCTCGACCGGCTCTCGCGCCTCGCAGATGCACGCTCGCTGGTGCTGCTCGATGAGCTGGGCTCCTCGACCGATCCCGAAGAGGGCGCGGCGCTGGCTGTGGCCGTGGCGCATTACTTCTTGACAGCCAGCGCGTGGACGCTGATTTCGACGCATCACACTTCGCTCAAGGTCTATGCAGCCAACACGCCAGGCGTGCGCAATGCAGCAGCCGGAGTGGATGAGCGAACGCTGGCGCCGAACTATCAGTTTCACCTCGGCGTGCCCGGCGCATCGGCCGGGATTCAGACGGCGGAGCGGCTGGGGCTGAATGCCGCGATCATCGCCGCGGCGCGTGATCGGCTGAGCTCGCAGCAGGCGGACATTGCGCGCTTCCTGGACCGGTTGCACAACGAGCTCGCACAGCTTGAACTCGAACGCAAAGCGGCGCGGGAACAGCAGTACGCGCTGAATCAGGAGAGGAAAAGGCTGGAGCGCGAGGGCGACGTTGAAGTGCGCAACCGCGTGCGCGAGCTCGAGGGCAAGCTGGCTTCGCTGCTCAAGGACTTTGAGTTCCAGATGCGGGAGAACGTGCGCGCGGTCGAGGACCGGGCAGCGCAGCAGAAATTATCGAAAGAGGCCGAACGGCGAATCAACCGGCTGCGGCGTGAGTTTCAAGAGAGCTTTAATCAGGCTGTGGTCGCGCACCGCACCGGCGCAGACCAGGGCGACGCGAACGCGCAGCCGCACTTGCTGCGGCACATCGCCGCCGGCGACCCGGTACGCATCAAGTCGATGGGCAAGATCGCAATCGTGCAGCGCGAGGTGGAGAAAGACCTGTTTGAAGTGGCGCTGGGCCCGATCAAGATGCGCGTAAAACGCGAAGAGCTCTCCGAGCCTTCAGGTCTTGGAGGAGATTCCGGGCAAGGGAGGGCCGACCCTCTTGCCGCGGCGCGAAGGCAGAAAGGCGTTCGCGTCTCCGTGACCAGCGCGAACACCGACGAGATGCGCACGGAGATCAATCTGATCGGGCGCACGGTGGACGAAGCGACCGGGGAGCTGGAGAAGTATCTCGATCGCGCGTTCCTGGCCGGGCTACCGCGCGTGCGCGTGATTCATGGCCACGGGGCCGGGATTTTGCGCCGCGGCGTGCGCGAGTTTTTGAAGAACCACCCACATGTGGCCGGGATCGAAGAGGCTCCGCAGAACGAGGGCGGGCAGGGCGCGACGCTAGTGGAGCTGCGGCAGTAATCCGTTCCTCAAACGGCGACCGGATCGTTCCGCTGCGTCTCACCTGCGCCGGCTAGTGCGAGGTGATTTCAGCGTTTCATGGAATTGGACGTTGATCGCAGCAATATCGGACGGAAACCAGGCTACGAGCCGGCCAATGAACTTCTCAGCAAAAAACCAATCATCATCCTGACGCGCAGGCCGAATTTGCGCGACAACTACGCCATCTGCGCTGCCGACGTCGATGTAACCTCTTTTCGGCTCGCTCTTGCGTGTCAGGCGCGTCCTCTTTCTGTTCTTCCAGGCCCAAGTGTGAGCATCATGCGTGACTTTGTCGCGGATGAGACGGTAGGCGTCAACGCCATAACGCGGTACGATTTGCAGGCTAATCATTAAGATCCTCCTGCCTTTGTTTCGGGAGAGGTCCCAGAATACTACTCCATAGAGTCAATTCACAAATCAGGCTCCGCACCGCGAAACCTGTTCGCTTTTGTGCTGACTTGCTGACTCGCTGACCCGTTGACTTGTTGCCTTACGCCATCGCTTCGCGGCCCATGGGTTCGAAGACCAACTGATTCGATTTGCGGTCCACGTCGATGCGGACGTGCGCACCGTGCTGCACCTCGCCGTCGAGGATCTTCATGGCCAGCGGATCCTGAACCATGCGCTGCAACGCGCGTTTGAGCGGACGCGCGCCGTAGGCCGCGTCGGTGCCCGAAGCAAGAATGAGCTGGCGCGCCGGTTCGGTGAGCTCGAGCGAGATGGCGCGATCCTCGAGCAGCTTGCGCACCTCGTTCAGGCGCAGATCGAGGATCTTGCTCAACTGCGCGTTGCCCAGAGGGCGGAAGATCACGATGTCGTCCACGCGGTTGAGGAACTCCGGCCGGAAGTGCTCGCGCAGCACACGCATCGCGCTTTCGCGCGCCATATCGAAGTCATGCTCGGTTTTCAGCTTTTCGCCAGAGAGCATCGCCGCGCCCAGGTTCGAGGTCATGATGAGCACCGTGTTCTTGAAGTCCACGGTGCGTCCCTTGGCGTCGGTCAGGCGGCCGTCGTCCATCACCTGCAGCAGGATGTTGAAGACATCCGGGTGCGCCTTTTCGATTTCGTCGAAGAGGATGACCGCGTAGGGGCGGCGATGGATGACCTCAGTCAACTGGCCGCCCTCGTCGTAGCCCACGTAGCCCGGCGGCGCGCCGATGAGACGAGCCACGGCGTGCTTCTCCATGTACTCGCTCATATCGATGCGCACCATAGCCTGCTCGTCGTCAAACAAGAACTCGGCCAGCGCGCGCGCGGTCTCGGTTTTGCCTACGCCGGTGGGTCCGAGGAAGATGAACGAGCCGATGGGCCGCTTCGGATCGCTCAAGCCGGCGCGCGACCGGCGAATGGCGTTGGCCACGATGCCGAGCCCGTCGTCCTGGCCGACTACACGCTCGCGCAGCCGGTCTTCCATCTGGACGAGCTTCTTGACTTCGCCCTCGAGCATGCGGCTGACGGGAATGCCCGTCCACTTGCTCACGATTTTGGCGATGTCCTCCTCGTCGACCTCTTCCTTCAACATGCGCCCGGCGCCGGCCCCGCCTTTGCTTCCATCCTGCGCGGCGTTCAACTTCTTCAGCTCAGCTTCGAGCTTGGGCAGCTCGCCATACTGAATCTGCGCGGCGCGGTCGAGCTGGCCCTTGCGGGTCTGCTCCTCTGCCTCGAAGCGCAGGGCCTCGATTTTCTTTTTCAGATCGCCGATGCGGTTGATGGCCTCACGTTCCTTGGTCCAACGCGCGCGCAGCGCGGTAATTTTTTCCTTGGTCTCGGACAAGATCCGTTCCACTTCAGACAAACGCTCCTTGCTGTTGGAGTCGGTTTCGCGCTTGAGAGCAGCGCGCTCGATCTCGAGCGACGTGGACTGACGCTCCAACTGGTCGATCTCGGTGGGCACGGAGCCGATCTGGATGGCGAGTGATGCGGCGGCTTCGTCGACAAGGTCGATGGCCTTATCGGGCAGGAAGCGGTCGCTGATGTAGCGGTGCGAGAGCGTAGCCGCGGCGACGATGGCTGCGTCCTTGATGCGCACGTTGTGGTGCGCCTCGTAGCGCTCCTTCAGCCCGCGCAGGATGGCGATGGTGTCCTCGACATTGGGTTCGCCCACGTAGACGATTTGGAAGCGGCGTTCGAGAGCCTTGTCTTTCTCGATGTATTTGCGGTACTCGTTCAGCGTGGTGGCGCCGATGGCGCGCAGCTCGCCGCGGGCCAGCGCCGGCTTGAGCATGTTGCTGGCGTCAATGGCGCCCTCGGCCGCACCCGCGCCCACCAGCGTGTGCAGTTCGTCGATGAAGAGTACGATCTGGCCGTTGGATTCTTCGATTTCTTTAAGCACGGCCTTCAGCCGGTCTTCGAACTCGCCGCGATACTTGGCGCCGGCAAGCATCGAGCCCAGATCGAGCGCGATGACGCGCTTGTCGCGCAGGCTTTCGGGCACGTCGCCGGAGACGATGCGGCGGGCAAGGCCCTCGACGATGGCAGTTTTGCCCACGCCGGGCTCGCCGATGAGGACGGGATTGTTCTTGGTGCGGCGGCTGAGCACCTGGATCACGCGGCGGATCTCCTCGTCGCGGCCGATGACCGGATCGAGCTTGCCTCGGCGGGCAAGATCGGTAAGATCCTTGGCGTATTTTTCGAGAGCCTGGAACTTTTCCTCCGGGTTCTGGTCGGTGACGCGCTGCGAGCCGCGCACGGCAGTGAGCGCTTTCAGGATGGCTTCGTGCGTGGCGCCGACAGCGACGAGAGCATCGCGCGAAGGGTCGCCCTTGAGGTGCGCGACGCCCAGCAGCAAGTGCTCCGTGGAGACGTACTCGTCCTTGAAGTTCGAGGCCTCGCGGAAGGCTTGTTCGAGAGCCTTGTTCAGCGCCTGGCTGAGCCCTGGCTGCGTGGCTGCGCCGGCCACACGAGGCAGTTTCTCCTCAATGCCGTGCAGGTCGCTCTCCAGCCGTTCGATGGGCACACCGATTTTTTCGAGCACGGCGGGAATGACGCCCTCGCGGTCCTCGACCAGGGCCAACAACAGGTGCACGGGCTGGATCTCGGGGTTGCCCAGTTCGGCGGCGCGCCCCTGCGCCTGCTGCATCGCCTGCTGCGACTTGACGGTGAATTTGTCCCAACGAATGGCCATAAGAACAGCTCCTAGCTATTAGCTTTCAGCCTTTAGCTTTGTCCCGGTGATACTGGCCTCGAGATTCGACGGCGCTATCACCTTCTCAGAATGATGAAAAAGCGCCGGGCAGGGAATTGCAACCCCTCCCGGCGCACCGATGTGAATTTGATGAGGTTCGACTCTCACTGTACGAGCTAATAGCCAGAAGCTAATAGCTGAAAGCTGCTCTTACGCAGCCAGCGATTTGCCCACGTTGACCTTGATCTGCTTGGGCTGGGCCTCGGGCTTCTTCTTCAGCTCCAGCTTGAGCACGCCTGCATTGTAGCTGGCCGCCACGTTCTCGGTGTCGACGGTCGAGGGCAGCGTGAAGGCGCGAAGAAGCTGCCGTAGCGCCGCTCGATGCGATGGAAGTTCTCTTCCTTCTCCTCTTTCTCGAACTTGCGCTCGCCCTTGACGGTCAGCGTGTTGTTTTCCACGCTCACGTCCAGGTCCTTCTCCTCGATGCCCGGAACTTCCAGCTTCAGGACGACCTTTTTTTCGTCCTCATAGATGTCGACCGCGGGCACAAAGCTGGCCGTCGTCAGTCGGTCCTTCGCCTTCGTTCAGATCGCGGAAGAGCGAGTTGACGCGATTCTGCAGAGCTACAACTTCACGGAACGGATCCCAACGAGTGATTGCCATGATTCTTTTCCTCCTGATGGATCTAAGAATTCGATTGGCGCAGGAGCCTGAGTCCCGGCCGCTCAATCAATCTGATAAAACTATAGCACAAATGATTCATAAAATATGAGCGTAATACACTAATATGTTTAATTATAATCTATCTAATTCATTTTAAATGGTTTATATCGATAGCACTTCGGAGGTGGAGTCGATGAGAGGCCTGATGGGCTTGTGGATTCGCCCTGATCGGCCCAACTTCGGCCTTTTGGCACGCCGTTTGGCCCTGCCCATGAGCGCGTGTGGGCTGCGCCACTGCCTATGGCAACCGGTCCTCTACAATAGGATCCGCATGGTACATCTTCTCGGCTTGCTCGCAGCCGTCAACTGGCACTGGGTGTGGCTCGTGGTGGCCGCGTTTTTGGCCGGAGTGCTGAACGCCGTGGCCGGCGGCGGCTCGTTTCTGTCGTTTCCGGCGTTGCTGGGCATGAGGATCCTGCCCGTCCAGGCCAACGCCACAAACACGGTGGCCATCTGGCCCGGCCAGCTGACGTCCATCGCCGCCTACTCGCGAGGATGTGCGTAAAAACTTGAATACGGCATTGCTGATGGGGCTGGCGGGTCTGATGGGCGGCACAGCCGGAGCGGTGGTGCTGCTGAACACGCCGCAGATGACGTTTCTGCATCTGGTGCCCTGGCTTCTGCTGGGCGCGGCCTCGATTTTTGCCATCAGCGGCCCGGTTTCGCGCTGGCTGGAGCGCCTGAAGCTGGCCCGCCACGAGCGCGCCGTGGCCGGGCAGGTTCACGCGCCGCGCCGCGTGCCGCTCTTCTTTGCCGCCATCGCGGTGAGCTTTTATGTCGGATACTTTGGCGCCGGCGCGGGCTTTCTCTTCATGACTCTGCTTGCGCTCTTCGGCTACGAGGACATCCACGCCATCAACGCGCTGAAAGTGGTGGCCAACCTGCTGGCCAACGGCATCGCGTTCCTCATCTTTGTCGTCGATGGGCAGGTGGTGTGGCGCTATTGCCTGGTGGCCATGGTCGCCTGCGCCATCGGCGGCTACGCCTCTGCCAGCCTGGCGCGGCGCGTTCCGCAGCCGGTGCTGCGCGGGCTGGTGGTGGTGATCGGGCTGGGCATGGCGGCGTGGTTCTTCTGGAAACAGTGAATCAGTTGTCAGTTACTCAGTTGTCAGAGCGTCAGGGAGCAGAAGACGGACAGGCCTGAGAATGTGGATCGCGCGCAACTGAAGCCGACCGCTGATAGCTGACAACTGAAAACTGCCACTGAGAACTGTAAACTGTACTCTATGAGCCACGAAGGCATTCGCTTCGCATCGAAAGAGGAGCAGGCGCGCGAGAACCAGGAGAATCGCCCGCTTCCCCGCATCGCCGTCACGCCGGAGAAGGTGCGCGTGCTGCTGACCGAGGGCAAGGGCCTGGAGATCGACTGGGCCGACGGCCACAAGAGCGCGTGGAGCTTTGCCTGGCTGCGCGAGGCCTGCCCCTGCGCCACCTGCGTGGAAGAGCGCACGCAGGAGGGCCGCAAGCCGGGCCAGCCAAAGCCCAAGTCCGCCGCTCTGCTGCCCATGTACGCGCCGCCGCCCAAGCCGGCGAGCGCCCACGCCGTGGGCCGGTACGCCATCCAGTTCAACTGGCTCGACGGCCACTCGGGCGGGATCTATTCGTGGGAGTATCTGCGCCGCGTGTGCCAGTGCCAGGAGTGCACCTTCGCCGCTGCAGAGACCACGGGAACGCCGAACTAGGCGGGTGGCCGCAGCAGACCCGGGATAAAACGCAAAGAGTCGAGTACACTGGGGATCACGTTCCCGATTGCGAGGCTCCGATGCGCAAGACGAGTGTCCTCCTCCTGGCGGTCTCCCTGGCCTTTCAGGTTCCGCATCTTCGCGCCGATATTGCCGCGATTCACCCGAGCGCGCTTCCACAGGAAACGGCTGTGCTTGGGGCTCTCGACGACGCCAAACAGCTCGAGCCCTACAGCCGCTCGTGGACGATGAATGGGATTATCCGATTGCGAAGGACGAGGTGGCCGCGCGGCTGGGCAAGGACCTCGGGTTTCTGACGCTCGCGGCGAAGAACCATCCGGAGAATGCGGAGCTGCTGCTGCTGACGGGTCTCGGTAGCGCGGCTATGCCTACAACCTGGACGTGGACGGCAGCTACGACGCCGCGATGAACGCTCTGAATCAAACCCAGAAAGCTCGCGCCTGAGTGATTTCCGCGCACCGTGGTTTCGCGCCACGCTGCAATGCCAGACGACGGGAGCTGAAGGCCGGCGCTGATGGGTTCCTCGCGATTGAGAGCAGTCACGCCTGGGAGACGCTTCCGATTGCTTCTGGGAGGACTACACGAATTGCGCGACCATGGACGATCTACCCGAGCCCACGCACTCCGCGCGGTAGACCACCTTGAAGAGTTGCATGCTGGCGATCCATCAGACTTCGCCACTGTCGTCGATCTTGCCCGGAATCGGCTCATTCCATTTGACCCAAAGAAGAGTTACCAGCCCAAGGAAGTGTGGCAGGCGGAGAATGTCGGCAGACGACACGGTATTCACCAGCACACTTTGCGGAGTCCGATTGCGGGTCCACGGCAGCTGGCAGATCAACCGGCTGGACTTCGCGAACGCGTCGTGCGTGGCTCTTTTCACTTCGGGGCCCTACCAGGCGACCACGCGCACCATGCGGCCCAGCGTCATGTTGCTCGTTCAGCAACCCAAGGAAGTCGAGACCCTCGAGTCCTACTCAAAGAAACTCCAGACCCACGGCTCCTTCGAGCCTTTCACGCCGGCGCAGTGTCCTGCGCAGCCTTGTATCGCCCTCAAAGGGGTGCAACCAGGCGTGTACAAAAGCGATGGCGACGGCCACCCGGAGCTCGTGTTCTTCGAGCGCGGCCAGCCCGAGTTTCCGGGACTGATCTTTGAGACTCCGATGGAGTTGCCCAAGGCGGATGCGTCAGCAGGACCGCAATACTACCGTCCCAGCCAGATCCAGCAGCGCATCCCCGGCAAGCTTTACTACGTTGTCTCGTTGGACACGGCGTCTTCCATCGAGGAACCGGCGGTGAAGGATTTCGAGTTCTTCTTGCAGAACCTGACGGTGGAGTAAGGCCCAGCCCGGCTGAAAGCGGAGCGAAATTCGCACAAAGTGGTACGCAGGCCGGTGTTTTCACCGGAAATGTGCAATCCAAGCGCGTCGGGTCGCACGGTGATTTCATCTATGAATTGAGAATCCAAGCGTTGTCGATTCGCGTTGACTGCGCAGAGTGGGGTCCGGTACGGATGCCGGCTGCTCGTTTGAATGCGATCTGCGAGAGCGAGGGTTTTGTATGAGGATTGGATTTCTGGGCTTGGGCAAGATGGGAACGCCGATGGCGCGGCACCTGCTCGCTGCCGGGCACGAATTGCGCGTGTGGAACCGGAGGAGGGCAAGCGGAACCGCTGATCCGCGAAGGCGCAATCGCCGCGGCCACCCCGGCGGAGGCCGAGCTGGGCGCCGACGCCGTGATCACCATGCTCTTTGACGATGCGGCGCATGAAGAGGTGCTGTTTGGCGCGAACGGACTGATGGACGCGCTTTCTCCGGGCGCGCTGCACATCTCGTGCAGCACGATCAGCGTGGCACTGAGCGAGCGGCTCACCAAAGAGCACGCGCGGCGTGGGATCGATTTTGTGGCCGCGCCGGTTTTTGGACGCCCCAACATTGCCGAAGAGGGCCGACTGTGGATCGTAGTGGCCGGCGCGGAGGGCGCTATTGCCAAAGCGCGCCCACTGCTGGAGCCGCTTTCGCGCGGCATCTCGGTGGTGGGAAGGGAGCCGCGGCAGGCCCATGCCGTCAAGCTGGGAGGCAACTTCCTCATCAGCGCCATGATTTACTCCCTCGGCTGAGTCCTTCGTCTACGCGGCGGGGCAGGGAATCGATCCGGGGATCTTTTTCGAGACGGTCAACAGCGCGCTCTTCCAGTCGCCGTTTTATGCGGCCTACGCCAAGGTCATGCTGCATCCGCCCGAGCACCCCGGCGCGACGATGGAATTGGGAGAGAAGGACTTGCGCCTGCTGCGCGAGGCCGCGGCCAGCCGCAACACGCGCCTGAGCCTGGCCGACACGCTGGCGGAAGTGTTTGCCCAGGCCCGCGCCGCCGGCCTTGGCCAGGAGGATTGGCCCGTGGGCATGTACCGTATGTCACAGCGGGGCGCTCAAGCACATCGGTAGCATAGGCAATAAAGACGTGCATTTGGGATAAGAACATGGGCCTGAAGGGGAAGATCGCCTTTATTACCGGTGCGAGCGCCGGCATTGGCGCAGCCACCGCCATGGCCTTTGCGGCCGAGGGCGCGCGGCTGCTGCTTGCTGCCCGCCGCGCCAGCAAGCTGGCCGAGGTCGCCTCGGGCGCTCTCGATCGCGGCGCCGCGGCGGTGCACTCCATCGACCTGGACGTGCGCAGCCGCCACACTGTGCAACGCGCCATCGACGAGCTGCCGCCGGAGTGGGCGGAGATCGACATCCTGGTGAACAATGCCGGCCTGAGCCGGGGCATGGAAAAGCTCTACACCGGCAGGATTGAAGACTGGGAAGAGATGATCGATACCAACATCAAGGGCATGCTCTACGTGACGCGCGCCGTGGTTCCCGGGATGGTGGTGCGCAAGCGTGGCCACGTGGTGAACCTGGGCTCGATGGCCGGCGAACTCGTTTATCCCAATGGAGCGGTCTATTGCGGCACCAAGGCCGCAGCGCGCGCCATCAACGACGGACTCCGCGAGGACCTGCTGGGCACGCCGGTGCGCGTCACCAGCGTCGATCCCGGCCTGGTGGAGACCGATTTCAGCCTGGTTCGCTTCCACGGCGATGCCGGCCGGGCCAAGAAGGTCTACAAGGGCATCACGCCGCTCACCCCCGAAGACGTGGCTGATGTGATTCTTTGGGCCGTAACGCGACCTGAGCACGTGAACATCGCGCGCGTCTCACTCACCTCAGTGCACCAAGCCAACACGCTGCTTATTCACCGCGAACCGTGACTGGCGCGGTCTTTGGCCGGAGCGCAAGCGGAGGCATGAACCCGCTGCTTCTGGCAGCCAAAGAGGGCACGCTTGCGCGGAGATTGTCTTTGGAAGGCACGGTTGTTCGCTTCCGGCTGCGATGGGTTCTATCCCAAAGCCTGAATCTGCGCCTCGACCTGGGCTAGTGCGGCCTCAAGGGCGGCACGGCGGCCGGGATTCGACGTCTTCTGCGAAAGGATATTTTCGCGTTGCAGGTTGAGCACCTGTTTTTGCCGCTCTTGCGCGGCGCGGCGCAGCTCGGCCGCACGACGGTCCTCCTCGCTCATCAGGCTGTCGCCGGGCTTCCACCCCACGGACACCGGCTCTGCGAGCCACTTGTCCGTAGGAGCCCCGGGATTCGCGCCGGGGTTCCCCGAGGCATTTGCCATCTGCTCCTCCACCGATTTACTTTCCCATCCACGAGCCATATCTTCATTCTACGAGGGGATTGCACGATCGCGTCCCGCAGAATGATGGGGTGGAACCGAGTTAGGAAGAGAGGTTTCCCATGCGTGCCTGGCAAGTTTCGGCGTTCGGCATTGATTCTTTGGAGTTTGTGGAGCGTCCCACGCCCGCCCCGGGTCCCGGTGAGGTGCTGGTGGGCGTGCGCGCGGTTTCCTTCAATTATCGCGACCTGATGGTGGTGAAGGGGCTCTACAACCCCAAAATGAAGCTGCCGCGCATTCCCTGTTCCGATGGCGCGGGGGAGGTGGTGGCCGTGGGCGCGGACGTGAGCGCGTGGAAGCCTGGCGACCGGGTAGCCGGCATCTTTATGCAGAATTGGCTCGATGGGCCGCTGACCGCTGCCAAGGCTCGTGGTGCACTGGGCGGCGACATAGACGGCATGTTGGCCGACTACGTCGTGCTCAAGGAGGCCGGACTGGTCGCGCTGCCCGATCATCTCAGCTTTCAGGAAGCGGCCACGCTGCCCTGCGCCGCCGTAACTGCCTGGAACGCGCTGGCTACTGGAGAACTCAAGCCGGGCGCGACGGTACTGATTCTGGGCACGGGTGGGGTGTCGATCTTCGCCCTGCAGTTTGCGCGGCTGAAGGGCGCGCGCGTGCTGGGCATCAGCTCCAGTTACGAGAAGCTGGAGCGGGCCAGCGCCATGGGCCTCGACGCCGGACTGAACTACCGCGACAACCCCGAATGGGACCGCTGGGCCCTTGACCAGACTGGCGGCGAGGGCGTGGACCTGGTGGTGGAGGTGGGCGGCGCGGGCACTCTGGCGCGCTCGCTTAAAGCCATTCGTCCCGGCGGGACGGTGGCCCAGGTGGGCATGCTGGCCGCTTCGGCTGACCCGTTTCCCATTCCACTCATTCTGCACAAAATGGCGCGCATTCACGGCATCTACGTGGGCTCACGCAAGGATTTTGTGGAGATGAACCGCGCCATGGCGCTGGCCGAGCTGCGCCCGGTGGGCGAGGAGTTCGACTGGAGCCAGGCCCGGGAGGTTTTCGAGAGAATGGAAGAAGCCAGCCACTTCGGCAAGCTGGTGCTGACGGTTAGCTGAGAGCGAGCGGCCAAACCGCTCCCCAGTAAGCTCGCGACGTCTGCCGCACGCGAACACTCACTTGCTGACTTGCCGACTCGCTGACCCGCTGCCTGTCTGCGTTAGATTGGTCTTGTGAAGCTGTACGAGCAAATGCTCGCCGTGGCCATCGAGGAGGCTCGCCTGGGACTCGCCGAGGGAGGCATTCCCATCGGCGCGGCGCTGTTTACGCGTGAGGGCAAGTTGGTGAGCCGGGGCCGCAACCGCCGCATACAGCAGGACGATCCCAGTGTGCATGGCGAGACCGACGCCTTTCGCCGCGCCGGCCGCCAGCGGAGCTACCGTAACCTGGTGATGGTGACCACGCTCGCGCCTTGCTGGTACTGCAGCGGCCTGGTGCGCCAGTTCCGCATCGGCACGGTGGTGGTGGGTGAGAGCCGCACCTTTTTGGGAGGCCTGGACTGGCTGCGCGACAACGGCGTGGAAGTCATCGATCTCGACAACCGCGAGTGCCGCGAGATGCTTGGGGGATTCATCGCCAAGCATCCGGAGATCTGGAACGAAGATATTGGGGAAGAATAAGGAAGACAGCTTCAAGCTACTAGCCGCTAGCTCCTAGCCTGTCTCTTGCGGATGAAGCATCTGAGCCACGCATGATGGAGCAGAAGACTGGAGGCTGGGGGCCAGAACGAACGACAATAGGTGAATCATGCTGGATGAGAAAACAGCGCTGAATCTGCGTGGCAATTCGATCATCGGCGGCGAAAGCCGAGTGGGGAGCAGGGCAAGCTTTCACGGTGTCGACCCCACAACGGGCACACGCCTCGAACCCGTTTATCATTGCGCTTCGCTCGAGGATTTGAACCTCGCGGCCGATCTGGCCGAGGAAGCATTCGCGGCCTACGGCAAGCTCTCCAGCCGTGAGAAAGGCCGCTTCCTGCGCCACATCGCCGACGGAATTGAGGCTATCGTGCCGGAGTTGGTGGAGCGAGCAAACCGCGAGACGGCATTGCCGGAAGCGCGCCTGAAGGGCGAGTCCGCGCGCACCATCAATCAGCTGCGCCTTTTTGCTCAAGTTGTCGAAGAAGGCTCGTGGGTGAACGCGCGCATCGATCCCGCGCAGCCCGACCGCAAACCGCTGCCGCGGTCCGACATTCGCTCCATGATGCGGCCGCTTGGGCCGGTGGCCGTCTTCGGCGCCAGCAACTTTCCTTTGGCGTTTTCGGTGGCCGGTGGCGACACAGCAGCTGCATTTGCTGCTGGCAATCCCGTCATCGTCAAGGCGCACCATGCGCATCCTGGCACAAGCGAGATGGTGGGCCAGGTGATCGCCCGCAGCGTGAAGGAATGCGGCCTGCCGCCGGGGGTCTTCGCGCTGCTTTTTGGCGCAGGCGCGGAGATTGGCACGGCGCTTGTCGAGCACCCCATGGTGAAGGCCGTCGGATTCACCGGCTCGCTTTCGGCCGGCAAGGCTCTGATGCAGCGGGCAGCGGCGCGGCCGGAGCCCATTCCGTGCTTCATGGAGATGAGCAGCGTGAATCCGGTCTTTGTGCTGCCTGAGGCGCTGTATACGCGCGGAGAGCAGATCGCGAAAGGCCTCTTCGGGTCGTTCACTCTCGGCGTGGGCCAGTTCTGCACCAAGCCGGGACTCGTCTATCTGCCGCGAAACGCCGATGCCGACATGTTCGTTGCCGAGCTCAAGGCGCAGGTGGAGAAAGCTGCCGCGTCGCCGATGCTCACCGAGGGTATCTCGAAGAGCTACCGCTCGGGCGTGGCGGGGAGGCAGTCGCAGGGCTGTGTGGAGACGGTTGCGCAGGCCACAGCCAACAGCGCAGGCAGCACGTATACGGTTCCCGTGGTGATGCAAATCAGTGCCGGCGATCTGCTCCGCGAACCTGAACTGGCAAGTGAGGTCTTCGGGCCGAGCACGCTGGTGATTCGCTACGAGAGCCGCGAGGAGTTGATGGCGCTGGCGCGCTCGCTCGAAGGCCAATTGACCGCGACCCTGCACGGGACGGAGGCCGATCTGGCTGCATTTGCCGATCTGATTGCAGTTTTGGAGCGCAAGGCGGGAAGGCTCATTGTCAACGGCTTTCCCACCGGCGTCGAAGTGTGCCACGCCATGGTGCACGGCGGGCCGTACCCGGCCACGAGTGACAGCCGCGCAACGTCAGTGGGCACTTACTCGATTTACCGCTTTGTACGGCCCGTCTGCTATCAGGATTTCCCGCAAGCGGCACTGCCAGCCGAACTGAAGGACGAGAATCCGCTGGGCATCTGGCGGCTGGTGGATGGACAATTCACGCGCGACGCACTTCCCGGCCGAGCTTAGGCGGCCGCAGACAAAGCGTGATCGCGCTGGAGAGCACGAGCGCGACCGACATGCTGAGATACCCGGCGCGCGAGTTTCCCGTGAGCGCCTGCAACCCTCCCACCAGCCATGAGCCGGCAAATCCGCCCAGCGCTCCGAACGTGTTGATCAGCGCCATCACTTCACCGGCTACTGTATTGGGCAGCATCTCCGGCACGATGGCGAAAAATGGGCCGTACGGCGCGTACATCGTCCCGCCGGCGATAATCAGGGCACCATACGCCAGCCAGAAGTTGTTTCCGACGGTCGCATAGGAGCAGAACATGGCAACGCCGGACAGCAGGAGGAGCGGCCATACGAAGATCCTGCGATTGAGAGAGCGGTCGGAATAATAGGCGGCCACCAGCATCAAAATCACCCCCAGCAAGAAGGGCGCGGCGCTTAGCAGGCCCACCGTCTCGATTCCACGAGACGACCCCGACCGGATCATCTCTGGAATCCACAACACCAGTCCGTAGACGCCAAAGCTCCAGAACAAATACTGCACACACAAGAGAATCACGCTCGGGACGCGGAGCACAGCGGCCAGATTTCCGTATTGCGGAAGCACAGTTTGCTCGAGTTCCAACGCCGCATCAAGCCGCGTACTGCTCCTCGCACTCAGCCACGACGCCTGGTGCGGCCGGTCGCGCGCCACGAGCATCCAAACGAACGCCCACAGGACCGACGGAACCCCTTCGAGGATGAAGGTCATCTGCCAGCCAACCGCCTTGATCAGGTACCCGGTAACGGCGGCCATCCAGGTCACCGTCACCGGGTTGCCAAGGATGAGAATTGCATTGGCCCGCGAACGCTCCGCGCGCGTAAACCAATGCGTCAGCAGGATCAGCATGGAAGGGAAAATCAGGCTCTCTGCGACTCCCAGCAGCAATCGGTCGATCACCAGAAGCCAATAAACCCGGATCACGCCCGTAAGCGCAGACAGCACGCCCCAGCTGATGAGAGCAAAAAAAATCAGCCGCGTGGCGCTTTTGCGCCTTGCGTAGGTCGCGGCGGGAACCTGAAACAGAAAATAGCCGAGAAAGAAGACCGAGCCGAGGAAAGCCGCGCGAGACTCGGTGATGTTAAGCGATTTTGCTAGCCCTGCCGCAGCGCCGAAGCCGAAGTTCGAGCGGCCAAGATAGGCAAGGCTATAGGTAATGAAGACCACCGGCATCAGGTAAAGCCAGCGGCGGCGCAGGCCCGCCTGATCTTGCGCCGCATTGTACGAGTCGTCGCCGGGCACATCAGCTTTATAGCATCCCGGAGAGCAGGTGCTCCATCCGTGGGCTGGCCCGCGCCCGCTATACTTGAGACCGAAAGGGCCGGCCCATCGGAAGCATCCCAACCCTGGCAGCCGCTTTTGCGGATGCCCGGAATTGCATGCGACGGTTAGCTATTGCTCAACATACTCAGCTCCTTAAGGGAGTCGTCGACCTGCGACGCTGTTGTATATCCAGGGGTTCATCACGAAGCGACTGGGTGTGCACGCGATTCCAGCTTACGGACTCCACCACGCAAAGGTCGCGACTTCTTCAGTCTGGATTCCCTGGAGACACTTTCAAATCTCAACGCACTTGTGACTGGCATCACGCCTCCGAGGCGAATAGCAGAACTACTCTTTCAGTGTCAGTCGACAGCGGCTTTGACGGGATCGAGCGCACGATCCGGAGCCTGCAATGCAAGCATGGCGGGGATCGGAAATCCCGCGCCGGGAGGAAGATGGATGGCAAAGCCTGACGAGATTCAGAGAATCAAAAAGGTCGCATGGGACCTCAGGGCCGACGTCGTGAAGATGATCGGTGTCGGCAAGGCGGGACACCTGGGCGGTTCGTGTTCGCTCGCCGAGATCGTCGCGGCCTTGTACTTCGCGAAAATGCACTTCGATCCCAAAGCGTTGGGGGATCCATGCCGAGACCGTTTTCTCGTCAGCAAGGGGCATTCCGTTCTCATCCAATACGCGGCTTTGGTAGAGCTCGGCGTCATCCCGCGGGAAGAGATGGGGAAGCTGAAAACCCTCGCGGGCAAACTGCAAGGCCATCCCGACATGATGACCCCCGGGATGGAAGCGGTGACGGGCTCTCTCGGCCAGGGACTTTCCATAGGCGTGGGCATGGCGCTCGCGCTGCGGCTCAAGAAAAGCCTTTCCCGGGTGTACGTCGTCATGGGGGACGGCGAGCTTGCTGAAGGCCAGCTCTGGGAAGCGGCAATGGCCGCCGCGCGCTACAGGTTGGATTCCATTACCGGCATCGTGGATAAAAACCGGTTCCAGGCCACGGGCTCGACAAAGGATATCTTCGACATCCCCGATGTAGAAGAAAAATGGCGGGCGTTCGGATGGAACGTGTTGAGCGTGGACGGACACGACGTGGGCGCAGTCCTCGATGCCCTGGATGAGGCGGCCGCGAAAAAGGGGGCTCCCACCGTGATCGTGGCGGAAACGATCAAAGGGAAGGGAGTTTCTTTCGCCGAGAATACGTCGGCCTTCCACAACGCTGCCTTGACCCAGGAGCAATACGACAAAGCACTCCTTGAAATCGAAGAAGCTGGAAGGAGGCTGCAATGACTTCGCCGAACCTGAGAAGTGCGTACGGGGCCAGCCTTGTCCGGCTGGGGAAAAAAGATGGGCGCGTGGTGGCCCTGGAGGCGGACCTCGGGAAATCCACGCAGTCCGCCATGTTCCAGGCGGAGTTTCCGGACCGGTACTTCCAAATGGGAATCGCGGAACAGAACATGGCCTCCACCGCGGCGGGATTCGCCCTTACGGGAATGATCCCCTTCATTCATTCTTTTGCCGTGTTCGCCACCGGGAGGGTCTACGATCAGCTTCGCAATTCCATCTGCATTCCGAACCTCCCCGTGCGGATCTGCGGGTCCAGCGCCGGGCTTTCCGACTTCGGTGATGGAAAGACGCACCAGGGCGTGGAGGACGCCGCCCTCATGCGGGCCCTTCCCAACATGACGGTGCTCTGCCCCGCGGATTCCATCGAAGTTGAGAAGATGATGGACTGCCTACTGGATTGGCCGGGGCCGGTGTACCTTAGGATCAACAGGAACGATCTCCCCTTTGTGTATCCGGCCGGCGAGCCTTACGCCATCGGCAAGGTGACCATGCTGCGGGACGGGAGCCACGCGGCGATATTTGCCTCGGGGATCATGGTGTCCAGAGCTCTTGAGGCCGCTGCGGCCTTGGCGACGGAGCGGATCTCGGCGAGGGTGCTCGACGTCGGCACCATTAAGCCGCTTGATCGCGAGGCGGTGATCCGCTTTGCGGGCGGAGTGGACGCCATCGTTACGGCCGAAGAGCATTCCGTGATCGGCGGGCTCGGTTCAGCCGTGGTGGAGGCGCTTCGGGGAGTCACTCACGCGCTCGTGGAGTTCGTGGGCGTCCCTGACAGTTTCGGCATATCGGCGGAGGGCTATGACGATCTGCTCGCGCATTTCGCGCTCACCTCAGACGCAGTCGCCAATGCCACAAAAACGCTTTTGAGAGGAAAAAAGAAATGAACATCGGCTTCATAGGACTGGGCATCATGGGCAAGCCCATGGCGAAGAACCTCCTCAAGGCGGGCCACACGCTCGTCGTATACGACATTCTCGATGCGCCGGTGAAGGAGCTGGTTGAAGCCGGCGCGACGGCGGGCGCGTCTCCGAAGGACGTAGCTTCGCGGAACGAACTCATCATCACGATGCTGCCCAATTCGCCTCACGTGAAGCAGGCGGTATTGGGAAAGAACGGCGTGATTGAAGGGGCAAAGCCGGGAAGCGTGCTCGTCGACATGAGCTCCATAGCGCCCCTTGCCAGCCGCGAAGTGGCCGGCGAGCTCGCCAAGAAGGGTGTAGAGATGCTCGACGCCCCAGTTTCCGGCGGCGAGCCCAAAGCCATCGACGGATCGCTGGCCATCATGGTGGGCGGCAAGGAAGCCGTTTTCGAGAAGGTGAGGGACGTGTTGCTGAAGATGGGCGCGAGCGCCGTCCTCTGTGGAGACATCGGCGCAGGCAATGTGACCAAGCTCGCCAACCAGATCATCGTCGCGCTGAACATCGCCGCGATGTCCGAGGCCTTCGTCCTCGCGGCCAAGGCTGGAGTGGATCCCGAGCGGGTCTTCAATGCCGTCAAGGGAGGCTTGGCTGGAAGCACCGTCCTCAACGCGAAGGCGCCCATGGTCCTCGAGGGAAACTACAAGCCCGGATTCAGGATTGAGCTGCACATCAAGGACCTGCAAAACGCGCTCGATACGGCGCACGAGACCGGCGTTCCAATCCCGCTCACCAGCCAGGTGATGGAGATGATGCAAGCCCTCAAGGTCGACGGAAAGCAGCGCGATGATCATGGAGGCCTCATCCAGTTCTATGAAAGGCTCGCCGGGGTCAAGGTCCGCAAGGGAGGCGCGAAGTGAGCGCGATGCGTCTCTCGGGCAAGACCGCCCTCGTCACGGGCGCCGCTGGAGGGATCGGCGCGGAGATCGCTCGAAGGTTTCAAGAGGAAGGCGCCGCGGTGTTCGTGGCTGACACGAACTGCGCAGAGGGGGAAAAGACGGCCGCGTCCATGGGAGCGGTCTTCCTATCACTCGACGTCACTTCGGAGGAAAGCTGGAAGGCCGCGCTTTCCGCCGTGCTCGAGCGGACCGGACGCCTCGACATCCTCGTGAACAACGCGGGCATCAACGTGAGGAAGAACATCGAGGAAATGCCGGCGGAGTCCTTCGACGCCATGATCGCGGTGAACGTCAAGGGACCGTTTCTCGGCATCAAGCACTCCCTGCCGATCATGAGGGCCGCGGGCGGGGGAGTCATCCTCAACATGTCCTCGATATGCGGCCTGGTTGGTCACAGGTACACGAACGAGGCCTATACAACCACCAAGGGCGCCCTGACCATGCTCACGAAATCGGTAGCCGTGAGATACGCGAAGGACAATATCCGCTGCAATTCGGTCCACCCCAGCACGGTGGAGACCGCCTTCGTGGCGGCCATGCTCAAGGACCCCGAGCGCCGGGCAGAGAGACTCGGCGAAGTGCCTCTGGGAAGGCTCGCCGGTACAACTGACGTCGCGAACGCGTTGGTCTACCTGGCGAGCGACGAGGCTGCGTTCATCAACGGGGCCGCGATTCCTATCGACGGAGGCCTCACGGCAGCGTAGGCGGCCTCACTCCGAGACGAGTGCGAATCGTCGCGGAGGCGCCTCGGCTTTGTCGCATCCCGTGCGGCAAGGGCTCCGTTCGAAGGACCGGCCAAGCCCTCTATACTGGTCTACGGAAAGGGCTTCCCCATCGTAGACATTCCACTGAGCTCGGTGCTTGAGACGGAGGACGCCAATCTCCTTAACGTGGCCACGCACGCGCCCGGCCCGGCTGGAGCGCTGCCGCTCACGGCCGAGATGCTGCTCACCGAACCGTCAGGGAATCTCTTCGGCCTGACGCAGAATGCCGGCATGGGCTGGGATCCCGCTCGCCTGCTCGATCCCGAGTTTCTGATCCTGAGCACACATGGCGGCCTACGGGCTGAAAGCGGCGAAGCGATCGCTCTTGGCTTTCATAGCGGCCACTGGGAGGTGGGCCTGCTGGTAGGCGAAGCCGCGCGCGAGTTGAAGTCTCTGCGTGCTACGCCGTTTGCTGGTGCATGCACCGATCCCTGCGACGGCCGCACGCAAGGCACCACGGGCATGATGGACTCGTTGCCGTTTCGCAACGATGCGGCGATCGTGCTCCGCAGGCTGATGCGCTCGCTGCCCACGGGCAAAGGCGTCATCGGCGTGGCGACGTGCGACAAGGGGCTGCCCGCGATGATGATGGCGCTGGCATCGTCAGGAAAGAAGCCGGCGGTGCTGGTGCCCGGAGGCGTAACGCTTCTGCCGGAATCGGGCGAGGATGCGGCGAAGGTGCAGACCATTGGCGCGCGTTTCGCGCAGAACCACATCACGCTGGAGTATGCGGCCGAAGTGGGCTGCCGGGCCTGTGCGTCGCCGGGCGGAGGGTGCCAGTTTCTGGGCACCGCGGCAACATCGCAGGTGGTCGGCGAAGCTCTGGGACTCTCACTGCCGCATACGGCTCTTGCGCCCTCCGGACAACCGGTCTGGCTCGACGCCGCTCGCCGCTCGGCTCGCGCTATCCTGCGGCTCCATCGGCTTGGCATCGGGGCCCGTGACGTTCTCACGCCTGCGGCCGTTTACAACGCCATGATCGTGAAGGCTGCCTTCGGCGGATCGACCAACCTTCTCATTCATCTTCCGGCGATAGCACACGCGGCAGGTTTGGCGCGGCCCAAGGTGGCCGATTGGGTCGAGGTCAATCGCCTGGTGCCGCGCCTGGTTGACGCGCTGCCCAACGGTCCGCGCAATTTTGCCACGGTCCAGGTGTTTCTTGCCGGCGGCGTACCCGAAGTGATGCTGGAACTGCGAGCGGCCGGCCTGCTCGACACAAAGGTAAAGACCGTGTCGGGCGAGACGCTGGGCGCGTGCCTCGATTGGTGGCGCGAGAGCCCCCGCCGCGCAGCGCTGCGGCGCACATTGCTGGAAAGGGACAGAATCGATCCCCAGGATGTGATTATGTCGCCCGATCGCGCACGGTCGCGCGGTCTCACGTCGGCGGTCTGTTTTCCCGTGGGCAATCTTGCGCCGGAGGGATCAGTAGTCAAGAGCACCGCGATCGACCCATCGCTCGTCGGCGAGGATCAGGTGTATCGTCATGTGGGTCCTGCGCGGGTCTTCGTCACCGAAGCTGCGGCGATCCAAGCGATCAAATCCGGCGAGATTACTGAGGGCCATGTGATTGTCCTCATCTGTGGAGGGCCCGCGGGCGCGGGCATGCAGGAAATCTACCAGATCACCGCGGCACTCAAGGAACTGCCTCACTGCAAGCACGTGGCTGTGTTAACCGATGGGCGCTTCAGTGGCGTCTCGACGGGAGCCTGCATCGGCCACATCTCTCCCGAGGCGCTTGCCGGCGGCCCCATCGGCAAGGTGCGCGACGGCGACCAGATTGAAATTGCCATCGATCGCGTGCGGCTGGAGGGGCGAGTGCATCTGGTCGGTGAAGATGGAGAGGTTTTTGGCGCCGAAGAGGGTGCGCGGCGGCTTGCAAAGCGCAGTCCCCGCGCGGATCTCGCGCCGCATCCTGAGTTGCCTGAGGACACGCGTTTGTGGGCGGCGCTGGTCACTGCCAGTGGCGGCGTTTGGGGCGGATGCGTCTACGATGTGGATCAGATTGTGAGCCGTTTGGAGAAGAACGCGTGAAGCTTTATCGGACCAGCAACGGAATCTACGTGGAAGAGGGCGGATCGTGCTACCGCGTCCCCGAGTCGAACTGGGACGCGCTTGTCGCGCACGGCGATCTGCGCGAGTACCTGCGTTCTGTGGTTAATGGCGGAAAGCCCGCGGCGGATTTTGCCTCGGCGCGGCCAGAAACGTGGCCAGAAACGCGTATCGAGGCGCCGATCGGCAGCCAGGAAGTGTGGGCTGCGGGCGTGACCTACTATCGCAGCCGCAGCGCGCGCATGGCGGAGGCGAAGGACGCGGGTGGAGGCGACTTCTACGACCGCGTCTACTCAGCCGAGCGCCCGGAGCTGTTTTTCAAAGCCACGGCAAGCCGCGTGGCCGGGCCCGGCGCCAACGTGCGCATTCGCAGCGATGCCAAGTGGTCGGTCCCGGAGCCTGAGCTGACGCTGCTGATCAACCCTCGCGGCCAGATCATCGGTTACACCGTGGGCAACGACATGAGCTCGCGCGATATCGAGGGCGAGAATCCGCTCTATTTGCCCCAAGCCAAGGTCTACGATCGCAGTTGCGCGCTGGGCCCCTGCATTCTCGTTAGCAGCGAGCCGCTGCCGCCCACGACGCCCATCCGTCTGGAGATCGCGCGCGGCGGCCGCTCGGAATTCTCAGCCGCCACTACGCTTGCGGAGTTGAAGCGCGCGCCCGCTGACCTGGTTGCCTATTTGTTTCGGGAGAACACGTTCCCTTCCGGAGCATTTTTGATGACCGGGACTGGCATCGTGCCGCCGGACGACTTCACGCTCGCGCCGGGCGACACTGTTCGCATCACCATCGACCCGATTGGCACGCTTGAAAATGTCGTGGTCCAGGGAAGACCCGGCCCGGCAGTGTGACCAGAGGAAGGTCACGGTAAGGAATTCGCTTGGCCGATCAGGATTACTCTTCAGCGCGAAACCCGCTACGACCGACACGCCTTCCGCAACGCCGCTGGCGCATCGCCTGGTTGCTCGGCATTGGCGTCCTGGTCAACTTCTTCGACCGCGTCAATCTCTCCGTCTCGCACGATTCTCTGATCGCCGCCTTTGGCATCTCCGATGTTGTCTTCGGCTATCTCTCGAGTGCCTACAACTGGACTTACGCTCTTTGCCAGTTGCCTATCGGCGTGGTGCTCGACAAGCTTGGCGTCCGCCGCGTAGGGCGCATCGGCACATTTATTTGGAGCGCGGCCTCCTTTGCCGCAGCCGTCGCGCCCAACCTGAGCGCATTCTTTGGCGCGCGCTTCCTGCTCGGCGCAGGCGAGTCGCCGACCTTTCCCGCCAACGCCAAGGCCATCGGCCTGTGGTTTCCAGAGCGGGAGCGCAGCCTGGCCACCTCATTCTTCGACGCCGCGGCCAAGTTTGCCTCGGCCATCGGAGTTCCCGTCATCGGCATCGTTCTCATCCACGCTGGATGGCGCTGGAGCTTCGCATTCACCGGCGCTGTGAGTTTGGTCTACTTTCTCTTCTTCTGGCGGGTCTATCGCGATCCGGAGGAGGATCCGGAACTAACCGAAAGCGAGCGCCTGCACATTGAAGAGCAAAAGCCTGCGCTTGCTGTGTCCGATCGTTCCCCAGAGCGGTCGTCGCCGCTGGGCCATCTTCTTTCCCAACGCAAGGTTCTTGGCCTGGCCCTCGGCTTCGGCGCGTATAACTACGCATTCTTTCTGCTGCTCTATTGGCTACCGGCGTATCTATCCTCGGCCCTCCATGTTGATCTCCTGCACTCGTTCATGTACACCAGCGTGCCGTGGTTCGTCGCCACCGCGACGGACCTTGCCATTGGTGGATGGCTGGTTGACTTCCTCGTCCAGCGTGGCTGGAGTCAGAGTGCTGTTCGCCGCGCCGTCCTGATTGGCGGAACGGCCTTCGGTCTGGGCATTCTGGGCGCGGCGCGCGCCCACAACCCTACTCAGGCCCTCATTTGGATCACCGTCTCGCTCAGCGGTCTTGCCGCGGCTGCGCCCGTGGCCTGGTCGTTGCCCTCCTTCATCGCGCGCCGGCCAGACGTGGGCAAGGTGGGTGGGATTATCAATTTCTCCGGCCAAATCTCGGGGATCGCGGCCTCCATCCTCACCGGATACCTGGTGTCGGCGCTGCATTCCTACGCCTGGGCCTTCGCCGTTGCGGCTGCCTACCTGGCCATCGGTATCGCTGGGTATCTGTTCCTGCTGGGTAAGATCGAGCAGGCTCAGCCTGGAACGGCCGGTGCCTGAATAGTACTTTTGGGTGTGACAGTTCTGGTGCTCGCGCGGAAATTTGTTCTCCTGTAACGTGATCTGGTGCAAAATAGTCGGATGGGAGAACGAACCTAGTGCCGCGTATTCACTTTCATCAGCAACTCGCCGAACTCAAAGACAAGCTCCTCGCCATGGCTGCCTTGGCGCAGTTGGCGGTCGAGTCCGCGGTGGAAGCCTACCTGCGCCGCGACAAGGGCCTTTGCAAGTTCGTCAAGCAGAACGAAAGGGCCATCGACACCGCGCAGAAGGAACTGGACGAGATGGCCTATGAGCTGCTGGCCAAGGAGCAGCCCATGGCCATCGATCTCCGCTTTATTCTGGCCGTGATCAAGATCAACGGCGACCTGGAGCGGATTGGCGACCAGTCGATGAGCATTGCGCGGCGCACCAAGGAGATTCTTCCTGCCGAAGAGGTCGAGTTGCCGGTAGATTTCGCCGCCATGGGCGATTTTGCCACGCAAATGATCCGCAACGCCCTGCAGGCCCTGCTGGACGGCGACGCGCGCCTTGCCGATTCGGTGCGCGAGATGGACGACGAGATCGACCGCATGAACCGCCGCGCCCACAACGATCTGCTCAAGATGATCGAGGAGAAGCCGCAGTTCACGCAGCAGGCGATGAATGGGATTTTGGTGGCGAAGAATCTCGAGCGCATCGCCGACCACGCGTCGAATATCTCAACGGACGTGATCTTCTGGGTTCGCGGCGCCGATGTGCGCCACCAATTGAGCGTGGCGATGGACTGAGTGTAAGCAGCGCTCAGCTTTTAGCTCTCGGCTTTCAGTGGTTCCCTGCGAGAGCCGAGTCCATCAGGTCCACTGCGGAATTGCTGAAAGCTGACGGCAGAAAGCTACGAGCTAAACGCCAATCACGGCGCAAAGTTCCTTCACTGCCGCGGCGCTCTTCTTCAGCGCTGCGTCTTCTTCCGCCGATAACTTGATCTCGATGATCTGTTCGAGGCCGGCTGCGCCAAGCTTGCAGGGCACGCCGATAAAGTAGCCTTCGATGCCGTACTCGCCCTGCAAGTACGCCGCGCAGGGCAGAATCTTCTTCTTGTCCTTCAGGATCGCCTCGGCCATCTCGACCGCGGCCGCGGATGGAGCGTAGTAAGCGCTGCCGGTCTTGAGATACTTCACGATCTCGGCGCCGCCGTCGCGCGTGCGCTGCACGATCTGCTCCAGGCGATCCGGTGCGATGAGCTCCGTGATCGGAATTCCGGCGACTGTGGAATAGCGCGCCAGCGGCACCATGGTGTCGCCGTGGCCGCCCAGCACAAAGGCCGTCACGTTCTCCACGCTCACGTTCAGCTCCGCGGCGATAAAGGCGCGGAAGCGGGCCGAGTCCAGCACGCCGGCCATGCCGATCACCCGTTCGCGGTTGAAACCGGACTGGCGATAGGCGGCCTGGGCCATTGCGTCCAGCGGGTTTGAGACGACGATAAGGATCGACTCCGGCGACTGCGCCACCACTTTGGAAACCACGTCCGACATGATCTTGAAGTTCGTATGCAGCAGGTCGTCGCGGCTCATGCCGGGCTTGCGGGGAATGCCCGCGGTAATGACCACGATGTCGGAGTGGGCCGTGGCCGCGTAGTCGTTGGCGCCCGCGATTGCCACGTCGCGCTTCTCAATGGGCATGGCTTCGAGCAGGTCCAGCGCCTTGCCCTGCGGCACGCCTTCGACAACGTCGACCAGCACTACATCGGCCAGCTCTTTGGCCGCGATCCAATGCGCGGCCGTGGCGCCCACGTTGCCCGCGCCTACAATGCTTACCTTTTTCCGCATTTCTTCTCCTATGAATTCATAAGTCGTAGTTCACAGTTCGTAGATCCTGTCCGTGCGCAATTGGCGTGCGGCTGGGAAGTGCGAGCAGCCAGCCGGGAACTGAGAACTGAGAACGAAGAACTAAGAACTGTGAACTGCTCACATATTCCCAATGATCCGCGTGGCAAACTCGCTGGTGCCAACTTTGGTGGCGCCAGTAAGCTGGCGCTCAAAGTCATACGTGACGAACTTCTGCAGGATGGTCTTCTCCATCGCTGTCTCGGCGAGTTTGGCCGCTTCCTTCCAGCCGATGAACTCGAGCAGCATGACGCCCGACAGAATCACCGAACCCGGATTGATGACGTCCTTATCTGCGTATTTGGGCGCCGTGCCGTGCGTGGCCTCAAACACCGCGTAGCCGTCGCCGATGTTGGCGCCGGGCGCGATGCCCAGCCCGCCCACCTGCGCCGCGGCCGCGTCGGAGATGTAGTCGCCGTTCAGGTTCGGCGTGGCGAGGACGCTATAGTCCTCCGGCCGAATGATGATCTGCTGGAAGATGGAGTCGGCGATGCGGTCGTTGATGAGCATCTTCGACTTCCACGCGCCGTTGCCGTGGCTCTTGCCGATCGAGTCCAGCACGCCCTTCACCTCTTCGCAAACCGAAGCCTTGAAGCTCGGTAGAGCCGAACTCCATCCCCGGCTCAATGAGCGCGGCGTTCTCTTCAATCGAAAGGCCGGGCTTGGCTTCCACATTGCCGAGAATCCAGCTTTCGCGCTCCGTCACAGTCTGGCTGCGGAACTCCTGCGTCGCTACCTCGTAGCCCCACTCGCGGAACGCGCCCTCGGTGAACTTCTGGATGTTGCCCTTGTGAACGAGGGTGACCGTCTTGCGTCCCGTCTCCAGCGCATTGCGAATGGCGTATCGCACCAGCCGCTTGGTGCCGAAGATGGAGATGGGCTTGATGCCTACGCCCGAGTCGGCGCGAATTTTCTTCTTGCCGCCCTTGAGCAGGTCGTCGTTCAAGAATCTGATCAGCCGCGTGGCGTCTTCCGAGCCCTGCTTGAACTCGACGCCCGCGTACACATCCTCGGTGTTCTCCCGGTAGATCACGATGTCGAGCTTCTCCGGGTGCTTCACCGGGCTGGGCACGCCCTGGTAATACTTCACTGGCCGCACGCAGGCGTAGAGATCGAGAATCTGCCGCAGAGCCACGTTGAGCGAGCGAATGCCGCCGCCGACTGGCGTAGTGAGCGGCCCCTTGATGGAGACGCGCAGATCGCGCGCCGCGGCTACGGAGTCGTCGGGCAGCCAGTTGTTGAATTGCCGGAAGGCTTTTTCGCCGGCGAAGATCTCAAACCAGCGGATGGCGCGCTTGCCGCCGTAGGCCTTTTCCACCGCCGCGTCGAAGACCCGCTGCGAGGCCTTCCAGATGTCGCGGCCCGTGCCGTCGCCCTCGATGAAAGGGATGATGGGGTGGTCGGGCACGGCAAATTGCCCGTTCCGGTATTCAATCGGCTGGCCTGTCTTGGGCAGTTCCAGCCCGTTGTACTTGCTTTGCATGTTTCTGAGGGAAGCCCCTTCCATGAGTGGTCCAAATTTGAGGCTACCATCTGCAATTTAGCGGTGGCAATGGGAGGCGTGAACGGATCGCGAGATCGTCGGCTCATTCCACGCCGCTCAGTGCGTGCGCGGCGGCTTTGTGTTTTCGAACATCACCCGCAGCACGTCGATGTTTTTTGCGTAGTAGGCGTGCGCTTTGCGAGGCGATTCGAAAAGCCCGAACCAGCGCGTCGCGTTCTTCACGTAAAGATTCACAACCTCCACGTCACCGATCCTCGGTACGCGGTAGGTGATCACGTCACTGGGGTCGCTCCAGGCAACCACCTGAATCTTCTCGCGGGTTGTCTCGTCGCTGGGGTGCAGGGCCACCTGGAAGTTCGACTGAACCTCTTTCCACCGATTGACGAGCGTCCTGAAGTTGGCAGCAGGAGTCGTGGGAACCGGCGGCGCCGGCGCGAGCCCACGCGATTGCATTGCGCCCGCGGGGGTTGCAGCTTCGTTCTCAAGATTCGTGATCTCAAGCATCTCAAGCTGATTGGCAAAGAAATAGACCAGCGATGTTCGCTCAAAGATATAGCGCATCGCATTCTCTTCAGCCGTTTTCCTGGCGGCCTCGGCTGCCGACAGGTTCTCAACCACCGCGCCGGCGTATTCGGGATTGAGTGTATTGAAGAGAAGATAGCTGCCCAGGCTGTGCGTCACGCCGATAAACTCCTGGTCCAGCGTGTTGTCCTGGCTCAACTGCGCCTTCCAGTCATACTTTTCCTGTCCATCACTCCCGCTAGATGGGCCGCCGGCATCGTTCGGAGCGAACGCGGCTGACTTGGCCATTAATTGCCGCAGGCCGTCGCGCAGAATACCACCCATCGGCCCTACCGCCAGCAGCACGTCCGAAAGCCCCCAATCGACGAGGTTAGCCTTCAATGAGCGATTGATTAGAACCGAGCGCGGCCGGATCTTCGCGAGTTTCGCGGCTTCGTCGGCCGAGATCCAAGGATAGAAACGTCCTATTCCGCCACGATCCTGAACGGATTCTTCCGAGCAAACCTGCAGCAGATACCCGTCAGGGCCCGAAAGATGCGCCTCGGCAGCCACGATCCGGCGGCATTTGAGGGCCAGGACCAGAGGCCACCAGTTGATCTCATCGACCACTAGGACGGCGGCATGATGCCTGAGGTGCACAACCCAGTGCACAACAAAAGGAGCGGCCGCATGCCATTCGTCCGCGTTCTTCCACACCGGGCTGCCCATATACGCGAGCGTGGGTGATTGAACGCCACTCGCAAACTCGCCTTTGTCGGCAAACTCGATGCCGGCATTCTTCCAGTCGCTCACCGCGCAGAGCTTCAGCCTGGTGCATATCGACTCGCGCAACAGCGCCGAATCGCCAGCCCCGACCTGATTGATCCCGTGCACGTAGAGAACGTGCACAGGATGCCGGTCAGCAGAGTCAAGCGCGTCTCCAATGCTGGTGAGCGTTTTAAGAGAACCGCTTGCGTCCTCAACGACCTTGGCGTGGACCTGTGCTGCACCTCCCACGGCAGCCAGGATCAGGAGGGTACGCGTCAACTTACTGGTTTGCATCGATCAAGAACTCCGGCTGGAGTATCTGGCACGACTATAACATCTTCATTTTGGCAGACCGGCTGCCCGCGCGGCCCGCAGTTTCAGTGGTCAGAAGTCTCCATCTGGCTCAAGCGGACATCCCGGCCGCAAGCCGCCTCGTGGATGCCGGACGTCACCTGCTCCGATCGTCGGTCAGTCCGTCGCTCTCGAAGCGCGGAATGCCGAAGTGGCCGCGCAGATGAAGAAGGTCAATGGGGCTCAGATTGCCGGCCACCGTCGCCAAAGTCAGGCTCTTAGGAGTTTCCACAAGCACCACTCCGCCCCGTATGTTGGCGCCGTCCAGCACCAGCCACACATCGGTAGTATCGTTGTGTTCCGGACCTACTGCGCTCGACGTGCTCAGGACGTGTTTCCAGCCGCGCAGGTGGTAGGATTCGCGGATGGCCTCGACCTGCGCCGGGTCGGCCAAGCCGGGCGCGGCAAACCGCAGCATGTGCACGCTCACGCCGTCGAGCTTGGCGACTGTCTGTTTCAGATCGGCGTCGGCGTCCGGCAGCATCCCGGCGGCTGCAGCGAGCATGGTCCGATCCAGGGTAAAGCTCTCTTTGGCCACGGCCTGGGCGCTCAGTTCCGAGCAGGGCCGGTGGCACCCACTCCAGGATCACCGGACCGACATCGGAGACGGCGGGCGGAGGCGCGGCAGTTGGCCCGCTGCCTGGGTAAGGCGGCGCCGAGGGTTCCGCGGGCGGTTGCGCCAGCACAGAGCCGCAGCTTAGGACGGAACACAACAGCGGGATTTTCAGCCAAAGCATGCGTTTATTCATGCCCTATTAAACGCGCGCAAACACGAGAAAGTTGCAAACGCCGCAGCTCGACACGAGCGTTATTTGCGCCGGTCCCTCGCGCCGGCAGGGCCCGGCCGGGGCGACCTTCGCGCCGCGCGTGCAACCCTCCGGCATGAACCTCGAATGAAAATTGCAGAAATCCTGTTCGCGCCCGCCAGGATGCGATAGACTCATGCGGGAACGTTCGAAAGTTGCCACAATCCTTTCACGCACGGAGGGTACATAGAAATTGGGAAAAAGCATGGTCCCGAAGAGAATTTTCTTCACCAAGGGCGTCGGCAAACATAAGGAGCGGCTTGACCTCCTTCGAGCTGGCCCTTCGGGATGCGGGCATCGCCTCACAGAACCTGGTGCGCGTCTCTTCCATCTTTCCGCCGCAATTGCAAGATGATTCCCCGCAAGGAGGGCCTCAAATACCTGAATGACGGCGAGGTGGTTTTCGCGGTGATCGCGGAAAACTCCACGCGCGAGCCGCATCGGCTCGTCGCCTCAAGCATTGGCGTGGCTATTCCCGCCGACCGCAACACCTACGGCTACCTGAGCGAGCACCACAGTTACGGAGAGACAGAGGAACAGGCCGGAGAATACGCCGAGGAACTGGCCGCCGAAATGCTTGCCACAACCCTGGATGTCGAGTTCGATCCCGACAAGAGCTGGGACGAGAAGAAAGAGATCTACCGCATCTCCAACAAGATCGTCCGCACCAGCAACATCACCCAATCGGCCGTGGGCGATAAACGCGGCAAGTGGACCACCACGATTGCCGCGGCGGTGCTGATCCTGGAAGAGTGATGGCCAGACCAGAGTCCAACGAAGGGCCAATTCCGCCCGGCGGGGTTGGCCTTGTTGTGTGAGCCAAGGCCGGCTGTGACGGAGGATCGAGAGACGACGAATGACCATTGCGCGCAAATTCACGATCGCTCTCGTGCAGATGCGCATGGGCGCCGATCCCGAGGCGAACTTCGACTCCGCGCTTCTCCACATCCGCGAAGCGGCGCGGCTGGGTGCGCAGATCGTCTGCCTGCCCGAGCTCTTCCGCACGCAATATTTCTGCCAGCGCGAGGATCTGCGGCTCTTCGACCTGGCGGAGCCGATTCCAGGCCCCTCTATGGACAAGCTGGCCGAAGCCGCGCGTCAATCCGGCGTGGCCATCGTTGCTTCGCTCTTCGAGAAACGTGCGCCGGGGCTCTACCACAACACGGCGGTCACGCTCAACGCCGATGGCCAGATCGCCGGCATCTACCGCAAAATGCACATCCCGGACGATCCGCTTTACTACGAAAAGTACTACTTCGCGCCGGGCGATCTGGGTTTTTTGGCCGTGGATACCGCTTTTGCCTGCGTAGGCACGCTGGTTTGCTGGGACCAGTGGTATCCCGAGGGTGCGCGGCTCACGGCGTTGCAAGGGGCCGAGGTGCTCTTTTATCCCACGGCGATCGGCTGGCATCCGGCGGAGAAAGACGAGTTTGGCGCCGCGCAATTTGACGCATGGCGGACCATCCAGCGCGCTCACGCCATCGCCAACGGTGTGTATGTGGCGGCAGTGAACCGCGTCGGCCATGAGCATGGCGACGTGCTGGGCAATCGCGCCGCGGGGCCGGGGCTCGAATTCTGGGGCGGCAGCTTTTTGGCCGATCCCTTCGGCCGCATCGTAGCCAAGGCCGGGCACGATGCCGAAGAGATTGTGCTCGGCGAAATCGACCGGGCGCTGATTGAGGAAACGCGCCGCAACTGGCCCTTCCTGCGCGACCGCCGCGTGGATGCCTACGCGCCCATCACCAGGCGCTTTCTCGATCCCGCACACGCGGGTGCCGGCCAAAAAGAGCAGAAATAGCCATGCCGGTTCGTTCGCCAGCAAAAAACGGAACCCCAGGCAAGTCCGCTTGTGGCTCGATGGGGCCCGAGACGCCGCGCGAACTGGGCTACCGCATGCCCGCCGAGTGGGAACCGCACGAGGCCACGTGGCTCGCCTGGCCGCACAATCCCGAGGATTGGCCGGGCAAGTTTCAGTCCATCCCATGGCTGTATGCGGAAATTGTGCGCCTGCTGGCCGCGCGCGAGCGCATGCATTTGATCGTCGAGAATGCTGCGATGCAGAGTCGCGTGACCGGCATGCTGGAGCGCGCCGGCGCGAACCTCGAGCAGGTGAGCTTCCATCGGTGGCCCACCGATCGCGGCTGGACGCGCGACTCCGGCCCAATCTTCATCCGCAACGCCGAAGGTCGGGTAGCCATCACGAACTGGCGCTTCAATGCCTGGGCCAAGTACGACGACTGGCGCCTGGACGACAAGCTGCCCGGCCGCGTAACCAAGCTGCTGGGTCTCCCCGCGTGGCAGCCTCGAATTGCGAATCAGTGACGGACGCATGCACCGCGTCGTGCTCGAAGGCGGATCGATCGATGTCAACGGCGCGGGGATTCTGCTGACGACCGAGGAATGTCTGTTGAGCGAGGTGCAGCAACGCAATCCCGGCAGTGAGCCGCGAGCAACTGGAACAGGTCTTCTCGCGATTTTCTCGGCGTCGACCAGGTGATTTGGCTGGGTCGCGGCATCGCCGGCGACGACACCCACGGCCACGTGGACGACATCGCGCGCTTCGTGGCACCCGCGACGATCGTCGCTGCTGTTGAAACAGATGCGAGCGACCCCAACCGCGCGCCGCTCAAAGAGAATCTGAAACGCCTGACGGCCGCGCGCACTCCCGATGGCAAGCAGTTCACCGTCGTCGAATTGCCCATGCCGCGGCCGGTCGTCTTTCCGCGGTCAGCGCCTGCCGGCCAGCTACGCGAACTTCTACATCGCCAACGGCCTGGTTCTGGTTCCCACCTTTCACGATCCCAACGACCGCGTGGCGCTGAACACGCTGGCCGAGGTCTTTCCCGGACCGCGAGGTCATCGGCATCCACAGCGTGGACCTGATCTGGGGACTGGGCGCGCTGCACTGCATGACGCAGCAGCAGCCGGCGGCCCAACCTGCGGCTCAGCCCACGGAAAAGGACCCGTCCGGCGGGGACCCCGGCGGCGCTACCATCGAAGACATGATCGACGATCGCGAAGCGATGCAAGCCGCGCTCGCCGAGGCGCGCCTGGCGGGCGAAGGCGGTGAGGTGCCCATCGGCGCGGTGGTGGTCTACGAAGGCGAAATCATCGCGCACGGGCAGAATCGCGTGCTGCGCGATGTGGACCCCACCGCGCATGCCGAAATCGTCGCGCTGCGCGCGGCCGCCGCGGCTCTCGGCAACTATCGCCTGGCCGGCTGCACGCTTTACGTCACGCTCGAGCCCTGCGCCATGTGCGCCGGAGCCATGATTCACGCCCGTCTCGACCGGCTGGTCTTTGCCGCCGCCCGATCCCAAGGCCGGCGCCTGCGGCTCGGTGCTTTCCGTGCTCAACCATCCCCAGCTCAACCACCAGATGCAGGTGGAGCAGGGAATTGGCGCCGAGGAATCGGCGGAACTGCTGCGTAATTTTTTTCGTGAACGGCGATGACCGTAGCGTCCGCAAATAACGCCAAGGACGAAGAGCTATCCGTGGGTTCAGCGGATTGCGGTTGCGTGTTCTGATTGGTCTAGCGATTTCTTGGCGTAGTCGGCCATGTCCCTGAAAGTCGATGAGAGACCACAGGTTCCATTGCCGACGACCCAGGCCGTCTGTGTCCTGGTGGAATATGGACGACATCGCCGTGGCTACGGTGAGTCATCTCGGCGCCGTCGTCCATGCGCAGCGCATCATTTTTCCGGAAAGCTGGATAGCCGAAGTGAGCGGCCTCTGCAATCTGCGTGTTTTGGCAATGCGGCGCGATGGCAGGATGGACCGACTTCAATCCGGGCTCGAAGGTCGGCGCGTGCGACCGTATGTTCGCCCACATGCAGAATTTCGATCTTGCCTATTTTCAAACGGCGCGTGAATCTTGCGGTGCGAGGCGCACTAGAAATTAGCTTTCTGTCCATTCTTAACGCTGTTGCTGGCATAGCTTACCTCCTTGGGGAGCATCGTTTGCGGGAATGGATTGGGGAACATCTTGCAGAAATACGAGTACACCCGGAGCCCAACCATGTGAGGCGTATTATGAGTCAGTTCCTGGTCAGCTTCCTGATCCGTTCCGCCTCGGCCGGCCACTGTCGCCGCCAGCTCCGCGTAGCTTCCGCTGCGGTAATCGGCAAAGTCGAAGCCGGGCGTCGACGGTGCAGCCAAGAGCGCCAATTTCCCGCCCTCCACAAGCGCTCGCCTTGCCACACTCCGGCCGGAACCACGAGTTGCGGTCGCTGACCAGCCCCCAAATCCGGTCCGAAGAGTGAAAACCGCGGAGCTGCCCGTCGGGATACAGCAGCAGCATCTCCACCGGATCGCCGAGATAGAAGTGGAAGACCTCGTCGGAGGCAAGCATGTGCATCTCGGAGAAGGTTCCGGCTTCAAGCAGGTAGTAGATGGCCGTGCCGTACGGAGCGCCCGCCGCGCGGCAATTCCACGGAGCAGCTTCGAAATGTAGGTCGGCGAAACCAGCCGCCCTCCATCGGATGCGGCTCCAGCTTCAGCAGCGCCTTGATTTCGTCAGCGGTCATCGCTCCTCCGGTGGCCATCATCACAGATCGTAGCATCGCAATCGACGTAAAATTCCCTATGAACGTGCAGGTATATACCGCCGCCTGGTGCCGGGACTGCCGCGCCGCCAAGCAGTTTCTCGACGCGCACGGCGTGGCGTACACCGAGATCAATGTCGACGCCAATCCGGCTGCATCCGCTGAGGTGATCCGCCACGTGGGCAAGCGCGCCATTCCGCAACTGGTGATCGATGGCGAGTGGTTCCAGCCCTACACGCCCGGCCGCGGGCTGCTCGTGGACGAACTGCACCGCCGCCTCGGAATTCCTCGCGGATAGGCGCCTTACCCTCGTACAATCAACAGTGCGTAAGCGGAGTCCATGCGGCTCGAGCGCTGACTCGCGGCCTTCTTCTTTCAAAGGAGCCATCGCGGTTTGTCACTGGAGCTTGCGTTGGCCCGTCGGAGCTAAAAGCTAAAGCTAACGGCTAATAGCTGCCTTTCAAGGAGTCTGCCGTTGATCGAACGTTATACGCGCCCCGCGATGGGCCGCATCTGGACGGACGAGAACAAGTACCGCTGCTGGCTCCAGGTGGAGGCGGCGGCGAGCACCGTGCTGGCCGAGGATGGCGTGATTCCGGCCGCGGCCGCCGAAGCCATCGCCAGCAAGGCCACCGTCTCCGCCGCTCGCGTGCTGGAGATCGAAGCGGAGGTGAAGCACGACGTCATCGCCTTTACGACCGCAGTCGCAGAAACTCTCAAAGACCAGGGCCTGGACGGCCAGTCCCGCTGGCTGCACTACGGGCTCACCTCGAACGACATTGTCGATACCGCGCTGGCGCTCCAGGTGAAAGAAGCATCCGCGCTCATCCGCGAGGGGATCACGGGGCTGCTGGCCGTGCTCAAGCGCCGCGCCATCGAGTTCAAGCACACGCCCACCATCGGCCGCACCCACGGCATCCACGCCGAGCCGACCACCTTCGGCCTCAAGCTGCTCAACTGGTACGCCGAGATGGAGCGCAATGTGATCCGCTTTGACGCGGCAGCCGAGGACATGCGCGTGGGCAAGCTCTCCGGCGCGGTGGGCACCTTCGGCCATCTCAAGCCGGAGCACGAGGAGCGCATCTGCGCGCGGCTGGGACTGAAGCCCGCGCCGGTGGCAACGCAGGTCATCCAGCGCGACCGCCACGCCGCCTACATCGCCACGCTCGCCATCCTCGGCAGCACCCTCGACAAGATCGCCGTCGAGGTGCGCCACCTGCAGCGCACCGAGGTCCGCGAGGCGCAGGAGTACTTCAGCGAGAAGCAAAAGGGCTCCTCGGCCATGCCGCACAAGAAGAATCCCATCACGAGCGAGCAGATCAGCGGCCTGGCGCGCGTGCTGCGCGGCAATGCGCAGGCGGCCATGGAGAACATCCCGCTGTGGCACGAGCGCGACATCTCGCACTCCTCGGTCGAGCGCGTCATCTTTCCCGACTCGACGATCCTGGTCGATTATCTGCTGGCCAAAACCACGGACCTCATCGACCGGCTGCTGGTTTACCCGGAGCGGATGAAGAAGAACCTCGAGTCGACCGGCGGGCTGATCTTCTCGGGGCAACTGCTGCTCGACCTGGCCGAGGCCGGCATGTTGCGCGAGGACGCCTACCGGCTGGTGCAGCGCCACGCCATGCGCGCGTGGAAAGAGGACCTGGACTTCCGCGACGAAGTGGCGCGCGACCCGGCGATTGCAAAGCTGCTCAGCCCGGAGAAGCTGGCGCGAACCTTCGACTATACGCGGCAGCTGGGCAATGTGGATGCGATCTTCAAGCGCGTGCTGGGAGAGTAAAATTCCTAGAGCGCGGTAGATGAGAATGGAATACTCGGACAAACGTGCGCTGAAGATTCTTTTCGATATCATATTGCTCCGTCAAAAGGGTGGATAATCGCGATCTGGAATGCCCAAATGGTGTCACCGTACACCTCGACCTGCTGATCTTGCTTATGCACGTGAAGCCGGCGTCATGTTCACCTCCCGGAAGTGTTAGCCATCGATGATGCAATTCGGCGAGAAAGTCTGAGCTTCGACGCGTTTGATTCATCCCCGGAGAAGTTGGCTCGGCGTTTGTACGCTAGTCTTTCAGGGAATCAATCTAGCTCAGAGATCTGCCCTAGGAAGTTACTCAATCGCTTTGAATATGCCGGACGCATATCGTTTCAGCACCCGAGTAGCGGCTTGGGTCAGTTCTTTGAGCTGTTCGATCTGTGGCGCCTACGAACTTAATGGCGAACACGAAGTAAATGTTATCGAATGTTTGAGCGCGACAAATGGGTGTGGAGTTCGGCACACGGATTCCAGAATTACATCGCGTTCGATGATGGACCGCTTTATATTCTGAGCCGTAGCATTCCGATCATAACTTGGATAGGGATCTATTGAAGCAAGTTCTTATAGCTGTGGCCGGTCTGCCAGCTGCCGCATACAGCGAACTATTTGACTTCGACGCAGGTTAAGCCGATTGTTCCGGGTAATGCATTATTAGAGTCGAGCCATTGATCGGGATTTTGGCGGTTCTCTGGTGTGATCGATATTTCGTCACATTCCGCGCTCTTGGAGACTTTACTGCTTGCGGACGAACTGAATGCCATGGATTTAAAGACGACAGCTCTATCCCATTCGGTGGATGACTGCGAGGCGACGGAGCGTTGACCGGGAAGAGTGGCGGATATTTTGGATTTGGACGTCAGAGATCGGAAACAAAGAAGGGGGTATCGAGATGGAAGCCGCACACCTCACCCTCGCCATCACCGGCGCCTCTGGCGTCATTCTCGGCTGCGAGCTGCTGCGCGCCCTCGAAGCCGACGAGCGCGTTGCCCGGGTGCATTTCGTCGCTTCGGAAAACTCATTGCGCGTGCTGGCCGAGGAACTCGGCGTCTCCGGCCGCAGCAATCTGCTCAAGAAGCTGCTCGGCGCTGCGCCCAAGAAGACCATCCAGCACGCCGACGCCGACATTGGCGCGCCCATCGCCAGCGGCAGCCATCCCTCGAACGGCATGATCATCCTGCCGTGCTCAATGGGCACGCTCGCCGCCATCGCCCTCGGCCTCGCCGACTCGCTCATCGCCCGCGCCGCCGACGTCACGCTCAAGGAGCGGCGCCCGCTCGTCCTCTGCGTGCGCGAGACGCCCTTCAACCGCATTCACCTGCGCAACATGACGCTGGCTGCCGAGGCCGGCGCGACGATTTTTCCCTGCATTCCGGCCTTCTACAATCACCCCAAAGGCTCGGAAGAGATGGCGCGCCAGTTCGTTTGCCGTGTTCTGGCGCATTTGGGTTTGCACCAGCCGGGCGCGTATGTGTGGAAGCCGGAAGAATAAGAGAGTATGGAGTTGTCCGGATCGGCGTCGCGTAGCTGGAGTTTTGCTTGACACTCGCGCCTGCGCCCCTTGATACTGCCTCTATGCCGATCTCATGGGAATACGGAATTGCGGTCATGGCCATGTGCATGTGTATGGCGTGCGGACCCCTCCGTGTGGCTCTTGAGCGGCGAATGCGCTAACAACGCAACCGATTCAGAAGTCAAGCGGCCCGGGTCCTGAAAACGGATGCGGGCCGTTTTCGTTGTTTCTGCCATCCCAACGACGAAACGCCGGTCGTTGGGGATCCCGGACAGCTCGACCCGCAAACGATCCCCGCCGTCCCCAAAGCACTGAACCCACGAATTTGAAGGAGATCATCATGTCGGAACCAAAACAGCATCAGCTTGCCACGCAGGCCGTCCACGCCGGCCAATCCCCGACCCCGCCACCGGCGCGCGCGCCGTGCCCATCTACCAGACCACCTCCTATCTCTTCCAGGATGCGGACCACGCCGGCCGCCTGTTTGCGCTCAAGGAATTCGGCAACATTTACACGCGCATCATGAACCCCACCACCGACGTCTTTGAGAAGCGCGTGGCGGCGCTCGAAGGCGGCGCGGCGGCTCTGGCAACGGCCTCAGGCCAGGCAGCCGAGACGCTCACCATCACCACCCTCGCCGCGGCCGGCGAAGAGATCGTCTCCACGACCTCGCTCTACGGCGGCACCTACAACCTCTTCCACTACACGCTGCCGCGCCTGGGCATCAAAGTGAAGTTCGTCGATGGCGACGATTTCGACGGACTGCGCGCCGCCATCAATAGCAAGACCCGCGCTGTTTACACCGAGACGCTGGGCAACCCCAAGCTCGACGTCGCCGACATCGAAACCCTCGCCGCCATCGCTCACGAGCACAAGCTGCCGTTCATCATCGACAACACCTGCGCGTCGCCGGCGCTGGCGCGGCCCATCGAATGGGGCGCCGACATCGTCGTCAACTCGGCTACCAAGTTTCTCGGCGGCCACGGCACGGCCATTGGAGGCGTGATTGTGGATGCCGGCAAGTTCGACTGGGCTGCCTCAGGCCGCTTCAAGGACTTCACCGAGCCCGATCCGTCCTATCACGGGCTCCGCTACACTGAGGCGTTTGGGCCTCTGGCGTTCATCCTCAAGGCGCGCGTGCAGGGGCTGCGCGACACTGGCGCGGCGCTCTCGCCGTTCAACGCCTTCCTGCTCTTGCAGGGCATCGAGACGCTGCACCTGCGCATGGAGCGCCACTCGCAGAACGCGCTGGCCGTGGCCAAGCATCTCGAGCAGCATCCGGGTGTGGAGTGGGTCAACTATCCCGGTCTTCCCTCCAGCCGCTACTACGCCCGGGCAAAGAAGTATCTGCCGGCCGGTCAGTCGTCGCTGGTCACCTTTGGGATCAAGGGCGGCTACGATGCCGGAAAGAAGCTCATCGATACGCTCGAACTGTTCTCGCTGCTGGCCAACATCGGCGACGCCAAGTCGCTGGTCATCCACCCGGCCTCGACCACGCATCAGCAGCTTTCGGTAGAGGAGCAGGCAAGCACTGGCGTCACACCGGAGCTGGTAAGGCTTTCGGTGGGCATTGAGGACATTCGCGACATTCTGGCCGATCTCGATCAGGCGATTGAGGCGGCAAATGGCAAGAAGTTCATCGGCAAACCGGAGGGTGTCGCAGCGCGATAAGGCACAATAAATCTAATGACCGACAGTTTTAGCCGCAGTGGCGCCTCGCCACCAGGGTCAAAGATCGTGGAGCCCACCTACGAAGGCGACTTCGTGCTGGATGGGCCCCTGCCGCTGGAGTGCGGCCGCTCGCTTGTCTGTCCAACGCTGCATTACGCCGTCTACGGCCGGTTGAATGCAGCGCGGGACAATGCCGTACTGGTTTGCCACGCACTTTCCGGCTCAGCGTTGGTAGGCTCCTGGTGGCCGGAGATCTTCGCTCCCGGCGCGGTCCTCTCGCTGGAACACGACTTCATCATCTGCATCAACATGCTGGGCTCCTGTTACGGTTCCACGGGGCCCGGTTCCGTCAATCCCGAGACAGGTCAATCGTACGGGCCCGATTTTCCACTGGTCAGCGTCCGCGACAACGTGAGGGCGCAGGCGCGGCTGCTGGATTCGCTCGGCATCCGGCGCCTGCGGCTGGTGCTGGGCGCATCGATCGGCGGCATGCAAGCGCTGGACTGGACCATCCTCCATCCCGATCGCGTGGAGCGCGCCCTCGTCATCGGCGTCACGCCGCTCTCAGCCATGGGGCTGGCGCTCAACCACCTGCAGCGCCAAGCCATCCTGCACGATCCGGAGTGGGCCGGCGGACGCTATCTGCCGCAACGCCCGCCGCGACGAGGGCTGGCGCTGGCCCGCCAGATAGGCATGATCAGTTATAAATCGGCGCCCCTCTTCGACGAACGCTTCGCACGCAATCCCAACCGCACGGGCGAAGATCCCTGGGCGGCGGATGGCAAATGCGGCGGCCTGACGGGCGGGCGCTTCGACATCGCGGGCTATCTCGATTACCAGGGCCAGCGGTTCGTTGAGCGCTTCGACGCCAACGCCTACCTGGCCATCCTGCGCGCCATGGACACCTGGGATCCGATGCGCGGCTACGCCTCGCCGCAAGAGGCCTTCGGGCGAATCAAGGCCCGGCTCAGCTTCATCGGCATCAGCTCCGACTGGCTCTTTCCCGCCGACGAGGTGCGCCGATTTGCTGAAACGATCCGTCTGGCTGGAGCCCATGTCGATTATCGAGAGATGATCAGCGACCACGGTCACGATGCTTTCCTGGCCGAACAGGCAGAGCTGGTTCGGCTGCTCCAATAGGCATTTCCCGCGGCTTGGGATGGCGGCAAGGGGACGGGGCGCCACGGGCCGCGGGCCGCTCCGTTACCGAGGTGTGGGAGCGGCCTATCTCGTTTCTGGCGCGGCGCTTGTCAGGGACACCATGGCTTTCTATAATCCTCCTACAAAGCATCGGAAGCCGTGATATCGTATATCCGGTATCGCGGCGCTCAACCGCCATTCAGGATGGTTGCCCTTCGCTGGCGAATGAGTGACCCTTGATCTCCATTTCGGCATTTCCCAGGAGCATTGCATGAAGAAGTTAGTCTTTGCATCTGCGATGGCATTGGCAAGCATGAGCCTTGTTTCGACGCCCGCTTTGCGCGCTCAGGACCCGGGCCAGATCACCATCCAAGACCCGGCCGAGTACAACGCTTATCAAAACGCCAGCACCCAGAACGACCCGGCGCAGCTAGCTTCGGCGCTCGAGAGCTTTCTCACCACCTATCCGCAGAGCGTGGTCAAAAAGGCCGTTTTGACTCAATTGATCGAGACCTACCAGAAGTTGAACCAGCCCGCCCAGGTTCTCAGTGCGGCCAGCCGCCTGTTGCAGGTCGATCCCACGAATTTGGAGGCCATCTTCGTCTCCGTCTACGTCAAGAAGCAACAGTGTGGTCAAGCCCTCGACGCGTCAGGTGCGAGCACCGATCCGCCGACCTGCGACGATGCCGCGGCCCTGGCTCAGAAAGGCCTCACGGCTCCCAAGCCGGCCGGCACGTCAGACAATGACTGGAAGAATCTGACTTCGACTGCCTACCCGGCCTTTCACTCGGCCATCGCCTTTGACGACGCGGTCTCGAAAAAGGATTTCGCGGGCGCCATCGACGAGTACACGAAGGAGTTGATGCTCTATCCGCCCGATGCGACCACAAAACCCGGTCCCGGATTGGCGGACACTCTGCAGCTTGCCCAGGCCTACGCCAAGCCGAGCGACAAGAAGGACGAAGTGAAGGCCATCTGGTTCTACGCCCGCGCCTGGGACTTTGCACCGGCGGCCTACAAGGCGCAGATCGAGCCGCAGCTCGATTACTGGTACAAGCGCTATCACGGCACACTGGACGGCGACGCTGCCATCAAGCAGCAGATCGACGCCATCAAGGCCAAGGCTCAGGCCACTCTCTTCCCGCCCGCGGATTTCACCGTCGCGCCTGCCCCAACCCCTGAAGAGCTGGCGCATCACGCTTACACCAGCGGTGATCCGACCAAGCTGAATCTCGAAGACAAGGAGTACATCCTGGCGAACGGCTCGGCGGCCGATGCCAGCGGACTCTGGGCCCTTCTAAAAGGCAAGGACACTCCCGTTCCGGGCATCGTCATCGCCGATCCCGCGTCGGTGTTGAAGGTAACCGTGACAACCACCGCGTCAGTCAAGCCGAAGGATTTTGTGGTCAAGCTCAGCAATCCTGTGGCCTGCGGAGCGGTTCCCACGCCACCCTCCGAACTGAAGATCAAGGATGCGCAGGCCTACATTCTGGCAAACGGCGTGAAGGCCGATACCGACGCCATGGGAGATGTTCTGACCGAAACGCCAGCGCATCTGCGTAAGATCGCCATTGAGCCGGCAATTTCAACGGTCAATGTGGCGGTCACGCAGGACGCGAAAGACAATCGCGTTGCGGACTTCACCGTCAACCTGAAGGAGCCGGCCACCTGCAAGGAGGCTCCGGCAGCCGGTTCCGCGCTTGGGCTGCTTTCTCAAGGCGCTATGGAGCTGGACGGAACTTACGACACCTATACCAAGGTTCCGGCTGCAGGCTCAACAGGTCCGGCCGCGCAGATCGTGCTTAGCGGCGGTCTCCTGCAGCAACCGAAGGCCGCCCCGGTGCATCACCCCGTCAAGCCTTCACCGGCGCACCACACCGGGATGTAACGAATTCGGCCGGCGGCCGCTGGAGTGACACCAGGCGAGCGCCGCCCGCATAACATCTCGCTTCTGGGATCATCAAGGGCAGTCCGCTTCGGCGGGCTGCCTTTTTTCTATGAGCCCACACCGGGCTTTCGAACCCGTCCAGTGCAGAAATGTAGCAGGGAGTGCGTCACTCACCCATCATGATGCGCTGGATGGCCGAGGCGCGGCCGGTCGCGGGATCGCACGTCACGAGCGTAGCGCACATCTTGGGGTTTCCCTTCGCGGCTTCGAACTTGCCCGGCATTCCACTCAGGAACTTGTGCAGCACAAGGTCCTTTTCCACGCCGATGATGCTGTCATAAGGCCCGCTCATGCCCACATCGGTCTGGAAGGCCGTTCCCTTGGGAAGAATGCGCTCGTCGGCTGAGGGGACGTGGGTGTGCGTGCCCAGAACCGCCGTCACGCGCCCATCCAGATACCACCCCATCGCTGCCTTCTCGCTGGTAGCCTCGGCGTGGAAATCCACCACGATCACCCTGGCGCGAACGGCGGCGAGGAGACCGTCGGCGGTGCGGAACGGATCGTCGATCGGCGTCATAAACACGCGCCCCTGCAGTTGCAGCACCGCGTAGTCCACACCGCTGGCGGTTTTTCCTTCATAGAGGCCGTAACCCGGTACGCCGGGCGGAAAATTCGCCGGCCGCAGCACCCGCCGCGCTCGTACCTTGGTATAAGGCGCAGCGGAGTTCAGATAATCGATCAGCTCTTTCTTGTCCCACACGTGATTGCCAGTGGTCAAAACGTCCGCGCCCAGTTCGAAGATCTCCTCGGCCAGCGCCGGCGTTACGCCGAAGCCGCCGGCGGCATTCTCCACGTTGATAATCGTCAGATCGACGTGGTGCGATTCGCGCACGTGGCCGATGTGCTCGCGCACAATCCTGCGCCCCGCGCTGCCGAAGATGTCGCCGACGAAGAGAATGTTCAAGGGTCGCTCCTGCCTGACAAGCGGAGAGAGCGGAGCTAGTTCTCCGTCTTCTGATCTCTGTTTTCTGATCCCTGATCCCTGATCCCTTTTTCCTGTTCCTTGTTCCCTGCATTTCTCATCAGCGGAAAGAGGATCACATCGCGAATCGACTTCGCGCCGGTCAGCAGCATCACCAGCCGGTCGATACCGATGCCTTCGCCGCCGGTGGGAGGCAGCCCGTAGGCTAGCGCCCGCACGTAATCCTCATCCATCTGGTGCGCTTCCTCGTCGCCACGAAAGCGCTCGGCAAGCTGTTGCTCGAAGCGTTTGTGCTGCTCCACCGGATCATTCAGCTCGCTAAAGGCGTTGCCGATCTCAAACCCGCCAATGTAGACCTCGAAGCGTTCAACCCAATCCGGCTCATCCGGCTTCTGCTTCGAAAGCGGCGATACCGCCGTCGGAAACTCGTAAATGATGGTCGGCTGGACGAGGTGGTGCTCGGCGATCGATTCAAAAAAAGTTGCGATAGCTTTTCCGAGGTTATGTTCTTTTTCAAGAACTTCAAAGGCAGGGCTAAACTGCACGTGAATCGCCGATGCTGCACGCCACTCCTGATTCATTTCTCGCTGCGCAGAACTCGGAAGTCCCCCAGATCCTCCCCACGGCAAGTTCTCTGGCAAGCCGCTGTGACCAGTTTGATTCTGTTCTGATCGCCATTTCCCATGAGGAATGGGATTGCGTTGCAACACATCCGAAATCAGAGTGTGCAACGCTTTCTCGGTCTGGAAATCCGCGATTTGTGGTTTCTCACCGGCTTCTTCTGGCCACCACTTGATAATCGCCTCGCGCATCGTCAGTCTTTCCCACTTCGCGAGGTCGATCGGATTTCCCTGCGGATCGATGCGCGGAATGGGCTTTCCATCCGGATCAATTCCCCGGACGGAAGTATGGTCGTCCCGTTCACCTGGCGCGCCACAAACGCGATCAACTCCTCGGTCAGATCCATCAGGTCGTGGTAGTTCGCATACGCCTGATAGAACTCCAGCATCGTGAACTCGGGATTGTGCTGCGTGCTCACGCCCTCATTGCGGAAGTTGCGGTTGATCTCATACACGCGGTCAATGCCGCCCACCACCAGGCGCTTCAAATACAGCTCCGGCGCGATGCGCAGATAGAGATCCATATCGAGCGCGTTGTGGTGCGTCTTGAACGGCCGCGCCGCCGCGCCGCCAGGGATCGGCTGCATCATCGGCGTTTCCACTTCGAGATACCCGCGCTCATCGAAGAACTGCCGCATCGCCTTCAACACCTTCGCCCGCTTCACGAATACTTCGCGGCTGTCGAGATTCGTGAAGAGATCGACGTAACGTTGGCGGTAGCGCAGCTCCACGTCGGCCAACCCGTGATACTTCTCCGGCAGCGTGAGCATCGCTTTGGCCAGAAACGTCAGGCTCTCCACATGCACCGTCAGCTCGCCCGTCCGCGTCCGGAACAAATATCCTGTCACGCCGATGTGGTCGCCTAGGTCGAGCAGCTTGTAGAGCGCGAATCCTTGCTCGCCCACCGCGTCGAGCCGCACGTAGATTTGCAGCCGCGCGCCCTCCTGCTGCAGCGTGGCGAATCCCGCCTTGCCCTGCTGACGAACGGCCATGATGCGCCCGGCCACGGCCACCGTGACCCGGTTGGCGTCGAGCTCCGCGGCCTGCGCCTCTCCCCATTGCGCGCGCACCGCTGCCAGCGTGTGCGAGGCCGCGAACCGGTTGGGATACGCCGCTTGCCCCAGCTTCTCGATCTCCTTGAGCTTTTCCTTGCGCAGCTCGAAGAGACTCTTTTCAAACTCCGAGTCGAACACGTGTGCGTCCTTCGCCGTCGATGGCTTTTTCGATCGTTTCAGGGTCCAACCGCCAGTATACCGGCTTGCGAAAGCGGGACCATCCGCACTCCGCCCGTGACCGCCATCACGAATGCGCGTGACAGCCCAACCAAACCCGCGTAGCGCGAACAAAATTGCCCGGAGCGGCGCACTATCTCCGTGACCGGGACGGCTCGGGTAACCGCCGATGCTGACCTCGCCGTGGTGCGCGTCGGCTACAAACTCTACGGGCCGGACGCCAAAACTGCCTATGACCACGCCTCCGAGGTCTCAAACGCCATTATGGATGCTCTGACCGCCGCGGGCATTCCCAAGACCGCGATGGAAAGCACGAGCCAGGTTCTTCAACACACGCAGGTCTACGACCTGCAGCAATATCCCATCCACGACGAGGAGCGCGAGCACCGGCAATTCACGGTCACGCAAAGCTGGATCATCCGCGTCAAGCCAGATCAGGCGAGCGGCGCCTTGAATACCGCCATCGGCGCCAGCGCCAACGAGAGCGGATGGATTCAGTGGATCGTCGAAGATCCGAGCGCGCTGCAAGCCAAAGCTTCGTCGGACGCCGTCGACAATGCGCGCAAGATTGCCGAGCAGATTGCTCAAAAGTCCGGCGTTCATCTCGGCCATCTGGTGAGCGTTTCTGAGAACCAGGTTCCCATGCCGTATAGCGGGCCAGTTGGAATGGCCGGCGGAGGCATCTTTGGCATGGGGGATGGGGTGATGATGGCCGGCTCCGCGCCGGGGGGAAACCAACAGCTTGCCATCAACTCGCGCAGGGTGGAGTTCCAGATCTCGGTCCACGCCGTGTTCGAAATCGAAGACACGGGAATCCCGGCGAAGTAACATTAGCCAGACACGAGAGAATCAGTCAGGCGCACGGCGGGCGCCCCGGTCGACGGTTCGCGCCCGGCCGCCCTCGCCATGTATAACCACGATGGTGCCCTTCCATCGTCCCATTCCGGAGAAAAAACCGCAGCCTGAGACTTCTGGTCTCCTCGGTGCTTGGGTGCAAGCCGAGAAGATGATCCAGATCGCGCTCGTGCTGCCCTGCGCGGCCTTCATTGGCTGGGTGATCGGCGCCTGGCTCGATCACATCCTGCATCAATCGTGGATCGCCATGATCGGAATCGTGGTGGGAATCATCGCCGGGCTCGTCGGGGCAATCCAAATGGCGATGGTCTATACAGCCGATTCAAAACAGGAAAGCAAGAACGGAGACGGGACCGAAAACGGAAGTTCCGGCAACCCATCATGAGTGAAGAGATCCACCCTTTTGCCGGTCTCACCGACGCGGACCTCGAGGCTCTGCTGCGGCGAGCCATCCGTAACACGCTGATTGTCGGGGTGCTATCCGCGCTTGTGCTTTGGAAGGCCTCGGGCTGGCGCGACGCGGCGATGATGGCCACGGGAACAGCGATCTCTGCCGCCAGCATCTTCGAGTGGCGCCGGCTCGTCCAGTTCACTATCGCCAAAATGGACAAAAAGCAGGCCCCCCGTGGGACGGCCGTAGCAGTCGTCTTCTTCCTGGTCCGGCTCATCGTCTTTGCGGCGGCGATTTATGTTAGCCTGAAATGTTTTAGAGGGTCGGGTGTGGCACTTCTTTGTGGCCTGGCCCTAGCGGTCCTGGCCATTGTCTGGGAGGCGGTTCGTCTGCTCCGGGAATGAAGGCCCAAGCGATCCTTCGGGATCGATCCTGCCGGGAACGGAAAGACCCAAATATTCATGCCGGAATCGCTCGCATTCACGCGCTTGTTGAATCACCTGTTCGGCCCCATGGTGGCTGCTGCCATGCAAACCGTGGGCATTCATCCCGCCTACCCCGCCGCGCCCATCGACGACACGTTTGCCATGGAATTTCTGGTGGTCTGCGGCCTGATCGTGTTCTTCCTTATCGTGCGGATGACGCTCTCGGTGGAGAACCCCAATCCCGTGCAACAGGTGGCCGAGATGATCCACGAGTTCGTCGGCGGCCAGGCGGAACAAGTGATCGGACACGGCTATGAACGCTTTCAGGCGTTCGTCACCTGCATCGGTCTCTTCATCGTGGTGAATAACCTACTGGGTCTGATCCCCGGCATCACCACTCCGACAAGCCAGCCTGTGGTGCCGCTGGGCCTTGCCGTGCTCACGTTTCTCTACTACAACTTCCACGGCGTGCGCGTGCATGGACCCATCGGGTATCTGAAGCAGTTTGCGGGGCCGGTCTGGTGGATGGCTCCGCTGCTGTTCCCGGTCGAGATCATCTCCCATCTTGCGCGCATGATGTCGCTCACCATCCGTCTTTACGCCAACATGCTGGCCAGCGATTTGCTGGCCCTGATCTGTTTTTCGTTGATACCGTTCGCGGCCCCATCCGTTTTCCTGGGGCTGCACTTCTTTGTTGCGCTCATTCAGGCTTATGTCTTCATGCTTTTATCGATGATTTACCTGGCCATGGCTGTATCGGAAGAGCATTGAGAGCAGCTATTAGCTCTGAGCTTTTAGCATTCTTCCCGGGAGGGGCCACAATGGCTGCCCGGAACAAAGGAGCTAAAAGCTAACAGCTAAAGGCTAAAAGCTGAAGAAAGATTCCGCCGGAGAGTGCTTCCGCTCCGGGCAAGCGGACGGCCGCAAGTGTGAGGGGGCCAGCACGGTGAGCCTCAACCACCCACTACGGCAAAACCAGAGTTACTGTGCCATGTTTCACTGTCTTCAGGGTCGCCGCTCCATGTTGGTCCCACCCCATCGACAAGGTACCGTCGTTGGGGACCCCGGCTTGGTCGCGTCGACTTGAATGTCGTGGCTCCGGAATACAACTACTCTGGCTTTGCGATAGCGGCCAATCTTCAAGGAAGCAGGAGAACTATGCGGAAACTTCAATACGTGTTCATGGCCCTGGCGGCGCTATGCTTCGCCATTCCGGCCTTTGCGGATGGCGGCTCGGCCGCTATCAACATGGTGCCGATCGGCGTCGGCTTGGGAATGGGCTTGGCTGCCGGCCTGTGCGGCCTGGCCCAGGGAAGGGCCGTCGGCTCGACCACCGAGGCACTGGCGCGCAACCCGGGAACTCGCGCCGGTCTGCTGATGTTCATGCTGATCGGCCTTGCCTTCATCGAATCCCTCACCCTTTTCACCTTTGCCATGATCATCATCAAGGTGAAGTAGGCTTCCAACCCTGCATCGGCAGGAAGCGGCGCATCTCGCGGGATGCCGCCGCTTTTTGCTGAGGGCGCTCTGCTCGCCAGGTCCTTGAACCTCACGGCGCGGTGCGCAGCATCGCAATCGCCTTCTGGTAACCCAGCCCAACCGGCACGGGCTCAAACCCTGTCTGATCCTCCGCGGTATCGAACACCCGCGTCTTCCACACCACTCGCCCACTCATCGCCATCTTAAAGTGGATCGTCCTCCACTGGCCTCCGCCCACGTCTGTCTGCTGGATCACGATCCAGCCGCCTTTGTTAAGCCGCCCCAGAATTCCCCATCCAAAGTCCACATCGTGCTGCAAATGCCCCTCCAGCCGGACCACACGCTGGTGCGCGGCATCGATCCAGATTTCGCCGGCCATCGCCGTCAGAACCTCAGTCTCCAGGTCAGGCGGAGAAAACCCCGGGTCGGACTTGAAGGTGAACTTTTCCACCTTTCCCGTGGGGCCCTCGCCTGAGCCTGCGTATTGGTACAAGAACGCGGATGGCAGCGCGCGCAGCACCTTCAGCACGCGTCCTGCGTCCTCGTCTTCAGCCTGCTTGCGGTGACGCTGCTTTCTCGTGTCGCCGAATAAAGCGTTCAGCCGCGCCTCTTCCTTCTGCTCGTCGGCCGGGCTCAGCGGCTGGTCGTTGATCGCAATGAGCCGTGCGACGTCGCCGTCCTTGGTTTCGTAGATCTCCTTGGTGGTGGTCAGGTGCGGGCTGGTTTTCCGCAGCTGGTAGCGCATAGGATGGCTCGCATCCTGAGCCGCGTTGTACTCGTTGGCCAGCGCTCGATCCACAAGGGCCTGGCCCTGCGCGGGCGACAGATTCTCTCCATGGCCGGAAGCGGGCTGCCCGTAGACGGGAGCCACCCAGGCAAGCAGGAGGAGGGGAAAGAACCGGAGCACATGGTTAGTTTAGCTAAAGCACCTATTGGTTCTTGCGCCGCACCGTGTGTCCGGCTCCGGCCGGGGGCGGCGTCATGGCCTCAAACGTCGGCGTCGCGGTTACCAAATTAACAAGTCTCTTGCTCTTGCGAATTGAAGCAATGTGTCCGGGTTGATATAGTGCGGGCAGGGCCTATAGAGCGCTTCCAGAAGGATCGAAATCATGGTAGATAATGCTCCCGCGCGAATCGGTAAGACCATCGTGATCTGCGGCGAAGTGAAGGGCAGTGAAGACTTGATCGTGGATGGGCGGGTCGAAGGCACTGTCAGCCTGTCTGAAAACCGCCTCACCGTCGGTCCCAACGCCAATGTTGCCGCCGACCTCACCGCCAAAGATGTGCTGATTCTCGGCCGGGTGCAGGGCAATGTGGTGGCCACCGGCCGTGTGGAGCTGCGCGCCGGTTGCAACCTCGAAGGCGACATCCGCGCCCTGCGCCTCGCCGTTGAAGACAATGCCGTTTTTCGCGGCAAGGTGGACCTGACGCAAGCGGTTGCCAAACCTCCTGAAACCGCAACCGCTCCGAACACCGGCGGCGCCTTCTGAAAGCGGAAGAGGGCTGGACAACCTTTGCCGGGCAGTTTCCCAGGCAATTGCCCGGCCGCGAGAGGGGTTTAGGGTGCTGCGCCGTTGGTTCGACAAGAAACAGGAGAGCGCGTTAGCCGCATCGGCACATGGGCTCACGGGTCCACGCGTGCCGCGGCACTCCGGCGCCTGGAGCTTGCTGCGCAAGCGCCTTCAGGCCGAGCCGGGCCTGCGTATCATCGACACCGGCTACACCTCGCCTGCCAACGTCAACTACCTCACCAGCCTGGGCCATAGCGTCTTTCTCGCCGACCTTGTCTACGATGCCTGCACCGAGAACTGGCAAACGGGCACGGACGAAGACGAAAATCCCGTCTGGAACGTGGAAGGCTACCTTAATCACTCCCTCAACTTCTCCGGGCGTACTTTCGATGTGGTGTTGTTGTGGACAGCGCTCGACTATCTGCCCGAGCCTCTGGTCGCCCCGGTAGTTGCGCACCTCTACGCCGCCATGAATCCCGGCGGGCAGGTGCTGGCTTTTTTCCACACCAGCATGCAGGGCGAGGAGGCGGTGCACTGCCGCTTCCATGTCACACCGGGCGACGAGGTGGAAATGCAGTTGACCCAGCAATTCCCCATTCGGCGCGCCTTTACGAACCGCAGCATTGAGCGCCTGTTTTCCGGCTGGTCCGGTCATCGCCAGTTCTTGGCCAAGGACAGCGTCTCGGAAGTCATCGTGACTCGCTAGGGTCGGTCAATAAATTCCGGATCCCGGTCGCATTGCCCGGACTGGGCCTTGAGCAAACGGCAGCCACGGCTGCAATTCCACCGCGGCACTGCCCTCTGCCGCTTCCTTGGTTGCATCTTCGTAGGTGTGCCGCTTCTCCAGCTTGTACTCCCGGCAGACGGAATCCACGAGCTCCGTCACCCGCTGCCTGTACGCCGCGGAGACAAACGCGCTCGCCCCATAGCGCCGCTCGTAGGCCGGAAGTTGGCCGGGAAAGTGCTCGCGGACAAAGGCGAAAAACGTGGGCAGCGAGCATGGCTTGAGGAAGAGGGCTCCGGCCGCGAAGAAGCTGGCGCCGGCCGCAGAGGCGGCTCGCGCCACGGCGCGGATGGAACGCGGGCTGTCGGTAATTCCCGGCATCAGCGGCGAGCACATCACGCCTGCGCGCAACCCCGCCCCGCGCAATTGGGCCACGGTACAGATGCGCAGATCGGGCCGCGGCGCGCGCGGCTCGAGCTGCCGCGCCAGCTTTGCGTTCATTGTCGTCACCGTCAGGTGGAGCGTCAGCCTGTTTTGGCCTGCGATTTCCCTGAGCAGATCCAGGTCCCGCGCGATCAGCGTGGATTTGGTCACGATGCCCAGCCGGAATCCGCTGTGGCGCGCAAAGACCTCCAGCAGTGAGCGTGTGATGTTGAGCTTTCGCTCCAGGGGCTGGTAGGGATCGGTAGCCGTCCCCAGCGCAATCTCCGTGCCGGGCTTCAGCCGCTTCAGCTCCTGCTCAAGCAGCCAGGCCGCGTTCTGTCTGAAGTAGATCTTTCGCTCAAACTCCTCCGGCCCGAGCTCCAGGAACTCATGCGTGTAGCGGGCATAACAGTAGCGGCAGCCAAATTCGCAGCCGGGATAGGGATTGATGGCGTGCGTAAAGGGCAACCCGCGCTTCGAGGTAGTTTTGTTCAGGAGGGAGCGCGAGGCCAGCGGCCGGTACTCGGTGAGGCATCCAGTTGATTCCAAAGGAGCTTCGGCCGCAATGCGAGCCAGGGGGCTCATCGCGGGAGTTTGCAGAATGGGGAGGAGGGGCTCGATGTTCGCCATATATTCGCCTTTTTGGGAGCTTATGCTTGCCTGCAGACCGCGTCAAGGGGGAGCTCTTACAAGCAGTGATCGGCTTTCAGTCCGCGGCCATAACGCTTCCACCTCGGAGCGTCAAGATGGGCAACCGGGTGATAAGAGGACATTTGGGATCAACTTCCGTAACCCCAGGGGTTTCAACTTAGGCTTGATCGCCATGGCTAGAAGTTAGAAGCTAGAAGCTGAAAGCTGATCGCTGAGGGCTGAGAGCTGAAAAAGCCAAGGAGACTCCATGAGCAAACCACAGGAAACGCGCATTACCTGGCTTGGGCACGCGACCGTGCTGGTCCAGACTGCCCAGGGAACCAACCTCCTGATCGACCCGTTCATCGCGCACAACCCCAGATATCCCCAGAACTTCGTCCTGCCGTCGAAAATTCACTACGTCCTGTTGACCCACGGGCATGGAGACCATATTTCTGACGCCGTGCCCATCGCAAAGAAGCATGGTTCTACCGTGGTCGCGATTTTAGAGTTGGCGGATTACGTCGCGGGCAAGGGCGTGAGCGATACCATCGGCATGAATCTCGGCGGCTCCGTTACCCTGGGCAGCGTGACGGCCACGATGGTCGAAGCCAAACACTCCGCAGCCGCGACGGACGACAAGGGCACGCACTACGTTGGCGTCGCTACCGGGTTCGTGCTGGCTGTCGCCGGCGGTCCCGTCCTATACCACGCAGGAGACACCGCAGTCTTCGGCGATATGCAGCTGATTCGCGAGCTCTACCAGCCTCGCGTGGCCATGCTGCCCATCGGCGGCTACTACACCATGGGGCCGCAGGAAGCTGCGCTTGCCTGCCGTCTTTTGGCTCCGGAGATCGTCCTTCCCATCCACTTCGGCACATTTCCGCCGCTCAAAGGCACGCCGGAAGAGCTGGCTGCTCTCGCTGGGCCCAGCGTTCAAGTTGTGCACTGGAAGCCAGGAGAAGAATTCTCAGTCTAGGAACCCAACTGGGCTCAGGTTTGGCGCCTAATCCTAAACGGAGGGTTTGTCTGATCCTGCGTTCAGCAATAGTACCGATCCCTGACCACTAACCACTAACCACTGACCACTGTTTTTCTCACTGGTCGCGCGTCTGTTTGATCGCGCGCGGCGATTGCGTAATTTCCCCGGGACCATGCGAATCCTGAGCGCCTAAGCGCAAGGTGGTGGGCGAACTGACAGCGCGGCAGTTTCGCAGGTCGCGCAAGATCTCCTGCTTCTCGCGGGCGTATTGGCTGGCGAGACGCGTCAGGGCATAGGTGATGATGTCGCTGTGATGCAGGTCCCCCGCCAAAGGGTCCCGCCGCATGTTCAGCCATAACCTGTGGACCAACTCCACGTCCTCGGGCCCCAAGGCAGGCGCATGCGGCCCAATGTAGAATACCTTGGTCTCGCCCGAGGGTCCGATCACATAAAAGTTGAATTGCCGCTTGGGCTCGGGCAGCGCCTCCCAGGCTTGTCCAATGCGGAATGCCTGCTCCTCGGCGGTCATGGAACTCGATAATCCGGAGACCACCGACTCGACCTCAAGCGAATTCGCGGTCTGAGCCAGCGCGGCAAAGATATCCCCCGCCGGAACCACCAGCAACGACACCCTCTTGCCAAAGCTCTCGGCCACCGCAACCGCTTTAGTGAAGACCATCTGCTCGTGCTCGCTGAAGCTTTGCTGTTCGGCGCTCAGATACTCCGGGCCGCCCACGCCCATCAGGCGCACACTAACCACGACAACGTCCCGCTCCACTGTGCTGGTGCGCGCCAGGGTCCACTTCAACGCCAGCGGATTCGCGGCGTCGCGCATGGTCACGATCACGCCACCGGGACGGATGGCCACCGACTCGCGACTCACCGTCTCCTGGTGCTCCAGCTGGAAGTGGTCTTTCATCTCCTTGGCGGTTTGGGCATGCTTCCTCAAGTTCTCCCGTTCCGAGACCGTGAAGATGATGAAGAACACAAGCGCAAAGGCCACGCCGCTCACCGTAGCCACCGATTTCGTGAACAGGTTGACCGTCGCGGTGGTTAGCAGCACGGCGAACACTGAAAGCAGGCCGATGGGGATCTCGGTCTTTCCGATGCGCAGATTGGGAGGAACCTTCCAGCCGCGCTCCCCCTTGTACTTCCAGCGCAGCACCAGGATGGAGAGACTGTTGAAGGTGAACGACCAGATGACGCCGAAGGCGTAAGCCTCGCCCAGCATCACGACGTTGCCCCGGCTCGCGATGATGGTGAACATCTGCAGGATGAAGACTAGGTTGACGATGCGGTAGCTGGTCCCAAATCTGGTGTGCGGCCTGCGAAACCAGTCGGTCAGCACGCCGTCTTCGGCCACCCGCATCAGCACGCCGGTCGAGCCGATGATCGAGGTGTTGATGGCGCCGGAGAGAATGAGAAAACCAACCACCACAACAAACATGCGGAAGGCGATACGCGCCCACAGCGGGCCCACCACAAACATGGCCAAGCCGGCAATCAGGTTGTCCTGGTAGATGTGCGTTCGCGGACCGGCGGGAATCAGCATCGAGGCCAGCAGCGTGGCGCCGCCAGTGAAGATCAGGCTGTAGATGGCGATGACAATGGCCGCGCGCTTCAGGTTCTTCAGCTTGGGATGCTGGATTTCGCGGTTGACCTGGGCCAGTGTCTCCTCGCCGCTCATGGCCAGGATGGAGTGGCCGAAGGCCATGAGAATCCCAAACAACCCGAAGACCGGCAGGCCGCTGCCTTTGAGGAAGCCAAGTGCGTCGTCGCTGAATTTCAGGTGCGACGGAATCGGCGAAGGCGGAAGATGCGCACCCCTCACAGCCACCGAGTAACAGCCCCAAATCAGCAGAACGATCACCATCACCGTGGTGATCTGCATAACCCGCAGCGCCTTGTCGCTCGACTCCTCGATTCCCTTGATGTTCTGCCACCAGTAATAGATCGTGACCAGGGCGCAGAACAGCGCCGAAGTGTAATTCATATTGAACTGGAAGGGATGCCCGTGGGCGTCCATCAGGGCCGGTGGCAGCCAGTGGACCTGGTTGGCGACCGTCACCAACTCGTTCATCAGCCCGGTGATGTATTGGCCGGCTGACACACCGGAGATCGGCCCGGTAAGAATGTAGTCGAACATTAGCGCCGAAACGCTGAGCTTGGCGAACCCGCCTCCAAGGGCCTCCTTCACCACGCGGTAGACTCCGCCACGGGTGAACATCGAACAGCTCTCGACATACACTGCGCGCACGGCAAAGCTGAACGCCATGATGCCGAGAATGAACCACGGCGCCGCCGCTCCCACCGCCTGCTCGGCAATGCCGCCGGCGTAGAAGGCCGAAGAGCCCAGGTCATTGAGAACAATGGCTGCCGCGCGCCAGAAGGAGATGAACGTGAGCATCACCGAGGACGCCACGATCAGTCGGACGCGGTCATTCGGAGGAGCAACGATCGTTCGGGTCGAGGCCATCGCGAGGGGCCGGCGAGGCGCAGCCGGTGGTCAAAAATCGAAAGAGCGAAACCACCGCTCTGCGTCCAGTCTAATTTTCAATCAAAGCAGTGTCAATGAGAAATGGAATGCCGGTGCGGCTCTGATGAATCTCGCGCCGGGACGAGGGTTGCGGGCCCGGCCGCAAACTGCTCGCAATCAACCGGCTTTGGGTCTGAAGACGGGCGCGCATTTCGAGCCGGGTGCGGCCTCCATTCTACGGCACTTGACGTATACGTCAATTGACGTATAATGACATTATGCCGGTAAAGAAAATGAATCTCGAACAGTTCCTGGAGTTCTTGAAGAAGCAGCAGGGGGACCAGACCGCCCAACAATTCGCTTCCAAGCTTGGCATATCGCCGCAGTACCTGAGCGATGTTTACAACGGAAGACGTCCCCCGGGAGAAAGCATCACCTCGGCGCTCCAGGTTGAGAAATCGGTGGTCTACACCGTGCCGGCGCCTTCAAAACCCGCCCCATCCAAGGAGGAGAAATGAAAGATCGTTTCACGCGCATTGCGATCATCCTGGACCGCTCAGGGTCAATGGAAAGCTGTAAAGAATCGACGGTAGCTGGTTTCAATGAATTCCTCAGGACACAGCGGGAACTTCCTGGCGAAGCGGCGGTGAAGCTGGTGCAATTCGACGATCAGTATGAGACGGTCTTCGACAAAAGTCTCAGGGATTGCCCGGAATTGAACCAGAACACGTTCGTTCCACGCGGCTCGACCGCGCTGCTTGATGCTCAGGGGCGTACCATCGTCGAACTGGGGCAGGAGCTTGCGGCACTTCCGGAGGATGAACGCCCGTCCAAGGTCATCATGGTGACAATCACCGACGGCTTGGAGAACGCGAGCAAAAATTACACCCTCGAACAGATCGCCGCGATGATCAAGGAGCAGAGAGACAAGTACAACTGGGATTTTGTGTTTCTGGGTGCGAATCAGGATGCGGTGAAGACCGCTGCGGCGATGCATATCCCCCTTTCCTCTGCAATGAGCTACAGCACCACAAGAGCAGGTATCGCTAACTCGATGGCGGCGGCCTCCCACTATGTCGCTGCATCTCGCATGGGCCAGCCTGCGGCCTTCTCGCAAGCGGACCGCAAGAAGGCCATGGAAGAAGACGACGAGAACAAGAGTGCAACTCCGACCCATAAGAACAGCGGGAATCGCACGTGAGAAACGCGATTCCCGCGATAGTTTGCGTTTTTCTAAGAGAAGGCGCCAGAGGTGAAGAACGGCCTTGAGCGGAGGTCAAACAGGAGTCGAAAACCGCGGAGCCCGCCGCGGTAGCACCCTGCTCGCCAGGCCGGAGGCTAATCCTTGCCGAACAGCTCTTTTCCGTCCTCAAAAAAGCTGATGATAACCACGATTGCCGACCCCACCAAGCCAAGAAAGAACAGCAGCTCCATCAGCCGAATTGCAAAGATGGCCAACACCATGCTGTCGATTCTAACCCACTTCAATGTTTTACACTCGCCCCTGTATGCAATCTTCCTGGAAGCCGTGGGCCGCTGCGGTCCTTTCCGCCGGGCTGCTCGAGTTGCCGTTCCCGCTTGCCGGGCCGCTGCCGGCTTGGCGCACGATCTTTGCCTGGTTCGCGCTTGTCCCGCTCCTTTGGGCGTTGCTCTCAGTTGCGCGCTCTAGTCATCTCCATCCCCTGCGCCGCGCCTTCTTCATTGCCTATCTTTGCGGCGTCCTCTGGTACGTCGGCAACTGCTACTGGATTCGCGACACCATGCTGCGCTACGGCGACATGCCGCCTCTGGCACCGGAGCTGCTCACTCTCGGTTTCAGCCTGGTCCTCGGACTTTACTTCGGACTCTTCGGCCTCGGCCTCCTGCTCGTCTGCCGCGCCACCGGCTCCGCCCGCATCGCCCTCGCACTTGCGCCCATTCTTTGGACCGCCCTCGACCTCGCCGCCGCGCGCATCACCAGCGTTCCCTGGGACCAGCTTGGCTACTCCCAAGTCGACAACGCCCTCATTAACCCGCTCGCGCCGTGGACCGGCGTCTACGGCATCACTTTCGTACTCGTCGCCGCGAATGCTCTCCTTGCCGGCGCTTTGCTACTCGATCGCGGCTCCAAAAGCCGCTTCGCTGGCCGCTGGGCTTGGACCTCTTGCGGCGCGGTGCTTCTCATCTCCGGTTTTACGGGCGTCTTTGTTCCATCTCCCAAGCCCGATCCCACGGCGACAGCCGTCCTCATCCAGCCCAACCTCGATGTGGGCGACGTAAACAACTGGCAGGGGCCGGAGTGGGACCGCCACATCGCCGAGTTCACACGCCTGGGCGGTGAGCAATGTAAGACCTACATCGCAGGTATCCCGCAGACCGGCGCTCCCACGGGTGAAATCATCTGCCCGCCGTATCCCACTCATCCCGACCTCGTCGTCTGGCCTGAATCGCCTGCGCCCTTCATTGAGGGTGATCTCAGCCTGCGGCAGGCCTTCCGCACCGTCGCCCTCGCCACGCAGGCGCCGCTGGTTGTGGGCGGCATCGGCGTCGATTTCTCTCAACAAGAGCGGGCCTGGCACGACTACAACTCCGCGTTCATCATCAGCGCAACGGGTGAGCGCATCGGACGCTACGACAAAATCCACCTCGTCCCGTTTGGCGAATACATTCCCTTCCAAAACCTGATCACCTTCGCGCGCAAACTTACCGGGCGGGTCTCGTCGTTCTCGCGCGGTACTGAGCACAGAGTCTTTTTGCTCCCAACACAGAACGGCGGCAGCCATCGCTACGGCGTCTTCATCTGTTATGAAGCGGTCTTCGCCGACGAGGTGCGCCAGCTCGCGCGCAACGGCGCTGAGGTGCTCGTCAACATCAGCGACGACGGCTGGTACGGCGACACCAGCGCCCCCTGGCAGCACCTGAACATGGCCCGCATGCGCGCCATCGAAAACCGCCGCTGGCTCTTGCGCGACACCAACAACGGCGTCACTGCGGCCATCGATCCCTACGGCCGCGTCCGCCAGAGTATTCCCCGCCACCAAATCGACGCACTGCCCGCCGAGTTCGGCTTCCGCGACGGCGTCACCTTCTACACCGCCCACGGCGACCTCTTCGCCTGGCTCTGTGCCATACTGTCCTTAGGCGTTGTTGGCTGGTCATTGGGGGAAGGCTCAAAGCTCCAGCAGCCAAGGGTGCAAATCCCGCCCGCTAACTCGCTAGTTTGCTGGCTCGCCAATTTGCTAACTCAAAGTCAGGTCCCAAGAGCACCATGTCGCTGAACGATCTCGAATTCGCCTACGCTCCCGTGCGCAACCAGGTGCGCGACCTGCGGGAGTATCTTTGACCCTGCCCGTCTGCGCAGGGAACTCTCTCAAATAGAAACCAGGCTCGCCGATCCGGCCGTGTGGTCCGATCCGGCGGCCAGTCAACCGCTCATGCGCGATCGCAAACGTCTCGAAGGCCTCATCGCCGACGATGAACAACTCGTCCGCCGCACCGGTGACATTGAAGCCTACTTCGAGCTGGCGCGCGAGGGCGAAGACGTGCTTGCTGATCTCGAGCGTGAGATCAAGGCACTTGGCGATTTTGCCGAAGAGCTCGAGGCCCGCACCATGCTCTCGGGCGAGGCCGACCCGCTCAACGCCATCGTCACCGTCCATCCCGGCGCCGGCGGCACCGAAAGCCAGGACTGGGCCGAAATGCTGCTCCGCATGTATCTGCGCTGGGCAGAGCAGCAGGGCTTCAAAACCGAGATGAACGACTACCAGGCCGGCGAAGAGGCGGGGATCAAGTCCGCCACCTTCACCATCATCGGCGAATACGCCTTCGGCCTGCTGGCTGGCGAAAGCGGCGTCCACCGCCTTGTCCGCATTTCGCCCTTCGACTCCGCCAAGCGCCGCCACACGTCCTTTGCCTCGGTCTACGTCTCGCCTGAAATCGACGAATCCATCCACGTCGACATCAAGCTCGAAGACCTGCGCATCGACACCTACCGGTCGGGCGGCAAGGGCGGCCAGCACGTGAACACTACAGACTCCGCCGTGCGCATGACGCACATCCCCACGGGCATCGTCGTCCAGTGCCAGAACGAGCGCTCGCAGCACAAGAACCGCGACAAGGCCATGAAGATGATGCGCTCGCGCCTCTACGAGTTCGAGCTTGAAAAGAAGCGCGCCGAAAGCAAGAAGCTCGAAGACTCCAAACTCGACATCAACTTTGGCTCGCAGATTCGGTCCTATGTCCTGCAGCCCTACCGCATGGCCAAAGACCACCGCACCAAGGTCGAAGTCGGCGACGTAGACAAAGTGCTCGATGGTTATCTGGAACCGTTTCTGCGCGGATATCTGCTGGCTAAGCGCCGCGGCACGGAGGTCTCCACAGGCGCGGACGAAGAGATAGACGTATAGATCTACCCGGATTGCGCAAGGAGGTCGAAAACCATGACGACTCAGACAGCGCCGGTAGGGACGGCGATTGCATTCGGCGCCATCACGCCCGTGTTGCGCGTGCGCGACGCGGCCGCCAGCACGGACTACTTCGTGAAGGCGCTCGGATTCAAAGTCAACTTTCAAACCCCAGGGTTCGTCTCAATCTCGCGCGGCCGGTGCGGAATCTTCCTGTGCGAGGGCGACCAGGGAAACCCTGGAAGCTGGGTGTGGATTGATGGGAAGGATGTCGAGGCGGTCTTCGAGGAATTCAAAGCATCAGGCGCGAAAATCCGTCATCCGCCTGCAAATTATCCCTGGGCCTTGGAGATGCAGGTCGAAGACCTCGACGGGAACGTTCTGCGCATCGGTTCAGATCCACGAAAGGACCAGCCGGCCGAGGAGTGGCTCGACATGCGTGGTGTGCAATGGAAGCCAACGCCAGAGGGCGGATGGAAGCGCGTCGATTGACGCTCATGGTGAATTGAAATACCAGAGATTCGTGAGCAACAAACGATCCGGCTGTGATTGTCGAAATCTTGCGCACCGCGCGCAACATCGTCGTCGTCGTTGCAGGCGGCATGCCCGAACACTCCAGCGCCTTCCTCTATGGTTGACCGGCCGTCCCCTTGGAATCCTGGGCGACCTGCTCGCGCTCGTCCTTTCGCGCGTACGCAACAGCGCGATTGTGCAGGGCCCTGGCAAAGTCTGGCTCCAAACGGATGGCCTCATCGAAGTCCTGAATGGCGCGGTCGAATTGCCCTTCATCTGCGTACACGTCGCCGCGATTGTTGAACGCCTCAGGGTAATTGGGTTTTAGCTCGATGGCCTTGTTGAAGTCTTGTATGGCGCGGTCGTGTGCCCCTGCACGGTAGAGGGCCAACCCCCGGTTGTAGTAGGCCTGGGCATAGTCGGGTTTCAGGCGGATTGCCTCGCCATAATCCTCGATGGCGCGGTCGCGCTCGCCTTTCGCATTCAAAGCGGCGCCGCGACTGTTAAATCCCTCGGGAAAATTGGGCTTGAGCTTGATGACCTTGCTGAACTCCGCAACCGCATTGTCGAAGTCCCCCAGCCGCAGATGGGCAACGCCGCAGTTGTAGTGCGCGTCGGCAAAATCCGGCTTGAGGCGGATCGCTTGGCTGTAGTCTCGCATGGCGCGAAAAAGTTCGCCCTTGTTGGCATATGCGCCGCCGCGATTGTTGTAGGCTTCGGCGTAATCTGACTTGATGGCAAGAGCCTGATTGTAGTCCTCGATGGCGCGGTCGAACTGGTTCTTGAAGGAGTAAGCACTGCCGCGGTTATTGAATGCCTCCGCACTGTCCGGTTTCAGGCGTATGGCCTCGTTGAGATCCTCAATCGCGCGGTCGAATTCGCCTTTTTCTCTGTATACGAGCCCGCGGTTGTTGAAAAGAGCGGAGAGCTTCGGCTTGAGTTGAATCGCACGGTCGAATTCCCGAATGGCGCAATCGAGTTCGCCCTTGCCCTCGTACACCAGGCCTCGCTTGTTCAGCGAAACGACGAGCCCATCCGTTGTCGCCTCTGCGATTTCAACCTGCTTGCTGCATCCGCCTGGGTTGAGCGCTGTCGCAGTCATGCTGCCGGACGCCGGATTCTCCCCTTGGCTCTGGGCGTAAGCCGCGCCAGCGACGAAGGCGGTCAGAACGCAAAGTGCTCCAGCCGCTGCACAAGGACGATATAAGGATTTTGTTCGAGAGCGAAGCAGATAAGTCATGTCCCAACCCCTCGCCATTTAGCGGCCCGTTTCCCGGGTTCGGGACAGAGATAGAGGGGAAGGGAACCGGAGTGACCAGCAGGTTCTTGAGCTTCGCGGACGAAGCAAACCCACGGACATGATTAGCCCACACGACTTCCACCGGGATCCCTATTCTGTCGGATAAGCTAAGTGAAGATACGCCCAATGTATGAAGAAATGCAAGGGCGGCTGACCCACCTTTGCAACGCTTGCTTGTAAGGTTGGGAAACGATGAATGTTACGAGCCCGGAAAAGGGAAACTCATGAGCAACGACCCCGCAGTCATTGACGAAATTCTGCGCAGCGCGCGCAACATCGCCGTCGTCGGCATGAGCGACAAGCCGCATCGTGCCAGCCACAACATCGGCCGGTATCTCGCCGAGCACGGCTATCGCGTCTTCCCCGTCAATCCCGCGCTCAAGGAAGTGCTAGGCGGACCGAGCTACACCGACCTTGACGCTGCCCAGGCTGCCGCCCTTAAAGAGACGAGTCTTGGCCAAACCGGGAAGGGCATCGACCTCGTCGACGTCTTTCGCGCCTCCGAACACGTGCCACCCATCGTTGACGACGTGATCCGCTTGCAGATTCCCTGCCTCTGGCTGCAGGACGGAGTCATCCACGACGAGGCCGTGGCCCGCGCCCGCGCCGCCGGCGTCAAGTGCGTGCAGAACGACTGCATCTTCCGCCGCCACGCCGCGATGCAGGATCACGATGCGCGCCGATAAGTCCACAACCTTCTGCGACCTTGGTTCGATACACTGAGTCCAACGATCATGCGTCGTTTCCGCTTCGTCTTCGCGCTCATTGCCGTGCTTGGCGCACTGCTTTCTACGCGGGCGCAAACTCCCGCGTTTCCCAGCCCACCTAAAGACACAAAGGCCGCCGTCGACGCACCTCATCTGCGTGTGGAATTGCTGGTTCCGGGAGGGCGACTCTTTCAGAGCGAGATCCTCAACGATGGAGGCCTTTACTTCAAACTCGAGCCAGGTTGGCACATTTATTGGAAGAATGCCGGTGATTCCGGCGACCCGCCGCACATTCAATGGACGCTTCCGAAAGGCATCAGCGCCACGCCGATGCAGTTTCCAGCGCCCAGGCGTTTGCCGCTTGGCCCGTTAATGGACTTCGGCTACGAGAATGAAGTTCTCTTTCCCTTCAAGTTCGATCTTGCAGATAATGTGAAGCCAGGGCCCGTCACATTGCGCGCCAAAGTCGATTGGCTCGTTTGCCGTGAGGTCTGCATCCCGGGGAAAGCAGACTTGGAAGTCCATCGGAGTGTGTACTGGGGTCTCTATGACCTCGGCTATGTCGGTTCACCTTTCTTTCGGCGATTCACAGACCAGATTCCGCAGCCGCTCCCGCCTCCCGACACCGCCATCTTTCAGCCAACGACCACCGGCTTTCGCCTTGCGGTCGCGACCGGGCAGCGCGAAACTCAGGCCGCCTTCTTCCCCGAAGACGAAAACATCCTCGGCAATCCCGCCCCGCAAGCCGTCACGCCCACAGCAACCGGGCTGATTCTCGATCTGAAAAAGGACGCAAACCTCACCGCGAGCCCGGCGCAGTTGCGTGGCGTTCTCGAACTCTCAGGTGGCAGGAACTACGAGATCGCCGCGACTCCGGGATCCGTCGCCCTGCCACCCACCTTCTCCTTTGCAGCGCTCGCGCGCATCGCAAGCCTCGCCTTCCTCGGCGGCCTGCTGCTGAACCTCATGCCCTGCGTCTTCCCCGTGCTCTTCCTCAAAGGCCTCGCGCTTGGTGAACTCCGGCAGCGAGGAGCGGCACAAACTGCGCGCCCACGGCTTTGTCTACACCGCCGGAATTCTCGTCTCCTTCTGGGCTCTTGTCGCCGCGCTGCTCGGCCTACGCGCCGCCGGGGCCACGCTCGGCTGGGGATTCCAGTTCCAGTCGCCGGTTTTCCTCTCGCTGATGGCCGGCCTGCTCTTCTTTCTTGGCCTCTCGCTGGCCGGCCAGTTCGAGATCGGCCTTACGCTCACCTGCGCCGGAAGTTCGTTGGCAGCCAGGCAGGGCTACGCCGGCAGCTTTTTCACCGGCGTCCTCGCCGTCGTCGTCGCCACGCCCTGCACCGCGCCCTTCATGGGCGCGGCCATCGGCTACGCGCTCGCCCAACCAGCCGCAATTACCTTTGCCGTCTTCACGGCGCTCGCCCTCGGCCTCGCCGCTCCGTACGTTGCGCTTACGCTCCAGCCCGCCTGGACCCGCCTGCTGCCCAAACCCGGCGCCTGGATGGACATCCTTAAGCAAGCCGTCTCGGTTCCCATCTTCGCCACGGTCATCTGGCTGGCGTGGGTTGTCGCGCAGGCCTACGGCGCAGCGCTGCTGGCCGCGCTGCTGACGAGCTTCCTTCTGCTGGCCATCGCCGGCTGGTTTCTGGGCCGCTGGCCGGCCAAGCGCTGGGCCTCGGTAGTTGCAAGCCTGATCGTGCTTGCTGGGGTCGCGCTCAGTGTGTACGCGGCGCGGACACTCGTTGCTCCAGAGACAACTCTGACGCAAAAGGATGTGCTGGTGCTGAAGTCACCACCTAGGTTCGCGGGCCAATCTGCGGTTGCGGGCGCCTGGCAACCCTGGTCGGCCGATGCCGTCCAGCACTCCCTCGCAGCCGGCCGGCCCGTCTTTGTCGATTTCACCGCGAGCTGGTGCCTCAGCTGCCAAGTCAACGAGCGCGTCGCCCTCAACCGGTCGGAAGTCGTCCACGCATTTCAGGCCGCCAACGTCGTCCTGCTGCGCGCCGACTGGACCCGCCAAGACCCGGCCATCACGCAGGCCCTCACCGCGCTTGGCCGCAGTGGCGTGCCAGTCTATGCGCTCTATACGCCGGGCCAACCCAGCCCGCAGCTTCTTCCCCAGGTGCTTACCCCCGGCATCGTGATCGACGCCGTGGCCAAGCTGCCACGTCCTGCAACTCAAACCACGGCTGATCCGTCCAAGCAACCGTAGGCTTGAAATCTGCTCGCCGGAAGCCTGATCGCTCGCTCATCCCATTTCCCCTTGAGGAGGTTGACTCTCATGAAATCTCTGCCCGTTCTTGCCGGAATTGCCGCCCTCGTTGTCGCGCTCGCGCCCGTCTCCGCCACCGCCCAAGCCGTGGTTGGCTCGCCCGCGCCCGAGTTCACTGCCACCGACTCGCACGTCCAAACCCACACCCTCGACCAATACCACGGCAAGTACGTCGTACTCGAGTGGCACAACCAGGGCTGCCCCTACACCAGGAAGCATTACGTCTCCGGCAACATGCAGGCCCTGCAGAAGGAGTGGACCGCGAGGGGCGTGGTCTGGTTCACGGTCATTTCTTCGGCGCCCGGCATGCAGGGCTACGTGACCGATTCGCAGGAGAACGCGTATCTCCAGCAGATGCACGCCGATCCCACTGCCGTGCTCATGGATCCAGAGGGCAAGCTCGGCCATCTGTACGCCGCCAAGACGACTCCCGAGATGTACGTCATCGACCCGGAGGGCAAGCTGATCTACGAAGGCGCCATCGACGACCGTCCTACGCCCGACCCGAGCGACATCAAGGGCGCGGACAACTACCTCAGCGACGCTCTGACTGAAGCCATGGCGGGCAAGCCGGTCGCGAAGTCCTACACGCGCTCCTACGGCTGCTCCGTCAAGTACGTGAACTGAGGCAGGATCTGCGATCAAAGTACGGGAATCTGGGACCAGGAATCAGCGATCCGATCCACGCTTGCCCGCCCTGATCCTTCGAATCTCCTCCATCCGCTGCGCCAACTGCTTCTCGCGGCCCTCCTGCGTGGGGTGGTAGTAGCTGCGCCCTTTCAGCGACTCCGGCAGGCAATCCATATCCGCCACGCGGCCCTCCTCGTCGTGCGCGTAGCGGTAGTCTTTGCCGTAACCTAGATCCTTCATCAGCCGGGTCGGTGCATTCCTCAAGTGCAGAGGCACCGGCTCCTGGCGCGTGTGCTCAATGTCCTCAAGCACCGCGCCATAAGCCGTGTAGACAGAATTCGACTTGGGCGCGAGCGCGAGATACACCACCGCCTCGGCCAGCGCCAGATCGCCCTCCGGCGATCCAAGAAAATCGTATGTCTCCTTCGCCGACAGGCACAGATGCAACGCTTCCGGTGCGGCCAGCCCGATGTCTTCGACGGCCATGCGCACGATACGTCGCGCCAGATACAGCGGGTCCTCGCCGGCCGCGAACATACGTCCCAGCCAGTAAAGCGCCGCATCGGGATCGCTGTTGCGCACGCTCTTATGGAGCGCCGAGATCAGGTTGTAGTGCTCCTCACCCGCCTTGTCGTACATCAGTACGCGCTTCTGGATTGCCTCGGCCGCCGTAGCCTTAGAAATGTGCTTCGAGCCGTCGGCCACCGCCAACTGTGCCGCAACCTCCAGCGTGTTGTAAGCGTTGCGGCAGTCCCCGCTCGAATAGCCTGCGATGAGTTCGAGTGCATCGTCATCGGCAGCCAGTTCGAGTGTGCCCAACCCGCGCTCGCGATCTGCCATGGCGCGCCGCAGCAGGGTGACAATCTGTTCCTCCTTCAGCGGCTCCAGCACATACACGCGGCAGCGTGAAAGCAGCGGAGAGATGATCTCAAACGATGGATTCTCGGTGGTCGCGCCGATCAGCCGGATCGTGCCCCGCTCCACATAGGGCAGGAACGCATCCTGCTGCGCCTTGTTGAAGCGGTGAATCTCGTCCACGAAGAGAATCGTTCGCGAGTGCAACTGGGCAGCCTTGGCCGCCGTGACCATCACCTGCTTGATCTCCTTGATGCCGCTCGTCACGGCCGAGAACTCGATAAAGCTGGCCTTGGTGGTCTCCGCAAGGATCTTGGCTAGCGTGGTTTTGCCCACGCCCGGCGGACCCCAGAAGATCATCGAGCTGGCGTCGTCGCGCTCAATCTGCACACGCAACGGCTTGCCGGGGCCGACCAGATGCTCCTGCCCGAGCAGTTCTTCCAGGCTGTGCGGCCGCATGCGCTCCGCGAGCGGAGCTATTGCATGGAGCACGCCTCCGGCGCCCATTGCATAGAGCGGCCGTTTGGATGAGTGCACTTGCTCTTCGGGCTCAATGTCGAACAAGCTCATCGCCGCGCTCCTCGATGATCCGATGGACCGCCGCTGAGCGCCGACCGTTGCCGCGACGCTTCATACAGCAGCACGCTGGCGGCGACGGCTGCGTTCAGGCTCTCCACCGGACCGGGGCAGGGAATCGTGATTGCGCCGTCAGCTTGGCTGGCGAGCCTGCCCGGCACACCGTTGCCCTCGTTGCCGATGATGAGAGCAGCCGGACCAGTCAGATCCACCAGATCGGCAGGCTGGGCGGCGCGCATCGTTGCGGCAAAAATCTTCACGCCGGCCTCGCGCAGCCGCTCAAAGCACTCTCGTTCGCTCGCCGCGAGCAGGGGAATTCGGAAGACGCTGCCCGCCGACGCGCGAACCGCTTTCGCATTCCACGCGCTCACGGTTCCCGGCAGGCTGACGATGCCTGTCGCCCCGAAGGCTTCCGCCGATCGCAAAATCGTGCCCAGGTTACCGGGATCCTGAATGCCGGCCAGCACGATGACAAGCGCCGCGCTGTTTTTATGAGTGCTGAAGAGGTGCGCCCAAGTCCAATCCGGCGGCTCAACCAGTGCGGCAACCGGCTGCGGCGTTTCGGTGGCCAAAACGGAATCGAGTAATTTCCTTGGAAGCTTCAGCACCTCAGTCTCCGGCGGCACGGGCAGCGTGTCGAGTAGACGCTCTGCGCCTTGCGCCACAAAGATGGCGGCGACGTGCACGCCCGCGCGCAACGCCTCTTCGAGCAGTTTCGGCCCCTCGATTCCGACGCGGCCCTGTCCTTCGCGCCCGGATGCGGCAAGCGCCCGCCGCAGTTCCTTCAGGCGCGCATTCTGCTTGCTTTCCACCACACGGATCGGCATCGATGGACAACCTCTGAGTGCTGTGCCGATTGTAAGATCAGCTTCTAGCCTCTAGCTACTAGCATCTAGCTTTTTGTGCCGATCAACTCACCCGCCGTCTCATTCGCACCTTGCGCTAAAAACCGGCTTAATTTTGAGAGTTCGAGGCAAAGAGTTAGCAGCTAGAAGCTAGCGGCTCAACTTGCACCATAGCTGGTGCTGTGATAGCTTCCGATTCTGTAGCCTCTTCTTCTATTCGGGAACCGAGGTAGGCCTCCTTGTCCGCGGAGATATTACGCGTCCATCCCGATGAACCCCAACCGGACCGGATCGATTACATCGTCTCCTGCCTGCGCAAGGGCGGTGTCGTCGCCCTGCCTACCGATACGTTCTACGGCCTGGCCGTTGACCCGGTGAACCTCTACGCCGTCGAGCAGATTTACCAGATCAAGACCCGCCAGAAGCACAAGCCGCTCTCGCTGCTCATCTCCGGCTTGGCCCAGGCCTACGAACTGGCGCGCGACACCGACGCCATGCTCGATAAGCTGGCCGATCGCTTCTGGCCCGGCCCGCTTACGATCATCGTCCGCGCCGGAACCAAGTTGCCGCTGCGTTCCACGGCCAACACCGGTAACGTGGCTCTGCGCGTGCCCGACGCCGCCATTCCACGCGCGGTCGTGGCGCGCCTCGGGCTGCCCATCACCGCCACCTCGGCCAACCTGCAGGGCGCGTCGGAGTGTACGAACGCCGCATCTGTCCGCGACCAGATCGGCGATCGTATTCCGCTCATCATTGACGGCGGGCCCACCGGCCGTGCGCAACCCACCACGATCGTCGATCTCACTCTCGGCTCCGGGCGCTGGGAGATTCTGCGCGAGGGCGCCATCCCAACGCACGAAATCGTCATGACCCTGCAGCGGTAAGATGGACCGCATGGGGTGGATGGCCACGAGAAAGCACAGCCGATGGCCACTGCGTGCGGCGATCCTGTTTCTCTGCGTTCTGCTTGCCGGCGTTTTAGGATGGTGCCGCTGGGTCTACGTGCAGATTGAGAGCTACGCCCACCTGGATCAGGCCGCGCCTGCCGATGCCATCGGCGTTCTGGGCGCCGCGGAGTACGACGGCCGCCCCTCGCCGGTCTACCGCGCCCGTCTGGACCACGCGCTTGAGCTCTACCGTCGCGGCTTCGCGCCGCTCATCATCACGCTTGGCGGTCCGGGCGGCGATCAGTACACCGAGGGTTCCGTGGGCGCCGGCTACCTGATCAGCAAGGGCGTCCCTGAATCGGCCATCATCGCCGAGACCGAAAGCCGCAACACCGAAGAGTCAGCCCGCCGCATCGCCGTCATCGCCCGCGTCAACGGGCTGCATCGCCTGGTCGTGGTCAGCGACGATACCCATATGTTCCGCATTCATGCCATCTGTTCCGCCGAAGGCCTGGATGTGCTCACTTCGCCGCGGCAGCGCCCTGCCGTCCAAGACAGAAAGCTCGAGGCCGAGCGCATCGCCCACGAGATTCTCAGCTATACCTTCTGGCGGCTGCACCTGCATTGAAGCGGCGAGCGAGGTGAGCGGAGTTGGGGCCGTGTACCCGAGAGAAAAACGCGGCTCGGCGAAGCTGATCGTCGTGGGATCAGAGCACCACCGTCATCAGCACCATCGCAAACCCCGAGGCGCTCGCCGTCGACAAAAAGTTCACCGCATCGTTGTTGAGCCAGCCGTGCTCTTCCAGCGTTGCGCCCAGCAGGCTGTCGAAGAACAGGCCGAAGACGGCGCCAGCGCAGCTCAGTTCGAAGAGCTTCCAGTCGCCTCGTAGCGCCCAGCTTCCAGCGCCTGCGACGATTGCCGCCGCAACCACTCCGGCCAGCGTCCCGGCCACGCTAACCGCGCCGTCCCTGCCGGGCTCGACTGTGCGCAACGTCGTGATCATGCGCGGTCGCCCACCGAGCACCTGCCCGATCTCCGACGAGACCGTGTCGGCGGCGGCCTCAGCCAGCGCCGCCAGCGCCAGCACAAACAGAAGCCTTGGCGTGTGGGCTGCATTCGGAAGCCAGCGGCTATCCATCAGCCAGAGCTGTACGGGTCCACTGGAAACCATCGCCGCTACACCCAGATTGGCCGCCACTTGCGACGCCGATCGTCCCCGCCGCGCTTCCGCCGTCCCCAGCCGCTCCTTCCGCCGCCGCCCAACGCGCGTTGCGGCAAAGGCCAGCAACGAAACCGCTAACGTGGGAATCACCGCTGTATGCCATGGCACGTAGGGGAACACGACCGTCGAGAACATGAGGCTGGCCGTGATCAACGCGCCGGTGGCCGCCGCTGCCGGCGTGGCCGCCCGGAGATTCCAGGTCAAAAGCCCAAGCAACCCGCTCAGGCCAAGGGTCCAGATTGTCACAGCAGTCGATTCGGCGGCCCACGCGTAGCACGCGAGCAGCACATCCGTGCCCGCGAATGGCAGCACCGCAAGCAACACCAGCTTCGATTGCCAGACCAGCTTTTCTTGAGCCACGCCTCATCGTAACCGCTAGAGCAGTTTCGGAAATACTGTGTCCGGTGAAAACATTTAAAAGGTCGTCGCTCGCTCCACCCCACGGACCAAGACCTGTCCATGGGGACCCCGGCCCTGCTGCTCTAACCCCAACGACAAAAAGCCGTCGTTTGGGACCCCGGGGCTGGTCGCGCCGGCTTGAATTTCCTAAATGCGGCGCCTCCATTTCCGAGACTGCTGTGGCCGCGCCAGGCAAAAGTGCTGCCGGTGGCCAGAGGCGATGACAAATCTCCCTCCCATCCGTCGCACTCCCTGAAGAAGCCGCGGGCGCCCGCGTATTCTCGCCCGCGTGATTTACAATCACCAAGGAAGCAGGAACGATTCGGAATGAGGCTTTTTTCGTTGAAGTCAGGCCAGGCGCGTGTGTTCTTCGCGCAGGCAGGGGCGGCCCTTGCGGTTGCGGTCCTGCTTGGCGGTTGTGGCGATAACTACAGGGTGCCGGTCACTCCGATTGCCACCAATGGTCCGCCGCCACAGCCCACCTCCTATGCGATCGTGATTTCGTCCACGGGTTCCACCACCCCGGGAGTGGTCACGATCATCGATTATTCCGGCGACTCGATCCTGACCGAAGCGCCCATCGGCCCCGGCCCACTTGTTTTCACGTTGGACGAGATTGGCGCCACGGGCTATACCGTCAACAGCGACGGCACCCTGTCGAATTTCGCCATCACCACCACACTGCAAGCCAAGAACGTCTCCGAATCCACGTTGCCTCCCACGGCACACCCCGTCAACTTGATGGCGCCGTCCTCCGGACTTTGGGCCACCGACCTCAGCGGAAACGTTGTCGATCTCTTTTCCGGATCGCCCCAGGCCTTCAAACTCGCCATTCCGGTAGCGACGGCGGCCAGTCCCGCAACCATGCCGGTGTTCGTTGCCGGGTCCCCGGTCCCCTCCGGACAGCGCGAATACGTTCTTAGCCAGAACGTCCCCAATACCGCGCCCATGACCTGCAACGTCTCTCCCAGAACAGCTCCGGCGGGCGTTGTGACGCCGGTCGAGATCTCCAGCAACACTACCGATCCTGCCATCCCGGTGGGCAAATGCCCTGTCTACGCCGTGCAATCTCCTGACCAGCAGCGCCTGTTTGTACTGAATCGCGGAGACGATACCATCACGGTCATCAACAGCAACAAGAACACGCTCGATCAGTGCCCGGTGCCGCTGGTGACGGTACCGCCCTCGACCGTGCCCAGCTGCCCGCCGCCTTACAACACCAACCAGAACGGCCAGCCGGTTTCATACCATCCCGTCCTGCCGCTTTCCACGGCCGCGCTCACGCCCGTCAACGCGCCGCCAAACTGCAACATCACCACCAACCCAACCTGCGGCATGGGCTCCATTGCCGGTCCGGTTTACGCCGAGTACAACGCGGCCACGCAACGTCTCGTTGTAGCCAACTACGATGGCGGTACCGTCAGCGTGATTGACGTCAGCCTCGATGAGTACGGTAACGACAGTTCGACCTTCGGAACCACCTACACTGTCACCGTGGGCAATACCGCGACACCTAACCCCGCCAGCGTGACGGTTCTCTATGACGGCAGCAAGGCTTACAGTGCCAATCAGAACGACGGAACGCAGAACGGCACGGTGACCGTGGTGAACCTGTCCACCTATACGGCGGAAAAGACGCTCACCGTTGTCGGCCATCCGCGCCACATCTCCTCGACGCAGAATTCCGAGTACAGCAAGGTCTACGTGGCCTCGCCCGACATTCCGTATGTCACCATCATTCAGTCCAGCCCGACGGTCACGGACCTGATTGACACAACGGTTCTGGTGGAGGGCAATGTGGTAGATCTGCGCACGACCACTCAGAACGCGGCCAGCGGCAACAACAACTACAGCAGCCGCGTCCCAGGCTACGGCCAGCCCTGCAATTTGCCGGGCAGCGCGTCGTTGGTTTCGCTCGCAGCCTGCCAGGCCATCCCGTAGCGCGCCTGGAAAAGATGACAATGGAACCATTCGAAGGGCTGTTTCCCGCGCGGGAACGGCCTTTCAGCGTTTCTTGAGGGGGATCGTTCCGGCGATGGCGAACGCGGCAAAAACGCACCCCGAAAAAACGCGACCTGAAAAATCGCGGCCTGAAAAATCGAGACTGGACCTGCTGCTCGTCGAGCGTGGCCTCGCTGCCAGCCGTGAGCGCGCCCGTGCACTCATTCTCGCCGGACGGGTTCTCGTCAGTGAGCAGAAGATGGACAAGCCCGGCGCCAGTGTCCCTTCCCATGCCTCCATCCGCCTGCTCGGCAAAGACCTGCCCTACGTCAGCCGTGGCGGATTGAAACTCGCGGCAGCCCTGGAACACTGGCAAATTCAAGTCGCAGGTAGGGCGTGTCTCGATGTAGGCGCCTCGACCGGCGGATTCACTGACTGCCTCCTGCAGCATGGCGCTGCTCACGTCACCGCCATCGATACCGGCTTCGGGCAGATTGACCTGAAGCTGCGCAACGACCCGCGCGTACGCCTGCTGGAGCGCACCAACGCGCGCCTGCTCGATCCTCGATCATTGGTGACACTCGACCAAGACCAAGAAAAAACGCTCCTGGTCATGGATGTCTCCTTTATCTCGGCCACGCTTGTGCTCCCGGCCGTCCTCGCTGCGGCGCCCACGCTTGCTGAGGCCGTCATCCTGGTCAAACCACAATTCGAAGCCGGGCGCGAGCATGTGGGCAAGGGCGGCATCGTCCGCGATCCGGCCGCGCACGAGCTGGCGATCGCTAGGGTAGCTGAATGCGTGCGCGCGCTGGGCTGGGAGGTCGCCGGCATCATCCCATCGCCCATCACCGGCGCGGAGGGCAACCGGGAGTTCCTGCTCTATGTGAAACGCTGTTCCCCTGAGCCTCACCATCTAGTATAAGAATCACAACAAAATCGGGCCGGAAACTGAAAGACCAGGAGGATCTTGATGAGCCTTCGCCATTGGATTCTGCCCATCGCCGTATTCGTCGCTCTATCCCAGGTTTCATTCGCGCAAACAAATGATTGGGCCACCGTGAAGCTGTTGTTGCCCAGTCAGAAGGTCAAGGTCATGACGGCGGACGGAAAATCGTACGCCGGAAGTATCCAATCCGTCACCGACGATTCGATTCGGATCGGGAAAAATCAATTAATTCAGAAACAGGACGTCCGGCAAATCCTTCTGCGGACCCCGGGCCATCGTGGCCGGAACGCGTTAATTGGCGCCGGAATCGGCGCCGCAGTTGGCCTCGGCGTTGGAGCTGCAACTGGTTGTGGAAAGAACGACACCTGGTGCTTCGTCTCCCGGGGCGAGGCAATCGCAGTTCTTACGCCGTTCTTTGGGGGCGCGGGTGCCGGTATCGGTGCTTTGTTGCCCTCCCACGGAGGATGGCACGAGGTGTATAGGAGCAAGTAACTATCCTCCGGTAGAACCGGAGGCTTTATGCCTGGTGGCCCCTCAAAGGGGCCTGATTGCGAATCGCAGCCGGCTTACGTGCGGTACGTCGCACGAAGCTTTGTAACAGGGCATGACTTTAGTTGTGCCGCTACGTGCAACCCAAATCCTCCGGGCTTCAGCCCCTGCGGAAATATCTCTCGTGCAACGATGCGCGAAACGAGCAAAAGCGAGGGATGATTCCCGGAACTGTCAAACTTCTACTGCCACCCCGCAATGCCGGGGGTTCTCCTTCTGGTTGATAGCGGATAGCAGAACGAGCAAAATCTGAGTTAACGTCGCGCCGAGCCGATCCATTACACTGGGACCCATGGCCTGCGTAGCAATCGTTTGCAAACCGCACAGGGAAGAGCTCAAGCGACTATTGCCGGAGTTGATCGCGTGGCTGCGCCAGCATGGCTACGATGCGGTGCTGGACCGCGAAGGCGGCAGCTATACCGAGGTTGCCCCAGCCGTCGATCGCGCGGATCTGCCTAAGCAGTGTCCCGGACTCGTTATCGTTCTCGGCGGCGATGGCACGTTGCTCGCGGCCGCGCGCATCTTTGCTACTTTCTCGACGCCCATCCTCAGCGTGAACCTCGGCTTCCTCGGCTTCCTGACCGAAGTGCGTCTCGCCGACCTCTACACCACTCTGGAGAACTGGTGTTCCGGTTGCCACAGCCTCGATGAGCGGGCCATGCTTCACGCCGTGCTGTGGCGCGAGGGTGCGCAGCACTCGAGCTTCGAGGCGCTCAACGAGATCGTTGTCTCCAAGGGCGACATCGCCCGCATGGGCGACTTTTCCGTGGAGCTGGATGGCAGGAGCGTAGCGCGCTTCCGCGCCGACGGCGTGATCGTCTCCACTCCTACGGGATCGACGGCCTACACGCTGGCCGCTAATGGACCGATCCTCACCCCGGATGTGGACGCCATGGTTGTCACCCCCATCTGTCCCCACCTGCTCACGCTGCGGCCCATCGTGGTGCGCGGCGACGCGTCGCTGACTGTGCGCGTCGAAGGCATCCCCAACGTGGCGCTGCTGACCATCGACGGGCAACAGGGAGTGGAATTACGCCGCGGCGACGAGGTGCGCTGCTGCCGCTCCAACCACACGGTCAAACTGGTCCGCCTGCGTGATACGGGCTTCTTCGACGCATTGCGCAGCAAGCTAAGCTGGGGTGAGATGTAGAGACAACGCGGAGCCGCTCGGCACTATTTCGATAGTTCGTCCAGCAAAACCTTGGCCTTGGCAGCTAACGTGTGTGCGCCGTCCACGTCGCCTGAGGCCAGAGCCGCCTTGGCCTGTTTCAGGAATTCCCGGACATGGTCGGCGGTCTTCTGCTCGCTGTCGTTCAGCGTTCGGTTGATGCTGTTGAGACCGCGTTCAATTGCCGCGATAGACTCCTCCGTCTGCCGGCGAAAGTTGGCGGGGTCGCCCGAGGAAAGTTCGCCGATGGCGCTGACAGCGGGGTTCGGATTGGCCGCTACCTCTTGCGGGACGGGGATTTCCTGCGGACTCGCCGGCTTCCTGTGTCTGGCGGGCGGTTTATGTGACTCGGCGTGCACCCTCATGTTGTATATGGGTTTCGCCGGAATCACGGTTTGAGGCGGCGGCAGCTCAATGGACGCGAGCTCGATGGGCTGGGACGAAGGCTCGGACGGTATCTGGCTCAGCGGTACTAACGGCGGGTGTTTGTGAAAGGGCAGGTGAGAGCAGCCCGTGAGCAAAAGCGGCAGCAGCCACGCAGCGCACTTGGCAGGTGACCTCATTCCCCCAACCCCTTTTCGCCCTCAGCAGTCGCCGACTGCAGATTCCGGTGTCCCCTGTCCGCGGTGGCAAGTGGAATTCGCAACCGGAATTCCGTGCCGCGGCCTTCCCTTGATTGTACTTCGATGCTCCCGTGGTGTAGCTGCAGGATGCGATAGGTCATGGCCAGGCCAATTCCGCTGCCTCCGATCTTGGTGGTGAAATACAGATCGAAGATCTTGTCCCGGATCTCCTCGGCAATGCCGAGGCCCTCGTCGGCGACGCGCAGCACTGCGGAGGCTGGAGCCGGATGCGCAGCTCCGCCGCTTGCCAATTGGCGCGGACGCACCAACATCGGCTGAGTCTCTCCGTTGTTCCGGTCCTCTTCGAGAGTCACTTCCAGCCGGCCGCCCTCCGGCATGGCCTGGGCGCCGTTCTGGATCACGTTCAGCGCCGCCTGCTTCAGCAAATCGGCGTCCACATTGGCGATCAGCGGTTCGTCCGGAAGGTTGCTGATCAGGGTGACACGGCGCATCGTCAGCTCATCCGCGGCCAAGGCCAGCACGTCGCCGATGATCGGGCGAAGATCCTGCTCACGCAGTTGCAGTTCCACGGGGCGGGAAAAGTCCACCAGCGTCTGCACCACGCGGTCCAGCCGCCGTATCTCCGCGTCGATTACCTCCAGGTGTTTGGCCGCTGCGCCGTCCGATTCTCCCAGCTTGGCCTTCAACAGCTCCAGGTGCACCACAATCGCGTTGATCGGATTCTTCACCTCGTGACCGACACCCGAGGTCAGGCGGCCAATCGCGCTCATGCGCCGCGAAAGCTCCAGCTCGGACTCGATCTCCGCCGCCGATTCCAGATCGTGCAGCGTGACCAGCGCGCCCAGTCCCCGGTGGCTTTCGTCGTCGTAGATAAAATCCACCGAGGCCTGGATTCGCCGCCCGCCTTCGGTGCGAATCTCCTCTTTTACCATGTTCGTCCCAGCATCGATGGCCTCGCCCAGCGACCGGCCCAGCACCGTGGAACGGTCGAAGATCTCGCGCGCATGCCAGCCCAGAATGTTGTCGCGATCCATCTGCAGGAACCGACGCGCCGCCTCTGAGACCAGCACGGCGCGCTTGTCTCCAGTGAAGAGCAGGATTCCGTCCTGCAGATTCCCGAGAATCTGGTCGAGATTCTCCCGCAACGCTGAGTAGACCTCCTCCACGTTGCGCATCCGCTGCCCGATCTTCTCGATCTTTGTAGAGACGCGCGCCGCCACGTCTTGTTTTGACGCTGCTTCGTCCTCGACCGGCGCCCCTCCGGCCGCGGTCAGGCGGTCGAGCTGCCGGCTGATCTCAGCCAATGGGCGAAGGGCCAGGTTACTCAGTAGAAAAGCCGCCACCAGCGCCGCCACCAGCGCAAAGCCCATCAGCCAGAACGCCTTCCGCAGCAGTGGCTCGTAAACGGCGCGCAGCAGCGAGGTGTGCACCCCCACGTTAACGCTGGCGAAGAGCTTGCCGTTGTTTTCGAGGGGCGCCACCACGTCAAACACTCTCGGCGCGCCGAAGACCTGCATCATCATCCGCACGGGACTGGCCTTGCGCAACTGGTCATAGTTGGGCCGCACGGGCAGCGGCTTGCCCTCGTTGTCGAGATTAGTGCTCAACAGCGTGGCGCCCTGGCTGTCGCCGATGTTGACGTCGTACACAGTGGACGAATAGCGGTTCACTGAAACCAGCGCCGCCTGCAATGTCGGATCGCTATGTACCGTCACGGCCACCAGCGCCCGCAGCTCAGCAGGATTGTTGGGATCTACCGTGCGGTCCTTGAGGCCGGCCTCGAGCGCATTTTGCAGCGCGAACCGCACTTGGTCGGCCACCATGAGGTTGGTGTCATAGGTCTCCAGCACCGCCGCCTTCACCAGTTGGTGCACATACACCAGCGACACCAGTCCGGCGATGAGGAAGACCAGGGCCGTAATGGCCAGCACGAGTTTGGTCTTCAGGCGCATGAGTCAAAGCCACTCGGCAAAAGTCCGGGGTCAAAGCTAATTCTTCGGGCCATCGCGGTTTGCCGTGAGCACCTAATTCGACGAGAATTCCCGGGCGGTCGCTGACTCGGATCTCGTCCCTTCTTCTGCTCCCGCGTCCTGCCGCTCCCGGTTGTACTCCTTCAGCTTGTTGTGCAGAGTCTTCAGGCTCACGCCCAGAATCTCTGCCGCGCGCGTCTTGTTTTGTCCGGTCGCCTCTAGCGTACGCAGGATCAGCTGCCGCTCGGCCTCGTCCACGGTGGCGCCCACGCGCACCAGAATCGCGTTGCCGTCCGTGCCCGGCGCCCCCGGCGCCTGGTCCTTGCCGAAGCCCGGTGGCAGGTGCCCGGCATCCAGCGGCGCGCCATCGGGGCAAAGGATCACCGCCCGCTCAATCGTGTTGCGCAGTTCGCGCGCGTTGCCCGGCCAGCCATGGGCCATCAGGCGGTCCAGCATCGATGCCGTCACGCCGGAGACTCTGCGCCCGTGCTTCTGGTTCATCTCGCTCACCATGGCCTCTACCATCGGCGGCAGGTCGTCCATATGCTCGCGTAGCGGCGGCATGGCTATGTTGAAGACATTGAGCCGGTAAAAGAGGTCGGCGCGCAGATGGCCCTCGGCAACGGCGCGCTTCGGATCGCGGTTCGTCGCCGCGAGCACTCGCACATCCACTTCCTGCTCCGTGCGTGCCCCCAGCCGGCGGAACTTGTGTTCTTCCAGCACGCGCAGCAGCTTGGCCTGTGTCCCCGACGGCATCTCCCCGATCTCATCCAGCAGCAGTGTGCCGCCCGAGGCCAGCTCGAAACAGCCGGCCCGCCGCTCCACCGCGCCCGTGAATGCGCCCTTCTCGTGGCCGAAGATTTCGCTCTCGATCAGCGTCTCGGGAATTGCCGCGCAGTTCACCGCAACAAACGGCCGCGCTTTGCGCGGGCTCAAATCGTGCAGCGTGCGCGCCACCAGTTCCTTGCCCGTACCGCTCTCGCCGGTAATGAGCACCGACACGTTCGACGGAGCGATCTGCTCGATCAGCCCGAAGATCTCGCGCATCGCCCGCGAGCTGCCTACGAGTTGCCCGAGCACGCCCGTTTCGCGCAGCCGCCGTCGCGCCACCTCCAGCTCGATCGCCGTCTCCCGCTGCCGCGCGGCATTGGCCAGGATGGTCTTCAGCCGCGTGGGGTCTACAGGTTTCTGCAAAAAGTCGTAGGCGCCCATCTTCATGGCGTCCACGGCCAGTTGAATGGATCCCATGGCGGTGAGCACCACCACGGCCATGTTCGCGCTTAGCCCCTCGCTGCCCTCGGCCAGCTTAGCCAGAAGCCCCATGCCATCCAGCCGTGGCATCTTCAGGTCCGTCACCACAATCGCCGGACCCCACGCGAGCACCTTCTCCCACGCTTCCACGCCGTCGCGCGCGGTTTCGGTCTGGTATCCCCAGCCAGAGATCAGCTCCGCCAGGCCAGCCAGCGCATTCGGTTCGTCTTCGGCGATCAACACCTTTACGGCGTTCTGCATAGGGGCTTTCCGTATACCCATTAGCTTACCTTTTCGCCGTGCACTCCCGCCAAAAACCGTTCCGCATAGGCGTTGCTTCGGTAACCTGGCCGGGCGCCGCCTACACTGGCTCCATGCTCGACTACGAGATCTCCCCCGCCGAGGCCGCCCGACTGCTCCGCGAAAAAGCCGCCCGCTTCATCCACGTGCGCGAACCCTGGGAGTTCGCCACGGCCAGGATCGAAGACAGCCTGCCCATGCCCATGGGTGACGTGCCCGCCCGCGCCCATCAAGAGCTCAACCCGGAGGAGCGGCTGGCGATCGTCTGCCATCACGGCGTCCGATCCATGAACGTCGCCGTCTGGTTGCGCAACCGGGGATTCGAGAGAGCTCAATCTTTGCGCGGCGCCATCAACGCCTGGTCCACCACCGTCGATCCAGCAGTCGCCCGCTACTGACGCCTACCGGCGTCCGAGCCGGAAGCAGTAGGTCACCTGGAACAGCCCGTTGTCGATGCCGGGATTCGAGTTAGAGGTGTTGTCATCCGAGATATGGTGATAGCGGTACTCCACGCGGATGGATTTGGTCCTGGATCGGTAAAGCTCGAATCCGGCGCCCAAGTCGAAAGTGAAATTGAAGGAACCCGTGCCGTCCACCGGTATGGATCGCGTGGAATACATGTAGCCGCCGTGGCCAGTGATGAACGGCTGCGTTTTGCGCCGCGGAAGGAAGTTCCATTGAAATCCGGCGGGAGAAATGGCTTCACCCATCGTCCAGCGGCGGCCGGAACAGGTAAAAACATCCGTGCCGCTGTAGGTGGTTTCATTGAACGAGTATCGGTAGTTGTTTACGAAAGTACACACGACTATCGGAGGCAGCCCGGTCACGATGTAGGTTCCAGTCGTGGGCGAGGTCTGGTTATTCACGGAGCGCGTTAACGGATCGCTCTCCAGCGCCACCGGCAGAAGTTCTCCGCTGTACTGCCAGTTGACGACGCGGTTGAGCAACAGCCGCCGCTCATACGTCACGCCAAAATCCAGCAGCATCCGGTTCTCGGCATCCCCTAGAAGGATATGGCTGGAGTCGCCGGAGTACGCGCCGAGAACTCCGAACGTGTTCCGCCTGGCATAATAGGGATTGTCTGCATTCGTTTGAGCCTGACAGGTTGACGTCCACGCACCGAAGGCAAGCACTGCGAAAAGGATGAGAGAGTTGGAAAAGGAGAGTGGGCGCAAACGTTCGCTCCTCGGCAAAGTATTTCCCCTCGTTGTATGTGCACGCATCGTTGTGGGAAGGCCTATACTCTTGTCTTGACTGTGAAATCCATTGTAAGGGAGCGACCCAATGCCTTCTTCCGCGATTGCCTTTGCCCGCCAAAACCACCCACGCTTTCTTGACGAACTGAAGGCTCTGCTGCGCATTCCGTCCATCTCCACGCTGCCCGAGCACAAGGGGGACTGCCGCAAAGCCGCCGAGACGCTGCTGGCCGAACTCAAGCACATCGGAATGGAGCACGCCCGCCTCATTGAGGCCGAGGGCCATCCGCTGGTCTACGCCGACTGGTTGCACGCCGCCGGCAGACCCACCGTGCTCGTCTACGGCCACTACGACGTTCAGCCGCCCGATCCGCTCGACGAGTGGCTCTCTCCGCCCTTCGAGCCCACGGAGCGCAATGGCAACATCTACGCCCGCGGCGCGGTCGACGACAAAGGCCAGGTGGTCGCCCAGGTCAAAGCGCTCGAGTCGCTGATGGCCGCGAATCATGTTCTGCCGCTCAATGTCCGCGTCCTCTTCGAAGGTGAAGAAGAAGTGGGAGGGGAGGGAATTGCGGGCTACGTAGCCTCAAAGCCCGCCGACCTCAAAGCCGACTTCGCCCTCGTCTCCGACACCGAGCTCTTCGCGCCCGGCCTGCCCACGCTCTGCGTTGGCCTGCGCGGCATGATTTACACCGAGCTTGAGGTCCGCGGCGCAAAAACCGATCTCCACTCCGGCATGTACGGCGGCGCTGCGCCCAATCCCTTCGTTTCAATTGCGCACATCATCGCCAAGCTCAAGGACGAGAGCGGCCACATCCTCATCCCCGGTTTCTACGATGATGTCGTCCCGCCCAGCGCCGAGGAGCTGGCCGCGTGGCGCAGCCTGCCCTTTAACGAAGAGGAGTACCGCAAGACCGAGGTGGGCTCGAAGCAACTCGTCGGCGAGGCCGGCTATAGTGTGCTCGAACGCACCTGGGCGCGCCCCACGCTCGATGTCCACGGCATACCCGGCGGCTTCACCGGCGCGGGCGCCAAAACCGTCATCCCCGCCAAAGCCACCGCCAAGGTCTCCATGCGTCTGGTTCCCAACATGACCCCCGCCAAGGCCTTCGCCCTTTACAAGAACTACGTGGAAAAGATCGCTCCCGCCGGCGTCGATGTCGATGTCCGCCTCATTCATTCCGGTGACGCCTGCCTGATCCCTGTCGACAACCCCTACATCCAGGCCGCTACGCGTGCTCTGCAAGAGGTATGGGGGAAGGACACGGTCTTTATCCGCTCCGGCGGTTCCATTCCCATCGTCGGCGACTTCGACCGCCACCTCGGCCTGCCCAGCGTCATGATGGGCTTCGGCCTGCCCGACGACAATCTCCACGCGCCCAACGAGAAGTTCAACCTGAAGAACTTCGCTCTGGGCATCGAATCGCTGATCCGCTTCCTTGGAGGAGGTTGGCCATTGAGTCTGGCCGGGCGCGGCCCAGGAGCGGAGCTACCGGAACCTGAAGCCGCCGGTTTTGTTCTCGCCGGTGGCCAATCCAGCCGCATGGGCAGGGACAAGGCTCTCATTCAATTTGCTGGCCGGCCCTTGGTCGCGCACGCGCTCTCCATCCTGCGCGAGGCCGATCTTTCGGCCTCGATCGCCGGCGCCTCATGCACATCTCTCTACACGTATGCCCCGGTCGTCGAGGACGCTGAACCCGGCCGCGGCCCGCTGGCTGGCGTCTGTGCCGCTCTGGCCGCCACCTCCGCACGCCACGCCGTTTTTCTGCCCGTTGATCTGCCCCTCCTGCCGCCCTCGCTCCTCATCTTTCTGCTCCACCGCGCCAGAATCACCGGCCGGGCTGTCACCGTTCCCACGGTCGCAGGCTTTGCTCAGACGTTCCCTGCGGTCGTCGATCGCGCTGTCCTTCCGGCGCTCCAAAACGAGCTTCACGCCGGACGTCGCGGCACCTTTTCCGCCTTTCAGGCAGCCGCAGCCAGCCTGGGCCAGCCCATCGGCGCTGTCACCGTCGAGCTGCTCGCTCAATCCGGGCAGGTCGCACATCCGCTTGGCCTTCCCCCTCTCCGCTGGTTCCTGAATCTGAACACCCCTGAAGATCTTGACCGTGCCGAAGAGCTCACAGCGCACGTCATCGCGTAAGCTGGTTTCATGGCGATGTTCGATTCTCCCGCCAATCCCGAACCTCTCGACCCGCTGACGGCAGAATTCGATGTGCTGGCCGGCAGCGACACGGAGTTAAAACCAGCTGCCGAGCCCGCCGCCGGATCATCGGAACCCATCATCATTTTCAACAATGTCTCGATTGCCTTCGATGGCCGTTCCGTGCTGGAAGACGTTAGTTTTTCGGTGCGGCGCGGAAAAACCCTCTGCATCCTCGGCCGCAGCGGCGTCGGCAAGTCCGTTTGTCTGCGCTTGCTCATGGGCTTTCTCAAGCCGGACTCGGGTTCGATTCGTATCGAGGGTCAGGAGATCACAGGCCTCGGCGAGGAAGGTCTTCGGGCTGTTCGCAAGCGCGTCACCATGGTCTTCCAGAATGGTGCCCTATTCGATTCGCTTAGTGTGCGCGAGAATGTGGCCTTTCCGTTACGCGAGAAAGGAGGCTTGGCCGATGATCAAGTGGATCAGATTGTGGACAGGCTGATCGGCCTGGTGGGCGCTGAAGACTTAGCAGATCTCCTGCCCTCCAGTCTCTCTACAGGACGCAAGCGGACGGTGGCCATCGCCCGCGCTTTGGCCGCACAACCTGAAATCGTCCTCTACGACGAACCAACTACCATGGTCGATCCCCTCATCGCCCGCCGCCTTGGCGGCCTCATTCAACGGCTCAAGCATCAGCTCGGTTTCACCAGCGTCGTGGTGACGCATGACACGCGTTTTGCACAGGTGCTCGCTGACACCGTGCTCTTTCTGCACCAGGGCAGGGCGCAATTCTTCGGTCCGGCCGAGGACTTCCTTGCATCAACTGATCCGCCCATCCGCCAATTTCTCACGTTGGATTCCTATGTATCTCCATCATAATAAATAGTTTATTGCTTCTTAACCATTCCATTATAGAATGGACTCGCCTGCCGTTGGCATCCTCGGGTAACCAAATCGTGGCATTCTCCGTAATCCGTCAGCGGTATGATTTCTCTTGCGAATGACCTCCTCTCTGGGCGAAGCTTGATGCATCCAACTGTGTTCGACATTTCGTCAAGATCAGGGGGAGAAGTGAGGTAGGGACTTTTCCCTCGGCTCTGGACACAAAAACTGTAATCATTGCCGTGATTTCATCGCTTCTTAGTGCTTAAAAAGCGTCCACAGACGCGATACGGGCCCTGCGTTCAAGCCAATGTTCCGTCAGACCATCTTTCCGTCGCATTCACCCGCCGCCTATGTCGGCGAATGTGGCATCTCGCTGGCCGTGTGGGGGCGCAATAAAACGCAAATGCAATCTCGCTCCTTTGGCAAGAACAAGCCATGGGAACTCGATGCACGCAACTCCTTCCGTTCCACTGTGTCAGTCATTCAAGGGCCGGAATCAGAGACCCAGTCAGGAAATCACCAGTACTATCTTCTGTTTTTCAACTTTTTCTTGTTTTCACTTGCGTTAGAATTCAACCCCGGCAGCCGTTAGTCCAGGTGCTTCAAAAAGTTTGAGGTCTGCGCATCTCTTATGGCGAGTTCGGATTTCTGGCAGAAGCTGTCATCTTCGTTGACTTCGTCGGCCGAATGGGAGGCGGGTGTCGCAGCGGGCCCCGCGCGGAGTGGGCGGGGCACAGCGAAGCTGTGGATGGCGATGGATGTGGCGACGGTAGTGGGGGCCGCGATAGTGGCCACACTTTACGAGTTCCATACTACGCCGCTGGAGGGGGCGAGAGGCTTTTGGCACGGCACGCTGTTCCATGGCCGTTCCATGGGGATTCTGCTGACTCTGCTCTGCGGATTCACGGTTGCTTTGATCGCGACCAGCCGCCGCATGCATCTGTACTCGCCAACGCACATGACCAACTTTCTGCATGAGCAGAGGATGAGCGCTCAGGTCTGTTTCACCTCAGGCTTGCTGCTCACCGGGGCACTCTACCTGCTTCACGCCGACGATATTCCCCGCACCATCGTGCTGGGCACGATAGGCCTGGTAACGATCACGCTGGGCTTGCGGCGCCTGGTGTATCGCATTCTGCTCTACCGGCGCTTCGATCGCGGCCTGGACACACGCAACGTGCTCATCGTGGGCACCGGTCTTGAGGCGCAAGCTCTGCGTCATCACCTGGAGAGCATCCGCCATCTGGGTTACACCTTCAAGGGTTTCATCGAGCTTCCCGGCTGCAAGACCCACGAAGGAGTGGTCTCCGGCGACATCGTAGGCAACCTGGACACGCTCTTCCAGAACGCCCGCAAGCAGTTTATCGATGAGATTTTCTTCACCACCCCCTGTGAGCGCGGCATCGTCCAGAATGTGCTGGAACAAGCGCGCTGTCACGGCGTGGATTTGCGGGTGGTTCCTGATCTCTACGATGGCCTGGCCTGGAACAGCCCCGTCGAATACATCGGCCAATTTCCCACCATCCCGTTACACCGCGGCGCGGTGCCGGAAATGGGGTTGGTGTTTAAGCGCGTCTTCGACGCCGTATTCTCCGCGCTCGTGCTTCTGGCGCTTTCGCCGCTGTTTGTGGCCATCGCCATGGCCATCAAGCTCGATTCGCGCGGCCCGGTTTTCTACACTTCGGAGCGCATCGGCAAGAAGGGTGTTGTGTTTCGCTGCTTCAAGTTCCGCACCATGGTCCGCGATGCCGACAATCGTCGCGCCGAGATCATGCACATGAACGAGCGCGACGACGTGCTGTTCAAAGTCTCCAACGACCCTCGCGTCACGCGGCTGGGGCACTTCCTGCGCAAGTATTCGTTCGACGAGCTGCCCCAGTTCTTCAATGTTCTGCGCGGCGATATGAGCATCGTCGGTCCGCGTCCGCCGCTGGCCGGCGAGGTGCGCAAGTACGATCTCAACCACCTGCGCCGTCTCGACGTCACGCCGGGCATCACCGGCCTGTGGCAGGTGCAAGGACGCCAGGACCCCTCCTTTGCCAGCTACGTTTCGCTCGACGTCACCTACATCGAAAACTGGAGCATCTGGCTGGATTTCAAGATCATCATGCGCACCGTCGCCGTGGTCTTTTCCGGCACCGGCACATAGGGTCTGCGAACACTGTTGGGCGGATGGGCGCCACCTCAGTCGTGTGAGCAGACCCTGGCCTTTTCGGCACTCGCCCCGGGAGATTTCGAGATCCTAATTTGCGCGGAATGCGCCTGCCGGCTCTCTCGCAACGGACGGCTTTTCTTGGGGGCCTGATTGCTCCTGACGCTCTGTTCGCGGTTCCGGGTTCCGCCGAATCCGCAGATTGTCGATCGCATACTCGATGTAGGGCGACTTAAGTTCCGGCCTCTTTCCCAGGAAGCGGCAGGTCGCCACCACCTGGTCCACGATGAAGGTGGGTTGGAATCCGGCAAGCTCCAGGCCTTTTTCCTTTCTGATCAGGTAAACGATGAAATCGAAGGTCTCGTTGCTCAGGGTCAGTGCGTGCTGTTCGCACTCCTTGTCAAAGATGCGGCGAAACTGGTCCAGGTCCGGTGGGCCCACCTCGATCTTGTAGGGAAGCCGGCGCAAAAACGCCGGATCCATCAGGTCTTCCGGATCCAAATTGGTTGCAAAGATCACGACTTCTTCAAACGGGATGGTGAAGCTGGCTCCCGTGCGCAGCTTCGAGTAGTCGACCCGGCTTCCCATCGGCACAATCCAGCGGTTCAAAAGGTCTCTCGGACTAACGAACTGCCGCCCGAAGTCATCGATGAGAAAACAGCCGCCTAACGCCTTCATGTGCAGCGGAGCTTCGTAGTAATGGCCTGTGGAGTCGTAGCGCAGGTCGAGCATGTCCAGCGTGAACTCGCCTCCCACCACCACGAATGGCCTTCGGCACGAGACCCAGCGCCTGTCGTGCGTCTCGCGCCGGAAGCTCGCAAGCTCCGGGTCCTCCTCTCTTCTCGCCGGGGGGCTGGTCTGAAGATGGATACGGGGGTCATAGAAGCGGATGATTTGGCCCACGACGATGATCGCGTAGGGCACGTGGATCAGGTCGCGGAATACGCTGGCGAAGCGCAGAGCCACTGAGGTCTTGCCGTTTCCCGGGGGGCCGTAAATCAGGATCGCCCGGCCCGAGTTCAATGCGGGCCCCGCCTGCTCCACGATGCTCTCGTCGATCGTCAATTCGCGGATCGCCTCGACCACTCGCTCCACCGTGACGCGCTCGTTGGTCGGTTTCTGCAGGTTCACCCGCTCGATAAACTCCGCAAGCGTCACCGGCGCGGGTCCGATGTATCCCGACCTCTGCAGCGCATCAATCGTCCACCGCTTCCCCTCCTCGGTGAGCGCATAGCGGATGTCCAGCATGCTGTCAGAGTTGTGTGCGCCGAGCGTATACAAAAGCTGGCGCTCCGTTGCCATGTGCGCCAGGTCCATCACGATATGATGTTGATTCTAGGCGGTGACTTTCGTGCGATAAATCCCCCGTTCGTTGGGGTTCTTTCCCGAGAGTCCGTGGTTCCGGGCCCACAGAGCTTCGAAATCCCTGCCACGACCCGTCCAGGTACCTGCACTCGAAGGAGATCATCCTGCTACGGTCGGCTCACACTTGTACCGGCATTTAAACTGGTTCTGTGAAGATCGCACTCGCCCAGATCGATCCAACGGTCGGGGATTTCACCGGGAATCTCGAGAAAATCGTCGCCGCCAGCCGCCGCGCCGCGGACCTGGGCGCGCGTCTCACTGTTTTTTCCGAGCTTGCTATCTGTGGCTATCCGCCCGCCGACTTCCTTGAAAAGCCCAGCTTCTTGGCCTGCTGCCGTTCCGCGGTCGACGAGCTGGCTGCGGCCACGCGCGATTTGCCCACCGCCGTCCTGGCCGGCGTCGCCCTGCCCACCGGGCGCGAAGATGGTAAACCAGCGTATAACGCCGCCGTCCTCCTCGACCGCGGCCGCCTGCTCCTCGAGCAATACAAGCGCCTCCTGCCGTTTTACGACGTCTTTGACGAGCAGCGCTACTTCTCCCCGTCCGCTCCCCAAAAAGTGATCGCCTTCGAAGGCATTCGTCTTGCCGTCACCATCTGCGAGGACGCCTGGAACGACAAGAACTTCTGGCCGCGCCGCCTCTACACGGTCGATCCCATGGAAGAGCTCATGCGCCAGCATCCGGCTCTGCACATCAACCTGTCTTCGTCCCCCTTCTGGCATTCCAAGCGCGCCATCCGCCGCGAGATGCTGGTCGCCATCGCGCGCCGTGATGCCATCCCGGTGCTCATGTGCAACCAGGTGGGCGGCAACGACAGCCTCATTTTCGATGGCTCCTCGCTGGCCCTTAACGCGCGCGGTGAGCTCATTGCGCAGGCCGCCTCGTTTCAGGAAGACCTGGTCCTGGTCGACCCTTTCAACGCGCCGCCTGTGTCGGTTCCTCAAGAGGACGAAACAGAGGCCGCCTACCGTGCTCTCGTTCTGGGCACGCGCGACTACGTGCGCAAATGCGGCTTTCGCAAGGCTCTCGTCGGGCTTAGCGGCGGCATCGACTCATCGCTCGTGGCGGCCATCGCCACTGAGGCTCTCGGCGCTGAGAACGTCATCGGCGTCGGCATGCCCAGTCCCTATTCTTCCGCTGGCTCAATCGACGACAGCCGCCAGTTGGCCGCCCACCTCGGCATCCGCTTTGAAGCCATCAGCATTAGCTCGCTCTTCGCTGAGTTCAACCGTACACTCGAGCCGCTTTTTGCCGGACTGCCGGCCGACATCACCGAGGAAAACATCCAGCCGCGCATTCGCGGCACCATCCTCATGGCCCTCTCGAACAAGTTCGGCGCCCTGGTGCTCACCACCGGCAACAAATCCGAGATGGCCGTGGGCTACTGCACCCTCTATGGCGACATGGTGGGTGCCCTGGCGGTCATCGGCGACCTCGTCAAGACGCGTGTCTACGCCATCTGCCGTTGGCTCAATCGCCAGCACGAAGTCATCCCCGCTCCCATCCTCGCCAAGCCGCCCTCTGCCGAGCTCCGGCCCGGCCAAATGGATACCGATTCGCTGCCGCCCTATGATGTGCTCGATCCCATTGTTGAAGCCTATGTCGAGCGCTACGAGACTCCCGAGCGTATCGCCGCCGATCACGGTTTTCCTCTCGATCTCGTCCAACAAGTGGTCCGCTTGGTTGAGCGTTCCGAGTACAAGCGCCAGCAGGCCGCTCCGGTCCTCAAGGTGACCTCCAAGTCCTTCGGCATGGGCCGCAGGTTTCCCATAGCCGTCAAAGTCCAGGATTGACCAGAGTCCAGGTATAAGCTAGAGGGAGGGAGTTTTCCCGCCCTTAAGGAGAACAGCTTGATTCGTCCGTCCGCCCGTTTCCTCGGCGCAGTTGCGCTGCTGGCCTTTTTCGTTCCCGCACTCAAGATCGTCGCCCAACAACACGTTCCTCCCGCGCCCGATTCCACCGCCGCTCAACCCGCGCCGCCCCCGCAGGACCAACCTGCTGCGGCCCCGCAGGAGCAGCCTGCGCCGACGCCCTCGGCGCCGGCCCCGTCGGGCCCGCCCGTGTTTCCCAAGCCTGACCCCGCCAATTTCACGGCTCCCGTACCAACGAAAGAGGTCGTGAATGCCTTCCTCGAAGCCAATTGGGGCTACGACACTGACCGCATGTGGCAAGTGCAGGCCATTCTCGCGACGCCAGTCGAGGGGATCAGCAAGGTGATTGTTCTGTTCGGCGACAAAACCGGCAAGCAGCAGCCGCAGATCCTGTCATTTTTCGCCCTTCCCGATGGCAAGCACATCATTGCTGGCGATGGAATCATCAACTTCGGCGAGCATCCCTTCGCCGGCGTCCGCCAGCAGTTACAGCAGCGCGCAGACGGCCCCTATCGCGGTTCGGCGTCAAAAGACCTCGAAATCATCGAGTTTGCCGATTTCCAATGCCCCCACTGCAAAGAAGCGCAGGCCAACATGGACAAGCTGGCCGTGGACTACCCCAAGGCGCGCATTGTCTTTCAGACCTTTCCCATTCCCGCCATCCATCCGCAATCGATGAACGCGGCGGAATACGGAGTCTGCGTGACCAAGCTCGGCGGCAGCTCCGCCTTCTTCCAATTCGCATCCGCGGTCTTTGACGGCCAGGATGGGCTTGCCACTCCCGATGGCGCCACGCTCACCCTCAATAGCGCCGTAACCAAAGCCGGCCTCGATCCGGCCAAGGTTTCAGCGTGCGCCGCCACGCCCGAGGTCAAGGCAAACGTGGAGGCCTCCCTGCAGTTGGGGAAAGATGCGGGCATAACCGAGGTGCCCACGCTCGTCGTCAACGGCCGCTCGCTTCCGGCCAGCGCGCCCTACGACGTGCTGAAGAAAGTCATCGACTACCAGATCAAGGTCGACGGCGTCGTCGGCCAGTAGACAATCCACACCCTCTTCCGGGCCCATCCCTTTCGTGATCTCATCGCGAAAAGGATGGGGCCCACTCGCTTTGGCAACGTTCCTTTTGTCCCTTGGCCCCGCCCTCCCCGCCTGCCGCGCGGCCTATTTTGCTGCGGCGAGCGTGCCCACAGTGCAACTGGCGCTCGTCGGCGCGAGGATGGGCGTTCCGCTGTCATCCACGCCGGTCATCAGCTTTCCATTGATCGTTGCTGAGCCTGTGCCGGTCAACGATCCGTCGGGTTGCCACGTCAGGCTGAGCGGCGAAGTCCCGTTTTTCACTGCGATCGTAACTGCACCGCCTTGCAGAGAAACGGCGTAAGGAACCATCACGTGCGCCTGTGCGCAATCGATCACCGCGTTCGCGTCCTGGAACTGGATCTTCAGCCCTCCTGCGCCGGTGTACACTCCCACCATCCGAGGACCCGGCGAAATGAGATCGAGTTTCGGCTCGGAACTTGCCGGTGCCATTCCGGCAAGTACCGCCGCTGCCGTTAGTGCGTTCCCGAAATCAGCGAGCAGACCCTGATCCGGAGCGGTCGCCGGGCCGGGCGAGAGTGTGCCGACCTTGCAATTCTCAGTGTCTGGGCCGTAGATCGGATTTCGGGTGCTGGCCCCTGTCTTCAAATTCGTCACGACTTCATAGCCAGTAATCTTCTGTCCAGTAATCTGCTGCGCAACAGGGCCCGTGATCTTTCCATCCGTTCCCAGACTCACCAACAGTTGCTGCGGCTGATTGTTAATCTTGATCGCCAGCTTTTCGCCGGCCGCTCCGACAGAGTAGGTGTGGCCACCCTGCACCATCTGGCCGCAGTTGCCGATGTCGACACTCCCGTCGCTGAAGTTGAACCGCAGGCCGCTCGCAGAATTGTACGTGCCAAAGATGACAAGACCCGTCACGCCCGAACCGGTAAGTGCATCGGTATTGACGCCGATCATGGTCTTCATGCCCTCGCTCAGGCCTCCGCCCAGGCACTGCAATGCGCTGCCGCCCAGTTCCACGCAGCGCCGCGCCGCCAGCGTGCCTGGATCGGTCGTTGGCGGCAACTGAGTCGTCTGCGTATTCATGCCCGTCGGCTGGCTGGCCGTCATATTGTTGGCAGTCTCCCATAGCTGTTGTACGGTCGGCATCCGAAAAGTTTGAAACAGAGAGGCCGTGAAATCAGGTTTGCCGGAATAAGCATCCTGCGGATTCGTCATCGACTTCGCCAGATTGTTATAGGCGTTGAAGTAATTGGTAACAATGCGCGCTTCATCGGGCGTTAGTTGGTTCTGAGCCATGCGTGGCCCGGCTAAGGCGGCGATCATCTGCGCAAACTCCCGCAGTGCGGTTAACTGGCGATACGCCGTATCCTGCGCGCTCGAGCCCTTCAGTTGCGCCATGATCTGGTCTACCGTCGGAAACTCCTTCAGGTACGGCGGATTGAAGGTCTGTTGCGTGCCGCCTGAAGGCTTCGTGGTCGCGGGAGTCGCGGGAGTCGCGGGCCCCGCCACCGGACTCGCTGCCGGGGAAACGGTACATCCTGCGAGCCTGCCGGTCATCGAGGACCAACTGCTGTCGACCGTGGTCACGAGCCGGCCGTTCTGTTGCTCGGTCCACTCGCACCACTGGTCTGCGCCCCACGGCTTGCACGTTGTCACGGTGTACGTCAGTCCGTTGGCGCATCGGTAAGGCACATTGAGCACCGGCGGTGCAGGGCTCTGAGCTGTGGCCGCCGTTGCGAGAAGGATCGTGAACCCTGCGAGGACTGCCAAAGTCCGCCTCGAAGCGCTAAGCTCGCGAGCTCCCATGCGCAAAGCTCTAGTGAATTCCGCTGATCCTGCAACTTTCATCGCGTGCATCGATCTCCTCCGGTGCAGCCCGCTCGTCGCCCGAGCTGGATCTCTTTTGGCGCGCAACAGCCGGCGCCAAAAGCAGGAAACAACTCCTGTGGCAATCCTCAACAATGCGAATGATGGAGCAGGCAGGGGGTCCCGCTGTGGGGGCCGATGCGTTATGGTACCAACTCGCAGCCCTTCTGAAAAGACGGCTGGCAATGAGCTGAAAGTTTCAAGGGCGGTTTGAATTGAGCGCGAATCGACCGCGACTCAGAGCCACCGATTCGGCGCGTCCACCTATTGATGTTTCACTTCCACACGCATCATCGCCGTGTGCCCGGCGGCTTGCGTCCCGCGCACCACGTGCGGCGTCATCACGATCACGATGGTGGCATAGTTCTTCTGAAGATCCTTGCTGGTCAAGTCGTTCATCCCTGGAATCTCGCTGATTCCCGGTGTTCCGCTGATGGCCAGGCTCTGCGATTTGTCCACCTCGGTGGCCACCACCGCGGCCTCGCCCTCTCTCAGCGTCACCACCCCTGTGTATGCCCGGTTGTCGAGCACGGGATTGCCGTCGATCGAGGCTCCCGACAACGCGTCGAGCTTCATATCTACGCTGAGGGCAACGTCGTCGTTGCGCAGCACCTTGGGCGTCACTTTCAGTGTCAGGCCCAAATCCTCGTACTGCACCATGGGAATATTCGGCACGCTCGAGCCGAGTGCTGATAGCAGCGACCCCAGGCTGCTGGAACTTCCCGCGCCTGTCAATCCCGGAATCGTTGGAATGGTAGGCGACAGGGTCGAATAGGAGGAGGTCTGAATGGGAAACCGTTCGCCCTCTTTGATCGTGCCATCTTCGCCGTCCTCGAGCCGGAGCTGAATCTGGTCCAGCTCGCGCGAGTCTGACGTGTTCAGGTTCAGGTTGAACGTGGCGTTGCCCGGCACCAGTGCCGATTCCGTCAGCCCTCCGCCAAACAAAGCAAACCCGCTTGAAAGCAGCGGGCTCGAAACCTGGCCGGAAGCGATGAGAATGGCGAGGATCGCCAGAGGATCGTTGGCCGATGCCAGCCCCGAGGAGATAATCTGTTGCACCAGGCTTGCGTTTTGGCTCAGCAGCGACTCCTCCTCGGCAAGAACATTGAAGGCCGACATGCTCTGCGGCAACTGGACTCCGGTATTGCGGCCGCTCATGTGCGTCACCTGGATCAACCGGATATCGAGCAGCACCTGGCTGCGCCCCTCCAGAAGGCCCCGCATGGTTGCGTTGAATGCGTCGAGCGTCGCCGCGGGCGCGCGCAGGGTGATGGTTTGGTCCGATAGCGAAAGTTGAGCCTGCTGCGCCTCAAATACATTCTTGGCCAGGGTCTGCACTTGGTTCATGTCGTCCACGCTCAGCCCGGGCAGGTAAACCGTTTCCGTCTCCTGGGGCACCAGCCGCTCCCGGTCCTCGCGCGTGTCGCTGGCTACCAGCACTTGATGCGCGTCGAGCGGGACGTAAAAGGTGTGGGTCGCCATGCTCAGGATATGCGCTGCTTCCTCGAAGCTGACGTCATCCATATCCAGCCGGATCTCAATGGCGCGTACGCTGTCGTCCAGCATCGCCTTCACCCCGTAGGCCTTGAACACCTGCTCGATCGTCTGGCGCTGATCAGTGTGCAGGTGGAAGCTGCGCACCCCCGGGGCAGCCAGAATCGTCTCTGCGTTTGGGATCTCGCTGGAGCTCTGCGCGTAGAGTGACTTCGGCTGGCCGCGCACAGCCTCATCGGCCAGCTCGTCCAGATGCTGGCTGGCCTCGAAGTTTGTGGGATCGAGCGCAAGAGCGCGAGTCAGCGCGGAGCGTGCGCCCGATGCATCGCCCAGCAGCCGGTCCTTGGCCGCGGCCTGGATCAGCGCGGTCACTGCGTGGCTGCGGGCTACATTGGCCGCCAGGCGATAATCGGCATTCGCGGGATCAAGTGTGGCGGCCTCTTCAAATCCCCGCATCGCCTCTTCAAACTGGCGATTCAGGAACATCTTGCTCGATTCAAGGTAAAGCTTTGCCGCCCGCCTCTGGGCGCTGCTGCGCGGCTCCTTCGTCTGCTTGCCGGGCGCGGGAATCTCGCTTGCCGCCGGCCCCGCCTGTACTGCTGGCGTGCTTTGGCCGGACGGCTCGCCCTGGCCAGCAGGGGCGTTTTGGCCGCTGGGCCCGCTTGAGCCGGCTGGGTTGCTTTGGCCCGCCGACGCGCTCGTGCCGCCGGTCACGCCTTGCCCGCTGGGGGTAGCCTGGCTCCCCGTCTGTGCCACGAGCGCTCCCGGAACGGCCGCCAGAAGCAATCCCGCCGCGCACACCATCGCCCGCGCCCGCATGCGCGCCACACGCCTCGCTTTTGCCGGATGCGCTCTCATCGTGTGCTCGGGGCCATTGCCAACAGATCGGCCAGCGACGACACGCAGGCCTCAGGCTGGCACTTCGCCAACTCGTCGAAGCTGTACCTCCCCGTGGCCACGGCAATGACTGAGAGAGAATTGGCGCGCGCCGCCTCAATGTCGCGTGGCGTGTCGCCCACCACGCAGATCTTGGGTTCGGGGCAGGCCGTGGGTCCCGCAAGTTCCCGAGCCTTCTGCGTTGCGTGTGCAATCAACTCCGCGCGGATAGGGAAGTGATCGCTGAATCCGCCGAACCGAAACCACTCGCGCAGACCTGCCTTCTCGATCTTGATCCACCCGATGGCCTCCAGATTGCCCGAAGCCACGCCGAGCAGCGCTCCCTTTTGCGCCAGGTGGCGCAGAACCTCCTCCACCCCCGGCATCAGTTCCGGGTCCAGCTCGTGGCGCCGCTCGGCCACACAGTTCCGCATTGCTTCCAGAATGGCGTCGTATTGCTTTTCCAGAACCTTGGCGGGAATCCCCGCCTGGCGGCACGCCTCGCGGAGAATCGCGGTGTCGGTGCTGCCGTGGATCAGGACCCCGGCCAGGGTGATCTCGAATCCCGTCACCCGCTGCACGCTCGAGGCCACGGAGTCGAAGTGCACCCGGTCCCGGCTTCGCAGCAGCGTTCCGTCAATGTCAAAGAGATAGGCGTCCTGCCCGTCCCACGCAAAATCCGGCTCGATCGCGACGCGGGCTTTGGTCTTCGGTTGTGTTGTCTGCATCATTTGGGGGCAGCGCCGTTTCAGCGGTTCCGCGGTCACTGTGTCCTGAAGCCACTGAAGCCAAGTGGATTCTTCCTTAAGAAGAACCCACCTTGCACCAAGGCTGAAACGGCTATACAACTGCGGAACCGCTCTAGCCTTGGCGGTAGCCCTGGCGAAACGCGCTGTATACAGGACGTTCGCTCCGCGGCGGACGCTTAAGTTCGGCACGCACCTCGGCCAGATCCAGCCCCAGTTCTGCCATGGCGCGGCTTAGCGTGTTGCGATGGATTCCCAGCTCGTCCGCTGCCTTGCACTGGTTTCCCCGGTGTGCTACCAGCACTTCGCGCAGATACTGTCGTTTGAACTCGCGCACCGCCTCATCGTAGCGAATGCCGCTGGAGTGCATCTGCGTCACCAGGCTGTCCAGTTCTCGCTTCACGGGTCCCTCTTGCTTATCTCGATCAATGAGTCTATACCATCGCGTCCCGTCTTGCAGCACATCCCATCAAGATACACCCTCGGAGTGCATCCACTTGGGCGATTCCTGTTCCAGCAGCTTCAAGCCATTGCGCACCCGGTCGCCCAGCTCGCCGGGCGTCACGTGCGTGCTCAGGTGGCAGGCCCCGAAAAAAATCTTCGGCAGCTTGGCCTCGGCCAGCCAGTGCGCGCTGGGAAAGAAAGCTACCGTCACCAGGATGCACACCAGCACCAGTAACGCCCCCTGAACGAATCCGAAACCCCCCCCGGCCAGACCATCCAGGCAACCCAATCCCATCCGGCGAACCGTCTTCGCTATGAAGCCCCCAACCACGTTCGCAATCGCCATCACCAGCAGAGCGATCAACAGGAACCCGATGGCGTTGGCAACCGCATCAATCTTCACGATCGGCCTGAACAGTGGCGTCAGCCGCCCGTAGTTCCAAGCCGCCAGTGCCAATCCGCAGATCAACCCGCCCAGCGAAAAGACAGTCCGGAAGAACCCTTGTGCAAGCCCCCCCACCGTCGATGCCGCTACCACTGCCAGGATGACCCAGTCCACCCACGTCATAATCCCGCTCCGCGTTCGCTCCAGGGTCTGTCAGATAACCCTACGATCCGATCTCCCGGCCGGTCAAGCGCCGGAAGGCTTCAAAATACTTGGCCCGCGTGCGTTCCACAACCTCATCCGGCAAGCTTGGTGCCGGCGCCTGCTTGTTCCAGCGGATCTCTTCCAGATAGTCGCGTACGAACTGCTTGTCAAATGAAGGCTGCGCGCCTCCGGGTTTCCACATCTTCCCGTCCCAGAAACGCGAAGAGTCCGGCGTCAATACCTCATCGGCAAGGATAATCCCTTCGGCGGTTTTGCCAAACTCAAATTTCGTGTCGGCCAGGATCATTCCACGCGATTCCGCGTGCGTGACCGCCCTCCGGTAGATCGCCAGCGTCAAGCGCCGCAACTCCGCGGCCTCATCGGCCCCCACGAGTCCCTCAACGGTCTCATACGAAATGTTCTCGTCGTGCGCGCCGTCCGTGCTCTTCGTCGCCGGCGTAAACACCGGCTCCGGCAGCCGCGACCCATCCAGGAGCCCCGGCGGCAGCGGAACCCCGCAAACCGTTCCCGAAGCCTGATACTCCTTCCAGCCCGATCCCGCCAGGTACCCGCGCGCCACGCATTCCACCGGGAACATCTGCGCCCGCTTTACCAGCATCGACCGGCCCTCCAACTGACCGGCATACGGCCGCAGCGCCGCGGGGAACTCACCAACCTCCGCCGTGATCAGATGATTGGGAACCAGGTTCTTGAGCAGGTCGAACCAGAACAGCGAAATCTGCGTCAGGACTTTGCCCTTGTCGGGAATCCCCGTGCCCAAAACGTGGTCGAATGCCGAAATGCGGTCCGTAGCCACCAGCAGCAAAGCGCCGTCCACCGCGTATAGATCGCGCACCTTGCCTCGGCCCAGCAGGGGCAGATCACCCAGGTTGGTTGTCAACAGAGCCGTCACGCGAAATCTTCCTAGAAGAGGACTGAGTCTCCGATTGTCGAGCGGCAAACTCGCTTTGTCAATCACCTGCTGAGCAGCCCGCACAAGCCGGATGGCCGAGTCCAGAAAGGGCGCGGTCGGCGCCAGGTTCAGCCCGGAAACGGCTGCAATTCCCCGCCATTTCCCTTAACACATACCCCTGTGACGGCCGTCACGGAATGCGTTTTCAGCATCGGAGACACTTTCCTTGTCAACATGGTTCGGAGGGCGTGTAAGAAAAGCCTTCTTTGAGCCGGGCGACACGAGGCAGCAGTGGAAAGGGGAAGCCGCGGCTAGCTTCGTTTAGTGCAGGGATCACCAGTAGCCGCGCGCTACCGACCTCCAGTGCCGGCTACTGGTCCCCGTCTTTATCTTGTGTAAGTAGCTCTACAAGCGCCTCCGAAGCGACGTGTTCCTTCGGGGGCGGTTTTTTGCCCGCAATCCGCTCCTTGAACCGCCAACTGCCTTTGTCAAATGCTCTCCCAGGCGGCGAAGCCCGAACCCATCAAGTTGCCTGCGAGCACACGTTCGAGCACCGCAGTCCCATTTCCAACCGCCGCTCCTCGCCCCGCGTCCTGCATAATGGACCCCGTATGAAACTCCTCAAGAAAGCCCTGTTGCCGAGCGCGGCCATCGTCGCCCTCTGGCTTGCCGCCTGCGCAACCGCAGGCAGCATCTCTGCGGACCGGGCCCTGCACCCTGCGCGGCAACCGCTCACGCCAGCCGCCGAGGCTCAGGCATCCGCGATGGCCGATGCCGATCACGCGACTCTTCACCAGGCCGCCATCACCGCCAGCGACGGAGCCGTCCTTCGCGCCTGGTACATTCGTCCCGCTCTAGGCAACGGCGATGCCGTCATCCTCCTGCACGGTCAAGCCGACAATCGCCTCGGAATGCTCGGCCCAGCCGCCCTGCTCTTGCGCCATGGCTACTCCGTGCTCATGCCCGATGCGCGTGCCCAGGGCATGAGCGGCGGCGCCATCGCCACCTACGGCATCAAGGAGGCCGACGATATTCGGCGCTGGTTCGACTGGCTTGCGCAATGGCAGGCGCCGCGCTGCATCGACGGACTCGGCGAATCGATGGGCGCAGGTCAAATCCTCCAGTCATTGAAAACCGAGCCCGGCTTCTGCGCCGTGGTCGCCGAATCTCCCTTCTCGAGTTTTCGCGAAGCATCCTGCGACCGCATTGGCGGGTGGTTCCGCGCCGGTCCGCCAATCGGTCCCTGGCTTGGCCGCACCGTCTTGCACCCCGTGGTCGACTTCGGCTTCCTCTACGTGCGCTGGAAGTATGGCATCAACCTGGCCCAGGACGATCCCGCTCAGGCAGTCGCAGCCAGCCATGTCCCCGTGCTCCTCATCGACGGGCTCCTTGATACCAATCTCCCGCCACGCAATGCGGAGATCATTCTGGCCCAGAGCCGGGGACGGAACCCAAACGTGGTTCTGTGGGAACCGCCCGATGCTGGACACACCGGCGCGGCCAGCGCTGAGCCTGCAGAGTACGAACGCCGCGTCATTGGCTGGCTCGAGAGCCACCAAACCGGGTCGCCTCATGAGTAGCACGCTCACTCAACCCACGTTGTCCTTCATGGGCTTCTTCTTGCTAGGCATTGACAAATCTCCTCACCCGTCGCAAGATACCCCGTCTATCCTCAGAGAAGCACGACGCATGAACCACGGCCCGCCAGGGCGGCCTCCAGTGTCAAGACCTGCCGTCCTCCGCATAGGAATCTCGCGTTCCGCAAGCCTCTCCAAATCAACGCGTTCGCCAACGAAGATTTTCTGCTCCGACGTTGCAGATCATTTCACCGTTCGAGCGCACAATAGCAGTAAAGAACAAAACCAGAGAGCCTCGCCGGACCTGATCGAACCCAAGCGACGCTCCCACGAGGCGGATGATCGGGATCCGCCTGCAGCTTTTGCACAAGAAACAGTGCAAATTCGGGAAAAATCGCTCCGTAACTCCTTTGGATGGAAGATCTTACGAAATAAGCCCTTTAGAATCAACGGACTACAGCAACCGATCGAAGATCAAGTCGCTGGAAACAAGGCACTTAACCCCAAAAAGGGGGGTGGGGGGAGGGTACGCTTCGACTCATAAGTCATAAACCCGCGTCGCACACCCCGGCGCCGTTCGCTGGCTGGCTAACTCGCTGACTGGCTAACTTGCTGACTCGCTGACTTGCTGACTGGCTGCTTGCTAGTGCGGCCTTCCCGGCAGCACAAAATGCTCCTCGCACCGCGGCTCGTAGTTGTCGCCGGCCATGATGATGGGACTCGAGTAGTGCGCCGGCTTTCCATCCACCAGCCGCTGCGGATACAGCGCCTTGGCCCCGCAACTGCAATACGCCACCAGTTCGGTGACGTTTCCCGCGTAGGTCCGCACCAGCCACGAGAGATCGAGCATCTCGCCAAACGGCATGCCCCGAAAATCGAGTTCGAGGCCCGAGACCATCACGTCGTAACCCGAGTCGAGCAGCCGCTTGGTGAACAGGAAGAGATCCTGAACGAACTGGCCCTCGTCGATGGCGATGCACTCGATCCGCTTGCCGATCCGCTGTTCCGTGGCTTCCATGATCGGCAGCACGGTCCACGGATTGGCAGAAGGGAACTCGACGGCTTCCATCTTTCCGCAGCCGTTGCGGTTGCGGCTTTCCACCAGCCCGGCGGCGGCCTTGGTGTCGGCGCTGGGCTTTAGGAGCGTTACGTATTGCTTGGCATATTCGCGGCGCGTTTCGATTCTGCGCAGCAACTCCGCGGTTTTGTTGCTCCGCATGGGCCCGACAATCAACTCCAGTTTGCCAAGCACAGCTTTCTCCGGAACTCTAGCGGGCATCCCCTTCTTGCGCGGCTTTTTTTGCGGCTAGGGTGGGAACCCACAGCCGCCAACGCTGCCACGGCCCAAGCGGGTGCCCCAGGTCTCGATTTTGAGACCTGGGAAGCCACAACCGTCAACTCGCCACCATCGAAGCTAAGAGCCAACAGCTAAAAGCTAATAGCTGTCTTTCACGCCGTCGCCCGCTTCTGCTCCCGGTGTCCGAGGCGCACGCTCACGACCTTCGACACGCCCGGCTCCTGCATGGTCACGCCGTAGATCATATCGGCGGCCTGCATCATGCGCTTGGAGTGAGTCACAATGAGGAATTGCGTGTCGTGGCTGAGCGAGTGCAGCAGGTCGGCGAACCGGCCCACGTTGGTCTCGTCCAGCGCCGCGTCCACCTCATCGAGCACGCAGAACGGGCTGGGCCGGAACTGGAAGATGCCGATCAGCAGAGCCAGCGCTGCCAGCGCCTTTTCGCCACCCGAGAGCAGCAAAACGTTTTGCAGCTTCTTGCCCGGCGGCGATACCACAATGTCGAGTCCGCTGTCATCCTGGTTCTCCTCGTCGCTCACACGCAGGAAGGCCTGCCCGCCCTGGAACAGCCGCACAAACACCTTGCCGAAATTCTCGTTGATCTTCGTGAACGCTTCGTCGAACTTGGTCCGCGAAATATGATCGATCTCCTTGATCGTTTCCTGCGTGTTCTCGATTGACTCGATCAGATCCTGCCGTTGCGTTTCCAGGAACCCATGGCGCTCCGCCGTCTCTTTGTATTCGTCGAGCGCCATCATGTTCACAGGACCCATTTGGTCAAGCCGCTGGCGCAGCGCGCGGCAGGTCTCTTCCTCGGCGGCCAGTTCCTCGCCGGCGAGCCGCCCGATCTCCGCGTCGGCGCGCAGCACTTGTGCCTCGACGTTGACCTCGGCGAGGCAGCTTGCCTCCAAATGCTCCACATCGGAGCGCAGCTTGGCCAGCTCGCTCGAAAGCCCGGCCCGATCCTCCCGCAACTGGTCTAGCGCAGCCCGCCCGCTCTTGAGTTGCGTCTCCATCTCCGCCAACTGCTGGCGCAGCGCCTGCGCCTGCTCGGCAAGCGACTGCGCCTGCGCCAGCGCTTCCGTCCGCGCGGCGGAATGCTCCGTCTGGCGCTGAACGAGCTCTGCATTTTCGCTCACGCGCTGCTCGCGCTCCGCCACCGCTGCAGTGCGCTGCTGCTCGCTCGCCTGCACGCGACGGTCAAGGTCTGCGTAGAGCCGATCGATGCGCTGGAAGGCCGCTTCCGCGCCGCGTCGCCGCTCCTCCAGGCCGGCCAGCTCTGCCGTCATCTGTGCCGCTTCCTGCTGCAGCGTCTCGCGCTTCTGGCGCAGGACCTCCAGTTGCGCTTGCTGCGCGTTCAGGCTGCTCTCTGCCTGCGCATGCTCGGCCTCCAGCTGCGCCGCCTCCTCGCGCTTCTCCGCAATCGACTGCCCCTTGGCTTCGCGTGCGTCCTTGTTGCGCGCGGCCTGCGCCTGCCACTCCTGCATGCGCCGCTCAATGCGCTGCGCTTCGGCTTCCATCTGCTTCAGTGCCGCGCCCAGGTTGGCCGCTTCGCTCTCCGCCTGCCGCCGCTCCTCGCCGCCCGTCTCCAATTGCGCCGTCAACTCTTCGATAGCGCGCATCAGTGCTTCGGCTTCCTTCTCCGCCTGCGCCAGCTCTCGCTCCAGCTTGTCCAGCCGCCCTTCGGTCTCGCGTAGTTCACGCTTCAACGCCAACGGTCCCTCGCTGGCCGGCTTGCCGCCTGTCACCGTGGAGCGATGAAAGCACTCGCCCTCCGGCGTGAGGAAATAGGCGTGTAGATAGCGCAACGCCAGCCGTTGCGCCTCGACGGCATTCTCCGCAATATAGCCGTGCCGCAACTTGGGCAGAACCGCTTCGAGCGAGCGCCCAAATCCGTTCAGCACCTTGATAGCCTCGCGCAGCGGCGTCAAGCCCGGCTCATTCACTGGGCCTTCGCCCGTCTCGAACAGCACGCCCTGTGCATCGGAGTGAACCAGGAATGTCGCCCGGCCATCGCTCGTCTTCAGCACGCGCACGCCCTCTTCCGCCGCCCCCCAGCTCTCTACCACCACGTAGTTCAACTCTTCGCGCAGGAACTCATCCACCACGCCTTCGTGCTCGCCGCTTACCTCCAGGAAGTCCGCCAATGTACCCACCGGCGCCGCCGAGGGTCCCAGCGCTCCCGGCTTCAACAGCCGCCGCACCGTGTCTGTCGCGTAGCCGTGATTGCGAATGAGGGCGTTGAGCGAGTCGCGCCGCCCCGCAACGGTTGCCTGCTCGCTGCGCAGTTGGTTAGCCAGGGTGCGCCGCGCGCCTTCGTCCGACCGCTTACTCTGCAAGTTCTCGCGCAGCGCGGCAATCTCGTCCTCCAACCGTTTCAGTGTCGCGTCCGCCGCCTCAAAACGCAGCCGCGACTCGCCGATCTGTCCGCCCAGATGCTCCAATTCGCCGCGCGCCTGGCCCATTTCCGCTTCAAGCCGCTCCGCCTCACGCTCCAGCGCCGCCAGGCTTTCTTCGCCCTGCGCAATGAAGTTGCGCGCATTGCTGGCTTGTGTAAGCAGGTGCATGGCGTGGCGGCGCTCGGCTTCCAGCTCCCGCTCGGCGGTGTAGACCTCCTCCGCCGCGGTCCTGGCTTCCTGCTGCCGCGCCTCCACTTTCTGGTGAAACTCGCGCGCCTCTCCGGCCGCCGTCTCAAGGAAGCTGCGCTGCTGCGCGCGCTCCTCCTCGATTCCCGCCATCTGCGCCCGGGTCTGCTCCAACTCCGTGCCCCACGCCGCAATCCGTGCATCCAGCTCGCTCACGCGCTCCGCATTGCTGCGCTCCCGCGCCGTGGCTCTTTCCAGCTCGACGGCCGCTTCGCCCGCCTTGGTTCGCGCCGCCTCGCCTTCGCGGTCCAACTCGTATCCGCGCTCAGTGAGCGCGTGCTGGCTCGCTTCCTGATGGCCGATCAGTTCGACCGAATCATTGATGCGCTCCGTCAGCGCCCGAATCTCCTGCTCCAGCCGAGCCTGATCCGCGTCCATCGCGGCCATGCGACTGGCCAGCACCACGCGCAGACGCCTCCGCAGTTCTTCGCGCACCGCAGCAAAGCGCTCAGCCTTAGCCGCCTGCCGCTTCAGGCTGTTCATCTGCCGCGTGACCTCTTCAAAGATGTCGTCCACGCGGGCCAGGTTCTGTTTCGCGCTCTCCAGGCGCAGCTCGGCCAGCCGCTTCTTGGTCTTGAAGCGCGTCACGCCGGCCGCCTCCTCGATGAGGGCCCGCCGCTCGTAAGGCTTTGAGCTGAGCAGTTGCCCGATACGCTCCTGCCCGATGATCGCGTAGCTCTCCGGCCCCAACCCCGTGCCCATGAAGATGTCCTGAATATCGCGAAGGCGGCAGAGCTTGCCATTCAACAGGTACTCGCTTTCGCCGGTGCGGAATAGGCGCCGCGTGATCACCACCTCGCCTTTTTGCGGAGTGCTCTGGAACCTGCGGCGGCGGATCTTGAGCACCACGCCCTGGGTGGGAGTGGTCTTTTGATCGGAGATATCAGTCGCTTCCGGTTGCGCGGAACTTTCTTGGGCTTCCTCTTCCATTACTTGGCCAGGCTGCTCGCTGGCGATGATCTCCTCGGCTTCGGCCGCACGCCGGCGGCGCAGGGTCTCTTCGTCCCAATCGGCGGGCCCCTCGTGATCGACCACCACCTCCGGCTCCACCGGCACCGGGCCCTCGTAGACCTCGGGATCGATCATGGTCAGCGTGACCTCGGCCATGCCTAGCGGCTTGCGGTCGCCCGTCCCAGAAAAAATCAGGTCCTGCATGTGCGAGCCGCGCAAGGTCTTTGCGCTCTGCTCACCCAGCACCCAGCTCACCCCATCCAGGATGTTCGACTTCCCGCACCCGTTCGGCCCCACCACTACGGCAATCCCTGTGCCCGCTACCGTCACCTCTGTGCGCTCGCAAAAGCTCTTGAAGCCGAGGATGTGGATCTTCTTTAGTTTCAGCATTTCCACTCCGGTTCGATGGGCCCACGCACACTAACACCTTAACGTCCGGCGGCAGCTTCGCCAACCACCGCACGCACGGAACAGTTCACCACTTCACTACAGACTTTACGAGTGCTGAATCGCAGGGTCAACGCCGATCACAGGTGCCTTTGTGGATAAGGGGGGCGGAACTCGCGCCTGTGGTGTGGTTTGCGATTGACAGTTTCATTTCGCCGATTGAAACTGTCAAAACTGATCTCGATCCATTGCTGAATGGTCTCGCCATGAAAACATCGCTTCGCATCGCATTCCTCGCAATCGTTTTGCCGCTTGCAGTTTCGTTAGCGGCCCAGCAGCAACCCTCTCCGCTCGCACCCTATATTAAGGAAATCGCACCTGTGCTGGTGCTTGAGCACGTGATCCTCATCGACGGTACCGGCGCCGCACCGCAGCAGGACATGCGCATCGAAATCGCCGGCAACAAGATCATCGCCGTTCAGCCGGCCAACCCGTCCATCCCCTATCCGCCGAATGCGAAGGCTCTCGATCTGACAGGCAAAACCGTGATCCCGGGTATCGTCGGCATGCACGAGCATCTTTTCTATCCGTTGCCTGCACGGCCCGAAGGCGGCAAAGCGCTTTACGGAGAGATGGCGGACAGCGCGCCGCGCCTGTATCTGGCCGGTGGCGTCACCTCCGCGCGCACCGCGGGAAGTCTGGAGCCCTACACCGACCTCGAGCTGAAGAAGCAGATTGACGCCGGGCTGGTCCCGGGGCCCAAGCTCGACGTGACCGGCCCGTACCTCGAAGGCAAAGGCTCATTCGCTGTTCAAATGCATCAACTCACCGACGCGGACGACGCTGCGCGAACGGTTGACTACTGGGCTTCGGAAGGCGTGACCTCCTTCAAGGCCTACAACTACCTGACTGTGGATGAGCTGAAGGCGGCCATCCGCCACGCGCACTTCCGTGGGCTCAAGGTTACCGGTCATCTTTGCTCCATCGGATTCAAGGAGGCCGCCGAGCTGGGCATCGACAATCTGGAGCACGGAATCGTCGTCGACACCGAGTTCTATCCCGGCAAGCAACCCGACGTTTGCCCCGATCCTAAAGCCGCCGAGGAGTCCCTGGAGACGAATGTTAACGTTGCGGGACCCGAGGTGCTGGCGATGATCCTCGATCTTGTCGCGCATCATGTCGCAATTACCTCCACCTTGGCCGTTCTTGAGCCCTTCATTCCCAATCGACCGCCCATGACGTTTGAAAACGAGGAGCTGAAGATGCTCACCCCCGCGGCCGAGAGGAGTTATTTGGCGAAGCGCGCGGACATAGCTGAGCAGGGAGGGAACCCCGATTTGCTGCAGCGCATTAGAGGTCCCAGGTTGCTGAAGATCGAGATGCAGTTTGAACGCGAATTTGTTTCGGCCGGCGGGCTGCTGATGGCCGGCTGCGATCCCACCGGCTACGGCGCGGTTGTCCCGGGCTTTGGCGATCAGCGCAACATCGAGCTGCTCGTCGAGGCTGGCTTCACGCCGGTCGAAGCGATCCAGATCGCTACCTTGAACGGCGCAAAATACATGGGCAAGGACGCGGCCATCGGATCCATTGCTCCAGGCAAAACAGCCGACCTCGTCGTGCTGGGCGGCAATCCTGCCGAGAAGATTGAGAACATCGAAAAAGTCGAAACGGTCTTCAAGGACGGTGTGGGCTACGATCCCGCCAAGCTGATCCAATCCGTCACAGGCTTGGTGGGGCTGCGATAACGAACCGCAATTCGATGTTGCAGAGTGCATCCAGCAATAAAGTGGAGCCGCCTTCGCATCTGCCTCCTGCTCGCCTCCCAAGTGCTAAAATCAATCAGTGCCGGGTCCTACGCGACGTAATCCCGCCAACCCCGCCAGGTCCGGAAGGAAGCAACGGTAACGGGCTAGTACGGGCGCAGTAGGTCACCCGGTACTTTTTTGGCACTTTTCTTGATTCCTGACCCTTTTAGGCGGCGAGCCGGTCCCCCACCGGTGTCTGCGCCGCAAGGAGAATTGCATTGAGCCTTACCGTTCGCCCCATCGTGGGCCGGCGCGCCAAGATTACGGCGCTGGGGACTTACGTCCCTCCCGACGTTCTGACCAATCAAGACCTCGAAAGAATGGTAGAGACCAGCGACCAGTGGATCATGACGCGCACCGGAATCCGCGAACGGCATGTGCTGGCCAAAGGCCTGGGCGTGAGCGATATTTGCGTGGAGGCCGCGAAAAAGTGCCTTGCCGCGCGCGGCATCTCGCCAGGCGACCTGGAAGTGATTATCGTCGGCACGGTGACGCCCGACATGATGTTTCCCTCCACGGCCTGCCTGGTGCAGGACAAGATCGGCGCCAAAGGCGCGTGGGGATTCGACGTTTCAGGTGGCTGCTCAGGGTTCGTCTATGCGCTGCTCGCCGGCGTGAAGATGGTCGAGAGTGGTGCGCATAGTAAGGTTTTGGTCTGCGGCGTTGACGCCAACACGCGCATGACCGACTACACCGACCGGGCCACCTGCGTGCTCTTTGGCGACGGCGGCGGGGCTGTGCTGCTGGAGCCTGCTGAAGAGGGCGAGATAGGCTTCATCGATTCCATCAACGAAATCGACGGTTCGGGCGGCGTAAGCCTCAACCTCAAGGGCGGCGGAAGCCTGAATCCCTCGACCCACGAGACTGTCGACAAGAAGTGGCATTACATCTACCAGGACGGGCCTGCCGTGTATAAATTCGCCGTGCGCAAGATGGCCGAAGCTACCTTAAAGCTTCTCGAGCGCAACGGCGTGACGGGCAAAGACCTGGGCTGTTTCATTCCCCACCAGGCCAACAAGCGCATCATCACTGCCACTGCGGATCGGCTGGGTCTGGACCCGGACCGTGTCATTATCAATATCGAAAAGTACGGCAACACCTCGGCCGGAACCATCCCGTTAGCCATGGAAACGGCCATCGAAGAAGGCAAGCTCAAGAAGCGCGATCTCGTGCTGTTGGCTGCCGTAGGCGCGGGCTTCACCGTGGGCACCGTTCTGTTGCGCTGGGAGATTTGAAAAATCAGCTTCTAGCTCTTAGCTTCTAGCTTCTAGCCCGGCTGCGGCAGACGTCCGAACGCGGTTACCCTGCACGGTCTTAAATGAATAGTCGTTCCCTGAAATCGCGCCAAAGACGCGGCGGCAGGCACGGAAATCGAAGAGCTAGTAGCTAGAGGCTAGAAGCTAGTAGCTGCTTCGTCATATACTGTGCTCCACAAACGCCGGATTCCGACGGCGGGTGGACGATACCAAGCGGAGGCGACCATGGACGTGGCAATGACCGCCAGAAAAGGAAGAATCTCCAGGGTTCTGCGTGCGCAGGCCGAGGAGGGGATGGAGCGCATCGGCCGAATCCTGGGCCGGACGGCGCGCGCCAGCATCACGTTTAGTGCGCAACGGCACGTCCACATCGTCGAACTCACCGTGCAGGCCCGTCTGCAGAAATTCGCCGCCACCGGCAAGGCCGACACGCCGGTTGCGGCGCTCCGCGAGGCCATGGAGCACGCCGAACACCAGGCCCACCGCTACCGCGATCGCCGCCTGGTGAGTAAGCGTCTGCCAAAAGGCGAGAAGGTGCTCACGGCTCCCCCGGTTGCGCGTCCCAAGGCGCGTGCCGAGATGTCCACCGAAGACGAAGAGGCAAAGCCTGCTCGCCTCACCGGCAAAGCGCGAGCCTCCATCGCCGTCCACTCCTTCCCCGCCCGCGCCACAGTGGTCGAACCGCACATCATCAAGAGTGGGGATGCCATCGCGCTCAAGTCGATGACCATTGAGGAGGCCGTCAAGGACGCCGAATTCCGCGATCGTGATCTGCTCATCTTTCATACCGCGGCAGGAGACATGTTTGTGCTCCATCGCCGGCGCGACGGTCAGATGGAGTTGGTGGAAATCCCATAGAGGGCGATCGTCCTCTATCCGGCGGGATCGCGTTTCTGTCGGCCGCACGGTTCTCGTTGACGTGGCGCAATGCCATGCCGTCCCCGCGTCTGCCTTGCATTGCGAAACCGTGAGCGCCCGCCGCACCACGGCAACCTTTCGCGAAATGCGCGCCGTAGCGGACTTTGGTTGCATTTGCTGACCGATTTTGGGGATGGTGAAGAACCACTGAGTCGCATACGATCCGAACTAAGGCGACAGCTAAATCAAAGGACGGATCCGATCCGGAAGCGGAGCCCTCGCAAGCGGGAGTTGCGGCGGTTCCCAGGGGGCCATGGGGTTGAATCTCTACAAAAACGCGAACCCCGATGCGCAGCGGGAGGTGCTCGACGGCCTGCCCGTTCTGGTGTTTCTGGAGCGTGCCGGGAAGATTGTTTTTGCCAACGCCGAAGCGCGCCAGATGCTGGGTCTGACCGAGAGCGAGTGGGTTCCCCGCCCGGTCGAAGACGTTCTCTGGGGACTTTTCCCGGGCACGGCGGAGCCGCAAACGCTGTTGACCGGCACCCAGCGCGGCAGCCCCTTTCACGCCACTCTTCCGGCTAAAAGCGGCAGCTTGATGCCCGTTGAGGGCACCTACAGCATTCTGAACCCGGAGCTGCGCGAGGCCGTCATCGTGGCCCATCCCAGCGAACGGGAGCGCGCTCCCAAATCGCGTCTGATGGAGGACGTGCTGTCTAGCCTTCCCGAGGCCGTCGCCATCGAGCACCAGAATCATGTGCTGTACACCAATCCGGCGTTTACCCGCATGTTCGGCTACACCGCTGAGGAGGCTGGCGGCGGCAGCCTGCGCGAACTCATAGTGCCGGAGACGCGATTCAACGAGAATTCCGCACTGCTCAAATCTGTCGACGACCACGGCTTCGCCACCATGGAAACGGTGCGCACCAACAAGGCTGGCGACCTTGTCGACGTAAGCATGCAGATCGCGCCGCTGCTCGTCGATGGCGCCAGAGTCGGCTATGTCTTCACTTTTCGCGATATCGGCGAGCACAGGCAGACTGAAGAAAAGCTGCAACACGACGCCATGCACGACGTGCTCACCGGTTTGCCCAACCGGGCGCTATTCCTTGACCGCGTCAACCTCACGCTCAACCGGCGCCTGCGCGATCCCGAGCATGGCTGTGGTGTCCTCTATCTTGACGTTGATCGCTTTAAGCAAGTCAACGACGAACTCGGCCACGCCGCGGGCGATGCTTTGCTGATCGCGGTTGCCGGGCGGCTTCGCGCCTCGCTGCGTCCACAGGACTCGGCCGCGCGGCTCGGAGGGGACGAGTTTGCGGTTCTGGTGGAGAATATTCTCACCACCTACGACCTTGAGATCGTGGTTGGCCGCATCCTGCGGGAGATGGACCGGCCTTTTGACATCTTCGGGCACGTCGTCCACGCCGGCACCAGCATCGGCGCGGTCATGGCCGGGCCGGACCACACCACAACCGATCTGCTCGTCCGCGACGCCGACTTTGCCATGTACCGCGCCAAACAGGCGGGCGGCGGCCGCTACGAAATCTTCGACAAACACCTCGAGGTCTGCGTCACCAGCCAGCAGGAGCGCGAGCGCGAACTCCGTTCCGCGGTGGACAAGCGGCAATTCGTTTTCCAGTATCTGCCCATCTACCGCCTCGCCGACGGCAGACTGGAAGGATTCGAATCGCTTCTTGGCTTGCGCCGCGTAGACGGGACGGTTGATAGTTCTTACGACCTGCTGGGCGTAGCCGAAGACACCGGGCTTTCCAACCAGTTGGGGCGGGAGACGCTCGAAACAGTATGCGCCCAACTGCGCAGTTGGAGCGATCGCCTGCCGGAGCAGGAGCTCATGCTGACCGTCAACCTCACGCGCCGGCAACTCTACCATCCTGACCTGATCGCGCATCTGATGAAGGCTCTTGCGCTCAGTGGCGCTGATGCCTCGCGGCTCTGGTTTGAGGCGCCGGAGAGCGCCTTCAATGAGAACCCTGACGCAGCGGTCGCCGTTCTGCAGCGTTTGGCGGATTGGCAGGTGCGCGTGGCCATTGACGACTTCGGAAGCAGCCTTGCGCCGTCTGAATCATCTGGTGCACCTCCCTGTTGGCATGATCAAGCTTGCTCCCAGGCTCACCGCGGCCGCGCTTTCGCCTGGCCGGCAACTGGCCGTGCTCGAGTCCCTGATTCGCCTCGGCAACACGCTGGGCGTGCGAATCGTTGCCCAGGGGATCGAGACTCCGCAACAGGTCGCGGCGCTCGTACGCATGGGCTGCGCCTCGGGCCAGGGACCGCTGTTCTCGCCTGCTTTGGATCCGGAGCGGGCGCTTGAACTTGCGCAGGCGGGCCACTGGGTACTTGCGCCCAATGCCTGAACGAGTCTTGACTCTGAACGCCTCTTGAGCCTGAATCCGGCCGCGTCAGCGCTAGTCAACAGGTCATCGCAAGAGCAGGGCTCGTCCTCCGGTGTAGGATGAAACCCATGACGCCCCGAAGATCCCCGCCGAGAGCGGCCAAACCGCGGACAGCCTCCCGCAGGCAGAAACCGGCCGCCAAACCAGCCAAGGAACTGGTCATTGTCACCGGAATCTCCGGCGCGGGCAAAGCTTCTGCGCTCAACGCCTTTGAGGATCTGGGATACCACTGCGTCGACAATCTGCCCTTGGAATTGCTGCCCCATTTTGCCGGCCTCGTCAGCAAGTCCACCGAGGTGGAACGGGCAGCGATCGTAGTCGACGTTCGCGAGGGCGCCACCCTCGACCGCCTGCCCGATATCCTGAAAAGCGTCAAGAGACTACTGCACACTCGCGTGGTTTTTCTTGATGCCCAGGACGCGGTGCTGGTCCGCCGCTTCTCTGAAACGCGGCGCCCGCACCCGCTCGGCCAGTCAGAGACGGTCTGGCGCTCCATTGTCGAAGAGCGTCAACTACTCGATCCCATCCGCAACGTCGCCGACACGCTCATCGACACATCAAACTTCAACGTGCACGAGCTGCGTGCTGACATCCTGGCCCGCTTTGGCTATCAGGACGAAAGCAAGCGCCTGCTGGTTTCCTGCCTGAGCTTCGGATTCAAGAACGGCGTCCCGCTGGACGCGGACATGGTCTTCGACGTGCGCTTCTTGCCCAATCCGCACTTCGTCCCGAAGTTCCGTAAGAAGACTGGGCTCGATCCCAAAGTCGCCGCCTACGTGCGCGGATTCCCGCAGACAAGAGAGTTTCTCGATCGCGTGACCAAGCTCATGCTTTACCTGCTCCCGCACTACGTGGAGGAAGGCAAGAGCTACCTGACCGTGGCCTTTGGCTGCACCGGTGGCCAGCACCGCAGCGTGATGATGGCCGAAGAGATCGGCAAACGGCTCGAAAAGGCCGGCTATCAGGTCAAGGCGCTGCATCGGGACATCGTGCGGTGAGGATTGATTGCGGCATAAAGGATTCGGTTCTCATCCTGAGTGGAGTCCGCCGTGGCGGACGAAGTCGAAAGCCTGCCCTGAGCTTGCCGAAGGGGACCTGCGGTTGCTCTTGTGATGCGTGCTAACGAACCGGCATCTCGTCCAACCACCGCGAAACCGCCTCCTCAAATTGTTTGTTCGCGTCTGCGCCTGGATTCACCCACACGATCATCTTCCGCGCAGCCACCTTCGCGTACGCTTCTGACTCCTCGTCCTGCATAGGCCGCTCAAACCACAACGACGGAACGCGCAGCGACCCAGCCGCCGCATCTAGATCGTAGCGGTCCCGCACCAGCAGCCGCGCCGAAACCAGCCGCGCCCGCGGATCGCCAAAGATCGCATTCACCGGATCTGCCACGGGCGACTCCGCAACCACACCGGCCAACTCGGGATGCGTGGCGGCCACTTCAAGGGCCAGATTTGCGCCAAGGCCCGCGCCATCCAGCACAATCGTTCCAGCGTCAATGTGCCGTGTCCCAGCAAGGTATTCGAGCGCCCACTCAGCATCCTGGCGCCAGTGTGCTTCGCTGGGCCTCGCGAACTCGCTCTCGCCATAGCCGCGATAATCGAAGGCCAGCACATTCACGCCCACCGCATGCAACCGGGCCAGCGCGTCCACTGTGTCTCCCAGATTGCCGTTTTGGCCGTGCAGATAAACCACGGTGAACCGGCTCATCGCAGCTCCACTCGTCGCCGGGATCCACCAGCCTTTCAGCCGCGCCACACCTGCGCCGGTTGACGCAAATTCCACCGCATCGAAGGCCAATCCCGCGCTGGCCGGCGTGCGTGCAACTGTCGCCGCCGGGTGATAGAGCAACTGCCAGCTCCCTTGCCAGAAAAGGAGGCACAAGGCGAACCATCCACAAAGAGTCGCGGCCGCAATCGTCCCACACAACGCCGTAACCAGCCATCTGCCTGGAACTGTGGGCGGTGCCGATGCCGCAGCCTTGCCCGCCGATTGGGGCGCGGAGGAGCGCACATTCTCTTCAATCGTTGAGGGCTTCCTGCCCGGGCGTTCTTGCCGGGAAGCCACGGATTTGCCGGAGGCGATCTGCGATTTGGCTGATTTGTGCGACATGGAGGGACAGGCAAGCCGGGCGCCAACGGCAAGCTCAAGGCCATCATAAGCCCCAAGGCTGGCGGTCCGCGGCGAGGAGTCCCCGGCGCCGGATTTCGGCGCAAATGCAACATCCACAACGATCTGATCGGCTCCCCTTCAAGGGCTAACCCCTTTGTGTAGTTGTGTGCTCGCCAAAAAGAGATATATTTAAGGAGAGTTACAGCTGAGTGAACCTTAAGTTAATATTTAGGGAAATTCAGCGCTCTGATCGGTAAGTTGAAACAGGATCGTCGAGAACGTACCCATGTTCTGCGGTTTCTTCATTGGGGCTCTCCATGTTCCTTCAGACCATCGGCTGTTCCGCTTGGCAAAATCCCTTCGACTTTGGAATCGAACACCTTCTAAACAATTTCGCGCATAAATCGTTCGCATTTGATTGGGCCATGGATTTTGCTGCGAGTTCCGAGTTGTTCCGTGGAGGGGCCTTGATGTTGTTTGTCTGGTACGCTTTGTTCGACCCGGAGCGCCCAGGCCAGGTACGGAAGGGGGCAGAACTCATTGTCGCCACGATCATTCCCGGGACGATCATCTCCGTTCTGTGCGCCCGGCTCTTCGCTCATTTACTGCCATTCCGGCTCAGGCCAATCGCCACTCCAAGTCTGCATTTTCTTCCGCCGGTGGCCGGTACGCAGATTCTCTTCGATTGGAGTTCGTTCCCCAGCGATCATGCCATGCTTTTCTTTCTTGTGGCCACGGGTGTCAGCTTCGTATCGTGGCGCATTGGTCTGCTCGCGTACCTGTGGGTCACCGTGATCATTTGCTTCCCGCGGCTCTATCTCGGTTTCCACTGGCCCACAGACGTTCTGGCGGGGGCTTTGCTCGGAGTCGGGCTCGCATGGCTTGAATTGATCCCTCCTTTCCGCAAGTGGATGCGTGCATTGACTTTTTCATGGAGCTCCAGGCATCCCAGAAGTTTCTTTGTGGTCATATTCTTCTTTACCTTTCAAGTTGGCACCATGTACCACGACACATATCCTCTTGTCGTCGCTTTCTTGAAGCACTTCGCCTGACAAGTCGAGCGGCGCTCTGCCGATAGCACCGTCGGGCAGCGCTGATTGCGGCTAGCAGCCTCCGTGGCGCTAATGCCGGCCCCGCGCAGCACAATTTGCAGCCGAGTTTTCTTGCGCGACATATCTGCTGCTCGCTGGCCCTTTGCTCCAAGGCGCGGAATCGATTCCATCCTGACCGTCCGGAACCGCCAGCCTCACCCTGCGCTCAGGTGTATATTTCTCCTTGGCGTTCGCGAATTCATGTCTAGGGATGAGATCAACATGGCAACAGGAAATCAGGAAGCAACCAAGCCTGCAGCGAATGAAGTGCTGCTGATCACCAGCGGCGATCTGCGCCTCTCGGCCAATCAGGTGTGCTGGCCGGCACAGCGGGACATGGAACAAATGCTCACGGCGGCCTTCGCGCAAAAGGGCTACATGCTCGTGCGCGCTCATCCGTACAACGAGAAGGAAAAGCACGGCTTCATCTCGTCGCAGCGCATGGGCATGGATGTCTTCATGAAGATTCATCCCCAGGCCAGGCTCGTCTTTGCCACTGCTGCGTGGCAGTACAGCCATCATGTCCTGCCCGGCCTGCGCAGCCACCAGGGGCCGATACTGACCGTTGCCAACTGGTCGGGACAATGGCCAGGACTCGTTGGGCTGCTCAATCTCAATGGCTCGCTGGTCAAGGCCGGCAAGCCGTTCTCGTCCATCTGGAGCAAGGACTTTACCGACGCCTACTTCCGGGATGCGCTCGACCAGTGGCTGCGCGATGGCAAGATCACGCACGATCTTTCGCACGTTCATCCGCTCGACCAGAGCAAGCTGCCCGCCGCCAGCGTGCAGTTGGGCGCCAAGCTTGCCGCCGATCTCAAACGTCGCAAGGCCATCATGGGTGTCTTCGATGAAGGGTGCATGGGCATGTACAACGCCATCATCGACGACGAATTGCTGAATCCCTCCGGAATCTTCAAGGAGCGGCTGAGCCAGTCGGCCCTGGTGGCCAGGATGCGCACGGTCAGCGACGCCGAGGCGCAGGCGGTTTATCAGTGGCTCGTGGCCAAAGGCGTCAAATTCGCCTTTGGCAAGGATCCCGCGACAGACCTGACGCTCGACCAGGTGCTCGGCCAGTGCAGCATGTACATCGCGGCTGTTCACATCGCTCACGAGTTTGGCTGCGACGCCATCGGCATCCAGTATCAACAGGGGCTCAAGGACATGGTGCCTGCATCCGATCTCGCTGAAGGCATGCTGAACAATGCCGATCGTCCGCCGGTCTTTGACGAGAATAAAGCCGAGTTGTATGCCGGCGGGCCACTCCCGCACTTCAATGAAGTCGACGAGTGCGCCGGCGTCGATGCGTTGATCACCAACCGCTGCTGGAAGGCGCTGGGTCTCGATCCCTCGACTACGCTCCACGATGTGCGCTGGGGCGAGCACTACAAAGGCGCCGGTTCCATTGGTTCCGGCGAAGGCGCCGCCGGCCGTGAAGAAATCGATGCCTTTGTCTGGTTGCTGCAAATCTCCGGCGCCGCGCCGGCCAATCACTTTGTCGGCGGCTATGCAGGCGCCACCAGCGAGCGGCAGCCGGCCATGTACTTCCCGCTTGGCGGCGGATCGCTCAAAGGCATCGGTAGGCCCGGTGAGATCGTTTGGAGCCGGGTCTTTGTCGAAGGCGGTGCACTTCATGCCGATCTGGGCCGTGGCACTGCCGTCAGCTTACCTGCGGCCGAAACCGAACGCCGCTGGCGCGAAACCACGGTGCAATGGCCCATCGTTCACGTTGTGTTGCATGGCGTAAGCCAGAATCAGATGATGGCCCGCCACCGCGCCAACCACGTGAATGTGGCCTACGCGCCCACAGCCGAGATCGCGGACAACGCCCTTGCAACCAAAGCCGCCATGCTCGCCGAACTCGGCCTGCACGTCCATCTGTGTGGCGTGATGCAGTAAGCTTCTGGTTCTTAGCTCTTGCCCTTCAGCTTTTTCGTCGCGCAGATCGTCGCCACCGGTTCAAGCACGATCGAGCTGAAGGCTGAAAGCTAGTGGCTAATCGCACACTTACGCGGAGTATTCACCGGAGAGATCATGGTTGAGCTATAAAAGCGGGCAATCGTTTGAAATGACGCCCGCTGGGAAAGACTGAATTTTGGGGCCGTCCTACTTCTGCATCGATTTGCGAACCGGCCATTGAGGCTCGCTCTTTGTTATCCACCATGCTAGATAGGTCAGAAATGCGAGCCCGCAGGGGAAAATAACTATTGGCCCGCAGTACCACAGTTTGGACAAAAGCCAGGTCCACCGAAAGAACCAAGGCGGCTTCTCGGCAAAGTAGGGAAGCCACAAAAAACACCATCCCAACGGAACGATCAAGAAGACCCCGATGGAAACGACGAGTAACCTTAGCGGAGTAACCTCTGGAATCTTCAATTTACCACGCCTCCTTTGTGATCTCCCCATCTCTTGCAACCTTGCGCGTGGATTTCCGACTTCCCAGAACAGCTCTACTGTGAGCTAAAAAACGGGAATCCCCATTTTGGGGCCCAATCGCAGCCAGTGTACACCCGGCCGCCTCCCGACGAAGCAATGCAGCTCCTGAAGGTCGCCAGAGACCTGCGCTCCTTCATCGAGCCAACCGGACAAAAAGGTGCGGTTTTTCGAGTGTTTTCGTTGACACCTCTCCGTACCTCCTTACTATTCCCTTGATTCCCTTTGCCACATCCGCACCCCCTATCCGGTCGGCAATGGCTGCGCCGCGATCCCAAATCTTCTCCGAGCCGATCAGACGGAAGCTCGGGTCCTGGGCCAGGCGTTCGGCATCGTTCACCTCTTCGTATCCAGCCAAACGGCTGTACACCGATTGGCGTAGCAGATCGACCATCGGTAACTGTGTGTTCTTCGCACGCCTGTCGGCAAGGCATTCTGCCGCAAGTTCGCCGAAGCCCAATCGCTCGTCCAACTCACGCACTAGAATCAGCCCGCCGTCAGAGGTGACGCGGGAACGCTGGAAATCGACCCTGAGAGAAGCGTTGAAGGAGAGCTGAAAGGGTCGCTTTTGTATCTCACCCATTGGGTCCCGATCTCTGGGGCGCCTCGATCGCGCTTGCACCCTCATAAACATTGACGATTGCGACGATCCGAGGATTCAGAATCACAACTCAAAATGGAAATGTGGGCTAATAGCTGAAAGCTGGCCTTTCACGATTGCATCTGTTCCGCCGCCATCTCCCTCGCGGCCGGAATAATTCCCATCTCCTCGTAGATCGGCCGCACCACGCGCCGCAGCGCCGGCAGCCGCGTGAAGAACCACGCCGCGCCCACCACCACCACCAGGCCGTTGATCGTCACCGTCCATTGCGCGCCGCTCAACACCATTCCCGTCGCAATCCAGATCGGGGTTGACGGGATGGCATGAGCCATCGCTCCTGCCAGCAAGCTGCCGAACGGCGCCATCCCCACGAAGGCCATGGTGTAGTAGCTCATCACGCGGCCGCGCTTGTCTTCGCTCACCAGCGTCTGGATGATCGTATTGCTCGCCGCCATCCCTTGCATCATGCCCATGCCCGTCACTAGCACCATCAGCATCGAAAGCCAGAAGACGTGGGACAGCCCAAAACCGATCAGCCCCAGCCCGAACACGGCCGCGGCAATCGGAATCATGCGGATCAGTCCGCGCACGCTCTTGCGTGCAGCTAGTGACAGCGCGGAGACGAGCGCGCCCACACCCATCGCCCCCATCAGAAACCCCAGCGTGTGTGGCCCGCCGTGCAGCACCCGGGCCGCAAAAATCGGCATCAACACCACAAAGGGCATGCCCATCAGGCTCACGACGGCGAAGAGCGAGAGGATCGTGCGGATGGGCAGGAATCCCGAAACATAGCTCCAGCCCTCTTTCAACTCATGGAAGGTCGATGTCGCCGCCCGGCGAACGGCGGGAACATTCAGTTGCATCATGAGTAGCGAGGCAATCACCGCGATGTAACTGATGCCGTCGATCAGAAAGCACCAGCCCTCGCTGGTCGCCGCAATCACCAGCCCGGCCAGCGACGGGCCGATCAGCCGCGCCACGTTCACCATCGACGAATTGATGGCGATGGCGTTGCCCAGATCGGCGCGGTCGCCCACCATCTGCACCATGAAGGCCTGGCGCCCCGGCATGTCGAATGCGTTGATAACTCCCTGCATGACCGCCAAAGCCAGAATCCAGCCGACGGTGATGTGACCTGAAAGCGTCAGAGCGGCCAGCGCAAACGACTGAATCATGGCCAGCGTCTGCGTCCACACCAGCACCTGCCTGCGGTCAAGCCGGTCAACCAAAACCCCGGCGAAGGGCGCAAAGAGAAACGTAGGGATCTGGCCCGCGAAGCTTACCGTGCCCAGCAGCAGCGCCGACTTCGTTAACCGGTACACCAGCCACGACGTCGCAATGCGCGTCATCCACGTGCCGATCAGCGAAATGGTCTGCCCGCCGAAAAAGAGTCGGAAGTTGCGGTGCCGCAACGCACGCCACGCATGCGACGGAATGTTCACCGCGCGCGCCGGCCGCGCCGCCAAAAGATCGTTCGCGGTTGCGCGCTTTGGCTTCCCCGTACCGCTCAAAACCGATGCCTCTTTGACATTTGTTGAGAACAGAGCCGGACGATTGGCCTTCTTCCTACTCTAATTGGCGCTGGGCACATGGAACAGAGCGCCGCGAACCGGCGACCAGCTCTAGAGCTGGCTGCTTAAACCGGGTTTTGAAAGGTACGACCAGGGCACCCTTTTGGGTCGCGTGCCGTAGAAGGCGCGTAAAATCTGGGGCTTTAGCCCCTGAGGGCTATTTCCTGCTGATCGAATGGCGTTTATGCAACCAGTTCTAAATCCACTCCACGCCCTCACGCGCCCGCGCCTTTGCGGCGCTTGCGCGCCCGGCTACTCTGCAGCTTTGGCCGCCAACGTCGCCACCACCGCGATGTTTGCCAGCAGCTCCTTGGGTGCTCCATGCCGCTCCAGCAGAAATTCCGGACTGTTGTAGGAGACCCATGCCTTTCCGCCCGCATCCTCCCAAACCAGGATCTTGAGCGGTAGATCGATGGCGATGCTCGGCGCCGCCAGCATGATTGGCGTGCCTGCCTTCGGGCTCCCGAAGATCAGCAGCTTGGTGGGCCGCATCTTCATGCCCACTTTCTCGGCCTCTCCACTGTGATCCACCAAAGCGAAGAGCGTAACGCCCTTTGCATCGAGGATGTCTCGTAGTCTTTCTACGGTCTCATTAACCGAGTGACGGCTAGGTATGTCGACAATTCCGTTTGCGCCCATGTTCGACCTCCTATGTGAGCGCATCGCGAGCGCATCAAACGCAAAATGGAACACCCCCTTCCTGAGCAAGGGGCCTCATCCTTTGCATTCCCGCTTTAGCTTACGCGCTCGATCACCACCGACTCCAGCACGACGGGCTTGTGTGGCTTGTCCTGCGCATTACGCGCAACCTTCGAAATCGCCACCACGATCTCCTGCCCCTCGACCACCTCGCCGAAGATCGTGTGATTGCCGGTGAGCCACGGTGTGGCCGCCACAGTAAAAAAGAACTGACTGCCGTTGGTGTTCGGCCCGGCGTTGGCCATGGCCAGCTTTCCCGGCTTGTCAAAGCGGTGTGGCGAGCCCTTCGTCTCATCCTCAAAGCGGTAGCCCGGCCCGCCCGTGCCTGTGCCTGCCGGATCGCCGCCCTGAATCATGAAGTCGGGAATCACGCGATGGAAGATCGTGCCGTCGTAGAGCCGCGCCTTCGACTTCGCGCGAGTCACCGGATGCGTCCACTCCTTCGCGCCTTCAGCCAGCTCGATAAAGTTCTTCACCGTAACGGGCGCCTCACTCTCGAAAAGCCGGACAGTGATCTTGCCTTCGGTGGTCGTAAAGACGGCGTAGGTTCCTGCTGCATGTGCCATGATTGCTCCTGAAAATCTCTTGAGTCTGATTGCCGATCCTCAACCCCTAACGACTAACCACCAACCACTAACCACTGCCTTTACGGCATCGGCTGGCCTTCGCGCACAATCGTCACCTTCTTGAGCACCACCGCAGTGAGCGGCTTGTCATTGGAGTCGCGCTGCACGCGCGCAATCGCCTTCACCACCGCCACGCTCGCGTCGTCGCACTGGCCAAAGATTGTGTAGTGCTGGTTGAGCGAGTCATACGCCCGCTCGGTAATAAAGAACTGGCTGCCGTTCGTATTCGGCCCGCTGTTCGCCATCGCCAGCCGTCCCGGCCGGTCGAAGTTCAGGTTGGGATCGAACTCATCATTGAAGCTATAGCCGGGATCGCCCATCCCTGTACCCGTCGGGTCGCCGCCCTGAATCATGAACTCGGGAATCACGCGATGAAACGTGGTGCCATCGTAGTACGGCTTGTGGTGCTGCACCTTCTTTGTTGCGGGATCGGTCCAATCTTTCGTGCCCTCGGCCAAGCCAATAAAGTTGGCCACGGCATGCGGCGCCTGTTTCTGGTAGAGCTGGCAAGTGATGCGGCTCATCGACGTATCCATCACCACAAACGGCCCGTTGGGAACGGTCGTGGCTTCGGCGGTCGCCTGGGGCGCGTCGGGAATCTGCTGGTTCGCAGGCGGCGCGGACTGTTGAGCGAACAAGACGAAGGCCGCGCCCATCGCGCAGACTGCGGCCACAGTAGGGAAGAGAAGCGGTGCAGAATTTTTCATGCTGTGTTCGAGGTTAAATCATGCGGCGGCCCGCGTGCCAGTCGTTGACCTACCGCTCCTTGCCTTATTGCGCGCCATCTTACACGGTCACATCTCAGCCAACCCGCTGACTTGCCGACTTGCTTCCTTGTTCCCTTGTTTCCTCGTTCCCTCTTTCCCTGTCTTTTCACACCAGCCGCAGGAACCCTGCACGGCTCAGCCGTGCCCCGGGAAACACGATCTCCAGATTCTCCGCCCCCAGCGTGTGCATCACCACTTCGCCCAGCACCTGCCGGAAGTCGGTGGTCAGCGCCAGATCGCGGCCTTGGTTGAGTTGCTCGTTTTCGAGGCCCGGCCAGCGCCCGTAAACCTTGCCGCCCTTCACCTGTCCGCCCAGCACAAACATCGCGTTGGCGTGCCCGTGATCCGTTCCGCCCGTCCCGTTTTCGCGCGCGGTACGGCCAAACTCCGACATCGTCACCAGCGTCACATTGCCGCCCTGGTCGCCCAGGTCGCGCCAAAATGCCGCGATGCTCGCGGAGAAGTCGCTCAGCCGGTTGGCAAGCTGGCCATTTACGCTGCCTTGGTTCTGGTGCGTGTCCCAGCCATTCACGTCGGTAAACGCGGCCTCCACGCCGAGATTTACCTTCAGCAGTTGCGCAATCTGCCGCAAGTTGTTCCCGAACTCCGTGTTGGGATAGTTCACGCTTGCCGCCGGCGTGTACTGCGCGGGATTCGCCGCGCGCAGCATCTTCACCGCTTCAAACGTCTCATCGCCCGCCGCGTGAAAAATCTTGTCGCCCGAATCCGCATACATCGCCTCAAACGCGCTTGCCGCCGGCGACAACGTCGGCCCGCGCCCCGCCACGGTAAAGCTGTTCACGTTGCTAATGGCGATCGCCGGAATCTTCCCCGCCAGCGTCCGCGGCACATCCGCGCCCAGCGCCAGCGCGCGAAAGGCCGTGTGCTCCTGGTTGTGCCGTGCGCAATTGCATCCGTCCTCGGCCTGCAGCGCGCGATTCAGCCAGCCATCGTCGGTGTTCTTCACCCCCGGCGTGCCCGATTCCATATAGTCCTGCGCGTCAAAGTGCGACCGGCTCATATCCGGTGATCCGCACGCATGCACAATCGCCAACTGGCCCTGCTCGTAGAGCGGCTTGAACGCTGCCAGCGACGGATGCAGTCCGAAGAATCCGTCGAGATCCAAAACCTGATTTTGCGGAATCGCAATGCTCGGTCGCATAGCGTAGTAGTTCTTCTCGCGATAGGGCACCACCACGTTCAGCCCGTCAGCCGCGCCGCGCTGGAAGATGACCACGAGCCGTTGCCCCGGCGCTCCGCCCGTCTGCGCCAACACCGAGCGGACAAGGAAATTCGGCATCGCTGTCGTGCCCGCCACTGCCAGCGCGCCTTTGTGCAGGAAAAATCGCCGGTTCAATTGCATGTTATTTCTCCTGAGCGTACCCTGAATCAACCTAAGTCGCCCTAGACCGCTTCTGAATTTCTAACTCCGCTAACCCCTATCACTTACTAACCAACTAACTCGCTAACTCTTCTTCTTCTCCGACCCGCTAACTTGCTAACTCAGTGACTTACTATCGTCCCTATCTTCTCTGAAACTCCGGCGACCCCAGCAGCAATCCCGCCAGCAGCTGATCTTCTCGCTCGTACACATCGGCCGTGGGAGCGCGATTGGCTCGCCGCGCCGCCGGTGCCCCAGGTCTCTCCGCCGCGGCGGAGGAGACCTGGGAGGAGCGCTCCATAACCGGCGTCGCCGTCACCGAGCCCTGTCCGCTCTGCGCCTGAAACTGCTTCAGCGCTGCCTCCCGCGTCGTCGCGCTCACGCCGCCCGCCACCAGCAGCGGCTCAAGCCGCGCCTCTTCGCTCTCCGGCGTCGGCACCCCCTGCTTCGCCGGCGCATCGCTGTCGAGCGCGCTTAGATCCAACTCCGGCGCCCACTCCACCGTAATCCCCGGCAGCCGGTTGGCAGCCAGCGACAGAGCAAAGTTCATGCGGTCCACCAGCGCGCCCGTGCTCACCCAATCGGCCTCATCCCACTTGTACCCGACTGGCGGAATGCAGCCATACAGCGGCATTCCCATCTGGCGCAGAGCGTTCACCAGCGGTTGAAAGTTCTCCACGTTTGCGTTGCTCGCCCGCGCAGCCGACACTACAAATTCAAGCGGTGTCTTCACCTTGGCGCGGTAGTCGCTCGCAGCCCAGAACTCGGGAGAGTGGAACAGCGTCTTCAGCACCGTGGCAATGTCGCCGCTACTCGCCAGATACGACTTCGCCATCCGGTCCACCAGCGCTTGCGGCGGATCGTCGCTCACAAAGCGGATCGCCAGCTTGCGCGAAAGGAACTCAGCCGTGGCCGGCCGCGTGGCCAGCATGTGCAGCAGCTCGCGGCCCTCCATCTCGCCTTTCTCCTTGATCTTCGTCCCCATCACCTTCTTCGTGCCCGGCTCGTGCCGATTGGGATTGAACTGGAACCCTCCCCCCATCTGCGGTCGATCCACCGTCCATCCCGTCAGCACGCGCGCCACCTGGATCACGTCCGCCTGCGTATATCCGCCATTCACGCCCAGCGTGTGTAGCTCCATCAACTCGCGCGCATAGTTCTCATTCAATCCTTCGGGCGCTTGCCGTTTGGCGTTGGGCCGGCGCGCCTCAACCATCTTCGCCCTTTCCGCAGCCAGTGAATCCGGCCCCATACTTTCGGCGTTATCGAGATAGATCATCATGGCCGGGCTGTGCGCCACTGCTTCGAGCAGGTCCTCAAACTTGCCCAGGGCGTGCGGCCGGATCACATCGCGCTCATAGCTCACCAGGTAGTAAGGCATCTGCTCGTTCTTGCGCAGATACACGTTGAAGTGATTGAACCAGAAGTCCGTCATCACTTCCTCGAGCTGCGCGTTGGAGTAGATGTCGCGCGCCAGCCGCTGCGCAAAAAGCTCCTGCACCACCGTCTGCTCAGGGTGTTCCAAATCCTCCAGGGACTCTCGCAGATCCGGAGTCATTCCCGTTGCGAGAGCCTGACGCTGCGCGGGCCTGAGCGATTTGATGAAGCTCTCGAACTCCTCCGGCCGCATCGATTGCAGCCGCCGCACGCGCTGCTCCGGCGCCAAGGCCAGAATGCTCGCGATCCGCCTTTCATCCACGCGAGGCTGATCGGACTCTTGCCCGTTTGCCGTGGGTGCCATCGAATTCCTATCCGGCAGGTTCCTATCCGGCTTGACCGCCGGCTGCGCCATCGCAGGTTGAACCGCATCGGGCTGCGTCTCCGCTGGCTTTGCTGCCCCAGCCGCGTTTGGCGCCATCGTTCCGCCGCTCGCTTCCATATTCGCGTTGCCGACAGCCATATTGGCGCTGCCGTCCGCATCCATGTTGGCGTTGGTGCTCATTCCCTGAATCTGCCCGGGACTCGATGCGCCGCCCGTCGAAGCCCCGCCGCCATTCGCGGCCACATTCGTTTGCTTCTCCGCCTGCGCAGCCTTCCTCACCTGGAAGCGGTAGATCTGGTTCTCATACACCGCGTGCAGCGTGCCGTTGGGGGGAATTTCGATCTTGCCATTCGCTGCCTGCCGAATAATGGCCGGGCTGGGCATCCTGAAGACCAGGTCCTGCGTGCTCCACTGCATAGCGCGATACTGGGCCAGCCGCGCATTCAGGTCCGCCTCATCGATGTTTGCCGGGTACAGCTGCTCATCGAACCACTTCTCCAGGCCCATCGCCCGCACGGCTTCCAGGTCGCTCGGCCTCGGACCGAAGGTGAACCGGTTCAACGCATGCAGAATGCGTTCATCGCGACCCATCTGTCCGGATTCGATCTGTCCCGGCGTGTGCTCCGGCATATGCCTTGTCTTGGGAGGAGCCTGATCCGCCGCAGTTGTCACCTGCTGAGCCAGGCCTGGCGGAGCGGGGAAGCAGAGAATGCAGCAAAGGACGATGGCGACTGGCCCGTCGATCGACCCGCGCAAACGCTCCATCGCAATGCTCCTGGCTGGGGAATGGCCGGCACATCTGTGCGTGGCACGAGCTTACACCTTGGTCAGACGCCATCCTGCGCCGAAAGTTGTGGCCCCGCCGCCCCCGTCCCTCCCTCGGGGCCCCTGCGACCGGGCCCCAAGAGGCGGCCCTTCGCTTCTTGGGTGGAGCGACAGGTCTTCGTTGCTGGGGTGGCTCGGTCCCTCGTTCCCTTGGTCCCTCGGTCCCTGCCTTCTCGGCCGCTTGTTCCCTTGGTCCCTCTACTCCCTACTCCCTATTCCCTGGTCACTTCGAGGGGCTTCCGGCGCTTGCAAATGTCTACTGCACAGTAACTTCCCCATCGCCGGCAATCCAGGAGTGATCCCATGGCAACCCAAATTCAATGCTGGGCACGGTCACTTCCGTGGACAGAACGCTCATTGGAGGGGATGAGCATTCGCAGCGTTTACCTCCGGCGCACCCGGGCACGATGCGGGCGAACCGGGCCAGCGATCTCCTCGGTATTTGCCCAGAATGCGGCCGACCAGCACAACCACAGGAAGAACGATTCGCTGAATGGCGCGCGGAGGCTTCGCAGCTGCCTGGGTGTGCCAGTGCCGCCGCAACACGTGGGCCAGGTAGAAGATTGACGGCCTGCCGGATGCGCTGGCGTTGACAACCGCAAACACCGCCTGGAGGTAGCGATCCAGGTCAATGACCGGAACTATCCGGCCACTGAATTCCAACATATCTTCCCCGGCGTTCCACCACGTGTGAACCACCCGGGCAGGGAAGACTGCCGCTCCTCCGGTTGGCACAACAATCTTCTTGTCTCCCACTCGGGCTCCAAGTGTTCCCGCCTTGACGCTCCCTTCCTCGCGCTCACGGAAATGCACGTGCAGCGGAGGGCCGCTCATTCCCTGCGGCAACGAACCATCGACGGTCAAAGTGATCTGGCCCTGAGGGTCGCGGACGCGGCGCATCCGCAGGCTCTCTCTCGTGTGCCGGTTTTCCAACGTTAGAAATGGATCCACGATTCCTCCTCGACCCGCAAATGCGCGTGCTGTGTTTTGTTTTTCGAGGGGGCCCAAACTGCGGAATTAGATATGAAAATTACAACGATATCATCCCACCTAACCTGGCTGTGGAGCGAATTGGAACGAGTGACTGGCAAACCGGAACCAAGGCAATTCAAACCACGTCTGCTTCCCCATTGCCGGCGATAGGCCCCGGAAACGGGCAAGCATCGCATGCAGCGGATGCGACCGGCCAAATTCGTCGCTTCCAACCCCCGGCCCGCCAACTCCTCGCGATCACATTCCATGAGCGCACAGGAGTGGTATGATGGCGCGTTGTTTTGTAGGGACGGGGAGGATGACTTGAGAAAAACCATCATGGTCGCGATCGGGGCACTAGCTCTTTTGGCGGGGTGCGGACCCCAGGGGAACAACAACTCCGGCATTCCTGTTAAGCCCAAATTCAAGGGGCCTCCTTACCATCTCGCGTTCGCCACGCCGCCCGCCAAGCCCAACAAAGCGGGCATCACCGTTCCGCCCATCAAGTACACGGCGGATCCTAACGCGCCTCCTGACGCGCTCGATAAAAGAGCCACCCTCGTCGTGCGCATCGACACTTCGAGCCTTAAGTACAAAGGGCAGATGATGGACCAGATCATCATGGGCGCGGTCGATATCCCCGGCGCGGACGGCGCCCTTCCCGCGGAGTACATGGATGCGGCAGACCAGAGTCTGGCCACGCTTCTCGAGGAGTACTGCGTGAAGGGGAAAGTGAAGATCTCCGTGATACTCACCAGGTCGTCGCTCTCCAGCCAGGCCGGAAATGCCGAAATCGACTCGAAGCGCCTTTCAGACTGGCTGCCAATCGAGCTTGTCTTCAAGAACCCCCTTCCGGCCTGCTAGAGCGGTTCTGCAGCTGCTGTGTCCTGAAGCGGGGTGCCCCATCCAAGCTCCGCTTGGGTGGGGGGACTGCGGATGGCCCACCCTTACCTCTCCCGTCCGGGGTGCCCCATCCTAGCGGGCCGCCGCGGCGGATTGCAAGGGTGGGATCGCACCTCGCCGCTCACTTCCACCCGAGCCCGCTTGAGCGGGCGCTGAGATGGTCGCCCCAGGCGCAAGCCTGGGGACCAAATCTACGACCTCGCCGCACAGCCCGCCTCAGCGGGCGAAAGATCGCTCCCTAGTCCCTTGGTCCCTGGTCCCTGATTCCTCGCTCCCTGCCTCTCTCATGTCAAGTCTCCCGCCTCGGATCGGCTCCGTCCGGCAGTCCCATAAGTCGTTGTTTTTTCTAGTCCCTACGTCCCTAGTCCCTAGGTCCCTGAACTTTGCAGATAATTTCCGTAATTGAGCGCATACTCATTCCATAAACGTTCAACCAGGCTTCCTTCGCGGCGGACACTCTCCGCCGCGTTCGCGTCTTTGCGACCGTTTTCTCCGGAAAACCAGCTCAATCCGCTGGCGAGGTCTCCCGAACGCCCATAACTCCTTTGCGGAGACACATCTGCGGGGAAGTTCTTTGGAATCGGACATTTGGCGCACCATACCTGCGCCAATCCTCTGATTTCAAAGCATTTATTCTCAAAGGTGGAGGGGGTACCCCCTTTACCAATTGATTAACTGCAAGGCATATCGGGCCCTCCGCCCGCCGCGGAGGCCCGCGTTCACCCATTTCCGGCGCTGTTGAGACAGGCGGAGAAGAGACTCTTTTCATGTACAAGGAATGTCGTCATATCCTGCCCGACGGATCGCGCTGCCACGTTGCCGCCCTCAAAGACATGCCCTACTGCTATCACCATGACCGCATCCATCGCGCGCTCCTCCGGCAACGATCCGCGCCGAAAGCCAAACTGGAATTGCCCGCCCTGGAAGATCGCAGCTCCATCCAGATGGCCCTCTCCCAGGTCATCGGCGCTCTCGCCGCCGGCCGCATCGACGGATCCAACGCCGGCCGTCTCATCTATGGCCTCCAGGTCGCCGCGCAATTCTCGCCCACCTTCCCCAGAACGCCCGCCAGCGATCCAGTCGAATCCATCACCCGCACCAGCGATGGCGACGAGTTGGCGCCCGAAAACATCAAATGCTTCAAGGACGACGACTGCGATACCTGCCCCTACCGCGAAACCTGCGAAGATTACCTATCCCAGGACGAGGAAGGCGAGGAAGATGACGATGACAATGGAGACGACCAATGAACTCTGACAACTGGGAGGGAACTGAGAGCTGAAAGCTGAGGGCTGAAAGCTGTTATTTCGCCTTCTTGCACCGCTCCATGATCGCCGCGTGTAGCCGCTCGCTCACTTCAGTGGGCAGTTCGTAAATCTCGTGGCAGCGATAGATCTCGATGGTCTTGCGCGTGGTATTCAGAATGACCTCGCAGTGCCCGCACTTGCGCAGGTGCGTCTCGATCTCGGCACGCGTATCGGCGGCGATGGATTCGTCGATCACGTCGTCGAGAATCTTTAGGAACTCAGTGCAGGTCATTTCTCAACCCCGATTCCTCGCCCGATTCCCTGTGTCGACGCGCCCGTCGGCGTAGTTGCTGACCCGGCTCTTCTGCGGAAGTAGCGGGTCAGCCGCTCGCGCAGTTGCAGCCGCGCGCGCAGCAAACGCGACTTGACCGCGGGAACACTCAGGCCCAGCGTCTCGGCCGTCTCTTCGGTCGAAAGTCCTTCCACGTCGCGCAGCACAAAAACCACGCGAAAGCCCTGCGGCAAGCCCTGAATGGTCTTGCGTAGAATCTCGGCCAGCTCGGCCTGGCTGTAATTTTGTTCCGGATCGGGCGCCCAGTCGGCAAGGTCGCGCGGCACGCTGCCCTCTTCGGTCTCCAGATCCTCGTCGATCGAGACCATCTTGCCCGTGCGCCGCTTGCGCAGCCGCATCAGGCTCTCGTTCACCGCGATTCGCACCAGCCATGTGTAGAACTTCGAGTTCCCCTGAAACTGATCGAGCTTCTCATACGCCTTCAGAAACGCGTCCTGCATTACGTCTTCGGCATCCTCGCGGTTTTGCGTGATGTGCTGCGCAATCCTGAAGATCTGCCGCTCGTACTTGCGCACCAGCGTATCGTAAGCCGCGAGATCACCTCTGCGGACCCGTTCCACCAGGGCCACGTCGGGGTGCTGTTCGTTTTGTCCTGCAATCGATTGGATGGTAGACATGGGACTTGGTTGCGAAAAATGCCGCGAAAGTCGCAGATAGGTTCACCGCGAGGAATCCGCTTTACCGGCCGGGCGACGAGAAAAGGCCGGTAAAAGATGAGTGTAACGGACGCGGCGGCACGGAACCAAACCGGGCCGCCACGGATTTCCGGTTACGCCACTGGTTCCCCGGCTGTCCCGGTTGCGTCAAAATCAGCATAAAGTGGAAGTATGTCCGGTTCCTCCTTCCCCTCGCCTGTTTTTCGGCCTGCGTCCCGATCTCTGGCGGCTCTGCTTTCGTTGCTCATGGTTGCTTTGCCGGTCGCGCCGCAGTCCGCCCCTGCGCCCAATGCAGGCGCATCCGGTTCCTCGGCTTCCAAGCCCAAGACAGCCAGTCAGACCAAGACGACGAAGAAAACGCCCACGAAACATAAGCCGGCCCACAAGTCCAGCCGTGCGGCTAGAGTGGCGCGTACAGCGAGGATCAAACGGGCTTTCGTCGCCTCCAAGGAACTGCAGCCGATGGCCCAGCAATTGGCCACGATGCGGACGCCGCAGGCTTACGCTGGGGTGGCCGCCTATGCGCACAGCCATACCGGTGACGCCGCAGCCGCTGCGTACTTGGCTCTGGGCCACGCGTACCTGTTGGACAAACGCTATGCCGAAGCTGAGACAGCTCTGGCTCAGGCCAGGCATGCTGACGGGGAGCTGGCCGACTACGCGGATTTTCTCGACGCCCAGGCAAGCCATGAGGCCGGTGACGATCCCACCGCGGAGACGATCCTGCACGGATTTAGCGACCGATATCCCGAGAGCATCTTCGACGACGAGGAGCCTGAGTTGGAGGCCAACGTGCTTCTGGCAATGGGCAAGCTGAACGACGCGCACCAGGTGCTGGCGAAGGCCGAAGGCACCGATGCCGCAAACCGTCCCGGCTTTCAACTTGCGGAGGGCCAGGTAGAGCAAGCCCTCGGCCGACAGCAGGTGGCGGAAGACACCTTCAAGCGTCTCCTGCTCGGGCACCCGCTGAGCCTAGAGGCGCAGACGGCGCGTGCCAAGCTGACGCAGATGGGCGCCGAAGCGACTCTGACAGTCGGCGAGCTTCGCAGCTTGGCTGACGCCTACTACAACGCCGGGCGCTACGCCGAGGCATCCGAGCAGTACCGGGCTCTTGTGCGCAAGCCAGGACTCGACTCCCAAAGCCGCAACAGCTTTACAGTGTCCGAGGCTGCCTGCCAGTTGAAACTGAAACGGCTGACCGTGACCGAAGCCCGCGCCTTGCCCGATACGCCTGATGAAAACGGCGCCCGCCGCCTCGACCTGCTGATGGAGCTGGCCCGGGACCGGGACGATACCGCCGGTCAGAAGCAAATCGTGTCCGAATTGGAGACCAGATTTCCCCGCAGCCTGTGGCTGGCCGACGCGCTCTTTTCCAGCGGCAACATGTATCTTCTCAAGCGCGACTACCCCACGGCGATCGAGTATTACAGCGATCTGGCTACACGTTTTCCCGGCGATAAGAACGCGGCGACCGCGCACTGGCGCTCGGGCTGGCTGAGCTATAGGTTGGGGCTCTTTCCCGCCGCGGCGCGCATGTTCGATGAACAGATCCGCCTCTATCCCGCCGCCACGGAAACTGTCTCAGCGCTCTACTGGCGCGGCCGGCTCTATGAGACCCAGGATCATAATCCCGCCTCGGCCGCAGCCAACTACCGTACCATCGTCCGCGCATACCAGCACTTCTTCTATGCGCAAATGGCGCGGCAGCGGCTGACCGCGCTCGGCGGCACGCAACCGGCCACACAGCCCCAACTGGACCGCATTCAACCCCTTCCGGAGCCGCGCCTGGTGGATACCTTTCCTGAGGACAGCCCCCATTTGGCCAAGGCACGCCTGCTGGCAAACGCTGGCTTGAACGAATACATCGCGCAGGAGATCAAAGCCGATCCCAATTCCTCCTCCTGGAGCGCGCTGGCTGAGGCGCAGATTTATTCTTCCTATGGCGAGATCTTCCGCGCCATTCGCGCACTGAAGCGGGCTCTGCCAAACTCAGCGTCCGCGTCCATCCAGTCGATTCCGATGGTCTATTGGCGAATCCTGTTTCCGAAGGCATGGTGGGATACGATCCAAGCCGAGTCGGCCAGGAACAATCTCGATCCCTACCTTGTGGTATCGCTCATCCGGCAGGAGTCGGAGTTCGACCCCTCCGCGATCTCCTATGCCAACGCCTACGGCCTGATGCAGCTGCTGCCCGTTGTGGGAAGAAAAATGGCGCGCGAGGAGGGCATTACCAACTTCCAGACCTTCCAATTGCTCGACCCTGCCATGAACATCCGCCTCGGAACGCGCTATCTGCGCCAGATGCTCGACCGCTTCGGCGGCGTGCAAGAGTACGCGCTGGCCGCCTACAACGCGGGCGACAATCGCGTGGCGGATTGGCAGGCAGCCGGCCCCTATTCGGGCATCGACGAGTTTGTGGAATCCGTTCCCTTCACGCAAACGCGCGAGTATGTCGAGGCCATCCTGCGCAACGAGGAAACCTACAAGGCGATCGACGAGTTTGCCCGCGACCACAATGGAGCCGCCACGACTGCCTCATGGTAGCTTGAGGTTCTTCCGCCGCGCTTCACCATTCTCGGTGGAATCTCTCTTGCCACTCCCCTGCTCAGATTCAGATTGACTTCGGTCAGACACACGGCAACACTGTGCTTGATCGTACGCATCCAAATCCGGTATCACCTTCGCAGCCTGCTGTTCAATGAGAACAGAGCCCGGCGGGAACAGGGTCGCGGCTCGGTTACATCAGCCCTGGAGGGAACGATGTCAGCCGACTTGCAGTTTCTGGAAGAATGGATCCCCGAACAAATGGAGCCAGGAACGGTTTTTGTACTGGAGAACCAGGCCAAGCTTGGCCAGGCACAGAATCCCTATGTGGCCGTGATGTCGTGCCCGCGCTGTGGAACGTTGGGACTGATTACTCGCCGCCAGCTCTATGGCGGCGAGCCGATGATCTGCGGTGGCGACTTCTGTTCGGCCGAGTACCGCCTTGAAGGCGAGACCATCTGCTACAGAATAGCGCAATAACCGCTACTTCTGCAGTGTATAGTCCGCTTTTGTCGTCTTGGCGCCGGCTTGCTCCGGCGTGGGGAGCTGCGTGCGGTCCCATCCTCCGCCCAAAGCTTGCACCAACTGAACTGACGCAGTCATCTCCTCGACGTGAAGGGCGTTGAGAGTTTCCTGGTTGTTGAGCAGTGTGGTCTGGGCAATCACGACGTCGACATATGGATCGACACCAGCGTTATATCGCACCAGTTCCAGACTGAGATAATCCTGCGCGTCTTTTACTGCATCCTGCTGGTGGAGAATCTGCTGGCTGTAGGTTCGAGTGGCTGCCATTGAGTCCTCCACCTGCTGGAATGCAATCAGAGTCGTCTGGCGGTATGCGGCCAGGTCCGCGTTGTATTGAGCAACATACTGGTGCAGTTCCGCGCGATAGAGCCATCCGTCAAAGATCACCTCTGAAACGGATGGGCCGATCGACCAGACGCGGCTCGGCCAGCTGAACAGGTTGGTCAACGTCGAGCTCTGGAATCCGCCATTTGTGCCGATCGTCACTTGCGGAAAGAACGCGCCGTACCCGATGCCGATCGTCGCATTCGCCTCTGCCAGCGTCCGCTCCGCAGCCGCGATGTCGGGCCGGCGTTCAACCAACTGCGAAGGTACGCCGGTGGGAATGGGAGGCGGCGCGTAAAGCATCGGCTTCACGGGGATGGAGAAATCGCTCGGCACTTTGCCCAGCAGCATGGCGATCGCATGTTCATACTGTGCGCGCAGCAAACCCGCGTTGGTCGCGGCCGCCTCAGCGGATTCCAGCGTGGTTTTGGCCTCGGCTACGGAAATGTAATCGCCGATGCCGGTATCGAATTGCGCCTGGTTGTATTCCAGCGATTTTTGGTCGGCTGCGACCGTTTGATTCAGGATCTGCTGCAGCATGTCCTGCCCGCGAATCTCGAAGAAATACTGGGCCAGGCTCGCCTGTTCCGTCAGCTTTTCAGTTTGAAGATCGGCGGCGCTTACCTGCGCGGCGTATTCCGCTCCGCGCACTTCGTTGCGAATCTTGCCCCAGAAATCCGGCGTCCACGAAACTTCAATCGGAGCATTCCAAAGCGTTGACTGTTTGCCGACGTTGGCTTGGGTGGAGTTGCTCAGAGTTCCGGAACTCTTCGACCGGCTCCACGAAGGGTTCGCCGTGATCGTCGGCCAGTATTGCGCGCGGGCCTCAGCGATCACCGCACGGGCCGCCATGTAATTCTCAAAGTACAGTTTCAGGTTCTGGTTGTTGATGTTAAGCTGCTCTTCGAGTGTGTTCAGCTCCGCATCGCCAAAAACCTCCCACCAGTTGCCGCGGATCATCGCGTCCTGCGGGCTCGCCACCTTCCATCCATCGGCGTCGTGGAAATTGACAGTGGACTCCTTGTAGTTCGGCGCGGTCACCGCCGTTGGCACGGGCGCGTGATAGTGCGGGCCCACGCGGCATCCGCTCAGCGGCGCCAGCAGCCCAAGTGCGCACGCGGTCAGTAAAGCCGGAACTCGGTGATTTCGCTCAGACATAGTCAGCATCCTTCATCGATTACGAGGTCGCTCCCTCTGCCGTCGAAGGCAGCGAATCGTGTGTCCGCCCCAGCGCTCGCAGGCGCAGGCGATCCATCATCAGGTAGATCACGGGTGTGGTGTAAAGCGTCAGCGCCTGGCTCAACAGCAATCCGCCCACGATGGTGATGCCCAGCGGCCTGCGCAGTTCCGAGCCGGTGCCTGTCCCAAAGGCCAGCGGCAGCGCTCCGCAAATGGCCGACATGGTCGTCATCATGATGGGGCGGAAGCGGAGCAGGCAGGCCTCAAAAATCGCCTCACGCGTTGTCTTGCCTTCGTTGCGCTCGGCCTGCAGCGCGAAATCGATCATCATGATCGCATTCTTCTTCACAATGCCAATCAAAAGAATGATTCCGATAATCGAGATCACGTTCAGATCGATGTGAAACAGCATAAGAGCCAGCATGGCCCCAACGCTGGCCGAGGGCAGCGTGGAAATGATCGTCAACGGGTGAACCAGGCTCTCGTAGAGAATCCCCAGGACAATAAAGACCGCCAGCAATGCGGTGGCCACAAGATACTTCTCGCTTGACAGCGAATCCTGGTAGGCCTGCGCGGTTCCCGCGAAAAATCCGCGCACCGACGATGGCATCCCCAGCCTCTGCTCCATCTGCGTCACCTCTCGCGTCGCATCGCTCAATGAGGCGCCACTCTTCAAATTGAATGACACGGTGGCCGAGGGGAAGAGTCCGGTGTGCGGCACCTGCAGCGGCGTCGTATTCGTGCTCTGTTTCATCACGGTGGCCAGCGGCGCCATCGCGTTGAGCCCCGCGGATGCAGACCTGTTCGTCGTGAAATAAATATTGTTCAGGTCCGACGGATCCTGCCAGTATTGCGGCGCAACTTCCATCACTACGTAGTACTGATTCAGCTGCGTGTAGATCACCGAAACTTCTGATTGGCCGAAGGCGCTGTAAAGTGAGCTGTTGAGCGACTGCGGCGTTTGGCCCAGCCGCGCCGCGGTGATGCGATCGTAGTTCAGCATCTCCTGCAGGCCGCCATTCTGCTGATCGGTGTTCACGTCCTGCAGGTCGGGAAGCTGCCGCATGTTCTGGAGCAGGATCGGTCCCCAGTGCGACAGGTCGTCGATGTTGTCGGACTGAATCGTGTATTGATAAAGCGCATTCGAGCCGCGCCCGCCTATGCGCAGATCCTGGGCCGGCTGCAATATGCCCGTGGCAAGCGGCAGCCGGTTCATCTTCGGCCGAAGGCGATTGATCACGTCCATCGCCGAAGTCTGACGCTCATCGCAATTCGGGGCGCTTTCTTTGCACTTGGTTCCCCGCGCTTTGAGCGCAACGAACATGAAGCCGCCATTCCCGCTGCCCGTGTAAGCCATGACGTGGGCCACGGCGGGATCGGCCTTCACAATGTTGACGTACGACAGGGTCGAGAAGCTCATAAAGGGGAAGGAAGCGTCCTGCGGTCCCTGCAACCCTCCCATGATGACGCCTGTGTCCTGCTGCGGGAAGAACCCGGTGGGGATCCTGTAAATCACGAGCCCATTCAGCGCGATGGTGAGAAGCAGCACCACCAGAGTCAGACCCGGATTATCCAGCACCCACAGCAGCGAATGACGGTAAATGGAGATCATGCCGTCGAACGTCTTTTCGCTGGCCCGGTAAAGCCAATTGTGCTTTTCGCCTTCTTTGTGCGCTCTCAGCACGTGCGCGCACATGCAAGGCGTCGTTGTGAGCGAAATGACCATCGAGATCAAAATGGCCGTCGACAGGGTCACCGCAAATTCCCTGAAAAGGCGCCCGATGATTCCTCCCATCATCAGGATTGGAATAAAGACGGCGATCAGCGACATGCTGATTGAAAAGACGGTGAAACCAATCTCCCGCGCTCCCTGCAATGCTGCCGCAAACGGCTCCATCCCGGCTTCCAGGTGCCGCGTGATGTTTTCCATCACCACGATCGCATCGTCAACAACGAATCCCGTGGCGATGGTGAGCGCCATCAGCGACAGGTTGTCGAGCGTGTAGTCGAGCATGTACATCATGGCGAAGGTGCCGATGAGCGAAACCGGAACAGCCACACTGGGAATCAGCGTGGCTCGCGGACTGCGCAGGAAGACGAAGACCACCAGGATCACAAGGCAGATGGACCCTACAAGCGTTCTTTCAACGGTGTTGACCGAGGCGCGAATCGTGGTGGTGCGGTCGAGAACGACGGTGGTCTTGATGCCCTGCGGCATCACCGCTTCGAGAAATGGCAATTGCGCCTTGACGCGATCGACGGTCTGAATGATGTTGGCTCCGGGCTGACGGAAGATGACGAGGACGACCCCTCTCCTTCCGTCCACGTAGCCCGCGGAACGCAGATTCTGCGTCGAATCCACCACGTCGGCGACATCCGAAAGCCTGACAGCTGCTCCATTGTGATAGCCCACGATCAGTGGCCGGTAGTCGGCAGCCGTCGAGATCTGATCGTTGGTGAGTATGTCTTCGCTGATGCCGTTGTTAGATAGCTGGCCGCGTGGCTCGTGCGAGTTCTGCAGGCTCAGCACCGATCGCACGCCGCCGAGCGTGAGCCCGAAGCTTTCGAGCTTGGTGGGATTGACCTCTACGCGGACCGACGGCGTGGCGGCGCCCTGCACTCCCACCTGCCCGACGCCCTGAATCTGTGAGAGCTTTTGCGCCAGGATCGTCGAGGCAAGGTCGTAGAGCTTCGTCACCTCGTATTTATCCGATGTCAGACTCACGAGCATGATGGGTGAATCGGCGGGGTTCACCTTGCGGTAAGAAGGATTGGAGGGCAGATTTGCCGGAAGATACGTTCGCGCCGCGTTGATAGCGGCTTGCACATCCCGCGCCGCGCCGTCGATGTTCCGGCTCAGGTCGAACTGCATGGTGATGTTGGTCGAGCTGAGCGAACTCGACGAGGTCATCTCCGTGATGCCTGCGATGTGGCTGAATTGGCGCTCCAGCGGCGTGGCCACTGAGGCTGCCATGATCTGCGCGCTCGCACCCGGCAGTCCGGCTTGGACGCTGATCGTCGGAAAATCCACCTGCGGCAGCGGCGCCAGCGGCAACACCACGAACGCAATCGCGCCCACGATGGCTACGGCAGCCGTAAGCAGCGTAGTGCCCACGGGCCGCCGGATAAATGGAGCCGAGAGGTTCATGCGCTCTCCACGCCAGGCTTCGGTCCGCCACTGGCGGCACGGGAGATGTGATGGCCCATGATGCGCTGACCGATCCGGTCAAAGAAGATGTAGATGACTGGCGTTGTGTAGAGGGTAAGCAACTGGCTCAACAGCAAACCGCCGACCATGGCAATGCCTAGCGGCCGGCGCAACTCCGAGCCCAGGCCGGTACCGGCGGCCAGCGGAATCCCAGCCAGCAGAGCAGCCATGGTGGTCATCAAGATGGGCCGAAAACGCAACAGGCTGGCTTCGTAGATGGCTTCCGTCGAATCCTTGCCGCGCTGCCGTTCGGCCTCCAGGGCGAAATCCACGATCAAAATGCCGTTCTTGTTCACAATGCCGATCAGCAGGATGATACCGATGATGCCCACGGCATTCAGATCCTGGCGGCAGACGATGAGCGCCAGGAGCGCGCCTACGCCGGCCGAAGGTAGCGTAGAAAGAATTGTGATTGGATGGATGAAACTCTCGTAAAGGACGCCAAGAACGATGTAGACAGTGACCAGAGCGGCAAGAATCAGCAGCGCTTCGTTGGAGAGAGAGTTGTGGAACGATGCTGCCGTGCCCTGGAAATCGGATTGCAGACTGGCGGGGAAGTGGAGGTTCTTGACCACTTTTTCAATATCGCTGATCGCCGTTCCCAAAGAAGCGTTTGGTGCCAGGTTGAAAGAGACCGTAACCGAAGGGAACTGGCCCTGATGGTTGACTGAAAGAGCCTCAGTGGTGTCAGACACTCGCGTGAACGCGCCGAGCGGAATGGCGTTGGCGCCCACCGAGGAACTGGTCAGGTTGGGCGTGGTTCCTGCCCCCGTGCCGCCCGCCAGAACCGTGGCCGGTGCGCTGACGGCCTGTGAAGACGGCGTATAGCGCACGGAAGTAGTCAACGCGTTCGATCCGGCCGACGCCGAAGCCGAAGAGGAATACGTTGTCGCTGCGCTCGCCCCGCTGGCGCCCGACGAAGCGTTCGATTGAATATAGAGGTCGCGTAGTTTCTCAGGATTCTGCTGCCACTCGGGCGCGGCCTCCAACACCACATGGTATTGATTGAGCTGCGTGTAGAGAGTGCTGATCTGCCGCTGCCCGAACGCGTCGTAGAGCGTGTTGTCGATGGTGGTCGGCGCGATACCCAGTCGCGATGCGGTCACCCGGTCGATGACCAGTTGCAGCGCGTGGGCGCCGGTCTGCTGGTCCGTCGCCACATCTTCAAGTTCCGGCAGCTTGTTCAACTGTGCCACAAATCTGTTCGTCCAATCGTTCAACTCGCCTGTGTCGGGATCTTCAAGTGTGTACTGGTACTGCGTGCGGCTGACGCGGTCGTCCACGGTAATGTCCTGCACCGGCTGCATATAAAGGTGGACGCCTTGAACCTGCTGCAGCTTGGTCTGTAACCGCCGGATCACGTCGGAAGCGCTGATGTGGCGCTCCTCGATAGGCTTGAGGTTGATGGCGATGCGGCCGCTGTTGAGGGTCGTATTGATGCCATCTGCGCCGATGAACGAAGACAGACTCTCGACGGCAGGATCCTGAAGGATAATCTGCGCCAACTCCCGCTGCTTTTCACTCATTGCGGGGAAAGAGATAGATTGCGATGCCTGCGAGATGCCCTGGATCACGCCGGTGTCTTGCACCGGGAAGAATCCCTTAGGAATCTCGATGTAGAGAACGATGGTCAGCGCCAGCGTGACCACCGCTACCAAAAGGGTGATGGGCTGGTAACGCAGCACCACGCTCAGCGTGCGCCCGTAGAATGCGATGAGCCCGTTCACAAAGCGTTCCGACGCGCGGTAGAAGCGGCCCTCTTGCTCCTTGGGATTGTGACGCAGGATCCGCGAGCACATCATGGGCGTCAGGGTGAGCGAAACTACCGCTGAAATGACAATGGTGACGGCCAACGTGACGGCGAACTCGCGGAAGAGGCGGCCCACCACATCGCCCATGAAAAGCAGCGGAATGAGCACGGCGACCAGCGACACGGTCAGCGACATGATGGTAAAGCCGATCTGGCCTGCTCCGGTGAGCGCGGCCTCCAGGGGCGGCATGCCCGCTTCCAGGAAGCGGCTGATGTTCTCGATCATCACGATGGCGTCGTCGACCACAAACCCGGTAGAGATGGTGAGCGCCATCAGAGAAAGGTTATCCAGCGAGTAGCCGAGCAGGTACATCACCGCAAAGGTGCCGATAAGCGAAAGCGGGACGGCGACGCTGGGAATAATCGTGGCGCGCAGGCTGCGCAGAAAGAGAAAGATGACCATCACTACCAACCCGACCGTCAGCATCAGCTCAAACTCCACGTCGTGCACCGAGGCTTGAATGCTGGTGGTCATGTCGGTCATCGTAGTGACTTTGATGGATGCGGGAAGGTTCGCCTCCAGTTGAGGCAGCACTTTTTGGATGGAGTTAACGACGGTGATGGTGTTCGCGCCGGGTTGGCGCTGGATATTGAGAATGACCGCCGGTGTCATATTCATCCACGCGGCCTGCTTGGTGTTTTCCACCCCATTGATCACGTTGGCGACATCTTTGACGAACACAGGCGCGCCGTTGCTGTAAGCGATCACAACGTTCTTGTAATCGTCGGCGCTCGTGATCTGGTCGTTGGCGTCGATCTGGTAGTCCTGGCGCGGCCCGTCGAAGTTGCCTTTGGCGGAGTTGACGCTGGCCTGTGTCAAGGCCGTGCGCACGTCCTCCATGTTTAAGCCGTGCGCCGACAATGCAACTGGGTTCACCTGAATACGGACCGCGGGCTTCTGGCCACCGCTGATGCTAACCAGCCCCACTCCATTCAACTGCGAGAGCCTGGGCGCCAGCCGAGTGTCGACCATGTCCTCCACTTGCGAAAGCGGCAAACTGTCAGAGGTGATTGCCAGCGTCAGGATGGGTGCGTCGGCGGGATTCGTCTTGGTGTACACCGGCGGGACCGGAAGATCGGAAGGGAGAAATGTCTGCCCCCCGTTAATCGCCGATTGAACCTCTTCCTCGGCCACGTCAAGGCTGAGAGAAAGGCTGAACTGAAGAACGATGACCGACACGCCGCCGGCGCTGGTCGAAGTCATCTGGCTCAACCCTTGCATCTCGCCAAACTGTCGTTCCAGCGGCGCCGTGACAGTCGTAGCCATCACGTCAGGGCTGGCCCCGGGATAAAAGGTGATTACCTGAATCGTCGGATAGTCAACCTGCGGCAGGGCCGAGACAGGCAACTGCGTGAAAGCAACCAGACCCGCCAGCAGAATTGCGGCCATCAGCAGCGAGGTAGCGACCGGCCGCAGGATGAATGGCCGAGATGGGCTCATGGAGCGGCCTCGGTAGTGTCGGAGGATGTGGAGGGGATCGCCACTTTGGAGAGGAAGACGTCCGATCCGTTGATCAGCTTTTGAAAGCTGCTGTTCGCTACCACATCTCCGGGGTTAATACCTGTCACTGCGGTGTTGCCCTGATCCGAGATTCCGGACTTCACGATCTTCATCACGGCCTTATTGTTTTGGATGAGATAAACAAAGTCGGTAGCGCCGTTGTGCTGGACCGCCGAGGAGGGAACCAGGGTCTGGTTATCCAGCGTCTTCACCAGGAGGCGGGTGTTCACAAACTCATTGGGGAAAAGCGCCCCGTCCCGGTTGTCGAACTGCGCGCGCAGTTTCACGGTTCCGGTGACCGTATCGATCTGGTTATCGACTGTGATCAATTTCCCTTTCGCCAGCAGCTTTTGCTGCGTGCGGTCAAAGGCTCCCACGGTCAGCGTTTTGGCGCCGCGCATTTGCTCCAGAACCTCGGGAAGGTTGTCCTCAGCCAGCGTGAAAATCACAGTGATGGGCTGAATCTGCGTCACCACCAAAAGCGCGGTGCTGGAGTTGGCCGTCACCAGGTTGCCAGGATCGACAAGACGCAGTCCCACGCGGCCATCGATGGGCGACGTGATGTGGCAGAAGGCCACCTGTACCTGGTCGTACTGGACGATTCCCTGGTCGTTTTTCACGGTCCCCTGAACCTGAAGCACCACCTTTTCCTGGTCCTCCAGCGTCTGGCGCGGTATGGCGTTGCGTGCCCATGCATCCTGATAACGCTTCAGATCCATCTGCGCTTCCGCGAGCAGGCTCTGGTCGCGGTCCAGGGCGCCCTGCGCCTGGGCGAGTTGCGCCTCATAAGGCCGGGAATCGATATCGACCAGCGGATCGCCTTTGTGAATTGCCTGCCCCTCGCGGTAATGCACGGCCGTGATTACACCTGTCACCTGCGAGGTGATGGAGTCGAAATACATGGGTGTGACCGTACCGATCGCATCGAGATAGACACCGATGCTGCCCTTCGAGGCCGTGGCAGCGGTGACGGGCACTGGCCCGGCCATCGCGCCGCCACGGCGTCCCCCTGCCGCAGGCGCGGATGCGCTTACGCTGTGCTGCTTCCAAACCCACACAAAGAGGAGCGCAAAGAGCACAAGGATGACTGCCCAAATCCAGAGGTGACGATGCTTTTTTGTCGAATTGGTCGGCGGTTGCCCAGAATCAAAATGTGAAACAGACAAAGCTTGGTCCATCGCCTTCTTCTTTTCGTATGTCCGGTTACGAACACTCGGTTTGATACGGACATTTTCTCATATTCGAAATGGTGGTCGGATTGTGCAACCCGTCACGCTGCGCCATTCGGGCCGGAATGCTAAGAAGCATTCGCGCATACGTGGTTGCCGCTTAATTTCAGGGAGGGCAGCGGCAACCGGAGACCGGCAAGGCACAAATCAACCTCCCGCGCTCGAGCACGTAGTTGAATGGACGAAGCAGACCGGCAAATAGTTGCAAAAAATCGCTCGAGGCGTCAGTTAAGCGCTGGATCGTCGCAAGATCCTCCCGGCGGGCTTGGGATGGTAGACTCCGCCATCGACAACAATCTGGCCATGGATGAGAACATGTTCGATGCCTACCGGATATTGCAGCGGATCGGCGAACGTTCCTTTGTCAATGACCGTATCCGGATCAAAAACAACGACGTCTGCAAAATAGCCTGGCTTCAACAACCCCCGGCGCTCATACCCAAAAACTTTTGCGGGTTTTGAGGTCATCCTTCGAATCGCATCTTCCAGTGTCAGAGCTTTCTCCTCGCGCACATACTTGCCCAGCACGCGCGGAAACGATCCAAACACGCGCGGATGCGGCCTGCCGTCCAGCAGACCATCCGTGCACACATTCTGCTCCGGCCGCGTGAGGAACCGGATCACGTGTTCCTCCGTCCCATAAAAATCCACCATGCCGACGGCGTTTTCTTCCTCCAGCAGCAGGTCGAAAGCGGCGTCGTAGGGGTTCTTGCCACGCAGGGCGCCGATCTCGAAGAGATTCTTGCCGATCGATCCGTCCTTGCGGATCTTCACGCTGCCGGAATCGAAGACACTATTGTCTCGATCGAGCGTAAGGATTCGTGCGTTCGTCAGATTCATCTCGCGCCTCCGCTAACTTCCGCAAAATCCAGGGAAGTCCTGCGCCAGGGGGCGACGATGTGGGTACCGCCATTGCCGATTACCGCACCCGCTACGCCCTCCACGGAAGTGATAATGCACTCCTCGCCTCGGTGTTCGAGGAAGTCGATTGCCGCCTGGATTTTCGGCCCCATCGACCCTGGTGGGAATTGGCCTGCGGCTAAATACTGGCGCGCCTGGTCCATGGTGATCGTGTCGAGCCACTGCTGGCTGGGCTGGCCATAGTCGAGCGCTACGCGATCAACCGACGTAACAATGATGAGCTTGTGAGCGCGCACGTGCGTCGCCAGCATGCATGAAGCGAGGTCCTTGTCGACAACGGCTTCCACACCCACCAAACGATCGTCTTCCCAGGCCACCGGAATGCCCCCGCCTCCGCAGGCGATCACGACGACGCCGGCGTCGAGCAGCGACGAGATCGCTTCGGCCTCTAGAATTCGCAACGGGCGGGGCGAAGGCACGACGCGACGGTAGCCTCCTGGCGAGACTTCGCGCATGATCCAGTGTGGCCTGTTGCTGCGGATGCCAACGAGTTCGTTCGCATCATAGAAAGACCCGATCGGTTTGCTGGGATGCTGGAAGTCCGGGTCGTCGCGATCCACGAGCACCTGGGTGATCAGCGTAGCCACTTCGCGCTTGATTCCCTCGCGGCGGAACAACTCGCAAGCCAGCCGCTGGATCATGTAGCCCATGCCGCCCTGGCAATCGGCGTCGCAAGTGTCGAGCGGCAAGCGCGGAACGCGCCGCTCGCCCTCCTCGACGCGAATCAGGATGTTGCCCATCTGCGGTCCGCTGCCGTGGGTGATGGCGATCCGTGAACCGGCGTGGAACAGAGGCTTGAGATGTTCGAGCGTCTCCGCGGTGTGGGCAAACTGCAAGGGAATGGCGCCGGATTCGTCGGGCCTCGTAATGGCGTTGCCGCCCAGAGCGATCACCAGCGTTTCGGTCATGGTCTTAAGAGCCTGTCATCTCATAAACAACTTCTTGTTCCGACATGGTCAGTGCCATGATCGCCTTGGCGGTGTGCAGGCGGTTTTCCGCTTCATCGTACACCACGGATTGCGGGCCATCTATGACCTCGTCCGTCACCTCGTTGCCCCGATCGGCGGGCAGCGGATGCATGTACAAAGCATTTTCCGCAGCCAACTTCATGCGCTCGCCGTTGCAAATCCAGTGCCGGTATCCCTCAGCGATCCGCAGGGACTCCTTGGGGTTCGTTCCCATGGTGTCGAGACAGCCCCAACTCTTGGGAATGACGATGTCGGCGTCGCGAAATGCGTCGTCCATGTTGTCCACGATCTCGAACTTGGTTCCGGCGCGCCGCGCGTTCTCTCGCGCCGCTTCGACCGTCTGCGGCATCAGCGCGTACTCGGGTGGATGCGCCAGCACAACGTCCAGTCCGAAGCGCGGCATCAGCATGATCAATCCTTGCGGCACGCTGAGCGGCTTAGCGTAGCTCGGCGCGTACGCCCATGTTACCGCCAGCTTGCGTCCGCGCAGGTTGCGTCCAAGTTTCTCGCGGATAGTCATGAGGTCGGCCAGCGTCTGGCAGGGATGGTCGACGTCGCACTGCATATTGATCACCGGCACATCCGCCCAGCGCGCTACTTCGCGCATGTACGCGTTGCCTTCGCCCGGAATCAGGTCGTGACGGATGGCGATCGCGTGTCCGTAGCGGGAAAGAATGATTCCTGTGTCCTTCGCGCTTTCTCCATGGGAGACTTGCATTACATCGGCTGTCAAAAAATTGGCGTGGCCGCCAAGCTGCGTGATTCCCGCCTCGAACGAGTTACGCGTGCGCGTGGATTTGTCGAAGAACATCAGGAAGATAGTTTGATCGGGCAAATAGCGATGCGCAACGCGCGTCTTAAACTTACGCTTCAAATCGGCGGATACGTCGAGCAGGATTTCGATCTCTGCTTCGCGGTATTCTTCCGTAGTAATGTAGTCCTTGCCTTTAAACAGCGCCTTTCTCGTTTCCAACGCACGCCTCTTTCTCAGTTCAGCCATTCGAACCTTCCAGCGTGGCGACGTACGCCAGGGGGAAGGCAGCATAGAACTGCGCCGCTTCCACCAAGGTGGCGGATCGGGACGCGTTCGATAACACTATGCGCGACGTCTTCTTCACCGGGACCGAAGCCGATGGTCGGCACGCCCATAATTCCCATCGAGCCGACGCCGTTCGTGCTGAAGATCCACTTGTCCACAACTGGATCGGCGTTGTGCAGCGTTCGATACGCCGCAACGGCCGAGCGCACCAGCAAATGGTTTTCTTCGAGCACCCACGTTGGATAGTACTTCTGCATCGGATACGTGAGGCCGGTATAGCTGGGCGTCTCGTACCGCAACACCTCGATCTCCGCGCCTTGCGCCGCCGGCAGCGCTTTCACCTCGGCGACCGCGCTGTTCAGCGTCTCCCCAGCGGTCAGCCGGCGGTCGAGATGGATGGAGCATGAGCCCGGCACCGCGCATAGGGACGGAGACATCGAGCGAATCTCGGTGACGGCGATCGTTCCCTTGCCGAGAAACGCATCGTCGCGCAAACGCGTGTTCAACTCCTCGATCTGCGCGATCAGCGGGACTATCTTGTAAATCGGATTGTCGCCGCGCTCCGGCGCGCTGGCATGACACGAACGTCCGCGCATGTGAACCTCGATCTCCATGCGCCCGCGATGTCCGCGGTACACGCGCAGATTGGTTGGCTCCGTGATCACCACGCACTCCGGCCGGATACCGTCTTCCTTGAGAATATAGACCCACGCCAGGCCGTCGCAGTCTTCTTCCTGCACCGATCCCACAATCCACAACGTGTAGTCGCCTTCCAGTTCCAAATCCTTTATCATCTTGCCCGCGTAAACCATGCTGGCCATGCCCGCGCGCTGATCGCTGGCGCCGCGTCCGTAGATGAAACCATCCTCCACTTTGCCCTTGTACGGATCCCAGGACCATTCCTTCGGATCGCCAACACCGACGGTGTCGGTGTGCGAGTCCATCATGATCACGTGTTTGCCTGAGCCGATGCGTCCCAGCACGTTGCCCATGGCATCAATGCGGATCTCGTCGAAGCCCACGCGTTCCATCTCCTGCTTGATGCGCTGAACGACAGGACTTTCGTGAGAACTTTCGGCGGGAATGGCGATCAGGTCGCGCAGAAAGCGGACCATGTCCGCTTCCAGCGCGTTTGCGGCGGCGAGTAAACGGGCGGAGTCAATCGCAATTTTGGCAGGCATGTTGATCCTCAGTCGGCGGCCCTTGAGGCTGCTCGTTCGGTGAAAGTTTGGCATACGTCTTCCGCACGCAGCGGAAATTTCCGGAAGCGGATTCCGACTGTTCTCGTTCGTTCGTCAGCATGTTTCCAACCCACTCTCCATGTCGCGCGTGCGGCGATATGGAGTGTCCTTCAGCGGCAAGCTCGTGCGCAGTTTGCCGTCTCGCTGCCAATAGGCGCAGGCGATGGCGGGCGCTGTCGGGATGCTCACAATCTCTCCGACTCCCTTAGCTCCGTAGGCCAGCTTAGCTTGGTTCTTCTCGATGATGCGGCATTCGATCTCCGGCGTCTGCGTGGAGCGCAAAAGGCCAAGCCTGCCAAACGTGACCGCGGGTGCGCCATTGCGCACAGGAAATTCCTCGGTCAGCGCGTAGCCCATCCCCATCACCACGCCGCCTTCGATCTGCCCCTCAATGCCATTCGGATTGATCGCCCGGCCCACGTCGTGCGCGGCCACAACCTTCTGTACCTTCCCCGCCTCATCAAGAAGCACGACCTGCGTTGCGTAACCGTATGCGACGTGACTCACGCTGTGCGGCTTGCCGCTGGTCATCGGGTCAGTCACGCAATCGTATTCGCCATAGAACTCGCGTCCCTCCAACTCCGCCAGCGGATGATGAAGCAATTCTTGCTTGAGTGCAAGCGCCGCTCTTCGCGCCGCCTCGCCCGTAATGGTTGTCTGGCGCGATGCTGTGCTGGTGCCGCTATCGGGGGTCACGTGTGTGTCCGGCGCATGCACCGTGAGCTCGGATTTGCCGAGCCCCGTTGTCTCAGCCACAATTTGCAGCACGACCGTCGCGATTCCCTGTCCCATGCAGGCGGCGCTGGTGCAGATGACCACCCTGCCGTTCTCTACCCTCAGCTTCACGCGGCCCACGTCCTTCACGCCCACGCCCTTGCCGGTGTTCTTGAAGGCGCAGGCAATGCCGGCGTCAGGATGCGCATCGATCACGTCCTTCACAGCCAGCAGTGTTTCCTTCAGCGCCGTGCCCGCATCGGCGATTTGGCCGTTGGAAAGCACGCCGCCCGGTTCGATCGCGTTGCGGAAACGAATCTCCCACGGAGAAATGCCGACTTCGCGCGCGAGCAGATTCAGATTGCTCTCCATGGCGAAACACGTCTGCGTCACGCCGAAGCCGCGCATGGCGCCGGAAGGGATGTTGTTGGTGTAAATCGCGCGGCCCTCAATATCGACATTGTCAATCTGGTACGGCCCCGCCGCGTGCGTGCAGGCCCGCTGCAGAACTGGCCCACCAAGCGACGCGTATGCGCCTGTATCAGCGACAATGCGCACGCGCGCCGCTGTGAGCTTTCCGTTCTCGTCACACGCGGTGGTGTATTCCATCTCCATCGGGTGCCGCTTCGGATGTACACGCAGGCTCTCAGTGCGGCTGAGCGTTAGCTTCACCGGCTTGCCCGTAGACCACGCAAGCAGCGCCACGTGATGCTGCACCGACACGTCTTCCTTGCCGCCAAACCCTCCGCCGACAAACTTGCTGATGACGCGCACCTTCTCGCCTGCGATTCCGAGCATGCGCACAATTTCGCGGTGATCGTCGTACACGCCTTGGCCGGCGGTATACACCGTCAACGATCCCGATGGCGCAGGCACCGCCAGCGCACTCTCCGGTTCCAGAAACGCGTGCTCCTGGCGCGGGGTTGAGTAACGCTGCGTGACGACATGCGGAGATTCCGCGATTGCGCGGTCCACATCACCGCGCTTCACCACCGTTGTCCCCAGAACATTTCCTTTGGGGTGCAGCCGCGGAGCGCCTACGGCCAATGCCGCCTGCGGCGATAGCAACGGTTCGTGCTCCTCGTATTCGACATGAATCAATTCGACAGCCCGCCGCGCCGCCTCGTTCGTGGTCCCAGCTACCAATGCCAACGCGTCGCCTACATAGCGTGTCTCCTCGCCCTCAGCGATCATCACTGGCCAGTCATTGACTACGTGGCCCAGCATGCGCTCGCCTGGCACATCCTTTGCTGTGAGAATGGCCTGCACACCGGGAAGTCTCCGCGCGGCTGCGATGTCTATCCTTTTCACCATTGCCCGCGGATACTTAGCCCGCAGAACGGCGCCGCATAGCATGCCGGGTATCTGCATATCGTCAACAAACTCTCCGGTTCCCAGCAGTTTCTCCTTTGCCTCCGCGCGCACGGTACGCTCGCCTACCTTGGCCCCAGCACGCCGCACCTCATGCGTCTCTCCATCGCGCAACGCCCGCGCGGCCATCTGAATCGCCTCTTCCACCTTTGCGTACCCGGTGCAGCGACACAGATTGTAGCGAATCGCGGATTTCACCTCGGCCCCCGATGGCGCGGGATTGGCGTCCAGCAGCGCCTTCGCGCTCATCACCATCCCTGGCATGCAGAAACCGCACTGCACGGCGCCTACTTCGCCAAAGGCCCATCCGTACACCTCGCGTTCTCGTTCCGAAAGACCCTCGGTCGTGGTCACGGATTTCCCATTCACTTTCGCCACAGTCAGTGTGCACGCGCGCACTGCCTTGCCATTTACGATCACCGAGCAGGATCCGCAAACGCCTTCATCGCAGCCGACCTTCACTGAAGTCAGGCGTTCGTCCTTGCGCAGATACTCCAGCAGGTTCTTATCTGCGCCAACGGTGACGTTTTGCTGGTTCAGTGTGAACTGGAACATAGCGGTTGCTCCTCGACCGCAGAGGGCCGCAAGGCGCAAATCTTCTGGTTGTATTCCTGCACCTTGGCGTACTGGGCGTCCCAAAAATCCTGGCTGCGCATCGAGTCGAGAAAGTTCTTTGTATATCCGAACTTCAGCCAGTCATGTTCCTTCTGCTTGAACAGCCGCTTCTTCATGGCAGGCTTGCGGAAGTCGAAAATATGCTCGCTGGGCGCGCCAAGAAAGATGTCACATGCCCAGCGGTCCAGCACCGCGGGCGTCAGTTCCAGGTAGCGGCTGTCCAAGTCCTTGAGCACGGAATGATAGCGATCGAACCCATCCGTCGCCACGGTAACCACATTGTCCCCTGGTCCCAGGCGCAGGTACTTGGCAAGTTTGATCGCGCCCAAGACGTTGCAAATGCCCGACGGTCCGAACAGCTCACGCAGGCCGCGTGCAAATTCGCGTTCCACCCCCATCCTGACAAGCGAATCGGCGCCATCGTGAAAGATCTTTAGGCCCTGCACCGTCTCCTCGTCCTTGATGAGAATCACGAAGTCGGTATTGATAACGTTGTGAATCAGCGCGCACATCTTGTCGCCAATACCCTCGATGCGATGCTGGCCGCAGCCGCCATTGGCTAGCGTCGAGCACTCATAGGGCTCCAGTGCGGCAATCTTGGCATCAGGGAATGCGCTCTTGATCTGATCACCCGCTGCAATCGTCCCTGCCGAACCCGGGCGCCGAAGCGAAGCCCGCGATCCGCCCGTTGCCTACGCCCTTTACTGCGTCAACTGCGCTTCCGCCGGTCACATGGCGATGGAAGCGGTAATTCGGAAAAAGCTCAAATTGCGCCAGCGCCTTGTATTTGGGATTCTTCATGAGTTCGCGCGTCTTTTCGAGCGTCAAAATCACGTCCGACTCCGAGCCGGGCGTGAGCTCGAGTTCGCCGCCGTACTTCTGTATGCGTGCGTAGCGTTCCTTGCTCATGTTGTCGGGCATAATCACGATAGCGCGGAAGCCCAGCAACTTGGAGATGTAGGCCGTCCCGATGCCGAAGTTGCCAGTCGAGGGACCCAGGATCGTGTGCTCACCGGGAACGATATCACCATCGACCAGTCCCTCAATCAGCGTGCTGTAAGCCGGGCCCACCTTGTGCGAGCCGGAAGGGAATTCATTGCCCAGCATGACCACGACATTGGCGTCGATTCCCGTCAGGGCAGACGGTAGCACAACCTTGCGCACTTGGTTTGCCGCATCCCTCCAGGTGATGTTGAACAAATTGATGGGGTCCAGCTCGTTCTCATGCAGTGCGGCAAGCGCTTTGGCGCGCACACTCTTGTCGATCAGGCTCGGATCGAGCATTTCGTCGTAATTGGGGCCGAAGGGGATGGTTGTCATCGTGTCGCTCTTTCCTGTTTCGCGTCGTGCGCGGCATCAATCTGCAGCGACCGCATGCAAGACTGCGCGAACCCCATCCATCTCTGGTCGCACCGCAATCGCATGACCCGCCGCGCGAGTCGCGCTCTGAATATCTTTCAATCCGTTTCCGGTCATCACGAGGACCGCGCTCTCGCTTCGCCCGATGATGCCCGATGCGACGGCACGCCTTATTCCTGCCACGCCAGCCACTCCCGCCGGCTCGCCAAACACCCCCGCCCGCCGCGCCAATAGAGTAATCGACTCAAGAATCTCCTCGTCGGAGACGGCGATGAATGCGCCGCCAGACTCGGTCACGGCCTGCGTGCCTTTGGCGAAGTTACGCGGGTGGCCTACAGCTATGGAATCCGCGAGCGTGTTGGCTTCACACGGTGTCAGGCCTCTGCGGTCGCGCCACGCGGTAACAAACGGCTGGCAGCCTTCAGCCTGGACGCCAAGGACACGGGGCAAGCGGGGAAGAATGCCCAGCCGGTGCATCTCTTTGAGCCCCTTCCACACGCCGCCAATCGTGCATCCATCGCCGACAGAAACTACGACCCAATCAGGAATGCTGCCGGACGCGACCCTGGAGAATTGCTCAGCCAGCTCCAGCGAGACCGTCTTCTTGCCCTCGATCAAATAGGGGTTGATGGCGCAGTTGCGGTTATACCAGCCGAACTCCGCGCTGGCCTTCATGCACAGTTCCCATGCCTCGTCATACGTTCCCTGCACGGAAAAGACTTGCGCTCCGTGCACGAGCAACTGAGCTACCTTGGCTTCCGGCGCGCGTGAGGGGACAAAGATGGTCGCCGGAATCCCTGCTGCCGCGGCAAATCCGGCCAACGACGATGCCGCATTTCCCGTGGACGCGCAGGTGATTTGCGTGGCTTTCTTTTCGAGCGCCTTTACCACGCCCACCGCGCTGGCACGGTCTTTAAACGAAGCCGTCGGATTGCGCCCTTCATCTTTGACCCAGCAGCGCGCGATGCCCAACTCGACCGCAAGGCGCGGCGTCTCATACAGCGGCGTCCAGCCAACCTGCAAGTGCGGAATCAGCTCCGGCGACGAAACAGGCAGCAGAGGAAGATAGCGCCACATGGAGAGTTCGCGATTGCCCGCTAGCGCTTCCGCGTTCAGTTCCCTATGCACTGCCTCGTAGTCGTACATCACATCCAGAATGCCGTCGTGATACCCGCAGGCAGAGCAATAGTAGTCGACCTCCTCCGTCAAGTATGTGCGCACGCAATGAACGCATTGAAGTCCGGTCACAACCATCTGCTTCTCTCAACCTGCACGGCCCTTTGTCCGCCCGCCGGGCCGGGTCTAAAACGCCATCGTCATCGCCCGCAGTTTGCATCGGGTGACGCACAGCCCACAGTGAAAGCATTTCTCTTCGTCGATTTCCAGGATCTTCGCATCCTTGTCCTGATGAATTGCACCATAGGGGCAGCTCTTCTCGCAGATTCCGCACAAAACGCAGCGCTCCATGTTTACCTCGGGCGCGGCCTCGGCGTGCGGTGCCCCGCGCTTCCGCATCAGCCGAACTGTGAGACCGCTAATCTCGTCCGCCGAGGCATAGTCATGCTCGTCGAGAAAGGCGTTCAGCTCCCGGGCGATCTTTGCATAGACTGTAGGCCCACGCAGAATCGCCTCCGTGCAAACCTGCACCGCCGATGCGCCAGCCATCATCATCTCCGCGGCATCGCGTCCGTTGCTGATCCCTCCCACGCCAATGATTGGAATCCTCACCGCGCGCGCCGCTTCATAAACGCAGCGCAAAGCCAGCGGCTTGATGGCCGCGCCCGATAGCCAGCCGAAGCCGTCCTTGCTGCCCATCAACGGCAGCCCGGTCTCAAGATCGATGCCGAGGCACGGCCCGAAGGAGTTGATCATCACCAGAGCATCCGCGCCCGCATCCTCCAGCGCCAACGCAATCTCCTGAATATTGGGGTGCGGGCTCAGCTTCATGAATACCGGCACGTCCAAGGCTTCCTTCGCCGCGCAAAGGGCGTCGACGATCGGAGCGATGTTGTTGCCTACGTAATGCGTGGAAAGCTCAAGCGCATCGGCAAATGGCCTGACCAGCGGCGCCAGTTCGCGAATTTGCTTGGCCGTGTATCCTAGGCTGACGATCACAGGCAAGCCTGTCGCCCGTGCCAACTTGTACTCGGTCTCAATCCATTGCTCTTTTGGCAGCTCGGACCACAACTCAGTGTTCAGGAATCCACCGCGAATCTCCGCCATGCAAGGGCGCGGGACCTCCGCCGGGTGGACCGAGATCGTCTTGGTCACCAAGCCCCCGGCGCCGCCGTTCGCCGCCGCTTGCAATGTCGCGCCGTCCTTCGAGGGCGGCCCAGCGGCCGGCAGAACTGGATTCCGAAGTTCCAATCCGCAAATGTTGACTTGGAGATTTGCCATCGCGCTTTCCGTTCAACCGAGGTTCCGAACGCCGTGGATGGCCCCGGCATCCCGCCATCAAAGTTGACTTTTCCCGTGGCGCAGAACACTTCGCGGCAGCCTACGGCACTTGCACCACGGGGTTGTGTTAATTCATTGTCTTGCAGCGCACTGAACGCCAATGTGATTTGAATCACAACACTTAGCCGCCAGCCTTGACTAGAATCCTTCCACCATGGAGCAGTCTGCGAATTTGTTGGTCGGCAACGGCCGTCTAATCACCCACGACGATCGTCAGCCCTTTCTCGAGGATGGCGGCGTCGCCATTCGCGATGGCCTGATCGCAGCCGTTGGCCCGACAGTCGATCTCCGCCGCGAGTATCCCGGCCTTCCATTCCTTGATGCGCAGGGCCGCGTGATCATGCCGGGCCTTATCAACGCCCATACCCATCTTTACAGCGCCTTCGCGCGTGGCATGGCGCTGAAGGACGCGCCCCCCAGCAACTTCACTCAGATTCTGGAACGCCTCTGGTGGCGGCTCGACAAGGTTCTCACGCTCGATGATGTGTATTGGAGCGCCATGGTGGGCATGATCGACTGCATCCGCAACGGCGTCACAACGATCTTCGATCACCACGCCAGCCCTGGAGCCGTGCCGGGCAGCTTGTTCCAAATCGCCGAGGCCGCGCGCCAGACAGGCATCCGCGCCTGTCTCTGCTATGAAGTCTCCGACCGGGACGGCACCGATGTTTCCACACAGGGCATCGAGGAGAACCGCAAGTTTCTTGAGTCCTGCAAGAAATCCACGGACAGCCGGCTCCGTGGTCTCTTCGGCCTGCACGCCTCCTTCTCCTTGAGCGATAAAACGCTGTCGCGCTGCCGCGAGGTTGCCGCCGACTTTGACGCCGGCTTCCACGTGCACACTGCCGAAGCACCCTCCGACGTAGATCATTGCCTGCGCGAGCACGGCAAGCGCGTCGTCGAGCGCTGGAGCCAGCTTGGCATCCTCGGTAATCGGACCCTCGCGGCTCACTGCGTCCATGTCGACGAGCGTGAAATCGATCTTTTGCGTGACAGTAAGACCAATGTCGTGCACAACCCGGAATCCAACATGGGCAATGCTGTAGGCTGCGCGCCAGTTCTGGAGATGATGCGCCGTGGCGTCCGTGTCGGCCTGGGCACCGACGGCTACACGGCCGACATGTTCGAGTCGATGAAGGCCGCCAACCTGCTCCAGAAGCATCGCTCCGGAGATCCCAGCGCCGCTTGGGCCGAGCCGCCGGTGATGCTCTTCCGCGAAAATTCCGCTATCGCCACGGAATCCTTCGGCCATCCCGTCGGCAAGCTCGTTCCCGGAGCCCACGCCGACATCATCCTCGTCGATTACGACCCACCCACTCCCTTGCACGCCGCCAATCTCAACGGCCACATCCTCTACGGATTCACCGGGGGCGCCGTGGCCGCTGCCATCATTGGCGGCAGGATGGTCATGGAAGACAGAAAGCTCTTAACCATCGACGAAAGAGAGGTCATGGCCAAAGCCAGAGCCTCTGCTGCGGAGTTGTGGAAACGATTCTAGGTATCGTGGCTCCAGGATACAACCACTCTGGTTTTGCGATAGCGGGAAAGGCGCAATTCTCACAGGATGGATAAGCGCCTCAGCCGTGCAGGCACAATTCAAAGCGAAACAAAGATCGCACCGTCCTCCACTGTAAGCTCGATCCCGGCAGCTTTCGCAGCTTCCTTAAGGGCAGCGTCCAGCATGACAACGGGGTCGGGGCTTACGTCGATCCGGCGCATCAGTCCTTCGCCTTTCTTGGCGCCGGCAGAGAGGACGATCTTCAATCCGCGGCGCTTGCACCGTATTGCAGTCCCATCCTCAAGCTTTGTGTTCATTGGCTTAATGTAAGCGTCGACATAGTGAACTCCGATGCCGGACTTGTCGTCGGCCTGCGCGGGAAGCTTGCTTTCGGCAGCCGGATCCACGTCACAAAGTTTGACTTTCACGCTGAGCTCCGCTGGGTTCAATTCCTTTCGATTCGAGAAACTCGTCCATGACCTTTCTGAAGGCGCGGATATGCTCCGGAGTGCTTCCGCAGCAGGCGCCTACAATGTTCGCGCCTGCCTCGAGTAGCGGCAGAACTCCTGTCACCATCTGCTCCGGCGTCTCGTCGTACACAATCTTCATGTTCACCAATCTGGGTTTTCCGGCGTTCGGCTGCACCATGACCGGAAGATTGGTTACGCTCTTGTATCGCTCCACGGCCATGAGCGCCCGCGGCATGTCCATACCGGTGCCGCAGTTGAGAGCGACGATTTGCGCGCCATGTACCTCCATAAACTTGGCAGCGCGTTCCGGTTCAACGCCCATCATCGTGCGGAAGTTGGATCCGTCGAGCGTAACGTCGTAAGCCATGGACCCGATGATGCACTTCGCGCCCGCTTTCTGGGCTGCTTCCATGCCGATCAGGAGCTCTTCCAGCGAGGTTTGCGTCTCCACGATGATCGCGTCCGCTCCGCCCTCGACTAGCGCTGCTGCCTGCTCCTCGAACGCGCTGCGAACCTGGGCCTCGGTGAAATCGCCGAATGGCTCCATCAACCCGCCGAAGGGGCCGATGTCGCCGAGCACGTAGCCGTCTTTGGCGCCGAAGGCCTCGCGGGTAATCTTTACGGCGGCTTTGTTGATAGCGGCAACCTGGCCCGCCTCGCCGTGACGGTTGAGCATGATCGGCGATCCGCCAAAGGTATTGGTGATGATGCAGTCCGAGCCGGCCTCGGCATAGCGCCGCTGGATGGCGAGCACGCGCTCAGGATGCGTGAGGTTCCACGCCTCGCCGCAGTTGCCTTGTTCCAGCCCGGCGAGCATCAACTGCGTGCCCATGGCGCCGTCGCCCAAAAGCGGCCGCTCCAGAATCGCTTGGTGCAAAAGCTTCTTCATGATGGCTCGTTCTCCTGCTCCAGTTCTTTTTGTACCAGAGCGTAGTGGATGGTCTCGAGCACCAGGCCCCATTTGTGGCTGCGACTCACGGCCTCGCAGTAGCATCCGGCGCCGCTTGGCTCGCGCCGCCAACTCAGCACGGCATTCAGCCGTTGACCGTTCAGCGGCTTCTCGATCTCAATCGCGCCCATCAGGCTGTCGGCGTCTTCGATGTACTTGCACATGGCCGTATGGCCCTCGTCGCCCGCGGCCGGTATGCAGCGCTGCTCCCGTATGGGATAGCCTTCAGCGCGCGGCCCCAGCTTGACGTTATAGATGAATGTAAGCGGGCGGCCTATGTTGGTGCAGGTGGTCCCGTCATAGCGGAAGTCGATGTCAATCGACCCATCCGCGCACGGGCGCATCGCCAGCCGCTCTTTCGTCCACCGTTCGAGGGCTCGACGATTCACTGTGTATTCCGCTTCGACGTCCAGCACGGCGATCCGTGGCTGAACCGGCTCCGCCGTCGAGCGCGGCGCACGCTTGTACGGCGCTCGCCGGTACTGGCACGGCCCGAACGAGCAGCTCTCGCAGGGAACGAGGCTGGTGAGCCGCTTCAGCCGCTCGGTGTGGCGCGTCACGCCGAACACCGCCAGTTGCGTCTTCTTCGGCCGCAAGCATTCCGGTCTCGAACACATCCACGCGGGAAGGGAAGGACTCGCGTCGCGTTTGCTTGATCAATTCCAGAAGCCGCGGCTGTTCCGCCACGTCCCACTCGGGATAGCCGGGGCTGGAGTGAGGCAACACAGCCATGCCGCGTTGTTCCGCCCAATCGCAAAGACGGGATCCGGCATTTGAGGTCAGATGCTCGACGACCGCGGAAGCAAACATCTCGAGAAAGAAATATTCGTCAGGCTTCTCATCGTTCCAGCACTGACGGGCTTCTTCTTCGGCTTCAGGGCCTGCGCCGACGGCAACCAGAATCGCGCTGTGGGCTCCGGCTTGCTCGAGCGCGCTGTGCAGGCGCTTGCTCTTGAAGGCCGTGCCGTCAATGCGAATCGTGTCGCCCCGATTCGTATCGCCAACGATTTCCAGCTTCTTCGCTTGACGCGCATAAAACCACGGTCGGCCATTCTTCGCGTACCAATCCCGCGCCCAATCCGCCAGTTCGCGCGCGCGACCATCGAGCACCCAGCCGCGAGGATAACCGAGCAGGCGCGTATACTCCTGCGGCGACACATCCACGCCGGGGAGCGTGCATGCAATCTCGACGGGTTCGGCTACGTGGCGCATGAAATCGGCTCCACGGCCTTGAACTGGCAGCCTTCCACGAAGAAGTCGAAGAAATCCGGGTGCGTCTCCAGCCGGCAGTGCTGCACCCCTCTCACTAGCCCTTCCAGCTCCTGGCGTTTCGATCTCGAGAGCAAGGCGATGGTTGCGCCCTCGATAGCAAGATTCCCAGCCTGGATGAACTTCTCTTTCGCGAGGTTGGGCACAAGCCCGATGCGCTTCGATGCTTCCACTTTCAGATGCCGTCCGAAGCCGCCGGCCAGGTAGAAAACGTCGATATCGCCAAAGTCGATGCCATAGGTGCTGAAAACGACGTGAAGTCCGGCGACGTTTGCGCCCTTGGCCTGAGCCAGCTCATTCACATCGCTCTCCAGCAGATAAACATCTCCGTCTTCGCCATGGCAAAGATCGATGCGATGCACGTCGCCCTCGAATCGCCCTCTCTCATTCATGCGTCCGGTACGCATCAGTTCGCTGAGCAGATCAACGAGGCCGGAACCGCAGATGCCCTCTGGCGGCACGTCGCCAATGACTCGAAGCTGGAAGGCGCCGTCCTCGGCGATCGATACCTCTTCAATTGCGCCATCCAGAGCAGGCATACCGCAGGCGATGGCTCCGCCCTCGAAGGCCGGGCCTGCCGGACACGACGCCGCGAGAATCCGATACCTGTTCCCGACCACCAGCTCGGTATTGGTGCCGATGTCCATGATCGCGATCAGGCGCTCCTCATGCGCCAGATCAGCGGCAAGCAAGCAGGCGGCAGCATCGGCTCCCACGTGGCCGCTGATGATCGGAGCGCCATACACGCGAGCTTTGGGGTGAATCGGCAGTAGGCTGCGCAGGCCAGTCTGCACCAGGCTTGTGGTCGTGCGCTTGCCCTCGGCCAGCTCAATCTCCGTGATCGACCTGTACGGAGTCTGCCCGATCGAATACACGTTCTGCCGGAAGAAGAGATCGCGCATCGTGGAGTTGCCAACCACTACCATCTCGTAGATCGTCTTCGGGTCGACGGGGAATTTCTCGATCGCGTGGCTCAGGTATCCGGCCAGCGTCCGCATCAGCAGTCGACCGGGATGACTGGTGTCGTAGGCGATGCGTGACATGATTTCCGAGCCGCCGAAACGCTGCGGATTCTCTAACGACGTGTCCGCAATCAACTTGCCGCTTTCGAGATCGAGGAGACGCACCACTACGGTCGTTGTGCCAAGGTCCATGGCGATGCCGTGAATCGGCCCCGCGCATCGTTCCACTTCGACTCCGTCGATCAGGATGCGGTCTCCGTCGCGCGTGACGGCTGGATCGACCTCAAACGTCTCAGTCCCTGCAGGCAGTCCGAACGCCTGTCGCTCAATCCGCATGTGTCCGCGTCGCATGGTGTGGCAGCGCACGCGGCCGCTTGCGCCGGTGACGAATGTCTGGCAGGAAAGGCGAAAGTTCCCCTTCAGATGGCGCTCCGCATCGGTCGCCGGCGAGAGTGCCTCCATGCCTTCGACGACCTCGACCATGCACTCTTTGCATTTGCCTTGCTTGAGGCAAGAAGTCGGAACGTCGATGTCCATCGCTTCAGCGTGATCGAACAATGATCGGTCTGGCTCTGCCTTTGTCGATTGTCCGTTGATGGTAAGGGTGACAGCCATTGCGGGGAATTCCTACCAACCCTTCGCTTCGAGCTCGGTTTTCAACGCCTCCGTCACTTCGCGCGCGGACCCCTCGCGCTCCTCTTCGTCGCTCCACTTCCACTGCGCCAGGTAGTCGTCAGCGGCCTGCAACCCGCGGATGGCGGCGAGCCGATCGATATGCTCCATGAATCGCCCATCCAGCATCACGGTCACATCCTCGCTCTCGTCCTCAGCCTTGATCTGGGTCGGCACTTCCTGCCAATAGAGGATTTTGTACGTTGCCATCGCTGCTCACGCTTGTCCCGCCAGCCGCAGGAACAAGTCCACGGCAGCGGACGCATTGGCTCCGTATCCGTCGGCGCCAATCTCGTCGGCAAACATCTGGCTGATTGGAGCGCCGCCCACGGCCATCTTGATCTCCGTATGACCCGCCGCATGGAACCCTTCGATCACGGTCTTCATATACATCATGGTCGTCGTCAGCAGCGCGCTCATGCCGACGATGTTCGGCTTGCACTTCTCGGCGGCGGCCATAAACTTCTCCACGCTTTGATCCACGCCGATGTCGTGCACCTCAAACCCCGCGCCTTCGGCCATCATGCCCACCAGGTTTTTGCCAATGTCGTGCAAATCGCCGCGCACCGTGCCCATCAGCAGCACGCCCTTGGGCTTCGTGCCGCTGTCTTTCGAGGTCAGCAGAGGCTTCAGCACTGCCATGCCGGCCTTCATCGCCCGTGCCGCGATCAGCACCTCCGGCACATACAGCACATTGTGCTTGAAGTCCTCACCCACCACGCTCATGCCTGCGATCAGTCCTTCGGTCAGCACCTCCTGCGCGGAACGGCCTTCGGCCAGAGCCTCTTTCGTCAGCCGCTCCACCTCGTTCGCATTCCCTTCGTACAGGTGCTGGTTCATCAGTGCATAATCGGGCATCGAATCGCTTCCTTAGCGGGCGCTCGCAACTGCTCCCGCGGCGCGCTTGGCGTTGAACTCTTCCAGGGCCTCCAGCATGGCCATAATATTTTCGCGCGGCATTCCGGGGCTGGTGCCGCCGCCCACGGAGAGGATGATTCCCTCGCCGCCCGAACCCTCCAGAACCTCCAGGGTCTCGTCCTTCACTTCCTCTGGCGTTCCTCGCACGCCCACCTCCAGCGGATTCACGTTCCCCATCAGGCACATCCTGTCGCCCACGCGCCGTTTCACCTCGGTAATGTGCCGTTGCTTGCCCCAGTTGAGCACGTTGAATCCGGTGTCCGGCAGGTGGTCAAGGCACGCGTCCACTTCGGCGTCGTTGTGGTAAAGCTTCACCCAATCCTTGGGAAACGCTTCGCAGATGCGCTTCAAATAGGGGTGGGCAAATTCCAGGTAATGCTCCTCGTTCACGAACCCAACAATGTCGTCGAGGATGAAGATGCCCTCCACGGTATCGCCCATCACCTTCTGCTGCGCCTTCAGCCAGTCGATGATCACGCGCGTGCACAAGTCGATCAGCCGGTGCGCGCCCGCTGGGTCTTCCACCAGATCGATCATGAAATGCGTCGTCCCGCGAACAAATCCCGCTGTGCACAACGGTCCCCGCGACGTCACCATGGGCAGAATGTACCCGGCATCCAGAATCCGCTGCCGCGCCATCCCGATCCTGTGCAGCGTCAGCCCCGCGAAAGCGTCGGCTTCCACCTCGTATTCGGGAAAGTTGTCGATGTCTTCCAGCCGGTAGAGAGTGTGGTATTCGCTCGGTGTATTGTCCTGCCAGAATTTGATTTTCGCGCCCAGCACCGAGGGCTCTGCCGCCATCCCATACTCCATCCACCACGAGGGGATGAAGATGATGTCGGGGAATTCGCGCATGATCTTTAGGTTCGACTGAAACCAGAGCTCGGGATCGAGAAAATAGTCCATGTGACCGATTCCGAGGTACCCGGGAATCCAGGGACTATCGATGATCAGCGCCATCGGGATCTTATCCATCTTTTCGCGCCGCACCGCTCTCTTGAATGTTTCCCATTGTTCCGGCCGCATACTTTTCCTCCCGATCGCTTCCTGTGATGCGCTACCCTAACGACCTCCCGACCAGAATGAAAAACCTCCTCCTAATCCGGCCGGCGCAAAAGCAAATCCAGTTCCCCGCACTCAGAGCCGCTATCGTCCCAGGCTTGAGCAGCGCAGATCACGAAGCTCTTTCTAGCGAAAGTACAGATTTCCTCGACATCTAAGATTTTGTTCGACTGTTGTACTAATTCCAACTCTCGTAATCATAGTGTAAGGACAACAATACACACAAGAGAGTTTGGTCCACCGGCTGTTCGGATTCCGGAAGACAATCGCTTCGGTCGAGAGAACGTTTAACTGCCACGGATTGAATCGCTTACGGAAAGAACGGGAGCAGGAGTGTTCCCTTCAGGGAAGGGCCGCCGTTTCCTGGGCGGCCTTATCGACCTTTACTTCATCGCTGAGTATGTGGCGAAGGTTGGCATCATGGAGTGTTTGTCAAAGGCTAAGAGACTCGGCAACCCAACAATCGCGCGGCTTAGGTGCCTCTCATCGCCAGCAGGTCCTTCCGCTGTCTTGCGGTCGGTAATCAGCATGTTGATCCATCCACCTCGTAACGCGGCAAGAATCGCCTGCGACTTCCGCTGCCCGCCCGCGACTCCGACTACGCGGGCGACTTTCTTCAAAGAGGCGGGCTCGATACCGATCACTCGCTGCATCAACGGGGACTTGATCGGCATTCCCTGTGAATCGAAGTACCTGAAGCAAATGTCTCCCACAGCGCCCAGACGGCTCAGTTCCGTGCGCTCTTGGCGGGAAAAGACATTTCCGCTTTTGGCGAGCAGCCGCGATGGCTCCGTACAGCCGATACCCACAAGAGCCAGGTCGAGGTGTTCGAAGTGCTTAACAGTTTCGCCGATCATAGGCTCGCGGGAAAGAATACGCCGAGCTTCTGCCGAGACAACCACCGCAGGCGCTTGCAGAAGAACGGCACTTGCTCCGACGACAGCCGCGAAGCGTTGCGCCAGGTACATGGCCTCCTGCTGAACACTCAGGTTGCCCACTCCACCCAGGATTTGCACGACTTTTCCGCCCTTGCAGTAGTCCCCGGGATGAAGTGCATCCACCATAGCAAAAAGTGAGCGGCTCCAGGACGAGATCCCAATCTGTGTGCCGGGCTTCACCGTCATCTCAACGTAGTAAGCCATCGCAGCGCCGAGATCGCGGACCAGCGTATCTTCATCGGCAGGGCTATCAATTACAACGGCGTCGATCAGAGAGAACGCGGCAATGAGCTGATCTTCCAGGTCCGAGAAGATTCCTGGAGGCACGGCGACGCTGAAACGCACAAGATTCGCTTGTCTCGCGCGCTTCAGCAATCGCGACACGGTCGATTGATGAATCTGAAGACGCTCCGTGATCCCTTGCTGAAGGATACCTTGCACGTAATACATGCGGGCAACTTTAGCCATGAGACGAAGTTCATCCTGCCGCGACATATCGACTATTTTGCCACCTTGCGTAGTTTCACTCGCCATGACATATCCATGCCACCTGCGCAGGGTGCAGAAGCCGTCGACCAACCTTGCGTTCAAACGAAGTGCTGAGCCCGGCTCACGCGCCTAACACCCTTCAGGGCCTGGCAACGCTTCACCCTTTGTTTCGAATTTGTTCCGTCATTTGGTGCAATCATTGGAGCGGCGGCAGATCATTTGCACGGTCGTGGTGGTACACATCCCAACCGAGGTATCGGCCCAGGGCTTCGGCCACCGCTCCCGCGGTGTGACTCCTATTCATCGCCGCGTGATGCTCGAACCCATGCAGGCAGACAATGTGCATCAGGTTTTGCAAACCGGAGACCTTGACGACGGCCCGAGTCCCAAAAGTATTCAGCGGGTCATCTGTGAACTCTCCTTCACCCACGTAGGCCTGGAGCTTGCCGCTCAGATCGTCCGTACTCACACGCCCAAAGGTCAACGGTCCCGCCCCGGTACGTCCTTCAAGCGCGCCGAACGTATTCTCCTCGCCCAAGGTCGTTCCCAGGATTGGCGCAGTGGCAATGCGAACCTCAGGTAGGAAGTCCTTGGCCCAATTGCCGCAATGAAAAAGAACGCACTTGTCAGGATCACTGCCGTAGTTGTTGTTCCAGTCCACCAGGGCGCTTGGCCGGCCGCTCGCCAGCTGCAAAGCGTACATGCTGACTACACCGGCGATGTCGACCTCGCAGGCCGAAGGCAGCATGCGTTCGCTCATCATGGACATGATCGTGCAGACGTTTACGCCGAAATTCTTCTGCAACGAGCTCCAGCACTGAATCGCAGTGGCCGTGATGCCCAGAGATTGCATCCAGTCGTCAACAACGGCTGCGAATTTGGCCATGCGGATAATCGATTCTTCTGGGGCGGATGAAGAGTCAGCGTATGCATGAATCTGCTCAATGCGCCGCTTGACTCCGGCGTCATTATTGGCGATCTTGGCGGCATTGCCAAAGATCTCGGAAAGGTCAATGGTGCTCACCGATATTCCCGCGGATTCGAACAGTTTCTCGCTGAACCGAGTGGTATTGAACGCATTCGGGCGGGCGCCGACCGCGCCGATCCGGACACGATTCAATCCGCGAACTACCTTGCAGGCCTGAACGAATCGAGCCAGGTCCTCGCGAAAGCGCGGATCCAAGATCGAGACCGTATGATCGCGGGTCAGGGAATACTTGAAGCCGTACTGGCGAAGGTTGTTGCAGACGGAGATTTTTCCGCAGAATGCGTCGCGGCGGCGATCCAGACCGAATTGATCGAGATCGTCCGGACATGCTTGCACAAGGATCGGCACGCGCACGTCCGCCAAGCGGATCGAGTCTGCCACACCTTTCTCATCTCCGAAGTTCGGCAGGCACACTAGAATGCCATCCAGCCGCTCGCGGTTGCGACGCAGCAATTCGCCGCATTTTTGGGCGTCCGCCCAGGTTTCGACTGCGCCAAGTTTGGTCTCATCAGGCGATAGCCAGACCGGCCCAATCGCCATCTCCCCAAAGAGCTTGACAAGGTCACGACGCGCTTCGCCGATCAAAACGTCCGGGAAGAAGTCGCGGTTTCCGAGAATCACTCCGAGAGTTGCCAAAGTTGCCATTTCACATTACCTGACCTTTCGAATCGATTTGTCGTTTCGCGACGCCCTCACAATTGCACCGCGCATCGCAACATGCACTGTTGTGCTCCTCGACAGCGGATGATCGCCAGACCATGTCGGTTCACAAACGCGAATACGTAATGAGCGCGAGGCCCACGAGATAGCAAACGAACATGCTCGCCAGCACTTTCCCCACTCCTCGCGGCGCGACCGCAAACTCTTTCCACACCAGGACGCCCCAAAGAATTGCTACAACTGGCGCTGCGTTGCTGAGAGCATACGAAACCGCAGGACCGGCTGCGCCGACCGCAATGAAGCTCGCGGTGATGCCCACACTCCATATGGCTCCGCCAAACACTCCCGTGAGGTGTGTGCTCAAACTCCCTTTCCAATAATCTGAAATCGAAACTCCTGGTCCTTCTACCGGATGGCGCATGAAGAATGGATTGAAGAGGAAGGTGGTCAGGAACGCCCCCACGGTGAAGAAGAAAGCACCGGTCAGCGGCATCAGCGTGCCCGATCCGCCGGAAACAAACCCGTGGTCGAGAGACTTCACGATCAAGCCATAAAAGAAGGCGATCAGGATGCCCGCGGATACCGAAAGCAAGACCCCGGTCGCGGTTGGCTTCTTAGCCGCGCCGGCCAGTTGTCCATACGCCCACATACTCAGCAGGATCGCGACACCGATGACGGCAACACCGCAAAAGAGCAAAGCAGAATTTCCGGGGTTCACTCCGCCTTCGAGAATCACCAGCAGGAAACTGATGACGATACCCAGGATCCAGGCGATGCCACCTCCAATGGGAAACCCAATTGCCATGCCGGCAACCGCAATTGCCGCCACAAGAAGCAGGTTGCCGAGATTCCAAACCGTTCCTCCAAGCAGTGCCCAACCAATACTGGAGAGATCGACCTGAGCCAGATCAGTCAAAAATGGGCGCCCGGTTGAACCTAATGATCCCAACGTCAGAGCCGCGATGAGCGACGTGAGCAAAAGGCCGGAGACAAAGTCCCAATAGAAGAGTTCGAAGCGCCAGGAACGAGCCGCCAGCTTCTGCGTGTTCGCCCATGACCCCCAGCAGATCATCGTCAGGACACAAAGCAAGACAGCAATCGGATAGCTGTGAATTGTCACCATTTCGTACTCCCTTGCAGTACCAATGCCTTTCTACGCAATTGCATTGCGCAATCGAGCGCGGCTGACGGCCAGCTTCCACGCTCGTCGCACACGCACTCGCTCATCCTCCGCGATGGCCGGTTCGAAGCCATCATCGCTTGTGGGGAGCGCGGCTAGCTCATCCAGAGACTTCCACCAGCCCAAAACCATCCCGCCCAGCATGGCAGCACCCCGAGCGGAAAGTTCTTCCTGCAGCGAGCGAAGGACGGGGCGTCCGATGACGTCAGCTTGCATCTGCATCAGATCGTCGTTTCGCGTTGCGCCTCCGTCCGCAAGCAGCAAAGGCAAACGAACACCGGCAGCTATCTCCATCGATTCCAGAACGTCGGCCACCTGAAATGCGATGGAATCGACAGCTGCGCGCGCCAGATGCGCGGAGGTATGGGATCGCTCGAGGTTGCATACAACCCCACGGGCATCTGAGTCCCAGTACGGAGCGCCGAGCCCAACCATAGCGGGAACCAGGAACATGCCCGCAGAGTCCGGAACCGTTGCGGCCAGCGCAGCTGCGTCTTCTACCGGCCGCTCCAGTCCCAGAAACTCGCCCACCCATTGCACGGCGGCGCCAGACATGGCGATGTTGCCTTCGAGTGCGAACCGCACGTCACCACCGAACGACCACGCGATGGTTCGCGCCAGCCCATCGCCCTCGCGCACCAGTTTTTCCGTCAGCATCATCAGCGATGAACCGGTTCCGTATGTCGCCTTCACGGCGCCTGGCTGGTAGCACCCGTGTCCTACCAACGCGCCGTGCGAATCGCCAATCATAGAAACAATCGGAATCCCGGCAAGTTCGGGCACCGCGCTGCAGATTCCGAAATTGCTGCCCGAGGATCGAATCTCCGGCAGCGATCCTCGGGGAATTCCGAACGAGGTCAGCAAGGCATCGTCCCAATGGAGTGACTCCAGGTTCATCAGGGCCGTGCGCGACGCATTGGAGTGTTCCGTCGCATGCACCTTCCCTCCGGTCAAGTTGTAGAGTAGCCAGGAATCGACCGTTCCCAGCATCAAGTCTCCAGCCAGAGCCTGAGCGCGTAACTCGGGCTGCGCATCCAGAACCCAGGCCCACTTGGTCGCGCTCAACAACGGGTCCAGGGGCAATCCGGTGATGGACCGGATGATCGACGCCTCGCCCCGTCGCCTGTCGCATTCGCCTGAGGAACGGCGGCACTGCCATGTGATGGCATTGCTTACGGGAATCCCGGCGGTTTTCGAACCCGCATCGGCGCGCCGCCAGGTGACGGCGGTTTCGCGCTGGTTCGTGAGGGCAATTCCCGCAATTCTGCCGCCCTCCGAATCCGCAAACGCTTTGCACTCTCTCGCGACGGCGATTACCGACCGCCACAACTCAAGGGGATCCTGCTCCACCCATCCGGTGCGCGGCTGCAGCAACTTCACAGGAGCAGAGCTGCGAAAGGCAGTCTGCGCATCCCGATCGAAAAACAAAGCCTTGGTGTTGGTCGTGCCCTGGTCGATCGTAAGGATCCATTCTTTCGCCATCTAATCCTCGATTTCCAAAAGTTCGGCTGCGGCACGCTCAATGCCCGCGGCCGTCAGCCCGAAATGCTCCAGTAAAAACTCCGCACTGCCGGTGGGAGCGAAATCGTCGGGCAATCCAAGAATTCGCATACGTGTGGGGTGTTCCTGAACCAGGACTTCTGCTACTGCGCCGCCAAGCCCGCCTGCCGCTAGCCCCTCTTCGGCGGTCACAATACCTCGAGTGGTTCTCGCCGCATCGAGGATTGCTTTGCGATCGAGTGGCTTGACCGTACTTATGTTCAGAACTCGAGCCGAGATCCCTTTCGCATCCAGAGCACGAGCCGCATCCAAAGCACGAGAAACGAGCACGCCATTGGCCACGATCGTCACGTCGGATCCTTCGCGCAAGACTGCGGCCTTGCCGAATTGAAACGCGTAATCATCCGGATGAACTTGCGGCACGGGAATCCGGCTGATGCGGAGGAAGATTGGGCCTTCGTACCTAAGCGAGAAGCGCATCGCCGCAGCAGTCTCTACGTTGTCCGCCGGAACGATGACCGCCAGATTCGGAATCACTCTCATCCAGGCAACATCCTCGATGGAGTGATGGGTCGGCCCCAGTTGCCCGTAAGCCACGCCCGGGGACATACCACAGAGCCGGACATTGCTCTTGGAATAGGCAAGATCGATCTTGATCTGTTCCATGGCGCGAGCAATCATGAAACAGGATGCGCCGCACAAGTAGGGAATCATCCCACTGTTCGCCAGGCCGCTTCCAACTCCGATCAGGTTCTGTTCGGCGATTCCAACGTTAATGAATCGATCCGGGAACCTGGCCTTGAAATTCTTGAGCTTCGCCGATGAGAGAGAGTCATTGATTACCACGCAGACGCGCTCATCCTGTTGCGCCATTTCTTCCAGCGCAGCCGAATAAGCGTCGCGGCAATCGAACAACTCTGTTTTCATCGTTCTCTCCGAAATTGCAGTAGTCCCGGCGTCGCTCACCAGTTGACCTCCACTCCCAGTTCGCGGGCGGCGGCGGCTAACTGCTCTCTCGTAGGTACGCCGTGATGCCATGCTGGCTGATTCTCTGCGAAGGAGACACCTTTGCCTTTTGTGGTGTGAGCGATCAAACAGCCAGGCTTGCCCGATTCGAACGGCAAGGTACTGAAGCGCTCCAGCAGCGCGGCTGTATCATGTCCGTCGATCTCCCGCACGGCGAAGCCAAATGCCTTCCAACGGTCAGCCAGCGGCTCCATGCGGAGAGTCTTTTCAGTGAAGTCTCCTTGCTGAATCCGATTCCGGTCGACGATGACTGTTAGGTTGTCGAGGCCGTAGTGTTGCGCCGTCATGGCTGCTTCCCAATTTGATCCTTCTTGGAGTTCACCATCCCCCGTGAGCACAAAAACGCGCCAGGACTCATGCTGCATCCGAGCGCCCAGGGCCGAGCCCACGCCGATGGGCAGGCCGTGGCCAAGCGCTCCGGTGTTGGCCTCAACGCCTGGCACCTTGTTCCTGTCGGGGTGGCCATTCAGCATCGAGAGGGGGTCCATAAACGTCTTCAGTTGGTCGGTCGGGAAAAAGCCTCTCGCTGCCAGAGTGGAATAAAACGCCGCCGAACAGTGCCCCTTTGAAAGAATGAATCGATCCCGTTGTGGCCAATGCGGCCGCGCAGGATCCAGGCGCAGAACTCCACCGAAATAAAGAACCGCCAGAAGATCCGCTGACGAAAGATCCCCGCCCGTATGCCCAAGCCCGGCGTGGTTCGTCATAGTCATCGCGCTTAGCCTGATCCAATTGGCTTTGCGATGCAGCCACTTCGCTCGCTCTTCTGGGCTGGTTAACTCGTCAAAAGCGATTTCATCCATCATTCAGTGTGCCCTCATCACCGACCCAGGCCTCGCCATTCATCGGGCTGCTTCTCGCCGGGAGGATTCGCTTGCAGGATTCACTTTCAAAATGACGCGCCGATAGGAGGTCAGGCGTGGCGATCCGTCATCCGTCACCGCCAGAATGATGTGCGCGACGCCGGCAGTGCTGCACGACGTGGTTCCGCTAGTGGTCGGACGCCGGGTTGGCCGGCACGCAGACTTCGCCGTAGCTCTTGCCACCGGTCCGGCATCGCCTGCAATCGTCACATCTGCTCCGTGAGTCCCCGTGAGCCCGGCCTCCGGATAAACGAACCATTTGTAGGTAAGCGCTTGACCGTCCGGGTCGCTCGTTCCCGCCGCATCGAGCATGATGGTCTGCCCGGCATCCGCTTCGATCTCGATAGGCGCAGTGCCGGCTTTTCCGTTCACCACCACAAGCGGATTATGGTTCGCGTGCGCGTAGTCTTTGATTGTCCAGTCCATCCGCGCAGCAAAGTCATTCTGATACGCTTCCCGCCATCGCCAGATGGTCGCCTGATCGGAGACATGCACACGGCCATCGATTCCGGTCACTGCGTCTCGCGAGTCAGCATTTGCGCCCGAATTCCCGCCTTGCGACCAAATCGGATGCGTTTCGCCATATGGTTGGAGGTAAACGTATCGTCCGCCCCAACCTCCCCAGTCTGGTCGCCGATAGGCGTTCAAGCCATTGTCAATCAGCCCCAGAAAGCTCGGAGTATCGCCCTCCATGATGTACATCACCTGGGGGTAATTCCTTCCTAGAGGCCCCTTCGAGCGAATGTTCCGGTCGAGCCACTCGTTCGAAACAAGACTCGTATCGGCTCCCTCGCAGTTGCGGTCAAGGAGATCGCCGCTGATGCCCGTCCAGGTGGCCAAGTAGTAGTTGTCCGAGGTTGGCCGGCTCGGCATGACAATGTAAAACAGGCCCGGAAATTCCCGCCGGATCCACGGGCCGGCGTCATCCTGATCGGAGATCGAATAGACCCGCAGCCGGCCAATGAGCCTGCGCATCGGCTCCTCGCTCCTCGTGGCGCGCAGATCGATCAGCGCTTGAGCCAGCGTGTTCGCGCCACCCCAGATGCAAATCCACAAAGGGCGCGGATCGTCGCGCTCAATCGCTTTCGCCAAGGCTGTGGAGCCCGCTGAGCCCTTGCCCTCGCCAGTCGCGGCCATCCCATAGGCCGGCTGTCCCGGCAAGACACGCTCATCCAGTTCTTCCGCCTTCGGCCATCCCTTGGCGTTGAGCAGCAGATTGTCCCGTACCAGTCCGTAGGCATGGATCAGCGTGTGCATCGTTTCGGGATGAGTTGCCGATTTCTGCCACGTCGAGGTGGCGGCAATCATCGCCTCAAGATCCAATTCGTTGGAATAGAGAAGCAGGCGCACAAACGACATCTGGTCGTCCGGTTCGTTGCCGATGTCACTGATAATCGCAACGCGAGGCTTACCCGAAAAGTCGTCGGCGGGCGGGGGCGGCGTCGTTTGCGCCGCCAGAGGCAGCCAAATCAGCGGCTGCACGCAGGCCAACACCAGCATCGTCACAACCCGTGATCTACAGAGCGGCATGCACATCTCTTGTTGTTGCGTTCCTTGCCGCGGTTTTTTTGTTAGCCCAACGGCGTCTCAAAACCCATCGTCTTTTGATCACGGCAGCTTGGGCCAGGTTCGCAGCAACAAAGAATCCTATCTCCGGGGCAATTCACGGTCAACATAGAATTTCGTATACGCATATTTATGCACATCGCAGCCTTGGCCTGCCCGCCCGCTACCGCAAAACAGAATCCGGAGGGAAGATCTTCAGCGGATTGTTTCTGTCCAGCCCGGAACAACGCTCTTCTTATCGCGCCTTGCCGGGTCTTGGCGAGGCGCATCGTTACTCTCTTGCGGCTCTCAGCCATATCTGCGCATCAGAGGGAGCGTCCTGGCGGTTTCCTTTGCCGAAAGAAAGCGGCGAGGCGATGGATGTCACCCTGCCGCGTATCAACTAGGTCTCTGACCGCTAAGTTTTGTACCAAATGGGGTGCCCCAGGGCCCGATTTTGGGACCTGGGATTGGCAATCGCCAGGTTCGAGATCACTCGGTCAGAGAACTGGCGGAGGAATACGACCATGCCGATAATCGTCGACCCTGCTGGCCCGTTCCCGGGGGCTGCCCGTAATTCGCCAACAATGGTCTGGCCCTTGCGCTTGGGTGGCGCGGGGGTGAGTACCGCTGCCGTCATGCTCCACGGTGATGTATTTGTAAGCGTCCAAGACATGGTCGGATTGGTAACCGTACTCTGACTGATGGCCCCCTCGATGTGGCCATAGGCGGTGGTGACTGAGTCCTGATTCGGAGGTGTGGTTGCTGACAGCGCCGTGTTTGCGCAGGTCACGTTGCCGGCAGATCTGGCGGTTGCCATGTTGTTAAACACGAGGTCTCCCGCAGGACTGGTGATCGGGCCCAGCGACGGAGTGGTCGACCCGGTTTGCCCGTTGTTGCTGGCACTCACACCACCCGTACCCGCGGAAGCCACCCCGGAGTAGGAGGCTGATTCCCCGACGAAAACCGTGGCATTGTTGGTTGTAACTGTGATGGTAGCGGTCCCGGAGGTGGGATTGAGCAGGTACCACACCTCGCCGCGCAGGTAGATAGGGGTTCCCGTGCCGCCTGAACCGCACCCACCGGTACTGTTATCGTCTCTGGCAGCGAGACAGGTCAGCGACGTTGAACCGAACGTCACGCCCGTAACGTAGGTGTTGCCCCCGGCGCCGCCGCTGCCGGTGTCAGACCTGAACGATATCCCGACGAGGAGAATACGGTTTGACCCGGTGCCGACGGTGTGCGACCAAGCTAGGGTGGTACTGCCCGACGCGCCCGTAGAGACACCGAAGGCTGTGCTATCAGAAGTGATCGCGGCCCGTGCCGTGCTGCCGGCCAGCACCAGCATCAGCAAGAGCATCGTGGCCGGAAGTGCTCGCCCCATCAGTTCACCGTCATGACCGGCACGGCGCTGCCGCCGATTGGGGTTAGACGCCCCACGATCACCTGCCCCTTGCGCGCCGGGGGAGGAGCCGCATGAATCGGGATTGCACCGATGGCCCAATCGTTGCTGGCGCTCGAACTCCAGCTCATCGTGGTGCTTGTTGCGGTTGCGATTGCCGTGCTGCCCAACCCGGCAATGTTGGAGCTGCCTGTACCCGAGTAGAGTTCCCACTGCTTGGTTTGCGGGGGCGTCGTACCCGGAGTACAACCGGTGGGCGGACTACCTGAGCCGCACAGAGTCTGGTAAGCGCCCGCTGCGCTGGCCACCAGGTCGCCGACGACTGTGGTGGCTGCCGGAGCAGTGGGAGCATTATTGCTTCCGTGAGTGCCCACAAAGGTTCCGAACGGGTTCGAAGTGGCGACGCCGCCCACCAGCACCACGCCAGTCGCAATATTGCTAGCGTTGCTGGTGTTGACAACAATCGTGCCCGTGCCGGTCGGGTTCCTGAGTTGCCACATCTCCACCGCTCGATAGTTCCCCGTGGTCACCAGGCTGCCAATCTGAGTCCAGCTATACGATGACGACCCACCCCAAGTGATCGAGGTACCGCACGATCCGGAGGAGCTTCCGGCGAAACAGGATACCCCAACAATGAAATAACTGTCCCCAACAGCCGGCAGGCCCGATACAGTGAAAGATGAGATCGTCGCGCGGCCGCTGGTGCTCGACGCAGAGCCGTTGTGAAAGACGCCGATCTGCGCCTCGATCCGGCCGAGCGCGAAGATCAGGAGGACGGCGCAGACCAAGCCGAAGCGCACTGCCCACCCTACGCCCCTCCAGGCGGCGCCAGATTTGAGCGCGAAGGGCCGCTTGGAGGGACGACGACCGTCCGGGGTCATGTTTGCTCTGTCCGTCACGGCTCAATCGTCCTTTCTTTTGGCTCAGCGGATGGCAGCCAGCTCGTCATGGAGCCAGGCGCGCGACTTCTACCGGCGGTGTATCTGAATCGGGCTCTTTCGCGGAGCCCACAATCACCTGTCCCTTGCGCTTCGGGGGGATGAAAGGGTTAATCGGCACGCCTACATAAGCCCAGTGGGTACTGCCCCCCGAGAAAGTCATCGACATGCCTGTAACCGAGCCAAGCTCGTAGCTCGCGGTGCCAGAGATACTCGTGCCGTTCGTGCGCCAGAGCTGGTTTTGACCAGATCCCTGAGTCGCCTCTTGCGACGTGGAAATCGCGATCGCATCCATCACAGCCCCGGTTGCGGGAAGCCCGGAAAAAGACAAACTTGCCGGAGAATCCGTGCCCTGGGCTACCTGCCCTGTGCCGAAGGTGCCGGTCTGCGCTGCGCCCGAGAACGAGACGCTTCCGGCAACAACGCTGGCGCTGCCCGACTGCGTCACCGTGATCGTGCCCGATTTGGTAGCAGGGGTTCCAAGTGCGGCTCCCCAGATCTCGACCCGCCGGGCAGAGCCACCACCATTACCGTTGCAGGATGATGCGCTGTCGCCGTAGTTCATGGCATACAGGCAGGAGAAAGTCGGGCTCGTGCCGCTCCACGTCACACCGGTTATGTGGGTTCCGGTGGTACTGAACGACACCACGACAACCATCGCCAGGTTCGAGCCGCTGCCCACGTTGTGCGCCCAACTAGTGAGGCTGGTCTTCGATCCGGAATTGACGTCAAGCGCAACCTGCGCCTGCGCGGAGACGCACAAACTGCTGCAATGGCCAACAGCGCCAGGCAATCCCGCACTCCTGCGTCAATTCGGATCGTTTCACAGGTGTTCTCCGGTACCTAAGCTGCCCCTGGATCTTGAAAAGCTGCCAGAGCCCAAAATAACGTGGTGGCCGGCAGGAGCTCGATTGCGGACATTGTCGGCGCTCGTTTCATATCCTCCGGCCTCGCCGTTCATGCCTCCTGTGGCCACCACTCGCTAATCAATCGCTGCTGAAAGTGCTCCTTCCATTACTGCGTTACCGTCGCCGAGACGCAAACCGTCATCCGTTTCGCTGTGGTAACAGCCGTAATGCTGAGATCCAGCGAGTCGGTTAGTGGTGAGAGTCGGCGTCGATACGGACAGCGTCGTCCAGCTTCCGGGCGCCGCGCTGCAAGCCGTACTGGTCGTCATGGCGGTACCGAGATTATTCTTATAGACCACGACGGTGGCCGACGTAGCGGCATCAACCTGGCATTTAGCCCCAGTGATAGTCATATCTCCAATCATGTTATCGAAGAAGCTCTTCTGGCTGTAGCTGGTGTCCAAGTTCCGCCGTTGTCCGACCCAGCGATGTAGCAGATGGTCCGGACGTTGTTGCCAATATTTGTGGTGGCGCCGTTGATGCGCGCAACCAGTTTATTGCCACTCGAGTCGTAGGCGATAGCGCCGTTGGTTGTCGGCGCCGGGGCGGCAATGCTCGGAACGAGGAGGGCGTTAGCGGACGTAGCAGCACTCATATTGAGCGTGGACGTGCCAGTGAACGCCAGCGACCCGCCCGTCCCAACCACCATGGCAGCGCTGGTATTCGTGGCGCCCGTGATCCCACTAAATGCCACGTTCGTAGCCGTGGTTGCAGTTGTCGCAGTTGTCGCGGTTGTCGCCGTCGCCGCGTTGCCGCCAATGGACAGGTTAGCGACAGGCGTTGTGCTGCTTACCACCAAAGGAGCTGTGCCTGTTGCCACGGTAGAAGTGAGTTGACCGCTTACAGAGAGCGATGTTCCCGTCGCTGCGCCGATGTTCGGCGTGGTAAGCGCCGGGCTGGTTGCAAGAACTACGTTGCCAGAGCCGGTAGTGGTTGCAGCGACAAGTTGCTTGCTGCCGTTCGTGCTCAGCACGCTCGCTGATGTAGGAACCGCGGCACCGTTGACCTGCGCCACCGTGGGCCCCGGATACGAACCGGAGAGGTCACCCGAGGCGGTTCCCCCTGGGGCCACGCCGGAGATCGCTACAGCCGATGCGGCGGTGATCAGCCCCTTTCCATTGACGGTGAAGGAGCCGACGTGCGTTGCATCTCCGAATGATCCGGTGTTCGCGTTGACCGTCGCGAGAGTGGTCGCCAACGAGCTACCAGGGGTGGTCACGTCGCCCGTGAGTGCAGGCATCGCGCTCGTGGGAAGCGTCGTGACCGAAGTCAACTGGCTCGAAGAGTTGGATCCCAACAGAGGCGCCGAGGCAGGAACCGATCCGCCATTGACTTTAACGACCGAAGTCGCGCCCTGCGTTCCGGTCACGTCACCGGCGAGGGCACCGGTGAAGTTCCCCACTCCACCGCATCCTCCCGCCTGTGGGTTCAGAAGTTGGAATTCCGTTCCGTCATAAAGCGCTTCTGCATAGGCTGCTGTCGTGAGATCGCTTGCCACCAACGCAGTGGCACCGCATTTGGTAATCGTCGTGGCAGTCAGGCCATTCACGGCAAGGGTTGGGGCCGCCGCAGTGTTAGCCGCCGTGGGTTTCCAGCGCACCACCAGTCCGGTTGAGAGTGCTGCAACGGCTGGACTGAGAGTGACCGTCTGGGCGTCGCCCGTGCCGCCTCCCGCCGCATAGACCGGCGCGGCAAGGTCCGTCGCCGTGGCAGCTACCGGCTGGCTGCTCGCGTTCGTGCCGATGACATGCGCCGATGCCGGAACAGAACCACCATTGATCTTGCCTACCACAGTCACGGTCTGCGTTCCGGTCACGTCACCCGAGAGGGGGCCGGTAAAGCTGCCTGCCGAGATTGCCAGGGTCGCGGTGGTCGCGTTGTTTGCGAAGGTAGCAGTCTGCGCATTGCCGGTCGTGTCCTGATTCCAGATAGGCACCGTGCCGGTTAATCCGCTGTACGCCACATGTGTTGCCGTCGCCGCGTTGCCTGTGGTGTCAACGTTGATTGTGGCAGGCAGCGAAAGCGTGACCGCTCCCGTGCTCCCGCTCGCGGTGATTTGATTCGTGGTGCCGGCAACACTCGTGACGCCCGCGTTGGTGAGAGTAACGCTGCCGCCCAGCGACACCAATCCGCCGCCGCCTAACCCTGTGCCGGCGGTGACCGTCAGCGAGCTGTTCGCCAACGCCGTGTTGCTGACGCTGCCAGGGGTTAGATTGACGCCGCTCACGCTGTCGTCAGTAAACATCAGGCTGCGCGTGAGGTTGTTCTTGTCCTGGAACTGGAGGTGGGTGTCGGCGCCGGTGAGCCACACGTCGCCGATGGCTGGCGTGGTGGGAGCGGCGCCGGTGTTGGGCACGTTGAGCGAAGGATACGTGGTCGTAGACGGGGCCAGCTTCTGCTTGCCGCCGGTGAAGGTGTTGCCGCCGTCGAGGTTGGCCTTGGTGGCTTCGGCGGTGGTGGCGCGGGTGACCTCATTGTTGAGGTTGGTGGTCAGTGTCGATTCCGCACCTTCGGCGCGGGTCGTTTCCGCGCCCAGGCCGGTGCTCAGTGTGGCTTCCGCACCTTCGGCGCGGGTGACTTCAGCACCGAGGTTGGTGGTGAGAGTGCTTTCAGCGGTGGTGGCGCGGCTGACTTCGTTGCTCAGGTTGGTGGTCAGCGTGCTTTCCGCACCTTCTGCACGGGTGACTTCAGCGCCGAGGTTGGTGGTGAGAGTGGCTTCGACACCTTCGGCACGAGTCACTTCAGCGCCGAGGTTGGTGGTGAGAGTGCTTTCAGCTGTGGTGGCGCGGGTGATTTCGTTGCTCAGGTTCGTGGTCAGCGTGCTTTCCGCACCTTCGGCCCGAGTGACTTCGTTGTTGAGGTTGGTGGTCAGTGTGGCTTCGACCCCTTCGGCACGAGTGGTCTCGGCGGCCACCGAGGCGTTCGAAGCCGTCACGTCGCTCGAGAAGGCGAGCGCCTGGGTGAGGTTGTTCTTGTCCTGGAACTGGAGGTGGGTGTCGGCGCCGGTGAGCCACACGTCGCCGATGGCTGGCGTGGTGGGAGCTGCGCCGGTGTTGGGCAGGTTCAGCGAAGGATAGGTGGTCGTCGACGGGGCCAGGGTCTGCTTGCCCCCGGTGAAGGTGTTGCCGCCGTCGAGGTTGGCCTTGGTGGCTTCGGCGGTGGTAGCGCGGGTGACTTCGTTGCTCAGGTTGGTGGTCAGTGTCGATTCCGCACCGGTGGCGCGGGTGACCTCAGCGCCCAGCCCAGTGGTCAGTGTTGCTTCGACACCTTCGGCCCGGGTGACTTCAGCGCCGAGGTTGGTGGTGAGAGTGCTTTCAGCGGTGGTGGCGCGGCTGACTTCGTTGCTCAGGTTGGTGGTCAGCGTGCTTTCCGCACCTTCCGCACGGGTGACTTCAGCGCCGAGGTTGGTGGTGAGAGTGGCTTCGACACCTTCGGCGCGAGTCACTTCAGCACCGAGGTTGGTGGTGAGAGTGCTTTCGGCTGTGGTCGCGCGGCTGACTTCGTTGCTCAGGTTGGTGGTCAGCGTGCTTTCCGCACCTTCGGCCCGAGTGACTTCGTTGTTGAGGTTGGTGGTCAGTGTGGCTTCGACCCCTTCGGCACGAGTGGTCTCGGCGGCCACCGAGGCGTTCGAAGCCGTCACGTCGCTCGAGAAGGCGAGCGCCTGGGTGAGGTTGTTCTTGTCCTGGAACTGGAGGTGGGTGTCGGCGCCGGTGAGCCACACGTCGCCGATGGCCGGCGTGGTGGGCGCGGCCCCGGTGTTGGGCACATTGAGCGAAGGATAAGTGGTCGTCGACGGGGCCAGGGTTTGCTTGCCCCCGGTGAAGGTGTTGCCGCCGTCCAGGTTGGCCTTGGTGGCTTCGGCGGTGGTGGCGCGGGTGACCTCATTGTTTAGGTTGGTGGTCAGTGTCGATTCCGCACCGGTGGCGCGGGTCGTTTCCGCGCCCAGCCCAGTGGTCAGTGTTGCTTCGACACCTTCGGCACGAGTGACTTCAGCACCGAGGTTGGTGGTGAGCGTGCTTTCCGCGGTGGTGGCACGGGTGACTTCGCTGTTGAGGTTGGTGGTCAGCGTGGCTTCGACACCTTCGGCACGAGTGACTTCCGCGCCGAGGTTGGTGGTGAGAGTGCTTTCGGCTGTGGTCGCGCGGCTGACTTCGTTGCTCAGGTTGGTGGTCAGCGTGCTTTCCGCACCTTCGGCCCGGGTGACTTCGTTGTTGAGGTTGGTGGTCAGCGTCGACTCCGCCGCTTCGGCGCGCGCGGTCTCGGTGGCCACCGAGGTGTTGGAGGCTGTCACATCACTCATGAACGCCAGTTTCTGCGGGGCGCTGGTGTTGTCCACGAACTGCGGGTGAATATCTCCCGCGGTCAACCAGAGATCGCCCGCAGCTGGTGTGGTGGGAGCTGCGCCGGTGTTGGGCAGGTTCAGCGAAGGATACGTGGTGGTCGACGCGGCCAGGGTCTGCTTGCCCCCGGTGAAGGTGTTGCCCCCGTCGAGGTTGGCCTTGGTGGCCTCGGCGGTGGTGGCGCGGGTGACCTCATTGTTGAGGTTGGTGGTCAGCGTGCTTTCCGCACCTTCCGCCCGAGTGACTTCAGCGCCCAGGCCGGTGGTCAGTGTGGCTTCGACACCTTCGGCACGAGTGACTTCCGCACCGAGGTTGGTGGTGAGCGTGCTTTCCGCGGTGGTGGCGCGGGTGACTTCGCTGGACAAGTTGGTGGTCAGTGTGCTTTCCGCACCTTCGGCCCGCGTGACTTCGTTGTTGAGGTTGGTGGTCAGCGTCGACTCCGCCGCTTCGGCGCGCGTGGTTTCAGCGGCTACGGAGGCGTTGGAAGCCGTCACGTCGCTCGAGAAGGCGAGCGCCTGGGTGATGTTGTTCTTGTCCTGGAACTGGAGGTGGGTGTCGGCGCCGGTGAGCCACACGTCGCCGATGGCTGGCGTGGTGGGCGCTGCGCCGGTGTTGGGCACGTTGAGCGAAGGATACGTGGTCGTCGACGGGGCCAGGGTCTGCTTGCCCCCGGTGAAGGTGTTGCCGCCGTCCAGGTTGGCCTTGGTGGCTTCGGCGGTGGTGGCGCGGGTGACCTCATTGTTGAGGTTGGTGGTCAGTGTCGATTCCGCACCGGTGGCGCGGGTCGTTTCCGCGCCCAGGCCGGTGGTCAGTGTGGCTTCGACACCTTCGGCACGAGTGACTTCAGCACCGAGGTTGGTGGTGAGCGTGCTTTCAGCGGTGGTCGCGCGGGTGACTTCGCTGGACAAGTTGGTGGTCAGCGTGCTTTCTGCACCTTCGGCACGGGTGACTTCGCTGTTGAGGTTGGTGGTCAGCGTGGTTTCAGCACCTTCGGCACGCGTGGTCTCGGCGGCCACCGAGGCGTCAGAAGCCGTCACGTCGGAGGTGAAGGCGAACGCCTGGGTGGTGTTGTTCTTGTCCTGGAACTGGAGGTGGGTGTCGGCGCCGGTGAGCCACACGTCGCCGATGGCCGGCGTGCTGGGCGCTGCGCCGGTGTTGGGCACGTTGAGCGAAGGATAAGTCGTTGTCGACGGGGCCAGCATCTGCTTGCCCCCGGTGAAGGTGTTGCCGCCGTTGAGGTTGGCCTTGGTGGCTTCGGCGGTGGTGGCGCGGGTGACCTCATTGTTTAGGTTGGTGGTCAGTGTCGATTCCGCACCGGTGGCGCGGGTGACTTCGTTGTTGAGGTTGGTGGTCAGCGTGCCCAGGTCAGTGGTCAGGTTCGCGACCTGCCCTTCGGCTACGGTGGGAATATCGCTGGCTGACAAAGTCGTGCCCGACGTGACGCGGCCCTTGCTGTCGGTCGTGACCTTCGTGTAGGTCCCGACCGTGCCTGTCTCAACCAGAGTCGGATTGGGATATGTGCCAGTGAGATCGCCACCGGCAGCACCGCTCGGAGGCAGACCAGATGGCCCCGAAATTAGCAGTCCGTTGCTCGACGGCGTCAAAGTGATGTTAGCGCCCGCAACGAGCGCGGAACTGGAGAAGTAGTTGGTCCCGTCTGTCCAAACCTGGATGAGCTGGAACGGAGCCAATGTGATGGGGCTGGCCGTGGTGCCATTGATGGGTGCAGTACTCTGAATCGTGAGATTCGACGCGTTCAGGTTCTGAATCCCGACATACCACGTCGCACTCGGCGGTGCCGCTGGCAAGGTCAGTGTCACCGATGAGCCATTCATCGTGATCAGCTTGCCGTTGTCCTCCGCAGTTGCCGTGTAAGCAACTGTCTGGGCATTTACGCCCGCTCCAAAGGTGCCCGTCAGCCCCTGCTCGCCCTGCGGCCCCACTGGACCTTGCGGACCAGTCGGACCTATGGGACCTTGCGCGCCAGTGGCGCCTGTCAAGCCTTGTTCACCTTGCGGACCTTGCGGGCCGGTAGCGCCCGTCAATCCTTGATTACCCTGGGGGCCTTGAGGACCTGCGGGGCCAATCGCACCAGCGGGGCCTGCTGGGCCTACCGCACCAGTGTCGCCTTTCGGACCCTGCGCTCCGGTATCGCCCGTGGGGCCAGCGGGACCCTGCGCTCCGGTATCACCAGCGGGGCCTGCTGGGCCTACCGCACCAGTGTCGCCTTTCGGACCCTGCGCTCCGGTGGCGCCTGTGGGGCCAGCGGGACCCTGCGCTCCGGTATCACCGGTGGGGCCTGCGGGGCCTATCGCCCCAGTGTCGCCTTTCGGACCTTGCGCCCCGGTGGCGCCCGTGGGGCCAGCGGGACCTGCGGGCCCTGCGCTCCGGTATCACCCGTGGGGCCTGCGGGGCCTATCGCGCCAGTGTCGCCTTTCGGACCTTGCGCCCCGGTGGCGCCTGTGGGGCCAGCGGGGCCTATCGCGCCAGTGTCGCCTTTCGGACCTTGCGCTCCGGTAGCGCCTGTCAATCCTTGATCACCCTGGGGCCCTTGAGGACCTGCTGGGCCTATCGCACCAGCGGGGCCTGCGGGGCCAACTGAGCCGGTAGCGCCTGTCAATCCTTGATCACCCTGGGGGCCTTGAGGACCTGCGGGGCCTACCGCGCCAGTGTCGCCTTTCGGACCCTGCGCTCCGGTAGCGCCGGTCAATCCTTGATCACCCTGGGGACCCTGAGGACCTGCTGGGCCTATCGCACCAGCGGGGCCTATCGCGCCAGTGTCGCCTTTCGGACCCTGCGCGCCGGTATCGCCCGTGGGGCCAGCGGGGCCTACTGGTCCTGCGGGGCCAACTGAGCCGGTAGCGCCGGTCAATCCTTGATCACCCTGGGGACCTTGAGGACCTGCTGGGCCTATCGCACCAGTGTCGCCTTTCGGACCCTGCGCGCCGATAGCGCCGGTCAATCCTTGATCACCCTGGGGACCTCGAGGACCTGCTGGGCCTATCGCACCAGCGGGGCCTGCGGGGCCTACCGCACCAGTGTCGCCTTTCGGGCCCTGCGCGCCGGTAGCCCCTGTCAATCCTTGATCACCCTGGGGACCCTGAGGACCTGCTGGGCCTATCGCACCAGCGGGGCCAGCGGGGCCTATCGCGCCAGTGTCCCCTTTCGGACCCTGCGCTCCAGTATCGCCCGTGGGGCCTGCTGGGCCTGTCGCACCTGCGGGGCCAGCGGGCCCCTGTGCGCCTGTATCGCCCGTGGGGCCAGCGGAACCTGCGGGACCCTGCGCTCCGGTATCGCCCGTGGCGCCAGCGGGACCTGCGGGACCCTGCGGGCCTAGTGGTCCTGGCGGGCCTATCGGCCCCATCGGACCAGCCGATCCTTGCGCACCGGTGTCACCCTTTGCACCCTGTGGTCCAACGGGACCAGCCGCACCTTGGGGTCCGGTGGCACCGGTCAATCCCTGATCACCCTGCGGGCCTTGAGGACCTGCGGGGCCTAGTGGTCCTGCCGGGCCAACTGGGCCGGTGGCGCCTGTCAATCCCTGATCACCCTGGGGGCCCTGTGGACCTGCGGGGCCCTGAGGTCCGGTGGCACCCGTTGCACCGGCTGCGCCAAGAAGGCCGGCAGGGCTCACGGCCTGATTCGCGGCAATCACTGTTCCGGATGAAGTGTTTTCCATGTAGCCCAGGTTGGTCAGCACGACATGATCGCTGTCGGGCTTGGAGGCGACCTCATAGTAGCCACCGCCTGTCACGTATACAACCTGGCCTACCGCCATCCACGATGAGTCGCCGACTGAAATGGATTGTGTGTTCGAGCCGCTTGCGGGCTGGGTGATGCTCGCGGCAGTCGTCGTGTATGCGCTCGCGCCGTTCGATCCATTCGTGCCGTTTGTTCCGGCAGGGCCCTGCGGACCCGCCGGACCGGTTGCGCCGGTAGCACCTGCAGCTCCTGCAGCTCCTGTTGCGCCGATCGGGCCTGCAGGGCTCACGGTCTGCGCCGTAGCAATCACCGTCCGAAAAGCAGCGTTCCCCGCGTAGCCCAGGTTGGTCAACACGACGTGCTTGTTGTCTGGCCTGGAGGAGACTTGATAGTAGCCACCATTGGTTAGGTAAACAGTCTCGCCAACCGCCATCCAAGACGAGTTGCCAACCGGGACCGACGGTGTTTGCGAACCAATTGCGGGTTGGGTGATGCTGGCTCCGGTCGTGGTGTACGCGTTCACACCTTCGGTTCCGTCGACGCCGTTGCCGCCCGCTGGGCCCTGCGGCCCAGGTGCGCCCGTCAGACCCGTCGGTCCTTGCGGTCCCACCGGACCCGTCAGCGCAATATCCAACTCAGGCGCTTGGCTGGTGGTCGTACTCTCCTTGCTGTCAAAGGAGAACGCACCGGTGTTTCCTTGCAAGGCCAAAGCGATACCGTTGTTCGGAACAGCTCCGTCGAGCCAGCCCTGCACAAGTGCTGTGATATCGATGACTACAAACTGATTGAGGCTGGAAGCATTCACGCCAACGGGATGAACACCGGTTGCCGACGCTCCAAGTGCGGGTGCGTTGTTAAAAGTCAGGGTGTCTTCGCCCCAGCTGGTGTTCACCTGGTACACATCGAAGCTGCCGTTTGCGCTGACAGCATCGACATACAGGCGCAATGTGGCCTTGCTCACGCTCACGCCGGATGGAATCCCCGAGAGGTTGAACTGCAGGTAGCTGTTGGCGCCCTGTGTTACGACCAGGCTTGTTTCCGCGCCGAAGTTACTTGCGGGGCTGGCGCTATTTGAGGATGTGTCTGCCACAGGAGGCGCTGATTGGGCCATTGCGACTGCCGCAAAGAGTGGAATCCAGATCAGTCCACGGACATGGGTGTTGAAAATTCTACGTATCAGCACGCTTACCTCCTGATGGTCAAATACACGAAAATGACCTCACCGAGCGCGACTCGGCGCTCGTCTTTCAGTCAGAAGGGAGAAGGTGAGCGCACCATGTCGGTTTTGAGAATGCCGCCGCTTACTGGCCTATCGCCCCTATCGCCGGCAACTGTTGGGCCCTCCGCCAATCTTTCGTAACGCTTTGATCGGAGGTGCTTCTCAGTTCCTAATCCCATTTCGGGCAGATTACATCTGGAAAGCTTAGATTTGCGGCTGACCCGGATCAATAACACTTTTGTTTGAATGTGACACATAAATGCCAGTTGGTAATAACAGATAGGGTGTATACCGGAAGGCAAATGCTCGGCGGATAATAACGACTTGCGTGCAGCCCTTATGGAAGTTCTGGTCCGAGGCTGCGCAAGCTCTGTTTATCAACGCTTAGATGGGCGCGTGATTGCTTAGGAGGGAACGTGAAATCCAAACTAAAATGCGCCATTGCTGGAGCTGCGCTATTACTTTTGGGTGCGAGAACACCAGTCTCAGGTCAAACGGGCGCTAATGCCGAGGTTGCCGGCATGTACCGGATTGTCAGCGCCACCGATCTTGGCCCTCAACTGGCCAAGCTCTCCCTGAAGCTTCACCTGATCAATCAATCTGCAGACAGCATCAGGCTATCGAATCTTGTCTTCCTTCCTGCGCGCCCGGTTCCGGCGGAGCGGAATAGCGCTGCGCTACGCATCCAACCGGTTGCCCCGCTGCTCCAGTTGCGGTCGACAGCTGCGATCGATCTTGAGAAAGATGTGGTTGTCTCCAGGCAGGAATACCTTGCATCGCGCCATGCGCGCGTGCTGCATTTCCAGGCAACGATTCAAAACGCCGACGGCACTACGCAAACGCAGATGCTCATGCTGCTTGCAGAGCCGTTCTCGAGGGCAAAATGACAATCGTAAGGCACGTCAGATTGAAGACCCTCAGTGCTCTTGCCTTAGCGGCGGTAGTTACCATCTCCGCGCATGCGCAGATTATCAGCACTCTTGTTGGCAACCCCGATATCACAGGTAAGATTGCCACCGCAGTATCAATTTACGAGCCCACCACCGTTGCCGTGGACGCGACGGGTAACGTTTATTTCGCGACAGGTAACTTTACTTCGCAGGTGTATGAGATCAGCACCGCGGGCACTCTCGGTCTCGTTGCGGGTAATGGCGCGTACGGGTATTCAGGAGATGGTGCCGGTGCCACCAGCGCCAAATTGAGCAATCCTGCCGGCGTGGCGGTGGACAGATTCGGCACCGTCTACATTGCGGATGCAGACGCATCGGTCATTCGTAAAGTCGACGTCTCCACGGGATTCATCTCCACTGTTGCGGGGACCGGCACGCCAGGCTATTCAGGCGATGGACATGCTGCCACCAGCGCCAAGCTTAACTATCCTTCTGCGGTGGCAATTGATGGCTCAGGAAATTTATACATCGCAGACACATTCAACAACGTCATTCGCAAAGTAGATTCTTCAGGCAACATCTCCACTGTAGCTGGCAATGGCACTGCGGGTTACTCGGGCGATGGGCACGCGGCCATCGGCGCCCAGCTTAACTATCCTTCCGGCGTGGCCGTGGATAGCGCAGGAAATTTCTGTATCGCGGACTCAAACAACTCTGTCATCCGCAAGGTCGACATTTCCACCGGCAACATCTCCACTGTAGCTGGCAATGGCACCGCAGGTTACTCCGGCGATGGACATATCGCCACCAATGCCCAGCTCAACTACCCTGCCAACCTGACTGTGGATAGAGTCGGCAATCTGTATATCGCAGATTCGTACAACTCCGTGGTCCGTAAAGTAAGCATCTCCACGGGCAACATCTCCACCGTTGCGGGCAATGGTACTTATGGTTCTTCGGGTAATGGCGGTCTTGCCACCGGCGCCGAGCTCAGCTATCCGCAAGGTGTGGCAGTTGACAGCACCGGCAACCTGTTCATCGCGGATGAAATCAACTATGTTCTCCGCGAGGTGAATGCCGGAAGCGGCAATATTTCCATTTTTGCGGGCAATGGTTACTTCAGTTATTCCGGTGATGGCGGCCCGGCAACGAATGCGCAGTTTGATGGAGCCTATGCCCTCACTGTCGACGGTTCCAACAATCTCTACTTTGCGGATTCGTACAACTCTGTAATCCGCAAGGTCGATGCTTCTACCGGCACGATCTCCACCGTTGCAGGCAACGGCATATGGGGTTACTCGGGCGATGGCGGAGCAGCGACCGCTGCCCAGTTGAGCTATCCGTATGGCGTGGCACTGGACAACGCTGGCAACCTTTACATCGCGGATTCAGACAACGCCGTGATTCGCGAAGTTGATGGTTCCGCGCACACTATTAACACCGTTGCCGGCAATGGCGTTGCGGGCTACTCGGGCGATGGCGGCCGGGCAATCAAAGCTCAGTTTGACGGTCCCCGCGCCCTGGCAATGGACTACCTGGGCAATCTCTACATTGCAGAGAAGGGCAACATCGTCGTCCGCAAAATCGACCCTAGCGGCACCATCTCTACTGTGGCAGGTAATGGCACAAATGGTTATACCGGCGATGGCGGCGCCGCTATTAATGCACAGTTGAGCGGACCCACTGGGCTGGCGGTGGACAACTCTGGCAATCTCTTCATTGCGGATGCAACGAATGCGGTTGTCCGTGAGGTGATCCTGAATGCCGCGGACACAGCCAATTTCGGAATCATCAAAACAGTAGCAGGTGGGGGAACCAGTGCAGATCCGAACAATGCGCTTGGCGCGATCTTCGCTTACCCGTCCGGAGTGTTTGTGGACTATTCCGGCGCCATCTTTGTTTCGGACGCGCAGTTGTCAAAGGCCTTCAAGATCACAGGAAGTAGTTTCGCTTCGCCGGCGAGCGGTGTGGTTAGCACGGTGGCCGGCAACGGAAGCGCCGGCTATGCCGGAGACGGCAGCCTGGCCACCGGTGCAGAGCTGTTTGATCCTTATTCGCTCACTGGCGATTTGAACGGCAATTTGCTGATTTCCGACATCAACAATTACCGCATTCGAAGTGTGACGAGCTTGGTGACAGTTGCTCCGGTATGGGTGCTGTCGGTCACCAGCTTGAACTTTGATCCACAGGTGCTGGGCCAGGGTACTACGCAGACCAAGAGCGTCACGGTCTCCAATCCGGGATCGCGGCCGTTGACGATTTCTTCCGTAGCGATCAGCGGTACCAACGCCGCTGACTTTACCGAAACGGACAATTGCACCAGCGCGGCGATTGCGGCGAGATCCAGTTGCACGATCAACGTGACGTTTGCGGCCAAGATCTCGGGCAGTGAAACCGCAACGCTGACCGTTACCAGCAACGCGTCGAAGACTCCGGCAACGGTGGCTTTGAGCGGAAGCGGCATTTCTCAGCCGGCATTCACGCTCTCCTCGAGCCTCCTGATCTATGCAACGCAATTGTTGGGCAGCGGCGCTTCGGCCACCAAGTCGCTCACAATCACCAACTCCGGAACTGCCCCCTTGACGGTCTCTTCCTTGACGTTCAGTGGGACGAATGCCGCCGACTTCACGCAGACGAATACATGTACCAGTGCGTCGATTGCGCCGAATTCCACGTGCACCATTAATGTTGTGTTCGCGGCCACTGCAACGGGCAGCGAATCTGCGACTCTGACGATCGTCAGCAATGCTCCGACGAGCCCGCAGACTGTTTCGCTGAGCGGCGCGGGCATCACTTTTGCGGCACCTTCGGCGGCTAGCGGCGGATCGACCTCGGCAACCGTCACATCGGGTAGCACCGCCACCTACTCGCTGCAGGTATTAGTTACTGGAGGCGCAAACTTGAGCGACTCACTCACGTTGTCATTGAGTTGCTCGGGAGCACCCAAAGGCGCAACCTGCACCGGCCCGGCTTCAGTCGTTGCGACTCCGGGAACTCCGGGAGCGTTCACGTTGACCGTAAGCACAACCAAGATCAGCTCCGCGACGGTCGGCATGGTGGCGCGAGCTGGCGACGGTTTGCTGCCAAAAGGTATGGGGCTGGCGCTGATTCCGTTCGGCATGGTCGTGCTGGGCATTTCCCGCAAGCGCCGCAAGCTGACAGGTCTCTTCCTGCTCGGCTTGCTTGCGTTAACCGTCTCGTCGATTGGCTGTGGTGCTCCGGCCTCCATCAAGTCCACGTCAAACACGAACGGGACTCCGGTGGGGACGTACACCCTGTCGGTAACGGCCACCTCGGGCAGCGTCTCGAAATCCACGGCGCTGACACTGATCGTGAAGTAATGATCTCGGGCTCTGACGGAGGATTTTGAACCTACAATCGTCTTGCCGGGCGATTTTTGGGCATGGTTCTGTCAAGATTGGACGTGCACTTTGAGTAAGAAACGATCACTCCCGGTTCCATTCGTCTTTGCGCTGTTCAACATTCTCTTTGCTGCCTGCTTAGCTAGCGCACAGGTGGCTCCTTCGGCCACCGGGCCCCAATTCTCCGTCACTGCGGGCGCCCTGGCCTCGGCCTTTCAGTCCGACTACTCCTTTTCGACGCCCACGGGTGTTACCCGCAACAGCGACTATTTGATTGGAGCAGGCGCTTATGTGGATTTGGGCATCAATCGCTGGGTCCAGATCGAGGCGGAGGGCCGCTGGCTGCGCTTTCATTCGTCGGAGGGTGATAGCCAAAACAATTACCTGGCCGGTATTCGCGTTCCTTTGTTTCATCATGGGCGCTTGACCCCCTACGCCAAGGCCCTCGCGGGAATCGGCTCCGGGAGTCTCCTGAATGGGACGACCTTTATTGCCGCCTATGGCGGAGGCGTCGAATACAAATTGAGCAGGAAATTGAGCCTCAGGGCCGGCGACTTTGAGTACCAGGTATGGCACACTGCTCCCACGCTTAGCCCCTACGGCTTTAGCGTCGGTCTCGGTTACAGGATCCACTGAGTAAGGCCAGTCGGGTGATCGGCCTGGAAAATCTGTACCACTCAGATGGTTAGTTCTCGGCCTGTTTCTGTTTCAGCCAGATCGCGTCTAGCCGGGACATGACTGTCGAATCCGTTCGGCTTCTTGCTTGCAGAATTCGACCATACCGTCGTAGTAGCCGATTGTGCGCTGCTTGATCCAATCAAGCGAATGCGAGATGGAGTCTGCCTGGTCGTCGTGCTTGCTTTTTGGGAAGGACATCAACTCGTTGAACATATCGCTCAGCCACAACGCGCTCTCGGGCCGGTAAGCGAACCCATTTTCAATCATGCTACTTGCTGAATCCATGCGCAGGATCTCGCGGCGGTCATATGCAGTACGGGCCAGATAAAGCACAGGGCAAGACGATCTCAAGTGCAGACTACGATGCCAGATTCCTGAAACCGCATGCGCCGTCCGATTCCAATTCCGCCGCGGGTTTGGCATACCGCCATTCCAGCTCGGCGGATCATCTACCATGTATAGACTGCCAGAATCGAAGGCGCTCCGGTCTTTCCCTCGATCACGTTAATCTTGAGCACGGCTTCGATGTTGCGATTGGAGAAGTCGGTTCCGATCCGTTCGCGGAGAAGCTGCAAATAGTGCGGACTGGTTACGAACTGTGCCGCGGCCTCGGTTCCGTTACGACCCAACCCGGCCAACACTACGACCCATCCATCGATGGTCGGATCGCGAAAGCGCGCTACCACGGCGTAATCGTCGGCACTGGAGTAAGGCAGCGACTGATCACGCTTCCACTGCACCTGGGGGTGCATCCGGTCCACAATGATCTCGTCGGCACCGGGCTGGAAGTAATAGCGCAGCGGTTGCTGCAGGTGCATGGTCCATTGATTGTTGTAGGCGCCCAACAGCGTGACAGAATGCTCGCGCAGGTCAGTGAGCGGCGTGGAAGGGGCGGACGCCAACTGCGTGGCAATCCCAGCGCGCGACAACACACCACTGATCTGGACCGCGGCCGAAACGCTTTGCCATGAAACGAACGGATAGTCGATGTCTTTATTCGCCGTCACGACACCGGAATAATTGTTGTTTGCAAAGACACTGCTTCCCGTGCAGATGAGGAGACTGTGCTGGCCACGCACGACTGGCGCCCAAAAATCATCCACTTGGTTTTGCGAACGACTGGCGCCATATCTCCACCACGCGCCCGCCGCCAAGGCAAGCAGGAGCATCGTGATCAGTGCCGGCCACAGCAGACGCTTGGAGCCGGCCGCAGATTTTGCAACGGCTGAGGCGGCCGTCTGATGGAGCACTTCTCCTGCGACAGCCTGGGGAACAATCCATCCCGCTTCGTGCGGTTCGGCGCTTGTGTACAGCCATGAATCCGTATCGGACAGGGAGGTCGAATGAGGTTCCGCAACGCTTGCCGCATCCGAGGGCTCCGGTGATGCGTGAAAGAACTCCGGAACATAGGAACCGGCGGGCAACGAAATCCGGACCGAGGAGGGCTGGCTCTGTTCGGAGTAGTAAAGCAGCAGCCGTTTCCGCACTTCCCCTGCGGTATAGCGCACCACCGTATCGGCATTAGTGTCGTAGTCATGGGGGCGGCCGAAGACGTCAATGCCCAGCGTGCGCTCTTTCAGCAAGTCCGCTTTGCCCGCCAAAGCGTTTTCCACGATAAACCGGAGCAAAGCAGGGTAGCGTTTGCTGTTGCAGAAGTGCGGGCTGGCCAGAATCGCTTCCAATTCGGAGAGGACTGCCTCCCGATCCTGTTTGGTCTGCGGGTGCCATGCTTCGTGAATGGCATGAGCGCTGTGCATTGGTTTTTCGCATCATACTCGCCGTTTCACGCCCGTGCAACCACGTTTGACACAAGACGAGTGCCTACGGTAACGCAAAGATTTCAAAAGGGATCGTGGCTTTACATGGATGCAAACCGTGAGTCACTTGTCACGAGGAAAAACCGCCTGTACAGTCCCTCTGCTATCAAGGGCAAGCCGTCAAGGCCTTGATTTGAAAACCGTTGGCATCCCGCCCTGCGGCGCGGTGGCATTGTGCCTGCGTAAGGGGTGAGAGAGCGTTGTTCGCCACGGGTCGTGAGGAATTGAGCCGCTGGCAAGAGCTGGCGCCCTGAGGCGGCAGAGATCAGTCCGTTGAACGCTCACCTGGGGAACGGTGAGCGCGAGTGGCTGAGCGAAGTGAGGCTCTCTTTGTTCGATCCGGCCCGAAGGCAATTCTTGCAAGCAGCGACGATATCCGCTGCCGGCTTCATGCTCTCCCCCTCTATGCAGCCCGCCGCCCGCGTGGTGAGTGGAGTTACGGTCGCGCAGGGCATGGCCGAAGAGCAAACCTCAAAGCTCGACGGCGAATGGGAGTTTCACTCCGGGCCCATCAGTGGAGTCGAAGAGGCTTGGCTGCCGAGCCGGCAGAGCGAGTGGGAGGCGATCACCCTGCCCCACTGCTTCAACGCCTTGGACGCGTGTGACCCCGACAAACCCTACTTTCGTGGCCATGGCTGGTATCGCAGCAGGCTTTTAGTCCGCAATCCATATGCCAATGGGCGAACGATTCTGCACTTTCAGGGCGCAGGTCAAACCACCACGCTGTGGATCGGATCCACGCGCGTGGGGACGCACATCGGCGGATACGACGAGTTTGCCTTCGACATTACCGACGCCGTCGCCCAACTTTCGGCGGCGGAGCGTGCCACAGGCGCGCCGGCGGTTGTGCTGTGCGATAACTCTCCCGACTTCGACCGGATTCCTTCGGAGTTGAGCGACTTCTGTCTCTACGGCGGACTCTACCGGCACGTGAATCTGATCCATCTCCCCGTCGTGGCGCTCGATGCCGTGCATATCCTGCCGGTTGTCCATCCCGGCGGCGCGGCGGAGGTTTCAATCGATGCACGCCTCTTCAACCCCGCAGCGTTCAGCGGGCCGTGCGAGGCTGCGGTTGAAATCTGGAACCCGCATGGGAGCACGATTCATGAGTCGGCTCAAACGCTCGCTGCTTGGCAAGGGTTTGCACCACTGACTCAATTCCGGGTGGCTTCGCCGGATCTTTGGTCGCCTGCATCGCCGAACCTCTACCTTTGCCGGGTCACGCTGTCCACTCCCGCCGGAAAGATGCAGATCGAGCAGCGCTTCGGTATTCGCCACGTCGAGTTCGTTGCGCATGGGGTCTTCAAGCTCAACGGCCAGCGCGTTCTGCTGCGCGGCACGCAGCGCCACCAGGATCACGCAGGAGCGGCTGCAGGAATGAGCGACGATCAGACGCGCGAAGAGATGCGGATGATTCGCGATATGGGCGCAAACTTCATCCGCCTGGCGCATTACCAGCAGGACCGGCTGGTTCTGGATCTTTGCGACGAGCTCGGCCTGATGGTCTGGGAAGAGCTGCCCTGGTGCCGCGCAGGCGTGGGAGGCGCAGCCTTCCAGCAGAACGCAACCGGCATGCTCACCTGCATGATCGAGCAGCACTACAACCACCCGTCGATCGTTTTCTGGGGACTGGGCAACGAAGATGACTGGCCTGACGAGTATCCCCGTATGGACCAGGAAGCCATCCGCTCGTTCATGACCAGAATGCGCGATCTGGCGCATCGCCTGGACGGCTCGCGGCTGACTGCCTTTCGCCGCTGCGACTTCGCCCGCGATATTCCCGATGTCTATTCGCCTTCGATCTGGGCCGGTTGGTACCGGGGCGGCTATCGCGAGTACGAGCAGAGCCTGATGGAGGAGCGCAACCGCGTATCCCGCTTCATTCATATCGAATGGGGCGCGGACAGTCATGCAGGGCGACACTCGGAAGATCCCGACTCGGTCCTGCGCCATATACCCACAGCCGAGGGAACTGACGAGCGTGGCCTGGCCTACCTGAACACCGGCGGCGAGCCGCGCGTCTCGGCCGACGGCGACTGGTCGGAGACCTATGCCTGCAATCTCTTTGACTGGCACCTGAAAACACAAGAGAACTTGGATTGGCTCTCTGGGTCCGCGCAATGGATCTTCAAGGATTTTGCCTCACCACTGCGTGGCGAGAATGGAATTCCCTACGTGAATCAAAAGGGTGTTGTCGAGCGCGATTTGAAGCGGAAGGAATCGTACTACGTATTTCAGTCTTACTGGTCAGACAAGCCGATGGCGCACATCTACGGTCATAGCTGGCCGATCCGCTGGGGAAGACAGGGGCAGTTGCGTAAGGTGCATGTGTACTCCAACTGCGATTACGCGGAGCTTTTCCTGAACGGCGTCTCGCAGGGCACCAAGGAGCGCGACAGCCAGAACTTTCCCGCCGCGGGGCTGCGCTGGGACGTGGCCTTCGCTCCAGGTTCCAACCACCTCCGCGTGGAGGCGCGCAAGGGGAACACGACGATTACCGATGAAATCAGCCTGACGTACCAGAGCGAGCCGTGGGGAAAGCCGGCCACGCTGCGGGTCTTTGAAAAAGAGCGCGACGGCAACCGGATTACGGTTGAGGTGAAGCTCTTTGACGCGCAAGGAGTTCTCTGCCTCGACGCGCGGGACTTTGTCCGCTTCTCTCTTGCTGGAACGGGTCGCCTGATCGACAACCTGGGAACCACGCGGGGCTCGCGCGAGCGGCAACTGGCAAATGGCCGCGCGGAGATCTCGCTGCATGCAACGGGCGCTTGCACAGTCGAGGCAGCCGCCGAGGGGCTGCCCGCGGCTGCGTTGAAGGTTTAGCCATGATGAGCTTTCCCGCTTCGATCGATGGACAGGTGCCGTCCGGAGCAAAGGTTGAACGCGGCAACGCTTGCCGCGCCCGCTGCCGTTTGCGGGTGCGCAAGACACGTTTGACACAACCCGGATTGGTACCGCATCCATTAGATTCCACGATGCTTAGCTCTACCGCCACGGGCCAAACGGTGAGTCACTTGCCAACCCGGGACCTGGCTCTGGTAAATATTCGCTGGCATGGAAAGCTGTGCCAATCGCGTGATTGTGCTTCGGCACGAAGTTGCCCTCGGTTTGTTCTGGGCCGTTTCTGGCAGGGCCAGCCATGCTGCTCTGTACCGTTCGGTCACGCTTTCCAGCTTCCAGCAATCGTTGCCGCAGCTTCCAGAGAGCAACGTGTGAAGGCGAATCATGCGCTCCCAAGCCAACCTTTTTGTGACGCACCCAGGGATAGGAGCAAAAGGCAGGGCGCTCTCACCAGCAACGGAAGCGCGGTCCCTCAACAGAAGTACCTCAACCTTCAGGAGGGCAGTATGAACAAAATGAAATTGGCAAAATGCCTGTTTTCAGGCGCGGGAGCGCGGCTGTTGGCGCTGCTCGTGCTGCTTCTGGCGGGAACGCTCTCGGCGTTCAGCCAACGGATTACTGGCACCATTGTGGGGACGGTGAAGGATCCGTCGGGCGCGGTGGTCAATACGGCTACCGTGAAGGCGATCAACACCGACACGGGCTTTACTCGCTCGGCGCCTGCCAACGATTACGGCGAGTTTCGTGTCGACTATCTCCCGGTAGGCAATTACACCGTTGAGGTGACCGCTGCGAACTTCAAGACGTTTGTGCAGAAGAACGTCCTTCTCACCGTTGACCAGACACAGACGCTGGCCGTGGTACTGCAAGTCGGCGCACAAACGCAGACCGTCACCGTCACTGAGGCTCCGCCGCTCGTCAATACCAGCGATGCCGAGCTGGGCAGAACCATTGAGCCCGCCGAAATTGTCGGACTCCCGCTCGTTAACCGGAATGCGTACGCAGAGCTTTCGCTCACGCCGGGCGTCATGGCCAATAGCATGAGCCAGCAAAGCAACCCCAACGGCACGCCGAATTTCGTCATTGGATTGCCTTCGACCGACGTCCAGGTCAACGGCTCCATCGACGGCGGCAACCCTGAGGTCAGCTTCTATCTCGACGGCGGTCTGAACATCAACGGCATCCGCAACTACGGCAATCAGCTGCCGAATCCTGACGCGCTTGAAGAATTCCGCGTCGAGACCAGCGACTTCTCCGCGCAATACGGCCACATGTCGGCTGCGGTCGTCACGGCCGTCACCAAGTCGGGAACGAACCAGTTCCACGGAGCGCTCTTTGAGTTCAACCGCAACACCGACTACAACGCCTACAACTGGAACGCCCCGAAGGACTCGAACGGCAACTTCATCAAGGCTCCGTACCACCGCAACAACTTCGGCGGAGTGATTGGCGGACCTGTGAAGAAGGACAAAGCATTCTTCTTCTTCAGTTACGGCGGCCTGCGCCAGGTCGTGGGTCAGTACGTCAGCGGCGGCCGCGTTCCTACGGCGGCCGAACGGCTGGGCGACTTCACGGGAGACCTCCCAAATCCAAGTAACCAGGGCGGAAAGTTCTCCTACTATGGGTCGACACCGTTCACCATCAACATGCCGGGGACGAAGACGCATTACACCGGCAACACCAACACCAGTTCCGGCTGCCCGGCGGGCGGCACTGCAACCAACCCGACCAATCTGAACTGTCTGCCGGTCAGCGCCGAAGATGCGGTCACGGCCACCATTCTGGGCGGCAAGAATACCAATGCTGTCCTTCCGCTTCCGAACGTTACGCCTTCGGGCGCGACCGTTCCCCTCAATTGGTCCGGCTATTTCACTGGACCGACCGACGAAAACGAGTACCTCGCGAAGTACGATCAGGTGCTCAGCGACAAGGATCACGTCGCAGCAACGTACTTCTTCGTTCGTACGACGCAGAACGCGTTTGGCGGCGGCAACATCGCTCCCTGGACGATCAATCAGTCCTATACCAATCAGACCAACGCCAACATCAGCGACGTTCACACTTTTAGCTCCAACACGGCGAACCAGGGCTGGCTTTCCTTCACGCGGGCGGCCGGCGGACGCGTCAACCTGCCCACGACCAACGCGGGGCAGCTCGGCTCCGCCTACACCATCCAGGGGCCTTCGACACTGCCGGATCTTAACGTATCCGGATATTTCCACGCCCAGGATTCGCTGGCCGGACCGGTCACTACTTCTGACTTTTATTCGCTCCGCGACATGATCACCATGACCAAGGGCAAGCACAGCCTCTTCTTTGGTGGCGAGCTCGCGCTCGACAAGGGCATGTTCATGGGCAACCTGTACAATTACGGCAATTTCTCTTACGCGAGCTCTGCTCCCACGACCACCGGCAATGCGCTGTCGGACTTCTATACCGGCATGCTTTCATCGATGGAACAGGACACGCCGTACCACACTCTCGAGAGCGCATGGCACACAGCGTTGTTCGTGCAGGACAACTACCGCATCACACCGCGCTTTACGGCCAACCTCGGCGTGCGCTGGGATATCGACACGCCTCCAGTTGAGTCGTTGAATCTGACGGCAGCTTTCATTCCCAGCAAGGCGGCCCTCACCAGCAACCCAAGCTCTACCGGCACACAATCTACTGTGATCCCGAGCGCACCCGCCGGCATGTTCTTCCCGGGCGATCCGGGCGTGGCACGCGGCATCATCACCACCAAATACCACCACATTGCACCCCGCATCGGATTTGCGTGGGATCCGTTTGGCGACGGCAAAACCGCGATTCGTCTCGGCGCCGGCATCTTCTACGGCACCACCAGCGGCAACGAGTGGAACCAGCCCGGCAATGCCAATCCATATGCGGTTCGCCAGACCTTCGGTTCGGTGCGCTCGGCCTCAGACCCGTACAACCCCCAGATGGTGAATGGGACCACATCGTCGTTCCCGAATGGAGACCCATTCCCGTACACCTTCAATCCCAAGAGCCCGCGCTTCCTGCTCCCGGCGAGCATCGAGAGCATTGGAACGAATGTGCAATGGCCCTACATCTACCAGTTCAACCTCGCCGTCCAGCGGCAACTGCCCTGGCAGGTTGCTCTGACCGCTGCGTATGTGGGAACGCTCTCGCGCGATGTTCCGACGATGATTGATGGGAACTACGCTCCGTACGTCCCGGGAATCGCGGGTGAGAACTCCGGTTCAAGTGGGACGGGCGGCTACAACGCGCGGCGTACTTACGACCAGAACTCGACGGGCACGGGTACTTTGGGTCAGAACATCTTCCTCATCACAAACCAGACGGCCTCCTACCATTCGCTGCAGATCGCGGCGGGCCGGCCGCTATCGCGCAACATTATGGTGAATGGCTTCTATGTCTGGAGTCACGCCATCCAGAGCAGCAACGAGTCGGCGATCGGCCAGATGACCGCGCAGGACTTCGCCAATCTCTGGGAGGAAAAGGGCCCGATGGATGCGGACCGGCGCAGCATCGCCACCATATCCGGCATGTGGAAGATCGACTACTACCACGGCCAGAACTTCTTGATGAAGCAAGTAGTAAACGGCTGGACGATCTCTCCGATCTGGGTGATGCAGAGCGGGCAGCCGTTCTCAGTCACGACAGGCTCGAACAAGAACCTCGACAGTGCGAATGCGAACCGGCCCGACTTTGACACGGTGACTCCGGTAAGCGCGTTCCTTGACCCGCATCGGTCTCGCCCGCAAGCAGCGGCGGAGTGGTTTAACACAGCAGCGTTCGTCAATAATGGCCCGGGCATAGCGGGCGGAATTGGTCCCGGCGGCGCTGACGGCAACGTACCGCGCGATTACCTGCGCGCTCCCGGTTACCGTGATGTGGATCTGGGACTGTTCCGCGATTTTCAAATCGCTGAGAAAATCACGTTCCAGCTCCGCGGCGAGGCCACCAACGTCTTTAACCTCGTCAGCCTCGGGACGCCGGGGACAAGCGGCCCACCTCCCACGGATGGTCAGGCGCCTTCGTCTTCGAGCTTCGGCGTCATCACCGGAGCCTCGAGCCCGCGCATCATGCAGATCGGCGCCCGGCTCACTTTCTAGCTCGCAGAACATTCGCGCAAAACACGCTGGCCGGATACGGGATCGTATCCGGCCAGTTTCGTCACGCTGACCGCCACTTGAAGACCGGGACTCTCAATTGGTGAGGGTTCCGCTTGATGAACAAACCCCGTTGTTCCTGCAAGAGGATCAGCGAACCTGCGCCGCAAAGAGCGTATGGTGCGCGAGGATGAAGAGGGTCTTGCGATCACGGCCACCAAAAACGAGTTGGAGAGGGCGCTCGGGCACGTCGATCTCCGCGATCTGCTTGCCCGTGGGCGAATAGACGAAGATTTGGCCATTGGCGACATAGACATTGCTGTTGCTGTCGACGGCGACACTCTCGCCGCCGCGTTGGGCGAAGGGCTTGAGATCTGCGAGCGTGCCGTCCGGGTTCACCGTGGCGCTGTAGGTCGTGTCTTCCGACTCGCTGCTGACATAAACGCGCTGGCCCGGTGCTGCGGTCATGAAACCGTAGGTGTCGAGATCGTCGCTGAAGCGCCAGCCGGAAGTGTCATTCGCAGGACCTTGCTGGAAGACGCGGCCTGCCGGCAGAAACACACTTCCATCCTCCGAAACGTATTCGCGCGTCTTCGGCGTGGTGGCATCCGCCGCGAACATCTCCTTGAGCGTCGCAAACTGCATCGTATCCAGATTGAGCTGGTCTTTGAATTCGCCGTTGTTCCACCAGTTTACAGGCAGGATGACAGACGCGTTGGCATGGAGCTGCGCGGGCTGGGGCGCCAGGACCGTGACTTCTTCCGCCGAGCTTCCGGGTTTGTACGTGTAGACCGTGCCTCCAGGGCCGGCAGAGGAGCGCACGAGCAGGTTGCCAGATTTGTCGAAGGCGAGGTTGACGGGATCGAGGGGATTGTCGCGCACGACGGCGAGGCCTTCCTGCTCTGACCAAGAATAAATGCGCTGGTTGTGATGATCGACGAAGTAGAGCTTGCCCGCTGAATCGACGGCCGCGCCGGAAATGGAGAAGAAACCGTCTTCCAGTTTCTTGACAGTTGCCCCGGCAGCGAGGATCGCGGATGTGTCAGGCGACGTGGGCTGAAGTGGGTTGCTCGGGATGTCGAGGACAGCGAATTCGCGCTCGCGCACTTCGAGATGATGCGAGATGTCCTGTATTGAGTTTTCGAAGGGAAATTTGCTGACACGCAGAAAGGTGCCGCAGCCGTTGTTGTCGCAAATCGGGTAGCCGCTCTCAGAGTTCACGTGGACATTGCGGAAGTGAATCTCCGATGAGTTGTAGATGCGGACGGCAGCGGGGAATGGCGCACGCGAACGCGTCACGCGATACGCATGGTAGTTGGCGAAGGTAAGGTTGCGGCAGAAGTCGATTTCGAGTGAAAGGGACTCGGGACTTTCTCCGGCTTCTTCCTCGGTCTGCGGGGCGTTGATGTCCCAGTTTTCGACGTGGTCGAACTTGATCTCGTTGCGGACGTGGTGCTCGTTCGAGAGTTCGTAGACGTGGCCGGGCGTTTTGGTGTCTGAGACCTCGAAGCCGGCCTGCGCAAACGTGTTGGGGGTCCAGATATCGACGAAGGTGCCGCCTCCGCCGTCGGCGACCCAGAGGCTGGGATACTGGCTGTCCCAGCGCTTGCGCAGATCGGAGTCGGCGGTGTGGTTGTTGTTATAGGGGTTGAAACCACTGCCGTGGCCGCCGAGGAAGCGCACGTCATCGATGAGTGACTTTTCGCCGGCTTTCCATAGCACCGCTACGGCCCGCGGATTGATGCCGCCAGTAAACATGCCGATCCCGCTCAGGACGTTCGCGCCCCCCGGCGGAGCAAGAATTACGGGCCTGGGTGCACCAACGCCTTCGTAGCCGGGAGTTTCGTCGAGCAGATCGATCTGTGTGAGCGTGGGATGCAGCCCGATGAGCACCGTCTCCGCCTTGAGTGTGAGCGTGTCGCGCACCACGTAGTGGCCGCTGGGAAAGTAGAGCACTCGATGCGTGTCGATCGCCTGCTGCAATGTTGAGGTATCATCTGTGGCGCCGTCGCCCTTCACGCCGAGAGTGTGGACGTTGATCCATTCGCTGCTGGGCGGAAGCGCGCGAATCGCCGGCGGTAGCATCGCAGGCATCGTGGCGAGCGGCGCGGCGTCATACCGCATTCCCATTGCGCCCATTCGGCCTTCACCGGGAACAATAAGGCCGTAGTCGAAGGTCTTCACTCGATAGATTGCGCCCTTGCCTGCGATGGTCTTGCCGCTTTCGCGCAGCCTGGCAAAGGCCGGCGCGTTCGAAAGAACCGCATTCTCAAAGCCGATTTCAGTAAGCGGGTTGTCTTCCTTGCTGATGGTGACAACCTCACCCGCAATCTGCTCGAAACGGCAGTCCTTTGACCCACAGTTGGTCGGGATAACCCGCATCAATATCGATCGCCTCCGGCACATTACGGAAGGAGTCGCGGATCAACGTCAGTCCGGCTTCGTGCTCGCGGATGGCCGATTCCCGCTGGCCCTCGAAGGAGGAGTCGATCAGCGTAAACTGCCAGCCGGGCGAGGTTTGTTCGGTGAGGATACCGTAGCGGCCGCCGTAGAAGTGCAGGTCCTCGGCTTCGTTGCCGACCATGTAAATCGCGGCCAGGCCGGAGCCGATGCGGAAGTCCATGTGGCTCAGATACGCGTGCTGGGCAACATGGAAGCGGATGGCGATCGCCGCCGGGTTGCCGGCGCCGATCTCGAAATCGATGTTGCTCATCGCAGAATAGAACGTGTTCTGATTGGCGTCTGCAATAGCGTCATTCGACGGCACGCTGCCCGGAGGCGGAAAGGGGATTCGCCCGCCAGAGCGGGGAATTGCGGCAGGAGTTGCGCCCGTGAACATCACCATGTCGCCCACGCCTGTCTGAAATCCCGGCGTGTTGTCAGCCAGCAGAAAAACGGGGCGGGTCTTGCCATAGCCGATGAGACGCACCCCCGGCCAGACATAGAGGGTGCGCGTCAGCCGGTAGCGGCCTGAGGGCACGAACACAATCCCCTCGCGGGCGCTGCCTGCCGCTTTGTCAACGGCTGTCTGAATCGCCGCGCTGTCATCGCCGATTCCATCGCCATGCACGCCGAATTCCGGCGCCGTGAGATACACCGCCTTGGGATCGTCAAGCCGGGTGGCAAAGACGGATGCCGCTGAAGCGGAAGAAGAGACGCCAAGCAACAGCATGGCGCACAGCAGGCTCTTTTTCATAAGAAGGCTCCTGTGAGGTTTCTCTGGTGGCCCGTTGCCAATCGAGAATCCAGGAAGCCGATTCCACCCGAGATTGAAATGGGACGTGGGGCTCAATTGGCTGCTCGGATGAATTCTAAACCCCCACTGGTACAGTCTTCCGGGCTGGGGTGAGTGCCGCCAGCATCGCACATTCTCGTCACGCTGTATCAAAAGGGGTCCGAGAAGCCGTTGAGCAACTCCAACAAGATCAACACCCGAATCTGTCCGATCCGGTCGTTCCAAAAGGTGTAGCTTCACAAACACTTCACCTGAATCCATGCCTCACCGAATCGCGCGGAATCTCAATGGGACATTTTATTATTGGAGCGTCACTGAACCGTGAGGCTGACGGATCCTGAAATCGTTACTTGATGAGTCTGGGGTCCCTGCGTGGTGCCACCGCCGCCTCCTCCGCCACCACCACCACAACCAGAGACAGCCGCTGCAATCACAAAAACGCTGCCGAGGCAGACAGCAAGCCGGAGGCGGCCTGAGGCCCATCGCTTTCGGGAAAGCATCAAGGGGAGAAGGAGCATCGGCGCGATCACGACCGCTGACGATGCTCCAGGCAACGTCTCTGTAAAGACCGCGGTGATTTGATACGTTCCGGCAGGCGTCGACGAGGAGGTTGAAATCGTTAGAGCCCCGGTTGTGGCCGAGTAGCTGCAAGTGGCCCCACTCGGCAAATTAAGGCAAGTCACCGAAACGTTTGTTGCGGAGGACGACAAAGTCACGGGATAGGTTGCGGTTGCACCGGGAGCTACTGTGAATGAGACAACCGTGAAGCTGGGCGCGGGTGTGCTGCCGGCAGTTGCGGAGTCGACCTCGAACTGCAAGATATTCGAGGTGCCTCCCCCGGGGGCGGGGGACTTCACAGTAATTGGAGTGATTCCCGCGCTTGCAAGATCGGTTGCCGGAACCTGGGTTGTTAGAACGGTCGAACTCGTGTATTGCGTCGAAAGCGCCGTTGTACCCCAATAAGCAGTTGAACTGGAGACAAATCCAGAACCCGTTATTGTTAGCGACAATTGCCCGCCCCCTGCGTTAGCGAACGCAGGCGACACGCTGCTGATCGCCGGAACCGGATTTGATGGAATATTGATCGTGTAGACAGCGGTTGCCACAGCACTGGTCGAGTATCCGCTGGCCGTGGCGATGGCCTCCAGCGTCTCCGTTGAAGACACCGTAACCGGACCACTGTATTTCGTCGAGCTCGTCGTCGGCATGGTTCCATTGGTGGTGTAGTAGATCGTTGCCCCTGGCGTGGTGTCGCTGATCGTTACCATCTGCGATGAAGTGTAAGTGCTTGGCGGTGGCGAGAAAGTCGGCGTCGCCGCAGGCGGCGGGTTCACTTGCAGTGTGGCAAAGCCTGAAACATTGCCCCCGCAGGTGAGGGCGTACGTAAACGTGCCTGCGGCTGTTGGCTGGATTCCTATCGATCCACCAAAATTGGAGCCGGAGAGCGTTCCAGCTTGAAGTCCAGTCCAGGTTCCCGCTCCTGGCTTATTGTTCTGGACAAAGGCGTAGCACTGCTGCGCGGTCAGCGAGTAGGCATTCGGGACCGTCCAATCCAGAGTTGTCGACCCTCCCTGCGTAATCTGTGACTGTTGGAAACTCAATTGCACGGGAGCTTTTAATGAAGTGCTCACTTCAAAAACCGCTCCATCGCTGTTCTGCCCGCCGGTCGCGGTGGTCCCGTAAAAGTTTCCGTCATCTCCCTGAATCATCAAATTGGGGCTGAAGCCTGCAGTGTTCGATGCAAGGGTGGAATAGAAAGGTGACAGAGAGAAGAGCGGCGATGGGGGAGAGGAAGACGTGAACGATGCCATTTGTGTCGGCGTGAGATCAAAGGTATATGCGCCGCTCGTCCCGTAGTAGTTGCCGTCACTGGCCAGCATCAGACCTTGGAGAGAGCCACCTCCATCGATGACGCTGCCACTGGTGTTGGTCACTCCAAACGCGTAGACCGTGTTCAGCGTTGCTGCCGCTGACTTAGGAGGAATGCATTGAAAAACAGTTGCCGGGGCAACTGCATCATATGTCGTTGAACCAGCGCAGGAAGGAGTCACAGTGTAAGTCACTGACGACGAGCTCTCTCCGGAGACACATGCGGGAGGTGTCGTTCCGTAGATGCTCCCATCGCCCCCGATCGTCACTGTCATGGGAGCACTGCTAAAGGACCAGGGATTGCCATCCGTCGGAAACCTACCAGACGACTGCGACACGATCGTCTGAGGCAAGAAGGCTGCCGCGGCGATCTTCAGCGGCGCAACGGGAATTGAGCTGCTGGAGGTGCTCGACACGTTTGCGTTTTCGTCAAAAATGCATAAATCGCTTTCTTTGTTTGTGGAAAGATTGTAGGCAAAGACTCCACCGCATCCAAATGAATTTGATCCGGTGTAGAGGCAATCACTGCTGTTGAAATGTGTGGTATCGCCGCCGAGCTGTGCTGTGCCATACAGGGTTTGCGCCGTTGCTTGCACCAGGCCATTTGGATACGCGAAGCTCGATCCATTCTGTCCTTTGGAAGTACCAAATGTGGAAAGGATCGTGGGAGTGACTGCACTGGCGCCGCCGGGCTAAAGCTAAACAGAACACCATACGCAAAGCTGGTTTTGCATTGACTGCAAACCAGCGCTGATCCGTAGAGCACGCTTCCCACCCCCATGATGAGTGGGTTTGGATAAGCCCCATCGCTGCCGCCGGAGAAGTTGTAAATCGGTGTCAGCTTTCCTGAGGCAGGCGGGCTCGAAGGCGAGATCTCGAAAATGGTTCCGCATCCTGTCTCAACCGTCCCAGCAAGGCAATTGCCATTTCCCTGGCTCGATCCGCCGAAGCTCGTTGTTCCGTAGAGATTCCCGTCCGGTCCCTGAATCAACCCTGCTGGGCTCCCACCGTCGGCCCCGCCGCTGAAGCTGTACAGCACGGTGACAGAACCGCTGCTCAAACGAAAGATGGTCCCGCATCCAACCGCCTTGTTATTGCTGTCGGTGCACGAACCCGCATTGCCGCCCAGCGCGGTTGTTCCGTAGTAGTTTCCGTCCTGCGCCTCAATAAGGGAATTGGGCTCGTCACCGTCGGTGGTGGCGCCCGTAAAGGAGTGAACCAACGATGTGGATTGGGATTCGGAAGTGCCCTGCTCCCAACGCTGACAAACAGAAACCAACACACAGACTGACCGCAAGCCGATTCATGGGCCACCGGTTGACGAGAGATATGAAGCCTAAGGTTATGGGATTTGAGGAAGCTGGCTCGGGGGGCCGAGTTGGAACGAACATAGCAGACTGTTATGTCCGTTGCAAGCAGTTTCTACGATTGGCTGTCTACCTTTGAGCCGGTGACAAGCCCGGCAAGTTGTTGGCATTTACTGCCAGTTTCCCGTCAGAACAAACGGCGCCCAGTAATAGGGAAGCGCAAATCCGGCAGCGCCGGCTTGCTTGCCGGGTTCGTCCTTTACGGCGTGAACGCCACGGCCGCTGGCGCCAGACTGAGGCATGGCGTTGCCGTGCAGCAGGTCCAGCTCCGCTTGCCTAAGCGCCTCCGCCTTAGAAACCGTTCCGCCTGAGCCGGCCCACCGCTGGTAGAAGTCCGCCATCAATGCGCTGGTGCTCATGTCATCCACACTCCAGAGCGAGGAGATAACTGCTTCAACGCCTTTCTCGAGCACGACTTCGTTCATGCTTTCCATCACCACGCCGTTTTCTCGTTGTTTGGCATCCCCTGCCTGGCACTCCGCGGTTTTCACTGAGGATTTATCGTTTTGAAAGCAAATGTCCCGCTCATTGGCTGCACCAGTCTGGCATGCCGACAAGGTGAGCAATTTCGTTCCTTCAATGTGCACGTCGCGGCTTTTCTCAAAATCAGCCATGGAGTACTTGTAACCGGAGTGATCCTGGTCCTTGCCACCCAGAAGCAGGAAGGAGAGATCGTCGTTTCCCGGCTTCAAAACAAAGTGGCTCGCGATGTGAACAACGTCCTGCGATTTCAGACTTTCTTCCAAGGCTTTTTCGGTGAATTGCCCGTCGATCAAAATCGTCCCAGGTAAAACCCCATGAGAGTTGGGCACGGCTGGGTCGGAAACGACAGAGTTCAGTTCCTCCTTCACATTCACAAGAGGGCCAAGGTCATTGAAATATTTGCGGCTGATGCCCATGGCAATGGCCCGGGCGCCTTTCAATTCTTGCGGAGCCTCGATCGAATGATTCAGAGGCGTGAAATTCACGACACTGTAGTCATCCACGAGATACCGTTTTGCCTCTGAATTGAATAAGGCAGCGATCGGGATGTAGCGCAGCGAGCCGTCCAGGCACCAGACGAGCGTTTTTGCACCCATTGCTTCGAGGTCTCTCTCAATTGGTCCCACAACGATTCCGAACAAGTCCTGAGCTGCCGCTGCAGAACTCGAGTCGCGGTCCTTTAGAAGCTCGAGAAATTGCCGGCACTTCTCGTCAAGCTTGTCTTGTTGAATTGGATAAGAACGCGCGAATCGCCCGGAATGGCTGATCAAAATCACCTGGTATTGGTCCTTGCCTTCAAGCGTGTAGAGGGCGACTGCGTCCGTGTCTTTGGCGAGGAGTTGCTCGAGAGGCAGCTCTGCGCCCGTGACACTTTGCACGGCGATTGCGGGACCCTCCTGCCCTTCCAGTCGCTTGTAGAGATTCTGAAGGAAGGCGTCAAAGCTCGCCTCGACGGTGTGAAGGGCCGCTCGGGCTTGAAGAATTGCGGACGGTTGCCGATGATGGGCGCTCTCTGCTGCATGCACCGCTTTGTCCGCGTTCACTAATTGTGTGAGCTGTCTTTCGAATTCTTCCTGCAGAGGCGCCTCGCGTGGGCTGCGTTGGACGGGCTGGCTCAACTCGCTGGGCACTTCCCCCACGTAATCGGAGTACTGCTGAATCTTGAGCAAATCGAGAACCTGCTGCGCCTCGACCAACCGTCCCTGGTCAATAAGGAGTTCCGCGAGCGTCCGGTAGGTGGCGGATTTCTTTTGCAGAAAGGAACTCGTGAGGTCGTTGCTCATGCCACCCATACTCCTGCGCAGCGACTGAAACCGGTCAACGGCCCTCTTGCCGAAAAAGATAGCCACGTCGGGCTGATGATGCGAGCGGAAATGATCCATCAATGAGGAGTCAACTTCACCTTCCAGATTGCCCTGTTCATACCCCCGGGCCAAACGAACGGATTGAAAGTAGTTTGGGAGCGCGTCGGCCTGTTCGAGTTCCCCAATTCCCCAGGCAGAATAGGCCGGCGTCACAGGGTCACTGACTCTCTGCGCCAATTGGATCGACTTGTTGTAGTAGGTTCGCGCCTGCGCTTTTTGGTGCAAGTCCGCTTCAACCGTGCCCAGGTTATTCAGAACCATGACTTGCCACGGTACATTTTTTGTACGCTGGAACAGAGGCAAGACCCGCAGATAGGCGCGGAGGGCCGCGGCCGGCCACTGGGTATCACGGTAGACGCCTGCGATCGCGCCCAGCGTATCCGCTTCCGAGGCAACATCGCCCGCGTGTTGCTTGAGTTGAAGAGCCTGATTGAAGTAGGAAAGCGATTCACCGAGATCCCCGAGCTCCCAGTGGAAATATCCCAACTGGTGCAGCGTCTCGGCCTCTGAAGTGTGGTCGCCAACCTGGTGCTCGATGGCCACAGCGTCATCGAAATCCGCCAGCGCATTTCGAATCTGGCCTCGATCAAATTCGAGCGTCGCAAGATTCGTCAGGGTGTCGATCTTGTCCCGGCAATCGTTGATCTGGTTTTCGATCGAAAGGGCCTGACGAAAAATATCAAATGGGCTAGTAGAATCCTGGATGGCCGCTCCTTCGTCATTCAGAATCATTGCCTGTGTTTTCAGACTGTTCGCCTGAATACTGAGCGGAAGTGCCCTTTGAAGGTACGGCATAGCTTTCTCCGGGGAGGAGACGTAGACGGCCTCTGCCTGGGCGCGAAGCGCCGATGCTTCTGCCGCTACGTTGCCGAGTTTCGTGCTGATGTTCAGTGCTTCCGTTGCGTCGCGGAGCGCGGCGTCGGCTTGACCCACCTGCGTGAGAGCATCAGCGGTCATCGTGAGCGCCCGGGCTTTTTCCCCGCTATCCCTCACCAGCTCCAAAGCACGTTGCAGATAGAGGAGCGCCTGCTTATACTCGCCGACTTGTTCGTACAGTTCTCCGAGCAGGATCAGAGCTCGGAGCTCGTCCTGATGATCTCCGTGGCTGCGGAAGCCGGCCGCTGCCGATTTCAGTTCGGCCAGTTCGCTGTCAGAGGCGGCATGGCAATCGTCTGGAACGACCCGAGTAAAGAGGGTGCTTTGATTGGCGCTCGCGGGGCTTACAGACGATGCCTTCGAAATCGACTGCGCATGAGAGATTGGCGCCAGGAACAACCATCCCGCTACAAGGCACGCACACAAGGTGATTCGCATAATTTTGCCAGTCGAAGGCATATGTCGGATCTTTAACATGGCCACTGCCCCACGGCAGAACCCACTCCGAAAATGATGGTGCACCGGGTGCGTGAACACCGCGATTCGGGGAAAAGGCGCCAATTTGATGTGGATTGTATCCGAACGCCCGGATCTTAGCCGAATGGATCTCTTCGGCGAAGGTCATCAGATGGGTCTTGCGTTTCCTATCATTCTGTGTGGTATAAGACTCTCATCCCCGGGCCCGAAACCTTCAAAAACGCGTATCCGTCTCATCTGAAATGAAAGCCAGGCACACCGTAACCAGACAGGAGTGATATCCTCATGCCTCGGTCCCGCCGTTCCTTCCTTCGCGATTCAGCAACCCTTGGTGCAATCTCCCCGCTGCTGGCCTGTCCCGAACTGGCGGCAGCGATCGACACGGCAACCTCCAAAACGCCCAGCCCACCTACGCCAGGTGAAACCTACTGGAAGAATTTGTATGCGAGCGAGAGCGAGCGGGGCGAGAGTAGTCCCACGCCCAATCCCAATCGTGACCCCCGCATTGCGCTCTACGAAGACAATGCTGGCTTGCGCTGGGTGCAAGACATCAAACCTTCAGAGCTACCTTCGTTTACCGAGGATGCTGTCGTCACGCTTGAACTTACGGGGTTCCGTCCCGGAGGTCAGGACAAATCGCAGCTCGCAAAGGTGAAGTTCGCCCAGCTGCACCTTTCATGCCAGCGCGTGGCAGGCAGTGAGTTTTTGGGACCCATTGTATGGGCGGCGCTTGCGACACTGTTCGCCAACAAAGCGAGTTCGCTGCCATCGGAGCAGCAATTGACCTGGAGTGCACTTTCAGGCAATCTGGCACCGCAATCTCAGCCGCAGCCGAGTGGAGGGCCGCAGGTAAGCCATGTCGTGCTCAATCAGGGCGCCGGTCATATGAGCATCAACATCACCACGACGCCGACCACTTCGCTGCTCGACAAGATCCTTGGCGTGATGATCCAGGGGACCAAGATTCTGACGCCGCTGCTCGGATTTCCCGGGATCGCGCTGCCTGCGCTGCAAAACTTCTACACCTTCTACGGGCTGCTTGAGAAATCTCATCCTGAGAATTTCCTGCTTAACAGCGAGCAACAAGACGTCGCTGTCACACAGCAGGGAGCCGACAACAGCCTGGTCTCTGCAGACGCGCTGAAATTGGTAAGTGGCAGTTACGTCTTCGTGCCCCAGGCGCAGGAAGACGACCTGCAAAAGGAGATGGACAAACTGGTGGTGCAGAACGGCTACCTTGTGGATCGCAACTCTAACGCATCGCCCGACGACCGCATCGCCCAGGCCGTTCCTTCAGTTAGCTACGTCACCTTGAACGTCAAAGTGGAAAAGGCCAGCGACTTTCCTGCGACATCGACGGTCACGGACCCGATGCTCGACGCCGCTCCTCAGGGAGCGGGCTCGTCGAGCGGTCAGAAATCCGGCACGAGAAAGAAACCGTAAGCTCGTGTTGGTTCCTGAGCCGAACGCTCACCGGAGATGTCAGCTGCTTAACTGACAACGGTCAATCTTTTGGCGTTTGAATCATAGGCGAATGGGCTGTGCCACAACCCATACCTTTTGACACGGCCGGATCGGGCAGATCCGGCCGCTGATTTTGTGGGGTTTACGGGGCGGGTTTTTGGAGGCCTTTAGTTACAGCGACGACGCGCTTGTGGATGTCGTTGATGATGCGGCGCTGCTGATCGAGTGCACGTTACAGGTTTGATGCGCCGGACTGGGCTTCTTGGAGTTGATCGCGAAGATCGGTATTGGCTTGAGGGAGATACCTCCGAATACGGGCCTGGCCGCCGAGAGCCTCCCCGATCATGAAGCCGAAGGTGGCCGATAACAACATCCATAGTGGTAAAACGCATTTGATTCGTCGATGATGCAACTTGCTCCTTAGAGGTTGGGGCGTGCCTGCAGAGCACGCGCTGTACGGTAGCCGTCGAGATGTGATGGCCCGTTAGCAGGGAATTGGGCCCTGAGACGGGCTCGCGCCAGACTGGGCACACTGCCACGATTGCATCGAGCAGGCGCTCGCTGATCGCTCCCTCTCTGGTTCCCTCCACAATCACAAAAGGTGACCGGCTTGTTGCACGATACACCTTCATCAAAATAGTCCTTTTATCAGAATATTTGAGGCTCGGACTCTTCGCGCCTTTTCATCGGAATTTGGCGATCAGGCCCAACGAAGCGAACGGGAGAGCGCTCTCCGTTGCGGCGCACCGCCGCATCCGTCTCTGCGTTTCTGAGGTTTGCGGTCTGTCAGCCGTTCATGCCGGGAGTGGTTGGCTGCTTCGCTTTGACCACCGTGGGCTTCTTCGCCTTGGGAATACCGTGCTGGTGGCAATCAGTGCACTTGACCCAATGAATATTGTGCGCGCTGGTCGCGCTTGCGCAGGTGGTATCCATCTTCTCCACGTCGATTCCGCAATGGGACATTTGTGGATGACAGGTCTTGCACGAGGCCCGTGTGTTCTCGTTATGCCCATCGTGGCAGGAGATGCAGCTCAGGCCCTCGTGCACGCCCATCGGCGTGCGATCGTCGCCTGAACCCACCTGGGGCCCCCAAGCATTCGCTGCCGCAATGGAACCCGCTTCAGGCATTCGCGGCGCATGGCACTGGTAGCAGAGCGCCTGCCGCGGGTCCTGACTGACTGTCACCAACCTGGCACCGTCGTACAGTTGCGGAATGGAAAGCGCCGCGGCGGCGAAGTGAAGGGTTTCCCGCCGGTCGTAGAAGGCGAGCGAAGCAGGCACAGCCGCGCCCGCCACGGAGATGCGCGAGGCAGGCCTAGTTGCCTGTGCCCCTTCGCGGTGGATCTCGTGGCAGGTCATACAGGGCATCGCCGGCTGATCGGCCAGGTCCGAGTGAATCACTCGCCAGGGCCCTTTCGTGTCCAGCGGCTGCACCAGGTCGCGAATGGATCCGTTGAAATACATGCCGTGACAGCGGAGGCAATCGTCCATGAGCATGCGTTTGGAGTTGTGTACAGGATCGGCAAAGATCTGGCTGTAGGTGGCGTTGTGCGGGCCCGCATGCCAGCTCGCATATTCCTGCTGGTGGCAGGCGCGACAGCTCGCCGTCATCGCCGGCACGTCCACATCCCGCATCCGGATGTTCTCTGGAATGGTGCCGAAGATATGAATCCGCATGTGGCGTAGCTTGGTGGCCAGGCTTGCCTCATGGCAATCCATGCAACCTTCTGTCCGATGGGGCGCTGAATGAACCACGCTGACGTAGGCGGCCATTTCATGACAGCTTGCGCAGCCTTGGCCGTATTGCGATGTGTAGTAATACGACGCGCCAACCGTGACACCGACGGCAAGCAAGGCCACTGAGCCAAAGGCGATTGCCGCAAACTTGAGGAATGGCTTCATGAACGGAATCCTGTACCCTTCCAGTTGCGGATCAATGCTTCAGAGGCGAAGTAGGCGACGGCCATAATGGTGAGCGCCGGATTAAAGCCCCCGTTGGTCACATGCACGCTCGAATCAATCACGAAGACGTTGTCCACATCGTGAAGCTGGCAGTCGCGGTTTACCACCGAGCCTTGCGGGTCGTTGCCCATGCGGCAGGTGCCGGCCTGGTGCTGGCCGGCCGACACGGCCGTGGGCTTGCCCGCGTTTACGAGCGTGCTCACTGCCCCGGCCTCCTTGAGCCACGCTTCTGCGCGCTGGGCCTGCACAAGGCCGATCTCGAAGGTGTGGGGATGGACGTTGCCTGAGATGCGCGCTACCGGCATTCCCCACTTGTCTCGAACCGTTGGATCGAGAGTGACCCTGGCGTCGGCGGTGGGAATCTGCTGGGTCGGCCCCATGACAACGATGTTGCGCTTGAAGAAGCGGCACATTGCCTGCTTGTGCGCGAGCCCCCAGCGGGGCGTGCCGCCGGGCATCCGGTCGACCATTTGAATGGGCAGACGAATGAATTCATTGGCCAGCATGCCCCCGCCGCATAGGCCCGGAGTGCCGTGGTTGTAGTCGGAGACTGCGATGCTGGCGCCGGGCCCCACATCGTCGTAGGTGTCGAAGTCGAAAAACCCGATCGCGCCGGTGTAGTGGTGACCTTGCAGATTGCGGCCCACCTGATCATGGCGATTTCCTAACCCACTGGGAAAAACCCGGCTCTTGGAGTTCAGGAGCAGGCGTGCTGACTCGATGGCGCAAGCGGAGACCACGACAATATCAGAAGGCTGCTCCTGCAAGCGTCCATCGGCGTCGTAGTAGGCTACACCGCTCGCGCGTCCCCGGCCGTCGGTGAGGATTTCCCTGGCCATGCACCCGGTGCGCAGCTCACAGTTTCCGGTTGCCAGCGCTACCGGGATCACGGTGTTTTGCGAACCGTTCTTGGCATCCGCTTCGCAGGCAAATCCGACACACCAGCGGCAGCGCATGCACGAGGCGCGGCCGTTGTAAGGTACGCTGTTGCGAGCCATGGGGATGGGAATGGGATGCAGGCCGAGGCGTTTGGCTGCCGGCTCGAGGATCTGAAACTCGCGATTGGGCGGGAGCGGCGGCATGGGCAGAGGACGCCGGCGCGGACCATGAAAGGGAGTGGCCGAATCATCTCCCGAGATGCCGATCTCATATTCGGCCTTCTCGTAGTAGGGCTCCAGATCGTCGTAGGAGATGGGCCAGTCTTCGAGCGAACTTCCGGCAGGCGCTCCGTAGGTTGAGCGCATGCGGAAATCCTGAGGCAGATAGCGCCAAGCCATGGCTCCATAGCTCAGCGTTCCGCCACCCACACAGGCGGCATTGTTCTGGTAGCCGCCTTCGCTGGGCAGCATGATGTGCGGCACGCCCTCGGCATCGACCAGAACGCGTGGATTGCCTTCATCCTCAGGTCCGAAAGCGTTGCCCAGCACCGTGGTGCGCTGGTTCCGCAGGTCGTCTTTGCGGCAATCGTTCGCCGTGTACCACTTGCCCCGCTCCAGCAGGACGACGCTCAGGCCTGCAGCCGCCAGCTCCTTGGCTACAATGCCTCCGGCCGCGCCAGCGCCCACAACAACCGCATTGACGCGTTTCATGAGGCCGGGCCCTTTCTCAGGTCGTACTGTGCGCGCCCAAGAACCGGCGGCTCAGCCAGGCCGAGCATGCGCCAACTCACAGCATCGCGATTGCCGCCGTGCCGCGGCGAGCCGTAATAGCCCTCAAGAGTGTGGTCGCGCACCAGATCAAAGAACCTGCGATTCCGCTGCTCGATGGCGCCGGCAATCTCGACCTGCTGCTGTGCGGGCAGCGCTGCCAGATCCCGGCCAAAGCGCTTTCTGCTCATCGCATCGGCCTGCTCCAGCCCATCCCGGTAATTATTTCGATGGCGCCTGTAGGTCCGGGCGAGTTGGTGGTCGATGTAGGTGACTGCTCCAGCTTGCGAGGCACTGGGAAAGTCATCCGCGGGGACAATCCGATCGCAGAGTGCGGCCAGCGTTAAGGCCTGGGCATCGCTAAGGAAATCCCAGCCCCCGTGGCTGCGCGCGGAGCAGCCAACAGCGAGAGCCGCGCCGCCCATGGCTCCAGCGGCCACAAATTGCCGCCGCGTGAGACGACCGCTATCCCTGCCCGATTGCATTGGCTCCCACCCTGAATGAACTCAGCCCATGACTGAGCGCAGCAACAACACCGCCTTGACGTGCCGGCGAATTCCCAGCTAGGTCATACTTGGCGTGTTCGGCCAGCTCAGTCTGTGCCACGAATCACAGTCGGGATTGGCGCATCACAGTTCTCCGCACGATGCGACCGTCGAAATGGAGAATTGTGCCGATGAGGGAGCCTTTTTGGGGAGCGGAGTGTAGGAGTGTTGAAGCAGGCTGAGGTGCGAGCGCCCCAGCAATCACTGTTGGACCGCGCCCGCTTCAAGCAGTTGTTGCAGCCGTGAGTCGTTTATTCAGCGCGATTCCAGCCAGGATCATACTGAGAATGACCGCCGCGAACAGCAGCAACCAGCCCCAGTATTGGACTGGATGGCGCAGAACACGGATGAAATGGCGGCCGTAGTGATCGGCGCTTCAGCAACTTCGTTTGCCCGGCGAGGCGACGGACAGCTGAAGCCGCCGCCTTCACCGGCCAGTTTGGTTCGGGTCAGAGCAGGGCGCTGAAGGGAGTATCCGGGGTGATGCGTGTGGCTGAGAGAACGCCTGTAAACCACACGTAGACGTTCCCGGAAGTGTCATACGCATGCAGGGTGAAGGTCCCGGTATAGGAGTTCCCGTCGGGGCTCAGCGTAATCTTTTCGATGATCTGTGCGCCTCCCTGGGGTGCCCCGATGGTATCCGGCGGCACCGTGGGATCAAATACATTCCCCTGCCAGGGGATGTGGTTGAGGAGATAGGTGCGGTCTCCGGTGCGCTTCCAGACACCCAGGCAGAAGTTCCCGTCCTGTGCCGAGCGCGAGGAATTCATGATTTCCGTTCCATCGCCGTGCCATACCACCACAGAGTTGTCGATCACCGCTCCTCCCGGGGCGGGGATGGTCTCTCCGTTCTGGGTTTGCGCCGTAAAGACCACGTGCCACATTCCGACGATGGACGGCTCGTGATCGTCGAAGTCATCGAAGGATGCGGTTACGAGCCGCGGGTTGGCTGCGCCATATTGCGGGCGCCAGGCTGAAGGTTTGATCGGTTTGTTGGGCAGACCGCACTGCGCCAAAGCAGCGGGAGCCATGGAAAAGACAAGCGCCAGCGCGCCCATCCCTGAGATCCAATTCCAGATTCGTAACTTCATTGATTTCTCCTCCTCGGCTGGAGATGGCCGATTCAGGAGGAAGCTAACCGCGACGAGGCCCGGGCAGGCAATGAAGAGGGGGTAAAGGCGGAGGTGAAGTTTTGGTAAACCGCTAGCCTCTTTCCAATTAGACTTTTCCCTCCGATACACTCATGGCATACTTGCCGAAGCGGAGGAGCTGTGTCGAGTCCCGAGCCCAGTCCAGCGGCGAGTCCTGTGGCCAGTCGAGGGCCTGGAGCGGTGTACGAGTTCTGCGATTTCCGGCTGGATTGCGGGCGGTTTGAGTTGCTGCACAAGAGCCGGCCATTGCGCGTGGAGCGCAAGCCATTGGAGTTGCTGATCCTGCTGGTTTCGCGGGAGGGGCAGCTGGCGACGAGGACGGAGATTGCCGAGCGGCTGTGGTCCAGCGAAGTTTTCGTCGACACCGAACACGGGATCAATACGGCGATACGGAAGATTCGGCACCTGCTGCATGACGATCCTAACCATCCGCATTTCATCCAGACCGTGACGGGGATGGGGTACCGGTTCGTCGCGCCGGTTTCGGCGGTTGCGCCGGTTTTGCCGGCTGAGGTCATCCCCGAACCGGCTGTGGCTGCTGCTCCCGTGGCCGCTTCTTTGCGTCCGCGGAGAAGGCTGGTGGGCTGGTATGTGGGAGCGGTGGCCTGCGTACTCCTCGCGTTTGGCGGCATAGCCGTCTATCGAGCGCGGCATCGTGCGCCGGAGGTCAGGTATACGCAGCTCACGGATTTCACGGATTCGGCGGTGGCGCCGGCGTTGTCACCGGATGGACGCATGGTTGCATTTATCCGCGGCGGCGATGCCTTTCTCACGTCCGACCAGATCTACGTGAAGATGCTTCCAGATGGAGAAGCCAGGCGAGTGACGGACGACACGCGACCGAAGTACGGACTGGCATTCTCGCCTGATGGGTCGGAGATTGCGCACACAGTGCTGGAGGATTCCGGGTTTTCCACGTACGAGGTTTCAGCGTTGGGAGGCGAGGCTCATCTTCTACTGAAGAACGCCGCGGGACTGGTGTGGCTGGACCCGCAGCGGCTGCTGTTTTCAGAGATTCGTCCGGGGCAGGGAATCTATATGGGGGTGGTTACGGCGACGGTGACGCGCGCGGGGCTGCACGAGATTTATTTCCCTGCGCACGAGCGCGGCATGGCGCATTACTCGTATCCATCGCCTGATCGCCACTGGGCATTGGTGGTCGAGATGAACGGGAACGGCGATTGGGCGCCGTGCCGGCTGGTTGCTCTGGAGGGCCAGGGCGCAGCGAGGCCTGTGGGACCGGCGGGTGCGTGCACCTCCGCGGGGTGGTCGCCGGATGGCGGCTGGATGTATTTCACTGCCGCAGTGGAAGGACGGAGCCACATCTGGCGGCAGCGTTTTCCGGAAGGAGAGCCAGAGCAAATCACCTTTGGGCCAACGGAAGAAGATGGAGTGGCGGTAGAGGCGAAGGGACGGGCACTGATCACTTCAGTGGGAGTGCATGAGAGCGCCATCTGGATTCACGACGGGAGTGGGGAGCGGTCACTCTCATCGGAGGGTGAAGTGGTTGGCGAGCCGACTCCACCTGCTTTCAGCCCGGATGCCGGCGTCCTCTATTACCTTCTGCGGCATGGGGAGGGTCCGGGCGCGGAACTGTGGCGCATGCTGGTGGACTCGGGGAAAAGCGAGGCAGTGTTCCCTGGAATTTCAGTGACTGCCTTCGATTTGTCACCGGATGGCAAAGAGGTGGTGTATACAACTGCTGCTTCGGACGAAACGACGCAGTTGTGGCTGGCGCCTGTGGACCGAAGCTTGCCCGCAACGAAGGTGGGAGTTTCCGGTGCACGGTGGCCCCATTTTGGCGCGCGCGGGCAGATCCTGTTCCAGCAGGCGGAGGGAAACACGAACTACCTGAAGCAGATCAATCCGGACGGGTCGCACCTCTCGAAGGTGTTCCCGTATCCCATCTTGGATTATCAGGGCGTTTCGCCGAGCCGGCGGTGGGCAATGGCCACGGTTCCCAGGATACCGGGAGAGAATCTTCCCGGGGTTAAGGCAATTCCGCTGGACGGCGGAGCCCCGCGGCGCATTTGTGCGAGCTACTGCATTCCGAGGTGGTCGACGGACGGAAGGTTCCTTTTCGTTCCTGTGGAGGAGTCATCACGGACAAGCCCGGGACGGAGTTTGGCGATTCCTGTCGGTCCGAGGGAAAGCCTGCCGGATCTTCCGGCGGGAGGGATTGCGCCGCTGGCCGAGCCGAGCGTGGTGCCGGGAGCTCTGTCAGTAGGGCGCGGAGATCTGGTGCCTGGCAAGGACCCCCAGCACTATGCCTGGGTGAACACCACCGTTCATCGGAACCTGTACCGAATTTCGCTTCGCTGAGTCCGAAACCGACGCCCTGCGTTGTGCGCCGAGCAACGCGATCGCTTCACTATAACAAGCGGCCCGACCCAGCACCGATAAAACGCATCCGGCCGGGAGGAATTCTGGGTTCACGATAAATCGCCGAGGCGCGAAATGAGCGCCTGCGTGACGAATTCCGGGGTTCCGGGAGAATCACCGCCCATCCGGACAGAACTCGGATTTGGGCCCTCCCAAGGTCTCCGGCAGGGGCTGATCAGGGTTGGGGAAGGGCGGGCGACAAACGAGGCACAACCCTATTCCCGGACCCTGCGGCGTTTATCGGTACCGATGCCGGGCAGGCCAGTGTGGCAATAACGAACCGTCTCAATCGAGGGGTCACTCCAAAACGGCTGTAGACGAAACTGTCTCAGCCAAAGCACTCAAGAGCCACAGGAATCAAAAGAGAAGGATCGGATCACGGTAAGCGGTTCAATCAAGAATGCCTGTTCCCGGTGAATTTCAACACGGTTCCACAAACGACGTGACCTGTTTTGGGAGCAGAGCGTCGGGGTTCAAATCCCTCCGCCCCGACCAAACGATGACAGGGTGAACGCTCACTGCGAAGCAGAGATTACCCGCGATCTCAGTGCAGATTGGGATAGGTCCGGTAGGCAACGAGGTCCGCGTTGAAAAACGTTCCACTCAGGCGCGAGGTTTTTAAGAGAACCTCGAAATACGGAAAGCGATCCACGTGGAATGTGCCACGGAGCTTCTCCATCTGATCTTCCGATGTCAGGAATGAAGCTGCCGCACCGGTTGCGTCAGAATCGGTTCCCGCAAGGATGATTACGCTTCCGCTCCGGCTCGGGTTTGGCAGATAGGCGATGACCGTATAGCCAATCAGACTATTTGCAGCCACTGGCACGGTGTAGATCGCCTGCTCGCCCGGCTTGGGATTGCGGTTGCGCACGATTTGCAGCGCATGGTCGTAGTCGTAGTCGGTGACAAAGTTGAGCTCGTCATCGAAAAGATAGTCCCACGGGACCGCTTTCTTGCCGCCGATAAGTACTACGTTGTCACGCTTGAGCTCATCTGCAGTGAAGTAACGCGCCAGGGTAAGGTAACGCGGATATGTCGGCGGAATTTCGCCCAGCAGCATTTGGGCAGCGCGCACCGCGCCGAACGTGACCAGGTTATGGTTGAGGACTTGATACACATCCTGCTTGCGATCCGCGCTCATACTCGAGGATTGAATCTGCCCTATGAACCCGCGGCTCATGTAATCTCCAAGCGAAAGGGGTCTGTTTGCAATGTCCTCCATCACGCTGGCGGAGTCATCGGGAAGGACAAGATCGGTCTGGCGATGCGAGTCGAGAAAGCCTGTCCAAAATGCGGCTACCGCAGGTTGGTTTTCCCAAGGATTGAGCGCCTTCTGCATCGTGCGGTTCTCTCGATAGAGCACCGCACATGTGATGGCAAGAGACAGGCACAGGATCGGCCACACCAAATGCCCAATCTGCGAAAAAGAGCGAGGGCGTTCGCGAACCGTTGTCTCGGCCTCAGCGGCTGACGCCTCGGGCACAGATTCTTCGCGGCCTGTCTTCCGATGTTCTGTCGGCTCCGGATGCCGGCGCCGAAAGACGGGTTTATAGCCGCCACGAGGAATTTCGAAGATCAGCGGCTCATTGGCGCCATCGAGCGCAAAGTACGAGTCGATACGTTTTCTCAGCTCAGTCGCATTGACCCGGACAATATTGTCTGCGGTGCGGTCGTAGGAGTCAGGCCGGCCAAAAACCTTGGCGCCAATCTCTTGCTCGTGGATCTCGGGGCACCCCTCCTTGAGCGACTGCCTTCCCACATAGAGCAGGAAATCGCGCAGGCGCGCCGACCGGCTGAACTGCTCGCTGGCGGCGACGCGCTCAATCAAGGCTCGCCGTTCTTCGAGGCTGGGCTCAGACTCTGCGTTCTCCAAAACGGGTTTTTCTGCAACCAAACCCATTTCACGTCACCAAGTTTCGGTCCCAAGTCTAACGCCTGCAAAGAAAAGGGGCAACGGATCAGTCAGGATCGCGTGAAAAATCGCCGCTTCCGGGCCTTTAACCTGCGTGGCCGCCAGCGCATTTGTGTGGTTTATCGCATTGCTGAATCGAGAGTTACAGAACTTCTAGCGGTTAAGACGGCAAAGCTTTTCCGGTGAATTAACTTGCCAGTCGCGAATTGAGTTTCTGAGAATCCGTGACTGGATTATTCATTGCGCAAATCGTTTCATGGGGCCCCACCACGCTCCACGGATGCTAAACGGGCCATCCCGGCGGCCAAAACTGCCTGGCTGTCCATGAACAAAGACGCTGCGCGCCAACAAGTCCGGAGGCTAACTAGGTGTTTGTCTACCAGTGGAATCGTTTTCAGAAAACAGGAGGCGTTATGCAATTGAGGGGAACAACTGAGATTGTGCCAGCATGGCCAAAGCAAGTCGCCAAGCTCCGTCCGTTGCTCTTGGTACTCGTGGTGGTCGCTGTGTTCGCTACGTCATCGTCGCGGGCGCAACGGTACCTGGGCGCTATCGGCGGTCAGGTGAGCGACACGTCAGGGGCCAAGGTAGTGGGCGCCGATGTGACAGCCACAGAAACATCCACAGAGTTTGTGACCAAAGTCGTCACCGGGGCCGACGGCGCCTTTCTGATGCCGGCGCTGCAGCCGGGGACGTACAACCTCACTGTGACGGCGCTAAACTTCCGCAAAGAAACGCGAACCAATATCGTCCTCACGGCAGGGCAAACGATCCAGGTGGATATCACGTTGAAGCCGGGGACCGTAAACGAAACCGTGGAAGTAACATCCGAAACGTCCTTGATCGACACGAGCTCGCCCGTCCTTGCAACGACCTTGAGCACCAAAGAGGTGACCGACCTCCCCAATGAGGGCCGGAACCCCTATGTGATGGTGACCCTGGCCGCTGGAACCGTAGATACAGCCTCGGGCGGCTACTTCCAGGGGAAGTCGAGCCAGTTCACGAACCCGTTCAGCGGCGTAGCCGTACAGATCACAACGGACGGTAATGGCGGCCATAACAGGTTGACCCTCGACGGTATTCCCAACGACGCCGCGGAGCGGTTCTCGGGGGCGAGCTATACCAACTTCGTGCCTTCACCCGAGGCGGTGGAGGAAGTGAAGGTCGAGAATGGGATTTTTGACGCACAGATTGGCCATGGCAACGGCACGGTAACCAACACCGTGGTTCGCACCGGCAACAACAGCCTTCACGGCGCAGCCTACTACGTTTTCCAAGACACCTATCTGAACGCAAACACCTATGAAAAGGCCGGCAATAATCAGCCGCGCAACAACGATCAGGTAAGCCAGACGGGCCTTGTGATTGACGGGCCGGTCTACATCCCGAAGATCTACAACGGGCGCGACAAGACGTTCTTCATGTTCTCGTTCGAGCGCTACGCGACGCACACCGCGATCAACTATAGCAGCCGCGTGCCCACTGCAACAGAACTCACCGGCGACTTTTCCGGCCTCTGCTCGACGTTCAATGCAAGCGGACTGTGCACGTCGGGCGTTCAGCTTTACGTGCCCAATTCGCCGGTCGACTCCAGCGGCAACCGCACGGCGTATTACGCGAACAACAATATCGCTTCGGCGATGAGCGCTACGGGCAAGGCTTTTGCGGCTTATTTCCCAAGCCCCAACGTAGCCAATGCCACGGCGCTGACCAACCCGAACTACATCTCGACGCAGACCTCCTACCGCAGCACGTATCCGTCGTTTATTGCCCGCTTCGATCACGCCTTCGGGCAGAAGAACAAGATGAACGTCATCGGATTCCGGTCGGGGCTGACTCAGAGCTATCCGCTGCAAGGATTCCCCAAGGGCATTGGTCCCACCACAAGCGGGACAGGCTATGGCTACAGCGTCTACCGCAACAACCGCGGCGGCAGCGTGGACGACGTGCATCAGTTCTCTTCCACCATGGTGTTGGACTCACGGCTTGGACTGGTCTATCACCCCTTTGGCCTGGTCTATCCGGGTAACTCCGGCTTCAACCTCAGCACGCTGAGCATGACGACCACGGCCCTGCCCTACAACACTTTCCCCGGCGAATACATGACCTCCGATGGATACGCGGGCTTGGCTCCCGGCGCCGGCGGTCAGATCAGCGAGGACACCCTCGGCTCGCTTGAGGAGATCCTCTCCAAGGTCTGGGGACACCACTCTGTGCGCTTTGGCTGGGAAGGGAACATGAGCCGCTATAACGTACAGAATCCGCAAAGCGGCTTTGGCACCAATGCCACCACCCATCCGGGATTCGAGTTCGACCGCAGGTTTACGCAGAAGAACGTGAATGCCAACGTCGGATCCGACGCCAGCTCAGGCGACCCCATGGCTTCAATGATGCTGGGCTACTTTGCCTCGGCGAACTACAGCATCAACATCGCCTATGCCATGCAGCAGATTTACATGGCGCCGTTTGTGCAGGACGATTGGAGGGTAAACAACAAGCTGACGCTCAACCTGGGCGCACGCTGGGACTATGAGTCTCCGTTCACCGAGCGCTATAACCGCATGATCTCCACCTTCTGCACCACATGCACAAGTCCCTTGCAGAGCTCGGTTACGGGTCTGACGTTGAATGGCGGGCTCCAGTTCGTCAACTCCAGCAATCGCTTCCCGTACCAGCGCGATCTGCACAACTGGCAACCGCGCCTCGGGGTTGCTTACGCCGTGCGTCCAACCACGGTTGTCCGCGCAGGCTTCGGGATCATCTTCTTCAATACGCTGGAGAGTCCGTTCTCCTCCGGCTACAGCCAATCAACGAGCTACACTTACGCAGCCAACGCAGCCATCAACGGAACCGCCATCAATACGATGACGAATCCTTTCCCGACCGGCGTTACTTTGCCGACAGGAAATTCGCTCGGATTGAGCACGGCGCTTGGCCAGAGTGTCAACTTCAACGATCCTCACCACGTGCAGCCCAGGAGTGCGGACTATACGCTCAATGTTCAGCATCAGCTTCCTGGTGGCTTTGCGCTGCAGGTCGGTTATGTTGGCGCCAGACCGACGCGGCTGGATGTGAACCACAACATTAATTTCCTGCCAGCCCAGTATTACAACCAGGGCAGTGCCGAGGTCAGCTACTTGAACGGCAACGTCCCGAATCCCATGGCGGGAAAGATCCCGAACAACGCGACCCTCAACGGCGCGAACATCCAGCAGTATTTGCTGTTCGTGCCATACCCGGAGTTCGGGTCGGTCACCGAGAATTATTCATCGATCGGCACTTCGCCCTACAACGCCTTACAGATTCAAGTCAGCCGCCCGATGAAGAACCACTTCTCTCTGCAGGGGAACTTCACCTGGGATAAGGTCATGCTGCATACCGCCTATCTCAACGCATTCGACGCCAAACTGGAATCGATCCAGGACAACAACGCAACCATCCTCGCTAACGTCTTCGGCACGGTGGAATTGCCCAAGTTCTCCAAATTGCCTTACGCCGAAAGGCTGGCTCTCGGTGGCTGGGAGTTCAACAGCGTTTTCCGCGCCGCCAACGGGCCGCTCATTTCCTCGCCGAGCAACGTGAATATCATTGGTCCTGTCAATCAGGCCAATCCAACCAATCAGCGCTTTATCAACACCTGCTATGAGAACTCCAGTGGCGCAATGGTGCAGTCGACGGCTTCGGCTCCTGCCTGCGACAGTCTCTCGTCCACGCCGGCTTACCAGCAGCGCATCGCCTACACCTCACAGGTCAACAGCAACTATATTGGTGTCCGACAGCGGATTCATCCCTTGGTTGATGCCTCGCTCTTCAAGAAGTTCGCGCTGAGCGAAGGCCGCAGCTTCGAGATTCGCGGTGAGTATTTCAACCTGCTGAACACGCCGGACTTTGGCGGTCCGGGCACCGGGCTTGGAAGCTCAACCTTTGGTGTTGTGACTTTGACTCAAGCTAACGATCCGCGCATTGGGCAGCTTACCGCCCGCATTAATTTCTAACTCACATCTGTTGATCTCATCTGTGGACTACCGAGTGGCCGAAAACGGCGCGGTAGTCCACTACCTCCCGGCATTACGCCGGCACATTGGAAGTGCGCCGCCCGCGGGGGCAAGCTCACAGAAATGCGTTGCCACTAAGAAATGTGGATCAACGTGCAGGACGGAATGGCTTCGATGTGGAAAGCGCGCTTGCTGCGGGTGATGATGGCCGGTGCCATTGTCTGTGGCCTTTGTGGACGGGCGCAATCACCGCAATCGGATGCACTGCGTGCCGGCTTCCGTCAGCCGCCTGCCACTGCGAAGGCCCGCTGCTATTGGTGGTGGCTCAACGGCAACACCACTGAACACACCATCACCCGCGATCTTGAAGAGATGAAGTCCCATGGATTTGGAGGAGCAATTCTCGTTGATGCTGACGGATCCGGTCAGGACGGCAACTCGGAAGTTCCCACAGGCCCGCCCATCGGCAGCCCCAAATGGATCGCACTGTTTGTGCATGCGCTTGCTGAGGCGCAAAGGCTGGGCCTCGAGATCAGCCTCAACGTCACCAGCAGATGGGACGTGGGAATCATTGGCGGCCCCACCGTGACGCCGGAAGATGCAATGAAGCTGCTGACCTTTTCGCGAAGCGTCGTGGAAGGCGGCGGCAGCAAGCCGGTTCAGCTTGCTTCTCCACCGGTCATGAATGGCTTCTATCGCCCGATTGCCGTACTTGCCTATCCGCTGCGACACGGAGCCCCGCTCCCGGGAGAGCAAGGGAGTGGCCGTGCCGCCATCGAAGACCTGCCTTTCAAGACGGCGTCGAGAGAGACGGGTATCTCCATGCCTTCGTCCGATCAGGTGATGCGCGATGAGCCCTCGGTTGCCGGAGAGGAGGATGCCGAGGTCGGTGACGTTGTTGACTTGAGCTCGCGCATGGACAAAAACGGCAATCTGGAGTGGACTTTTCTGCCGGGGACCTGGGAGGTTCTGCGAATCGGCTCCACCGACACTGCAAAACACCTGACGGACACCGCAGGAACGCCGCTGGGCTTGCCGCTCGACGCGATGAGTGTAGAAGCCTTTGAAGACTATTGGCGGGATGCTGTGACGCCGCTGCTCGATGCGGCGAAGCCCTATATCGGCACCAGTCTGCGTTATCTCGTCACCGATAGCTGGGAAGCGGGCGGAACAGACTGGACTGCCGATTTTCGTGAAGAATTCAAGCGCCGGCGCGGGTATGATCCGGTGGCGTATTTGCCCATCGTCACGGGGCGCATTCTAACCAGTCGTCAGACGAGCAACCGGTTTCTCTTCGATCTGCGCCGCACGGTTGCCGATCTGATCGCGGAGAACTACTACGATCACTTTGCGAAACGTGCCCGGCAGCGGGGGTTAGGCACGCATCCTGAGGCGGGCGGTCCTCACGGTGCGCCCATCGACGCGCTGGAAAACTTCCGCAGCACATCCTTTCCGCAGACGGAGTTCTGGACCGTCTCAGGAACTCACCGCGTCGCCGACGACGAGCGTTTCTTTGTGAAAGAGGCCTCCAGCGCCGCACATATTTACGGCAAACGGTTCGCCGCCGCCGAGGGACCCACGAGCATGAATCCGGCCGCGTGGTCTGAGTCGCTGGGTGGCGACTTGCAAACCACATTCGACTACGCTCTTACCGAAGGACTGAATCGTCTCTACTGGCACGAATTCACCTCGTCGCCCGCGGAGTATGGAAAGCCCGGCCAGGAGTACTTTGCCGGCACGCACCTCAACCCAAATGTCACCTGGTGGGAGCAGACCGGGCCCGTTCTGCTGGCTTTCAACCGCGCCCAGTTCCTGATGCAGCAAGGCATGCCCATAAGCGACCTCCTTTATTTCTATGGCGATCAGGTTCCCGGATTCGCGCGTCTCAGAGACGACGATCCAGCCCACGTGTTGCCCGGATACGATTACGACGTCGTCAATGAAGATGCGCTCCTCAACCGCATGCAATTCTCCGGCTCTGACCTGCACACGCCTGAAGGCGTGCATTACCGCGCCCTCTCGCTGCCCGCCTCGCGCAGAATCTCTTATCCGGCGCTCGAGTGGATCAAGCGGTTTGTAAGCCAGGGCGGAGTCGTCATTGGACTGAAACCGACCGGCCCGCTGGGTTTGATACCCCCCGAGAAGCAAGCGAAATACACACGCACCGCCGGCGCGATGTGGGCCGGCTGCGAAGGCGGCGCAACCACAGCTCGATTACGGCCGCGGCCAGATCTACTGCACTTCCGATGCGCGCAGCGCGCTCACCGCCATGGGTGCAGCCCCTGATTTCTCGTACCAGCTGAGCGGGGAGGGCGAGAGCGCAGAGAATGGACCTGCCTTTGAGTATGTCCACCGTCGATCTGCGAGCGCGGACATCTACTTTGTGCGCAACACGCGGCCGCGGGAGGCACGGGGGATGCTTTCGTTCCGGGTACATGGCCGCGCGCCGGAACTGTGGGCGCCCGACGATGGAACAACAACGCCGGCGCTGGCTTATTACGTGACTCAGGATGGCCGGATGGAGATTCCTCTTACTTTCCCGGCGACGGGATCGGTCTTCGTGATCTTTGCGCGAACACCGGCTCGCCACCTGGTCAGGATTGAGAAAGATGGCAACCCGGTCTTCCCCTCGATCCGCCAGGGCGCAGGAGTGTTTTCCAGCGGTCAGCAAGCGTTTGTCGCCACCACTGCGGGCACCTATATCGCGACCGATTCCCGGGGGATCAAACAAACCTTCGTCGTGCGAGCGGCGGATTTTGAAGCGCCAACCTGTGCGCCGTGGACGCTCTCATTTCCCGCCGGATGGGGCGCGCCCCCGACGGATCCGCTCGAACACTTCCAATCCTGGACCGAATCAACTGATCCCGGGATACGCTACTTTTCGGGAACGGCAGTTTATCGCACCGTCCTTCACATCCCCGCCAGCCTTGCCGCGTCGGGTCGGCAACTCTGGCTGCAGTTGGGGCAGGTGCGCGAAATTGCAACGGTCGCAGTGAATGGCCAGACAGTCGACACGCTCTGGCGGCAGCCGTTCGCGGCACGCATCGATCGCCAGGTACACGCGGGCGATAACATGATCGAGATCAAGGTGACCAATCTCTGGCCGAATCGGCTGATCGGCGATATGCAACCAACAGCTACAACACAGTTTGCGCACACCAATGTTCGTGCCTATACCAAGGATTCTCCGCTCTTGCCTTCGGGTATTCTCAAGCCCGTGACTCTGCAGGTGGGGAGCGTGATGCGATGGTGAAGGCGCCTGGAAATGGTTAGACTTGTCCCTTACCAAAATGCCATCCGCAGACAAAATGGGCCTAACGCCCGGCTCCGGAAGATACCGTGGCGGCAATTCTGAGGCTGTGCCTCGTCAAAATGCCATCCGTGTTCAAATCGCGCCTGCGATCAAGCGTTAGAGCACGAAGGGAAATTGCGGTGGCTGTGTTTCAGGCCGGGTGAGGACCGTCGGGGGATTGCGACTCGCGAGACGAAAGCCGTTGAATGCTCGATGTCTCATCGGTAAAGACACACTCTTCGCCAGGCGGCTTCGATTTCGCTGGGACGAGAGTCGACCGCAGCAAGTCAGGCTGCGAGATCGTATCGATGATGAAGACCACCGAACCTCGGCATGGAAGCGACTCTGCCGTGCGGGTCGGGGTTATTCCATGCCTTCCGGCCGGCGGGCGTGTTCTTTGCCAATCCGAGGTGCGTCCGGTCGTCATGGTAGTATCGGACGTACTCCTGCATGAGTCGTCTTAGGTGGCGCTCGTTGAGCACGATGACGTGGTCGAGGAGATCGCGGCGGCAAGTGCCAACCCAGCGTTCGGCCACTCCATTTTGCCAGGGACTGCGAATCGCAGTGTGAACCGGGATGACCCCCAAAGTCTCCGCGGCTTCCAGAACCTCACCATGAAAAGTGTGCTCGCGATCAAGGATTAGATACCTTGGCGCGGAATCGTATGGGAAGGCCTCTCGCAGTTGCTGAGCGACCCAGGCGGTCGTCGGATGCCGCGTGACGTTGCAGTGCAGGAAGCGCCGCCGGTCATGGTTAATGACGAAAAAGCAGTAGAGTAGGCCAAAGGTCAGCGTGGGCACGGTAAAGAAGTCCATCGCGGAAATGGCTTCACGGTGATTGTTCAGAAATGCCGTCCATCGCCGTGCTGAGTCCGGATCCCTGGGAGCCTTTCGCATCCATCGCAGAACGGTTCGCTCTGAGATGTCGAATCCGAGCATCTTCAGCTCGCCATGAATGCGCGGTGCTCCCCAGGTTGGATTCTCCGCCACCATACGGAAGATGAGATCGCGCACTTCTTGACTCGCGGGTTTCCTTCCCACACGGACACGTTTGCGCGAGTTTCAATTCCAATACAACCTGAACCCGGCTCGGTGCCAGCGCAGGACGGTGTCCGGCTGAACAAGGATCAAGGCCCTTCGCCATCCCGGCCACAATCGCCGGAGCGTTACCCAAAACCATCGGTCGGGAGGGGAAAACCGTGGCTGCGGATGGTGCTGCGCTAGGATTGCGAGTTGCTGCCGTAGTGCGAGGTTTTCCAAAAGGAGATGTCGGCGAGACCGAACAGAGCGAACGAGCGCTACAAACAAGAGCCTCAGCATGCGCGGCATGGGAGGTTTATATCACAGAAAACACAACAGGATTGGGCCGGATGGAATTTTGGCGAGGGACAGGTCCACATCATCCGGTTGAATAGAAGAACTGTGGCGACCAAGTCACGAGGTCAGAAATCCTCCGTCAACGATCCGCCAACAACGACCCAAAGTGAGTCGGCCAACTGGCATCATATTTGCGGCCTTTGCCGCGAATTCAACGATTAGAAGGCTTGAAAAGGGACTGTCGAATTCCCAGGTAGAGAATTCGCAGGATTTCCCATCAATACTGGGGGCCGGAAAACGCTCTCTGGTTCCTTTTCTAAGCAAAGATCCGATAGTTTGGCCGGAAATCTGCGAGCAGAAGCGACGTTCTCTCTAAGTTGCTAGTTCTAAGGACTTTATGGCGGAGAGAGTGGGATTCGAACCCACGGTACTCGTTAAAGTACACACGCTTTCCAAGCGTGCGCCTTAAACCGCTCGGCCATCTCTCCGCGGAGCCGGTTAGCAAGAGTAATTGCCAGTCTGAATTTAGCATACTCGCAGGTCGTCACTTTGTGTGGCTGGTGTGCCCCTTCTGCGGTGGGAACCCGGGTCTTGGGAAAGGGCTGAAAGCGTATACAGCTTGGCGCGGCCTCATTTATAGTGCCTTGTTGCCCGCCGTTTGCGGATTTGCCTTCATCCACGGCGCAACTTCATCGGAAAGAGGTCTTCTATGTCTCGAATCTCCCGCCGCGATTTGCTTTGTTCAGGATTAGCACTCTCGACCTCCTCCCTAATGGCTCGGTCGGCATGGGCGCGCACCGCCGCGCTGCTTTCTGGGGCTCCCGAGGCGGCCACCGCTGGAGCCGCAAACGCAGTTGCGCCGCGTGAGCAACTGCTCTTCGACTTTGGCTGGAAGTTCCAGTTCGGTAACGGCATCGATCCAGCCAAAGACCTCGGATTCGGGATGAATCAGGAAGCCTTTGACAAGACCGGCAACTTCAAGTTTGCGCGGGTGGGATACGACGACTCCAAGTGGCGCGCGCTGAACCTGCCGCACGACTGGGCGGTCGAGCTGCCCTTCGTGTGGGACGACACGCTGAGGTCGCATGGGTATAAGCCGCTGGGACGGCGCTATCCAGAGACGAGCGTGGGGTGGTACCGGCGCGAGTTCGAGGTTCCGGCCAGCGACGCGGGCCGCAGGATCGCGGTGGAGTTCGACGGCGCCTTCCGCGATGTGTTGCTCTTCGTGAACGGCTGCTTCATCGGCCGCAACGACAACGGCTACGCACCATTCCGTTTCGACATTACCGACTTCCTCGCCATCGGCGCCAAGAACTGCATCGTTGTGCGCGTGGATGCGAGCTTCGGTGACGGCTGGTTCTACGAGGGCGCAGGAATCTACCGGCACGTTTGGCTGACGAAGACGGACTCGCTGCATCTGGCAAAGTGGGAGAACTGGGTGCGCCCTTCGGAGATCAGCGAGACCTCCGCGTCCCTCACCCTGGGAACGCAAGTCCTAAACGAAGGCCAGGACGCCGAATCGGCATCGGTGAGCTGGCAGATACTGGATGTCAATGGGAAGACGGTGACGACGGCCGAAGCGCCCGCGCAGCCAATCGTCGTGGACGAGACAGTGAACTTCCAGGCGACCGCGAGGATTGCGCGCCCTGCGCTGTGGTCGGTGGAAACACCCAATCTCTATACGGCCATCGTGACCGTCAAGACGGGCGATAAGACCCGCGACGCGGAACGAGTGACCTTCGGCATTCGCACGGTCCGCTTCGACGCCGACCACGGTTTCTTCTTGAACGGCCAGTCGATGAAGATACAGGGAACGTGCAACCACCAGGATCACGCGGGAGTGGGCGCGGCGGTGCCGGACCGGCTGCAAGCCTTCCGCGTCGGCGTGCTGCAGGGGATGGGATGTAACGCCGTGCGCACTTCGCACAATATGCCTACCCCGGAGTTGGTGGAAGCCTGCGACCGGATGGGCATGATGATGATGTGCGAGACGCGGCAAATGAGCTCGAGCCCCGAGGGCCTGGCGCAGCTTGAAGCGATGGTCAAGCGCTACCGCAACTCGCCGTCGATCATTCTGTGGTCGATCGGCAACGAGGAGTGGCAATTGCAGGGCGACGAGGCCGAGGAGGGCGCGAAGATCGCCGCCACCATGGTGCGCCGCTGCCACGAGCTCGACCCAACGCGCGCGGTTTCAGCGGCGGTGAACGGCAGCAACGAGAAGGGAGTGTCGGAGGCGCTCGACATCGTCGGATTCAACTACCGCCTGGAGTTGCCCGACGGCTTTCACAAGAAGTATCCCGCGCGGCCGGTCTTCGGCTCGGAGACGGCCAGCACGATTGCCACGCGTGGCTGCTATGAAACCGATGCTTTGCGCAACACGCTCAGCGCCTACGATGTGAATCACACGGAATGGAGCGAACTGGCAGAGGCTTGGTGGACGTTCTACGCCACTCGCGAGTGGGAGGCGGGTGGGTTCGCCTGGACGGGGTTCGATTATCGCGGCGAGCCCACGCCGTACGGGTGGCCCTCGATCAACTCGCAGTTCGGCATCGTGGATATGTGCGGGTTTCCCAAGGACGATTTCTTCTACTACAAGGCGTGGTGGACCAAAGGGCCCGTGCTGCATCTGCTTCCGCACTGGAACTGGGAGGGCAGGGAAGGCGAGGAGATTCCCGTGTGGGTGCACTCGAACCTCGACGAGGTCGAGCTCTTCCTCAACGGCAAGAGCCAGGGACGGCAGAAGGTCCCGCGGCTCAGCCACCTGGAGTGGAAGGTGCGCTACGAACCCGGCTCGATCGAGGCGCAGGGATGGAAGGACGGCAAGCTGCTTCTGACGGAGAAGCGCGAGACGACGGGTCCGGTGGCAGCGCTGCGGCTGACCGCGGACCGGACAACGATCGACGCCGACGGCGAAGACGTTGTCGTTCTCACCGTCGACGCGCTCGACAGTGCGGGACGCGCCGTGCCCACGGCGTCAAACCTGATCAATTTCAAGATCACCGGCGAGGGCGCGCTGATCGGCGTGGGCAACGGCGATCCCAACTGCCAGGAGAGCGACAAGGAGCCGCGGCGCGCGCTCTTCAATGGGCTGGCGCAGGCGATTCTGCAATCGACCAAGACGGCGGGCACAATGGAAATCGAAGCTAGCACGCTCGTGCGCGGCCGATCGGTCGCGCCGGCGAAGCTCGTGATCACGACGAAGCAGGTGGAGATCAGGCCGACGGCGTAAAGGCAGGGACCGAGGGACCAAGGGACCGAGAGACCAGGAGACCAAGGGGCCGAGGGTCGTGAACCGTGGACCGTGGTCGGTGGGATCAGGGGTCGAGGCCCACTTGCCGCTTGATGGAATTGAGGTATTTGACGGAGGCGATGAAGTCTTCGGTGGTTTCCAGGCCATCATCATCGTCGTCATCTTCGGAGTCGTCGTCGTCCGAGTCTTCATCCTCCTCGCCGCCGGAATCGTCGCCGGATTCGTCTGAGTCTGAGTCTTCCGCCTCCTCCTCGTCCTCATCGTCATCGTCGGGATCGGCGGCGAGTTCGTCACCATCGGGCGTCTGTGAGAGAGCCTCGACGGTTCCGAAGGGAATGGAGTAGTTGTTGCGATCGACACTTTGCAAAGCCAGTTGGAGGCCGTAGAGGAGGAGCGAGGCGCGGGGGCGGTCGATGGTGTTGTTGACGATGGCGCGGATGAACTGGGTGATGGTGACCTGGATGGCGCAGCGTTCTTCGAGGAAGGGGATCTCGATCGAGTCCATCGGACCGTCAGGTTTTTTGGCAGCGAGGTGCAGCCGGGTGTGGAAGTAGCAAAAGGGTCTGCCCTTGAGGGCGTACCCGTGACATTCTCTGCCGCTCGGCATGACGTGCCGACAATTCAAGGCCATAACTTTCTCCTTTGCGCTCCCCGCCGCCCCCTCCCCCCGTATGCCATACCTCCATATTTGATAACAAAGGGTTTACGGGACGCGGTATGTCCGTACATATCTGATTCCAAAGGGCCATACTCGTAAACGTACCGATTCACGGGAGTTACGGGCGTTTTTTGAGGCCTTGCGGCGGGGTTGCGCCGCTTTTCCGAGCGCAAAGACGCGAATGCGGCGGAGAGAGTCCGCCGCAAAGAAGGCCTGGTTGAACGCTTATGGTATGAGTATGCGCCGAAAGCATGAAATTACCTGCAAATGGAAGGTGCCTAGGATGAGTGACTTAGAGATTTTGTGGCTTGACTCCGAATAGGCTCTCGGCACCCCCGATTCGTTCTGGATTTGCTTTCCGGTGAATGGGCCGTCCGCCGCGGGGAGGCCAGTTCCAAGCCGCGCAGGGACAGGGCAATCAAAATCCGTGGTATGCTATACACGTATAGCGGAGAACGATCATGCTTGCGATCAGACTGCCTGAAGAGGTCGAGAAGCGCCTTGACCGGCTGGCGAAGCGCACCGGGCGGACCAGAACCTACTACGCCCGCGAGGCTGTGCTTCGCCACCTCGAAGATCTCGAGGACATTTATCTGGCCGAGGCGGCGCTCGAGGAGATTCGCGCCGGCCGCAGCAGGACCATCCCTCTCGAAAGCGCGATGAAGAAGCATGGCTTGGAAGGTTGAACTGTCGGTACAGGCCGACCGTCAGCTCGACAAGCTGGATCCGCAGATCGCGCGGCGCATTCTCAGGTTCCTTCACGAGCGAGTGGCTCCGCTGGACAACCCGCGCAGCATCGGAGAGGCTCTCCACGGCGCCAAACTCGGCGAGTTCTGGAAGTATCGCGTCGGCGATTACCGACTGATCTGCTCCATTGAGGACAAGCTGGTACTCATTCTCGTGTTGCGCATCGGTCACCGGCGCGAGGTGTATGAGCGGTGAGGGAGATGAGACATGGGCCACCCGTTCGCCGCACTTTCGGAATTCTAGCGGAAGGGCCTCTGGTCGCGCGCCGTGGCTAATCTAGCTCTAGGCTCGCGAACAGCTTCTTGAAGTTCTCCTTTGACGCCGAGTCTCATCCGCCCCATCAACTCGCGTCTCTTAGGCGAGTAAAAGAGCGCCTGAATTGTCCGTTCAAAAGAGCAGTCGCTGGCTAGTCCTAACTCGACTCGAATCAGGGTTAGATCGTGGCCGTCAAACAGATTCTGAAGGATAACCCTGCTGCCGGTACCGTCCGAAGGAAGCGTCCGAAAGCATTTCTTCGTTATCTCGGGGCCGAATTTCTCGGATGCCTCATCGAATCTCCTCTTCCCTTCGGGATCGCTGTCCCAGAGCGCTCGGAAGTCGATTTGCCATGCGATCATTAGGGAAATGTAGTATTTGACCGACTCCGCGCCAACCGAGGGCAGGATTGATATGTCACGGCCATCGCGAAACAGACTCGAGTGCAAAGTAGTCGTAAATTCCCTCGGTAATAACGGTCGTCCGGGTCAATGGGACGTCCAAAGCAAACGGTTTGATTTGCAAGGCGTCGAGGACTGGCTGGAGGGCTGACCGTTTGTCTGCGGCGGGGCTCCGATAGGAGGTCAACGGGACTAGGCTAATCGCGCCTTTCCTGTCCTTTTCTGCCACCGTGATGCTGTTCACGGGGATGACCTCGGGGTCCAACAAGTAGTGCGAGTGCGTGCAGTACGCGACCCAGCTCTTCTCTGAAAGATCTCGCAGCTTCTGACAGAGCTTGCGCTGTGCGAAAGCATGGAGATACGAGCCGGGTTCGTCGAGAAGGTAAATGGCTGGCGCGCCCGACACGACCTTTGGGTTGAATTCAAGCTTCATCACGAAGTTGAAGAACCAGTAGAACCCCTTACTACGATCGCTGATGAAGAAGAAGTGCTCATCGCCCGAGCTATCGGTCTCGACTACGTCCAGCTTGATGAAATTCTTGGTGACCGTTATCGGGGCCTGCGCGGGTGCAGGTTGAGGTGTGGGGCTTTGAGGGCCAGCTTGCACTGGCCCAGGCTGGGATGTCGGAGCCGGCCCCGGTGCGGCCACGGCTGTCTCGATCGACTGCTCCGCCCTAAAGTCGATCGAAATCTTCAGGGCTTCGCGGTCATCAAGCTTGAACGTTTGCCATTCCCTCGTTAGGGTGGCATTCAGCTTACGTTCCACCTTCGACAGCACTGTCTTTCGCTGACGCTCTTCCAACCTAGCGAGGTTGAAGATTGAGAACGTCGGATCAGTCTGTTCGAACAGCTGTTGAATTATTGCCGGCCAGCCGGTCAGGTTCTCTTTCGGATCTGGCGGGATCTCGATCTTTTCATTGACTTTGTCTCGGAAATCGTCAAAGTAGAGGATGTACGGCATGCCTATAATGATTTTCCGGGCAAGGGCGTCCTGCATCTCTGCGGAGCCAAACATATCGGGGACAATTCGATATTTTTTCGTGTTGAGATCCCGAATGACGCTAATCACTGTGGGTAGGATTCGCTTCCGCCCAAGCGCATCGAATTGGGTTCTCTTCGCTGGGTTCTCCTGACCGCACTCAAAGAGCGAATCCGAGAGGTCGCCCTTTGAGGTCTCTATCTCCGCCTCAATTTCTGGGGTTCCGGACGAGGTCCGGTAGAGATTGGCCACGTCCCGGAGGTGACGTCCGCCATCATTGAGACCGTCATTGAAGTAGTCGAACGCAAACACCGCATGGAGGATTGTGGTCTTCCCCGATTCGTTGATGCCAATGATAGGCATCAATTTTGATTTTTGGACGTCGATCTCCATCGGGCCGACGATGGCGCGGTAATTTCTGATTACGAACTTCTGGTATTTCATCCCGGAAACCTCTCGGAGCCCTGATTGCAAACTGTAGGGATTGAGAGCCGTGGAATGTCCCCCAGTAGCCTGACATCGTTGAGTTTATCGTGAATCTTGTCGGCGGCGCCGACTATATCCGGCCCAGGTGTCAAGATTCCGGGGCAGGTAGCAATAAGGGCAAAGGTGTGGTGAGGTTGTGGCGCCCGGCACCGGTGCAGCCGAACGACCGGCGGGGCCGACTTCTCACTGTTTTAGCTCGTGGATTAGTTCGCGGTAAAGCCACACGAAGAACACGATAGTCGCAGCGATTTCGATTGCGACCAGCTTTACGAGGATCAAGACCTCGAAAAGACGAACTCTGGCGTGCCCATTCCTGGACATACGAACACGGGTGACTGCCATTGGATGTCGCGGAGTGCCAGAGCACCAACAGTATAGCGCACCAATTGTTGTGCAAAACAGGTGCGGAATTCAGAATGGCAATCGACTCGGCTTCCGTGCCGATGCGCGACCTACTGGCGCGGCTCCGCCGCGTACTTTGTTTTTCGAGAGGGGTGGGGAGGCTTTGCGGCGCGAGTGAACTCGTGCCCTGATACAAGACGGCGAGTTTGCGGCTGTGGCTTGGGTCATCCCACCCTAGAAGTACAGAACGCGTCCAGGATGGGGCACCCAGCGCGGCGCGCGAACTAGGCTTTGCGCGCGAGGGACCTCCAAGCGAAGAAGAAGAGGACGAAGAAGACCAGGTCGGCCCATGCGAAAGGAATCCACAGCCCAGGCACACTACCGATGATCTGGAACCAGAAGACCACTCCGCAGTAAGCGGCCTTGAGACCCATGCCGTAGTGAATCAGTTCGAGGCGCCGGGCAGGATCGGCAGAAATGCGCAGGAACATGATGCCGAACATGACGACCAGCAGCGCCGGGAAGTATACGTAGCCCATGTGGTTGGGCGGAGTGACACCGGCGAGGCGAAAGATTTGCGGAGCGGCGACGACGGAAGCAACGCCGAGCAAGAGATCGTAAATGCCGGCGACGACAAAGAGAACCTTAATCCATTTGGTGGACATGTTTACCTCGCGTTTGCGTTGGGTTGTGGCGGTGCTTTGCGATGTAGTTGCGGCGAAAGTCTTCACGGCGCTTTTGCGTGGATTCGTCGGAGTAGATGCGGCTGCCGAGGGTGCGCAGGCCCGCTTCGAGCTCGGCGGCGGTCATTTTGGCGGGCTGGAAGTTGACGTCGAAGAGGGTGCATAGCTCCCAGGCCTGGTCGCGCAGGATGCGGCCCTCGTGTTTGAGGCGCGTGTAGAGCGGCGTGCAGGGGAAGGCGGTCTGGACGGTGATTTGCACGTCGTAGAGGCCGCTGCTCTCGACGAACTCCCAGATCTGATCGAAGGATTCGGGGCCGGCGCCGTCGAGGCCGAGGATGAAACAGCCGTTCACGCGCACGCCGCGGTCCTGGATTTTCCGGATGGCTTCGAGGTAGGTGTCGACTCTTTTGGCTTTCCAGTTGGCGCGCTGCTCGACGCCGTCGACCGAGGAGAATGTGGTGCCCTCGAAGCCGATGAGGACTTCAGCGCAGCCCGCGTCACGGAGCATGTCGAGCAGCTCCTCGTCGTCGGCAACGGAGAGATCGGTTTCAGTGAACCAGCGGACGCCTTCAGGGGCGAGCGCACGCAGAAGCTGCTTGGAGTGCGCCTTGTTGACGAAGGTGTTGTCGTCGGCGAATTCGATGAACGGGCGCTTCCAGAGCTTCTTGATGGCGTGGACTTCGGCGATGACGCGGTCGACGGGCTTGATCTTGTAAGTGGGCGAGATGCGGAGGGAGGCGGCGCAGAACTCGCACCGGAACGGGCAGCCGCGCTGGGTTTGCACGGTGAGGCGGTTGTAGCGTTCGATGTCGAGCAGATCGAAGCGCGGCATGGGCGAGTTGGCGAAGGTGTAGTTGAGGGCGCTCGCGTCGTAGATGGGCTTGAGGCCGGAGGGAGAGAGGAGATCGGCCATGATGGCGGGCCAGACAGGTTCGCCTTCGCCAATGACGACAGCGTCGGCATGGAGACGCGCTTCATCGGGCAAGGCGCTGACGTGGAGGCCGCCGAGGATGACTCGCGTGCCTAGGAGGCGATAGCGGTCGGCCAACTCGTAGGCCTCGTGAATTTGCGCGGAAAAGCTGGAGATGGCGACGGCGTCAAATTCCTCGGGAACGCCGGGGATGTCCTTGAGGTCGAGGACTTCGAGGTAGTGGACGTCGACGCTGGCGGGGGTGAGGCCTGCGAGCGTGAGAAGGCCCAGGCTGGGGAGAGAGGCGATGACCTTGTTGCGCTCCACAAAGCCGGGAAGCGTGAGCCCCAGTGCGGTGAGTTCGGGATTATGCGCGCGAACGCCGCTCATGGCGATGAGTCCGAGTTTCATCGGCGCCACCATCCGATGAGGATCGCGAGAACTCCGGCCGTGACGGAAACGACGGGGATGGGAAACAAGTACCGCATGGGTTTGCGCCATGCGGAGAGGAAGCAAACGGCCGGCATGGTGATGGCGCCGATGATGAGCCCCCAGGAGGCGACGCGAAGGTACGAGGCGGAGAGAAGAAGTTGGTCGGCGGTTGCCGCGAAGATGAGGTTAAGAAAACCCAGGCCGAAAAAGGAAATGTGGCCGAGACGCGTGAGGCGGCGCGGATAGGATCCGTAGCCGCCCATCCAGCCGTCCTGATGGAAGAACAAGCCAACGGTGGCCCCGGAAAGCACGCCGGTGAGCATTCCCAGCCATCCGCCGATGAGATTGAGAGTGGGCACGTGCACGCCCTTTCTGCTCTGCGCCGAGAGATGGCACCGGCTGGCGGTGGATTCATGTCGAACGCAGACTGCGAGCGCAATGTTGCCAAATTGTATCGCAATAGCAGGGATGGCGCGGGAGATGGCCGGCGCTTCGGGCGGGGGTGCGTCGGCGGGAAGATTTGTGTGCCACCAAGGGGTTATTGACCCTGTTCGGCAGGCGGCGTCAGATGAGAACTAACTATCCAAACAGAAGTTGACGATAAACGTCATGGAATAAGCGTTCGTGCGGATCGGAAGAGCGATTCCGTCATGAGAAAGGAACGCTGTGAAGGGGATATTTGCGCGGCTATGGCGCGGTCTCCGCGATGAAAGCGGTCAGGCTTTGGTGGTTGGCACCATCAGCATGATCGCCGTCCTCCCGTTTGTTGCCCTGGCGATCGACGTGGGCCAGGTCCGCAACCAGAAGCGGCAGTTGCAGGCAGCGGTCGACGCCGCCGCACTGGCAGGCGCCATCGAAATCAGCAGCTGCGGGGGCACGAAGGCCTGCACAGCCATGCAAACGGCGGCGCAGCAGGCGCTGGTGGAAAACGGGTTCACCGGCAGCAGCGTGCTGACGCAGTGCTCGGGCAACGCGAACAACGGACTGACGCTGACGGTGAATAACGGTCCCTGTGCACTGGGCTCGGCGAGCGTGGATCCCAACTACGGCAACTCGAACTACGTGGAGGCGGTCCTTTCCGGCCCCGTGAACACATTTTTTGCGCGTATGGTGGGCATCCGCACGATCCGGATCACGGTAAGAGCAGAGGCATATGACAGCCCGTCGTTCTGCCTGTACACCTCCACATCGAACACCGGCATCTCAGGGCCGCAGGCCATGCTGCTGAACGGCGGAACGCTGACCGCGAATTGCGGCATCTACGACGATTCAGGCGCGAGCGATGCACTGACGACCAATAGCGGGGTTACCGTGACGAGTTCGAAATTCTTGGTTCACGGCGGCTGGAGCCCGAATAACGGCGGAACGTTCAGTCCCACTCCCGTAACCGGTGTGGTAGCGACTGCTGATCCTCTGAGCTACCTGACGCCGCCAACGGTTTCGGGCAGTTGCACAACCCCAACCATCAACAGCTCGAGGACCCTGAATCCCGGGACTTATTGCGGCTTCAATCTCAACCCCGGCATCACGGTTACGCTGAATCCCGGCACGTACATCATCGAGGGAGGGGTTAACGTGGACACCGGCTCGGTCTTAACCGGGACCGGGGTGACGCTGTACTTCACGGGTTCGGGGCAGCTGCAGATGAACAGCGGCAGCACAGCCACGCTGGTGGCTCCGACGAGCGGCAGCCTGGCGGGAGTTTTGATCTGGCAGGCCAGCAGCGACAGCAACGCCATGATCATTGACGGCAATTCGTCGGCGAAGTTCCAGGGCGCGATCTACGCGCCATCGGCGCAACTGACCTTGAACAGCGCGGGGAACACGGCGGCATACACGGTTGTGGACGTGGGTTCAATCATTCTCAACGCGGGAGCCAATTTCGCGCTGAACAGCGATTATTCCTCGTTGTCAGCCGGCTCGCCGCTCAAGACCGGCGGCGCCGATCTTGTGGAGTAGCAGATGCGATTGGGACGCCTGAACATCGCGGAATCCGAAGCCGGCTCAAGCCTCGTGGAAGTGGCGGTCTTCCTTCCCGTCCTGTTGCTGCTCCTGATAGGGGTGGTCGATTTCGGGCGGGCCTATTATCTGGCCAATGAAGTGGCGGGGGCTGCGCACGCAGGAGCCGCCTATGGCGCACAGAACCCTACCGACACAACAGGCATGCTGAACGCGGCAAAGCTGGCCGCTCCCGACGTGAGCGGGCTCAGCGTCACAAGTTCGTGGGGCTGCGAGTGCTGGGACGGAACACACTCCTCGGCGAGCTGCACCACGACTCCTACCTGCTCTGTGAATGTGGTCTATTACGCCGCCGCAACCGCGACAGCGACGTATAAACCGATTGTGCCCTGGACCGGGTTCAAGTCGTCGATCACCCTCACCAGGAGCACGACCATGCGCTCTGCAAGTGAGTAATACGATGCCGAAGCACACGGGATGGAAGAGATTCGCCCGGGAAGAGCGACGGAGATTCTCTTGTCGAATTCAGCATCGCGATCTCCGTGCTGCTGATGGTCGTCTTTGGCGTCATCGATTGCTCGCGGGCGCTGTACACCTATCATTTTGTTTCCTACGCGGCGGCGGAAGGGGCGCGTTACGCGATGGTGCGCGGCGGGGACTGGCCCAGTTCCTGCGCCTCGGCGACTTCCTATGCCTGCGAGGCCAGCGCGGCGAATGTCACGTCCTACGTCCAGAGCCTGGCGCCACTGGGCATTACGGGCAGCAAAGTCACGGTAACGCCAACCTGGCCGCAGCAAACGGTGAACGGCTCCACGACGGGCTGCAACACCGCCGCCACGCGGGACAACCAGGGCTGTCTGGTGAAGGTGCAAGTGAGCTACACCTTCCGTTTCATGCTGCCTTATCTTCCCACGGCCGGCTTATCGATGGCCGCGTCGTCGGAGCAGGTGATTGCTTACTAGAGCAGTTTCGGAAATACTGCGTCCGGTCAAAGCGTTTACAAAGATCGTCGCTCACTCCACCCCGGGGTGGTCGGCTCGATTTCCCGTCCTGCGTTAAACTCTTTGGAGGCCAATAAAGTTAGACGCCGCTGCCTGCGACGGCATTTCTCGGGCCGAATTTGCGGTTGTAGCGGTCATCGCCACTACCAGCGGTGGCATCATATTGAATGTGGCAGCAATTCGGTGCTGGATCAACCAACCGCAGGGGGTTGAAACTCTGCCAAGTAGCGGTGTTTACCATATAACAACTTCCGATTTGGCGACAAACCGGGAGTTTGCCAATTCAATGAGCGCCAGATGTCAAACGAACACCTCAGTTCACGGTATGGACTGTTACCAACATTTGACCTCGCAGTGTCAGGTTTGCCGATCAACCGGGAGCCAAAGCGCTTTGGAACTACTACCGGGTACCGGCCGCCGTCCGTTCCCAGTCGGGAGGCGACGGGACACGCTGGGTGCTTTCTCGTTTTTGAACGATATTGATTCCGGGAGTGTGATGAGTTTTCTACGGAGGCTGGGACCAACGGGGGCTTTTATGAAAGCCGTCCGCGTGTCTCTCAGCGTCCTAGCCCTTTTCGCCCTCGGCCTTTCTGGCTGCGGCGGGAAAAGCAAGGTCGTTGTGCCAGCGCCGGTGATCACCAGCGCCACAACGGCCAACGGAACACAGGGAAGCGCCTTCTCCTACCAGATCACGGCCACGAATTCGCCCACCAGTTTTGGGGCGGCAGGATTGCCGGCGGGATTGACGGTGAACAGCGCGACGGGGTTGATCTCGGGAACGCCCACTGTGGCGGGAACTTCGACGGTGACGCTGAGCGCCACCAATAACAGCGGCACGGGAAACGCCACCCTGACCCTCACCATCGCCGCGGCGGTGCCGCTGCCGGTGATCACAAGCAGCACAACGGCCAACGGGACGGTGGGAAGCGCCTTCTCCTACCAGATCACGGCCACGAATTCGCCCACCAGTTACGGGGCGGCGGGCTTGCCAGCGGGATTGACGGTGAACAGCGCGACGGGGTTGATCTCGGGAACGCCCACTGTGGCGGGAACTTCGACCGTGACGCTGAGCGCCACCGACAGTGGCGGCACGGGAAACGCTACGCTGACGCTCACTATCGCCGCGGCTGCGCCGGTGATCACAAGCAGCACAACGGCCAACGGGACGGTGGGAAGCGCCTTCTCGTACCAGATCACGGCCACGAATTCGCCCACCAGCTACGGGGCCGCGGGCTTGCCGGCGGGATTGACGGTGGACAGCGGGGCGGGGTTGATCTCGGGGACGCCCACGGCGGCGGGAACCTCGACCGTGACGCTGAGCGCCACCAACAGTGTGGGCACGGGGAACGCCACCCTGACCCTCACCATCACCACGGCGGTGGCGCCGGTGATCACCAGCAGCACAACGGCCAACGGGACGGTGGGAAGCGCCTTCTCGTATCAGATCACGGCCACGAATTCGCCCACCAGCTACGGGGCCGCGGGCTTGCCGGCGGGATTGACGGTGGACAGCGGGGCGGGGTTGATCTCGGGGACGCCCACGGCAGCGGGAACCTCGACCGTGACGCTGAGCGCCACCAACAGCGGTGGAACGGGGAACGCCACCCTGACCCTCACCATCACCACGGAGGCGGCGCCGGTGATCACCAGCGGCACAACGGCCAACGGAACACAGGGAAGCGCCTTCTCCTACCAGATCGCGGCAACGAATTCGCCCACCAGCTACGGGGCAGCGGGTTTGCCGGCGGGATTGACGGTGGACAGCGGGGCGGGGTTGATCTCGGGGACGCCGACGGCGGCGGGAACCTCGACGGTGACGCTGAGCGCCACCAACAGCGGCGGCACGGGGAACGCCACGCTGACGATCACCATCGCCGCGGCGCCGCCGGTGATCACCAGCGGCAAAACGGCCAACGGGACGGTGGGAAGCGCCTTCTCCTACCAGATCGCGGCCACAAATTCACCGGCCAGTTACGGGGCGGCGGGCTTGCCGGCGGGATTGACAATTAACAGCGGGACGGGGCTGATCTCGGGAACGCCCACGGCGGCGGGAACTTCGACCGTGACGCTGAGCGCCACCAACAGTGCGGGCACGGGGAACGCCACGCTGACGTTTAGCATCAACTCTGCGGCGGTGCCGGTGATCACCAGCATTGTAACGCCGAGTAGCGGGTCGACGGCAGGGGGGACGGCGGTAACCATCACAGGCGCAGGCTTCGCCGCGGGAGCGACGGTGACGTTTGCAGGGACGGCGGCGACCGGCGTAGTGGTGACGGACGATACGACCGTTACGGCTACGACGCCATCGCGGGGCGCCGGGAGCTGTAACGGTGACAGTGACGAACCCCGGAGGAGAGAGCGGGAGTTTGGCGAATGGGTTTAACTACGTGGCGCTCCTGCCGGTGAAGAACAGTGCCAATAAGAGGTACTTTGTCGATCAGAACAACACTCCGTGGCTGCTGATGGCGGATTCGCCACACAGCATGATCTGCACCATCAACGCCAGCAGCATGGCGACCTACATGAGCGCCCGGCTAAGCCAGGGATTCAATACTATCTATACTGATGCAATCTGCACCACGTACACGGGTGGCAATGCAGCCGGGACGGCTTTTGACGGAACGCCACCCTTCACCACCGGGTCGTCTCCCTCGAACTACGACCTCTCCACGCCGAACCCGGTGTACTTCACTGAGCTGGATAACGTGATCACCCTCGCTGCCTCCTATGGATTCGTGGTGATTGTGGACCCCATAGAGACGGGAGGATGGATGGGGACCCTCGAGAACAACGGAGCGGCGAAGGCATACAACTTCGGAGCCTACCTCGGAAATCGGTACAAGAATTTTCCCAACATCATGTGGGAGTCGGGGAACGACTTTCAGTATTGGTCAAGCGACAGTACAGACAATAACCTGGCCTATCAAGTCATGGCCGGGATTGCCAGTGCCGACCCCAATCATTTGCAGTCCATTGAGTTGAATTACAATTTCAGCTACTCCAACCAGGACACGCTTCTTACCAGCGTCCTGACGGCCGACGGGGCTTACACCTATTTCGAAACTTACGATAACGTGTTGCAGGCATACGCCAGCAGTCCGACGTTGCCGGTGTTCCTCATCGAAGCCAATTACGAAGCGGAGAATGACACCGGATACCTGCCCGCCCTCGCGGGGCCCTACGTGCTGCGTGAACAAGCCTATTGGACGTTGACCTCGGGCGGGGTCGGCCAGATTTGGGGGAATCGCTATTTCTGGGGCTTCATTTCCGGATGGCAGAGCCAGCTAAACAGCCCCGGCGCGCTGGAGATTCAGTACATCAACCAACTCTTCAGCAGCCTCGCCTGGTGGAATCTCGTCCCGGACACGACGCATCAGGTGGTCACCGCTGGGTACGGAACCTATGATGCCTCCAATGGGAATCTAACGACTGCCACCTACTGCACCACGAGTTGGATCACCAGTGGAAGCCTGGCCTTAACGTATTGTCCTAATACGTCGACGTTGACGGTAAACCTTGCCAAGTTCTCAGGCCCGGTGACGGCGCAGTGGTACGATCCCTCCAATGGCGCCTACACCGTAATCTCCGGGTCGCCGTTTCCCAACTCTGGCCTCCAGGTCTTTACCACTCCCAGCAAAAACCACGACAAAGACCCAGACTGGGTCCTGGTGATGACTGCTCCGCCCGCCAGCTAAAGCTGGTTCTATGAATGAGGGGCTCGCCTTCGAAATTCCGGGATTCGCGGATGGCGGCGGCAGGCTCACGGATACATTGGAGAGATGGAGCAAGGGCGGGCCATTTGGAGGGGTGAGTTGCGCGCGATGGTGGCGCTGGCTGTGCCGGTGGTGCTGAGCGAACTGGGCTGGATGGCGCAGGGCGTGGTGGACACCATTATGGTGGGGCGGCTGGGGCCGGCGGCCATTGGTGCCGTGGCGCTGGGGAATGCCGTATGCCTTACGCCCTCGATCTTTGGGACTGGCCTGATGCTGGGGCTGGACACGCTGGTGGCGCAGGCCTACGGGCGCGAGGATCATGACGAGTGCCATAGGTGGCTGGCGCAGGGCGTGTATCTGGCGTGCATTGCGGCCGTACCGCTGATGGCGGTGATTTGGCTGGCGGGCTTTTTCTTCACGCGGTTTGGAATCACGCCGGAGGTGGCCGAACCGGCTGGCGGATACATGCGACTGTTCCTGTGGGGCACGCTGCCGCTCTTGCTTTACAGCGCGGCGCGCCGGTATCTGCAGGGTGTGGGCTACGTGCGCGTGATTGCCGTGACTTATGTGCTGGCGAACCTCGTGAACTGGTTCGGGAACTGGGTGCTGATCTACGGCAAGCTGGGGATGCCGGCGCTGGGAGTAAACGGGTCGGCGATTTCGACGGTGTTTGCGCGGGTGACGATGGCGGCGGCGCTGATGGGGTTTGCCTGGCGCTACGAGCGCAAGCGCGGGCATCCGCTCTTCCGGCACTGGGCGGGTCCGCAGGTGGCGCGGCTGAAACGGCTGCTGCGGCTGGGAGCTCCGGCGGCGGGCCAGATTCTGCTGGAAGTGGGCGCGTGGAACCTGGCGACGTTTTCTGCCGGCTACCTGACGCCGGTGGCGCTGGCTACACACCAGATTGTGCTGAACTACGCGAGCCTGACGTATATGGTGCCGCTGGGGATTTCGGCTGCAGCGGCGGTGAGCGTGGGCCACGCGGTGGGCGCAGGAGACGCGGCGCGGGCGCGGCGCGCGGGATGGCTGGCGCTGGGGCTGGGAACGAGCTTTATGCTGCTGGCGGCCGTTACGTTTGTGGCCTGGCCGAGGCCGCTGATCGAGATCTACACGCGCGATGCGCGGGTGCTGGCGGTGGCGCCGGGTCTGCTGGGGATTGTGGCGGCATTTCAAATCTTCGACGGCATCCAGACGGTTTCAACGGGCGCGCTGCGCGGGCTGGGCGAGACGCGGGCTCCCATGATGGCCAACCTGGTGGGGTATTGGGTGCTGGGACTGCCGCTGGGGTTTCTGCTTTGCTTCGGTTTGCGGCGGGGGATTTACGGGCTGTGGATCGGGCTGACGCTGGCGCTGGTGGTGATTGCGCTGGCGCTGATTGCGCGGTGGCGGAGGGACTCGGAGAGACAGCTTTTAGCTGGGAGCCGTTAGCTGGTAGCCAGTAGCCTGTAGCGATTAGTTTTTTTTCGTGTGCAGCGAGGAGAATTGCGATCCCGCCCTTTCGCCAAAGAGCGGCGTGCCCGACCCGACCCGACCCAGAGGGTGCCCCGGTGCCCCGGCGCCCAGATGGGACACGGAGCTGAGGGTGCGTCCCACCCTTTCGGCAAACGGCACCGGAAGGGTGGGGCTCTCGGAGAGTTCTACTTGGCGTTGTTGGGCAGTAATCGAGGCTCGGTAAATGATGCGCCGATAGAGAGGAAGATGGCCTCAAGGCTGCTGACCGTGTGCGAGTTGTCCACGCACGTGGTGTCGACTCCGCCTCCGCTCTGGTTGAAGTCGGAGTAGAAATAATTCAACGACGAGGCGATGTTCTCGATGGTCACGCAGGGGGTGAGCGAGGCGAGCGTAAAGGACTGGTTCTTTCCCGATGCGATCAGGGTGGTGTCGGTTGCGCCGGAGCCCGAGGTGCATCCCGACTGCTCTGAGCCATAGGCGACTCCGTAGACCGTGGTGCCGGCGTTCGATGCATCCTGCGCCGCAATAATGGCCTGCTGGCATTCGTCTTTCATGGAGGGGTACTGGCCGGTCGAGGTGAGGGTATTGAGCCCGGCGCCCGAGGAGCCGGCAGAGTAAGTGGTCGGGAAATTGCCCAGGGTGACCATGTTGGCCTGGCCGTCGCTGAGGAAGATGATGGCGTTCTGCGTTCCCGGGTGCAGGGCCTGCTCGGCGACGAGCGCAGACTGAGCTGCATAGATTGCGCTCGCGTAGTAAGTAATACCGCCACTGCCATTCGAGTTCTGGAGCTTTGGCGACGTCCCCCGCCAGTTGAGGGGCTCGGGCTGCATGCACCCGGTGACGGCTTTCACAATGGATGAGGTTGCATTCAAACCGTTCGAAGCGGAGGGTCGGTAATAATTGCTGACAAAACCGTTTGCATCTGCGTCGCCGGCGCCGTAGGTGATTTCGTAGGTTGCTGTCCACGACTGCGGATTCGAGCCTGACGACTTATATGTGATTGGAGAGTAAGACGTCGCAGTGGCCAGGGGCAACGTGTAGATCATGAGATCTGCGTTGTTTGCTCCTCCCCATACGCCGCCCGAGCCGCTGCTGCCCCTGCAACCGGTATCGTTTGAAGCCGTGCTCGTTGAGACGTCAGGAAAGCTGAACAGCGCCACATGGAAGCTCGCATCCGCATTGGTGCAGGTCGTCGTGCCCGGAGGGCAGGGATCCGTGGACGCCAGCAGAGCCTGGATGCCGTTGGTTGCGCACTGGAATTCCGTGATGCCACCGCAGTTGGAATCAATGGTGGACATCGATCCAGTTGCGTCCAGAATGATGGCCACGTTCCAGGGCTGCGACTTGCCCTGCATGGATGCGGTCGCATTTGCGGTGATCTTCAGATTGGGAATGCGGAAGATCTTCATGAAGAAGGTGGAAATGGTGGTTGTTTCCGACGCCTTGACAGCGTTGGCGGGCGAGCTGGAGTTGCATGAGCTGCCGCTCGGCAAGAGCACGTTGAGGCACACCTGCCGTACGCTCGAGGTTACGGTTCCCAGGCCGGGAGTGTAGTTCGCGCCCCCTCTGGCTGCGCTATAGGCGTTTGCATACGTCGTTGCATTGTTGAGCAACGAAGTGTTGTAGACTTCGCCCGCCGCAGCCAATGCCATGGCGTTGGCGTAATTCTGGAGTTGAGCACGGACGACATAGGCGCGGCCGAGGTCGACCGCCAGCCCGCCCCCAACAGCCAGAAATGCCGTTACGATTGCCGCAATCCATGGCAGCGCCTGCCCGCGCTCGCTGCTGAGCAGACGCCAGAGAAACGTCCCGTGGGCCATCCTGAAGGGATGTGGCGCTGCGACCGTTACGTCAATACTCATACTCGGTCACCTGCGAAGAGAGCTGACATGAGGAGGCGAACTTCATGCCGTAGATCTGAAGGGTGCAGGGGTATGTGGCCGTGACAGTAGCCTGCGCTCCCTCCGCCAGGAATAACTCGTCGCCGGCGCAGGAACTTCCTGACACTCTAGTGCCGTTCAACGTGAGCGTAAGGTTGATCTTCGACGGGTTGAGCGTGGGCGCTGCGTTCTCGATGGCCGTCAACGTATCTCTGCAAGGGTCCGTGGTGGTGCTGCGAAGCTGCTGAAGATACTGGCCACCCGCACCAACGGCCTGCGTTAGCATGAGTTGGTTGTTGTAAGCGGCCGCAAACGAGAAAACGCCGGTAAACAAGAGCATCAGCATTGGCAGCGCCAAGGCAATTTCGACGATGACGCTGCCTTCGTCATTCCGCGTTCGTTTTTCGCGGCGCGGCGCCTTGGCATTCCGCGCCGTAGCTGCGCATTCCCGGTTGACGGTGAGTGGGTTTGGCTTTCTTCTCCACGGACTTATCATCTTCATCGTGCAATCTCCAAGAGCAACGTTTTAACGACAGAAGCCAATCGGCCTTAAAGGCTCAGGCCGCAAGTTGAATCATCCGCTCGTGGACCGCGAGTGTCTCAGGATCGAAGAGCTGTGAGGAGATTCCCGGCGGACATTGACGAGCGTGCTGTTCTCGTTGAGTTGTGATTTTCGCTCTTGGAACATTCCGGCTCTCCACGTTGCAGACTTCGCTGCGGGCCCACACCCAGATGATGTTGCAAGAAAAGGCACTTGACCATGGCACTTCTGCAACAAACGGTGTGCGACGTCAGTAACTGCGGAGAGCGAGAAAAGGTAAGCACGAAGTAACCTGTGCCCGGGTGCCCATCGCGCCGACGCCGGTTGAGTTGTGTCGGCTGGACTCGAGAATGCTCGTGACAAGCGCTTGCTTCCAGCCGTCAACTCGCGGTGGAAGGGTTGGGGAGCGGCTTCCCACCGTTCGAGCAAGGAAAGTGACGGGATCTGGCGTTGGATCATGACAGTAAATCGCTGAAAAATAGATCATTTTCTTGGGAAATTGTTCCCCTGGCGGCGGTTCACGGGATGGCAGGGAAGAGGGAGGTTACCTTTATGGCGCGGTGTGAGACGGTCGAAGCAAGAAGTGACTATAATCACATCTGGGCGCGAGAGCCGGCACCCTATATGGAAAGAGCCGGGACCCGACAGGCGCTCAGAGATTATTGGAAGGGAATCCCGCCACATGGCGACTGGAAACCTTGCCCTGGGTCAAGAACAGGGTGAAAGCAGCGCGCGTCCGCGCATCGTCAATGACTTCAGCATCATCGTAGCCACGGTCAACGGATCGGGATCGCAGTCCGCAAACAGCGTGCTGCTGAAGAGCATTTTCGGAATGGGAGTTCCCGTAAGCGGGAAGAACCTGTTTCCATCGAACATCGCCGGACTGCCGACGTGGTTCACGATCCGAGCCAGCAAGGACGGCTACGTGGCGCGGAAGCGCGAGTCAGAAGTTCTGGTGGCGCTGAATCCGGAGACGGCGCGCGAAGACGTGATGGCGCTGCCGCCGGGTGGTGCGGCGATCTACGAAGAGTACCTGAATCTGAGCCGGCACCGCGACGACGTTGTGTACTATCCGGTTCCCTTCGACAAGCTGACCCATGCGCTATGTCCCGAGGCCAAGCTGCGCAAGCTGGTCAAGAACATGGTGTACGTAGGCGTGGTTGCGCAACTGCTGCGCATCGACTTGGGCGTAGTGGAACAGTGCGTGCGAAAGCAGTTTTCGAAGAAGCAGAAGGTCTTCGACCTCAACTTCGGGGCCGTGGAGACGGGTTACGAGTACGCCAAGGTGAATTTCACCAAGCACGACCCGTTCTTCATCGAGCCCATGAACCAGACGGCGGGCAAGGTGATCGTGGACGGGAACGCGGCCTGCGGAATGGGCGCGGTGTTTGCAGGCGTGACGGTGGTGGCGTGGTATCCGATCACGCCGTCGACGTCGCTGATCGAGGCGACGACGGATCTCTTGAAGAAGTTCCGCGTGACGCCGGAGGGCAAGGCGACGTTTGCCGTGGTGCAGGCTGAAGACGAACTGGCCGCCATCGGCATGGTACTGGGCGCGGGCTGGGCCGGGGCGAGGGCGATGACGTCGACCTCGGGACCGGGCATTTCGCTGATGGGGGAGTTCTCCGGTTTGGGCTACTATGCCGAGATTCCGGGAGTGATCTTCGACGTGCAGCGCGCTGGCCCTTCGACAGGCATGCCGACGCGCACGCAGCAGGGCGATCTGCTGTCGACGGCGTTTCTTTCGCACGGCGACACTAAGCACGTGATTCTGCTGCCGGGATCGGTGAAGGAGTGCTTCGAGCTTGGCTATGCAGCGTTCGATCTGGCAGAGCGGCTGCAGACGCCGGTGTTTGTGCTCACCGATCTTGACCTGGGCATGAACAACTGGATGTCGGAGCCGTTTGCGTATCCTGACAAGCCGCTGGACCGCGGCAAGGTGCTGACGGCGGAGGATCTCGCGCGGCTGGGCGGGTTCGCGCGCTACCGCGACGTGGATGGAGATGCGATCGGCTGGAGAACCCTGCCCGGCACGATGCACCCGAAGGCTGCCTACTTTACGCGCGGGTCAGGACATAACGACGCCGCGGAATACACCGAGCGGCCCGAAGAGTACCAGGCGGTGATGGACCGGCTGGCGCGCAAGTTCGAGACCGCGCGCAAGCTGGTGCCGACGCCGGTAGTGGTAAAGAATGGCGGCTCGAAGATCGGGTTCCTGGCGTACGGTTCCACTGATTTCGCCCTGCGCGAAAGCCTGGACCAGATCGAGAAGGAACATGGGCTAAGCGTGGACTATCTGCGGATCCGGGCCTATCCGTTTGCGCACGAGATTCACGACTTTGTGGCCAGCCATGAGCGCGTGTACGTAGTGGAGCAGAATCGCGACGGGCAGATGGCGAGCCTGCTGAAGCTGGATCTGCCGAGCGAGCAGGCGGTGAAGCTGCGCAGCATTCTGCACTACAACGGACTGCCACCCGATGCGAACACCATCACCGATGAATTTGCGACGAAGGAGGGCCTGTAAGATGGCGACCGCAACTGCAAACGGGGCCACGGGCCCGAAACTGAATCACATCGGATTGCCGGTGCTCGAGTATCGCGGCGGCAAGTCGACACTATGCGCCGGCTGCGGCCACAACGCGATCTCGGAGCGCATTATTGACGCCATGTTCGAGATGGGCGTGCAGCCGGAGCGGGTGATCAAGCTGAGCGGTATCGGCTGCTCATCGAAGAGCCCGGCCTACTTCCTGAGCCGCTCGTTCGCCTTCAACGGTGTGCACGGGCGCATGCGCGGCCGTGGCGACGGGCGCGGTGCTGGCCAACCACTCCGTGACGGCGCTGGGTGTCTCCGGCGACGGCGACACGGCTTCGATTGGGATGGGGCAGTTCGTCCACCTGATGCGGCGCAACCTGCCCATGATTTACATCATCGAGGACAACGGTGTGTACGGTTTGACCAAGGGCCAGTTCTCGGCCACGGCGGATATCGGGTCGAGACTGAAGACCGGCGTCATCAACGAACTGCCGCCCATCGATACCTGCGCCATGGCAATCCTGTTGGGCGCGACGCTTGTGGGCCGATCGTTCTCCGGCGATAAGAAGCAGTTGCTCGCGATGCTGAAGGCGGCCATCGCGCACCAGGGAACGGTGATGCTTGACGTGATCAGCCCCTGCGTCACGTTCAACGACCACGAGGGATCGACCAAGAGCTACAAGTTTCTGCAGGAGAACGACGAGCCAATCAACGAGATCGGGTTCGTGGCCAGCTTCGACGATATCGAGGTGGATTACGATTCGGGCGAAGTGTACGACGTGGAGATGCACGACGGCTCGCAACTCAGGCTGCGCAAGCTGCTCGAGGACTACGATCCGACCGACAAGGCGAACGCGGTGCGTACGCTGATGGAGGCACAGGAGAAGGGAGAGATCCTCACCGGCGTGTTTTATATCGACACGCAGAAACCGACGTTTATCGATCAGTTGAATGTGGTGGACGAACCGCTGGCCACGTTGCCCGAGTCGCTCACGCGGCCGCCGAAATCGGCGCTGGAAAGCTTAATGGCGAATTTACAGTAGAGCGGATTTATTGCAATAGAAAGCGATTCGCCCGCGAAGGGGCGTCGCGTTGCCGTGAGAATGACGGCGCCGGTCAGGACGCCTTGCCGCGAAGTTCCTGCTCGGCGCGGAACCAATCCTCTTCATGATGGCCGTGCGCGCGGCCACGCTCAGTCCAGAACCGATGCGCCAGTTGCGCGACCTGATCGTGGGAGATCGACTTCCCTTTTCCATTCGCGTGGACGACAGTCTTTTTCGCCACGGGCTTGCGCGGTTTTGCGGCAGCCTTCGGCGCAGCGCTTGGCTTCTTGGGGGACTTTGTCATGCAGGGTTCCTCCTTTGCACGAGTATCCATGAACGAACCATCGATCACTTACAGAATACCGGACAAAGAGGTTCCGCGGCCAGCCCGACGTTGTCGAAGAGCCTTCGACGTAAACTTGCGCCGCTAGCGGGCCCTGAAGCGGGACATGCCGAGCCTTGTTGTGTAGCGGCAACACGCGCGACTGTCCGCGGGTTTTTTGCACACAATCTACGCATCCAGCGTGTATCGTGGTTTCAAGCTAGAAAAAAACCATGACAACGCCCGCCATCGATACCACTGCGCTCACCCGCCGATTTGGCGACTTCACTGCGGTTCAGAATGTGAACCTGCGCGTCGACGCGGGACAATTCTTCGGCTTTCTCGGTCCCAACGGGGCAGGCAAATCCACCACGATCAAGATGTTGACCGGCCTGCTGGCGCCGACTTCAGGAAGCATTCGCATTCTCGGCGAAGAGATGAAGGACAACCCGGCGGAGATCAAGAGACAGATCGGCGTGGTGCCGGAAGGAATGGCACTCTTCGGCCGGCTGACCGCGGATGAGTATCTTCGTTTTGTCGGGCGAATGTATGGCCTCGATCGCGCCACCACGTCGCAGCGCACGCAGGAGCTGCTCGGAGTTCATGCAGCTTAGCCGATGAGCAGAAGAAGCTCATCACCGACTTCTCGCACGGCATGCAAAAGAAGCTGGCGTTGGCGGCCGCGGTCATCCATGGGCCCAGGGTGTTTGTTCCTCGACGAGCCGTTTGAAGGCGTGGACGCGGTGGCCGCCGGCACGCTGAAAGCGATGCTGCAAAGAATGATTGCGCGCGGCGCAACCGTGTTTTTGACTTCGCACGTGCTGGAGATCGTGGAACGGCTATGCACGCACGTCGCGATTATTCATCGCGGACAGCTCGTGGCCCAGGGATCGCTGGAGGAGCTGCGCGCAGGCGGTGGACGCGTCGGCCAGGAGGCATCAGCAGAAGGAGCGGAGCCGGCGGACGCGAAGCCTCGCAGCCTGGAGGAGATTTTTCTCGAAATTGTGGGGACCGATCGCGAAGGAAATCCGGCCGCAACGGCGCCTGAGCAGGAGCTTTCATGGCTGAGCTAGCGGCCGTGGAGAGACTTGCCGCATCCGCGCGAGGTATTCCCGCGCGCACGCAGCTTCTTGCGGTGGCGTGGCTGCGCTGGCGCATCTTTGTCAACAGCATCTTCCGGCGGCGGCCGGCAGGCGCACGCCACGTGGTTGGACTTGCGCTTGCCATTCTTCTGCGCCTTATTTTGTGGCCCTTCCTCGCGCTGGCTGCGATCGGCCCTATCGCCGGCAGCGGATTCTTTGCATGGATCGCGATCGCCGAACACCACCCGCAAAGCCTGCTTCCGCTGTTCGCCGGGATTACTCTGCTGTGGCAGTTCGTTGCCATCAACGGCCTGAGCATCGCTGCCGCTGTCTCCAGCTTCGATCCCTCCTCGCTGGCGCGCTTTCCTCTGCGCTTCGGGCGCTACCTGGTTTTGCGGACGACTGATCGGCCTGATGACGCCAAGCACCATCGTGGGCTGTCTCGCCTTGCTGGCTGCTGCTGTGGGAATCGGCGTGGCGAGCTTCAAGCTGGCGCTGCCCGCCGTGGTTGTTCTGGCGGTCTACGCGCTAATGAACATATTTCTCACGCGCATGATTGGCGCGTGGATGGAGCGCTGGCTCGCAAACCGCCGCTTCCGCGAGTTCTTCGGCGTGCTGATGGCGCTGATGGCCGTTGGATTTCAGTTTCTGAATTTTCAGCGGGCTCCGACGCGCGCCCCGGGCGCGAGCGAGCAGCCGAATGTTCAACTTCCTGCACAGCTCCGGCCCCTATCTGCATTGGCTGCCACCGGGTTTCGCCGCCAATGCGATCCTGCGCTACGCCCATCCTGTTGCGGCGCTTGCACAGTTTGCGGGATTGCTGGCGAGCACTGCGCTGTTCGCGGCGGTGTTTGCCATTCGGCTGCACAAGCAGTTTCTCGGCGAGTACCTGAGCGAAGAGCGTGAGCAGGAGCGGTCGGGCGCGCTCCGTTGCGCGGGGCAGGGCACTCTTGAAACAAACCGGCGCCATGCAAAAGAACGCGCCGCTCGCAACCAACGCGCGCGGGCTTCCCGCCAATTATCGCGGCGTGCCTGCGCAAGGAGTGGTTGAATTTTCGCGGCAATGCAGCGCAGCTGTTCGGAATGCTGACTCCGCTGATCTTCATCGTGATCCTGAACCGGTCAGTCTTCGCTCAGCATTCCACATATTTTCTTCCCGGAGCGATCGCTTATGCGCTCTTCGGAGTTCTCGCCGGGCTCTACAACGTCTTCGGCGCGGATGGACTCGGCGTGCAGGTCTACCTGCTTGCGCCCATTCGGTTGCGCGACGTGATTGTGGCCAAGAATCTCATGAGCCTCGCCATCATCGGTTCCCAAGCGGGGCTTGCGTGGGTCGTTGCGTCGGTGCTCGCGCGCAATTCGATTCCGCTTTCGACACAAATCTCCACCGCTTTATGGACGGTATTTGTGATCGCGGCAAACCTCGCCGTAGGAACGGTGCGCTCCATTCAGGCGCCACGCAAGTTTGTCCCCGGGCAGGCGCAGCAGCGGCGAGGCACGCCCACCAATCGCACCAGCGGCCTTCTCGATTTTCCTGGTCTTGTTCGGCAGCGTGATACTGCAGGTTCCCGTGACGCTTCTGTGCCGAACCTTCCACGAGCCGTGGCTGGGCTGCGTGGATCTTTGGCCCTCTCGCCGCCACTGCCGTCCTTGCTTACGCGGTTCTGCTGCGCAACGCCGAGCCGTTGATCCTGGCGCACCGCGATGTGTTTGCGGAGGAGCTCTGCAAAGTTTAAGGTTGCCGGCCATTGCAGGCCGGCACTGCGCCAGGCTCAAACCCGCAGCCGCCCTATAGCTCCCACCAATCGAACATGGACATGCGCGGATAATAAAGGCCGCCGCATAGGTTTGTGTCGTCGCCGCGCAGGTTGCGGAGGACCTTTGCGTAGGCCTCGATCTGCGGCGCGAAGATCTGGCGCAGTTCAGGCAGCGCAGCGGCCGGGTCGAGACCATCCTCGTGGGCAGTTTTGTAATCGATGATCCACCACGTGTCTTCTGGTCCGCGGAATCACTGGCGGTTCGCGGCGCCGGACCGGCGCGGAAAGACGCGATCGACCTGCACCGTGCGCAAGCTGCCGCCGACGAGTCCGGTCCAGCGGACCTCATTGGCCGCTTCGGCGTGCGGCGCAAGAATCCATTGCGCGAGAGGATCGCCGGCGGTCTTGAGCACAATCTGCAACGCCTGAGCGGCGATGCGGCTGGCGTGGGACGGCTCGATACCGGCGGAGCGGATCGTTGCGGCGATGCGGGGTTGCTACTGGCGTGAGAGCCACGCGAGCAGCATCCCAAGGCTGCGTGGCGAGAAGCTGGGCTAACTGCTGAAGGAGCGAATGGACGGCGCTGCCGAGCGCGCGCGAGAGCAAGCCGCCTTCGTGCCGCTCGTAGAGGCGGCCCGCGCCGAGGAGCGGCTCGTCGACAGCAAGGTGGGCAGCGCGGGCGATGATGCGGCAAAACCGGGCGGAAGACGGCGGAGCGGAGTGGGTTTGTCTGGAGGCGGCTCGGGGGGCGGTGACATCTTAAGCAACGTCTCTTCGCCAGAAGCAGCAATAGAATCAATTGTCCGATCGCTTTCTTTCGATTGATCCTTGGCGGCAAGTTCTTCGAGTTCCTTCGCCACACGCCATTCACCAAAGCGTTCTTTTATCTCCTCCTCGAAAGCGGGCCACGCTGTCTTCAGTAAGCTTTCAGCAGGGTCAGCCAGAATGTGTTTGCCGTCTTTCTCCGTCTTATATTTTGGGCGCGCGAAGAAATGAAGCTCTTCGCGGGCGCGCGTGGCGGCAACGTAGAGGAGGCGGCGTGATTCTTGTTTTTCGCGCTCGGCGCGCTGGCGGTCGACCCACTTTTTCGCCTTGCCGGCGTCGGAACCTTTTGACGAGAACGGCGCGATGAGGAATTCCGTCACCTCGCGGGATTCATCGGGCTCGGTTGCGGCGGCTTCAGGCGGAATGCCGCGCTCGAGCCAGGAGAGCATGCCGGGCTTGCCGCGGCCCGGGGGAGCCTGAAGATCGGGCACGATGACGACCTCGAATTCGAGGCCCTTAGCGCCGTGGATCGTCATCAGTTGCACGCCGCACTCGCTGTCGCTGCCGGGATCGGGGAGCGCCTTGAGGTCTTTGAGGGCCGCGTCAAGCGCAGAGCCGAGCAGATCGGGTTCGCCCTGCGGGAGATTGTCGAGGGTTCTCCAGATCAGATCGAGATTGGCGCGCGCAGTGGCGTCGACGCAATACGCGCCGCCGAGGCTCAGCCAGACCTGCTCGAGCCAGGTTCCAAGAGCGGCGGCGGGTTGCGCGGAACGCAGGCGGCCGGCGAACTCGAAGGCAGACACAACGCAATCGACGGCAACCCGGCCTTCGAGGCTGAGGAGGTGCGCGCGCTCGGAGAGGAGCTGCGGGATGGGGCGGGCGAGGATTTCAGGCGAGTCGCTGCTCGTAAGCGTGTGCAGGTCGGCGAGCGAGAGGCCGCACCAGGGCGCACGAAGGACGCCGAGCCAGGCCACGCGATCGTGTGGGTTGAAGAGCGCGCGGGCGAGGGCGAGCGCATCGATGATCTCGGGGCGATCCTGCAGCTTTTCCAGCTCGACGGCGCGGAACGGGATGTTGACGTCACGGAGCGCGGAGGCGATGGGCTCGAGCGATTTGCGCGCGCGGCCCAGAACGGCGACGCGGTATTCCACTTTCTTCTCGTTGGCGCTCTTCTTTTCATTTTCGGCGCGAGCGGCTTCGATGCCGGGCTGGTGGCTGCGGATGAGGTCGATGATTTCGTCGATCTGTTTTTGTTGCGCGGCTTCGCGCTCGGCGGCGATTTGTTTTTTACGATCGGGGCCAGCGCTGCGGGCAGAATCCGGGATGAATTCCAGATGAAGCTGCAAGAGCGGAGATGACTGGGCGATAAGGTGAGGACCGGCCTGTGCAGGATCATCGCGAGCAGGTTCCGCCTTGGTGAACGTGACTCCGCTGCCGTCGTCTGCGGCGAAAACCTTGGCGAAGGTTTCATTGTTGCTTTCGACCAGTTTTGGCTTGCTGCGGAAGTTGGCGGTGAGATGGACGGGATCAAAGACGAGAGGAAGATCGCCGGGAATTTCGAGGCCGAGTTGCTCGACGCGCGGGAAGAGCTCGGCGTCGGCGTCGCGGAAAAAATAAATCGACTGCATGGGGTCGCCGACGACGAAGCAGGTGCGGCCCTCGCGATCAGACCATGCGGCGATGAGGCGGCGGAGCAGCTCGTGCTGACGGCGGCTGGTGTCCTGGAATTCGTCGACCAGCAAATGGCGGATGCCGTCGGCGACAGCGGCCGCGGCATCGGTAGGAAACCCATCTTCGCCTTGGAGCACGTTGAGCGCGATTTGAGCGACTTCAGTGAAATCCGCGGCGGGAGCCTCTGCGAAGACCACTTTCAGCTCGGCAGCGGCGCGGCGCAGCAACGTGAAACAGGCGCGGACAATCTGCCATTCCGCGTCGGAGTATCGGATGGGGGTTGACTCGCCGTCAGCGCGCAGGAAAGGAGCTTCGAGGCGCACGCGAAGCCGGTCCCAGTTCGGTTCGCGATCGAGAACGAAATCCTGCATCCAGCGGTCGCGATTGCGGAGCATCTCCACCGTCAGGTCTTCAATCTCGCGCCAGTTGTTGTCGCGCCAATCCAAAAGGATCTCGATAGCTGCGCTCAGCGTGACGTTGGCCTGTCCGATCTGTTGCAGTGTGCGACGGGCAGCGCGGCGGTAGAGCTCCGCGGGCTGCTCACTGATATCGAGACCGCCTCCAAGGCCGGAGAGGAGCGGCTGCTGCAAGGCAAGGTCGCGGCAAAAGGAATCGATGGTGGAGATGCGCAGTTGCGCAGGAAGGTTGAGGAGGTCCCATCCGCGATCGTCCGAGTTTTGTAACGCGCGACGGGCAAGGGGGCTGGGATTGTCCTGCCGGAGCTCATCGAGAATGCGGTTGCGCATTTCGGCCGCGGCAGCGTTGGTGAAGGTGATGGCGACAACCTGGCTGGGTTCGTCGACCTCGGCGAGTAATCTCAGAGAATCGTTGCGAGAGGAGCGTGGTTTTTCCGGAGCCGGCCGGTGCGCGCACGAGAATAGAGCGTCGGGGATCGAGCGCCAAATCACGCTGCGCCTGATCGGGGAGCGGCTTCCCGGGAGCCGCGCTAGGCATCGCCGGCCTCCTCACTGTTCCCGTTATCGGGTAGCGGCGGATTTTCGGAGATGCGGCAGAGCGCCTGCAGACCGCAACGTTCGCAGGTGTCAGGATAGTCGCGCGGGTTGACGACGGCGCGGCCGGCAAGGAAGTCCAGCGCGAGTTCTTCGATGTACTCTTTCCACTCGGAGAGCTGATCCGTGGTGAGGGGCTTCTTCACCAGATTGGTGTTGCCCCTGAGATTGCCAAGCAGGGTTGCTTTGGCATCGCGAACCCGACCGGCGAATGCCGCCTCGCCTATGCGGACTTTGGCGAAGACGAGGCCGCCGATTTCATTCGGATCGCGATGGAGAGCGAAGTTGGCGTAAAGCGGCAACTGCACATCGTCGGGGCGGGGGAGATCCCAGGAGCTTGGCGAGACATTGCCCGATTTGTAATCGATGACGAGGAGCGAATCGTCGATGAGGCGGTCAATGCGATCGAGGCGCAGCTTGAGAGTGAGACCCGCGATCGACGTGGTTGCTTTCTGCTCCGTCTCAAGCACGGCGAAGGGCACGCGCTTGGATTCGTAGTCGAGCCACTCTGCGACGAGATCAGTGAGACGCTGCTCTTCGAGCTCGAGATACCGTGGCGGCATGCACTCGCGCGCGCGCGAGGGCATGTTTGCCTGAAGGACGCGGCGCACATGGTTCTCGACAAATGCGAAGAGATGATCTTCAATCTTGCTGAGGTCGGCGTGTGTGCGGATGCCGTCAGGCTGGCTGGCCCAAATGGAGTGCAGCACGGCGTGGAGGAGTTGACCGCGCTCCTGGGCCGTGAGACCGGCTTCGGCAGGCTCCCAATCCTGTGCGCCGAGACGAGCCGTGGCGAAGGCCTTGAATGGGCACTGGGACTGCGCGGTGAGAACGCTGGCTCCGCCTGGTGCCTCGCCGGGAGGGAAGGGAAGCTGGCTTGCGCCCTCGAAGAAGACGGTGAGCGGATCGGGAATGGGCGGAGGAACGAGCTCGGCCGGTGGCGGCTCTGGCAATCCAGCAAGCTGCACGATGAGCCGTGACGGGCGGGCGTCAACACCTTCGCTTTGGCGCGCATAGCTGAAGTGGGCTTCAGGCGCGGACGCGAGCAAGCGGCGCGTCATGACGGCGGCCAGATCCCAATCGAGTTTTGGCGAAGCATGAGGCATTCCGGCCTCGCGCTGCACCGCGAGCGGGAGCAGGGGATGCGTCGCGCCGCTGGGCGGCCACGCTTCTTCGTTCGCGCCCAGGAACCAGATGGCATCGGCTCTGAGTCCCGCGGACTCGGCAGGCCCGGCAATCAGGATCGGCGCGTCCTGCGATTCGGGTGCGAAAAGAGTATCGTTGACGGCGCGATCGAGAGCCGCGAGGAAGTCTCTCCACTCGATGCGCCGGCCATCGAAGCCGAGCGATGCGCAATCGTCGACGGTCTGCCGCCATCGGCGGAGAGCCTGAAATTCGGTGCTGGTGAGGGGCCGCGCGCCCGGCCAACCGGCCTGTTCGAGCAACTGCGGCGTAAGCTCAGCCCACGCAAGCGGAGATTGCGGCCGGCGCGCGAATTCCTGCAGGCGGCGCTGAGCTTGCGTCATGCGAGCGACCCATGCCGCGGGCAAGTCCGTTCCGGGCTTCTGGCGAAGAAGATCGGCAAGCGTCCAGCGCGTGCGCTGCAAGTTTTTGCGGCGCAGCGCGCGCATGAAAGCAGTGAGAGCGAGGGACTCGTCTGGCGAGGCGGCAATCTGGCCGGTGGAGAGCAACCAATCAAGCTCGTGCTCGTCGATGGGGCCGTCGAGCCAGCGGAGCAACAAACCCGCGCCTCGCGCCAGCGCCACCTGGCTCAGCGGCACACCGAGCGAAAACTCAAAGAGACTCGATGGTCCGGCAGTGCTCGCTTCCGGCCGCGTGAAGCGGAGAAACGCGCGCTCGATCTCGCCGCGGCGTTTTGGCACATCCTGCGTGATGACGAGCAAGCGCGCTTTGGGATTGGCGGCAAGGCTGCGCTTGCACCACAGTGCGCAGGCGGCGAGTTCTGAGGATGGATCGGCGGCCTCATGGAATGCGATTCGCGTTGCGTTTTCGCCGGGAGAGACTTCGGCGTGCTCTCCCCAGGCTGCGAAGAGTGTCTGCTGCGTGCGGAGAATCCGATCGAAGCCGGCGAGCAGGAGCGGCGGGCGCGTGGAAGAGTCCGCCTCGAGCGTGGGGATGAGTTCGAGCGGGATGCGCGCTGCGCTGAGCAGGTTGGCGGCGCGGCAGGTTTCGTCGAAGACCGAGAGCCATTCGCTGAAGGCCGCGGCGTCGCGGTCCCAGCCGCTGCGTGCGCTTCTATTCAGCAGATGTGGAGCGTAAGCGCAAAGCAGGCTATGCGCCTCCATGGCCAGGCTCGCCAGGCGATCGCGCGCGCCGGCAAGCTGCGCGGCTTCCGGTGAAGCGGCCACTACAATCCCCGCCCAGAGCGCTTCCTCCTGCAGGCCGTTCAGGACAAAGCGGCCGTCGGGACTGCGCTCGCTCCAGGCATTGCCTAGAAGGGTTTGCCAATCCTGAATGTTGGGAGCAGGCCAGGCGGTAAGCCCCTCGGCGCGGCGGGCGCGATGAAAGGCCGCGGTAAGGAATCGCGCGGTGCGCTCACTCGCTGTGACCACGAGACCGCCGCTGCGCAGCCACGCATCGATGTCGGATGAAAGTTCACGGTTCACAGTTCGTAGTTCGCAGCCTTAAGCCTAAGGATACCTCTGACGGGGCTCACCGCCCGCCGATCACTGCGAACAGAGAACGTTTGGCCGAGAACTGAGAGCAATGAAGGAAAATCTGCCTTCTCACGTGGTCAGTCCACCAGTTGTACACTAAGGTTTGTGATGCGCATCCTTCTCGCAAGCTGCATCCTCGCTACCGTCGCTCTGGCCGGGTGCCATTCCGGCGCGAAACCTGAAGCGCAGGGCTCCGCGGCGGCGGCTTTCAAGGTGTATCACCTGCGCGGCAAGGTGGTTTCAACCGACACGGCGCACGGGATCGTGGTCGTGGACCACGAGGCCATTCCGGGCTTCATGGATGCGATGACCATGCCCTACCAGCTCAAGGACCCGGGCATCGCGAGCGAGTTGCACCCGGGCGACACGATTACGGCGGATGTGCTGGTGTCAAAGAGCGCCGAAGAAACGGTGCTGCTGGATCATATCGTTGTGATCGCGCAGGCCAAGCCGGATTACAAGCCCACCGTCCTCTATCACGTGCCCGCGCCCGGCGACGCGGTGCCGGATTTCAAACTGCGCAATCAGGACGGGCGCGCCATTCATCTCGACCAGTTCCGGGGCAAGGCGCTGCTCGTGACCTTCATCTACACGCGCTGCCCGCTGCCGAACTTCTGCCCGCTGGTGACGCACAACTTCGCCGTGATCGATCGCCAGTTGGCTGCGAGCCCGGCGCTCTATGGGAAAACGCATCTGCTTTGCGTGAGCTTCGATCCGGAACACGACACGCCGGCGCGGCTGCGGGCCTATGGCGCCGAGTACATCGGCAGCGACGCGAAGAACGCATTTTCGCATTGGGATTTTGCCGTGCCGTCGAAGCCGGAGTTGCTGGAGATGGCGAAGTACTTCGATGTGGGCATCACGCCCGGCCCCGACGGCACGATCACGCACACGCTGTCTACCACGTTGATCGATGCGCACGGCAAGGTGGTGCAGTTTTATCCCGGCAACGAGTGGACGCCGGAACAGGTAGTTGCAGACGTGAAAAAGCTGGAGGCGCGCACCGGTTGAGTGAGTTTCAGGTTTGCGTCAATTCTGAAGGAAGGCAAGGAGTGAGCGATGAATTACGGGCTGAATATCCGCAAGGATGGTGAGTTGGATTTTCTTTCGTTGGGGGCGTTGGTTCACCGGCTCGATCCGGGAATCATCCCCTTCCGCAAGGCGACGGAGTGCAAGATTCACGTGAGCGGCGGCGAGTTCAACGTGGCTGCCAACCTCTCCGATTGTTTCCGGATGAAGACGGCCATTGTGTCAGCGATGGTGGATTATCCCATCGGCGATCTAATTGCGGAGCGTGTGCGCGCCATGGGCGTCAAGCCGATCTACAAGCACTTTGAGCACAACGGCGCCACAGGCCCGAACATGGCTACCGTCTATAGCGACCGCGGCGCCGGCATGCGGCCGCCGGTGGTTTTTTACAACCGCGCCAATGAAGCCGGTGGGATGCTAAAGCCAGGCGACTTCGACTGGAAGAAAATCTTCTCCGCGGGCGTGCGCTGGGTGCACTCGGGCGGCATCTTTGCCGCGCTCTCTCCCACCACGGCGCCGCTGGTGGCGGAGATGATGAAAGCCGCCAAGGAAGCCGGCGCGGTGACCTCGTTCGATCTGAACTTCCGCGAGAAGCTGTGGAAGATTTCCGGCGGCGCGGACAAAGCCGTGGAGACGATTGCCACGATCGTCAAGAACGTCGACGTGCTGATCGGGAACGAAGAGGATTTGCAGAAAGGCCTGGGTGTTCCCGGTCCCGATGTCCACGCAAAATCAAAGCTCGATCCCAGCGTCTTCTTCGGAATGATCGACAACGTGGTCAAGAAGCATCCGCACGTGAAGATCGTGGCCACCACGCTGCGCGAGGTGCACTCCACCAACCGGCATAGCTGGAGCGCGGTGGCGTGGATCGATGGCAAGACCTACGTCGCGCCGACGGCGGAGCTGGATGTGGTGGATCGTGTGGGCGGCGGCGACGGCTTCGCGGCTGGATTCATCTACGGCCTGCTGACCGGCGAAAAGCCCGAAGATGCGCTGAGGCTGGGCTGGGCGCACGGCGCGCTGCTCACCACGTTCATCGGCGACACGACCATGGCGACGGTAGAGCAGGTGCGCGCGTTCGCGAAAGGCGGGTCGGCACGAATCCAACGGTAGGACAGTTCGCAGTTCATAGTTCGTAGTTCACAGTTCGAAGATTCTGACGGCAACCGCTGCTTCGATCGGCTGCCAACTGCTTTTTGACTGAGAACTGCGAACTGAGAACTGCGCCCTGTGAACTGATATTCTTGCCATGCACATGGACGGAGGTCAGGCATGGCAAGGGTCACCTATGTATTCGGAGTTCTGCTGATTGCTCTGGGGCTGGTTGGTTTTTGGGGCACGGGGAGCATTCATTACACGGCGCTGATTCCCACGTGGTTTGGCTTGGCGCTCGGCGTCGGCGGCATTCTCGCCATCAGCCCCAGTGAAGGCCGGCGCAAGCTGTTCATGCACATCAACGTGACCGTTGGACTGCTGGGCCTCATCGGTTCTCTCGTTGAAGCCTTGCGCGGCTATGCCAGTGCGAGGGCAGCGGGACTGGAACCCGACCATATTGCTCTCGCGGCCAAGCTCACCATGGCGGGCCTGCTGCTGATTTATGTGAGTCTTTGCGTTCGCTCATTCATCCAAGCACGCAGATCGCGTCAAGGATAATCCATGGCTACAATGCGTGGCGGGTTGGGAATGGGCATGCGCGCCGAGCGCTCGCCGCATGGTCGAGGCGGGCGCGCGGGGCAAGCCGATCTGCCCAAGCGCAAGCCGGAGCTGAAGAAGATCTGGCCTGAGATTTGGGCGCTGGTGTCACCGCGCAAGGGCCTCATTCTCGCCGGGCTTGTGCTGATGGCCATCAATCGCGTGGCCGGCCTGGTGCTGCCATTTGTCTCCAAACCGCTGCTCGACAAAGTGCTCGTTCCGCTGCATCCGCACCCCGAACTGCTGCCGCGCATCATCGCCGTGGTATTGACGGCCATGGCGGCGCAGGCGCTCACGTCCTATTCGCTTACGCAATTGCTTTCCAAGGCAGGCCAGCGCCTGATCGCCGAAATGCGCCGCCAGGTGCAGCGGCATGTGGGCCTGCTGCCGGTGGCCTATTACGACGAGAACCGCACCGGAACGCTGGTGGCGCGCATCATGACCGACGTGGAGGGTGTGCGCAACCTGGTGGGGACCGGCTTGGTTGAGTTCTTAGGCAGCGCGCTTACCGCGGCGCTCACCTTCATTTATCTGATGGTTCTCAGCGCCAAGGTCACACTCACCGTGTTCGCCATGTTGGGCGTGTTCGTCTTCTTTCTGCAGTACGGGTTCAGGACCATTCGTCCCATCTTTCGTGAGCGCGGCAGGATCAATGCGGAGGTGACGGGGCGGCTGACTGAATCGTTGGGCGGGGTGCGCGTGATCAAGGGCTATCACGCCGAAGAGCGCGAAGCCAACGTCTTCTCCGCCGGCGTGGAGCGGCTGCTGCAGAACGTGATGAAGTCGCTGACCATGACGAGCATTCTCTCGTCGGCATCAACGACGGTCCTGGGCATCGTGTCAGGCTGCGTGATGTGGTTGGGCGGGCACAACGTGCTGAACAGCACGTGGACCGTGGGAACCTACTTCCAATACAACATGTTTCTCGCTTTCATGATCGCGCCGGTCTTCCAGATCGTGAATATCGGCACGCAGTTGACTGAGGCGTTCGCCGGGCTGGACCGCACTCGCGAGATCATGGCGGAGCTCGAAGAAAACCAGAGCCCCGGCCGCACCGTGAAGATGCCGCCGATTGAAGGCACGGTGCGCTTTGAGAATGTGGAATTCGCCTACACGCCGGAAAAACCGGTGCTGCATGGCATCAGCTTCAGGGCAGATCCGGGATCGGTGACCGCGCTGGTGGGCTCTTCGGGTTCGGGCAAGTCCACCATCATCAGCCTGCTCTGCGCCTTCCATACGCCGGTGCGGGGCCGGGTGCTGGTCGATGAAATCGATCTGGCGACCGTGGACTTGAACACCTACCGCTCGCAACTGGGCGTGGTGCTGCAGGAGTCGTTTCTCTTCGACGGCACCATCCGTGAGAACATCATGTTCTCGCGGCCGGACGCTACCGAGGAGCAGTTCCACTTTGCCTGCCGCACGGCGTGTGTCGACGAATTTGCGGAGCGCTTCCCGGACGGCTACGACACCATCGTGGGCGAGCGCGGCGTCAAGCTCTCCGGTGGGCAGCGCCAGCGGTTGTCCATCGCGCGAGCGCTGCTGGCTGAGCCGCGCATTCTCATCCTCGACGAGGCCACCAGCTCGCTCGATTCCGAGTCGGAGGCGATGATCCAGAGCGGGCTTGCCGAACTGATGCAGGGGCGCACGACCTTTGTCATCGCCCACCGGCTGTCGACCATCCGGCGCGCCGACCAGATCCTGGTTGTCGAGCAGGGCCGCGTAGTCGAGCGCGGCAATCACGCCGCCCTGTTTGCACTCGGCGGCCGCTATTATGACCTCTACACCCGCCAACACGGCCTGGAAGCAAATCTTTTTCTCGCACCGGGTGAAGGCGACACGGTGGAAGAGGCGGAAGAGTAGCGCCGAATGCGGCTATCGCGGTCCAAGGGTTACTGCACACCGAAGCCACTCCACTGAAGTCGATGCGACACGGCGCCGCATCTGCCGTGGCTTGGCAGGCGCTCCATCGGTCGCCGCTCCATTCGATCCAAATATCAGCGTTTCACCTGTTGACGAGCGTCCCATCATTTGAGAAGCTAGAGATGGACTCAACAGACGGAACAGAGGATCAACATGCGAGACGCAGCTCCCCAAGGCACCTACAAAGTTCAAGCCCTCGACCGGGCCTTTGCCGTACTGGACTTGCTGGGTGAAAGCGAGACGCCGCTGGGCCTGGCGCAAGTGGCGGCCTCTCTGCAATTGCACAAGAGCACGGCGCACCGCTTTCTGATGGTTCTTGAGCGCCACCGTATGGTGGAGCGCACCGCCAACGGCAAATTCCGGCTCGGTCTGCGGCTGTTCGACTTCGGTAACCGCGCCATTGAGCAGTACGACCTGCGCGACCGCGCTCAGCCACACCTGCGGCGCCTGGTGGCGGAAACCGAAGAGACGGCGCACCTGGCTCTGCTGGAGGCGGCGCGCGTTATCTACATTGATAAAATCGAGCCCACGCGCGCGGTGCGCATGATCACCCGCATCGGGGCCAGCAATCCCGTGCACTGCACCTCGGTGGGCAAAGCGATTCTGGCCTTTCTGCCTCCGGAGCGCGCGGCCGAGGTGGTGCGCCGCATTCGCTTCGAGAGGATGACGCACCGCACCATCGCCACACCCGAGGCCCTGCGCGTGGAGCTGGAGAAAACGCGGCGCCGCGGCTACGCGGTGGACGATGAGGAGCTCGAGGAAGGCCTGCGCTGCATTGCTGTGCCGGTGCTGGATGCGCAGCGATTGCCGGTGGCGGCAGTCAGCGTCTCCGGGCCGTCGTTCCGCGTCACCGCGCAGAAGCTGCCCTCCATCGCCAACCATCTGCTGCAGTGTGTGCGCGGCATTTCGATGGATATGGGGTACACGCCCTCCGGGCGCGGCGCCCGGGCCGCGGTCAGCGCGTGACCGCGCGAACGGCGGCGATTTTTCCAGGCCACGCGCACGTCCCAAGGCACGTGCGTTTCTGATACACTCAGGGATGTTGCCGCTGCGAAAGCACGCCACTTCGGCCGGAGCTTTGCGGCATCCCAAGCTCGTCTTGGGGACGTAGCTCAGTTTGGTTAGAGCGCTGCCCTGTCACGGCAGAGGTCGCGGGTTCGAGCCCCGTCGTCCCCGCCATTCTTTTCAATCAGTTATAAGCTCTGTTTTCTTCTGCACAACGCCAGAATCAGCCCCACTTCGATTTTTGGGCCGAAACCGGGTGCGCTTCTTGCCGCGCTTGATTTCCTTCAGAGACAGCCGTTGAGCCTCTAGCTGCTTCCCCTTGCTTCGAGTGAATACAGCGAGCAATTGTCCGCTGCTTTGCATGGTAGAGCGTCTGCTCATTGCCGGCATAGGGGTTGCCCTGTTGACGAAAATCCGTCATCGAAGGCCGTAAACCGGACAGAACACGCGCGCCTCAGAAGGCTACAATTTTGAATAGCTGCTCGACAAGAAGGCCATGGTTACGCGCCAAGCTTCCGCGAAAAGCAAAGGATCGATCGCCGAGGAAACTCTGCGCGCTATTCTCTCCCGAAATCCCATTCCTCCCGGGGCACTGGAGTTCCTTTTCCCAAACGCAGCGGAGAACCTGTCCTTTCAGGGTTTGCGGATTCAGCCTCTCGTTGCGGCACATCGCAACCTTGTCAGCGCGGAACCTTTTCTGCTGCCCAAGGAACGATTCGGAGGTTCCCAAGACATTGCGCTGCTTCCTTTGGTCCGCTACGTTGTCGATGAGACTCTTCGCGCTTTCGCTTCTACGAGCCCGCATCTTTTGGAATACGTGGGGAAAACGCCGATTTCCCCCTACGGAAGCCTGGGCTTGAGCGTCCACCGCTGGAGGCAGGTGGATTGGGATTACATACGCGATATGGATTGGCGGATCTTCTTGCCTCCTGAGCTTGGCCATCTTTCCGGCTTCAAGTCACTTCTGGAGCGGATCCTGACGGGAGAGCTGAACAAGTACGGACTCTATCCGCTGTTGTTTGGGAAGGATGCGCATGGACTCGACCAGGTACAACTACGCGACATCCGCACTGAGGAGGTTCACGGGTTTCACCTCTTTCTAGTCGCCATGAAGCCCGGGTTTGTCCGGGGCAAAATTCATCGTGACGGCGGCTACTCTCCCTACTTCGCGTTTTTTCCCGAGAGCTCCCTGGATGAACACCTGGAGTCGGCCAGTCTGCTGTGGTCTGACGTGATCGTACAACTGCGAGAAGACTACACCGACATGTTCAACCAACTGAGCTTCAACATTTTCGGTGAGAATTCAGACGAAGACCGTCTCAATAAGACACGCGGCTGGTACCTGCACAAAGCATTCAAGTGGTATGCCACACTGGCACGGTCGCGAGGGCTCTCATCGCTTGAGGAAGACCTTCTCTATCAGTATGAACATTTTCGAGGATCGGAGGCGGAGCTTTCCTACTTGGCGAGATATCGATACTACGCTCGCATGTCGCCGAGCCCGCAACACCTGGATGACGTCGATCGCGATCTGGCCCGCAACGCAAGCATTGCTTACGCGCGGGCGAGGAACTCCGAGGATCCCTTGGTCGGGCAACATATCAGCGTAGACATCACCGATCTCATCCTTTTGGAAGCGGTTCCCGAGGATTTTCGAGTGCCGGCCCGGAAGCTTCTTGAGCAGGTTTCTTCCTCTCTGCCCGATCGGTTGAAGTATGCCCCAATACCCGGGCTGGTCCGCTTCGCGGACAATCTTGGTGCGCCTTCCGGCGTGCACCTCGACGGTCACGGGCAGGCTGCATTGATACCAGCCGAATGGTCAATGGTCTTTTGTGATTCTTATGTGCGTCAAGTCGTGAAGAAGGCAGCAGAAGAGGCGCGGCCCATCGCAGAAGAGGACATCCGCCAAGCCCTTGTGGTGCTGCTCGCGACTCTTCTCTGGACGGCGATCGTACGCGAGTACGCCGTCACTGGAACATCCGGCTGAGGCTCATGGGGTCGAAGCCGGAGAGAAATTTCTGGACCTCAGCGGTAAGAAGGCTGTGCGTCACGGTCTTTGGTGTGTCTGAATGGAGCCGATCGATGCGAATCATGATGGGAACGGGGTGCGCGCCCGGGGCGGCAAGCTCGCTCATTCGCGGCCGCAGAAGGATAAAGCTGAAGCGGCCCTTCGAAGCGACCTGCTGCGACTGCGAGCATGACCCCGGTGTGCAAGCGACACTCACCACGATGCTGTCGGTCACTCCGTCGTTGTAGAACCCCGTGCTGAGATTGAGGGGCGTTCTCTGCGCGGTGACGAAGGGCAGGGTGGTGAGAAGGTCGGGCTGCAAGCCACGCGCCAGCCAGCACGAGTTGGCATCGTGGAAGTAGACAGACGGCGCAACCCAAACGGCAAGGATGATCTCGTCCGATCCGGGCGCGGAGTAGGCTCCGCTTTCGACAAGAGTCTTGCCACCGGATTGTTCATACCAGGAGCGGCTGAGCGTGAAGCCGCCAATCTGTTTCGGCATGCGACCGTTGAAAGACGCGGCAGCGGCCGGCGCCTTGCTTCGAAGCGCGGAGGAAGGCAGCGCAAGGATCGCCAGCAGCATGGCCGCAAATGCCGCGGACTTCAGAAAGAGGTTTCGGACGCTCGGCGAAGGCCCTCCCTTGTCGAGCGGCGAGCTTGCCGGATGCAGGGTCTCCTGCTTTTGTCGCACGAGCCACAAGAAAAGCAGAATCGCAACCAGAAACAGGCAGGAGCCAATCACATAATCCACTTGCTTCGCCACGCCCTCGAGCGTCGGAGACCCAAGTGCGATGCGGTAATAGAGAACGAGAACGCAGAGCCGGATGAAATTGAAGAGATATCCAAGAAGCACTCCGCCGATGACGTACGCCGCCCAGCGGCGAAAGGAAACACGCTTCAGATAACCGAGGACCAGCGCGACATAGCCCAGGGCGACCGCGCCACGAATCCCGTCGCAGCCGGGCGCGATAAACATGCCGAAGTCCGGCGCGAACATCAGGCGCAGTTGCGGAGTGGTGGGCGCAAAGTGAATCAACGTGGCAAAGGAGCGTGCGACATGGGCGGAGATGTTTTGCAGCGGGATATCGATCATGCTGGTTGACAGCACGGGCACGGGCTGGGAGAGCAACAACAACCCCAGGGGAAACCAAGCCCTGCGCCACACTCGCGTGCCGGCAAACAGAAGAACAATGCCGCTGCCATAAACATAGACGGGCAAGGACAGCGGGATGAGGGAGACCAGCGCCCCGCCGGCAGTGACGAAGAGCAACGCGCTCTCGCGGACCAGGCTGAGGACAAAAGAGAGCCCGATCACCAGCAAGCCCCACCAGGTTCCGCGCATCTGCCACCCGGCTCGCCGCCACACGCGGAGGGTGAGCACAATGCTTACGGGAGGAATCAACATGCCGATCGACCGCAGGGGATCGGTGGTCCAGCATCTCCACAGCAGAGCGATCTCCCGATAGATGCCAAGGCAGCCGGCCGCCGTCAGAATGGCGATGCAGCACCACAGCGCAATCGACGGCGCGGTCGGCCAGCCGGAATCCAATTCTGGCTCCAGCACAGTCTCCCCGGGAGACGACGCGAGCTCCACCTTTTCCGCCATGGGCGCTGCCAATCCTTTGTTGGATATCATCGCATCCCGTTGCTCAAGGCGATTGCGGCGGGCCAGCCAATGGCGTTTTCACCGGCGCCGCGATCCCGATAAACTGCGTGAGCGTATTCTTCCCGGAGTTCGAGACCCAGATGTTTCCGCTCGAATCGATGGCGAGGGCATAGGGCTCGAGAAGGGAAGCGTCGGTTCCGAAGCCGCTTGACGGCGACAGGAACATCCCAGGCGCGGCGCTTGATGAACCGCCAATCTCAGAAAGAGAATTGCCCTGGTAGTTGGCCACCCACACCGTCCCAGCCCCATCGATCGCAATTCCCTGAGGCCGCCGCACGCCGCCGCCGGTTGCTGCGTCCAACTCCAGGGTTCCGCAGGTATTTACTTCGCTGATGCTATTGCCGTAGTAATTGGCGACCCAAACATTGCCGTTCTGGTCAGTGGCGACGCCGGACGCCCCATTGCAATCGCAGTCGTAGTTGGTCACCTGCGAGCCATCCGCTGAAATTTTGGTGATGGGGACCAGGCCCGCCTGGTTGGCCACCCAGGCGTTGTGGCTGGCGTCGACGGCCAGCGCGACAGGGAATGCAAGGGATGTTCCGCCCCAGCCGCCGGCGCTCGAAAGCGGCGAGCCGGAGCCTGAGAGCAGCGTCACCTTTGAGTCGCCGTAGTCGGCAAACCACATATTGCCGTTCATGTCTGCGGCCGCCGCGATGGGAAAGTTGATTCCGCCGCCGGTGAGTCCTGTCGCAAGGGCCTGGCCTGAAGGGCTCAGCTCGGTTAGGTTGCCGCTCCCGCTGTTCGAGGTGGTCTGCTCATTGGCGATCCAGACATTGCCTTCAATGTCCAGCGCCATGCCATAAGACTGGTTGATGCCGAAGCCGCTGATGCCAGCAGGGAAGATGGCGGCGCCGCTGGGTGAAAACTCCGACACGACGTTGAAGTAGCTTGATACCCAGACATCTCCTGACGCGGCCACGCTGACCGACGTGGGCAGGTTCATGCCTCCGCCTGAGATTGTGTTATGCAGCATCCAGTCCGGAGGCGCCGCGGAAAGAGCTGGTGAGAAGACAGCGTTGTTCGCGGCCAACGCATAGATGGCCGCAACGTTGTTGCCGGGAGCACGCGCGATATCGAGCGCCGCATCGAGCGTGTTGCCGGGTGCGTTGTTGCCTGCGGCCGCGGCGTTGAATAGCGGAGAACAGGCGTTGCCGCCCGCAGAGAGAGTGCAGGAGGCCAGGGCATTGGCAAGCGTGTTCAGCTTGCTGGTAGGCGCTGCGAGCGTGGAGGGAAGTCCCGCTCCCGGCGACGTGCCAGTGGTCATGTTCACTAGGCTGTTCGCGGTCAGAAATGCGTTGTCCAATCCTGCAGTATTGGTGCAACTAGCGCCCACATTGCCGCCGCTGGACATAAACGAAGCCAGCGACCAAACCGAAGCGGCCGTTGTCACTTCGTCGAGAACAAACGTGCTCCCGGAGTTGATGCTGGCGCAGGGGCCAAGCGCGGTCATGAGCCAAAGGGAGGAATTGGCCGAGGAAGCTGAGGCCGGCTGGCCACCCTTCGAGAGCAAATAGACAGGGGTCTGCGCCGAAGGGCAGGTGTATCCGGCGGGGACGGTGAAACGAGCCATCGGCCGCGGAAGACGCCGCCGTTGCCAGCAGTGCTGTGGGCGCGGGGCCGTTGCCCGTGTTCCCTGCGGCATAGAGTTCACTGAGGCTCCGCTCACTGGATGTGAGGCGGCAAGCACTTTTCCGGCAAACGACACGCCCGAGAGCGGTGTTCTGGCAGGGCACGAAGTGGGCGTGCTGGCGGTGGACCCCGAGCTCGCACTGCAACCGTCTCCGGACCCACCTCCGCCCCCGCCCCCGGAGGAAATACTTCCGCCGCAACCGCCGATTGCAGCCAAAGAAACAGAAACCAAAATCGAGAGAAGAATACGCGGGAACTTCACGGTCGTATTCTCCATTCTAAGAACGGGCGGGACCGGCTCGCCCCTCGAAAGCTACTCCTTACGCCTGCGCGCAGCCCGCAGACTCGCTGCCAGCGCGCCCGCGCCGCCCACCAGAGCCAGCACGATGGTCGGATCTTCCGGTGAGTCGTCGCATCCGGTCTGCGCGCGTAGCGGAAAAGCTACAGCGGCCAGCATCAGGGCCAGGGGGAGGCTGTAACGGCGAAACATACGGATCTCCTTGCTTTCATCGTCTATTATCAGCACAAATCGCAGGCTCTCGCTCGGAAAAGTCCACGAAAGTAACCCTAGAATACACGGTTGATCGCCCTCAGCGGCTATTCCGGTTTCCTGACAGGGAAGTGGCGGCGCGGAGACCTGCAAGGCCTTCAGCACGCGGCCAGTTCGGGCTGGAAACCTGACACTATTTTACCGGCCTGCGATCGAAGCTATCCCTGATCGCGAAGAAGGCCTCTTTGGGACGGTAGTCGCTGTCAAATGGGAGCGATCGCTGCGGGCGATTGGGCTGCTTGCGGTGGTGCGTGGGCCCATTGTTGAGCCAGGTGAACCGGTCGCTCAGATCCCATGTGAGCACCAGCTTCACCGCCGGATTCGCAAGAGCGACACGAAGATAGTCGGTGTAGGTCTGCGCGATGATCGCATCGCGTTTCTCGGGATCGTCAGGGACAATATCGTCCTCGTTCACGTCGAGTTCGGTGAGATGGACCTCAAGGCCCATCTGGCGGATGGCCTCAATATAGTCGGCCAGTCCCTTGCCGAAGGTATAGGGCTGGGCGGCCTTCACGTGGCTTTGAATGCCCACAGCATCCAGCGGAACGTTGCGCTTCTGCATGCCGCGCAGCAGTTCGAGGATGCGCTGGCGCCGTTCCCCGTTTTCCTCGCTGTCGTACTCGACTCCATAGTCGTTGTACGTCAAGCGGGCCTGGGGATCGGCGGCTCGCGCCATCCGGAAGGCCAGGTCGATGTAATCCGGCCCGACCTGTTCGTACCAGAAAGACTTGCGCAGCCCGCCGGGCTGTGCATCGCTGGGAAGGATCGCCTCGTTGACCACATCCCACGAGTGCATGTGCCCCGCATAGTGCTTACACACGGTCGTAATGTGGTCGATAAAAAACTGACGGGTGTTGGGGCGGTTCTCAGGGGTTTGGATCCACTCGGGAACGGACGGGTGCCAGCAGAGCGTGTGCCCGCGCATGAGCATGTGATTGCGTTGAGCGAATGCGAGCAGGAAGTCGGGGCGGGAGAAGTCGTAGCGGTCGGGCGCGGGGCGCAACGCAAGCCATTTCAGCTCGCCGGCGGGAACGACAATACCGCACTGCTCGCGGACCAATTCGGCGAAGTCTGGGATCACCTGCACAGTGTGAATGATGACCGCGGAGCCGAAGATCAAGCCGTGGCGGCGCGCATGCGCTCTGAGTGAGCGCGATCCGGAGACGACATGAAACGAGCCGGGCAGATTGTGTGCGTTCTCGCTGCGATACCCGCGAGCTCGAAGCAGCGATGCCGCCGGCCCGGCAGCGGCAATCGCGACCGCGGCCTTAGCTCCATTTGCGATGAACTCTCGCCGTGAATGCATTAGAGATCATTCGTCCTTTTCGGCGGTCGCCGTAAGCTCACTTGCCAGCCTACCAGGGGTTTGGGCCCAGAGGCTGATAGTGGACCCAGTCGAAGTCGACGGCTCCGGCGTCAATGGCAAGCGTGGTGTAAGCGAACAGAGCGGGCCGCGATCCCTTCCACCAACTGAATCGGATGGGCGTAACCGCGCCAAGTTCGTGAAAAGTCTTGCCATCGTCGAGACTGTACGAATAGCGAGCCAGATCGCCATTGACGCGCACGCGAAGCTGGATCACCGCTTGCGAAAGAACCGGCCCGGCGGTCTGTTCCTGAAGGTGAAAAAAGTCCAACCGCCGCTCTCGCCCCTTTTGTTCAATCTCAAGTCCGCTGGCGGATTTCTCAAACATGGCCAAGCCGGTATGCACGCCGGGCTTCATCCCCGCCAGGTCCAGGCGGACGGTGAATTCAAACGCGTTGTCCTGCATGCATTGCGTGAGCGTATTGCGCGCGGAGAGAAGGCCCTCCGCTGGCATGGGAATGAGCCGCAGATAACCGGGCCGGGCGCTCAATGACCAGTGCGCATCGTCGGGGTTATGATTCCACTCCCACTGCGGCCCGAGCTGCGCATCATTGAAGTCGTCGGAGGTCTGTGGCCGCTGCTCGGAAGGCACACTGGGGTGACCTGGAATCGGGCCGGAGGGCGTGGGTTGTCCGGTGGAGGCGCCGTCAGGATCCGCCCCGATAACCGGCCAGTCGTTCTCCCAACGGACCGGCTCGAGATGAACAATGCGCCCATGCGCGCCGTCGGCCTGAAAATGAACGAACCATCCTTCGCCAGCCGGAGTCTCGACATAACCTCCTTGATGCGGACCATTGATATTGGTCGAGCCCTGCGCCAGCACCACACGATGTTCGTATGGGCCGTAAATCTGGCGCGAGCGCAATACCGCCTGCGAACCCGCGCCAACGCCACCAATCGGGGCAAAGATGTAATAGTATCCGGCGCGCTTGTATAACTTGGGCCCTTCAAGAACAGGCAGGTGCTCGGGATCCTCCACAATGACCTTGCCTTCATCTAGCACGTGCTTGCCATCCGGCGACATGCGGTGCAGGATGAGCGGGCCGGCGCCGGTCATGGAGTGGATCAGGTAGGCCTTGCCGTCGTCGTCCCAAAAGGGGCACGGATCTTCGAGGCCGGCCTGCGCGATCACGACTTCCGGCGCGCTCCAGGGCCCGGTGATCTCCTTCGCCGTGCTGACAAAGATCCCCTCGCTTGGCGTGGGGAAATACACGTAGTAGAGCCCATCATGCTTCCTGATCGAAGGCGCCCACACCCCTTTGCCGTAGCGATTGCCGCCGACCATGCTGTAGCGCGGGTCCATGTCCAGGCGCTCCACCACATGTCCAACGATCGTCCAATGCACGAGGTCGGTGGACTGTAAGATCGGAATGCCAGGCACGAAGTGAAAGGTTGAAGCGACAAGATAGTAATTCGCGCCATCGCGGATGACGTCAGGATCGGAGTAATCGGCGAACAGGATGGGGTTGCGATAAACGGCCTTCCACCCCGACGACGGAGACCGGTCGCCGCCACCCCAAGGAGCAGAGTTCGCTTCCTGGGGACCCTGGTCGCCGGGGGGCCCGGCTTTCCACCCCGGTGACGAAGACCCGTCTGCGGGGGCCCCGGTTTTCCATCCCGTAGACGAAGACCCGTCTGCGGGGGCCCCGGTTTGCGCAGCCGGCCGCGGCCCCTGCGCCAGCGCAATCGTGGCAACCGCTGACAGGCAGATCGCCTGCAGTATTCTCCACGACCGGTGGCGGGTTTCCCATCCTGCCGTCTCAATCATCGAGTGGCCTTCGCATTCTGATCACATTGCATTCTGAGATAAAAGCGGCTTCCTGCAGCCGCTGCCCTCGGCCCTCGACCAGTGACAAACTGCGGCAACGAGCGAATCTCTAACCTTCAGAATTCGAGAGTGCACAATGAGCTGGGGGGTGCGGCACGCACCGCACTCCCCAGCCCAGGTTTTAGAACTGCAGCTTTAACGACAACTGGGCAATGCGCGGATCGTTCTGCGGAGCCGTTCCCGCCCAGTTCTGCGGGCTGGTGCTGGTGATCCGGCCGAGCGACGAGCCCACTGTAGTGCCCGGATCGCCCAGGTTGGTGTGGTTCATAAGGTTGAAGTATTCGGCGCGGAATATCAGGCCCGTGCGCTCCGTGAAGGCGAACTTGCGCGCCAGGCTGGCGTCCCAGTCGATGTAATGAGGTCCGACGAACGAGCCCTTGACCACGTTCCCGAAGCCACCGCTGGCTGGATTGGAGAAAGCAGCCTGGTTCAACCACGACTGGCAATTCGCGGCCCCCACGGCACAGGCGTTGTTGCCATAAGCTGAGCCGCCACCGAATACGGCGCGGTCACGATTCTGGCCCGATCCGTCGAGGTTGTTGCTACTGGAGAAAATGGTCAGCGGATCGCCGCTCCGGTACTGGAAGAGCCCGGTAGTCGACCAGTCGTTGAGGATGTACTTCGCCACGGCGGGCGCATCGTTGAGAAACTTCGGAATCGTGTACACGTACGACATGGCGACCACATTGCGGTGATCGAAATCCGCCGGTCCGTGGTCGAGAGCCTTGAAGTTCGCGACTGTGATCGGATAGACGAAGGAGTTGTTGTTGCCAATCGAAGTCGCTGCCTGGTTCCACGGCATATTGTCGAGCGTCTTTGACCACGTGTAGTTGAAGAGCAGATTCAGGCCATAACGGACGCGCTGCTCAGCCGAGATTTGCAGCGAATTGAAGCTCGTGTTGCCGCCCGTGTTGGCCGCGGTGATGGTGCCCGGATAGCAACTGTTGGTGGTTGAGCAGCCCGCTTGATTGAACTTGCGTGTCCCGCTGATGACGGGGTTCAGCTCCATGTCCTGCCACTGATGGCTGCCGTGAGTGCCAACATAAGCAGCACGGAGTGAGAGGCTGCCCGTGAGTTGTTGCTCGACGGCCAGATCCCAGGCGTAGAAGAGCGGGTCCTGGAAGCCCTTGTAGGGGTCGTAGGTCAGCCAGCTCTGGGCAGCCGAAATCGCCGCAGTGGACGGAGGCGGCTGTGGCGCCGGGAAGGGATTGGTAATTCCATAGGTGGTGTAGGGGTTGGCGAAGCTCATGGAGATCGAGGCGCTGTTTTGGAGAGCCACGGACGTAATGAATGGCGCCAGGTTCGAGTAGATGTTGTACAGGGTGCTGTTGATGCGGCTGTCGAAGAACATGCCGGCGCCGCCGCGCACGCTCGTCTTGCCGTTGCCGGAGACATCGTAAGCAAAGCCGAGCCGCGGCATAAAGTGGTTGTATGCTGAGGCAACGCCGTTCGAATTGAATCCCGAGTCGCCCGCAAACTGCATTCCGGCGGGTGCATTAGGATACTTCGTCGAATGCGTGTTCGATTGCCAAAGCGACGGGAAGAAGCTCCCCATGCGCCCTTGCATCTCGTGCCAGGGAATGAACGGCTCATAACGGATGCCATAGTCCACCGTCAGGCGGCGATTGAGCTTCCAACTGTCCTGAACGTACGCTCCCTGGAACTTGCCGCGCGTATTGAAGAACTGGCCCGATGCCTGGTTGAACTGATACAGAAACCCGAACAGGAAGCTGGCGACAGGGTCGCCGGTGATGTTGCCATTGAAGTTAAATTGGCCAGGCTGCTGGAAGAGGTTGTTGATGTCGATCTTGGAGACCTCGCCGTGATAACCGGCGTCGATGTTGTGCCTGCCAAGCAGGAAGTGAATATCGTCGGTCAGCGTGTAATTGGCACGGCGGAAGAACGCCTGCGGATTGTCGCCAATGTTGAAGTAATTACCAGTGGGTTGAACCTGGATCTGATTGATTTGCTTGAACGCAGGCTGCCAGACGTTGACTCCGAGGTCGGCCGCGCTGATGGCGCTCGCGATCGGCCCGCGGGAGTCGTTCATCAGCTGATAGCTCATGATGAAGTTGTTGACGACGTGATCGCTGAAGGTGTGCGTCTCAGAGACCAGCGAGTTGTAATAGTGGTTCGCTGCCCCGTCCGCATAGGTCAGCAGATTGGACGTGTTGAGCACGCCCGCCAGGACATATGCATCAGAGAAGTACCGCGCTGTCAACTTGTCCTTCGGCGTCAGTTCCGTATCGGCGCGGGCCGTGATCTCAGCCTGGGTGAAGACGTTCGGCTTGACGATGAGCTGCGAGCCGGTTGACGTTAAGGCCGGGAGATGGCTCAACAGATTCACCGTAACCGGGCTGAGGGCAGTTTTGCTCCAAACATTAGAGGTGCCGGCCGCGCAAGTGATCGTGGGGGCGAGGATTGCAGTCGGCATCAGCGGATCTGCGGCGCAATCAGTAAAGACCAGGTTGTTGGTTCCCGGCGATGCGCCAGAAGAGCTCGCGCCTGCCTGGAGAATCGTGGGCAGCGTGGTATTTGTCGAGGCCGAGGCTCCGTGGTTGATTGTCCTTTGGTAGCCGAAGAATCCGAAGGTCTTGTTGGTCTGGAAGAGGTGCGGAATCTCCAGCGGGCCGCCAATCGTGCCGCCGAACTGATTTCGCTTGAGCGGGTCGACGGTCTTTTTGCCGGTCGAGGCGCTGTAGGTGAAGTAGTTTGCCGCATTCAGGGCGCGGTTGCGGACGTACTCGAACAGATCGCCGTGCCACTGGTTCGTGCCGCTCTTGGTGATGATGTTCACCACGCCGCCTGCGTTCTGACCGTATTGCGCGCTGTAGTTGTTGGTTTCGATGCTGAATTCCTGAACGGAGTCGGGCATGGGGAAGGGCATGTTGACGTTGGTGTACTCGTCGACGTTATTGCCGCCGTCGAGCATGTAGTTGGTCTGGCCCACAAACGTGCCGTTGGCCGAGATGGCAACGACCATGGGAAAAGTCTTGGTATTTCCCTGGTCGGCCTGGGCCGGCGGCGCAATGGTAATGCCGGCCACCTCCTCCGTCAGAGCCGCTGCATTGCGGCCGTTCAGCGGCAGTTCGTTCACCTGCGCTACGCCGATCACCTGGGAGAGCGTACCCGTAGTCAGGTCCACCTGGGCGTTCTCAGCGCTCACCGTCACCGTCTCAGTGGTTTTGCCGGGCTTCAACGTGATGTTCACTGTCACCGCGGCGTCGGCGCGTAGCTGCACGCCATTCTGCGTGTATGCCTGAAACCCCGCAGCCGTGGCGGTTACGTTGTAAACCGACGGCGCCAGAATGGGAAAAACGAAGTTGCCTTGGCTGCCTGCCGTCGTCTTCGACGAAATCCCTGTAGCAGCCTGGGTTGCAGTAACCTCGGCGCCGGGAACCACAGCGCCGCTCGCGTCAGCCACCGTGCCGTTGATGCTCCCAAAACCTTGTGCAGACAACCGGCCTGGGACGCAAATGCACAGTGCGCAAACAGCCACAAAACAACCGATCAACTTGGGAAAAGCTCTCATGTTTGCCTCCTGAAGTTCTGCTCCTGTCAGTCCTACCAAACGCTTCGTGCCCGAACCAGATACCACCGGGCACACGAAAACCCGAACCCTGAAGTTTGTATTGAAACGAGTTGACGGTTGATGAGACAGATACCGTCCCTGACGGTCAGGAATTAGAACTATCCTTATTATTTTCTGTAGGTTATCTTGAAGCGCCAAACTCCACGGCCTCTGCGGAAAGGCGTGTCTAATCGGCCGCAACTGCCAGGACCTTCGGTGGCCCGGGAGTGCCATCCGTGACCGTCGTTCCCAGGACAATCTGGAGGTTCCGTTCCGCTCCGTTGAGCCCCGCTTCTTTGGCGATTGCCTGCATCAACTCCGGATTGGTGAGGAACTCCCCTGCGGTCTCGGTGCCATACGTGTAGAGCCCCCCGATTACGACCACAACATGCCCCGTCTCCGAGTCCCGGATGCGGGAAATCAGGGCGTAGTCCTGCAATTTTGGGCTGTTGGCTCCGGTCACCGGCTCGCGCGGCTGGTTGGTACCCCAGCTCCAACTGCGGGATGACGGGTTCTTCGCGTCGCGAATGTAGATCAGGTGCCTGTCTGCATCCATGGCCAGGCTATAGCGCAACTGGCGGGTCAAGCGCAGGCTCCACTCGTTGTTGAAAGCTCCGATAAGGACCACGGCGCCGCTCCTGAGATCGGAGAAGGAACTCGAGCTGCCCCTGCGAATAAGGACTTCCTTGTTTCTGGCCTCCAAGGCCCCCACAACCCTGGCGATCGTCACCGTGTCGGCAAATGGAACCGTCTGTGACGAGTCCGAACTTGGAACCGGAGTCACGGGGCTTCCATTTCCATCCTCCGCTGGCAACGTTGGCGGGCCGTTGGGATGATCGCCCACCGCCACCAGCACCGGACCCGGCGTCTCCAGCACCGGCTTCCAGAACAGATCCTCAGGATTGGCCTTATGCAGCCAGTTGTATCCAAGGAAGACCGCACCCGCCGCTACGGCAGCAAACGCAACGCCGGTGTACCAGCGCCTCCACCATTGCACGGATTCTTTCGCTGGCTTCTTCTTACCAGTTAGAGGGAGCGGTCCGAATTGGATATGTGCGCCGTGTGTCTCAAGCGGCGCTTCCACCAGCTCCGCCTCGGTTTCGGATTCCACTCCAGTGTGCCTGGCTTGTCCCGGAAGTGTGAATTTCGGAATGTACGATCCTGGAACCAAACCCATCCGCAGTTCGTGGCGGTGTTTCTCGTCGACATAGTACGTGGCGAGTCTCTTGCGAAGCTCTGTGGCCGCGGTGCGCACAATGTGATCGAGGTTCGTGTCGTACGACGGATCCCTGCCAAACACTTCGACCCCGATGGTGCGCTCCTTGATCTGATCTGCTGACCCATTCAGAGTCATTTCCACGACATACTTGAGGAAAGCAACGGATCTCTTGCTGGAGCGAAAGACCTCATCCCGGATCAGGAGATCCAGCTGAGCGCGGATCATCTCCGCGGTCAGCTCCGGTGTCGTTCCGAACTCCACTTCGGTGTCGATCATCGCAATTCCAGTGACAGCGATTTTAGCACGATAAATAGAAGATCCTACGCATTTTGACCGTACTTACCCCGATTCTCCGCCGGCTCAATCTGCCTGCAGAAGCTGACAAATTCGATGTTCGTCGGCTCCGGTTGGTCGAGGATCTTGAGCAAGCGCTTCGTGGGTCGGGCGAGTGATGAGTGTTAGCGGAGGGGGTTCCGATGAATTCGATGCCGGAGCGCTGCACAGGCAACCTGAAATCCGTCCTGCGATCTTCCCCAAGAAATGCCGCTGGTTCCGTGTCAGCCATCCACTGCGTTGGAACTATCGAAGATATGGCCCATCTTTTCCTGCTTGGTCCGCAGATAGCGCTCGAAGCTCTCCTGCGTTGCGACCTCGGCCGAGATGCGTTCCGTCACCGTGATCCCCGCGGACTCCAGCGCCGACACCTTGTCGGGATTGTTCGTCATCAGCCGCACCCGCGAAACGCCCAGCAGCTTTAGCGCCGCCGCCGGCAGATCGTAATCGCGGCAGTCGGCGGCAAAGCCCAACTCCTCGTTCGCCTCCACTGTGTCGAGCCCCTGGTCCTGCAGTTCATAGGCCTTCAGTTTGGCCATCAGCCCGATCCCGCGGCCCTCTTGCTGCTCGTAGAGCAGAATTCCAGCGCCCTCCTCGGCGATCTTGGTCAACGCCAGTTCCAGTTGCAGCCGGCAATCGCAGCGCAGTGAGCCAAAGACGTCGCCCGTAAGGCACTGCGAGTGGACGCGCACCAGCGGCGGCGCCGAATGAACGTCGCCCATCACCAGCGCCACCAGACCCTCCACCGTCCGGGCCGGTTCGCAGCCGGCTTGGCCCTCGATTCGCACGCCCTCGAAGCCCAGAATACGGAAGTTCCCCCAGCGTGTTGGAAAGTCCGCTTCGGCGACCTTCTTTACCCTCTCCAATCCCATGTCTCCATTTTACGGTGCGGTCGCAATTCCGGCCTGCGCTCGCCGCTTCCTTGACAGCGCGCTTCGAGTGGCGATAGCTCTCGATACCCAGGCAAAGCATGATGTGCACAACCTGGCAGATTCAACCGGTCGAAGGCGAGGCCGCGCTTGCCTCGGTTCGCACCCTGCTCCAGGAATGCTGGGACTCCTTCGGCTTCACGCCCTGCTTCCAGAACTTTGGCGACGAGCTCGCCGGCCTGCCCGGCGCTTATGCGCCGCCCGACGGTCGCCTCGCGCTGGCCACAATGGACGCGCAGCCGGTTGGGTGCATCGCCCTTCGCCGCGTGGATGCGCAACGCGCCGAGGCCAAGCGCCTTTACGTGCGCCCTGGCTTTCGCGGCCATGGCCTCGGCCGGGCTCTCCTAGAGTGGGTGTCATCATCGAAGCCCGCGCCGCCGGCTACCAGGAGATCGTGGGCGACACCATGCCGGCGATGCGCGATGCTCTGGCGCTCTACGACCGCATGAGATTCGAGCGCACGGCTCCGTATGCGGAAGAACCCACCGAGGGCGCGGTCTTCATTCGTATCAAGCTGTAGACGCCGCCGAGATTCTCGCCTTCCGCCCGCGTCGCGCGGTACATTGATGGGGTGACGGATAAGCTCCTTCTTATCACGCTGCTGGTGAAGCTGGGCGTGGTCGCCTCCGTGGCCAGCATCCTGGCGCGGGCTTCGAGCTTCCGCCGGCTATTCTTCGCCGAGCAGCGCCGTCCCCCCCAGACCCTGGCGTTGTTGGCCTTCTTTCTGGTGCCGCTCACGCTGGGCGTTTGGGTCCGCCTCGTGGTGCCCAACTTCCTCGCCGCCGACATCTCCTTTGAGACCGTCATTCTCCTCGGCCTGCTCATCGGCCCCGGCTGGGCCATGCTCAGTGGCGCTGTCTTGTCGGTCCCCGCCGTCCTTCACCACGAGTATCTTGCGCTGCCCTTTAATGTCGTCCTCGGCCTCGCCGCGGGCGCCATCAGCCGTTTCGTTGAGAAGGAAGAGATCTGGTCCTTCACTCCCTTCATCGATCTCAGCCTCTACCGCTGGGTGCGCCGCAACCTGATCAAACCGCGCATCGACCGCCAGATTCTTCTCCTGGTTCTCATCGCAGTGATGGAGATGATCCGGGACTGGATCGCCCACGCCTTTCCCCACCGCCTGTTCGCGCTGCTTTCTGACCAGATCTGGCTGCAGGCTCTGGTTTGGCTGAGCGCTCCCATCGTGGTGGGCATTGCGCTCAAGGTCTGGAACGCGCTTCGCGTGGAGATGTCGCTCGAGGAGCAGAAGCGCCTCGTGCTCGAAGCCCGCCTCGACGCTCTGCAACGCCAGATCAATCCCCACTTCCTTTTCAACACACTCAACTCCGTTGCCTCGCTGGTGCGCAGCCAGCCGGAGCTGGCCCGCCAGATGACGGTCAAGCTGGCCAACATCCTTCGCGCCCTGCTCAAGGACCACGACGCTTACGTTCCGCTGCGCGAGGAGCTGGAGTTCACCGACGATTATCTCGACATCGAAGTGGTCCGCTTCGGCGCCGACAAGCTGCGCGTCGAAAAAGAAATCGATCCGCGCACGCTCGAGATCCTGGTACCCAGCATTCTGCTGCAGCCGCTCATCGAGAACAGCATCAAGCACGGCCTGGAGCCGCGCATCCGCGGCGGCACCATCACCCTGCGCAGCCGCCTTGAAGGCGACCGCATCTCCATCGAGGTTGCCGACGACGGTGTGGGCATCCGCGCCCGGCCCGCCTCCGATTTTCGCAGCGCCAGCTCTGGCATCGGCATGAAAAACGTGCAGGAGCGGCTGGAAGTTCTCTACGGCAACCAGGCTCGCTTCCACGTGGTCAGCAACCCCGGCCGCGGCACGGTCGTCTCCATTGAGATTCCGGCGTCGACGTCCGGGGCACGTTGAGGAGTCCGCAAGCGCCGGCACCCCGGCGGCTGACTAGGGGAGGCCCTTTACCGGCTGCGTGGCCTTGTTCCCGCATGGCGCCTGCAGCCGATTCTGCTCCATCCAGGAATTCACTTCGTCCTGTCCAAGGGCGTCGGTAAAACCGATCCACCGCGGCGGCAGCGCGAAAACATACCGGCTGTTCTCGCCCATCTTCGCGGGACCGATGGGCGCTGCGCTCACCGACATTGTGACTGCAACCACCTGCTGCCATTGCGCTGGCGTGAAGACCATGATGGGAATGTCCTGATACGGACGCTCCTTGGTCCATTTGGGATTGCGAATGAGAAGCTGTGGCCCATGAACAACCTGGCCGGAACTGAACACCGTCCCGCGCCACTGCTCGGTGACAACAGTGAACCCCTTCCAGCTCGCGGGCAGGACGAAGCAGAAGCCATATTGCTTGTTGTGGTAGACGATGGTGGACGGCGGTGCCGGAGCCGGCTTATTCGATGAGGCCGAAGCCGCTTGCGCGCCCGCCGAAGCTGGGGCCATCGCGCAGCACGCAAGCAGCATGGAAAGAAACGGGAGAAATTTCACGTGCGACTCACTTCACTTTCGATCAGAGCCCGGAGTGAACCGGCCGGCTGCCCGGTCACCGCCGAATACAACGGCAGATTCTCTCTTCGGCTGGCGCAGTTGATTGTATTCTCAATCCATGGTGCGCTTCACGGTGCTGGCCTCGGGATCGAAGGGCAACAGCACGGTTGTCTCCGCCGGGCGCACGCGCATCCTGGTAGACGCCGGCCTGAGCTGCCGCGAGCTCTTCCGCCGCATGAATCTGGCCGGAGAAGCGCCTGAAACTCTCAACGCCATCGTCATCACTCACGAGCACCAGGATCACATCAACGGCCTGGCCATTACCGCCCGCAAGCTCGGCATCCCCGTTTACTTCACTGAGGCCACGCATCGCGCCTGGATGCGCTGGCTTACCCCGCGACGCCAGATGACCTATGCCCAATGGCTCGAGCTCTGCCGCAAGCAGGCCGCCGAACGCCAGGCCGAACCGGAAGCCTCGCCCCTCGAATCCGCACTCGAAGACAGCGACCCCGAGGAGGCTGAGGCCGAATGCCAGACCCAGCCCGCCCCGTCGCCAGACCCTTCCGCCGCCTCGCCCTCTGACTCGGCCAAAGCGGGCCCACCCTCCCTCAAGGACGACCCAACCTGGCTTCCGGCCGTCAAGTACTTTCAGGCCGGCGAGCCCTTCTCCATTGGCGATATCAGCCTCAGCCCCTTCACCATTCCCCATGATGCCGCCGATCCGGTGGGTTTTGTTTTCAGCTCCGAGGGGGTACGGATGGGCTTTGCTACCGATCTCGGCTACATCCCGCCCAACGTCCGGGCTCAGCTCCAGGACCTCGACCTGCTCCTGCTCGAGTCCAACCACGACCTGGAGATGTTGCGCGACGGCCCCTACCCCTGGTCGGTCAAGCAACGGGTACTTTCGCGCGTGGGCCACCTCTCCAACGAGGCGGCGGCCGAGTTTCTCTCCACCGCCTACGACGGCCAGGCCGCGTATATCATTCTTGCGCATCTCTCTGAAAACAATAATCTTCCCGAGCTTGCCCGCGTCTCGGCCGAGCGCGCCCTCTTGGGCAGGGCAACCCTCTTGGCCAACCGATTGTTGCTCGCCGAGCAACATCAGCCTCTTTCCGCTATCAGTTTCTAGCCGGAGGAGTTACAATGGTCAGTACGTAACGGCCACAAATTCAAGTCTCAAGATGGGCCGCGTAAGGCGCCAGGCAGACTGTGGTGGTGCAGTGTACTTGCAGGAAGCTTAGCATCCGTTGCAACGGATGGGGCGTCCAATGGAGTAGCTCCCGTAGCGAATCACCAGACGCGAGCTCCGCGGTTGAACTGAACTCTTTGCAGGGTGAGTCTTTATGTCCACGGCACGAAGCAGATGCACCGACCGGGTCGTCGGTGCAATTTTGGCAAGCTGGCGCTATGACATCTCGGGGATCTCCCCAGAGATGCGCCGGGACTACGAGCTTCATTTTGCCGAATGCGCCCGTTGCAGTGCGCGTCAGAGGTTCCATCGCAGCCTCGACGTCACGCTGGCGGTCCTCACGTCACTTTCCGCGCTTTTCTTCCTTTTCGCACTCGCCGTTCTCAAGCACATCCGGCCATTGGAGCATGTGGCCTTCAAGATTCTGGGCCTGGACATCTTCGACATGTACCACATGCTGGTTTCGGCGGGCATTGCCGGGCTTTGCTTCTCGCTGATCGCCATGGCGCTGGTGCTCATGGCCACCCCCGCTCCGTCGTACCTGGGCGGTATCGCCGCCGAGCGCGCGCGGCTCCTTGAGCAGCGCCTGCCCTCGGCCATCCGATCGCTGCGCATGCGTTAACCTGCGGTAAGCGCTCAAAACTTCAAGGCCTCCCGTTTCGGGAGGCCTTCGTGCATTCAGGCTGCGGCGCGGCTTACTTCGTGATCGCCAAGCGCAGGTCCCCGCCCGTCATCTCCTTCGGCTCGCCAAGCTTGAAAATGGCGAGCAGCGTCGGTGAGATGTCACGTAGCGCGCCGTCGTTGCGTAACCAGTAGCGATTTGTGTCTTTGCCTATGGAACGAAGGCGAATCGATCGCGAGCGGAAGCGAATGGAGGAAGCTCGGTTCGCAGCCGAAAAGCAGCATGGAGATTCCGTATAATTGGAGCGAATCACCAACAAAAAAGAGATTTCAGCTAAGGAAAGAGAGTATCGGGATGTACAAAGTCGTTTTGCTTCGCCACGGAGAGAGCATTTGGAATAAGGAAAACCTGTTTACGGGCTGGACAGACGTCGACCTTTCGGAGAAGGGAAGAGAAGAGGCCACGCAGGCCGGCCGGATGTTGAAGGAGCAGGGATATCACTTCGACATTGCCTTCACCTCGGTGCTGAAGCGCGCGATACGCACTCTGTGGATCACCCTGGACGAAATGGACCTTATGTGGATTCCCGTTGAGCGCGACTGGCGGCTGAACGAACGGCATTATGGGGCGTTGCAAGGACTTAACAAAGCTGAGACGGCAGCGAAGTATGGGGAGGAGCAGGTGAAAATCTGGCGCCGCAGTTACGACATTCGCCCACCGGCGCTGGACGAATCAGATCCGCGTTATCCGGGGAAGGATCCGCGCTATCACAACCTTTCAAAGCAGCAGCTTCCCCTCACTGAGTGCCTGAAAGATACCGTCGATCGCTTTCTGCCCTGCTGGCACGAAGTGATCGCTCCCAGCATCCGGTCAGGGAAGCAGGTGTTGATCGCGGCCCATGGCAACAGCCTGCGAGCACTCGTCAAGTATCTTGAAGACGTTCCTGACCAGCAGATCGTCAATCTCAATATTCCTACGGGCGTGCCGAGGGTGCAGGAACTTGACGAAAATCTGAAATCGATTCGTCACTATTATCTTGGAGACGCCACACAAATCGAGCAGGCGGTTAATAAAGCTGCAAGCACCGGCGGTACGAGTCGTTAATGGGGCGAATTGGCGGCCGAATCATCGATGCAGAAACTGAATGCGTCGAACGGCAACAGGGCGGCGCATCGTCGCTCCGCCCTGTCGTACTTCGATCAACGAGCGCCTACTCGTTGTAATTCAGGCTCTCCAGCCCCAGATAGACTGCACCCGAGCCCAGCTCCTCTTCAATGCGCAGCAACTGGTTGTACTTGGAGATGCGGTCGGTGCGGCTCACCGAGCCGGTCTTGATCTGGCCCACGCCGGTGGCCACGGCCAGGTCGGCGATGAATGTATCCTCGGTCTCGCCGGAACGATGCGAAATCACCGACGTATAGCCATAGCGGCTCGCCAGCTCGATCGCTTCCAGCGTCTCGGTCACCGTGCCGATCTGGTTCACCTTGATCAGGATCGAGTTGGCCACGCCCTCCTCGATGCCGCGCTGCAAGCGCTTGACGTTGGTCACGAAGATATCGTCGCCCACGAGCTGAATGCGCCCGCCGAGCTTGTCGGTGAGAATGCGCCAGCCATCCCAGTCGTCCTCGGCCAGGCCGTCTTCGAGCGAGACGATGGGATATTGCCGCGTCCAGTTGTCGTAGAAGCCCACCAACTCCGCGCTGGTCAGCTCGCGCTTGTCACTCTTCTTGAAGACGTAGCGATTCTTCTCCTTGTCGTAGAACTCGCTCGACGCCGGATCGAGCGCAATGGCGATCTGCTCGCCGGGCTTGTAGCCGGCCTGCTCAATGGCTTCGAGGATCAGCTCAATGGCCTCGCTGTTTGACTTGAGCGAAGGCGCAAATCCGCCCTCGTCGCCCACCGCCGTGTTGTAGCCCTTCTTCTTCAGCACGCTCTTCAGGGTGTGGAACGTCTCAGCCGCCCAGCGCAATGCCTCGCTGAAGCGCTCCGCGCCAACCGGCATGATCATGAACTCCTGAAAGTCCACGTTCGAGTCGGCGTGGGCGCCGCCATTCAGCACGTTCAGCATCGGCGTAGGCAGCACGCTGGCGTTGATTCCGCCCAGATAGCGATACAGCGGAATCTCCAGCGTCTGCGCCACGGCCCGCGCCGCGGCCATGCTGACAGCCAGAATCGCGTTCGCTCCCAGCTTTCCCTTGTTCGGCGTTCCGTCCAGCGCAATCATCGACTGGTCAATCAATCGCTGGTTGGCCGCATCCATGCCTTCCAGTTCCGGCGCAATCACCGTCTCCACGTTGGCCACCGCCTGTAGCACGCCCTTGCCGAGGTAGTGGCTCTTGTCACCGTCGCGCAGCTCCACGGCCTCATGCTCGCCGGTCGAAGCGCCCGAAGGCACAATGGCGCGGCCCATCGCGCCGCCCTCCAGGATCACGTCCGCCTCTACGGTCGGATTACCTCGCGAATCCAGGACTTCACGCGCACGTATGGCAACAATTTCAGTCATTTCGCTCCTCACGATACGGTGCTGCAGCCGGTCATTCAGTTGGGGACGGCGATCCACGGCAAGGGCTTCTCCGGCGGCGCTTTGAATGGTATTCAAAAGCCCCTGCGCGTGCACAACTTAACTCTCCGTCCAGCGAAAAAAGTGCATGCAGAAGAATTGCTTCTATCCGTTCGGATTCTAGCAAACCGGGCGTGTTTGGTCCGTGTGGCGGCGGTCACACGCTGGCGGGCAGTCTCGGCGCCAGCCGGAGCGTTACTATCTTGATTCTTGCCATGCGCGGCACCCGCCGATCGCCCACCATTTCGCCATTGACCACGCCGCGCTACGCTTACCGTGGATAGGTTTACGCCTGTGGCAGGCAGACAGGGGCTGCGGGCGCGGAACTTTGCCGTCGTTGAGGGGTCTAAAGCAGGGAAGGCGATCTTTGCCCGCAAAAAGACCGGGGTCCTCTGCAAGCCGCTTTGGATGCTGGGGTGGTAGACCGGGATCCCCAACGGCCGGGCCCCCAGGAAGTGATGGCTGCTTCTCAGGGTCGCGCAGCAGGGGCGGTAGGTCTTCGCCGCTGGGGTGTAAAGGAGATGGGGATGAAGCAGATCATTTTTGTCTATGCCTTATTGGCCGCAACCGCAGCCGCATTGGGAGCGCAGCAGGCGAGCCAGTCGAACCCCTATCAGGGCACCTCAAATCCTCCGCCTGACGACACGATCACCACGCCTGCGCCGCAAGCTCCGCCAGCAGCCAAGCCCTCACCCAGTCATCCGGCCTATGTGCAGCCTGTCGCTCCCGTTCAACCGCAACAGCCCCCCGTGCAGTCAGCACCGCAGCCCTCCTCGGCTGATTCCTCGCTGAACGCCGCCTCCAGCCCGCTCGACGGTACTGACGACGGCATCGTGCAGGTGGCGCCCGACACCACAGCCCAGCCCGGGCTGAATGAGCGCCCGGCCGCCAACGATCCCGATGGCGACATCGTGCACCCGGCGCCGCTCGCTCCGGGAACGCTCGGTGAAGGCGCCGTCATCCGCGTCCGTTTGCTCAACCGCCTTTCCACAGCCGAAAGCCAGAGCGGCGATCGGTTCCGCACCCGCGTCGCCTCTGACGTGATTCAGGACGGCCAGGTGCTCATTCCCGCCGGCGCCGAAATCGATGGCAAAGTGGTTGCGGTATCCAGCGGCCACCTCGGCGGCCACGGCTCCATGCGCCTGCAGCCTGAGACGGTGATTCTCTCCGACGGCTCGCGATTCCACCTCTACGCCCAGACCAGCGGCGCTCCGGGCTCGAATGACCGCGTCGGCAGCGAGGGCGCCATCACGCCCGGCTCGCGCCTGAAGAAAGACGGCATCGAATACGGCGGCGCGACCGGCGCCGGAGTGGTCACGGGCGCCATTCTCGGCGGGCCAGGCGGCGCGCTGGCAGGAGGCATCATCGGCGCCAGCGTCATCACCGCGCACTTGCTCATCAGCCATCCGCAGGCCACGCTCGACACCGGCACGGTTCTCCTCTTTACGCTCAACCAGCCACTCCATCTCGTTCCGGCTACGGCTCAGGCAACTCCACCTGGTCCGCCTGGTCCAACCGGTTCGGCAGAGCCGACCGCAAACTAGGGCCTGCGAGCACCGCCGTCAAGGCGGTGCAGCAAGCCGGCCTTCCCAACCCCAGGAGGCAACCAATGAACTGCAGGGAATTATTGGAACGGCGAGTAACCACGAATTGGGAAAGACCAGCACAACCCATTCGGGATTTAAGCGAAAACGCCGAACCCCAAGCCACGGATTCTTATCGCTGGAGTGCGGTGAGATTCTCCTCGGTGGGCCAAACCTTCGCGTCGGGGATCGCACCCCAGTTGAAGCCGTCGCACTGACCGGCCTGGGCGCCGATCAGAACGGAGCGCAGGCAGAGTCGAAGACCTGCGAATTATGGCAGTCGTGAGTCATTTTGTCTCGCCATCAGCCAATCTGCCTGCCTGTCTTCCCGTCCTCCGATCCGTCTTACTGCCGCATTGACACTGGGGAGCTGAGAGCTACAAGCTGAAAGCTGAAAGCTCGCACTTGTATGGATAAGTTCGTCATTCGCGGCGGCAATCCGCTCGTCGGCACCATTCGCGTTTCCGGCGCGAAGAACTCGGCCCTGCCTTGCATGGCCGCGGCCATCCTCACCGAGGATGAAGTCACGCTCGAGAACATTCCTCAGGTGCGCGACATCGAGACCGAGCGGCGGCTGCTCGTTTCCATGGGCGCCGCGGTCGAGTTACGCGAGGGCGAGTCGCACGATCGCACCACCATCCGTTGCCGCTCGCTCTCCGATCCCGTCGCCCGCTACGAGATTGTCAAGACTATGCGCGCCAGCTCGCTGGTGCTCGGCCCCCTCATTGCCCGATTCGGCGTGGCACGCGTGGCCATGCCCGGCGGATGCGCCATTGGCGGCCGTCCCATCGATCTGCACCTCAAGGGCCTGGAGAAGATGGGCGCAGCCATCACCCAGGAGCACGGATATCTCGATGCCCGCGCGGATCGCCTGCGCGGCGCGCATCTGGTCTTCGACAAGATCACCGTCACGGGCACTGAAGACCTGCTCATGGCCGCGGTGCTGGCTGAAGGCGACACGCTGATGGAGAACTGCGCTCGCGAGCCGGAGGTGGTTGACCTTGCTGCGCTGCTCACCGCCATGGGAGCGCAAATTGACGGCGCTGGAACGGCGACCATCCGCGTGCGCGGCGTGACCAGCCTGCACGGCGCGCGTTACCGCATCAACCCCGACCGCATTGAGGCGGGGACCTTCCTGGTGGCCGGCGCCATCACCGGCGGCGACCTGATCGTCGCCAACTGCAACACCGCTCACCTCGGCGCCGTCATGGCCAAGCTGCGCGAAGCTGGCGCCCGCGTCGACGTGCTCGGCCCCGATGCAGCCCGCGTCCGCGCCGCCACTCGCCTGCTCGCCGCCGACATCTCCACCGAGGAGTATCCCGGCTTTCCCACCGACATGCAGGCTCAGTACATGGCCCTGACCACGCAGGCCGAGGGCGTCAGCCAGGTCTGCGAAAACATCTTCGAAAATCGCTTCATGCACGTGCAGGAGCTGGTCCGCATGGGCGCCAACATCAAAGTCGACGGAAGCACCGCCACGGTGCGCGGCCCCGCTCGCCTCTCCGCCGCGGCCGTCATGTGTTCTGACCTGCGCGCCTCCGCTTCGCTGGTCTTGGCCGCTCTGGTCGCCGAGGGCGAGTCCATTGTCGACCGCGTTTACCACATGGACCGCGGCTACGAGCGCTTCGAAGAAAAGCTCCGTAGCGTTGGCGCGGAGATCCAGCGCATGGGCAACGTCTTTGCACCCAGGGAAGCCGCCGCTGTTGCCGATTGACTGGCCGGCTTTGCCGCCTCTCCCCGTCCGGCACGGCCCACCGCGCCTTTTTCAACAAAGCCCAACGCATTTCGGCCCCTGAGTTGATATGATTGCCGTCTGGAAAAACTCTCCCGTTCAGGCACGATCAAAACACGGAGGTTGAGATTTCTGTGAAAAAGATCGCATTGGCAGTGTTGCTCGCCTTGTGTCTCATTCCAGCGTCTTCATTGGCGCAGAATGCGCCGGAACCACGCGTTCCGCCGCCTGTGCCGGTTCCTGAGACTCCCGGAACGCCGCCCCATGAAGGCTGGGTCTGGATCCACGGCCATCACCAATGGGATGGTCAACACTACGTTTGGGTCAAAGGCCATTGGGAACAGCCGCCGCATCCCGGCGACGTGTGGGTTCCGCATCACTGGGAAAAGCACGGTAACGACTGGATTCGGGTCCATGGCCACTGGAAGTCGCCGGGAACCGACGCAAAGTAAGCGGAGCGCACGCCCCGCTTTTCCGTCTGCTGCGCCCGGCACTCGCTCCGCCTAACGGATCTCAATCACATCCGACGCCGATGCAGCCGCGGCTTCGGCCTGCTCCATCAGCTTTTCCGCCATCGTGTAGAACGCTGCCGCCTGCGGGCTTTTGGGTCCGGCCAGCGCCACCGGAAGCCCGCGGTCGCCGCCCTCGCGAATCGCCGGTAGCAGCTCGATCGCTCCCAGGAACGGCACGTTGAACTGCTTCGCCGTGCGCTCCGCGCCGCCGCGCGAAAAGATGTCGATCTCCTGGTGGCAGTGTGGGCACGTAAAGTGGCTCATGTTCTCCACAATTCCTAGCACCTCCACATTCACCTGCGCAAACATCTCCAGCGCCTTGCGCGCATCCTCCAGGCTCACGTCGCTCGGCGTCGACACCACCACCGCGCCCGTCAGCGGCACGGTCTGCGCCAGCGAGATCGCCACGTCGCCCGTTCCCGGCGGCAGATCCACGATCAGGTAATCCAGCTCGCCCCAGTTCACCTGCTGCAGGAACTGCCGGACGATTTGGTGCAGCATCGGCCCACGCATCACCATCGGTTTGTCGCCGGGCGAAATGTACCCAATCGAAATCGTCTTGATGCCATGTGTCAGATTGGGCTCAATCATGTTGCCAGCGCCCACCTTCGGCGGCTGCGACGTGCCCATCATCAGCGGAACGTTCGGCCCGTACACGTCGGCATCCATCAGCCCCACGCGCTGGCCCAACTTCGACAGCGCGATCGCCAGGTTGACGGCCACCGTGGTCTTGCCCACGCCGCCCTTGCCGGAACCGATTGCGACGATCTTGGATACGCCGGGCAAAGCTGCCGGCGAGGGCATGGCATGGGAATGGGCCATTATTTTTCGTTTCTCCTTTTGTTTCAGATCGAATGTCTTGCCTGTCAGGATTTCTCTGGTCCGCCGGCCAGCGCGGCCGCGGCCAGCTTCGCCTCTTTGCGCCGCGCGCTCTCGTGCTCGCGATGTTCGCGCCGCCGCAGCGCATCTTCATAGCGCCGTATTTCGTCCGGCGTCTCCGGCTTCACTTGCGGAACCTTCTGTACGCGTCCCTGCTCGTCCATGGCCACAAACACCAGGTACGCGCTGGCAACATGCGCCACGTCACCCGTCCGCGTGTTCTCTGCCCACACCTTCACACCCACTTCCATCGAACTCGTAAACGCCCGGTTCACGCTCGACTTCAACGTCACCAGATCGCCCAGGTACACCGGCCGGATGAAATCGATATGATCCATGGCCGCTGTCACCACGTTCGCGCGCGCGTGCCGGTACGCCGCCATTGCCGCCGTCAGATCGATGAAGTGCATGAGCCGCCCGCCCAGCAGGTGCCCCAGCATGTTGGTGTCGTTAGGCAGCACGATCTCCGTCTTCTCCGACTGCGTGCTCGCCACCGTGCGCACCTTCGGTTGGGTCTCATGGCTGCTCATGCCGCCTCCGCTCCGTTCACCTTCACGCTCTTTTTCTCGCCGCCATCATCGCCGGCCAGTTACAATGGATTTGGCGGCAGCTTCGGCCTGGAACTCTCGCCCGCGCATCTTGTTCCAGTTTCGGCAATCCCCGCCAATTACGCAAATCCCCAGTCTGCTGAAACGAGATCGGGCTGGACGCGAGTAAGATGGACAAAGTCGCAGGATTAAGAGAAATTCTCGCGATCGACCCCAAGAACAGCTTTGCCCGCTACGGACTCGCCATGGAACTAGCCAAGCAGGGCGAAACAGCGATGGCGCTCGCCGAATTCGACACGCTGCTGGCCAATGATCCCGACTACACTGTGGGCTACTTCATGGCCGCGCAGACGTTGGCTGGCGCGGGCAGAAAGCTGGAAGCAATCGAGCGGCTCAAGGCCGGCATAAGTTGTGCCGCGCGCAGCGGTAACAATCATGCCGTCAATGAGATGCAGGCAATGCTCGACGAGCTGGCCAACTGACACTTGGGCAGGCTTGGCAGAGGGCTTTTTTCGCTTGGTGGAGGCCCCGTTTGGGCCTGGCAAAGGCTGCACGGCGCATTTTTCCGGGACGTCAGGTATCCTCCACGCATCTAACTCGCGTCTAAGGGATTAGCATGGCCAAATATTCGATCGTTGTTCCCTTTCATAACGAAGAAGAGAACGTGACCATCTTGTACGCGCGGCTCAAGCAGGTCATGGAGCAGGTGGAGGACTCTTTTGAGCTTATCCTGGTGGATGACGGGTCCACCGACCGGACGTACAAGCTTCTGGAAGAGATCGCCGCTGTCGATAGTCGCGTCCTGGTCGTCAAGCTCCGCCGCAACTTCGGCCAGACCTCGGCGCTGGCGGCCGGCTTTGACCACGCTACGGGCGAATTCATTCTGGCCATGGACGGGGATCTTCAGCACGACCCCAGCGATATTCCTGCCTTTCTTGAAAAGCTCGACGAGGGCTATGACGTCGTCTCCGGCTGGCGCAAGGTGCGCATCGACAACTTCATCCTGCGCCGCATTCCCTCCGCCTGCGCCAACTGGCTCATGGCGCGGCTCTCCGGCGTCCCCATCCACGACTTCGGCACCACCTTCAAAGCCTATCGCCGCGAAGTCATCCAGAACATTCCCCTCTATGGCGAGATGCACCGCTTCATCCCCGCCCTCGCCAGTTGGTACGGCGCATCCATCTGCGAAATCCCCATCCGCAACGTGAACCGCGAGCGCGGCAAGAGCCATTACGGCCTCGGGCGTACCTTCCGTGTCTTCTTTGACCTCTTGACCATTCGCTTCCTGCTCAAGTACATGACCCGGCCGCTGCACTTCTTCGGCGGTTGGGGCATCTTGGGCATGTTCGTTGGCAGCATCATGGCCGCAGTCCTGTTGGCGATCAAGCTGTTCAATCCCCACATGGACGTGATGAATCAGCACAGCCCCCTGTTCGTCCTCGCCTCCGTACTCATCGTCGCCGGCATCCAGTTGCTGGCCATCGGCCTTCTGGGCGAGCTGCAGGTTCGCCACTACTACAGCAGCCAGCGCCCCGCGTCCTACACTGTGGATCGCTTGGTCCGGTTGGAGTCCGCCGACGAGCAGACCTTGCTCTCGGAGAGCAAGGACGACACCTTCTAGTCAGGAAATTGCTAGCAGGAAACAGTGGAAAGCTGACTCCAAAGCTGCAAGTAGTTCTCTCTCTGATTCCGGATCAATATCGGATCTCCAACCCCTACCCACTGTTGACTGCCCGATGTCCCTTGCGGCAGGCTGGCCTAAGGGTTCATCCTAACCCTGACATGAAAGCCATCCAGATCCACTCCACTGGCGGACCCGAAGTTTTGCAGCGCGCCGATCTGCCCATCCCCTTGCCAGGTCCTGGTCAGGTTCTCCTTCGCATTGAGGCCACCGGTGTCAACTTCATTGAGATCTACTTCCGCAAGGGTGTCTACAAGACCTCGTTGCCTATCATTCCGGGCAGCGAAGCCGCGGGCACGGTGGAAGAACTTGGTCCCGGCGTTACCGGATTCGCAGCCGGCGACGCCGTCGTTTCCACCAGCGTGATCGGCAGCTATGCCGAGTACGCTCTCGTTCCGGCCGCGCAGTTGGTCAAGGTTCCCGAAGGATTAAGCCTGGAGCATGCGGCTGCCGCCATGCTCCAGGGCATGACCGCGCATTATCTTGCCTACTCCACGTTTCCGCTCAAGAAGGGAGATACGGCGCTGGTGCACGCCGGCGCTGGCGGCGTGGGCCTGCTGCTCACGCAGATCGCCGCGCGCATCGGCGCGCGCGTCATCACCACCGTCTCCACCAAGGCCAAAGCCGAGCTCTCGCGCGAGGCCGGCGCCTCCGACGTGATTCTTTACACTGAGAAGGACTTCGAAGCCGAGGTCAAGCGCCTCACCGGCGGCAAGGGCGTCGACGTAGTCTACGACTCCGTGGGCAAGACCACCTTCGATGGTAGCCTCAACTGCCTGCGTCCCCGTGGCCTGCTGGCCCTCTTCGGAGCCTCCAGCGGCCCCGTGCCTCCATTCGATCTCATTCAGCTCAACAGTAAGGGTTCGCTCTTCCTCACCCGGCCCACGCTCTGGCATTACATCGCCACGCGCGCCGAGCTTGAGTGGCGCGCAGGCGACGTGCTCGGCTGGGCCGCCAAAGGCGAGCTCAAACTCCGCACCGAGCACACCTATCCGCTGGCCGACGCCGCCCAGGCCCAGACTGACCTCGAAGAGCGCAAAACCACCGGCAAGATTCTGCTCGTGCCGTGAACTCTGAACTCCGGTCACTGACAACTGATAACTAACCACTAGCCACTAACCACTAATCACTTTCATGTCCTCCATCTCGATTCATCCCACCGACCGCGTCTTCGTCCTCACCGGCGCGGGCATCAGCGCCGAGAGCGGACTGCCCACCTTTCGCGCTGAGGACGGCCTGTGGGCCGGCTATCGCGTCGAGGACGTGTGCACGCCCGACGCCTGGCGCCGCGATCCTGCCGGCGTCTGGGCCTTCTACTCCTCACGCCGCGCGCAGGGCTGCAAGGCCAGTCCCAACCTCGCGCACATCGCACTCGCCGAGCTTGAAGCGCAGCTCCCCGACCGCTATTTCCTTTGTACGCAGAACGTCGACGACCTGCACGAGCGCGCCGGCTCTCGGAACCTCGTCCACATGCACGGCGAGCTCTCCAAATCGCGCTGCGAGCGCGAGTGCGGCCGCCCGCCCGTCGAGGACCACGCCGTCTACGCCAGCCTCGACGAGGTCGCCCGCTGCTCGTGCGGAGGCCGCCTGCGCCCCCACATCGTCTTCTTCGGAGAAATCCCACTGGAAATGCCGCGCATCGAGCGCGAGATCGCCCAATCTACAATGATGATCGTCGTCGGCACCTCCGGCTCGGTCTACCCCGCCGCGGGCTTCGTCCACTGGGCCCGCCAATCCGGCGCGCGAACGGTCTACATCGGCCCCGAGCACCCGCTCAATGCCTCCGCCTTCACTCACATCGTCGAAGACAAGGCCGGCGTCGTGCTGCCCGGCCTATTCACGGTCCAAGCCTGACTCGCTGGCCCGCTAACTTGCTGACTCGCCAACTCGCTAACTCGCTGACTCGCTAAAAGTGGAACCGGTACCGCGCCTCCACCGCAATCATCCGCGGATCGTTCCAGTGAAACCCTCCAATCGTGATCGAGTTATCCAGCAACACGCGATGATTTGCCACATTGATCACCGTCGCCGACAGCTTCCACCGCTCACCCAGCGCATGCCCCACTGAGGCGTCGAATGTGGTGTGCACCGGCAGATACGGCCCGTTGTAAGGCCCCTCGTTGGCCCCGGCGAGTCCGTTTGCAAATCCCGAGCCGTAGTACACATTTGTCGCGAACCACGTATGCGCCGGCAAATTCGCCGTGAATCCCGTGTTCAGCGTGTTGCGCTGGTCGTGATCGAGCGCAACATACTGCGGCCCCAAGTCGCACGCGGGGTCGCTTGCAATACTGCACGTAAATCCGCCGATTATGTTGCCGCGCTGCTCGGCGATCTGGTTCGAGTACGTCACATAAAACTGCCCCGACCGCCACAACTCAGGCGAGTGCAGCGTCATCTCCCACGCCCGCACCAGCGCTGCGTCCACGGCGATGGGGAAGTACAGGTTCGATTCGCCCAGGTTCGCATGGTCCAGATAGTTGTTGACGCGGGTCTTAAACGTGTCTACATCCAGCATCCATCCCCTATAGGGGATTTCGAAGCCGAACTGGTGTTCCTCGTCGCGTTCGGAGTGCAGCGGCGTGAAGGTGTTTTGGCCAGAGGGCAAACTGCCCGCGTAGTTCAGCACCGAACTTGAAACCGTCTGGACCGGTGCGGGTTGAAAAAAGTGCCCGTAGAACCCGCGCAGCACCCAGTTCAGCCGTGGAATCCGCACCGAGGCGCCGATGCGCGGATACGCCGCGCTTTCGTCCAGTTCCGCGCGGTAAATTGAAAACCGTTCGCCGCCCAGCAGAGTCACGTACCGGCCCAGCCGCAGATGATCGCCAAGAGAAAACTCCATCAGCACCGCGCTGGTGTTAGCCGGAGTGTTGCACGGGGAGGTTGCAGTGAGACACTGACCGTTGGCCGCAACGCCGAACAGGTCAGCTTCTTTCTGGTAGAACGAGTAGAGCCCGCCGGAAAAGCTGTTCCATCCTGCATCCAGGCGTGCATCTGCCTGCGCCCCCACATAGTTCGAGTTCTGATGCCATGTCGTCGCCACGGGAACATCCACCGCCGGTGAATCGTAGTCCGCCTGGTTCCAGTGGTAGAACGGCGCCACCGAGATCAGCGCCTTCGCCGACACGGTGTGCACCCAGTTTCCAATCAAAAACGCGTCGCGCTCGGTCTGTCCGTCGCGCAATCCGTAGCTCTCGTAATACTGGCTCGCCTGTTCCCAGTCGCTTGGATCCGGATCGAACGGTACCTGAAAGTAGTCCTGCCGCATCTGCGCATCCACGCGCACCTGATCCTCCGCCGTCTGGTTGTGGATCAGCGACACGAACCCGCTCTCCGAGTTGGTCGCATCGTGATCGATCGCCACAACCGGCGTCGCCAGCCCGTAGTTGGACCGCGACCCCGTCGCGCTCGCGTACCACGCGGTCTTCTCCGTGTGGTCGCCGAACGCAGCCTGCGCCTCGCCGGTGTCGAGATCCCCCGCATACAGCATCAGCTCGCTCTCGCGATTGAACTCGAATCCGTTGCGCGGCAGCACATTGAACATCCCATAGGTGCGGTCGCCCAGATCGGCGTCGTAGCTGCCCCGCTCCGTCTCCAGCGAATCAATGTCCTTGGGATCGATCTGCGGTCCCACATTCGACGCGATTTTGGTATTCGGAATCGCCACGCCGTCGATCAGCCAGCTCGTCTGATGGCCACCGCGCATGTGCAGCATGTCGTGCGTCATATAGGCGCCGGGCACGTAGTCGGTAATCATCTCCGTCCCCGTGGTGCGGTCCGCTCCGGGCGTCTCGTCGATCGTCTGCCGCGTAATCAGCGTCGTTGGCGTCGCCGTGTCGGCCGCGCTGGTTTCGCCATGCACTACCACCGACTGCATCGCTCCTTCCACGTCAAGCGGAATATGCAGCACCGGATTCGTCCCCGACACCACCGAAACCGTCTCCGTCGCGCTGGCAAATCCCGTCGCCGTCACGGTCAGCTGGTACACGCCGATCGGCGTTTGCGGCAATTCGAACTCTCCCCCCGCATTAGTCGTCGCGCGCAACACAAACTCCGAATCCGCTGCCTGCAGCGCCACCTGCGCGCGCGCAATCAGCCGGTGCTCCGCATCGTGCACCACCCCGTGCACGGTGGCAAAGACCGTGGCGCGCGCGGGAAGGGAAGCGGTCAGCAGCAGCGCTGCCGCAACAAGATGAAGACCTCGCATGATAAGAATGACCTCGCACTCGTTCTCGTTCGAACAAAGGCAGTCGTCGCAAGCTGCGCTTGCAGCGCAACGATAACTGGCAACGTGTGGGGAATTGCTGAGAGTGACGCCGCTTCAGGAAGCTGCGACTGAAGGTAAGGCGGATGACCGCACGCTCTCATTCCTGCGCTTTGTATCAGGGCATGACTGGTAGGTCGGGGCTTTGGCCCTGACTACCGCAATGCCAGCCACAAAGATGGGGGCTTTAGCCCCAGCGAGTCGCACAAGTGCACTGTCCGCACGGCGTATTCCGCTCGTACCATCGTCTTCAGCGCAATTGTTAGCTTAGGTTCGGCGCCGGAGGGCCGCGCCCGGCGTGCGTGCGCAGCCGTTATCGAGTGCGCTGCCATGCGTTCGCGAACGGGCGCCGGCGAGCTCGATCAACGCCGCGCACACGCTGGCCGGCGTAGCCGTCAACGCATGAGCCGGCATCAGCATCGAGAACGTGGTGCCAGGATAGAGTGGGCAGCTCATCGGCGCGGTCAGAACCGGCGTCGATCCCGACTCGGTTTTCGCCATCATCGCGGCCATGCGCATGGCCATGGCGCAATGGTGCGCCCCGTGCCTACGGCAGCACGGCGCCAGGTTGGCGTCCTCGCTTGCTTCGAGCAGCGCCGAAAGCGGTCCCAGCCCGAAGAAGACAATGAGGAAAATGGAGAAGCCGCGCCTCATCTGCACATCATGCTAACAGACACTGAGCGCCGGACAGCAGCCAGCGACAAGAAAGTGACAATCATCAACTCGTGGTGCAGCGACAGGAGCTGAGAGCTGGCCACTCCACACGGGTCTCTGTTCACTGGTTCTCTCAGGTATCATCAAGGTATTGCGTGGCTTCGCCGCGGCAATTCACAGTAAGGGAAACTCACTTGCCTGACGTGCACAGTTTCGCATCGCCACTCGACGCGTCTGCTCCGCACGCGCGCAAACCCCGCATCGCCCGCCATCTGCGCATCGCCATCTTCGGCTTTGGTACGGTGGGCAGCTCGGTGGCGCGGATCCTCGTCGAGTCCAGGCCGCACGGGCTGGAGCTGACTCACGTCTTCAACCGCAACGTGGCGCGCAAGCGCGTGGATTGGGTGCCCGCCAGCGTCGTCTGGAGCGAAGATGCCGATGCCGTGCTCGCCTCCGATGTGGATGTGATTGTGGAGCTCGTCGGCGGCCTCGATCCCGCCGGATTCTGGGCGCGCCGCGCGCTTGAAGCGGGCAAGAGCGTCGTCACCGCCAACAAGAAGCTCATCGCCTACCACGGCGTCGATCTGGAGCGGCTGGCCGCGGCCAAAGGCGGCCATCTCAAGTACGGCGCCGCCGTCGCCGGCGGAATCCCCGTCATCCCCGGCCTCGAGCAGGGCATGGCAGGCGACCGCATCGAGCGCATCGAAGGCATTCTCAACGGCACCTCCAACTTCATCCTGAGCAAGATGCAAGAAGGCGCGGAGTACGCAACCGTGCTGGCCGAGGCGCAGGCCAAAGGCTACGCTGAAGCCGACCCGACCGAGGACGTCGGCGGATTCGACGCCCGCGCCAAGCTCGCCATCCTCATGCGTCTCGCCCTGCGCGTCGAGGTCAATCCAGAAGAGATCGTTCCCCGGTCCCTCACTACCATCACGCCTGTCGACTTCAGCTACGCCCGCGACCTTGGCTGCACCATCCGCCAGGTGTCGCGCGCCGAGCAGGTGGAAGGCCGGCTCGCGGCCACGGTGGGTCCCATGCTCGTGTCGCTGCGTTCGCCGCTGGCCTGGTCGCAGGGAACGGAAAACATGGTCATCGCCAGCGGCCACTACGGCGGCGATGTGGTTTTTTCCGGCCACGGCGCCGGCGGCCATCCCACGGCGGTCGCTGTGGTCAGCGATCTTCTGGCGCTCGCCCATGGCTCGCGGCGCGTTGAAATTCCCTCCGCCCCGGCGCGCGTCGGCGCCGAGTTCGAGGTCCCCCATTACATCCGCTTTCTGGTCGTCGACCGGCCGGGCATCGTGGCCGCCATCACCACCGCGCTGGCCCACGAGCAGATCAACATTCGCGCCATCGTGCAAAAGGCAGGCTATCCCGCTCATGCGCTGCCCTTCGTGGTCACCGTCGAGCCGTGCAAGACCTCCGCGCTGCAACGCGCACTGGCCCAGGTCCGCTCCTTGGATTGCATGCTCGTGGAGCCGCTGGATCTGCAGATGCTGGAATAACAGGGACCAGGGAAAGGGAACAGGCATCAGTCTCGTCCCCTACGGGGTCACCAGATAGATCAGCGGGTTCACCACGCGAATCGTTCCGTAGCGCTGTCCGTCTGCCAAATCCTCGGAGTAGAGGATCGTTGCGCCCGCATCCTCGGCAGCCTGAACGATGAGCGCGTCCCAAAAGGAAATCTTGTGACGCATCTCAATATCCAATGCCTTCAGGATTGACGCGGGAGAGTTTGTGACCACCTCCCAGGTCGCGTAGTCGCGTATCAAAAGACGGACTTCATCCACGGAAAGAGGCTTGCCGGCCTTGCGGCGAAGGTTGATGCAGAGCTCCTGCAGAACCTGCGTGCTCAATGCGCCCCGGCCTGAATCCCAAAGCTGCTCCAGGAGCGCACGAGCGCGCTGATGTTTGACGCCCGCGGAGCGGTCATGCGCGTAGACCAGAATGTTGGTATCCACAAAACACTTATCGCTCATGCAGTTCATCTCGCGAGCGAGGGGGCGTCCACTTCAGATCGAAGCCAGTCCGCAACCGGGCAACGGCGCGCCTGCGCGCCTGGTCGTATCCCTTGCGCTCGCGCACAGCCTGCTCCAACCGGGCCGCCAGCAGTGCGCTGATGGAAGATCCTTCCACGGCCGCCAGAATCCGGGCCTCCCGCAGCAGATCGGCGTCGATTTTCAACGTAACGTTGGTTTTCATGGTCGCACGCATTTCCGTGTAGCACAATTTTACGTGCTCAGCTCTAAAAAATCAACCAGGGCAAAATGGGATGATAGATTGAGCTTCAGCTGGAGGTCGCACATGATCGGCACTATCTATCGATGTGAAATCTGCGGCGAGGAGAGCGGCAATCCGCAGCGCTGGATCGTAATCCACTGCAACGATGCGCAACTGACCATCTACAAGTGGACCAAGGAAGCCGCCGACGCGCGCGGCGCGCGCCACTACTGCGGCGAAGCTCACGCCCAGATCTACATCAGCCGCTGGCTCGAGGCAGCCTGCCGCTGAGTTCTCAGCTCAACTCCCGTTCTTTACCGGCCCGGTCGACTCCCGAATCACCAATTCCGGCTCCACGACGATGTCGGATGGAAACGCTTTCTTCCGGTCGGCAATCCGCTCCAGCAGGATTTGCGCCCCGCGCCGGCCCATCTCCGAAAGTGGTTGGCGGACGGTGGTCAGCGATGGTGAGGCATAAGCCGCCGAGAGAATGTCGTCGAATCCCACTACCGAAACGTCGCCTGGCACGTTCAGCCCCGCATCCTTCAGTGCGCGAATCGCGCCGATGGCGGCAATATCGTTGAAACAGAACACGGCGGTAAACTCGCGCGTCCGTTCCAGCAGCGCCTGCATCGGCTTGTAGCCAATCTCCGGCGCCATGGGGTGCTGCCCGGCCTTCATCGACCACCCCCCCGCGTCGATGCGGATCGCCAGCGCCGGATCCAGCTGGAGGTCCATCTCCTTGGCCACTTGCTGGATGCTCTCCCACCGGAACTCCGAGTCGGGAATGGCGCGCGGACCGCGCATGATCGCAATCCGCCGGTGGCCCAGCGTGTACAAGTGCATCAGCGCCTGCTGCACCGCTAGGTGATGATCGAGAACAATGTTGGTTACGTTTTCTTCCGCGCAGTGCGCCGAGATGGCCACCACCGGCACCGGTACCTCAAGCTCCTCCACTGCTGTGTTCAGCAGCAGAAAGCCGTCCACCGCCCGCTCCACCAGCATCTTGGGATACTGCTCGATCAGCTCCGGCTTCCAGTCGTGGCACGCCGTAAAGTAAAAATAATGCGCCGCCGTCAGCTCCTCCACCACCCCGCTCATCACGCGCGTGAAGTAGCCTTCGCTCAGGTCCGGCGCCAACACTCCCACGCTCATTGACCGGCTCTGCCTCAGCGACCGGGCGAAGTAATTTGGCCGGTAGTCGAGCCGGTTCGCGGCTTCAGTCACCCGGTCGCGCGTCTCCTGGGGGATGGACTTTGCGCTCGGCGAGTTATTGAGAACCAGAGAAACCGTGGTCTGCGATAATCCCAGATGGTTGGCGAGCATGCGCAGATTCACATGCCCTGCCGGCTTTGCCTTCTTTTCCTTTGCCATGTTCGAGATGTAACACGCTCCTCGCCAAGAGGATACACCGTCGTTCGGCCACTGAATCGATTTTCTTATCGGGTTGTGCCTCGGTGGCAACCGAGGGGCTGGTTCCCGCCGCCTATTCCGCCTCCGGGCCGCCCCGTTTTCCCCCCGGCTGCCGCAATCCTGCCTCGGCCCGCGGTCGGCCTCCTGGATCTCCAGGATTTCCACCCGTATGCGCTTGATTTTTCAGACTTGTAACCTGCCATTCACATTTGGCCGTTAGCCTGATCCTCTGTGGACGCCACTGTGCCCGAAATTCGCATTTCCCAGCCTCAGCCTGAACCCGAGCCCAGCCCTACCCAGCACCAGGCTCCAACAGGTGCGGCGTCGCCAGAGCACTCGGCAATTCGCCTCTTCCTGCTTTCGCGCGGAAACTCCGCCCTCGCCGACCGCGTCTTCCAGGCACTCATGGTTCTGTGCGCGCTCAGCATCTTCGGTATTGTGGTGCTCATCGCCACGGAGTTGGTGCAGCGATCCCAACTGTCCTGGCAGGCTTTCGGCTTTCAATTTTTCTGGAAAACCTACTTCGACCCGGCTACCAATCTTCCTTCCTACTGGGACCCGGTCAACAGCTACTTCAGCGCGCTGCCTTTCGTCTACGGCACGCTGGTCTCCTCCTTGCTGTCGTTGTTGCTGGCGGTTCCGCTTGCAGTCGGCGTCGCTATCTTCCTCACCGAAATGTGTCCCGGATTCCTGCGCCCGCCTCTGGCCTTTCTCACCGAACTGCTGGCCGCCATTCCCAGCATCATTTACGGTTTGTGGGCCGTCTTCGTTCTCGTGCCCCTTCTCCGCCAATACATCAACCCTGTGCTGATCAAGGCGCTTGGCTGGACGGGCCTCGTCGATGACCAGAACCCCACCGGACTCGGCTATTTCGCGTCTGCTGTCATTCTCGCCATCATGATCTTGCCCATCATCTCCTCACTCACTCGCGAAGTGATGACCGCCGTGCCCCACTCGCAGCGCGAGGCGGTGCTGGCCCTGGGCGCCACGCGCTGGGAAATGATTCGCATGGGCGTTTTGCGCAATGCCCGCGTCGGCATCGTGGGCGCCATCATCCTCGGCCTCGGCCGCGCGCTGGGCGAAACCATGGCTGTCACCATGGTCATCGGCAACACCCCTGAAATCCATCGTTCCTTGCTGGCCACCGGCAGCTCCATGGCCTCTGTCATTGCCAACGAATTCACCGAGGCCGTGACCGCCATGCACCTCAGCGCGCTCATCGAAATTGGTCTCGCCCTCTTTATCGTCACCATTATCGTTAACGCCATCGCTCGCCTGCTTGTCTGGGCAGTTACGCGCGGGGCCCCCGCGACTACACATTGAGAAACCGAAAAAGAAGCAGCAATCGGTGAACAAGAAGATCGGAGAGACAGTGCCAAAGGAATTCCAATTGCGTACACGCCTCCGCTGGCTGGTCGACAAAACCGCAACATCTCTGGCGGTGTTGTCGACGGTCCTGGTCATTGTGCCGCTGGCGGCGATCTTCATCTATCTCATCCTGAAAGGCGCCAGCTCTCTGAATCTCGATTTCTTCACCAAGATTCCCGCGCCGGTCGGCGAGACGGGCGGAGGAATGGCCAACGCCATCGTCGGCTCGGTCACCCTTCTCGCTCTTGCAAGCCTCATTGGCGTACCCATCGGCATTGGTGGCGGCGTCTACCTGGCCGAATTTGGCCGCGGCACCAAATTGGCCAATGCCATTCGCTTCACCGCTGACGTCCTCAACGGCGTTCCCTCCATCGTCATGGGCCTGGCCGCCTACTCGCTCATCGTCGTGCCGCAACATCATTTCTCGGCCCTCGCCGGCGGTGTGGCGCTGGGCATCATGATGATTCCCACCATCTGCCGCACCACCGAAGAAATGCTCCTCATGGTTCCCCACGCTGTCCGCGAAGCCGCGCTCGGCCTGGGCGTGCCCAACTGGCGCTCGGTGCTCTCCATTACTGTCCGCACCGCATCCCCCGGCATCATTACCGGCTGTATGCTGGCCTTCGCGCGCGTCGCCGGAGAAACCGCGCCACTCATCTTCACCGCGTTGGGCAACGGATTCTGGAGCACCAGCCTGAACGAGCCCATTGCAGCTCTTCCCCTACAGATCTGGATTTATGCTCAATCTCCCTACGACGATTGGCACCGGCTGGCGTGGGCGGGATCGCTGGTTTTGATTGTTCTCATCGTGCTCGCGGTCTCCCTGGTACGATACGTCACCAGCCGCGGCGTCTTGAAAGGGGCAAGCTAAGTGGGCGTCAGCATCGAGGTAACCAATCTGAACGCGTGGTACGGCACCAATCACACGCTGCAGGACATCACGCTGAACATCCCCGCCAACCACGCTACGGCGCTGATTGGCCCCTCCGGCTGCGGCAAAAGCACCTTCGTGCGCTGCCTCAACCGCATGCATGAGACCAATCCCATCGCCCGCGTCACCGGCACCGTCCGCATGGGCGACCTCGACATCTATCAGAGTGCCTCGCCGGTCGAGGTTCGCCGCCGCGTGGGCATGGTCTTCCAGCGCCCCAACCCCTTTCCCACCATGTCCATTTACGACAACGTCGCCGCCGGCCTCAAGCTCAACGGGTACTCCAACCGCCACGCCCTCGACGAGACCGTCGAAAAATCGCTCAAGAACTCCGCCCTCTGGGACGAAGTCAAAGACGACCTGAAGAAGAAATCCGGCGCCAGCCTCTCCGGCGGCCAGCAGCAGCGCCTCTGCATCGCCCGCGCTCTGGCCGTCGACCCCGAAGTTCTCCTCATGGACGAGCCTGCCTCGGCCCTCGACCCGGTCTCCACCTCCAAGATCGAGGACCTCATTTTCCAACTAAAGTCGCAGTACACCATCGTGATTGTGACGCATAATATGCAGCAGGCGGCCCGCGTAGCGGAGAAGACCGGCTTCTTCCTCAACGGCCGCATGGTCGAGTTCGACTCGACCCACAAGATCTTTACTAATCCTTCCGACAAGCGCACGGAGGATTACATTACGGGCAGGTTCGGATGACACGCATTCGCTTTCAACAAAGCCTGGAAGACCTGAAGGAGAATCTCCTGGTGATGGCCGGGCTGGCCGAGCAGGCCATTCAGCGCGCCATTGAGGCCTACCGGGTTCGCGACCTCTCCATCTGCGACCTGGTCAACCGCAGCGAGATCGCCATCAACCGCATGGAGCGCGACATCGACCAGGCCGCCCTCGACCTGCTCGCCATGGAGCAGCCCATGGCCATCGATCTGCGCTTCATCCTCGCCGTGATCAAGATCAACGCCGATCTCGAGCGCGTGGGCGACGCCGCCAAAAGCATCAGCGACCGCGTCCGCCTTATGCAGCAGATGGCCGCCGTCGACTTGCCTGTCGACATTCCCCGCCTGGCCTCAATGGCCGCCGACATGGTGCGCAAGAGCCTGCAAGCCTTCATCGAAGCCGACGCCGAGCTGGCCCGCGGCGTGCTCACCATGGACGACGCTGTGGACCAGATGAACCGGGCCGCCTTCAAAGCACTGACCGGCGTGATGGAAGAACAGAGCCATCTCGCGCCGCTGGCCCTCAACGCGCTCATGATCTGCCGCAGCCTCGAACGCGTCGGCGATCACGCCACCAATATCGCTGAGGACGTCATCTTCTGGGTGCAGGGCGCAGACGTCCGCCACTACAAGAGCGTCGCCAAAAGCGCAGCCGCCGCCAATGCCGCAGGGTCCGGCGCCACTCCGCCCGATACCACCCCGGCCAGCACTGCTCCGGCTGACACGGCCCCTGCCAAGAGCTGACCCTCGCCGGTTTTCAGTACAAACAAAAAGCCCCGCTCGTGGCGGGGCTTTCTCTTTGCGCCGGATCGGTGATCTCAGTGTGACGCCGGCACAATCTTCACACCCATTTCGTTCAGCCTGCTGCGCGCTGCACGTGCCTCCGGTGTCTGCGGATGCCGCTGGATGAGCAGCCGCAGCTCGTGAATGCCCGCATCCTTCTTATTCATCGCCAGCAGGGCGTATCCCTTGTGCAATTGCGCCGCCGGAGCTTTGGCGTTGCCGCTGAATCCTTCCAGCACCGCGTTGTATTCGTTGATGGCCGTCGCGTAGTCCTTTTGCTGGTAGGTGATCTCGCCCAGGTAAAACTGCGCCGTCCCGGCCATGTCGTCCAGCGGATAGTAGTGCACCACGTCCTGGAACTCCCCTTGGGCCACCTGGTACCGTCCGGCATTGTAGTCGCGCACGCCGGCCTGCACGGTCTCCTGCAACGGCGGCGCTTGCGGCGCACCGGTGGCGCCCAGCGCCGGGCCGCCCGCTGGGTTGCCCGTCAAGCCCGGTCCCTGGCCCGGACCGCCCGGCTCCGCGGTGCCGCCCGGTTGCGTCGCTCCCGCTTGCGTCTGCATCTGCGCCGCTTGCATGGCCTGCAGTTGCGCCTGCAAATCCTGCACCGTCTTGTCCAGCTTGGCGATGCGCGCCTTCAGCTCATCCACTGAGTCATTCAGCGACTGCACCTGCCCTGACACGCTATCCACCTTTCCGCTCACCGCGTCGCCCTGCGCGCCAAGCTTCTGCTGCAGCGCATTCACCGCCGTGGTCACCTGGTTGGCTTGGTCGGCGGTCTGCTGCGCCAGATGCTCCAGCACGCCCATGCGCGCATCCAGCGTCGATTGCAGCCGCTGCACCATGTCCAGCAACTGCTGCACCTGTGTCTGCAGCTCTACGATCTCCTTTGAGACCGCATGTGCAGGGACGGCCGCGGGAACCAGGAGAAGAATCAGCGCCGCAGTTGGTAGCAGACGATTGCGAGAGTTGCGTGATCTATGCATGCTTCAACCTTCCTTACTACAACATACGGCAGCCCGGCCGGATGGGCGGGGCTGCCGCGTATCGATGCGAATCAATTGCCGGCTGGCTCCGACCGCTGCCCCGGACAACTGGGCCCTAAATCTCTCGAACAGCCAACAGCGACAAGCTACCGGCTACTGGCTACGAACTGCCTTACCTGTCGATCGTGAATCCGTCTCTGCGGTTCAACTGCCAGCACTCCTCGGTCGACTCGGTGCAGAATGGCTTCTCCTTGCCGTAGCTGATCACGCGGATCCGGTCAGCGGCCACGCCGGCCGTAACCAGCGCGGTCTTGGCCGCCTCGGCACGGTTCTGTCCCAGAACCAGGTTGTACTCGTCCGAGCCGCGCTCGTCGCAGTAGCCGCCAATCACGATCTTGATGTTCGAGTGCTGCAGTCAGGTAATCGGCGTCCTTCGAGAGCGTGGCCTGCGCGTCGGGCCGGATATCGTAGGTGTCGTAGTCGAAGAAGATCGGCTGCACACGCGCGTTGAACTCTTCCTCCGCGCTCATGGTTGTGCTTGGCACGCTGATCGCCGGCGGCGCGTTTACCGTCACGTATGCCGAGGCGTCGGCCGAGCCGCCCTCCCCGCGCGCCACCAGGTGATAGGTGGTCGACTCCGTCGGGGTTACCGTCTTCACGCCCACCGAGGGAACATCGCCGATGCCGTCAATCGAAATAGAACTCGCGTCGGTCGTGCGCCAGGTCAACTGCACCTGGTCTCCGGCCGAGATCACCGTCGGCGTTGCGGTCAGCTGTGCCGTGGGTGCTGCTACCGATGCGGCCGGGGCTTCCTCCGCGGACGGCAAGGGCTGCTTTTTCTTGTTGCATCCTGAAACAGCGGTCAAGGCAAGAAGCAGAAGAGCAGTCGCTAAAACGGATTTCCGCAGCTTCAATGGAATTCTCCTTCTCGAAAAAAGGTCAAGGCTTTCTTCCTGGCAATCGGGCTTTCTTGTCGCCGCGCGTACTGCCGTCGAACCTCAGCACCCTTCAAATGATAGTCCAACGAACCCGCGATCCCGGTTACAACGTGGGAACGCGACGGCGCCGCGGCGGCCTCTTTACAAAGCTCACTTCCAACTCCAGTTGGGCATCATGTTGTCACCGGAGTAGGTGAGTTGATGCTGCTCGGTCCCGTCGGCCAGCATCGTCCAAATCTGCGTGCGGTGGCCGATCTGACGCTGGAACACGACGTGGCGTCCATCCGGCGACCACGACGGAAAATCGTTGTTCCCTGCTTCGTGCGTGGCCTGCAGCCAGTTCTTGCTGGCGATGTCCATGATGTAGACGTCTTGGCCGCCGGGATCGCCGGGCCCGTATTTGCGGTTCCAGCTGAACGCCAGCATGCCGCCGTTGGGCGACCACGAAGGAGAGATGGCGTAGCCGCTGTCGGTCATGCGCTGCACGTTGGCTCCATCTTTGTCCATGACGTAGATCTGCGGCTCGCCCGTCCTTCCACTCACAAAGGAAAGCTGGTTGCCGGTGCGCGGATTCCAAACCGGAGACACGTCCGAACCGAACGACGTCAAGCTGTGAGCACTGGAGCCGCTCGCGTCCGCAACCCAGATCTCCGGATGCCCGGACCGTGCCGAGGAGAACGCGACCTTCAGCCCGTCTGCCGACCACGCCGGCGACAAGTTGCTTCCACCGGTCGTGCCGGCAGGGAAGCTTACCGTGCGGCCCAGATCGAGCGAAAACATGCGAATCGACCATCCCGCCTTTTCCAGCGAGGCAAAGGCAATTCGCGAGTTATCCGGTGAGATGCGCGGCGAAAGCGAAATGCTGCCCAAATGAGTCACGGCGTGCTGGTTGGCTCCGTCGTAGTCCATCTCCCAGATCTCTTTGGAACCGGTGCGGTTGCTCACAAAATAGATCTTGGTCTCCGCAATGCCGTTGATGCCGCCGCCCAGCCTGTAGATGATGTCGTCGGCAAACCGGTGCGCAACCGTGCGGGCCATCTCTTCGCTGGCCGCCTCGTTGTATTGTTTGGCCAGCACCGGCGGGCTCCCCGCGGTGCGCGCGTCCGTCAACCATCCGTAGGCGACAAGCCGGCCGTTGGTCGCCGAGAGCGCGCCAAACGCCACCATGGCCGCATTAGCCGGCGCCGACGACCATTGAGTCGCCACAAGCTCCTGCGGCGATCCCGGCATCGCCTGTGGCGCCAGGCTCTTTGACACCATGTCGAAGATGCCTGCGTTCCCGAGGTCGTTATAGAGCGTTGTGTCGAAGACGGCCTTCAGCGGCGCGGTCTGGGGATCGTTCCCCACCGGCTTGAAATCCGCGGCGGCCAGGCGGATGCGCCCGTTGCCCAGGTTGGTTCCGGTGTGCACCCAGTCTTGAGCGGAGATTTGCGGCGTCAAAAAGTACGCCAGGGAAAGCAAAAACAGGGGGAAGACCCGGATTATTGCCTTCATGCGATGTGCAATCCTTCCTCTTGGCTAACGGATGGTGATGCGCACGCCCTCGAAGGGCCTTTTTTCGATGACGCTCAATGCTGCAAAAAGTTAGATGCCTGTTTCTCGCCTCTGAGTCCTACAACAACCTTCAAGCTGGAGTGCGCGTCTTTAAGCGGCCCCAAACGGTCTTTGCCATTCACAACCGCCGGTGGCCCACCACCGAAAAGCTAAAGTCTTGGAGCTGGCAGCCAGAAGCTGATAACTGACCACTAACCGCTAATCACTAACCACTAACCACTAACCACTGTCTTTCAATACTCGCAGTAATACGACACCTTCAGCGTACTTTGATTATAAGCGGGCGGCAGCGAACCAAATGTGTCCACGCGCTGCACGCCGAGTATGCAGGAGTTGTCCAGCGTGGGGCTCCCGCTCGAGTTGTCGAGCTGCGGTCTGCTGTGGCTGCCGTCCCGGTAAATCGTAAAGATCAGGAACACACGCGCGCCCTTCGGCGTGCGAGAATCCACCTGCGCCTTGTCCCAGCTCTGCGACATCTTCCGGTTGATCTGGTCCACATACCACGGGTACAGACTTGCAAAATTGTTGTCCCCAACCGTCGTCGGTCCGGCCGATCCAATTTGCATCTGGTGCGGCATCACCGAGCCAGATTGTTCGCCGTACTGCGCTACATTCTGCCTGGGCGGCGGCTGATGCAGTTGCGTCTTGGGTATGTTCTTTGGCGTCGGCCTGGTTGGCTTGCCCAGAATCGGAATCGCCGTTTCGTCCACGTGCTTCTGTTCCTTGGGGCTCGGCTTCGCCGGCGCCTGGCTGGGAGTCTCCGTTGCCAGAACATTCTGGTTGATCTGGTCGGCGGGTAGTGGCAGCGCGCTGCTCACTAGGCTTACTTGAATGGCCCCGCCCGCGCCCGGACTGCCCCACACGTTGTGATGAAACAGCCCCATCACCCAGGCGTAGTACACAAGGGTTACGGCCAGCGCGATATGCAGCCCCACTGCGCCCGCCGCCGGTCCCGCCAGTGGCTCCGGCGTCAGTTCCCGCTCCAGGTGCTCGCCGCCCTCCAGAATGCTGTTCATGCCCCGTCATCCTGAGCACCAAAATGCTCTGTCATCCTGAGCGAAGGTCGCCGCGGCGACCGGAGTCGAAGGACCCGCATTTGCGATGCTCGCCTATAAGAGAAGTGGGTGCCCCAGGTCTCGCTTTTGAGACCTGGGATACCTCGATCCTCAACCAAACTTCGCCTCGCTCATTTCCCGCCGCTCCCCGCCGTCTCCTTGGTCTCCAGCGGCTGCGTCACAATCGACACATTCGTGATCCCCGACTGCTTCACCGCGTCCATCACGCTGGCAAAGGCCCCGAACGGCACCCGCTCGTCGCTGCGCAAATAGATCGACTGGTGAGCCGGGTCCACGCCCGCCTGGTGCAGCTTCGCAGACAGATCGTGGACGTTCACCGGCTGATCGTTCAGAAAAACATTCTGATCGCGGTCGATCGTCACCACCATCCGCTGCTCGGTGATCTGTTTCACTGTCCGCGTCTTGGGCACGTTCACTTCAATCCCCGACTGCAGCACCGGCTCGGTGATCATGAAAATCACCAGCAGCACCAGCACCACGTCCACCAGCGGCGTAATGTTGATATCCGCCAGCGACGTGCGTGTTTGCCCTGTGCTCGTCGTAAAGGCCACGTTCAAACCTCCACGGAATCTCGCCCCATCCACCCGGCGCAGCCATGCGTGTTGACTCGGGGCTCGTCGTGAATGCCAGGGCCAACCCCGGCGGAATCTCGTCCAGGCTCGCGGGCCGCAGCCGCTATCTGTAAGTGCTCCGCTCCGCCTCGCGCTGCACCTCGCTCGGTCCCCGTGGCGTCATCTCGCTCGGCCCGCGCGGCGGCGCCTGCGCCTGCATCTTCACCGGCATCTCTTCGAGCGAGTTCAGCAGCTCCCGGCAAAAATCATCGGTCGCCGAGGCAAAGAGCCTGATCCGCGCTGTGAACTGGTTGTACGCCACCACTGCCGGCACGGCCACAAACAATCCCGCTGCCGTGGTGATAAGCGCTTCGCTGATGCCTGGGGCCACGGCCCGCAGCGTCGCCGAACCCGCCTGCCCCAGCCCGTGGAACGCGTCCACCACGCCCATCACCGTCCCGAACAGCCCCACAAATGGGCTTGTCGCCGCAATCGTCGCCAGCCACGTCATGCGCCGTTCCAGCGACGTCACCGCCTCGCTCGTCGCCGTCTGCGCCGTGCGCTCCAGCGGCGCCAGGTTCCGCGGAGGTCCCGACCCGCCCGTCTGCCGCTTGTACGTCTCATACACATCCTCAAACACCTGAGCCAGCGGGCTCGCGCTGTAGTCGCTGGTCAGCGCCGCAATCTCCTGCAGCCGCGTCGCCTTGCGGAACGCGCGGATAAATCTCCGGCTCTGCGTCGTGGCCTTCTTGAACGTCGACATCTTGCCCAGAATCACCGTCCACGAGTACAGGCTAGCCAGCAGCAGCAGCAACAACGTGCCAATTGCGATCGGCCCGATGTTGCTAATCATCTCTGCCAGCGCGCTGAAGCCCTGCGTCGGCTGTGCCGCGCCCGTGCCGCCGTCAGCCTGCAAAAAGAACGCCAATGCTACCGTATAAATCGTCAATCACCTCAATATTCAACGGTATCAGACTGCGTTCCACCGCCCAAGTGACCGTTTGGGTGCCTCCACGACCGCCTCCGCAGCCCCTCCTCGGTCCTTCACCGCTCTCCTCCAAACCCCGCCGTTCATGCTATGCTGCGCTCGGATTCCTTTTAGGCTCTCCGTCTCAGTCGTTTCGATCACGCAGGACCGAGGGTGCCCCAGGTCTCGATTTTGAGACCTGGGAAATCTCAACCCTTAATCAGCCACTCACGGAATCGGACCATGCTCGTCGAACTGCGCGCTGAAAACTACGCCGTCATCGATCATGCCATCGCCTCGTTCGGTCCCGGCCTCAATCTGCTCACCGGCGAAACCGGCGCCGGCAAATCCATCCTTGTCGACGCGCTCGCCCTCCTCATGGGCGGCAAATCCTCTGTCGAGGTGGTTCGCCATGGTGCCGACAAAGCCGTCGTCTCCTGCGTCTTCGAGTCCACGCCCAGCGCCGAATCCATCCTCGAACTGAACGGCATCGATGCCGAAGGCGCCGACATCATTCTCCGCCGCGAAATCCTCTCCACCGGCAAGGGTCGCGTCTTCGTCAACAACCAGCCCGCCACCAACGCCGTCCTCAAGCAGCTTGCGCCCGAGCTCGCTCTCGTCCACGCGCAGACTGAAAGCCTCGCCAGCTTCGACCAGTCGCAGCAGCGCATTCTCCTCGACCGCTTTGCCGGCATTTCGTTAGATGCGGTCGCCGAGGCCTACGCTCGCTGGAAAGACAGTCTCGCCAAACTCAACGACCTCCTCCTCGGTGAGCAGGACCGTCTGCGCATGGTCGACCTCTGGACCTATCAGCGCAAAGAGATCGAGCAAGCTCATCTCGTGCCCGGCGAAGATGAAGCTCTCGAAACCGAGAAGCGTGTCCTCGCCAACGCCGAGAAACTCTACGCCGCCGCCATGAGCGCATTCGACGAGCTCTACGAAGGTGGCGCCAGCGCCGAGGCCGCTCTCCGCGACGCTTTGCGAAATGTCGAGGAGCTCGCCCGCTACGACGCCCGCTTCGCCGAATCCGCCCAGCAGCTCGCCTCCGCCCGCGCCACGATTTCTGACATCGCGGCCTCACTGCGTGACTACGCCGAAGGCATCAACGCCTCGCCCGAGCGCCTCGCCGAGATTGAAGACCGTCTCGCCCTCCTCGACCGCCTCAAGCGCAAATATGGCAAGACCGTTGCCGAGGTCGTCGCATTCGGCGAAGATGTCGCCCGCAAGCTCTCTGAGGTCGAAGACCGCGACGAAATTTTGAAGACCCTCCGCGCCGATCTCGAAAAAGCCGCGGCCGGATATCGCAAAGCTGCTTCTGCGCTTACCGCCGAGCGCCAGGCCGCCGCCCAAAAGCTCGCCAAGCTCGCTGAAGCCCAGATCAACTCTCTCGCCATGAAGTCCAAATTTGAAGTCGCCGTCACTTCAAGCGATCAGGAATCCGCATGGACCTCCTCCGGCTGGGACCAAGTCGAATACCGCATCGCCACCAATCCCGGCGAGCCCCTCAAGCCGCTCGTTGAAATCGCCTCCGGCGGAGAGCTCTCCCGCGTCCTGCTCGCCTTAAAGGTGGCAGTGGAAGAGTCCTCGTCCAAAACCAAGAAAAAGACCACGCCGCGCACGCTCGTCTTCGACGAAATCGACATTGGCATCGGAGGCCGCGCCGCCGAAGCCGTCGGCCAAAAGCTCAAGGCCCTCGGCCGCGCCCAGCAGGTCCTCTGCGTCACCCACCTCCCGCAGATCGCTGCCTTTGCCGATCAGCATCTCGCCGTCGAGAAGCGCGAGAAGGACGGCCGCACGCAAACCCGCATCCGCGTCCTCGACGACCGCTCCCGCACTCACGAAGTCGCCCGCATGTTGTCCGGCGCCAAAGTCACCGACACCAGTCTCCAGCACGCCGCACAGATGATCGCCGCCAGCCGGTGAGGTGCGGTTCAACCCATCAGCGTTTACGGCCCCAATCCTTTAAGAGCCGCCTCGCCGCAGGCTTGTGATGCAATTTGGGGGCCCATTCGCCAGCCTTGTTCTCGGCGAGGACATCGAGACCACAAACCGCGCAAGGTTGGCTCAGAAACGCGATTCCTCCATTCCGGCTGTCTTCCTTGAGAAGCCGTTTGGTTTCTTCACTAAACGCTCCACGACAGAACGTGTGCATTGCTCTCCTTTTCTGAGCTGTCCATCCCACTGCGCTCGTATTGCGAGCAACGTGATGAAATGCAGCGCGGCGCAATCCCGCCGATTGCGACCCCTCGCGATACGAGTCCTCACCCAAACAGCTCGCTGTGCGATCCCAACCGGGCCAGCCGCAAAATATCCACATCAGGCTTCCGATAGATCAGCAGCAGGTCGGGCTTCACGTGGCACTCACGATAGCCGATCCAATCCCCGCTTAGCTCATGATCGCGGCGCCGCGACTCCAACGGCTTATCGTTCGCCAGAGCATCGAGGACCGGCACGAGATCGTTATCCAATGTCGTCCGGTGCCGACCCCTTGCCTCTCGCTTGTAGTCGCGCCTGAACTCCGAAGAACGTTCAATCGTTCGCATGGAGATCGTCCATGAGTGCCTTCACGCTCCGGAACCGCTTCCCCTTGCCGGACTCCAACTCCGCGATTGCCTTCCGAGTCGTCGCGTTGGGTACCCGCACCTCAAAGGGCAGCCGCTGTTCGTCCGCTACACGCAGCATCAGTAGCCGGATCGCGTCCGAGATTGACAGTCCCATCGCTTCCAAGGCGTCCGCCGCGCGCTCTTTCGTCCCGATATCGATGCGAGCACGTACGTAGGTATCCGCCGTCGCCATATCAACCCTCCTACGCCATTGTAGTCACAATGAGACTACAAATCAAACCCCCAACCAAAAAGCCATGATTGGCCGCTGCGTCGGCCAATCACCCGGCGCCACATGCACAATCTTGACCCAATCATCCTCATCCACCCCTAAACCGCGCCTCCGAGTTTCTCTGCTAGCAGCTCGCCTCGCGCAGAGCGCCTCGCCCAAAGCCAAATCGATTCGCGCCACACTGGGCCATTTAGAATGAAAGTGCATTTTCGCGATGAAAATCTTTGTCACAGGCGCGACAGGATTCGTTGGGCACCATGTTGCCAAGGCCTTGGCCGCTGAAGGCGCCGATCTGCGCCTGCTCGTCCGCAAAACCAGCAACCTCGCCAACCTCGAAGGCATTCGCGGCGATACTCACACCGGCGACCTCGCCGATCCCGATTCCCTCAAGCCCGCGCTCTCCGCCTGCGACGCCGTCGTCCACGTTGCCGCCGACTACCGCCTCTGGATTCCCGATCCCGCCGCGATGTACCGCGCCAACGTCGACGGCACCCGCGAGTTGCTCCGCCTGGCCCGCGAAGCCGGCGTCAAGCGCTTCGTCTACACCTCCAGCGTGGCCACCATGCACTTCCGCACCGACGGAATCATCATCAACGAAGACACACCCGTCTCGCTCGCCGACATGGTGGGCCACTACAAGCGCTCCAAGTTGCTCGCCGAGCAGGAGGCCATCGCCGCCGCTGAAGCCGGCCAGCAGGTCATCATCCTCAACCCCACCACCCCCATCGGCCCCAACGACCGCAAGCCCACGCCCACCGGCCGCATCTTCGTCGACTTCTTGAACAGCAAATTCCCCGCCTACGTCGATACCGGCCTCAATCTTGTCGATGTCTCCGAGGTTGCCCGCGCCCACGTTCTGGCCTTGACCAAGGGAACGCCCGGCCGGCGCTACATCCTGGGCGGAGAAAACCTCACCCTCAAGCAGGTCCTCGACAAGATGTCGGCCATCACCGGCATCCCATCGCCCACGGTCAAGATCCCTTTCGCCATTGCCGCCACCTACGCCTTCTTCGAGGAGTGGATCACCGGCCGCATCCTGCGCCGCGAGCCACGCGCCACGCTGGAAGAGGTGCGCATGGGCCGCAAGAAGATGTTTGCTTCGAGCGCGCACGCGCAGCAGGAGTTGGGATTCCGTATCGTGCCCGTCTACTCCGCCATGCGCGCCGCTATCGACTGGTTCCGTGCCAACGGCTACGCGCCGGCAAAGACCCCGCAGGTCCGCGCATGACCCGCGTCGCCATCATCGCCGCCATGCCGGGCGAATTGAAGCCGCTCGTCCGCAATTGGCCGCACAGTTCCCGAGACAGCATCGACTTTTGGGCGCAGCGCACTGCGGAAGAGGAATGGATTGCAGCGTGTGCCGGTGCCGGTCAATCGGCCGCCACTCGCACCTTCGCTGCAATTGAGGAGGGCGGTCCTATCGATCTCGTCTTCTCCCTCGGCTGGGCCGGAGCGCTCCGCGACAGCATCGCCCCCGGCACGGCTCACAACGTCGCCGGAGTCATTGACGTTCGCACCGGCGAGCGCTTCCATTGCGATGCGGGCGCCGGAGATCTCTGGCTTGCCACCAGCCTTACCGTCGCCAACGCCCCCGAAAAACTCCGCCTCGCCTCCGCATATGACGCCGGTCTCGTCGATATGGAGGCCGCGGCCATCGCCCGCCTCGCCGCCATGCGCGGCATCCCGTTCTACTGCATCAAAGGTGTCAGCGATGGTCTCACCGACCTCCTCCCCGACTTCAACCGCTTCCTCTCGCCTCAGGGCCGCTTCCAGCTCGCGCGGTTTACTCTTTTTGCCATTCTCAGGCCTTGGTACTGGCCCGCACTCCTCCGGATGGGTAAGAATAGTAAGCGGGCTTCCCAAAGCATCGTGGAGTCACTGCTCGATTTTCTCGATGAACGAGGTCGCATCAGAGAATAGAATGGCTACCCAAATCTCCAACTCCAGACTGCGGATCGACCCCAAGATCCCCGCCACGATGCGCGCTGTCGTCTATCGCGGCATCAACGACATGCGCTTGGAAACCGTCCCTGTTCCGCGCATTGAACCCGGCGAGCTGCTTATCAAGATCGCCACCTGCGGCGTTTGCGGCACCGATCTGAAGAAGATCCACATGGGCTCGCATTCGGCCCCGCGCATCTTCGGCCACGAGATGGCCGGGGTGGTCGCGGAGGTGGGCGCCGGCGTCACCAAATTCACTGTCGGCGACCGCGTGATGAGCTTCCATCACGTTCCCTGCGGCGAATGCTACTACTGCCGCAAGCAAACACCCGCGCAATGCCCGCTCTACAAAAGAACCGGCGCCACCGCCGGGTTCGAGCCATCGGGCGGTGGGTTTGCCGAGTACATCCGCGTCATGGACTTTCTGGTTGCCAAGGGTGGCGTGGTCCACATTCCTTTGGGCGTCCCCTTCGAACAAGCGGCGTTTGTCGAGCCCGTGAACACCGTATTGAAGGGCGTCAAGATGCTCAACCTGGAGCCGGACGACACAGTATTGGTGATGGGCCAGGGCCCCATTGGCCTGATGCATGCCGCGCTCGCCGCGCGCACCGGCGCCCGCGTGCTCACATCCGACCTCTTCCCGGAGCGCCATGCGATCGCCGCCCGTTTCGGCCTCACCAACCCCATCCACGCCGGCACGGAGAGTGTGGTCGACCGGGTGTTTTCCGAGACCGACGGCCGGGGCGCCGACGCGGTCATCCTGGCTGTCGGCGGCAACGCCCTCATCCGCACGGCGATGGACGCAGTGCGCCCCGGCGGCAAGGTGATGCTCTTTGCCCAAACTCAGCACGGGGAAGCCACGTTCGACCCCGCCGCGGTTTGTGTGGACGAAAAGACCCTGCTCGGCTCATACTCTTCATCGTTCCCGATTCTGGACGAGGTTACGGGCCTGGTCTTTGGGGGGTACCGGAACGGCTTCGACCTTACGCAGTTGATTTCGCACCGCTTCCCGCTGGAGGAGGCGTCCGTGGCCATCGAGATCGCCTCGCACCCCCAGCCCGGCTCGATGAAGATTATGATGGAGCCTGTGCCCGGCGCCGGAGCGGAGTAGGAGTGGCACGATGGCCAGCACGGTGAAAGACGCGATCCTCCGTGGCCGCAAGACCGTCAAGACCGTTGTCGAAGAAGGCCGTAAAAAAGTCGAGGACGTCGTCGAAGGCGGCCTGAACACAGTCGAGACGGTCGTCGAGGCAGGCCTGGATACAGTCGAGACGGTGGTCGTTAAAGGCCGCAAGACGGTCGAGACCGTTGTCCACCAGGGCCGCAGGACGGTAGAGAATGCGCTTCTCTCCGGCCGCGTCACCATGCGCGCCGCCATCCTCCACGGCCGCGAAGATGTACGCATCGAGCAGGTCCCGATTCCCAAGGCAGCCCTGGGCGAGCTGGTCGTTCAGGTGGGCGCCGCTCTCACCTGCGGAACCGATCTGAAGGTCTTTCGCCGCGGCTACCACGCGCGCATGATCGTTCCTCCGGCGCTGTTCGGCCACGAACAGGCCGGAACCGTGGTCGAAGCGGGCGACGGAGTCACCGACTTTGCTCCCGGCGACCGCGTGGTGGCGCTCAACTCTGCGCCTTGCGGAAAGTGCTACTTTTGCTTGCGCGGCCAGGAGAACCTTTGCGACGATCTGCTCTTCAACAATGGCGCTTATGCCGAGTTCATCAAGATTCCGGAGCGCATCGTCGCCAAGAATACGCTGATCATTCCTGACAACGTGCCGCTGGAGCACGCTGCGCTCACCGAGCCGTTGGCCTGCGCTGTCCATGGATTCGAGGACTCGAACCCGCGCAAGGGCGACACCATCGCCGTCATCGGCGGCGGGCCACTGGGGCTCATGATTGTGCATGTGGCTGCGCTGGCCGGCTACGAAACTATTTCCATCGTGAAGCATGACGGTCAGGCAGACGCGGCGCGGCAGTTGGGAGCGACGCACGTGGTGCAGGCGCCAACCATCCGCAAGGCCGTCCGCGAAACGCGGGCTCTCACCCCGAATGACCGGGGCGTCGATATCGCCATTGAGGCCGTTGGCACGCCCGAGACCTGGCTGGAGGCCGTCGAGCTGGTGCGCAAAGGCGGAACCGTGAATTTCTTTGGCGGCTGCGCCCAGAACACCAACGTCACTCTCGACACCAATCGCATCCACTATAGCGACATCACGCTGCGCGCCACCTTCCATCACACCCCGGCTATGTGCCGCAAGGCGCTGGCGCTCATCGCCGGAGGAAAATTCCAGGCCGGCGCCTTCATTACCGGCCGTGCTCACCTCTATGAGCTCAATCGCGTATTTGAGAAGCTGATGAACCGCTCGACTGAGATCAAGACCGCAATCGTCCCCTGAGGCCACGCCATGGATGCGGCAACTATGCAACCGGAAAACAGCGCGCTGGAACAGGAGGCGCTGCTGGCCCGAGGTTGGGCCGCGCTTCCGCCCGGTTATCGCATTCCCAAAGTTCCGCCGACGCTCGAGGAAGCGCGCGCCTACTGCCGCCTGCTGGCCCATACGCACTACGAGAACTTCCATGTGACCACGTGGTTCTTGCCCAAGGCGCTGCGGCCGCACTTCTATTCCATCTACGCGTATTGCCGCATCTCCGACGATCTCGGCGACGAGGTCAACGACCGCTCCGCGGCCCTGGCCCTGCTGGATTTGTGGGGGCGCGAGCTGGATGCCTGCTATGAGGGCCGCGCGCGCCACCCGGTCTTTGTGGCGCTGGCTGAAACCATCCGCGCCTGTGCGATTCCCAAGGAACCCTTTGCTGACTTGCTTGTCGCGTTTCGTCAGGACCAGACCGTCACACGATACGCAACAATGGACGATGTGCTCGGTTACTGCCGCTACTCGGCGAATCCCGTGGGCCGTTTGGTACTCTACGCCTGCGGCGAAGCCGGCCCCGGGACGAGAGATGCCAACTTCAAGCTCTCTGACGCCACCTGTTCCGCGCTGCAACTGGCCAACTTCTGGCAGGATGTCCGCGTGGACTTCGCCAAGGGCCGCGTTTATATTCCGCAAGAGGACATGCGCCGCTTTGGCGTCAGCGATGAGACCATCGCTCGGGGCGTTGCCACGCCGGAGTTTCGCGCGCTGTTGCGCCATGAAGTCGATTTTGCGCGATCGCTCTTCGAGCAGGGCCTTCCGCTCATCGGCCGTGTGAATCGCCATCTGGCGCTGGACCTCGATCTCTTTAGCCGCGGCGGCCTGGAGGTTTTGCGCGCCATCGAGCAGTGTGATTACGACGTGCTCAGCGCGCGGCCGGCCATTGCGAAACGCACCAAGCTCGCGCTCGCTGCTCGCGCCTTGGCCGGCAAGGCGCTGCCCTCGTTGCAGCTTCGCGCTCCATCAGCGGGAGAAACGGTTCTGGCGCGCACAGCCCCATCGGACGACCTGTCTCGCGCCTACGCGGCCTGCAGGGCAATCGCCAAGCGCGAAGCCAAGAACTTCTACTACGCTTTCGTCGCTCTTCCCATCGAACGCCGCAACGCCATCTGCGCCATCTACGCCTTTATGCGGCAGGCCGACGACCTGGCCGACGATGAGAGCCTGCCGCGCGAGGAGCGCCGCCGCCGGCTGGATGCCTGGATGGCAGCGTGGCACCAGGCTGCGAATGGCGCGGCAACTAGCGATCCTGTTTTTCTGGCCGTGCGCGACGCGACAAACCGTTTCGAGATTCCACTCGGCCTGCTGGATGAGCTCGTGGCTGGCGTCATCCTCGATCTGGACCACGTTCCCACGGGTGCTCCGCACACGTACCCAACCTTTGCCGATCTCTACCGCTACTGCTATCTCGTGGCCTCGGTTGTTGGCCTGGTTTGCATCCGCATCTTCGGCTACCGCGACGTGCGCGCCGAAAAACTGGCTGAGGAGACCGGAATTGCCTTCCAACTCACCAACATTTTGCGCGATGTGGCCGAGGACGCCGCACGCAACAGGGTCTATCTGCCTGTTAAAGAGCTCGCGCGCCACGGAGTCACTCTCGATTCGCTGCTTCATCGGGCAAAAGACGCTCCACCCACGGCTGGCCAGCGGGAAGTCTTCGCAGCCATCGCGCGACTCGCCGAACGCTACTACCGCGCAGCGCGCTACCTGTTGCCGCTGATCGACCCCGTAAGCCGCCCCGCGCTGTGGGTGCTGGTTTCCATCTACCACGCCCTGCTGAAACGCATCGAGCGCGCCAACTACGATGTCTTCACGCGGCGCGCCAGCGTGCCAATGGTGCAAAAGCTCGCCATCCTCGCCGTAGGACTTGCGCGCATGACCTGGGCGCGGGCGTTCGGTTAAGGCGTGTTTCAAAAACCCGATCCGTGTCAGGGCGCGCCTTCAGAGGCTGCAGAGAAGCTCACTGAGCGAGAGGTCTTGTATCAGGGCACGACTTCAGTCGTGCCGTAAACCAAGCTTGCCTTCACCCCATGCGATAAGCTGATGCGGGGGTGTTTTCGATGCGGCTCCGCGACCTGGCCCGTTTGCCTCTTGCCTTGCTTTTGCTGGCCCTCGGGCTTGCTGCGGTTCCGTTTGTGGTGGGGCAGGGAACCGGATTCAGCCCATCGCTTCCCCTCACACACGTCGACAATGGCCCCAACACGGCCTGGGCGCAGAGCCAGCACTATGTCGTGCTGGTTTCGCTCGATGGCTTCCGTTGGGACTACGCCAGGCGCGACCACGCCACGCATCTTCTCGCGCTGGGCAAGCAGGGCGTCTGGGCGCCCGAGGGCATGTTGCCCAGTTACCCTTCGCTCACCTTTCCCAATCACTTCACGATCGTGACCGGTCTTTATCCCGAGCACCACGGCCTGGTTGCCAACACCTTTCTCGATCCCGCGCGTGGAGCGCGCTACTCCTACACAGATCTGAAGGCCGCAACCGATGGTTCCTGGTATGGCGGCGTCCCGCTGTGGAGCCTTGCCGAGAGCCAGGGAATGCGCACGGCGAGCCTGCTCTGGGTCGGATCCGAAGCCAAAATTTCCGGCTTCTGGCCCTCCTGGTGCGCGCACTACGACGCCAAGAACGAGCTCACACCCGAGAGCCAGCAGGCGCGGATCGACGATACAGTAGCCCTGCTCCACCTGCCTGCTGTCGATCGCCCGCACTTCATCGCCATTTACTACTCTGAACCCGATCACGAGGGCCACCAGTTCGGCCCCGATGCGCCGCAAACGCGAGCTGCCGAACTCAAGATGGACGCGATCGTGGGCAAGCTGGAAGCCGCGCTCAAGGCCACCGGTCTGCCCATCGATTTAGTGATCGTGAGCGATCACGGCATGGTGAAGTCAGAGGGTGGCTGGATCGACCTCGATCAATTCGCCGACTTGGCCGGGTTTGATGTTGCCGGGTCACTTCTCTATGGCAAAACCGAGGAGGATCGCGCTCGCGTTTACAACCAGCTCAAACATGCATCGTCGCAATTCGTCGTCTATCGCCTCAAAAATGTTCCGGCCGCGCTCAACTTTAACCAGAATCCGCGCGAAGGCGATCCGGTCGTCGTGGCCACCGGGCCCTATGCCATTCGTGCGCACGCTCCGCCGGCGGGGCAATCCGTTCATCCGCCGACCATCGGCATGCATGGATTCGATCCCCGGATCATGCCCGAGATGAAGGCCAGTTTCTTCGCCGCTGGGCCGGATCTCGCCGCCGGCGAGACCGTCGCGCCATTCGAAAACGTCAACCTCTATCCATGGCTGGCTCATCTTCTTGGCCTTCACGCACCCAAGTCCGACGGCAGCCTGAACATCCTTTCGGGAACGCTGCGCGATGGCGGCGTCGCGCCCGAACAATAGGATCCGTTGCGTGAAACGGTTCATTTCAATGCGCAGTCAGCCACGGGCATCATCTGGTTTGCATCAGGGCACGACTTCAAAGCCCACCCTGGGCGAATTCGAAAGGTACCGAGAATGTCCGGCAAAACCTGGGGCTTTATGCAGTATCAGACGAATCCTGCACGGATCGGTCTTGTATCAGGGCATGGCTTTAGCCATGCCGAAAACGCGCCAAAGAGTGAGGGGCTTTAGCCCCTGAGAGCCCTGAAGGTAGCCAGATGCCGTATCCTTTGAGATTTGCGGGAGCAAGGGAAGGGAAGCAATGAGCATTGTTCTCGGAATCGACGGCGGCGGTACGCGCACGCGCGCCGCCATCGTCCACGGCGAGCGCGTCCTCGCCTTTGCCGAAAGCGGCTCCATCAAGCGATTGCGGGTGGGCGCGGAGGCTGCCGAAGAAAACTTGCGCGCTCTGCTCAAAGACGTGTACGCCCAAGCCGGCGTCAGCGCCGTGCGCGCAGCCTCGTGCGGCGTGGCCAGCGCCAGCATGCCCGGCATTACGGAGTGGATCACCGCCGTCTTTCGCGATTTTGCAATCGAGCGCTCCGAGGTCGTCGGCGACCACATCATCGCCCTCGACGCGGCCTTTCAGGGAGGGCCGGGCATCCTGCAGATCGCCGGAACGGGCACCAACACCATCGGCCGTGCTCCCGACGGCGCCTTCGAGTCCGCCGGTGGATGGAGCTCCCGCCTCGGTGACGAAGGCTCCGGCTACTGGATCGGCCTCCACGCTATCCGCCGCGCGCTCAATGCCTACGACCGCGAGGAGCCGACGGCGGTGCTCAAGAAAGTCGGCGAAATCTGGGGCACGTCTACCATGGACGAACTGATCAACGTAGGCGATGGCACGCCAGCGCCGGATTTTGCCGCGCTCGCGCCCGCCATCAACGAGCTGGCCAATGCGGGCGACTCTGTCGCAATAGGAGTTCTGCGCCAGGCCGCAGCCGATCTCATAGAAAATGTCCTGCTGGTGCGCTCCAAACTGCGCCGCAAGCACGCCATCGCGGGCGAGGTCCCTGTCGCTTGGACCGGCAGTGTGATCGAGAAAATGACGATGGTCCGCGAGGCGTTCTTCGCCGGCCTGCGTTCAGTCGCGCCGCAGATGCCCGTGGGGAAGGAAGCAGTCGTCTCTCTCGATGGCGCGCTTTGGCGCGCAAAACGGATGGCGCAAGAGGCGAGTTGAAGAGTGGCGAGCTGAAGAATCAGTGAGCCGTCGAGCTCCGCACGGGTTGGCCGTTCTGAATCGATGCGACGAAAACGCCGTTTGCATCCACGGCAACCAGATTTGCCGGCCTGCCCACAGCCACAGCACCGGCCAGATCCTCAAAACCCGTCATCGCCGCCGGATTCACCGTCACCAACCGCAGAGCCTCTTCCACCGGCGCGCCTGTGAACGCGATGAAGTTAGCCAGCGCTCGGTCCAGCGTCAGCACGCTTCCCGCCAGAACGCCCCGCGCCATCGCCCGCCCATTTGCCACCCGCACCGTGAACCCTCCCAGCCGGTACTCGCCGTCGGGCATACCTGCGGCGCTCATCGCGTCGGTCACCAGAATCCCTCGCTCCGGTCCCTTCGCGCGCCACCACAGCTTCACCATCTCCGGCCTGCTATGGATGCCGTCGCAGATCAACTCGGCAAAAAGGGAATCGTCGGTCAGCACGACGCCCAGGATTCCTGGCTCCTGATGATCGAGCGCGCGCATGGCGTTGAAGGTATGTGTCGCGCTCACCGCTCCGGCGGCAATCGCAGCGCGGGTCTCCGCCGCGCTCGCGTCGGAGTGGCCCAGGGAGACACTTACGCCGCGCGCGGTAGCGTGGCGCACTAGCTCCACTGCACCTGGCAGTTCGGGCGCAAGCGTCATCAGGCGAATGTGCCCTGCGGCCGCCTCCTGGAGCCGGTCGAAGAGTGCGATGTCAGGCGCCAGCAGATGCTCTGCCGGCTGCACCCCACGCTTGGCGTGCGACAGAAACGGCCCCTCCAGGTGAATGCCGATCGGCCGCGCGCATGGACTGCCGTCAGAATTGGCCGCGTCCATCCGTTCGGGATCGTCCATGAGCCGTGCCAGCCCCTCCAGCGCGCGCAGCGTCGCATCGACGGGAGCGGTGACCGTGGTAGCCAGGTAGCTGCCCGTCCCGCGCGCTGCCAGAAACCGTCCGATGACGCTGAGCGCCTCGGCCGTCGCCTCCATCACATCGTGCCCGGCAGCCCCATGAGTATGTACATCGAAAAACGCAGGCGCCAGCGTCGCGCCGGGATAATGGAAGATTCTCCCGCTCCCTTCGATCACGACAGCCTGTGCGCCATGTTGCGAAAGGATGGAAGCCGGGGACCGGAAGCCTCTTCCCGCAAGGGGGTCCGGCGGTTCGGCAGAGGCACGGCTCCCGATCGCGGCGATCCGCCCGTCTTCAATTTCAATGGAAGGTTCGACGACGGCCTCGCGCCCTGTCCACAATCGCGCCGCCGTCAGCACTGTCCGCATGGCTCATTATGGCAGCGCCTGCGCGCTCGCAGAAGCCTGCTGCGTTCCATCAGTTGTTGTGAAATCCCCGCGGACGAGCCGTCCACCGAAAGGAACGAAAACCGGGAAATGAGAACCAGGGAATGAAAACCCGCTCAGGTCGCAGCTTCACCTGCTCCCTAACCCCTAACCACTAATCCCTAATCACTAACCACTAACCACTAACCACTGCTTTACCGGTACTTCCTTAGCACGCCCAGCACGCGGCCCTGTATGGCCACCTGCGCCGCTGGAACGTAAATCGGATCCATCTCTAGGTTCGCCGGCTGCAGCCGCACCAGGTTCCCCTCCGGGAAGAACCGCTTCAGCGTGGTCTCCGCCCCGTGCACCAGCGCCACCACAATCTCCCCCTGCCGCGCCGTCCGTGTGCGCTCCACCAGCACGTAATCGCCATTGATAATGTGCTCGTCGCGCATGGAGTCACCCCGCACCTCCAGCGCAAACACATCCCGGTTGCCCACCACGTCGGCCAGCGAGATGGTCTCCGGCGTCTCCATCGCCTCCACCGGCTGCCCCGCCGCGATGCGCCCGGCGAGCGGCAACTTCAGGCTCGACCGCGTCCGCGTCCCCGGCGGCAGCACGTCGATTGACCGGCTCCGGTTGTGCACCCGGTCCAGCATCCCCTTCTTTTCCAGGTTGGTGATGTGCTTGTGCACGGTGGCCAGGCTCTTCAGTTCCATGCCCCGCGCAATCTCTTCAAAGGAAGGCGAGTAGCCGTTGCGGCTCACAAACGCCTCCAGGAAATCCAGAACCTCTTTTTGCCTTCGAGTGACGGCCATGGGCGCATTATAGCGAATAAAAAGCGAATCGCAAGCCCTGTTTTCGCCATCCGGTTACTTTTTGAGCACACATCCCCACAACGCATCCCTAGCCGCTCCTCCTCAAGGAAGCCGCCAACGCCCGCCCACAACGCCTTATAATGGTGTCGCTTTTGCGGTCAAAAGGAGTCGCGCCTGCATCCCATGCCTCTCAAATTCTCGCCTCGTCCAGTAATCGTTTTCTCCCTCGCCCTCGCCTTCGCCCTCTGCTCCCTCGACGCCCCCGCCCATGCTCAGCCGCAGCCGCCCAGCACTCCACCCCCGCCCCGCGTCATCGTCGCTGACATCCACCACACCTCCGGCCCCGTCGATCGCTTTTTTGACCTCTCCGTCGGCTCCGATTTTCCCGGCACCCTCATCCGCGATGACAGCCAGGCCCAGCTCCAGCTCGCCGTCGACGAGCTCGGCTTCCGCTACATCCGTTTTCACGCCATCTTTCACGACATCCTCGGCACCGTCCGCGTCGTCAACGGCCAGCCCGTCTACGACTGGACCAAAATCGATCAGCTCTACGACGATCTGCTCGCCAAAAACATCAAGCCCTTTGTCGAACTCAGCTTCACCCCTGAAGCCCTCGCCACCTCCGAGAACAGCATCTTCTTCTGGCACGGCAACACCTCCCACCCGCAGCCCGCGGCCTGGGCCGATCTCGTCGCCGCGTTCATCCGCCACATCGAGCAGCGCTACGGCCAGCCCGAAGTCCGCTCCTGGTTCTTCGAAGTCTGGAACGAGCCCAACCTCGGCGGCTTCTGGGAGGGCGCGGACCAGCAAGCCTACTTCGCCCTCTACGACCTCACCGCCCGCACCATCAAATCCATTGACCCCGACCTCCGCGTCGGCGGTCCCGCCACCGCCGGAGTAGCCTGGATCCCCGACTTCCTCGCCCACGTCCACCAATCCGGCGCCCCCATCGACTTCGTCACCACCCACACCTACGGCGTCAATGGCGGCTTCCTCGACGCCAACGGCAAGAGCGACGTCAAGCTCGATCCCTCGCCCGACGCCATCTCCGGCGATGTGCGCCGCGTCCGCCAGCAAATCTCCGCGTCCCCGTTCCCCCACCTGCCCCTCTACTTCACTGAGTGGAGCACCAGCTACACGCCCCGCGACCCCGTCCACGACTCCTACATCAGCGCCCCCTACATCCTCTCCAAGCTCAAAGCCTCCATCGGCCTCCTCCAGGGCATGAGCTACTGGACCTACTCCGATCTCTTCGAGGAATCCGGCCCGCCCCCCACCGCATTCCATGGCGGCTTCGGCCTCATCTCCCGCGACGGCATCCGCAAGCCCGCCTTCTTCGCCTACAAGTACCTCCACGCCCTTGAGGGCGACACGATCTCCTCCGCCGATCCTCAATCCATGCTCGCCTTTGACGGCCGCAACTTCACCGCCGTCCTCTGGGATTTCGAGCAACCTGTTCAGACCTTCAGCGACCGCCCCTTCTACACCCAGCTCATCCCCGCGCACTCCGCCGCCCCCGTCGCGCTCACCGTCACCCACCTCGTTCCCGGCGCCGCCTACCATCTCCAAATACACCGCACCGGCTTCCACTCCAACGACGCCTACTCCGCCTATCTCGAGATGGGCTCACCCACCGACCTCACCGCGCCGCAGATCGCCCGCCTCAACTTCCTCACCCGCGACGCCCCCGAAACCGATCGCACCCTCCGCGCCTCCAACATCGGCGCCCTCACCATCAACCTTCCCATGAGCTCCAACGACATCGTCCTCGTCACCCTCGAGCCGGAGTTCGACGCCGCGCGATAAAACGGGTGGCTCGGCCTCGGCGCGTTTTTGTTTCTGAGCCTGGAGTGGGTTCGAAAATCGATGGCGGAAGCCAGTTTTTTGTGCGGGGGCGCAAAGCGCGTTAAATCAAGGCAAATGTTCGCATTGGTGGTGCGTTAGGCCCTTCAAATGTTTGCTTAAAAGGTGAGCTTTGGCCCCCAAAGGTTGGCCTGAGAGGTTGCATTTTTCGGGGACATTAACCTAGAAAAGTTGCGTTTTAGAATATTCGTAACCTAGAAAAGTTCCATTTTGAGGGTGACACGCACCAAAAAAAGTTAGGAATTGCATTTGAAATGTGCGGATGGCACAGACCGGGCCTGAAGGCCCCTTTGAGGAGCCGCCGTATCCCGGGGCCTCAAGGCCCCTCCTCCTTCCGGGCGGGATCAAACGGAGGGAGCGGGAGCCTTCAGGCTCCTGAATTCCCGCGCAACACACATCGTGGCCTTCAGGCCCGGACATCAGCCCGAGTAGCGGGCGCAAGATGATAGCCCCACGGCGCAAGCCTGGGGTATAAGGGTTGAGACCTGAATCCACAGCCCCGGAGGGGCGTAAGAATGGCGCATACCTACACCAGCCTCCTCATCCACGTCATCTTTTCTACCTCGGGTCGCACGCCTCTGCTTACCGATGCAATCCGCCCCGAGGTCCACGCCTATCTCGGCGGAATCCTCCGGGAACTTGATGCCATCCCCATCGCGATTGGCGGAACAGCCGATCATGTTCATCTGTTGACTCGCCTGCCAGCCAACCTCGCCTTGGCAGATTGCCTGCGGATCGTGAAAACCAACTCTTCGCGATGGGTGAAGGAGCGGTGGCCCCAGCGGCGTCATTTCTCCTGGCAGGGCGGGTATGGAGCATTCAGCGTAAGCGAATCCAGGCGGGCAGCCGTAATCCGTTACATTCGCGATCAGGCGCAGCATCATCGGCGCATCTCCTTCCAGGATGAGTTCCTCGCCCTCCTGAAGAACCACCGTGTGCAGTTCGACGAGCGCTACCTTTGGCAATAGGTCTTACGCCCGCCTAAGCGGGCTCGCGCGCCGAGCTGTGCCTTCTTCCCCAGTCTCACGACTGGGGCTACCCTATGCCGCCCGCTTTGCGGGCTAGATGCAAAATCACCCCGCCCGCCGGCGTGCTCTCCTTGCGGTCGCGCACCGAACCAACCCGCCCGCGTAGCGGGCGCAAGACGTTAGCCCCATGGCGCAAGCCTGGGGATCAGTCGCAGAACACCACCGCACAGCCCGCGTAGCGGGCAAAAGACGGTAGCCCCAGGCGCGAGCCTGGGGATTCGATGCATGCCCCCTTGCCAAAGCCCGCGTAGCGGGCAAAAGACGGTAGCCCCAGGCGTAAGCCTGGGGACACGAATCCCACCCATTTCTCGAGAAATAAAGTGTGCGGCGCGGCCGATCCCGCCGCTAAAACCCCGCAAAGAACAAAACCGCCCCCTCGGGAAACCGGTAGGGCCTTTCAGCGTCTGTGCTACCATTCATGGCAAATCAAGCGCAGAGGGCAGACATGGCTGATGCAATCTCCTCATGGTCCGCATCGCACCCTCTTTCGACGTGGGTGCTCGGCGTCGTTTTGAGCGGCCTTATAGCGGCTTGGATTACGCTAGCTTGGCCTACCATCCGAAAGTTCTGCGCATTGCCGCCCCAACGACTCAGTCTTTGGATACTCAAGGCTCGGATAGTCGGGGTGGAGTCGAGGATATCGGTGACTGCTTCCATAAGGAAAGACCTGAGGGTTCTCGCCCTATCCTGTTTTTGGACTCTGTTCCGTTGGGGGTTTGCGTTGGCCGCTTTATGTACAGCGAACACTTACTTTGCGGTGGTCACGCTTGGGAAGGCTGCGCATGTTGCTGATACACACCAGATCTTCTTCCTGGAGACAGCGGCTTGGGTGCTTTGGATTCTTTCCATCATCTTCGGTGTTCTTGCCATGATCTCCGCACGTCAGATCTTCGATGCCTTCGCGGCGCCAAACGAAACGATTGCCAAACTCACGGCTCGGATTGAGAGGCTTAATGAGAAGCTGCGCTCGAAGACCGCACATTGATCGTTGTGGCGTCGGGCTTCTTCATCGTTTCAGCTTCTCATACCGCTCCGCCGTCAGGGTCAGGAATATCCCACCCCTCCCCATCTCAATCCCTTGATTCACCATCAGCCGTGCGTCTTGGTCGGTGAATCCTCCGGCGCGTTCCACGAGCTCGATCACCTTGTCTCAGGATGCGAAATGCAGCCTCGAGGGCAGCGCATCTTCAAGTCCTGCCCGAGGAACTGGCAACGCCAGGCGTCGCGGCAGCGAATGTATATCCACAGGCGACGATGATCGCTCCAACCCACGGGCAACCCCGCCTCGCCGCCCCGTTCCCTAGGGCCAAAAGTCCCTATGTGCCCACATCCCTAAGTCCCCACCTCCCTACATACCTAAGTCCCCTATGTCCCGGAGCCGTCCTGAGCGAAGTCGAAGGATACCTGATCCCTGTCTTTCTACTCCCTGCTCCCTACTCCGTCTCTTCTCGCTCCCTTGCTCCCTGCCTTCCCGTCCCCTGTTCCCTGATCCCTGCCTCTCTGTCAACCCCCCGCGCCACCCGCCGCCCGCCCCGCAAACCCGCTAACTCCCTGATTCGCCACCGGATCCACGCTCCCCGATTTCTCTCCCAACTTTGCAGATTATTTCTCCATTTGCCGCACAATGGTCCCATGATCGACGACCAGACCAACGCCGCTTCCAACCCGGCTCCCAGGTATCGGCTGCTTGCTGTCTGCTGTTTGCCGTCTGCTGCTCACTGTCCACTGTCCACTGTTCTCCCGTTCACCAAAGAGTACAATTCTGGCCGAAAAGACCCCTAACTCCTGTGAATCGGTACGTTTGCTGGTAAGTCCTTTGGAATCAGATATGGGGTCCATACCCCCTCCCGTAAACCCTTTGTTATCAAATATGGAGGTATGGCATACCGGGGGGAGGGGGTAGGTACTAAAAGGTAAACACCGCCGGTTGGCTGGCGCACAGACTCGCCGACTCGCCGCTTCGAGCTGATAGCTGAGAGCCGAAAGCTGAAAGCCGGGATCACTCCGCTAACTCCGCCAGCTCCGCTAGCTCCGCCTAAAATACAACCATGATCCTTGAGTCGTTTCCCGTGGGTCCGCTGGCCTGCAACTGCACCATTCTGGGCGACGAAGAGGCCCGCGAAGCCATCGTGATCGATCCTGGCGACGAGGTAAGCCGCATTCGCAACCGCCTCACCGAGCTGGGCCTGAAGCTCAAGCAGATCATCGTGACGCATGCCCACATCGACCACGTGGGCGGAGCGCTGAAGCTCAAGCGGCTCACCGGCGCGCCGATCTACCTGAACGAAAATGACCTGCCGCTGCTCAAGATGATGGCAGCGCAGGCTGCCTGGCTGGGCATGAGCCCGCCCGAAACCGCTCCGCCCGACGAGTCGCTCGCCGACGGGCAGCTTGTCGGCCTCGAGCGCTATCCGGCAAAGGTGCTGCACACTCCGGGCCACACGCAGGGATCGGTCTGCCTCCACTTCGCCCCGCTCAAGCTTCTGATTGCCGGCGACACGCTCTTTGCCGGGAGCATCGGCCGCACCGACCTGCCCGGGGGCAACTTCGATCAGATCATCGATTCCCTCCACTCCCGGCTCCTCACGCTACCCGATGAAACAGAGGTTCTACCCGGCCACGGACCGGCGACGACAATCGGGGAAGAGCGCAGCAGCAATCCGTTTCTGCAATCGCGCTGAACCAGATGGCCGCAATGGAAGAGGCTTTATTTTAGAGCGTCATAAGACACTTACTTCAAGAAGACATTACAGAATGTCCTTTGTACTGTTACCCCCGTGATTCGTTCTAAAGTAGTCAATCAGGATGTCGACTCCGTTACTGAATTCCGGCTCCGGCTGCGAGCAGACTTACGACCAGCCAACCCGACTCCGGCATCCCGAAAAAGTAGCCCGGATGCACCCAGACGCCGCGCTCCAGCAGCGCCAGAACCGTCTGCTCGTCCGGCTTGATCGCCGGAACTCGCAGCACCGCGTACCATCCGCCTTCGACCGCCAGCCGCTGCACAGCCTGGAACGGGCGCCAGTCGCACGATCCAGCACGGCCAGGTTCGCGGCCACTCGACTCCGAATCTGATCCTGGATCGCCGCCCGGCCCGCAAGCCAGGCGGGCAGCGCCCACTGTACGGGAGCATTCATGGAGAGAAAAGTGTCGGCAATCACCTCAAGGCGTGCGAGCGCCTGCTCCCGCTCCGGACCGGTAACGACGATCCAGGCCGCCTTCATCTGCGGCAGGCCGGCTATCTTGCTCAGCCCGCTCACCACATGAACCGGTACCCCTTCGACTCCCGAGGCAAAACTGGCTCCCTTCGCGCCAAAGCCGTAGTCAAGAAAGACCTCGTCCACGATGAGCGAGAGATCGAACTCGCGGCACAGGCGGGCGAGCTCCGCGGCCTCCCACGGCTTGGTGAAGTGGCCTGTCGGATTGTTGGGGTGAACCACCACGATTGCCCGCGTGTGGGACGTAATCGCGCGGCGAATCCCCGCCGGATCGATCTGCCAGCCATTCTCGTAGATCAGCGGCGCGGCTTTGAGGCGCACATCGTCAAGAGCGGCAAGGAAATCGAAGAGCGGATAACTTGGCTGCAGGATGAGAATCTCGTCCCCCGGATCGCAAAGCAGCCGGAAAAGAAAGCTGTAGGCCTCGCTGGTGCTGGTCGTGAGGACAATTTGGTCCGGGTCGAGAGCTACGCCGTGCGCTTTGTAGTACTCGCAAATAGCCTTGCGCGCGTGGAGAAGGCCTTTGGGCTGTGGATCGTAGTCGAGGCTGCGCGGGTCGGTAAGCGCATCGAGCAGGGACGCGGGATACGCGAAGCCGCAGCGCGTGGGATTCGATGCCGTAAGATCGACAATCGCCAGACCGGCATGCAGGCGCAGCCGGTGCGCGCGCGCCAGCTCGCTCTCCTCGGTGTTCCAATCCGTCCTTTGCGAAAAGCGCTTCGGCTCTGTCCTGCACGGCTTTCACCGTCACTCTACCGGACCGCAGTCGCCCATCGTGCACAATGAGAGAGGCGCCCCTTCCAACAATACACGGGCGCCATCGAGGTGTTGTTGGCTCTGCGTGCTGTGGTCTTCGATTATGGAGGGGTCTTAACCGGCCCACCGGACCCCGTGGCCCGTGCCGCTCTGCTGCGCATCACTGGCCTTCCAGCGGATCGGTTCGACAGCTTGTATTGGGCCGATCGTCAAGCCTACGACGAGGGCAAGCTCACTGGCCTCGGCTTCTGGCGCAAGCTGGTTCGCGACGCCGGGCTTGTACTGCCTGAATCTGCGATCGAAGAGTTGAATCTCTGGGATGCCCGCATGTGGACCACCGAAAACCCCGCCATGCTTGCATGGCAAGTCGAGCTCAAGCAGCGCGGCCTGCTCACAGCCATCGTCTCCAACATGGGCGATAGCTGTGCTCGAACAAATGGAGCGTGAATTCGGTTGGCTTTCGCGATTCGATGTGCTTGTCTGGAGCTATCAACTCCGCGTGGCCAAGCCCGATCCTGCCATCTATCGCTACGTCCTCAAAAAACTCGGCACTCGCCCTGAGGAAGCACTCTTCCTCGATGACAGGCCCATCAATGTCGAACCTGCGGTCGCGCTGGGAATGAAGGGGCTGGTCTTCTCAACCGTGGAAAAGCTGCGCTCCGACCTCGCGGAATCCGGCTTGGATGCGGCAGTTGCCTCTGCCCTGAGGTAGACGTTGTCAATGGAGCCAGAACCGATGATTGCCCTTGAGATGATAGGTGAGCCCCATTGTCGCGTTCATCACGTCAAGGCCGGGATTGACCGGCACAATGAAGCCGTCGGAAAAATGAAAATCGCCAAACAAACCCAGGCGCAGGTCGAACCTCTCATTGATCTTGACTTGCAAGCCTCCCTCAGATTGCAGGCTAAAGTTCTCGTAGGTTGCCTTTGACGAGGGCGCCTTTTGCGAAAACACGAGAAAGCCGCCTTTCGCCATGAGGTAGGGCTTGATCGCTTTTCCGTCGCGCCACAGCCAGCGAAAGCCGATCGGTGCAATGTCAACCCCGGGCACAATCTTCCGGTCCTGGCTTGTGGTATCGCCCCAGATGTCCATCTGCGTTGGCTGATTCATAAGAACCATGGGCAAAACCTCTGCCACGTAATCCGTCCGTGCACCGAGAAAACGGCCCCAGGAGTGGCGATCGTATTCGATACCGACGTAGTAGATCTTGCAATTCTCACCGGAAGCGAAGATGCGGTAATTGCCGTAAGAGACCATTCCTTCCACGGTGATCTCGCTTGCCACAGGGCCCTTAGGCAGCGGTTTTTCGGCGATCTCGATCGGCGGAGTGTCGAGCGTCTCTGCCGGAGGTGAAGTATCCTGCGCCATTGTGAACTGCGGCGCGGCAAGGCAAAGCGCAGCAACACTGCACAGGAGAATGAGGTGCAATCTGCCGCCAATGCAGCGACGACCGCACGCCAATGCGTAGAGTGTGTCGCACATTTTGTGCCGAATCAAGGAGCAATCCATTCTTTTATGCGCCGGAGGATTTCCACACGAGAGAGAACGAATGTTTGGGTCAGTTTAATGGCGACACCCGACCTTGACAAGGCATTCTCACCACGATAGCCGCAGTGTTGGCAAATCCGCCAAGGCAAAACACAATTGCCGCAACAAGCGTGATAACCCGTGCGAGGATCTCGGTCATCAGGATGCCGACGCCATTCCCAGGCCCACCAGATTTGCTGCAGCGATGATCACGAGGATGCCCGCCCAGAGCAGGCGAATTGGGCGGCTTCCCACGCCGATCCACTCGCCCAGCGCCAGGCCGACCAAACCGCCGCAAAGAACGTAGAGGCTCATGTGTAGCATCCAGTTCACGTAGGAAAGACGCTGGGGGATGTTTGCCGCACCCCAGGCGTAGAAGAAGAACTGCAGATACCACATGACGCCGCCGGTAGCGGCCAGCACGGTGTTCTTGGCCAACGCCGAACTGGGCTGGCGCAAATCGCGCAGCGGGTTATGCCTGAGCGTCCACATCCTGAAGAAGCAATAGGCCCAATTCACCAGCGCTCCGCCGCCCATGATGAGGACGTAGGCTGGCAGCGCAGCGTAGAGCGGGTTGACGCCCAGATGGAGCGCGGCCTGCTCCATCGGTTTGGCAGCATCGATGCCAAACGACATCCCCGACGAGGAGAAGCCGCACAGGATGGCCAGCGTGAGGCCCAGCGTTACGTTGAACTCCTCGAGATGGCCTTTCCGCTGCACTTCCTTCTGATGGCCGGCCCAGCTCACAATGGCCACGCCGATCAGCGACACAACCACGCCGGCCATGGTGATGAGCCCGGAGCGCGTGGCGAAGAGAATGGCTGCCTGCCCGTGCACCAGCGGAGGAAGCAGCGTGCCCACGGTGAGCGTGATGCCGATGGCCATGCCGATGCCGAGCGACAAGCCGAGGTGCCGCATGGTCAGGCCGTAGGTGATGCTGCCCACGCCCCACAGGGCGCCAAAGAGCGCCACGCGCAGCAGCAGCGGCCAGCCCATCGCGGCGTAGAAGCCGTGAAAATCCGGCAACAGCACAAGGCTGACGCCGATGGGCAGAAGAATCCACGAGAACCAGCCGGCGATCGCCCAGGTGGTCTCCCACGACCAGCTTTTCACCTTTTCAATGGGCACATAGAAGCTTGCGGCCATCGCGGCGCCCAGCACATGCCAGCCGATTCCCGCTACTGCAGATGTCATTCATTCTCCTTGCACTGCTGATGCGCCACGTATCGTGTAGTATTCCACAGACCCTTCGCTGAGCTTTGTTAGAGCGATCCCGCGTAGCCGGCCAACACCGACGAGCCAATCAACAGCAGAAGACCTGTGGCCAGTAGTCCTCGCGTCTTGCCGCCTGTACCCTTCCACTCACCAAGCAGGATACCCAGCAATTGGCTGAAGAAGATCGAACTCGCCATCAACACGGCCCAGCCGATATAGGAGGTGCTACCCATGCGCGGTTCGCCGGTTTTGAAGCAAACGAACTGCATGCACCAGATAACACCTGCGATGCCGGCAAAAAACAGGTTGTTCAATACCGGCGTGCTGCCGTTGACGTAATCGCCGAGAGTCCGATTCCTGAAGTTGAGAAGAATGCACCATCCGCCGTTGACGACAAAGCCTCCCATCAGCACCACCACCAGCACGGGGATGCCTGCCCAGATTACGGCGGTTGCAGGCTCAGTGGACAGCGCAAGCTTCTGTATCTCCGGCCCGCCCTGCAGTCCGAAGCTCATGGCTGAACTCATCAGACCGGCGAAGACCGCGGCCATGATCCCTTTGCGGAAGTTGAACTCGGCGACGGCCTTCTTCTTCGCTTCATCGGGCAGTTCCGACTCCTTGGAACGGCCGGCGAGCCCGACGCAGATGATGCCCAACAGCGAGACCGCTGCCGCCACCACAGAAACCTGTCCGCCTGGGGAATGGAACATCGCCAATATTGCGGCCTGGCCCTTCAGCATGGGCGGGATCAGCGTGCCCGCCGCCGAGGTCAAGCCCGCCCCCATTGCCAGGCCGAGGCCCACGCCAAGATAGCGGATCATCAGACCCCAGGTCAGTCCGCCAAACCCCCACAACATGCCGCAGACCAGGCAGTAGAGGATCTCACGGCGCGGCGCGGCTTCCAAAACTGCGATCGTATTCGGAGAGGTTGTAAACGCGAGAATCCACGGGACCACGATCAGGCCGAGCAGGGCATAGATCAGCCAGTAGCTTTCCCATGCCCACTTCTTGACCTTGGAAAACGGCAAATAAAAGACCGCGCCCGCCAGCCCGCCCAGCATGAAGATGAAGATCCCGAGTGTCGGATCTGAGACATTCGCAGTGCTCATCGTCAAATCTCCTTTATCCGATTAAGGCAGCTCCGGCCTGCGTGCGCCCGGCCGAGCCGCTTATCGTCGCCACAGCCGGCGCCGGCTGCGCAACGCCTCTACGCCTTCTCACTCCAGGTCCACATCAAGCGTGTATGAGCCGGGCGCAAGCTCAAAGCCAGCCTCGCCGTTTCTCTCGGATTGAATCATAAGGCCGGTGGTCCCCGGACTAATGCCGCGGAACTTGAATCGTGGCAGAGCACTCCTCGGCAACCAGCCTGCGGTATTGGGAGGGATGGTCACGTGCCACTCGGCGGTTGCGCCGGTCACCGTCCAGTCAGAGTGAATCGGCCCATACGCCGAGTCGTAGTCGAATTCGATGTGCCCCAGCCGCTCGTCGAAGACAGGATGCAACACCACGGTGTGGAAGCCGGGATCGAGCGGCGTCGTATCAACGCCCGCCGCATAGCGATAGATCCAGTCGGCTACGGCTCCATAGGCATAGTGGTTGTACGAGTTCATGCTCGGGTCGTTGCGCATCTGGTCGCCGTTCCACCGTTCCCACATGGTCGTCGCCCCGTGCTCCACCATGTAGCCCCACGACGGGTAGCGCGTGTTCAGCAGCAGCGTGTAGGCCAGTTTGGCGTAGCCTGCTTTGGTCAACTCTTCCAGCAAGTACGGCGTGCCCAGGAAGCCCGTGCCCAGCAGATCGTGGTTGGCTTCGATCTTGTCCGCCAGCCGCTTTGCAGCCGCAGCGCGCAGCGCACCGGGCAGCAGGTTCATGTGCAGCGCCAGCACGTAGCCGGTTTGTGTGTCACCGCCTGCGCTCTTCGCATTGGGGTTGTTGATCACACCGAACTGCGACGGGCTGTTGTCTGCCCCGGCCACAAATCCGTCCGTCCGCACGAACTGCTTTTCAAACGCCGCGCGAATCTTCTCGAACAACGCGGCATACTTCTGCTCGTCCGCCGTGCGCCCCGTCGCGTGGGCCATCTCTCGCATCAGCGTCGAGTCATACGCCCAGTACGCCGTGGCGATCAGCATGTAATCGGTCTTACCCTCCGGCGAAAGCCAGTCGCCGAACGGCGTACCCGACTCGTTCTTCCAGAGCAAGTCGGGATTGGCCGCAGCAATGGCGTCGAGATACTTCGTCATTGCCGCCCAGTTCTGCTCAATGATCGTGGTGTCGCCCGTCTGCAGCCACGCAGTCCAGGGAACAATCACGCCCGCATCGCTCCAGCCGGCTGCCGAGCTCGTGCGAACGGACTGTGCCCGGGGCGTAGATTCCGTAGTACGGCGTGCCGACCTGCGTTCCGCGCATATCGGCGGCGAACTTGCGCGAAAACGCCGCCAGGTCCATGTTGTAGCTGGCCGCGCGCCAGAACACCTGTGCATCGCCCATCCAGCCCAGCCGCTCGTCGCGCTGCGGGCAGTCGGTCGGCACGCCGACAAAGTTCGACCGCTGGCCCCAGAGAATGTTGCTCCACAGCTGGTTGATCATCGCGCTGCCGGTCGAGAGCTTCGCCGTGAACGGTGCGTCGGTGTGCAGCGAGTCCGGTGACGTCATCTTTGCCGGGAGCAGTGGGCAGGCCAGTCAGCTCCAGTAACGGAAGCCATGGAAGGTGAAGTGCGGCGTGAAGCCTTCGACCTTTGGCTGCCGAAGATGAAGTGATCGGTCGCTTTCGCGGTGCGCAGATTGTCGGTGTAGAGAGTGCCGTCGGGATTCAAGACCTCGGCAAAGCGCATGCGCACCTCGGTACCTTCGCGCCATTGCACGTGGAGACTCTCCACTCCGGAGAAGTTCTGCCCGAAGTCGTAGACATAAACTCCCGGTTTGGGCTCCGTGAGCGACACGGCTTGCAGTTCGCGCTCGACGCGGATCGGCTGAAAGTCCTGCGCCACGACTTTGACGGGAGCTGGATCGATTGTGATTGCATGCGGCCAGTCGTCCGCGATCACACTGGTGAGGAAAGCTCCCAACGCCGAGAAGCCTCGACGACGCGTCCTGATCTTCGCCGTCATACATCTCGGAATGGAGGATGTGCGATCCCGAAGCCTGCCAGCTCGCGTCCGTCGCCACCCACTCCACGCTGCCGTCCGTGTGCTCGATGCGCAACTGCGCGCGCAGCGCCGGCGGCGTCACGCCGTAATTGTTCGGCTGCTGGAACCACTCGAGCGGCGTCTCGTACCAGCCCGGCGCAAGCAGCGCCCCGATTGCGTTCTCTCCTTGCGCAATCAAGTCCGTCACGTCGTACGTCTGATAGACAACCCGCTCTCGGTAGTCCGTCCATCCCGGAGCCAGCACCTGATCGCCCACGCATTTCCCGTTCAAGAACATCTCGTAGGCGCCCAGCGCCGTGGCATAAAGCCGCGCCGATTTCACTGGCGCGCTCACCGTGAACGCGTGCCGCAGCGCCTTCACCGAATCGGGAATCCATGGCTCTCCCAGCGATTCCGACCGTTTCGGTGAAATCGGCTGCCAAACGTCCGCCTTCTTCCATGCGGAGTCGTCGAAGTCCTTCTGCTGCCAGCCGGCGGAGGCATGAAGCGCAGTTTTCCATTCCGGGCTGCTCGAAAAGCTCGCCCAGGTCCCGTCTTCGTATTGGACGACAAGCGTTGCAATCATCGGCGGCGCATCGTCTGTTGCCATGCCGTTGGGGTTGACGATGTAATGCAGTCCTTCAATCGCGATCGTGTTCGCGCCCTCTTCCACCTTCGCCGTCACTTCGGCGCGCACGAACTTTTTCCATGGCATCTGCTTGTAAGGCGGCAATGGGTCTTCGGTGAGCACCTGCGCTCCATTGATCCACGCGGCCACCGTATCCTGCCCCGTCGCGTAGAGTGCGGCAAATTTCACCGGCTTGCGCGAGAGTGACGGTGGTGCGATACGCGAAGCGCTGCTCAGCGCTGCCTTGCAACTCCGGCGACTTCGCGTCGGGATTCGCGATCCACACCGCCGGCGCGTGTCGCACCGTGGCCTCTTCCGGCGTTTCGTATCCGATCCACTGCGCGCGCCAGGCATCCAGGCTCATCAGGCCGGTTTCCCACCAGCTCGCCTCGCTCGCCGGATAGGGCTTGCCTGCCGCATTCCACAGCTTCACGCGCCAGTAGTAGCGTGCGGAAGGCGAGAGTGCCGGTCCAGCATACGGAACGTTGATGGATTGGCCCGACTCGACGCGCCCGCTTGTCCACACATCGGCCTGATCGGACTGCAGCAGCTCCAGCTCGTGTCGCTACCTGCACCTCATAAGCCGTCTGCTTCGCACCGCGCGCAGGGTCCTGTAATTGCCACGAAAAGTGCGGAGCCGGATCGTCGATGCCCAGCGGAGTGACGAGATTGTCCACCTGCAGATTGACCGGACCAGTGGTCGCTGCCGGCTTTTGGCCGGCCAGGCCTGCCGCTGCCACGCTCAAAACAAATCCCCACGCGATCGAACCAAACACTGGATTTTTCATAAGGAAGGATTTCCCAGGCGGAATCACCTTATGCAATGCGCGCGCGCCTTGTCAATCTCATTGCAGGGTGATCCAGCATTCGTCAGGAGATCGGCGCTACTTTACACTCACTCCATGGCCCTACGCCTCTATGCCGCCACCACGAGCGCAGGCAAGCTGCGCGACTTCCGCACCGCCGCGCAGGCATATTCGGTGAACATCGACCCGCTCCCTGACATCGAGAAGATCCCCGCGCCCGCCGAAGACGGCGACACCTTCGCCGCCAACGCCACGCTCAAGGCGGTCTACTACTCGCGTTTCGCTCCGGGCGAGCTGGTTCTGGCCGACGACTCCGGCCTCGAAGTCGATGCGCTTTCGGGCGCTCCGGGGGTTCGCTCGGCGCGCTATGCCGCAGACTCTGGCCTTAGAGACTCACCCGACGCCAACGACAATACCGACGTGTGGAACAACATGGTGCTTCTGCAGCGGATGGCCGGCGTTTCCTCGACGCAGCGCACTGCGCGCTATCACTGCGTGCTCGTGGCCGCACGCGACGGAGCGGTTTGCCATACGGCCGACGGCGCAGTAGAGGGAATGATTCTGGACGCCCCGCGGGGAACCGGCGGCTTTGGCTACGATCCGCTCTTCTACCTGCCCGAGCTGGGCAAGACCATGGCCGAGATCAATCTTGAAACCAAGCTCTCGCTCAGCCATCGCGGGCGCGCCATCGCCGCGCTGCTGCCCATGCTGTCGCGCTGATCCACTACCGCTCTCATCCAAAACGCAAAAGCGCGAAGCGCCGCCTTGACGGACCTAGCGCCAGCCTCGAATAATGCATGAGAAACAAAGCAAGAGCCTTCAGTCCCTCAATCTAAGACTGCTTCAGCCGCACCGTTAGGAGCCAACTTCTCCATGGCAACCGTTCAACCCTCCGCCGCACCCCAAGTCCGCCGCGGAGTGGAGCCCTTACGCACAGGGGAGGGCGCCAGCTTCCTCCTGCTCAGGCTGCACTCGCTGCTCGGCATCGTCCCCATTGGCGCATTTCTCCTTGAGCATCTGCTCTCGAACTTCGAAGCATTGAAGGGTCCGGTGGCTTACGGCGAGCAGGTCAAGTTCCTCAATAGCCTGCCCCTGGTTCGGGTTATGGAGTGGGTGTTCATCTTTCTGCCCATCCTTTACCACGGCATTTTCGGCGTCTACATCTGGCTGCGCGGCAAAGCGAACATCGTGTATTACCCGTGGGCGGGGAACTGGATGTACCTGGCGCAGCGCTACACCGGCCTCATCGCCTTTGCGTACATCATTCAACACGTACTGAGGCAGCGCTTCATGGGTATCAGCCTGCCTGAGAATCCCGGCGCCGCCTTCCACAAAGTGCAAATGGAGTTAGCAAACCCGTGGATGCTCGCCGTCTACGTGATTGCGATGGCTGCTGTCTGCTGGCACTTCGCGTATGGTGTGTGGCTCTTCGCCGCCAAGTGGGGTATCACGCCGGGAGAGACGGCGCGCCGGCGTTTCGGCTACGTCTGCGCCGCGCTGGGTGTATTGCTTGCAGCGATGGGAATCGCCAGTATCTGGTCGTTTACCGGGCCGAAGTTCCAGAATGCGCCTGAGAACGTGCCGCTTACCTATTGGGCGGCGCCAGTTCATTCCAGTGGTTCCGTCTAACTGGCTTTCCGATGCTGATGCGTATTTTTTGACCGACGCGAACGGCGAGGGCATGGAGACAGAGAGCGGCCCTCTTGGAAAGGATTTGATCGACAATGGCAGCACCCAGAATCATCGTGGTTGGCGGAGGGCTGGCCGGGCTTGCGGCGGTCATCAAGATTGCCGAGGCCGGCGGCACGGTGGATCTGTTTTCCATCGTCCCCGTCAAGCGGTCGCACTCGGTCTGCGCCCAGGGTGGCATCAACGCCGCCAAGAACCTGAAGGGTGAGGGCGACACCACCGCGCAGCACTTCGACGACACGATCTACGGCGGCGACTTCCTGGCCAACCAGACACCCGTGAAGGCCATGTGCGAGGCGGCGCCGGGGATCATCGATCTGCTCGACCGCATGGGCGTGCCTTTCAACCGCACGCCTGAGGGGCTGCTCGACTTCCGCCGCTTTGGCGGCACGCTTTACCATCGCACAGCGTTTGCCGGGGCCACCACCGGCCAGCAACTGCTCTATGCGCTCGACGAGCAGGTACGCCGTTACGAGGCCGAGGGCAAGGTGCACAAGTACGAGGGGTGGGAGTTCCTCTCCGCCGTGATCGACGTGAAGGGCGCGGCGCGCGGCATTGTTGCTCTCGATCTGCGCACCATGGAACTTCGGTCCTTCGCGGCCGACGCCATCATCCTGGCCACCGGCGGCATCGGCGCCATCTTCGGCAAGAGCACCAACTCCGTGGTCTGCACCGGGTCGGCGCAGTCAGCCGTCTTCCAGCAGGGCGCATACTACGCCAACGGCGAATTCATCCAGGTGCATCCGACTGCCATTCCCGGTGAGGACAAGCTCCGGCTCATGTCGGAGTCGGCGCGCGGCGAGGGCGGCCGCATGTGGGTTCCGCGCGCGCCGGGCGACAAGCGCGCTGTCAAGGCCATCCCCGAATCCGAGCGCCTGTACTTCCTGGAAGAGTGGTACCCGAAGTACGGCAACCTGGTGCCGCGCGACGTGGCCACGCGCGCCATTCACAAGGTGGTCTACGAGCTCGGCCTCGGCATTGAGGGCCAGCCGATGGTCTATCTCGACCTGACGCACATTGACCGCGAGATGCTGCACCACAAGCTCGGCGGCATTCTGGAGATCTACGAGAAGTTCGTCGGCGTTGACCCATGCGTGGAGCCGATGATGATCTTCCCGGGCATGCACTACACGATGGGTGGACTTTGGGTGGACTTCAACCAGATGACCAACATTCCCGGCATCTTTGCCTGTGGCGAGTGCGAGTATCAGTACCACGGCGCGAACCGGCTGGGCGCGAACTCGCTGGTGAGTTGCATCTTCGGCGGATTTCAGGCGGGGCCGAACGCGCTCGCGTACGCCAAGAGCGTGCCGGCTGCGGAAGGCGACGGCGGCGCCGCGGCGGAGGTCGCACGGCAGGCGGAGATCAACCGGAAGGTTCTCAACAACGAGGGCGGCGAGAATCCCTTCAAGCTGTGGCGCGAGCTGGGCGAGGCCATGACCGAGCACGCAACCGTGATCCGCTACAACAAGGACCTGAAGGAGACCGATGAGAAGATCGTGGAGCTGCTCGAGCGCTACCAGCGGATCAACCTGAGCGACAAGAGCCAATGGGCCAACACCAGCGTTGCCTTCACGCGGCAGCTCAAGAATATGCTGGAGCTTTCGCGCACCATTGTGCTGGGAGCGATCCTGCGCGACGAGTCGCGCGGCGCGCACTATAAGCCCGAGTTTCCCGAGCGCAACGACGAGCGGTTCCTGAAGACCACCAAGGCGAGCTTCACGGGTTGCGTGGAAGGTCCGCGTTTGGAGTACGAAGAGGTCGATACGCAGTACATCAAGCCGCGGCCGCGGCGTTACGACGCGGTGAAGTGACATCGGCGTGAGTCACGCCGATGTCATCCTGAGCGAAGGTCGCAGCGGCGACCGAAGTCGAAGGATCTGCAGCAAGCTTTGGACGAGAGTTGTGCGAGCGCGAAGAGTGAAGCAGTAGAAGGGGATCATGGCGAAGAGGACGGTCACTTTGGAAATCAAGCGCCAGGCCAGCCCGGAGGCGCCGGCAGTGTGGGAGCGGTTTGAGCTGGAGTGGCGGCCGGGGATGAACGTCGTTTCGGCGATGATGGAGATCGCCACGAACCCTGTGACGGCCGACGGACGGCCGACCACACCGATCACCTACGACTCGAATTGCCTGGAAGAGATCTGCGGGTCGTGCACGATGCGGATCAACGGCCGCGCGCGCATGGCCTGCTCGGCGCTGGTCGACAACCTGGAGCAGCCGATCCGCGTCGAGCCACTCACCAAGTTTCCGCTAGTGCGCGACTTGCAGGTTGACCGGGCGGTACTTTTTGAAAATCTGATGCGCGTCAAAGCGTGGGTGCCGGTGGACGGCACCTACGATCTGGGCTCGGGGCCACGGGTCTACCCGCAGCAGCAGGAGGCGAACTATCCGCTGTCGAATTGCATTTCCTGCACCTGCTGCATGGAGGTCTGCCCGCAGTTCAACGAGACGACCAACTTTGTCGGCGCGGCCACCATTGCGCAGGTCAAGCTGTTCAACAACCATCCCACGGGCAAGGTTTTCAAAGAGGACCGTCTGCGGGCGCTGGCCGGCGACGGCGGCATCCAGGAGTGCGGCTACGCGCAGAACTGCGTGAAGGCCTGCCCGAAACTGATTCCGCTGACCAACGCCATCTCCGACATCAGCCGCGACGTGACGGTGCAGAAAGTCAAAGACTGGCTCAAAAGCTAGAGCGGCGGCCAGTCCAAATCTTCCCCGTAGCACAGCCATCGTTCAAGTTTGCCTCCCCCGCCACTTCGAACGTCGAGCATCACACACCAAACTCGAAACAGCAACGACCAAGGAGGTCTTGCAATGGGAATCCGTCATATGGCTTGGGGCGCCGCGCTGGCTGCGGTGCTTTCCGTGACACTTGTTGCTCAACAAGCGCCGGTTGGTTATCACAGCATTTCCTGTGTCCGGGTCAAACCCGGGCAATCCGCTGCCTTCAACGCGCTTCACAGCGGAGACTATCGCAAGGTTGAGCAGGCGCGCATTGACTCGGGGGCGATCTCAGCCTGGATTGAGCTGCGCACCATCATCCCCGCGGGGACCGATGCGGGGTGCGACTACGTTTTCGTCACCTTCTACCCCGGCCTGCCCCCTGCGCCTCTTTCCGACGAGGAAATGACGGCCGTCTTGCAAAAGGCCGGCGTTACCTCCACGCTGCAGGAGTGGCGCGATCGCCTCTCCGCAGTCGGCGATCTGGTCTCCAACAACATCACCCAGTATCAGGCGCTGGTTGGCGGATCGAAAAAGGGAGACTACCTGGTCTTCAACTCCATGAAAGCAACCGACGTGGACCAGTGCGTCGCCGCGCAAAAGAGGCTATGGCAACCCTTCGCCGAGGAAGGGGTGAAGGATGGCGCACAGGACGGCTGGGCCGTGAACATCCAGATCATGCCCCGCGGCGACAAAGACCCCAGCCGCGTCAGCAGCGTCGACATCTTCCCCACCTGGGACTCGATGTTTAACTACTTCGGCCCCGACTTCATCACCCGCTGGAAGAAAGTCCATCCCGAGATGAGCCCCGACGAAGCCTTTTCGGAGATAGACAAGGCATGCACCATCGACCATACAGTCACTTACAAGGTGGAAGACCAGATCGTTCCATCGAAGTGAGACCGGCATCACGGAAAGAAGCAGCAGGAGGGCCGGACAGAAGCAGCAGGAAGGCCGCCGAGGCAACCGGGCGGCCTTCGTGCTTTG
>CAWIJW010000010.1:0-359441 GCA_963836525.1 uncultured Acidobacteriaceae bacterium
TTTTCTTCGCTATTGCCAGGTATCCGTTTCGCACTTTTTTCTGGAAAGCCAGTGATTTTTCAAGCCTGTCCGCGCCTTTTTTCTTTATGTATTCTTTTAATTTTTCTGCCGGTATGTCAATGATAAAGGTAATGTCCGGCTTGAGGTTCTGTATAATCATTTCGTGCGCTTTGTCAATAAAATCCAGGGAAATGTTCTCCGTATCCCTGGTATGCCGTTGTCGAATCAATAAAGCGGTCAAAAACAACCACAACGGGTTTGTTAATACTTTTTTTAAGAATTTCCTCGTATAACTGGCTGCGCGCCGCGAGGTAGAGTAGGAGTTCACATAAAGGACTGATACGGTTTTTTTCAGAGAGCAGGATTTCCCTGATTTTTTTTCCGATTTTTGTCGAACCAGGTTCTTTAAGGAAAATTACTTTCCGGTGACCGGCGCGGAGATATGAGGCAAATTTCTTTGCCTGTGTGGATTTGCCGCATCCGTCGATTCCTTCAAATACGACAATGACAGCCCTTTTAGTTTTCAAACGATTCAAGGATTGAACTTGATGTAAAGTGTAGCCAAAATGCTTTTGTCTTTAGTGTTTCTTATTTCCACGCGGTACACGTTTTTATTGTCATCAACTGCAAATTTTTTTATCATGTCATTGTAAGTAAAAGGGAATCCTATTTTATTTCCATCGTTATGAATTCTTTTTTCTTTCGGCAGAAATCCGACAACGTTTACTTTAACCCCTTCCTGCGGCTGACCGTCTTTAAGAGCGCCTGTAACCTTTATTATGCTTGTTTTGTCAACCACAAGGTCGTCGTCGGCGTCAACGACGAATTTCTCGCCGTTGACTTCAAAAGCAACCTGTTCTGTACTGGATTTGGAAACCGCCGGCTCAGGTGCCGGCTTTGGGGGCACGGTAAGCTGCCGCTGAGGTGCAGTCGGACAGACGGCTGAACATTCTTCCCTGGTACAAAAAGCCAGATAAAGATAGTAAAACATCACAGCGATATAGATACAGGATATGATTATCGTCCAGACCGCTTTTTTTCTGTTTATTTTTATCATGACGACTGAAAGCGCGATGCCGAGAAAACCAATCCCCAGGCCTGCCATGACCAGCAATTTTTCCATCAGTTCCATTTTTCCTCCATCAAGTTATTTTCATATGAAACGGAAGGAATATTTATTTTGTTGATTCGCGGAGAAACAAGGCGGATATTTCTTACGTTTCAATCCTTTTATTTTACGTTATAAAATTTTCTTCCGGGTGCGTCTTAATGCAAGAGATTGCTTATGATAAAACAGATGTTCTTTTTCTGCAAGAGATTCTGCGAAATGTCCGTAACGCGTGAAAAATTCCTTCTTTCCTTCCATTACTGCGTATGTCCTGAGGAAATCGAATACTGAGAGGCCTGAAGAAAACGCAGCGTTCCGCCTGTCGGCAGCACATGGCTCGGTCCGGCAAAATAATCGCCGAGAGCGCAAGGAGTGTAATTACCGATAAAAACTGCGCCCGCGGTTACTTTGTCCGCAATTTTACGGGCACCGGCAGCTATAATCTCCAGATGTTCGGGTGCGACAAGATTTACAAGTTTTACTCCCTCCTGCAGATCTTTTATCTTTATCCTCCATCCTTTTTTTACTTGTTTAGATACTTCGCTTCCCAACCTGTCGCTTGTGGTGAAAAGGAACGCAAGTCCTTGTCCGTGTTCCATTTGCGCATTAATGTCGGCCGCGATAAATGAACTGTTCCCGTATCGTCACAGAGCACCACCAGTTCGCTGGGTCCGGCAAGAAGGTCTATGCCTGTTTCTCCGGATATCAGTTTTTTTGCCGCGTTCACGTATTTACTGCCAGGCCCATAATTTTGTCTACTTTCGGTATCGTTTCTGTCCCGTACGCCATTGCCGCAATAGCTTGCGCCCCGCCTGCCTGAAAGACCTTTTTGACCCCGAGAAAACGCAGTGTGCCGGCTATGTAAGGATGTATTCCGCCTCTGTGCGAAGGCGGGCTGCGACTATTATTTCATCAACACCTGCGATTTTTGCCGGTATGATGCTCATCAGAACCGTGGAGACAAGAGGCGCGTTGCCGGACTCACATAAACGCCCACTTTTTTGAGGGGCGTGATTTTGAATGAGGAAGTGAGGCTTTTTTCCTGAATTTCAAAGGGTTTAATGACCTGGTGTTTGTGATAAGCGCTTATCCGTTTTGACGCTTCGCTCAGGACCTTCTTAAAGTCAGGTGAAATTTCCCGTAAGAAACCGTTGAGGCATTTTCAAAAACAGCCAGTTCGGGTCTTACACCGTCAAATTTTTCCGTGTAATATAATAATGATTTATCGCCGTTTGCCCGGACGTTGTCGATGATTGTTCTTACGTTTTTTTCGACGTTAATTTGATTCCGCAGCTCTTTCCTGAGCACGTCCTGCAACCGTTCTTTGGGTATCAGCAGCATCGTAATTTTTCCATGGTTTCCCTGTAATCCGTGCTTCCGAAAATGAAAGATCCCGCTACAAGGATGTCTGTTCCTTCTTTTTTAGCCGATCGTGCTGTTTCACAATTTATTCCGCCGTCGACCTCAATCAGGAATTTATACCCGGATTGTTTCCTGGCTTCAGACAGGTAAGAAATTTTATTCAACGTTTCCTTTATGAATTGCTGCCCGCCGAAACCCGGATTTACAGTCATGACGAGAATCTGGTTAAGGACGGCAGGAATTTATCGAGGTTTTTCACATCTGTTCCCGGATTGATTACCATGCATATTTTCGTCCGTAATTTTTTATGTCCGTGATAAGAATCCCGTGGTTGACAGGTGATTCTATGTGTAATCCTATGACATCAGCTCCGGCATCGGCAAAGTTTTTCCAGTAAACTTCCGGATGCGTTATCATCAGGTGCGCCTCGAAAGGAAGTTCAGTAATCTTTCTTATCGAAGATAAAATCATTGGTCCGAAAGTGATGTTTGGCACAAAATGGCCGTCCATGACATCAAAATGAATACGGTCGGCACCTGCTTTGCTTACTTTTTCTACTCCTTCTCCGAGAATGGAAAACTGCGGAGAGAAGAGATGGTGAAATAAGAATCATTAAATTATTGTAAAGAAATGCGCAGGTGCCGTCAATTTTTACCTTTGCACCTTTGACTGCTTCCTTTGTAAATGGTTAAGTATAGGGGACAGAATTGACTGCACAGGCCAATACTGTTCAAAATGAAAAATTCCATAAGAATTGAAAACAGGAAAGCTTTCCACGAATATGAAATTATTGAAAAACTGGAGGCCGGCATGTCCCTTAAGGGACCTGAAGTGAAATCACTGCGGCTGGGTGCGGCAAACCTGCGTGATTCTTTTGCCGCAGTGGAAAAAGGTGATGTTTTCTTAACAATTTCTATGTGGCGCCGTACCAGTCGGCATTTGAGACGCTCAGTCCAAGGAGGAAAAAAAGACTTCTTCTCCATAAAGAACAGATAAGAAGGTTGGATAGAGAGTCCAGGAAAAAGGATTGACAATGGTGCCGCTTCTGGTGTATTTTAATAACAAAGGGATAGCGAAGGTCGAAATTGCGCTTGTTAAGGGAAAAAGACAATACGACAAGCGGGAAGCGATAAAGAAAAGGGAAGAAAAAAGACAACTGGAAAGAAGAATGAAAGACAGGGGGGCGAAATAGGTTTCGACAGAGGGACGGAAAGAGATAAGTTGCCTGCTAAGGTGCCGGGTCCTGAAAAAAACCGGCAAAGATTAACTGCTACTACAGCAAACTATTTGGCTGCTTAATTGTCAGCCACTCGCCAGAGTTCCGCCCTTCGGACTTTGAGTCGAGCCGTTAAGGGCTCCTTCCATGGTTTTTGTCTTTGGGCCACGGGAGCAGAAAAAACAAGGACAAGGTTTTCCGGAATCCTTCTCCGGGGAGTCCGGCAGACCAGCAAAACCGGAGATACGCAGGTAGATGCTTTCCTTTTCCCCTTTGGACGCGGGGGCAGTACCCGCCGCCTCCAATAAACACTTAAAACATTAAAGCTGGATAAGACTGAAAAGAGAAATAAAGACCAGCGTCCAAAGAAAAGTGAGGGAAACAGGTTTCCCTCGTTAAAGTCTCGGGTGGAGAAAGATTAAGGAGGAGGAAACGCCTCCTCCTTAAGGAGCATAGCGACGGATGCGGGGGCAGTGCCCGCCGCCTCCAATTAAATATTCACATGAAAATAAAAATTTTTTTTGTTTCGGTTTTTGCAATTCTTACTCTTGCGTCTGTCTGTTTTTCTTCTGTCCTGACAGACCAGCTTAATCAAAACAAGAGTTATCCCACCTACGAGGTCAATGGCCGGAAATACATCAGTTTAAAAACCATGATAAAGGCCCTGAACATTCAGTCGTGGGGACGCATTGAAGACAGGATTTATTTTGACTATCAGGGAAAGGCGATCAAGACCTGTATTGATTCTTCGAAAATACTGCTGGATGACCAGCAGTACGACCTTGACTTTCCGGTCAAGGAAAGCGCCGGCGAGATCCTTTATCCGCTGGATTCCATGGATCGCATTCTTTCAACCATCAAGCCCCTTCCAAAAAAGGTGGAACCCCAGACAGAAGTGGCGCCGGAAGCCAGCCAGCCGGTTTCATCTTCGGTCCAGTCAAATCTTGAAAAACCGTTCGTGATTCTGATCGACCCCGGACACGGAGGAAAAGATAACGGCGCAACAGGAAATTACGGACTCAAGGAAAAGGACGTAAATCTTGATATTTCTCTGAGGCTTAGAGCTATCTTACAACCCAGTTAAAGAACTGTCAGAATGTAAAAATAGAAATAAGCCGTGATTCCGATTATTTTTTAACTCTTGACGAGCGCGTTGAGCTGTCAAAGCGGGTAAAAGCCGACATGTTCTTCTGCGTACACACAAATTCGTCCCGGTTTAACAGGTGGAATGCCGACGGTTTTGAGACTTACTATCCCGTAAATAAGGAAGAAATGACTTTTGTGTCGTCGGATCAACCGGTTCAACCCGAAGAAGAAACGCCTGAGACAACAAATAATAATGGAGGCTCGGTTTTCCAGATAGTTTCCGATCTTAACAGCACTTCGACTATTGATGATAGCAGGATTCTGGCGGAAATGGTTCAGGAAAAACTGGCCGAAAGGCTGATATGTGCGGACAGGGGCGCGAAAGAAAAAATTTATATGTGCTCAAATATACGCCGATGGTTTCTGTACTGGTAGAGGTTGGATTTATATGCAACCCGAATATTGAAGCAAACCTCAGGGACCCTGAAGTACGAAAAGAAATCAGTGAGACTCTGGGAAACGCCATTTTAGGATATCTCAAGTCGAAAAAAATAATAACCTGACCGTCTTTCCGGTACTAATTTGCGGGTTAAAAAATACAATGAAGAATCCTGTTGCGGTGTTTGATTCCGGGATCGGCGGGTTAACTGTTGTAAAAGAGATATCCGGCCTGCTTCCCCGGGAAAAAATAATTTATTTCGGTGATACCACAAGGTTCCCGTATGGAACAAAATCGAAGCAGGTCATAAGAGACTACGCTCTTCAGATATGCCGGTTCCTTGAAAAATTTGAACCGAAGATAACCGTCATCGCCTGTCATTCGGTATCATCCCTCGCTCTAGTTTTCCTTAGAAAAAATTTCCGCGGAAAGCAATTCCTGGATGTACTGACGCCGTCTGTGGACAGGGCCGTGAAGATGACATCTAACGGTAAAATCGGTGTGATAGGCACGCCGGCGACAATTTCCAGCAATATGTATGAGATTCTTATTCACAGGATCAACCCGGAGATCCGGATTTATTCCAGGGCATGTCCGCTTCTGGTTCCGCTTGCCGAGGAAGGATGGTTCGGCGGACCTATACCTGATTCCATTGTGCGGTATTATATATCCGGTCTGCTGGGAAAAAACATAGATACGCTAATTCTCGCGTGCACGCATTACCCGCTCCTGAAAAATGTTATACGCAGGGTTGCCGGAGCAAAATCCGGCTTGTGGATGCGTCTGAGGTAACGGGTATCCGGGTGAAAGAATTTCTTGATGAACACCATATTTTAAATGCCGGGAGAAGGCAGAAACCGGTTTTTTATTTCAGCGATGTCGGGCAGCATCACAGTAAAGTATTGAAATTGTTCTGGGCCGATGGAAAAATAACCGTAAGAAAAAAAGCACTGGAATGACAGGGGTTTTTAATGTTCGAACTTAAAGTTGTCGGAGAATTTGCTGCAGCACACAGTTTGCGCGATTATGAAGGAAAGTGTGAAAAACTTCATGGTCATAACTGGAACGTTGAAATCGCTGTCTCCGGGACAAAACTCGATAAATCCGGGATGGTACTGGATTTTAAGATACTCAGGGAAAACCTTTCCCTCGTTCTTAATGAACTTGACCATGAACATCTCAATGAGGTTGAATATTTCAAGGTCAACAATCCGACGTCTGAGAATCTTTCCCGTTACATTTTCGAAAAACTTGAAATCTTGCTGAAGTCTTACGGCGTGAAAGTGAATCGCATTACAGTCTGGGAAACAGGCAGGCAGTCGGCGACATATTTTAAGCAATAAAATGAACGGTATAAGATATTGTAAAAAAACAGAATTAAGAAACAGGAAACGCAAGAAATATTCATCTTGTTTCTCCACGAATCAACAAAATGAATATTTCTTGCGTTTCCAAACACAGGGGGTTTTATGGCAAGCCGGGATCCGCTTGAGTTTCGCTGAATTTTGAGATTGACGGCGCAAACCTGTATCTAAATCTTGCAAAATCTTCAAAAAATGTTCTCGGCAAGCATCTGTTTTATACTCTTGCCGTACAGGAGGTGGAACATGCCAGAAGGTTTGACGAAATCTACCGTTCTATAAGAGATAAAAGCGGATTAAAGGAAATCCCTTTCGGGGTTACAAATATTGCCGGTGTGGAAACTGAACTGAAGGAGTTTTTTGAGAAAGCCAAGGCATTACCCCTGAAAGAGGACAAAGAAGACGTTGCTCCATACAGTCTGGCTATGGAAATGGAGGAAAAAGGCCACAGGGCGTACTCTGAGTTTCTCAAAAAAGCGGTAAATGAGATGGAGAGGAAATTTTTTGAATGTCTTATCGCGGAGGAACTGGGGCATCTTGAAGCGCTCAGGAATGTTTATTACTATCTGACCGGAACAGGCGACTGGTTTGAAAACGATGAAAGCCGTATCTGGAACTGGATGAATAGATGATAAATCCGGTATGACAAAGGACTATATGGACGCCGTATTCACCCTGAAAAATCTGCCGTTGAAAAAGTTATACTCGGGCAAAGTAAGGGAACTTTTTGAAATTAATGAAAGTTCCATGCTTATGGTGACGACCGACAGAATCTCTGCTTTTGATTTTATCCTGTCGACACCTGTCCCTGGAAAAGGAAAAATCCTTAACAGGCTTTCCCTTTTCTGGTTTGATTATCTCAGGGATATATTCCGAACCATGTCCTGGTGTCCGATTTTGCCGGATTTCCGGATTCTTTGAAGTCATACAGACAGGAACTTGAAGAAAAAAGCATAGTCGTCAAAAGAACCAAAAAAATATCCCTGGAATGCGTAGTCAGGGGATATCTTTCAGGAAGCGGATGGAAAGAGTATATGGAGAAAGGATCTGTATGCGGGATTAAACTTCCGGCAGGGCTGAAGGAGAGCCAGAAACTTCCTGAACCGGTTTTTACTCCAGCTACAAAGGAAGAGATTGGCAGGCATGACGAGAACATTTCCTTTGAGGAAGCCTGCAGCAGGGTGGGAAGCGAAACCGCGAATTTTCTGAAGGAAAAATCGATAAAACTCTATGCCGCCGCAGCAGCCCATGCCGAAGGAAGAGGGATTATAATAGCGGACACAAAGTTTGAATTCGGTTATTCCGACAAAAGAATTATCCTTATAGACGAGGCATTAACCCCGGATTCCTCAAGATTCTGGGAATCAGGGAAATACGGTACGGGCCGGTCCCAGGACAGTCTGGACAAACAGTACGTGAGGAATTATCTTGAAAGCAAAAAGTGGGAGAAAAAACCGCCTGTTCCTGAACTTCCGGCTGAAGTGGTGGAAAAAACACTGGAAAAATACAGACAGATATATGACATTTTAACTGCCTGATACTATTATGGACAACATTTTCTATATTGAAATAAACCTGCGGAAAGGTCTTTTTGACGCGTTCGGCGAGGACGAAAAAATTCAATAAAAGCTCTTGGTATCTCAAGCATAGAAAGCGTCCGCGTCTCTGAAGTTTTCCGCCTGCAGGGGGACGTATCCAAAAAAGAAGCGGAAAAAATTGCAAAAAAACTGTTTGTGGATGAGGTAACGCAGAAATTCAACGTTTACGTGAGACCCGGGAAAAAAACCGGTAACTTCGTAGCAGAGGTGTGGTATAAAAAGGCTGTTACAGATCCTGTGGCTCTTACTGCCGCCAAGGCGATAAGGGACCTCGGAATAAACAGGGAAATAACCGTCAATTGCGGAAAGAAATATTACTTGAAAGGAGATACAGGCCGGGACGAGCTTGACGCCGTATGCAGGAAGGTTCTTGCAGATCCGCTCATCCAGGACTATTTCTTTTGATGGCAAATCAGGATAAAGGAATGAAGAAAAACAAAAAAACAAGAAACGGAAGAAATATTCATTTTGTTGATTCGCGGAGAAACAAGGTGAATATTCCTTTAAATATTCCTTCTGTTTCCAGACAGGTGGAAAGAAAAGCGAAAACAATTGAAATCCTCGGTTTGAATGAAGACCGGCTGTCTGAATTAAGCAGGAAAAACCTGATTTCTCTTAACGTTAAAGAGATGAAGGCGGTTCAGGCGTTTTTCGCGTCTCAGAAAAGAAATCCGACCGACCTTGAGATTGAAATGATTGCACAGACATGGTCGGAGCATTGCTGTCATAAGACTTTCAAGAGCCATATAGACTATTTTGAGTCGTGCGCCGGAGAGACAAAAAAAGAAAAGATACCATCTCTGTTTTCGCTTATCAGGCAGTCAACTGGAAGGATTTCAAAAAAATGGTGTCTCTCTGTGTTCAAGGACAATGCCGGCATAATAGATTTTGATGAAAATAATGCGCTCGCGTTCAAGGTGGAAACCCATAACCATCCTTCTGCCCTGGAGCCTTACGGAGGAGCCGGGACAGGAGTAGGCGGCGTAATAAGGGACGTTCTCGGCGCAGGGTTGGGCGCAAAGCCCATACTCAATACGGACGTATTCTGTTTTGGAAGTCTTGATACGTCTTCTGAAAACAGCCCCGCGGGGGTGCTCCATCCTAAATGCAATGCCTGCTCGTAGCTCTCCCGGGCCTGCTGCTTCTGTCCCAGGTCTTCGTAGACCAGGCCCATGTTGTCCAGGATGCGCGCCTCGCCGTCGCGGTTTTGCGCGGCCCGCTCAAGTTGCAGCGCGAGATTGAAGCACTCGATTGCATGCGGTTTTTGATCGGGCGCCGAGAAAACCCCGGCCATGTCATTCAGCACGTCGGCCTGGCCGGTCAGGTCCGCAAGATCCTTGTAGAGGCTGAAGGCGCGCATGTAATAGTCGAGAGCCTGCGCCGGCTGGCCGAGATCGTCGTAGACAACGCCGGTGAGGTTGAGCGTGCTTGCCTGGCCGCGGCGCTCTCCGGCGCTGGTCCAAATGGCGAGTGCCTGCTGGAGCGCGTCGAGAGCTTTCTGCATTTCACCCAAACGCACCCACACGCCCGCGAGGTTGTGCAACGCGCCCGCCTGGCCATCGAGGTCGTTCAGGCTGCGATCGATGGCCAGCGAGTCGTTGAACGCCTTGAGCGCTTCGGTGTTTTCGCCGAGGTCGGATTCGACGTTGCCCACGTTGTTGAGCGCCGCTGCCTCGCCGCTGCGATTTCCCAGGGCGCGCTGCAGAGGAAGAACCTGGCGGAAGGTGTCCAGAGCCTTCTGTTCCTCGCCGGTCGTTCGATAGAGAATTCCGATGTTGTTCAGCAGCCCTGCTTCGCCGGCGCGGTCGCCCACCTGGCGGTAGAGAGGCAGCGCTTTCATGTAGGAGTCGAGCGCCTTCGGAGGGTCGCCCATTTCGGTGGAGAGGATGCCAAGATTGTTGAGGGTCTTGGCTTCGCCGTCGCGGTCGCCTGCCGCGCGCCATTGGGCGAGCGCCTGATTGTAGAAGTCGAGCGCCTTGTCGTTGTTTCCCAGATCGTCGTTGATGGCGCCGATGCGGTTGAGAACCTGTGCCTCGAGATCGGGATCTTTCAGCTGCTGGGCGATGGCGAGCGCCTTCGTGTGCAGCTCCAGGCCCTTCTGGTACTCGCGGATGTTGCCGTTTACCCATCCCATGCCGCTGAGCGCGAGCGCCTGTTCTTTCAGGTCGCCGGCGGCCGTGGCCGCGTCGAGGGCCTGCTGATAGAGGTCGAGCGCCTTGTCGTTCGCGGACAGGGTCCGGTAGCAGCTTGCGAGGCCGTTAAGCGCGGCGGCTTCGAGAGCGGGATCGTGCGCAGTGCGCGCGAACACGAGCGCTTGGTTGTAGTCGCCAATCGCCGTGCCCACTTCGCCGATCAGGAGGTCGAAATCGGCCAGCGGTTCAGCGCGGCAGCTTGCTTGCGGGCGTTGTGCGAAGCCTGCGCGGCGCGGGCGGCGGCCTGGAGCCGGTTGAGCTTCTGCTGGGCTTCGGCGCTCAGCGCAGGGAGGGGGCTTGCGGCGGACGGGGCGCTGCTGGGTGTTTGTGCGTGGGCACGCGGGCAGGAAGACGCGGGGAAGCACGCGACGGCGAGGCAAAGACCGGCGAGAACGGATGTGTTGCGCATGTCCCGACCCCCGGCTGAAAAGCACGCAACGTGGATGGGTTCATTGTAGAACGGCGACAAGGCAGAAAGCAGGGAACGGCGCCCGGAGGTTCGAGCAGCGGCCTTGTAGAAGAAGCGCCTGTGAATTATAGTTAACAAGTGATCGAAATCCGTCAGACCGAGGTCTTTTCGGATTGGCTTCGGAAATTGCGCGATGAAAATGCGCGGGCCCGTATTCAGATTCGGATTCGCCGGTTGTCGCTGGGAAACTTCGGAGACGTGAAACCTGTTGGCGGAGGCGTCAGCGAGTTGCGCATCGATTACGGGCCGGGCTACCGGGTCTATCTCAAACAGTACGGCGAGGTGCCGGTTCTATTGCTTGCCGGAGGCACCAACAAGACGCAGGAGGACGACATTGCCAAGGCAAAGAAGCTTGCGAAAGAGTGGGAAGAAGGCGCTTAAGACGACGGTGTGGGATGCGGTGGAGTATCTCTCGAGCCCGGAGTCGATTGCGGCCTATCTGGAGGCGGCGTTTGAGGACGGCCATCCGGCCCTGATTGCGGCGGCTCTCGGCGATGTAGCGCGCGCCCAGGGAATGACGCAGCTTGCCAGCCAGGCGGGCGTCACGCGCGAGGCTCTGTATAAGGCGCTCTCGCCCACTGGCGATCCGCGGCTTTCGACTTTCTTCGGCGTGATGAAGGCGCTGGGAATCAGGATCAGGCCGGTCGCGGCGTGATGGAAACGCGCGTTTCGACTGTGCTCGAGGCGACCCGTGGTAGAAGTCTGTGCACTCGTCGCACCAGCCCGATCCTTTTGGAAAGTAGCGATGAGCACAGATTCCACATGCGGCCGGGACACAGTCGAAAGTCCCTGCTCGACAGGTGCTTAGTGTTCATCCCTGCCGGGGCGGAGCATGAGGTCGCGGATGGCTTCGCGGGGGTCTTTGCCTTCGTTGAGGATGAGCTCCATTTGTTCGGTGATGGGCATCTCGATACCGTGCTTGCGGGCGAGGCCAAGGGCCGCGCGGGTGGTAAGAATGCCTTCAGCCACTTTGCCGCCCAGCGAGTCGAGGATCTCAGGCAATTTGCGGCCCTGGCCAAGCGCCTGGCCGACCGTCCGGTTGCGGCTGAGCGAGCCCGTGCAGGTGAGTACCAGGTCGCCGACGCCGGAGAGGCCGGCAAGCGTTTCGCCGCGCGCGCCGCAGGCCACGGCAAGGCGCGTGATCTCGACGATGCCGCGGGTGATGAGGGCGGCGGTGGAGTTGTGGCCCAGGCCCACGCCCACGGCGATGCCGGCAGCGATGGCGATGACGTTCTTGAGCGCGCCGCCGAGCTCGACGCCGATGACATCGGTGGAGGTGTAGAGGCGGAGGGATTCGGAGGAGAACTCCTGCTGGACGAGAGCGGCGACTTCAGGGTCGCTGAAGGCCACGGTGACGGCGGTGGGCTGGCCCTGCGCCACCTCCTGAGCGAAGCTGGGCCCGGAGAGTGCGCCGATGGAGAGCAGAAGCCCGGCCGGCTCGAGGGTTGCGGAAAGAACCTGGGTCATGCGGTAGAGGGTGCGGTCTTCAAGGCCCTTGGTTGCGCTGACGACGAACTGGCCATTGCGCAGATGCGCGCGGATGCGGAGGAGGGTGGGGCGCAGGAACTCGGAGGGAATGACGGAGACCACAATATCGGCGGCGGTGATGGCGTCGCTGTCGCCGGTAACAGTGATCGCGGAGGGGATGGGAAAGCCGGGAAGAAATTGGGTGTTTTCCTGGGCGTCGAGGATCTGGCGGGCGAGCTCAGGGGTGTGGGCCCACAGAGTGATCTGGTGGCCGCCACGGCGGTGGAGGGAGAGAGCGATGGCCGTTCCCCAGGCGCCGGAACCTAAGATGGCAATGCGGCTCATGCTGGCTTGTGGGCTCCGATGCGGGTTTCAGTGCCGTCGAGAAGGCGGCGGACGTTGGTGTGGTGTTTAACGATGATGAGCAGGGCGACGATGCATTGGACGGCGAAGAAGAATAGCGGGCGCGGGCCGGTGATGAAAAACCAGGCAAAGACGGGAAAGCTTGCCGCGGCGACGATGGACGAGACCGAAACGTAACGGCTGAGGGCGCAGACGACGGCGAAGACGCCGATGGCAGCCAGCGCGGCCCACGGCGCGGCAACGAGGAAGACGCCAAAGCCGGTGGCCACGCCCTTGCCGCCGCGAAAACCCAGCCACACGGGGAACATGTGGCCGAGAACGGCCGAGAGGGCGGCGATGGCCTCGGCATTCCGGAAATCCATGCCGGGCGCCAGGACCGAGGCAATCAGCGCGCCCAGCCAGACCGCGGTGCAGCCCTTGAGCACATCGAGAATAAACGTGGCGGCGCCCAGGCCATGGGCTCCGATACGCAGCACGTTGGTTGCCCCGATGTTGCCGCTGCCCATGGAGCGAATGTCCTGCTTGCGAAAGATGCGCACCAGCATGTAACCGAAGGGAATCGATCCCAGCAGGTACGCGGCGGCTGCAATGGTCAAGCAGGCAAGGGGCACAACGAGAGAGTGTAGCAGGTGGGGGTTTGCGATGCAGGTGCGTGGATGAGGCGGAACTGCGACATGCGCCTCAGCCGGAACGGGCCGCAGCGGCGGCACGCGGCGAGGATGGGGCGCCCGTGCGCCGGGCATTCCGGTAATGTAGGGCGCAACAGCCAGGGCAAACACGCTACCAGACTAGGGCTTGTTAACACTACCAGGGCGGATGGCGTTGCGAGCGAAAATGGGGCCAGACGAGGCCCACCCCATCGACGAAGACCTGTCGATGGGGACCCCGTAGGCGGAGGACGACGGCTGTGGCGGGTCCACCGCCTAGGACGACAACGAAATCTGGCCCCATTTTCGCCGCAACCCGGAGGGACGGGGCCAGTTTTCCCCATTTCGTCGTCCTTCGTCGCTAGCAGACACCCGGTATGCGTCGCTCCTCTCTCCTAGAACTGGGGAAAACTGGCTCCCGTCGCCACCGTCCGGGTAGTGTTAACAGGCCCTAGGCTGTATCGACATATAAGTTCGGTTTCCGGTGCTGTTTTTGGCGAAATTTGTGGTGATGCGAGCGAGAAGCAGGTCCTTCGACTCCGTTTGGCGCAAAGAACGCGCCAAACGTCGCTCAGGATGACAATTTGATCTTGTAGTTTCCATCAGTTAACTGATGGCTATATGTCGATACGGCCTAGTAGAGCGCTTTGCGGGCGGAACGAACTTCGGCAGCGAGGACTTGCAGGATTTTGAGAGACAAGAGCGGGTTTGTGTGCATGAGCGCCATGAATTCGTCGCGGCTGACGAAGCTCACCCGCGAGCCGGCGCCGGCGGTGGCGCTAAGCGAATAGGGTTGGCCGCTCACGAGGCCGGGAAGGCCGAGCAGGGAACCAGGGAGCGCCTGCACGGCGAAGAGGGATTGGCCGTCGGGTGAAATCATGCTCACCGTGGCCGCACCCTCGTGGAGGATGTAGACACCTACTGCGGGGTCGCTCTGGCGGAAGAGAACATGGTCTGACTCGCACCCAACGGGAGTGGAGCGCGCATCGAGCGCGCGAATCAGCGCTGGATCGGCGAGAAATGCGGATGGGTCAAGTTGCACCAACGGCTCTCCTTGTGGAGCAGAGGTTTTCATGAGTGTGTTGCGTGCGGCAACGTCGAAGCTATGATGTCATTGATTTGGGGTGGGGTTTTGTGATCTGTATCACGTTTGGATGGTCAAGACAACTGTGCTGTGCATAAGCCGGCCGATGCTTCGTGGCAATCGAAGGTTGATGGGGCAACGCCCGGACAGGACTTCACGGCGCGCGCAGTGCAGACACGATGCTTCGCTACACTGGAATCGGGGACCGCGCGCGATGGCAGGCATTCTGAGCAAAATCCACACCACACTGGAGATGATCAAGTGGGAGCACTCGGTGTTTGCCCTGCCGTTTGCGCTGACGGCGATGCTGCTGGCGGCGGGCGGGCTGCCGGGCTGGCGGACGGTGACGTGGATCGTGGTGGCGATGGTGGCGGCGCGGTCGGCAGCCATGGCGTTTAACCGCTGGGCCGACGCGGACCTGGACGCCGAGAATCCGCGCACGCGCAACCGGGCGATTCCGGCTGGGCTGCTGTCGCGGCAGTTTGTGCTGGGGTTCACCTGTGTGGCGGTGGTGGTGTTCCTTGCGGCTGCGGCGGAGCTGAACCGGCTCGCGCTGGAGCTTTCGCCGGTGGCGCTGGCGGTGCTGCTGGGCTATAGCTACCTGAAGCGGGTGACGCAGTGGTCGCACCTGGGGCTGGGCCTGGCGCTCGGCCTGGCGCCTACGGCGGCGTGGATTGCCGTGCGCGGCAGCCTGGACCCGCGCATTCTGGTGCTGACGGCGGCGGTGACGCTGTGGGCTGGGGGCTTCGACGTGCTCTATGCCTGCCAGGACTACGAGCACGACCGCGCCGCCGGGCTGCACAGCCTGCCGCAGGCATCGGGGCTTGCGGCGGCTTTCTGGGCGGCGCGCGGGATGCATCTGGCCATGCTGGCGCTGCTGGTGTGGTTCGGCTGGCTGTTCGATTTTGGCATGGCTGGCTGGCTGGGACGTGGCCGCCGTGGGGCTGCTGTTGGCCTATGAGCACTCGATTGTTTCGCCGCGCGACATGCGCCGCCTGAATGCCGCGTTCTTCACCATGAACGGCGTGATTGCGATGGTGTTTCTGGCTTTGTGACGGCGGATTTGTGGCTGCGGCGGTGAGGCGGACGCGCGACGCGTGGTGCCAGACTTCGGGTTTCTGCCGCGCCAATTGCTATCATGACCAACATGAAACTGTGTCTTCTCCTCGTTCCGAGTCTCGCTTTGTGGGTTTGTTTGGCAGAAGCGCAAGCAGTTTCTTCGCAGGCCCAATCCTCCGGGGCGGCCGCTAGGTCAGCCGCCGTGATGGTGCCGTTCGTGGGTTGCGCGTCCGACGGGCAAGTGGGGCCGCAAGAGGCGCCGAAAGGAAAAAGCAAGGTGGTCATGATTCCCGCTGCCGCAGCGCAAACGGCTCGCGTACTACAAGGCTGAATACAGCGAGGGTGTTCTTGCGCCGCGAGGCTGGCACTGCTTTTCGACCTATGGCTCCAACGGCGCCAACCTGTTCGTGAGTCCCGATCCCATCGACCCGAAGGCGTTTTTTTCGGACGATTGGAAGGGATTCCCGGGGCAGGGCGTTCAGTTGTCCGGTCCGCGGGCGGCACGAGTGGAAGATTTGAAGTCGCCAAGGTCATCGCACGCGTATTTCCTGCGTACAAGACGTTCGCGGAGAACGTGATTGCGGAGGGACTAGACCCGGCGAGCGACTTTCCCTTCGGGCCCTACCCAAGCGACAAGCTGACCTATCGCAGCAAGAATGTGGTGGAGTTCGAAACTCCTGCCAACACAGAAGGGCTGGGCACGGAATCGCGCCTTCAGATGAACGCGAGCCCGATCGATGGAGTCGCGATCATCATCGGAGGGGAGACGGACCTGGTGCAGCTCTCGGCGCGGCTCGGCCAGGATCGCGATCTGATCCCGATCATCGTGAGGCAGGTCGAGAACCACGAGGCGGTGCCCGACGGAAATTAGGGACTGCCGGCTAAGTACACGCCAAGAACTGTGTGGTATGGTGCGAAATGGACGCGCGGATGAGGTTTGGTTGCCCACCGGGTGCGGCAAGGAACAAGATACAGCAGCATGAAGATCGCGATTCAGGGAGAGCCGGGCTCGTTCAGCCATGAGGCGGCGCTGAAGCTCGTAGCCGGCGCGGAGATTGTTCCCTGCGCGCTCTCGGCGGAGGTGTTTGCGGCGCTGGATTCAGGCGCGGCCGATGCGATTGCGATTCCCATTGAGAACAGCCTGGCCGGATCGGTGCTGGAGCATTTCGACCTGCTGCTCCAGCACGACGTGAAGGTGGTGCGGGAGACGCTGATTCGCATCCGGCACAACCTGATCGCCGTCGCTGGCGCGTCGCTGGGCGAGATCGACCGCGTGTTCTCGCATCCTGTGGCGCTGGCGCAGTGCCGGCGCTTTCTGGCCGACCACCCGAAGATGAAGGCCATCGCCTTCTACGACACCGCGGGAAGCGTGAAGCAACTGGTGGAAACGCGCGACAAACATGCGGCGGCGATTGCCAGCGAGGCAGCGGCCGCATACTACGGCGCGGAGATTCTTGCCCGCGGCATCGAGGACGATGCGGAGAATTACACGCGGTTTTTCCTGGTGCGGCGCAGCGGCGAAGCGGAGACCGATCCCGAGTCGAACAAGATGAGCGTGGCCTTTACGCTGGAGCATCGGCCGGGCTCGCTGGTGGCGGCGCTGAGCGCGCTGAGCGCGATGGGCACGAACCTGACCAAGATCGAGTCGCGGCCAGTGCATGGCAAGCCGTGGGAGTACATCTTCTATGTGGACTGCCAGATCGGCTCAAGCGGGGAGGGAATGCGCGCCCTCGAGGCGTTGGACGCGCACTGCGGCATGGTGAAGGAGTTGGGCCGGTACCGGGAGGCACGCGGCGTGGAGAGCGCAAATCCCTGATTGGGGTTGCCTTGTTTGGAAGCTCGCGGACAGGAAAAAGGGGATCGGCCGCAGCCGGTCCCCTTGCTTTTTTGCGCTTGCGCAAACTGCGCTTGGAAACTGCAGCACTCCTAGAAGTGATAGGCCACGCCAACAACGGGGACGGAGATGTTGTACCAGCGGTTGGTCGTGAAGTTGTAGTTGCTCTCCCCGACGCCGAAGGTTGGCACTTTTGTCACCAAGCCGCGGTATTCGACGCGGATATCGAAACTGGGGCTGACCTCATAGGCGAATCCGGCGCCGTACATGCCGCCGACCTCCGTCTGCTGCTTGGCGTCGAGTGTCTTGGTGCCGGAGTTGCGGATGGGCAGGAAGATGATTCCCGCCGGGCCGGCCTCGACAAAGGGATTGAAGTTCTTAAAGACGAAGGAGCGCACGTAAGCGCCAGAGATCTCCTGGGTACGGGTCAGCACGGAGATGCCGTTCTGGAACTGAGGCCCGTAATAAGTGATCGAGTTCTGGTAGGTGAGGCCGTAGTTGGCTTCGAGCGCGCTCGTCGGCGTGAGCATGAAGCGGTAGCTGAGCAATCCGCCGTATGCGGTGTTCGAGTGTACTTGTACATCGGTGGAAGAAGCCGTGAATGGCTCGATCAGCGCGGTTCCGCTCAGGCTGATGTCCTGGCGGCTTTCCTGAGCGCGGCCTGCGGCCAGGCAAACGGCCAGCAGAAAGACTAAAAAGGCGATCTTCTTCATTCGATCCTGATCCTCACGACTGCACAACCGTGCGGCTGGCATAAAGCTCGACGATTTCGGTGCGCCGGATGGCTCCGGGCCCCGCTCTCAGCATTGTAACTGGCCGGGGCGGGTCAACGGGGTCGCGGGGCGCATGGAATCTTCTGAGGCTATAGACGCACGAAGGGGAAAGAGGAGAGGGACCGACGGAACAAGGCACCAAGGGACCAAGGCACCGAGGGACCAAGGGACCAAAGCACCAAGGCACCAAGGGACCAAGGCCTAACCGTGCCGTTGGTCACATCGGCAACTACAATTCGGCCCTATGCTCGAACGAACCTCATTCGAAAACCGTTGAGAAAGGGGCGAGAGTGGGTGCATCTTTTAAGGAACTAGTCGTTTGGCAACGTTCAGTTCAGCTGGCGACCGAAATCTATCGTCTCAGCGCTTCGTTCCCAACATCCGAACGATTCGGCCTGACCAATCAATTGCGGCGCGCGTCTGTGTCGATTGCTAGCAACATCGCTGAAGGTTACGGAAGGTCGACGAAAGGCGAGTATTTGCAGTTTCTAGGTCACGCGAGGGGATCGATTTGCGAGCTGCAAACGCAGCTCATCATCGCTACAACCTTAGGGTTTTGCCCGAACAAAGAGGCTGAGCCGGTTGAGAGACTGTCTGCAGACGTCAGCCGGATGTTGATCGCGTTGATGAAGAAGCTCAGGGAATGAGTTTTCTTGGTCCCTTGTTCCCTCGGTCCCTTGGTCCCTGCTTTTTCACGCGGCTCGCTCCACATGGTAGAAGAACGGCGGTCCCTGCTCTTTGGCCAGAGTTCTGAGCGTGTGCAGGAAGGCCTTGGCGGCATAGGAGAGCGTACCTTGCCGGCGGTGAACGAGGCGCAACACGCGGCGCACCTCAAGTTCATCGACCGGCACGCATACCAGGTCGCGGGTTTCGAGCTCGCGCGCCACAGTGAGATGCGGAACCAGCGCCACGCCATTGCCCATGGCCACAAAGCGCTTGATGGCCTCAATGGTGGGCAGCTCGATGCCCATGTTGAGCGGGGTGCGGTAGCGCTGAAAGGCCTCAATGACCTTGCGGCGCAGAGGCGAGGCTACGTTGTGGGCAATGAAGGTTTCGTTGCCCAGGTCGCGGATGGAGACGCGCTCCGCGCGGGCGAGCGGATGGCGCGGGCTGACGATGAAGGCGAGGCTGTCGCCATAGACGGCGATGGTGCGGATCTGCGCGGGATCGGGGCGGAAAGAGATGACCCCCAACTCGAAGGTGCGCAGACTGAGCTCCTCGGGGATGCGCGAGGCCAGCATGCGCTGCACGGTGACCCCGATGTGGGGAAACTCGCGGCGGAAAGCGTCGATGGCCGGCAACAGATACATGCAGGTGTACTCGTTGGCGGCCAGTTGCAGGTGGCCCCGCTCCAGGCTCTTCAGCTCATCGAGGGCGCTTGCTGCCTCGCGGCGCAGCGCCAGCAGGCGGACGGCGTAATCGCGCAGCAGCGCACCGGCGGCGGTGAGCGAACCGTCGCGCGCGGCGCGGTCGAAGAGCGTTTCGCCCACCGCCTCTTCCAGCTTGCGGATGACCTGGCTGACGGCGGGCTGCGTGCGGTGCAGGCGCTGCGCAGCGCGGGAAAAGCCGCGCTCCTCGGCTACGGCGAGGAAGGTTTCGAGCTGATTCAACTCCATATGCGCTCCTTCGGAGCGCAGCCATTAGCTCTTAGCTGTTAGCCTCTAGCCCGACGGCGGCACGCGACACTGATTCTCCGAGGCCGCGTGAGACTGAAACGGCGATGTCAGCCGTGTCCTTTGCGGCGCCACATCAAGCTGGCAGCTGGCAGCTAGAAGCTTGAAGCTGCCTCTATAAGCAATTCTAATCAATTGCCAAAGAATAATAACTTTGCCTTATGGAGAGGAATCAGCGAAAATAAGATCGCCGGTAGGATGTCGGTTCCCCGGCAGGCGCAAAGCAGGCGCAGACATGAGCACAGACCATTTGTTTTTCTTTGACACCACGCTGCGCGACGGCGAGCAATCGCCGGGTTGCAGCATGACCACGCAGGAAAAGCTCACCATGGCCCACGCCCTGGAGGATCTGGGCGTGGACATCATCGAGGCCGGCTTCGCCATGGCTTCGGAGGGCGACTTTGCGGCCATCGCAACGATTACGCAGGCCATCCGCAAGCCGCGCATCGCATCACTGGCTCGCGCAAAAACCGAGGACATCGAGATGGCCGCGCGGGCGCTGCAGTTCGCCGACCGCGCGCGCATCCATGTCTTTCTGGCGTCGAGCGATCTGCATCTTGAGTACAAGCTGAAGATCAGCCGCGCGGAGGCGCTGGACCTGTGCGGCGAGTGTGTGCGGCTGGCGCGGTCGCTGGCCGACGATGTGGAGTTTTCTCCCGAGGATGCCACGCGATCGGACCGCGACTTCATGGTGGAGATGGTGCGCATCGCCGTGGAAGCGGGCGCGACCACGATCAATATGCCCGACACTGTGGGCTACGTGATGCCCGAGGAGTATGGGCAGATGTTCCGCGAGGTGCGCGAGCGCGTTCCCGCGATCGACGAGAAGGGCGTGGTGCTTTCGGCGCACTGCCACGATGACCTAGGCATGGCGGTGGCAAATTCGCTGGCGGCCATTCAGGCCGGCGCGCGCCAGGTGGAGTGCACCATCAACGGCATCGGCGAGCGGGCCGGCAACGCGGCACTCGAAGAGATTGCGGCGGCGCTTTATGTGCGCGGCGACCGCTTCGGCGTCGCGACCAATATAAAACTCGATCAGCTTTATCCGACCAGCGAGGTGCTGGGCCAGCTCATCACTTTCAAGCCCTCCCCCAACAAGGCGGTGGTGGGCGCCAATGCGTTCGCGCACGAGTCGGGGATTCACCAGCACGGCATGCTGGCCAACCCGCTGTGCTATGAGATCATGACTCCGCAACTGGTGGGCGTGGCCAGGACGCACCTCGTGCTAGGCAAGCACTCCGGCCGCGCGGCGCTGCGCCATCGCCTGGAGCAGCTCGGCTTCACGGTCAGCCGCGATGAGCTGCAGCACGTGTATTACCGGTTTGTGGCGCTGGCCGACCGCAAGAAAAACATCTACGATCAGGATTTGATCGGATTGTTGCCTGATCCGATTCGCGAACGACGCAGCGAGCCGGTGTCGGAATTGGATTGAGCCGGTTCCGGCGCGGTCCCACCAGAAAGGCAAGCGGCAAGAGGAAACCTATACCTGAAGAACAAGGAGAGTAGGAATGAAGTTGAAAGTTCTCGTAACCCCCGGCGACGGCATCGGCCCTGAGATCACCGAGCAAGCCATGGCGGTATTGCGCGAAGTGGCAACTCTGGGCGGCCACACACTGGAGTTGGATTTCAAGCGCATCGGCGGCGTGGCGATTGAGCAGGATGGCACGCCCCTCCCCGCCGATACCGTCGCTGCCGCTTTGGATTCCGACGCCGTCTTTTTGGGCGCGGTGGGTGACGACAAGTTCAATGCTCTCCCTGCGAGCAAGCGCCCCGAGGCCGGCTTGCTGCAACTGCGCGCCGCGCTGGGCGGCTTCGCCAATCTCCGCCCAGTCTTCTCCTTCAAGGAACTTACAATCAATAGCCCTTTGCGACCGGAGATTACCGAGGGCACTGACATTCTCTTCGTTCGGGAGCTGCTCGGCGGGCTCTACTTTGGCAAGCCGCGGGAGTGGAACAAGGAAAAGGGCGAAGCATTCAACACGATGTACTACACCCGCGACGAAGTGGCGCGCGTAGCCCGCGTCTCCTTTCAGTTGGCGCAGAAGCGCCGTAAGCTTGTCACCAGCGTCGACAAGGCCAATGTGCTGGAGGTCTCGCAGCTTTGGCGCGACACGGTGACCGAGGTGGCCAAGGACTTTCCCGATGTGGCGCTGGAGCACCAGTTCGTCGACGCAATGTCCATGCACCTGATGAAGCGGCCGCGCGACTTCGATGTGGTAGTGACAGAGAACATGTTCGGCGACATTTTGACCGACGAGTCCTCTGTGATTACCGGCTCGCTGGGCATGTTGCCTTCGGCAACCATCGGCGGCAAGGTAAATTTGTATGAGCCGGCCCACGGCTCCGCGCCCAAGCATGCGGGCAAGAACATCGCCAATCCGCTGGCCACCATTCTGACCGGCGCGATGCTTCTGCGGCACTCCTTCGGGCTCGACGCCGAGGCCGATGCAATTGTGAGGGCTGTTCGCAGAGTGCTGGAACAGGGCTTCCGCACGCAGGATCTGGCCCGCACCAACCCGGAGGGATTGACCGTGCTGGGAACCCGCGAGATGGGGGCGAAGGTGCGGGAGACGGTGAAAGAACAGCTATTAGCAGTTAGCCGGTAGCTTTTAGCTCATTGTGCCGGGACAAGCGGCATCGACAGGCGCAAGTTTTCAATCGACACGAAAGTGAGTCGTGGAGGTTTCAATCAGCGAGACAGAGCGAGTGTGGTGAACGCGAAGTTCGTTGAGAAGCAACCGCAGATCCTTCGACTCCGTCCGCCGCGGCGGACTTCGCTCAGGATGACAGCGCGATGATTCGATGGATTTGAGACTCAGGACGCCAGAAACCAGGAGCTGTTTTTCAATGAGTACCGAAGCGAAGACGTTATTCGAGAAGGTGTGGGACCAGCATGTGGTGGTCGAGCCGAAGGGCGAGCCCACGCTGCTCTACATCGACCTGCAACTGGTGCACGAGGTGACCTCGCCGCAGGCGTTCGAGGGACTGCGCCTGGCCGGGCGCAAAGTGCGGCGGCCGGACCGCACCATTGCCACCGTGGACCACAATGTGCCCACGACTATCGAGGGCCGCCTGAATATCGTGGACCAGATTTCGGCGAAGCAGATCGCCACGCTGCGCAAGAACTGCGCCGATTTCGGCGTCGAGCTCTACGACGTGAATTCGCGCGAGCAGGGCATTGTGCACGTGATCGGGCCGGAACTGGGGCTGACCAAGCCGGGGATGACGATTGTTTGCGGCGATTCGCACACCAGCACGCACGGCGCGTTCGGGGCATTAGCTTTTGGGATTGGTACCAGCGAAGTGGAGCACGTGCTGGCCACACAGACGCTGCCGCAATCGAAGCCGCAGACCTTCCGCATCGCAGTCGAGGGCAAGCTGCCGCACGGCGTGACGGCCAAGGACGTGATTCTGGCGATTATCGGCAAGATCGGCACCGACGGCGCGACGGGCTGCGTGATCGAGTACGCGGGCTCGGCAATCCGGTCGCTCTCGATGGAAGGCCGCATGACCATCTGCAACATGAGCATCGAAGCGGGCGCGAGGGCGGGGATGATCGCGCCGGATGAGACGGCGTTCGCGTACCTGAAGGGGCGGCGGTTCGTGCCGAAGGGAGCGAATTGGGATAAAGCAGTGGCGGAGTGGAGCAAGCTGCCATCGGATCCCGGCGCGAAGTTCGACCGCGAACTCACGATCGATGCGGCGACGCTGGTGCCCTACGTGAGTTGGGGAACCAGCCCCGGCATGGTGGCTCCTGTCACGGACACGGTGCCCAATCCAGCGGCAGCTGAGACGGAGATTGAGCGTAAGGGCTTCGAACGCGCCCTCGAATACATGGGGCTGAGGGCGGGAACACGCCTTGAAGAGATTCCTATCGACCGCGTCTTTATTGGCTCGTGCACCAACGGCCGCATTGAGGATTTGCGCGCGGCGGCCCGGATCGCGCGCGGCTACAAGGTCTCAGCGAAGGTGAGCGCGATGGTGGTTCCCGGCTCGCAGCAGGTGAAGGCGCAGGCTGAGGCGGAAGGCCTTGATCGCGTTTTTCGAGTAGCCGGGTTTGAGTGGCGCGAGCCGGGGTGCTCGATGTGCCTGGGCATGAACCCCGACATTCTTTCGCCGGGCCAGCGCTGCGCCTCGACCAGCAACCGCAACTTCGAGGGGCGACAGGGACGCGGCGGACGAACACATCTGGTCTCGCCGGAAATGGCTGCCGCGGCCGCAATCGCCGGCCACTTCGTCGACATTCGCAACTGGCCAGTTCGTGAATCTGCCCGCGAGGAGGTAAAAGCCTGATGGAACCGTTTCGCACACTCACTGCGCTGGCCACGCCGCTCGACCGCGCCAACGTGGATACCGACCAGATCATTCCCAAGCAGTTCCTGAAGCGCATCGAGCGCACGGGCTACGGCGACTTTCTGTTTTTCGACTGGCGGCAGACGCCCGACGGCGAACCGATCGCCGGGTTCGTTCTCAACGACCCGCGCTACAAGGGCGCGAAGATTCTGATCGCGGGCAAGAACTTTGGCTGCGGATCGAGCCGCGAGCATGCCGCGTGGGCGCTGAGCGACTTCGGCTTCCGCGTGGTGATCGCGCCGACGTTTGCCGATATCTTCTTCTCGAACGCGGGCAAGAACGGAATCGTGTTGGTACGGCTGAGCGAGGCAGAGGTCGCCACGCTGCTCAAAAACGCGCAGGAAATTCCGAATTATCGACTCACTGTTTCGCTTGAAGAGCAGACGGTGACGGACGGGCGCGGATTCAACGCGAAGTTTGAGATCGATCCCTTCCGCAAGTTCTGCCTGCTCGAAGGGCTCGACGACATCGGCCTCACGCTGCGGCATGCGGCAGCGCTGGACAAGTTTGAAGCCGCGCACGAAGCCGCAGGATGGCTCAAGGCGAAGTAACCAAGTTCAAAGAAAGCTAAGGGAACAATGACCATCGAAGGCAAGCGACAAAGCATTCCGTTGACCGAGGGACCGAGCCGCGCGGCGGCGCGTTCGTATTTCCGGGGCGCGGGATTCAGGAAAGACGATCTGCACAAGCCGATCATCGGCATCGCGAATACGTGGACGGAGATCGGCACCTGCAACGTGCACCTGCGCGGGATCGCGGAGGCGCTGAAGGAAGGCATTCGCGAGGCAGGCGGCACGCCGATGGAGTTCAACACGATGACCATCTCCGACGGCATCACCATGGGCACGCAGGGCATGAAGGCGTCGCTGGTGAGCCGCGAGGTGATCGCCGACTCGATTGAGCTGGTTGCCCGAGGCAATCTCTTCGACGGGCTCGTCGGCATCGGCGGATGCGACAAGAATATGCCGGGCATCATCATGGCGCTGTGCCGGCTCGACATTCCCGGCATGATGCTCTACGGCGGATCGATCGCGCCGGGCAAACTGAACGGCGTGGACATCACGATTCAGAATGTTTTCGAGGGCATCGGCTCATATGCGGCGGGGCGCATTGACGATGCTGGCCTGGAAGCCCTCGAAGCCAACGCGTGTCCCGGCGCGGGCGCATGCGGCGGCCAGTTCACGGCCAACACCATGGCCATGAGCGGCGAGATTCTCGGCATCTCGCCGATTGAGCTTTCCGGCGTTCCTGCCACCGCGCCCGAACAAGCTCGAGGCGACGCGCGCGGCGGGCCGCATGTTGATGGACGCGGTGCGCGCCAATCGCCGCCCCTCCCAGATCATCACCCGCAAATCCATTGAAAACACCATCGCCAGCGTGGCCGCGAGCGGCGGCTCGACGAACGCCGTGCTGCATCTGCTGGCCATCGCGCGCGAGATGGGCATTAAGCTCAGCATCGACGATTTCGACGCCATCTCGAAGCGCACTCCCTACATTTGCGATCTGACTCCGGCGGGCAAGTACATGGCGTGGCACTACCAGGCCGCGGGCGGCTCGCGGCTGCTGGCCAAGCGGATGATCGACGCCGGCTATGCGGATGGTTCGGCGCTGACCGTCAGCGGCAAGACGCTGGCCGAAGAGGCCACGCTCGCCAAGGAGACTCCGGGGCAGGATGTCATAGCCACTTTCGCAAAACCCATCAAGCCCAACGGCGGGCTCGTGATCTTGAAGGGCAACCTCGCGCCCGAAGGCTGCGTGATGAAAATTGCCGCGGCGGGCAAGTACGAACATCGCGGACCCGCGCGCGTCTTTGATTGCGAAGAGGACTGCTTCAAGGTGGTGCAAGCGGGCGGCATCAAGCCGGGCGACGTGGTGGTGATCCGCTATGAAGGGCCGAAGGGCGGACCGGGCATGCGCGAGATGCTGCAGGTAACGGCGGCCATCAGCTCGAATGCGGAATTGAGCGCGCAGGTCGCGTTGCTCACCGACGGCCGATTCAGTGGTGCGACGCGTGGATTCACTGCGGGACACGTGGCGCCCGAGGCGTTTGTCGGAGGGCCGATTGCGGCGGTGCGCGAAGGCGACATGATTCACTTTGACATCGCGAATCGGACGCTCGATGTCGAGATCAGCGACGCGGAGATGGCGGCGCGGCTCAGGAACTTCAAGCCGCCGGCGCTGCATTGGCCCAAGGGCGTCTTCCGCAAGTACGTGGATCGGGTGAGTTCGGCATCGGAAGGGGCAACGACGTAAGAAGCAGCTTCTAGCCACCAGCTTCTAGCTGCTAGCCAAGAAGCCGCGAATGAACGACTGATCGAAGAAGGAAGCGCCGTTTTCATTCGAAGGGATAGAGACAGGATGGCATTACCGTGAACGAGCTAGAAGCTGGGAGCTGGAGGCTAGCAGCTTTGAAGGAGTTGTTTATGGGACACAAGGGGAACGCGAACACGAAAGCGAACGCATCGAACGGAGACGCAGCTGCGCCGGTCGCGACCGCGACGGAGGCAAATGCGCACCTGAACACGCCGACACGGCTCACAGGCGCAGAGATTCTGTGGGCCACGCTGGCGGGCGAGGGCGTGACGGATGTCTTCGGCTATCCCGGCGGCGCCATTCTGCCCGCCTACGACGCGCTGCGCAAGTTTCCCATCCGGCACGTGCTGGTGCGTCACGAACAGGGCGCGGCGCACATGGCCGACGGCTACGCGCGCGCCTCGGGCGGCGTAGGCGTGGCCATCGCGACGAGCGGACCGGGCGCGACCAATCTCGTCACTGGCATCGCCACCGCCATGCTGGACTCGGTCCCCATCGTGTGCATCACGGGTAATGTGTCGAGCAAGGTGCTGGGCACTGACGCGTTTCAGGAAGTGGACATTACCGGCGTCACGCTGCCGGTAACGAAGCACAACTTTATTGTGACGAAGACAGAGAACCTGGCGGGTGTCGCTGCGCCACGCTTTCCAGATCGCGCGAACGGGGCGGCCCGGGCCGGTGCTGGTCGACATCACCAAGGATGCGCAACAGGCTTCGGCGGTTTTTGATTTTGAGGCAGCCAAACCGCGTCCCTACCGTCCGCATCCCATGCTGCGCGTGGAAGAGTCGGGACTGGCGCAGGCAGCCGAGCTGATTCGCAACTCCAAGCGCCCGGTGATTCTGGCCGGCCACGGCGTGATGGAGTCGGGCGCGATGGAGCAGGTGCGTACGCTGGCCGAGCGCGCGCAAATTCCCGTGGGCCTTACGCTGCTTGGGATTGGCGGCTTTCCGGCTTCGCATCCGCTGTGCCTGGGCATGATGGGCATGCACGGCGAGGCGTGGGTGAACTCCGCCATTCAGGAAGCCGACCTACTGATCGCATGCGGCATGCGCTTCGACGATCGCGTGACCGGTACGCTTTCCACCTACGCGACCAAGGCCAAGAAGATTCACATCGAAGTGGACCCGGCCGAGGTGAACAAGAACGTGAAGGTGGATGTGGCGCTGGTGGGCGACCTGCGCGAGGTGCTGGAGCAACTGCTGCCGCGCATCAGTAGTCGCGGTCATGGGAGCCACGAAGGTTCGGCATGGCTGAAGACGATTGAGGCGAGCAAGGGCGCGGTGGCGGTGCGCGACATTAAGAACCTGCCCGACCTAGGGCACCTGTACGCGGCGCACGTGATGCACGACCTGTGGCGGATGACCGGCGGCAACGCCGTTATCGTCACCGACGTGGGCCAGCACCAGATGTGGGAGGCGCAGTACTTCCGCCACGAGCAGCCGCGCACGCTCATCACCAGCGGCGGGTTGGGCACGATGGGATTCGCGCTGCCCGCGGCCATCGGCGCCAAGTTTGCCTGCCCCGAAAAAGAAGTCTGGGTTGTGGCCGGCGATGGCGGCTTCCAGATGACGGCGGCGGAGCTGGCCACCATCGTGCAGGAAAAGATCAAGATCAACATCGCCGTCATCAACAACGGCTACCTGGGCATGGTGCGGCAGTGGCAGGAGTTCTTCTACGAGCGCAACTACGAAGCCACGCCGCTGGTGAGCCCGGACTTTGTGAAGCTCGCCGACGCGCACGGCATTCCGGGGCGCACGGTGCGCAAACGCTCCGAAGTGGAGGCTGCCGTGAACGCGGCGCGCTCAGCGCCGGGAGCGTATTTGCTCAACTTCATGGTGGAGAAGGAAGACTCGGTGTACCCGATGATTGCGGCCGGCAGTGCGCTGCACGAGATGATCCGCCGGCCGGATCAGGATCCGCTGGAAGAACGCGCGAACGACAAGTGAGAAAGACAGCTACTAGCTGCTAGCTTCTAGCTCCTAGCTGTTTTCTTACGGCTATGGGCCGCAATGGTGTTCCAATCGGTTGAGCTCGATTCGCCGTCTTTTCGACAGTCGAATCGGGTGAGGAGCAGGAAGACCGGGGACAAAGCTGGAAGCTAGAGGCTAGAAGCTAGGAGCTAGTTTTATGCTGCACACATTCGTTGCATACGTTGAAGACCTGCCGGGCGTGCTGACGCGCGTTGCGTCGCTATTCCGGCGCCTGAACATCAACATCAATTCGCTCACCGTGGGGCGCAGCGAACGGCCGGGGCTGTCGCGGTTGACGCTGGTGTGCGAGGCGTCGGCGGAGGCCGGGCATCGCATCCGCGCCAGCCTGTTTAAACTGGAGAATGTCGTCGATGTGGACGACATCGCACAGGCACCGTCGGTCACGCGCGAGCTGGCATTAGTCAAGGTGGCGGCCACGCCGCGCAACCGCGCGCAGATCTTCGATCTCGCTGAGGTCTTTCGCGCCCGCATTGTCGATCTCACGTCGGAGTCGCTCATTATCGAGATGACGGGAGTGGAAAGCAAGATCGAAGGGCTCATCGAGATTCTGCGCGAGGACGAGGGACGGATTCTCGAGATTTGCCGCAGCGGCAAGATGACGATGCGGCGCGGGCACCACGTGAGCAGCGTGGTTAAGGCGATGGGCGTAGTCGAGGGCGAAGCCGCGGAGGCGGAAGAGGAGCACACGGAGGACAGCGCGGCGGACGAAATGCAGTAAGAACTGCGCGGGCTCGGGGAAGAGCCGGCCATGCTGAGCATTGAATCCCAAAAAAGCAAAGGAAGAAGCAGACAAATCATGGCGAAGACTTATTACGATCACGATGCCGACCTGACACTGATCCAGGCAAAGAAAGTTGCCATCATCGGTTACGGCTCGCAGGGGCATGCGCATGCTCTCAACCTGAAGGACTCGGGCGTGCAGGTGAAGGTGGGCCTGGCGGCCAATTCGAAATCGATTGCCAAGGCGCAGAAGGCGGGCCTCGAGGTGGTGACGCCGGCCGAGGCAACGAAGTGGGCCGATGTGGTGATGATCCTGACGCCCGACCAGACGCAGGCCAAGTTGTATGCCGAAGAGATCGGGCCGAACCTGAAGGCCGGGCAAGCTGCTGATGTTCGCGCACGGGTTCAACATTCACTTCAAAACCATCGTGCCCGACGCGGGCATCGACGTGGGGCTGGCCGCGCCCAAGGCACCGGGCCATCGCGTGCGCGAGGTCTTCATCGAGGGCGGCGGCGTGCCGGGACTGATCGCCGTGCACCAGGATGCCACGGGCAAGGCGCACGCGCTCGTGCTCAGCTACCTGAAGGGCATCGGCTGCACGAGGGCCGGGGCTCTGGAGACCACGTTCAAGGAAGAGACCGAGACCGATCTCTTCGGCGAGCAGGCGGTGCTGTGCGGCGGCGTGAGCGCGCTCATCAAGGCCGGATATGAAACGCTGGTCGAGGCCGGCTATCAGCCCGAGAGCGCCTACTTCGAGTGCCTGCACGAGCTCAAGCTCATCGTGGACCTGATCTATCGCGGCGGCCTGGCCTACATGCGCTACTCCATCTCGGACACCGCCGAGTACGGCGACTACGTCAGCGGGCCGCGCGTGATCGGCGCGGAGAGCCGCAAGGCGATGAAGCAGATCCTGGCCGAGATTCAGGACGGGACGCTTCGCCAAGAGATTTCTCGCCGATCAGAACTCGGGCAAGAAGGAGTTTCTGGCCTTCCGCGAAGCCGAGGCGAAGCACCCGATTGAGATCGTCGGCAAGCAACTGCGCGCGCAGATGCCGTTCCTCGATCCGGTGACGGTGGAGGAAGTGGCGAAGACGCGGTAGAAAGACAGCTTCCAGCTACTAGCTACTAGCTTCTAGCTGGAGGCGTCCGTTCGATATCGTGTAGCATCTCAGTCCTTCATCTCAGTGCTGCTTCGCTGGTACATTGGCGCCATTCCGCCCTGGTGAAGAATCATGGACGTGATGGTGCCGCCTTGATCCGGAATGAACTCGATTTCCGCATCGACTGCGTGGTAAAAGAATTTCGGATGCCCGTCCCGGGTACCCTCGTACATGAGGGGCAAGTGCGGGCTGTCCCGTTCCCTGCGCCGATAGTCCGTCGCCCGCCACTGCGATGGTGATCGAGAATGTTGGCGCAAGATCGTAGACGCCGGCAAATTTCGCCAAGTTGCCCTTATCGATCGGCACCGCCTTGCGCTCGCTGGCCAGGATGACCTTCTTGCCAAGAGCCACGTCGAGCAGCTGCCTGGCCATGGATTCCGGCGCAGACCCGTTTACATTGGCAAGCACAATCACCGCGATCTTTCGTTCCGGCACGTACTCGAGATATGTGTTGAACCCCTCGATGCCGCCGCCGTGATCCACAACCGTGAGCCCGTCTCTTTGCGTCACGGCGACACCCAGTCCGTAGTTGCCCTTTCCCGGAGTGGTCATCGCCTTTAGCGATTCCGCAGACAACACTTTGCCGCCGAACAATCCGTGTTCCCACTTGAGCAGATCGCCCGTGGTTGAGTAGATCGTGCCGGCGGACCACGGAATGGACATGGACTCAGACCGCGCAACGATCAGGCCGTTTTTGCTGGGCCTATAACCTTGCGCGCGCTTGGGCAGAATCAGCTCGTCCGAGTCGCGCCCGGAATCCGTCATGCCGAGAGGATCGAGCAGGTGCTCGTGGAGAAGATCAGAGTACTTCATGCCAGTTATCTTCTCGATCACGGCGCCCAGCACCAGGTAATTCGAGTTGCTGTAGGCGAACTTGCTGCCCGGCTCGAAGTCCAGGGGCTGGCCGCTGAAGAAGGCCAACTCTTCGTCGCGAGTGTGCGCATTCATGCTCCACTCGTGAAAGCCCTTCAAGGCGGTAATGTTTGGGATGCCCGATGTGTGGCCCAACAGGTCGGCCAATGTGATTTTGTCCCAGGTCTTGGGTGCGTCGGGCAAATACTTGTTTACCGGATCGCCGATTTTGAGTTTGCCGTCCTGCTGCAACAGCAGAATCAACGCGGCGGTGAATTGCTTGGTCAGCGAACCGAGCCTGAACTTGGTGTCGGGCGTGTTGGGAATGTCCCACTCCAGGTCGGCCATGCCATAGCCTTTGTTGAGAAGAATCTGGTCGCCGTCGGCCACCAGCACAGTTCCCATGAAGGCGTTTCCGGTTGTGTATGAGTTGGCCACTTGATCCAGGCGCGCCTTCAACGCCGCCTCGCCGGTGCTCTGAGCTATGCCGGCGAGAGAGAAAAATGCGCATGCGCAAACAAACGCCAAGATCCACACCCAACGCTTCATGCCGATCCTCCAGGTAGGGATTTTCCGCTGCAACGATCTCAGAGAAGGATAAATGCAGGGCCTCAGCTTGTTGCGCACCGTGGTGCGTGCGCGTGCGCCAGAGGTCAGCAGGCAGCGAGCCCGCCCTGTAGAATCAAGCTGAAACCCGCCTCATCACGATTCTGGAGGGTCCTTGCTTTACTGGCTGCTCTACGAAAAGCTGTTTCCGTTCTTTCACCCGTTCCGGATCTTCCGCTACCTGACCTTCCGCACTGCATTTGCCTCGCTCACGGCGATGCTCATCGCGCTCTTCATCGGGCCATGGGTGATTCAGAAGCTCAGAGAGTTCCAGATCGGCCAGTTTGTGCGCGAGGACGGGCCGCAGTCGCACCTGAAGAAGACGGGAACGCCGACCATGGGCGGCGTGCTCATCTGCATCGCCATTCTGCTGCCCACGGTGTTGTGGGCTGACCCGGCCAATCCGTTCGTATGGATCGTGGTCTTCTCCACGTTTGCGTTCGGCGCCATTGGCTTTGCCGATGACTACATCAAAGTGGTGCAGCGGCGCAACCTGGGATTGACGGTGCGGGCGAAGCTGCTGTGGCAGAGTCTCGTGGGAGCGCTGGTGGCGGTGGCGCTGGTAGTGCTGGACCAGTTCAAGGTCTTCTCCACACGCCTGTCGGTTCCGTTTATCAAGAGCCTGCGGCCTGATCTGCTGTGGCACGGCTGGCCCGCGACGCTTCCGCACCTGGCGTTGTTCGCGTTTGTGCCTTTCGTGGTGTGGGTGATGCTGTGGCTGGTGGGCACGTCGAATGCCGTGAACCTGACCGACGGCCTTGACGGGCTGGCTATCGGTTGCACCATCGTTGCCGCCGGCGCACTGGCAGTGCTCACCTACATCAGCGGCCACGTGGTCTTTGCCGACTACCTTGAACTGCAGCGCATGCCTATGGTGGGCGAGTTGACGATCTTTTGCGGGTCCATGGTGGGCGCGTCGATCGGCTTCCTGTGGTACAACGCGCATCCGGCGGAGATCTTCATGGGCGACGTGGGCTCGCTGGCGCTGGGCGGAGCGATCGGCACCGTGGCCATCATCATCCGACAGGAGCTGCTGCTGCCGTTCATCGGCGGCATCTTCATCCTTGAAGCGGTCTCGGTGATTCTGCAGGTAGGCAGCTACAAGCTGCGCAAGAAGCGTATCTTCAAGATGGCGCCGCTGCACCACCACTTTGAACAACTGGGCTGGAGTGAGTCTAAGGTGATCGTGCGCTTCTGGATCGGCGCCCTGGTGTTTGCATTGTTTGCACTCACCACCCTGAAATTGCGTTAGGCACAGCCCGCGCACGCGCCGCGCGGTGCACAATAAAGGTTGCGCTAGAGGCCGTTAGCAGCCGACGGTGAGAGTAACTTGGGCAAGAAAGGGCATCCCTCAGGGGCTAAAGCCCGATTGGTTTGATCGATTGTACGGCACGACTGAAGTCGTGCCCTTTCAAAACACGACTCTCACCAAAGGCCGTTAGGATCGTTGCAAATGATGGAACTGAAGGGCAAAAAGGTTCTGGTTGTGGGCCTGGGGAAATCGGGGCTTGCGGCGGCGTTGTTTCTGCGGCATCAGGGCGCGCAGGTGACGGTTTCCGACATCCGCTCGGCCGAATCGCTGGCGAAAGAGATCCCGGCACTGCTTGACGAGGGAATCATGGTGGAGGCCGGCGGCCACGGTCTGCTGACCTTCCGCCGCCAGGACCTGATTGTGGTGAGCCCCGGCGTACCGCTGGACACGCCGGAACTGGTGCAGGCGAAAAACTTTGGCCGCCCGGTAATTGGCGAGCTGGAGCTGGCGGCGCGATTCCTCAAGGGACGGACTCTGGCTATCACCGGATCGAATGGGAAGACGACGACGACGGTTCTCGCGGGCGAGATTCTGAAGGAGGCCGGTTTTCCGACGCTGGTCGCCGGGAACATTGGCTTGCCGGTGGTGGGCCTGATTGAAGAGAGTACGGACGCCACATGGTCGGTGCTGGAGGTATCGAGCTTCCAGCTTGAGAGCACCGAGGAGTTCCATCCCGCGATCGCGGTGATCCTGAACATCACGCCCGACCACCTTGACCGGCACGGCACCTTTGAGAACTATGCGCTGGCCAAGGAGCGCATCTTTGCGGCGCAGGACGCGCACGACTATGTGGTGCTGAACGCCGACAATGCCCGCGCCGCAGAAGCCGCGGCCCGCTCGCGCGCCCCGGTCTACTGGTTCTCCATCGAACATCCTGTGAAGCGGGGCGCATGGGTCAAGGAAGGCAACGTGGTCTACCGCCCGGCGCCGGAGGCCGCGACTGAAACCATCCTGCCGCTGAGCAAGATTCCGCTGAAGGGCGAGCACAACGTGGAGAACGTGCTGGCCGCGGTATGCGCCGCGCGCTTGGCAGGCGCGCCTGCGGCGGCGATTGCCCGCGCCATCGAGAAGTTCCAGGCGGTGGAGCATCGGCTGGAGTACGTGGCCACGATCAACGGCGTGGAGTTCTACAACGACTCCAAAGCCACAAACGTGGACGCGACCGCCAAGGCCGTGGCGGCGTTTCGCGGAGGCATTCATCTGATTCTGGGCGGCAAAGACAAGGGCTCGGACTATACCACGCTCTCGCAACTGCTGCGCGAGCGGGTGCGCGCCGTGTACACCATCGGCTCGGCAGCGGCCAAGATCGAGTCGCATCTGCGTGGCGTGGTTCCAATCCAGTCGTGCGAAACGCTTGCCAAGGCAGTGAGCGCCGCAGCCGCGGCCGCGCGGCCCGGCGATGTGGTGCTGCTGGCGCCGGCCTGCTCCAGCTTCGATCAATTCGAGAACTACGAGCAACGCGGCCACGTCTTCAAGCAGCTCGTGGCGGAGCAGCAGGAATGGAAGGTACGGCAGAACGCGTAGGGGGCCATGGCAAAGCGTGTAGGCGTTGACAAGTGGATGTTCTTCACCACACTGGTGCTGGTGGTCACCGGGCTGGTGATGGTCTTCTCCGCCTCCGCCGTCGTCGATCAGGAGAAGTACCACTCGGCCTATACCTTCATCCTCACGCAAGCTATTTGGGCCGCGGTAGGCGTGCTAGCCATGCTCGTGCTGATGCACGTAGACGTGAGCAAATACAACTCGCCGCGTTTTATCTATCCCGCGATTTGCATCACGGCGGTGCTGCTGGTGCTGGTCTTCCTCATGCCCGGCTCGCATCACACGCATCGCTGGATTCGCTTTGGCGATTTCTTCACGCTCCAGCCCTCCGAGGTCGCCAAGCCCGTGCTGGTGCTCTTTCTGGCATGGTTTCTGCACAAGCGGTTGGACGCCATGCACGAGTGGAAGAGCACGCTGCTGCCCGCGGCGATTATTCCGGTGCTGTTCATCGTGCTGGTGGTGGTCCAGCCCGACCTGGGCACGGCGCTGGTGCTGGCCGGCGTCACCGCCATGATGCTGGTGCTGGCGGGGATGGAGTGGAAGGTTCTGTTGGGGGCTGTCTGCGCGGCCTTGCCGTCGCTGGCGGCGCTGCTCTTTTGGGTGCCGTGGCGCCGGGCGCGCATGCTGGTTTTTCTCAATCCCGAATCCGATCCGCAGGGCGCCGGCTACCACATCTACCAGTCATTGATCGCCGTGGGCACCGGCGGGCTGACGGGCCGCGGCTATATGGAGGGGATGCAGAAGCTGTTTTATCTGCCCGAGGCCGCGACGGACTTCATCTTTGCCAACATTGCCGAGGAGCTGGGCTTCATCGGCGCCATAATGATCGTGCTGCTGTTTTGCCATGTTTGGCGTGCGCGGGCTGCGCACGGCCTTCCGGTGCAGCGATCCGTTTGCGCGGCTGGCCGCCTTCGGCATCACCATCACGATTCTGCTGCAGGCCTTCTTCAACATCAGCGTCGTGCTGTCACTGGTTCCGAATAAAGGCATCCCGCTCCCGTTGATCTCGCACGGAGGCACGTCGCTGTTGTGCACGCTGGCCTGCATCGGGATTCTGCTCAATATCAGCCGCCGCGCAGAGTAGTCCATAGTCACGACGGCGCCCGCCGGTTCGCCCAGCCGCAATTTGTCCGCTCACCGGCCGCGGCCCGCGTGTATACTGTGGGCACTTCCCGGCTCGCGACACAAGGGATGTGGCGAGTGAGCTCACGGCTTCATTCCATTCCTCATCAACGACACAATCTGACGAGCAAGTAGAAGCAGGGGCATTCTATGCGGGATCGCCAACTTCGAGCGTCGGTTCTCTGGTGCGCGGCAGCGTTCCTCGCGCTGGCCACGTCTCCCGGCCTGCAGGCTCAGTTGCATCTCGCGCAAATCCTCACCGGCATTCACGCCGATCAGCACGATTACTCGCCAGCCGAGGCCCGTCAGTATCAGCAAGCAGCCGCCGAGAAAGACCCGCAGCGGCGCATCGCCCTCCTCGATGCATTCGTGGCCAAGTACCCTGAGTCGTCGTTCATGCCTTATGTCCTGAACCTCTATTACCCCGCCTACATGGCTCTCAAAAACTACCGAATGGCTTTTGAATATGCCGATCGCTTGCTCGTGCTCGGCTCGCCGCTCGGTCCTGATGCCCGCCTGCAGGCTCTCTACATTCGCTGCAAGACCTTTCAGGATGTATTTGATCCCCATGCGCCCAATGCCGCCGCCGAGCTCAGCAAGAATCGCTACGACGCGCTCGAAGCTGTGCGTCTCATTGCCAGCCTCACCAAGCCCGCCGGCTCCAAGATCAGCGACGCAGACTTTGCCGCGAGCAAGCGGGATCTGACCGCTCAGATGCTCAACCTCGCGGCCGACGCCGATGTCAAACTGCATGACACTGTCTCGGCGGAGGATGAATTGAAGGGTGTCCTTCAGAACAATCCCTCTGACGGGTGGGCCGAATACACCCTGGGTCTGCTCTACATGAAAGACAATCCACCTCAGGCCGCCGAAGGCGTCTGGCTGATGGCGCGCGCCATTCCCGCCCGGCCCGATGCCGAAGCCGCGATTCGCAAAAATCTGCGCAACCTGCTCATGGCATACCAGCACTCCAACTGCGAGGCCGCGGCTGAAAGTGAGATGAACGATCTCATCCGCCAGGCGTCGTCGTCGCCGGAACGTCCCGCCAGTTTCAGCATTCCCGACAAACTATCGCCGCAGCAGGAGCAGCAATGCGCTGTGCAGGCGCAAGCTGCGGCGCCAGCATTGGGCGAAACAAAAAACGCCGCGCCGGCTGTCGAGACAAAAACCACTCCGCCAGCGCGCCCGGCCGAGACCAGGACAACTCCGCCGGTGGCCGCGACAATGAATACGCCGCCGGCGACAGCCGAAACCAAGAGCTCGCCCCCGCCCGCGGCCGAAGCGAAGAACACCCCGCCGCCCGCTGCGCCGCACCGCGGCCTCCAGCCCGACGAGCCACCCAGGCCCACATCGGCCATGATGTCCCCAGGCCGGTACTTTGCCCTCGTCATCGGCATCAACGACTACCAGCACGCGCCGAAACTCAAGACCGCAGTCGGCGACGCGCAGGCCGTCGCCAATGTTCTCCGCCAGCAGTACGGCTTCGAGACCAAAGTCCTTACCAACGCCACGCGAGAAGAGATCATTCATGCACTCGCCGACTACCGCCGCACGCTGGATGAGAATTCGAATTTGCTCGTCTACTACGCCGGCCACGGTGTCTACGACAAGGATGCGGACAAGACCTACTGGCTACCCGCCGACGGCGAGACCACTGACAATAGCAACTGGATCATGGCCGATGAGATTACGACTGATATCAAGGTCATCCCCGCGCGCCACGTCCTCATCATCTCCGACAGTTGTTACTCCGGCGGCATTACGCGCAGCGTGGATCTGGCCTTCACTCCTCAGGAGCGGGCCCGTTATCTGGAAAAAATGATGGCCGGAAAATCGCGCACGCTCATGTCGAGCGGCGGGCTTGAGCCGGTGTCCGACGAGGGCGGCGGAGGCCATTCCGTTTTTGCGGCCGCGCTGCTGCGCGGCTTGACGCGGGATGAGGACCCAGCCTTCTCGGCGGAGAATCTGTTTGAAGCCTTCATCCGCGTTTCGGTGGCCGGCCAGTCGGACCAGACGCCGCAATACAACGTGATTCGCAACTCCGGTCACGACTCCGGCGATTTCGTCTTCATCCGCACCAATCCGAGCGATTCCTCGCGCTAAGGATTCTCCTGTACGGCTCGGAGCCTTCAATTTCGCCGCGCATCGCCGCTCCGCCGCGCAAATTCCATCGCCTCTGGCCCAATGCATCGAGCCACACGCCAGCGGTAAACTGGCCATGGAAACCTGCGAGCTGTGAACTCTGAACTGCGAATTCTGATTGCCGGCGGGGGAACGGGCGGGCATATTATTCCCGCGCTGGCCGTGGCCCGCGAGCTGGTCAAGCGCCACGGGGCCGAGGTGCTGTTTGTGGGCACGGCGCGGGGGCTGGAAACGCGCCTGGTTCCTGAGGCGGGATTCGCGCTGCGCCTCATCGATGTCGGCCCGCTCAAGAGCGTCTCGCTGATGATCCGGCTGCGAACTCTGTCCCACCTGCCGGGGAGCATCGGCGAGTGCAAGCGGCTGATGCGCGAGTTCCGGCCGGGTGCGGTGCTGGGCGTCGGCGGTTACGCCTCAGGCCCGGGGATGGTTGCAGCGCTCGGGGAAAAGATTCCCGCCATGGCCTTTGAGCCGAATGCCATGCCCGGCCTGGCCAACCGGCTGGTGGGAAAGTGGGTTCAGGCGGCAGCCATCAACTTTCCCGCAGCGGCCAAATGGTTCCGCAATGCCGAGGTCACCGGGGTTCCGGTGCGGCCTGAGTTCTTCTCGCTTGAGGCGCCGGCCGGCGCACCGCATCTGCTGGTCTTTGGAGGATCGCAGGGCGCAAGGCTCTTCAATACGCGTCTGCCGCACATCATCGCGGCTCTGCTGGACGCCGTTCCGGGGCTGACGGTTTTGCATCAGAGCGGGTTGCGCCACGCCGAAGCGACCGCGGCGGCCTACACGGCCAGCGGCGCCGACCCCTCCCGCTGGCAGGTGCAGCCGTTCCTCGACGACATGGCGGCGGAGTTTGCCCGCGCGCACCTGGTCATGTCGCGCAGCGGCGCTTCGACTGTGGCTGAGGAGGCGGCGGCAGGCAAGCCGGCGCTGCTGGTCCCTTTTGCTGCCGCCACCGACCAGCACCAGCGCCGCAACGCCGAAGCCATGGTGGCGGCAGGCGCCGCCGTGATGCTGAAGGAAAGGGATCTGGACATTCCCGACAAGTTGCTCTGGATCCTCGCCGGCTTGATCACCGATCCCGGGCGGCTGGCTGCCATGGCGGCTGCCGCGCGCACGCAGGCGCATCCGGGAGCGGCGGAGCGAATCGCTGACCGGCTGGCGGAGATGGCGGCGGGATAGCGAGTCAGCAAGTCAGCGAGTCAGCGGGTCAGCAAATCAGCGAGTCAGCGAGTCAGCAAATCAGCAAGTCAGCAAGTCAGCGGATCAGCGAGTCAGCGGGTCAGCGTGAGGCTGGGGCGTAGTCGTCGCTGTCTATGCAGAGGATGGCGCGCCGAGAATTCGTGCGCAAACAAAAAGCCCGCCTGCCGAAGCAAGCGGGCTTTCTCATGAATGAGCGGAACTGCAATCTTCCGCCGTAAGCCGGGATTACCGGTGTCCACCGCCACCGCCGTGGCCGCCGCCCCACCACCATGGAAGCCACCACCGCCGCTGAATCCGCCGCGTCGCGCCACCGCTGAATCCGCCCCGTGCGCCGCCGCTATATCCGCGGGCTACGCCGCCACCGGAATATCCGCGTGCCGGGCCGCCAGCGTATCCGCGTGCCACTCCACCGCCGGCATATCCGTGACCGTTATAGACGCCACGGCCGCCGTATCCGCCGCGTCCGCCGTAGCCGTATCCGCCGCGATTGCCGTAGCCGCCGCGATAGCCGTAGCCGCCACGGCCGCCGTATCCATATCTGCCGCGGCCATAGCCACCCCAGCCGTACCTGCCCCATCCGTACCACGGTCCGGCGCCGATGAAGAAGCCGCCGGCAAACCAGTCAGGGCCGTAATAGCCGTAAGGAGCGCAGGCATAGGGGTAATAGGCGTAATAGCCCCACTCGCAATCCGGGGGACCGTAATCGCCGTAATAGCCTGGATCGACCACCGCGGGGCCGACGCCAATCCCCACCCCGACCTGGGCATTCGCCACAACGGCGAAGGGCAGAACCACAAGCATTGCCAGAAGAACCAAGCGGAGTTTCCGCATGACTTCCTCCTTGTGCTGCCCAGTCCTTACCTTGCTCGGGCTGGAACCCGGAGTCGCCTCCGGCCTCAGCACCCCGGCCGCTCTCGTTTTCGTCTTGCGGCCGGCTTCCACTTCCTTAAACAGCATTTTCGCCCTTTTGTTGCGGTTTGGTGAAAGAATCTGTCGCCGCGACTGAAAGAGAAGGGACTTTCCGCAACGCCTTGCTTAAGCGGCCTGCACAAAAGAAGTTACACCGCACTCTAAACGACGCGCGAGGGGGCCAAAAGACACAAAAAAGCGGCCTCTCCAGTTCGGAGAGGCCGCATGGTGCAGGCAGCAGAAGGCGAAACTACCTGCGAAAGTGATCGTCGCGGTCAAAGTGCCGGTCGTCACGGTTGTGGCGGTCGAAGTCGTGGCGGTAGAAGGCCGGTCCGCGATCCCGGCCGAAACCGCCGCGAACCACCACGCGAGGGCCGACGCCGACGAAGTTCCAATAGCCCGGCACCCAGTAACCATTGGCCCAGTAGCCGGCTACCCAGACGTATCCCGCTCCGGGGCAGGGCGGAATGTAAGCTGCCGGCCGCCAACGCCAACGTAGATCCCAACCCGCGCCGCCTGGGCGGGCGCTGCGCTCAACCCCAGGGCTCCGGCGGCCAAAGCTGCTCCTAACATCCATTGCTTCATGCTGCCCATAATCCCTCCATTCCAGGCGGACCCTTTTGCTCGTCCGCTCCGGCTACACCCCACTGTGGAGGCTTGGTTCTTACCGCCTCCTGGGCTTCCACCCCAAGGACCCCGGCTCTTCGAGCCACCCCGTCCGTGGGGCCCCGGCTCGCCGGTTATGCCCAATGCAAACACTGGCGGGCGGAAAGGTTGCGGCGGCCAGGAGCAAATAAGATGCGCAACTTTTCCGCGAATTGGGGTTTGTGGCGTCTGCAATCAGAACCAGAAAAGATGCCATCCCACGGCTACCGCGATATGCTGAAAAGCGATTGATGCGCATGGTCACTGCCGCAGCGCTGGACGCGGCGCTGGCCGCGCAGCAAGGCGCTGCGTAGCCCAAGGAGAATCCCATGCACCATGCCCACGGCACCTTCACCATCGACGTTCATCCGCTCACGCCCGTGCTCGCCGAGGGGCTGGGACGCTTCTCCATCAACAAGCAGATCCGCGGCGACCTGGAAGCGACGACGGTCGGCGAGATGTTCACCGGCGGCGATCCCAAGCTGGGCGCGGCGGGATACGTGGCCATCGAACTGGTGGCCGGCAAGCTCGGCGGCAAGCATGGCAGCTTCGCGCTGCAGCACTTTGCCACGATGGACGCGAGCGGGCCCAGGATGCAGGTGATCGTGGCGCCGGGATCGGGAACGGGCGAGCTGAAAGGCATCGCCGGCACCTTCACCATTCGCGCCGAGAACGGGCAACACTTCTACGAGTTCGACTACACGCTGGCGGAGTAGAGAAAGCTTCTAGCCGTTAGCTTCTAGCCTCTAGCTCTTCCAGGCCCCACCAGCACTTGCGCCGAAAGACTCAGTGCAAGTTGAACCGCCGGCAGCGGAAGCCGGCAACCCGCTGCTAGCAGCAAGAAGCAAGAAGCTACGAGCTAGTGGCTCGCATCCGTCTGCTACCCTGATCCTTCACCCCCATGTTTGCCACTTCGCAGCACGCGCACTTCATCGGCATCGGCGGCATCGGCATGAGCGGCATTGCCGAGATTCTGCTCAACCTGGGCATGAAGGTCTCGGGCTCCGATCTGAAGCGCAGCGCGGTGACCGACCGGCTGGCGCAACTGGGCGCGACCGTGTATGAGGGCCACAACGCGGCCAACGTGGCCGGCGCAACGGTGGTGGTGACAAGCTCGGCGGTGAATGCGAGCAATCCCGAGGTGGTGGAGGCGCACGCGCGCAAGATTCCCGTGATCCAGCGCGCGGAGATGCTGGCCGAGCTGATGCGGCTGAAGTACGGCATCGCCATCGCCGGCATGCACGGCAAGACGACGACCACATCGATGGTGGCCGCGGTGCTCGCGGCGGGCGGGCTCGATCCCACGGTCGTCGTGGGCGGACGCGTGGACGCGCTGGGCTCCAATGCGCGGCTGGGCACCACGCAGTATCTGGTGGCCGAGGCCGACGAGAGCGACCGCTCGTTCCTCAAGCTCTCGCCCATCCTGGCCGTGGTGACCAACCTCGACCGCGAGCACATGGACTGCTACCACGACATGGCCGACGTGGAGCGCGCCTTCGTGGATTTCATGGACCGCGTGCCGTTTTACGGCGCCGTCACGGCCTGCGTGGACAATGCGCTGCTGAAGGGGACTCTGCCGCGGGTGCGGCGGCGCGTGTTCACCTACGGCGTGGCTCCGGAGGCCGATTTCCGGCTCGAACTGCTTGGTTCGGTCGAAGCATCAGGGCAAGCGTTGGGGCAGGGAAGCAGCTTCTCGCGCTTTCAGGTGCACACCGCAGCAGGACCGCTGGGTCCGTTCGAGCTGCACGTGCCGGGGCGGCACAATGTGCTGAACGCGACGGCGGCCGTGGCCATCGCGCGGCAGCTTGAGGTCAGCCCGGAGAAGATTGCCGAGGGACTCGCCCACTTTCGCGGCGTGGACCGGCGCTTCCAGCTACGCGGCCAGGCGCGTGGCGTGAAAGTCGTCGACGATTACGGCCACCATCCCACCGAGATTCGCGCCACGCTGGCTGCGGCGCGGGAGTGCTGCCAGGGCAAGATTCACGTGGTCTTCCAGCCGCACCGGTACACGCGCACCAAAGACCTCCTTGGCGAGTTTGGCGGCGCATTCCAGGACGCCGACAGCGTGATCGTTCTTCCGATTTATGCGGCCAGCGAGGAGCCCATCCCCGGCGTGACCGCGGAGCGGCTGGCCGAGCGTGTCAAAAGCGAGCCGGGCGGCCCGCGCGTCGAGTTTACGCCCGAGTTTGCCGAGGCCGTCTTTGCGGTTGCGGCCGCCGCGCGCGAGGGCGACCTGGTTTTGACGCTGGGCGCGGGCAGCGTGAGCCAACTGGCTCCGCAGATTCTCGCGGCCCTCGAAGCGGTCTAGCGATCAGGTGGTTTCACTTGCCGTTAACATTCTTCGCATCCCTGCATATCTTGTCATAGCCTCTTGTGGCACCGGTCACAGCGCCAACCAGGCAACGACTCCTATCCTGCGCCGCGGAGACGCGCCCATGGAAACGAATGGCAGGAAGATCGTCATCATCGGCGGCGGCATCGCCGGCCTCTGCGCCGCGGTGTATGCACAGAAATGCGGATACCAGGTAGAGGTCCTGGAAATGCACGACATGGCGGGCGGCCTGGCCATGAGCTGGCGCCGCGGCGCCTACACTTTTGAAACCTGCCTCCACTGGTTCTTCGGCTCCGATCCCAACGGAGCGATGCACGCGCAGTGGAGCGAGCTGTTCGACATTGCGAGGCTCACCTTCGTCGACCTCGCGGAGTTTGGGCGCATGGAAACGGAAGACGGCGATTTCCTCGCCATCCCTACAGATGTCGACCGCCTGGAAAAGGAGTTTTTGGCCCGCGCGCCGCAGGATGCCAAGCAGATTCGGCGCCTGGCGTCGGCCATCCGCCGTCTCCGCGAGTTCAAAATGCCCGATCCCGCAAAAAGCTGGGCAGGGAATGCTGCCACTTTGCTTCGCGATCTTCCGAGTCTTCCGCTCTTGCGTTCTCTCTCGCGAATCACGTCGCGGGAATACGGCCAGCGGTTCACCGATCCGCTGCTGAGGACCTTCTTCGCGGGCGGCGAAATGGGCGGGCTCTCTGTGATTGCCTTCATCTTCTCGCTCGCATGGATGGGCTCGGGTGACGCGAAGTACGTGGTTGGCGGCTCGCAGGCGATCATCAGACTCATCGAAGAGAAGCTTGTTTGCCTGGGCGGCCGGGTGCGTTTCGGAGCCAAAGTGGAGCGCATCCTGACTGAGAGCGGGGTCGAGGGCGATAAGGCAGTGGGCGTGCAGTTAGCCGGCGGAGAGACGATCAAGGCGGATTGGGTCATCTCCGCCGCCGACGGCCACGCTACGATCTACGAGATTCTTGGCGGCAGGTACGTTGACGCGGCCATCGACAAAACCTACAACACGCTGGAACTCTTCCCCAGCTACCTCCAGGTCTCGCTCGGAGTTGCCCTCGATCTCCGCGATCAGCCGCCATTTACTACTCGCGTGCTCAAGACGCCGCTCGAGGTGGATCCGGAAACCGCGCTCAGCCAGGTATCCTTTCGGATCTTCCACTTCGATCCGACCTTCGCACCGGCCGGCAAGACAGCGGTCACTTGCTTTTTGCCGACGCGCAACATCACCTATTGGGAGCGGTTGCGCAAGGATCATCCGGAGAGATACCGGGCAGAAAAGCAGCGCGTGGCCGAGTCGGTCATCGATGTGATCGAGAAGAGAATTCCCGGCCTACGTGCGGCCATCGAGGTCGTCGATGTGGCGACACCCGCCTCGATCATTCGCTACACCGGCAACTGGAAGGGAAGCATGGAAGGCTGGCTGCCGACCCCGAAAACCGGCTTCAGGCCGATGTCCAGGACGCTGCCCGGCCTGCGCAAGTTCATGATGGTCGGCCAATGGGTGATGCCGGGCGGCGGCCTGCCCTCCGGGCTCATGTCTGCCCGTCCCGCGATCCAGGCTATTTGCAGAGAAGATCGGGTTGCTTTCACGCCGCGGTAAGCGGGTTGGATAATCTCCGACCCCTCACCCTCGTCGTTTGATCTCTATTCGCTGTTTTCGCCCCGTAACACTGCGGATTCCCCCGCTCCCGATGCGGGATCAAGCCAGTCAACCCCGGGCTATAGTGAAATCTGCGGCAATTCCAGAATTGGATTGCCCCGCCAAGGCTCGTTTCAGGTCGCCGCTCGCTGATGGTCCCACCCCAACGACATAGATCGGTCGTTGGGGGCCCCGGGATGGTCGCGGCGACTTGACGGAGTCCGATCCGGGGAAGTGTGATTCTGGAATTGCGATGGCGGCTCTCACGACCTTGCTCAGGCGTGACAAACCAAGGGAACACCACAAACCGGCCCCTGTTGTGGGAGGATGAACCGCCCGCGGAGATCCGCATGCGGCGGCTGCGGGAGGACTCGTCCCTGCCGGGGCAATTCCGTCCCGGCGCGGGCAGGCGCGGCGGACCGGGCATGCCGCTGGAGTTTGACGACCCGGACGACGACGATGTGTTGCGCCCATCCGCAGATCGCTTTGGCGCACCCAAAGCACCGTGGTGGAGGCCGGCCAGCAAGGCGGGCCGCATCTTCCTCAGTGTCGCCGCGATTCTGGTTCTTGGCGCATTCACCACCGCCGGCCTCATGCTCAAGCACTATCTGGAGCGTGACGCCCGCTTCCGCATCGCAGGCGCCGGGAATATTCAGGCCACCGGCCTCACCGAGGTTAGCCGCGCGCAGATGCTGCCCGTCTTCGGCGAGGACATCGGGCGCAATGTCTTCTTCGTTCCCCTGAACGAGAGACGCAGGCAGCTCGAGCAGATTCCGTGGATCGAGCGGGCGACGGTGATGCGTTTGCTGCCGGACCAGATTCGCGTCGCGGTGGTGGAGCGGCAGCCGGTGGCGTTCACGCGGCATGGGCAGCAGATCGGGCTGGTGGACGCGAACGGCGTTCTGCTCACCATGGCGCCGGCGACGATGGCCAAGCATCACTACTCGTTTCCAGTGTTGACGGGCATCGATCCCGGCGACTCGGCGGAGTCGCGCAAGGCACGCATGGCGGTGTACCTGCGATTCATCGCCGAGCTGGACGCGGATGGGAAGCACAACTCCGAGCAGATCTCGGAAATCGACCTTACCGATCCTGAAGACGCGCGCGTGCTGATGCCTGAGCAGGGCGCCGACATTCTGGCGCATTTTGGCGACGATCATTTCCTCGAGCGCTACCAGCGCTACAAGGCGCACATCGCGGAGTGGCGCCAGCAGTATCCGCACCTGGCATCGGTCGATTTGCGCTACGACAACCAGGTAGTGCTGGAGATGGCGTCGGGCAAGGAGACCTCCGAGACTGCGGGGGGCGATCCGGCGGCAGGCTCGCCCGCGCCGTCGGCCGGCGATGCAAAAGCCACGAACGCAAAGGCGAATGCGGAGACGAAGCCTCCCGCCGCCGCGCCTCATTCCGGACCGGCGACTTCCGCCAAGCCTACAGCGAAGAAGGGCAAGCCCGCACAGGATAAGAAGCACGCTGCGGTTCCGCAAAAGAAAGCGGCCGCGCAAAGTTCAACCCGGCGGAATTCCTCCGCAACAGCCCGCCCGGCCGCAGCCACCAACCCAGGAAGCAAAGAACACTCCTTGAGGACCCCGGCAGTGACCGTGGCGCAGGGCCGGTGAGCACAATGGGCCAGAAGCAAGACAGCCTGATTGTGGTGCTCGACATCGGCAGTGCGTGGACGCGCGTGCTGGCGGCCGATGTGAATGAGGGAGTGTTGCGCTATCGCGGCCATGGCGTCGAGCCGTCGGCCGGGATGCGCAAGGGCCTCATTGCGGAGCTCGCCTCGGCGGCGAAAGGGGTACGCGCGGCCAATGAGCAGGCGGAGCGCGTGGCTCGCGTCAACATTGACGAGTGCGTAGTGGGCGTGGGCGGGCCGCACATTCGCGGTGTGAACACCAGTGGCGGATTTCAGTTGAGCCGCGGCATGCGCGAGATTACAGGCGAAGACGTGCGCGCCGCCATTGGCCGCGCGCGCGCCATCGAACTCCCTCCCGACCGCGAGATTCTGCACCTGCTGCCGCGGCAGTTCATCCTCGACGAGCAGCCGGGCATCTTCGATCCTGTCGGGATGGTCGGCGCGCGCCTCGAGGTGGAGCTGCATATCGCCACCTGCGGTGGCGGCGCGCTGCAAAGCACGGTCACCTGCGCCAACCGCGCCGGACTTGAGGTTTCAGAGGCGGTACTGGAGTCGCTGGCTGCCGCCGAGTGCACCCTCTCCGCCGACGAGCGTGAGCTGGGCGTGTGTCTTCTGGATATCGGCGCGCACTCCAGCGATCTGGCAGTTTTCTTCGAGGGCGCGGTGGCCTACACCGCTTCGGTTCCCATCGGCGGCGCCCACTTCACCAACGACCTCGCCATCGGTCTGCAATTGCCGGTGGCGCAGGCTGAGGAGCTCAAGCGGCAGTATGGGAATGCAGTGGTCACGTTGGTTCCGCAACTGGCCGAGATTGAGATCACCACCCCGCAGGGCGCGCCGGCGACGCTGCCGCTGCGCACCATGGCGGAGATCCTGGAGCCTCGGGCTCGCGAGCTCATGTATTACGTGAAGGAAAGCCTGCGCTTCGGCGGCGTGCTTGAAGCGCTGGGCGCGGGCTGCGTGCTCACCGGCGGCGGCGCCACGCTGGCCGGCATGCTCGACGTAACCGAAAGCCAGTTGCGGGTGCCTGCGCGGATGGGGATGCCCGTACGCCTGTCGCACATGCCATCGGAGCTGAGCCATCCGGCGTATGCCGTAGCCATTGGAATGGTCCTCTACGCGCATCGGACGAGAATGACGCGCGCTGCCGAGGACAGCAACAGCAGTTTGCGCGACAAGTTGCGCGCCATGTTTGCAGCGAGTTTCTAAAAGCAGGGACCAGGGATCAGGGACCAGGGAATAGGGACCAGGGAATAGGGATTAGGGGTCTGAGAACAAGAACGGCGGAGTGAGTTGGGGACGGTGTAGGGGAAAAGTTGAAGCGGGAAATTGCAGACGAGGAGAGCGGAGCCCATGGAAGAGCAGAAGAGTGAAGCCGGGGAGATGCGCATCCAGTTACACGAAGAGACCATGCGCAGCGCGCGCATCAAGGTGATCGGCGTGGGCGGCGGCGGCAGCAACGCCGTGAACCGCATGATCCGGGCCCATTTGGCGGGCGTGGAGTTTATCGCCGCTAACACCGATGTGCAGGCGCTCAAGCTGTCGCAGGCTTCGGTGAAGCTGCAACTGGGCGTGCGGCTTACCTCGGGGCTGGGCGCGGGCTCGAATCCCGACATTGGCCGCCGCGCCGCGCTTGAGGATTCGGAGAAGGTCATCGAGGCGCTCGAGGGCGCTGACATGGCCTTCGTCACCGCAGGCCTGGGCGGCGGCACGGGCACTGGCGCGGCTCCGGTCATCGCTTCGCTGGCAAGCGAGATGGGCATCCTCACCGTCGCTGTGGTCACCAAGCCATTTGCCTTCGAGGGCAAGCGCCGCCTGATGCAGGCCGAGCGCGGCCTGAAGGAATTGGTTGACAGCGTGGACACAATGATCGTGATCCCCAACGAGAAGCTGCTGGCCGTGGCCAAGGACGCGGGATTCTTCGAGAGCTTCCGCATCGCCGACGATGTGCTGCTGCAGGGCGTGCAGGGCATCAGCGACATCATCGCCATCCCCGGCATCATCAACCGCGACTTTGCCGACGTGAAGATGACCATGGCGGGCATGGGCCACGCGGTGATGGGCACTGCGGTGCGCTCGGGCGCCAACCGCGCCATGGAAGCGGCGCAGGCGGCTATGGCTTCGCCGCTGCTCGAAGCCGGCGCCATCGACGGAGCGCGCGGCATCCTCATTAACATTACTGGGTCGAGCTCGCTCAAGCTCTCCGAGGTGAACGAGGCGTCGTCGCTCATCCAATCGGCTGCGCACGAAGACGCCAACATTATTTTCGGCGCCGTGCTCAACGAGAAAATGGGTGAAGAGGTGAAGATCACCGTGATCGCCACCGGCTTCCGCGACCAGATGCCGGAGCGCCGCGCGCGCATGTTGAGTGTGGAAGAGACTCCGGTGGTCTCGGTGCCGGTGGTCATGCCCAGCCACTGGATGAGCGCAAGCAAACCGGAGCCCGTCGTCGAGCCGGCGCGCTTCATGAGCGAGGAAGAGGAGGCGGCGGCGGAGGGCGCGGACAATGGATTCCTCTTCGCCGCAACCGCGCCGGGAGTGGCGACCACCGTCACGATGACTGACGAGCTGACGAAGACCGAAGCGGACTATGCGAAGGAGTATGGAATGGACCCGGGGAGCGCAGCGGCACCGGCGGAGGCTCCATTCGAGTCGACAGGTGCTGAGTCTCAGCCCGCCCCGCCCAGAGACCATGCCGCGGACTTCACCCAGGCTCCGCACGGCACAACAGATACGGCGAAGCCCGATGCGCAGCCCGCGCCATCACTCTTCGCTGAGCCCCAACCGCATCTCGAGCGCGATCTGGATGTTCCCACGTTTTTGCGCCGGCTGAAATTCTAGAGCCCGTGAACACTGCTGGGCGTGGACCGAGGCGGTTCCAAAACGGGCCGAAAGAGCGTATAGTAACCAGAACGTCCCCAAAAGTTGTATGTGGTTTGACCGGCAATCGAGGGGAATGACTGTTTTTCCGGGTTATTGTGGAAGCTGGCAATACCTGGTTGGCGGCAGGAGTCTCGATCGTGCAGCCGGGTTGTCACACGATAGTGGGGCCAGTAAGCAAGCTTTGCCGGGTCTGCGGTAGGGGGAAACGCAACATGGCATGGCTTGAAAGTGCGATGTGCGGCGCCGAAAGGCGAACGCGCGGCATGAAATCCAAAGTTGAGAGGGTGTTGGCTGGATGAAGCTGTCCCGCGTTGGGCTCATTCAATCGGTTTTATTCTTTTTCGGCGTGAGCGTGGCCTGCGCTGCGGCGTTGGATGCGCCGCAAACCACGCTGCATCATTCCAAATCCAGGCCGGAGTCGCACATCTCCAGTACGCACCGCACCGTTGTGCATCATGCCACAGCGCATAGGGCTGGGACGTCCGCGACCCACTCTGCCGCCGGGCACACGACTGGTGCCGCGAGTTCCAAAACGCACGCGTACGCTTCGCACACTGCGGCCACTCATTCTTCAACCGCACACGCCGGATCCGCGCATGCGACCAAATCCCGCGTGCCGGCGAGGACAACCACGTCGCGGGCCACAACCACATCGGGAACTCACCTACGCCGGGCTTCCTATCGCCGCCGTCACCGGTATTACGAGCACTTCACGGCCAGCTCGTATATTCAAGGCGCGATCGGCGCGGGCGACGCGATGACGGGCGAGGATCCGGTGGTGCGCCAGGCCGCGATTGACGCATTGGGCGACATGAACGGCACCGCCGTAGTCATCGATCCCTCGAACGGGCGCATTCTGGCTATGGTCAACCAAAAGCTGGCGCTCTCGACCGGCGCCGAACCCTGTTCCACCATCAAGCTCACGGTGGCGTTGGCCGCGCTCTCCGAGAATCTGGTCACAAGCGACACCATGGTGGGGCTCCCCGGCTTCCGCATGAATTTGACCCAGGCGCTGGCCAAGAGCAACAACCTCTACTTTGAGGAGCTGGGCCGGGAGCTGGGCTTCGAGCGCGTGCGCCACTATGCCACGCAGTTCGGGTTGGGCGAGCTGGCCGGATACAACATTCCCGGCGAGCAGTTGGGCGCGTATCCTGACCAGCCGATTCCCGAGTCCGAAGGCGGCGTGGGCCGCATGTGCAGCTTCGGCCAGGGCGTTTCTCTCACGCCGCTGCAATTGGGGGCGTTTGTGGCCGCCATTGCCAACGGTGGAACCCTCTACTACCTGCAGCATCCCACGACAACTGAAGAGGCCGCCGCGTTCCAGCCCAAGGTGAAGCGCACACTCGATATCGCAAGATACATTCCCGATGTTGAAGACGGCATGGCCGGTGCGGTGGAGTATGGAACCGCACGCAGCTTGCGCGCCAACTTCCGCGAGCTGCCGGTCTTCGGCAAGACCGGAACCTGCTCCGACAACGGGACGCGCTTCGGTTGGTTTGTTTCTTATTCCGAGTCGCCCCAGGGAGGCCTGGTGACGGTGTTCTTGCTCGAGGGCGGCAGGCCGACCTTCGGCCCGCGCGCAGCCCAGCTGACGGGCGAGTTCTACCAGGATCTGTGGGACCACGACTACTTCGCGTTAAAGAACCAGGATGCGCGGAACGCGCCCACGGCAGCGTCGGCACCCGCGCACGCATTCCCGGCTCCAGCTCCGGCCGACGCGGCAGGGCCCGAGCAGTAGATTCGCAATCCTTCCAAATTCAAATCGCACGAAAGCCGCCTGCGGGCGGCTTTTTGCTGCGCTGTGCCGACTCAAATGAGGATTCTCCTTGAAGACCGGCCTTCCCATTCACCGCGATCGTCCGAGCCGGTCCGATTCGCCGGCGTGAGGCAGTGAGAGGAACGCTCCTGCGGGCGGCGAGATATTCTGACCAAGTGACGGACAAAGTGCATTGGGTCATGGCCGGCATCGGCGACATTGCGCGCAAGCGCGTAATTCCCGCCATTCAATTCGAGCCGCGAAGCACGCTGTACGGCTTCGTCACCCGCGATCCGGCCAAAGTCGAGGCGTATCCCGGTGCGCGGGCCTGGGCCAGCGTCGACGAGGCTATCGCTGATCCGGCGGTCGATGCCGTCTACATTGCATTGCCAGTGGCCATGCATGCGGATGCCGCGATCAAAGCTCTGCACGCAGGCAAGCATGTGCTCTGCGAGAAGCCGATGGCCATGAACTTTGCCGAGGCGCAGCGCATGGTCGCAGAAGGGCGCGCGTCGAGTCACGCTTCGGGCCGCCTTTTTGGTGTCTCGTATTACCGACGCCTTTACCCCAAGCTCATCCGCGCACGGCAACTCATCGCCGAGGGCGCCATTGGCAGGGCGCTGCTGGCGGAGGCAAACTGCCACGGCTGGCTTGAGATCGAAGGACGCGAGTGGCTCTGCGATCCGGCCCTGGCTGGGGGCGGTCCGCTCTACGACATGGCCTCGCATCGCATCGACGCCATGAACTTCCTCTTCGGCAAGCCGGAGCGCGCCTGCGGCATGCTCTCAAACGCGGTCCACCGCATGCGTGTCGAGGACTCCGCGACCGTGTTGATGCAGTTCCCTGGCGGCGTGCATGGCGTTGTGGACGTGCGCTGGAACTCTCGCGTGCTGCGGGACCAGTTTCGCATCATCGGCGAGGACGGCGAGATCGGCCTCGACCCCTTGAACGGGCCGGAGCTGCGCGTGGCCGGCCACGTGGAGTTGCTGCCACCGCACGCGAATGTCCACTATCCCATCGTGGAGAACTTTGCCGATGCTGTGGTGGCCAACGATCCTGCGCGGCTGGCATGCCCGGCCGAGCAGGCCGCCTGGGTCGACTGGGCCATCGAGCAGGTGGTCGCGTCGCAGGCCGGGCCGAGCTGAAATCCGGCCGTCGGGTGGTCTTTCGCTGAGACTTTGCAACGAATTTCGCCGAGTTTCATCTCATAAGGTGAGGCCGCTTTCTCTCCCACAGTAGAGCCCGCGGAGCCGGGCGGTCTGATTCCCTACGCCGACACACAGGACCTCCCATGGCGCTGCCCACCGACATTCTGTTGATGTACGGCTATTTGCTGCTCTTCGCCTGGGTTCTTGTGGAGCAGCTTGGCCTTCCCTTGCCCGCTGCGCCGGTGCTGCTGGCCGCCGGAGCGCTCTCCGCCGAAAGGCAAATCAGCTTTCCCCTGGCTCTGGCGGTCGGCATAGCCGCCGCGCTCACCGCCGACAGCGCATGGTTCCTCATCGGGCGCAGGCATGGCCACCACGTGCTGCGCATTCTCTGCAAGCTGTCGCTGGAGCCGACTACCTGCGTCCGGCGCACCCAGGACTCGTTTGGGCGCCGCCGCGGCACGATGCTTCTCTTTGCCAAGTTTGTCCCCGGTCTGAACGCACTCGCCGCCCCGGTGGCGGGCCAGAACGGCATGAAGTTTCGGTTGTTCCTGCTCTTTGACGGCATCGGCGCCGCGCTGTGGGTGTGCGCGATGCTGGCCTGCGGCAGATGTTTCGGCGACCTGCTTAAGCGCAATCCCAGCCTGCTCGACTGGGCCGGCCGCTTCTCCGGCGCTTTGCTGCTTCTGGGCGTCGTGGGCTTCCTCGTTGCGCGCATCGTTCGCCGCCGGATGGTCCTGAAGAAGCTCGCCGCCTCGCGCCTTGAGCCGGAGGAACTCAAGCGGCAGCTCGACGCTGGCGAAGGGGTCTTTATCGTTGACCTGCGCCATCCGCTCGAGCTCGTGCCCGATCCGTTCAAGCTGCCTGGCGCGCTGCACTTCTCGCCCGATGCTCTCACCAGCCGCCACCATGAGATCCCCCGTGACCGCGATGTGGTGCTCTACTGCACCTGCCCCAGCGAGGCCACTGCGGCCAAAACGGCCATGGCGCTGCACAAGCTGGGCATTGAGCGCGTGCGCCCGCTGCGCGGCGGATTCGACGAGTGGAAGCGCCTCGGCTATCCGATGGACGCGATCCCGCCTGTGGTTCCTCAGCAATTGGCAGCTGCGACGCTATAAGCTAAAGGGTTGAAGGCGGCTTATGCCGCCGGGGAGCACGCCCTTGGCCTACGACGATCTGCGCGACTGGATCAAAACCCTCGAAAAACACGGCGAGCTCAAGCGCATCCGCGAAGAGGTTTCGCCGGAGCTCGAAATCACTGAAATCACCGACCGCGTGAGCAAAATTGGATCGCGTTCCCACCCTTTCGCGTCCGCCGCGGCGGACGGAAAGGATGGGGCACCCACTGAATCGGGCGCGACGAAAGAGAAATATGCTCCCGGCGGGCCGGCGCTGCTGTTCGAAAACGTCAAAGGCCATCCCGGCTACAAAGTCCTCATCAACCAGTTCGGCAGCGAGCGGCGCATGGCGCTGGCGTTGGGCGTCGACCGGCTTGACGAGATTGCTGAGCGCATCCAGGGACTGATGGAGTTAAAGGCGCCTGAGGGCCTGCTCGACAAGCTCAAGATGTTGCCGCAACTGGGCGCGCTCACCAGTGCGTTCCCCAAGACGGTGAGCGCCAAGGATGCTCCGTGCAAGGAGATGGTTCGGCGCGAGAAGTTCAACATCAACTATTTCCCCATCCTCAAGTGCTGGCCGCACGACGGCGGGCGCTTCATCACGCTGCCCTGCGTGCACACCCGCGATCCTGGAAGAGGTGGGGGCACCGGCAAGCGCAACATCGGCATGTATCGCATGCAGGTCTACGACGGCCAGACCACCGGCATGCACTGGCAGCGGCAAAAAGTCGCCGCCGAACACTACCGCGAGGCGCTGCGCAATGCCGCCGCGGCCGAAGCCGAAGCCGATCCTACGCTAAGCGCCGCCTCCGCGAGAGTGGCCATGATGGCCGAGTCAGCAGGCGGCGCGGTCAGTCTTCCTGAGGGGACACCCGGCGGGACACCGCAAATCTCGCTCGGCAATTTGAAAGGCTCGCGCCTCGAAGTTGCCGTGGCCATCGGCACCGATCCCGCGACAACATTCGCCGCCATCGTTCCCGCACCGCCTGAAGTCGAGGAGTTTTTAATCGCGGGATTCTTGCGCGGCAAGCCGGTCGAGATCGTCAAATGCGAGACCGTCGATCTCGAGGTGCCCGCGCATGCCGAGATCGTGCTTGAGGGCTACGTCGAGCTTGGCGAGCTGCGCCCCGAAGGCCCTTTCGGCGATCACACCGGCTTCTACACCCTCGAAGACGAGTACCCGGTCTTCCATCTCACCTGCATCACCCATCGCAAAGACCCCATCTACGCCGCCACCATCGTGGGCAAGCCGCCCATGGAGGACGCGTGGATGGGCAAGGCGGTGGAGCGCATTTTTCTGCCCGCGATGAAGATGACCATCCCCGAACTGGTCGACATTCATCTGCCCGTCGAAGCCGTCTTCCACAACCTGATGATCGTGTCGATCAAAAAGAGCTATCCCGGCCAGGCGCGCAAGGTGATGCATGCCATCTGGTCGCTGGGCCAGGCCATGTTTACCAAGTGCATCATCGTGGTGGACGAGGACTGCGACGTGCAGAACATTCCTGAAGTGGTACTGCGCGTGGCCAACAATATCGATCCCGAGCGCGACATCCAATTCACGCTCGGCCCGGTGGACTCGCTCGATCACGCCAGCCGCCTGCCCAACTACGGGTCAAAGATGGGCGTTGACGCCACGCGCAAGTGGAAGGCCGAGGGCTTCGAGCGGCCCTGGCCCGCAATGATCGAGATGGACCGCGCGACAAAAGCGAAGGTGGACGCGATGTGGGCGAAGCTGGGGCTGTAGGGCTCCGAATCTTCTGTGTTACGCTTCCGATGGGTTGCGCTTCCGATCGCATCAACCCTGCTGTGGAGCGTCGCCGGAAAGGGCAAGACGAATGGCTTGGAAGTTTGTTTCGGCGGCAAAGTCGCTGCAGTGCAAATCGCCGCGCGCTTTTCTCTTTGAGCCTGCTGCTGGCCTTTGCCGTCGCCGCTGGCGCGCAGCAGGCGCCGTCGGGGCAAAAGGTCATCCAGGATCCCGCCGAATACAACGCCTACATGGCGGCCCTGAACACGCAGGATGCCACCGCGCGGGCCGAGGCGCTGGAGGCCTTCGTACAGCAGTACCCGCGGAGCGTGGTTCTCACCGATGCCCTTGAGCAGGAGATGGCGGCCTGGCAGACCGCCGGCGACTCGGCCGAAGTGAAGAAAGTGGCCAAGCGGCTGCTGGCTGCTGATTCCGGCAACGTTCGCGTGCTGGGCATTGTTGTTGCGCTCGACAGAGTGAGCGCAATGCAGGGTGACACAGCGGCGCTCAACGAGATGTGCGTCGACGCGACCGGCGGCATGCGCGAAGTGCCCATGTGGCACAAGCCGGCAAACATGACGGACGCCGACTTTGCCGCGCTGAGCAAGCTGATGACCGATATCTTCATCGGCGCGGAAGGTTTTTGCGCGGTCGAGGAGAAGAACTACTCGCAGGCGAAGGATTGGCTCACCCGGGCTCTCGAGATTGACCCCACAAATGTGCAGGACGTGTACCAGCTCGCGGTCGCGGACCTGGAAACAACGCCGCTCGACGCCGACGGCTTCTGGTACTGTGCCAGGGCGATCCATCTCGCACAGAGCGCTGCCATTCCGCAGGATGCGAGCGGCATGGTGACCTACTGCAAGACGAAGTACACGCAATACCACGGCGCGGACGATGGCTGGGATGCGCTGGTAGCAGCCTCGGCGGCGCAAAGCTCACCGCCTGCGGATTTCACAAAGCAAATCAAGCCCGCGCCTGTTGCGCCCGCCCCGCAGCAGAAATAAACCATCGCAAGATGCGCTTTGCGCGGCGCTGGCCACGCGCTTCGCCGCGGCCCACTCTGTTATATCTAAACCCATGCAGGTTGACCAGCCCAGGCGCCTCATCGCTGCTGCTGCAGCGCTGGCTCTTTCCGTTCCTCTCTGCGCCCAGCAAACGTCGGGCACCTTTCGCTGGATCGATTTTCACGACGCAAAAGACCAGAACATCGTCGCCTGGGTCACGCGCTCGCTTCAAGTGGAGAAGTGGACAGCGATCCGCGAGATCGGCGTGGTCTACGATGCGGCTCTCGTCGTCACTACCGATCGGGCAGGGCCGCAATCGCCGCCCAGCAATGACGCCTTCACCATCTGGAACGTCTCGCTCACCAGCCACGTTGTGGCTCCGCTGCTCACCGGCGTCAACCTGCGCTGGTTTGACTGGGAGCACTTTGCCGAGGACGAGCCCGAAGAGCTGACGATCCTCTACGACAACTGCCACGACTGCTCGGCCAGCACCTACTTCACCTCCTTCCACTACGACGTCTCGCACCACATGTGGGCGCCGCGCTGGGTGCGCGGCGGGCAGGGAGTCCTCGTCTGGAATGCAATCGGGCCGAGCGCCAGCAGCGGCATTTTGTGGACGCAGGTCTACGCCGTGATGGGCGGCGCCGACGGCCGCGCCTTTCTCTGCACGTGGAATCACTTTGAGTACGGCAAACTGAGACCTCCGAGTGATACGCTTTTTCGCTATGACGTGGATCCGCAAACCGGGATGGAGCGGACCTATGAGCTCACCCGCGACGATGCCGACGCCATGGAGCTTCGCCTCTGCCGTGGTCAGGACATCGTGCAAGGTCTGGCGCGCGGGCAGGATTCGCCGCTGTGCCAGCAACTGCTGAATGCGCAGCCGCAGCGCAAGCCCGTGACCACGCCGCCGGCCAACAACCGCGGCAAGTCGGTGCCGCCTGCCGTCCGGCATTGACGTTTCGCACAGGCGGCGCGATTTCGTTGGATCATTTCATCCTTAGCGCGCTAGACTTAGAGCCCTCGGACAGTATCCGACGGATTGGAGGAGCTATGTACCGTCTTTCTCGGATTGCGCCGTGGATTTTGTTTGTCCTTGCAGTTGCTCTCTGCGTGGCAGTCTGTCACCTGGGGCTGAATCCCATCATCCCCACCGTCAGCGCCGCCGTTGCGGGCGCTCAGGATCAGGCGCCTCCCGATCAGGGGCCGGATCCCGCCGCGGGCAACATGGCGCCCTCTGGGCCGTCTTACACCACTGAAGCTCCGCCGCCTCCCGATCAGTCGGCGGCTCCTGGCCAGTACCCTGACGATTCCGGTTACGCTGAGCAGCCCACTGCAACGGCTCCCGAGCCGCCACCTGCCGCTGCCCGACTACGATCAACCTCCGCCGCCCACCGACGGCTACATCTGGACTCCCGGCTATTGGGCCTGGGGCCCGGGCGGCTACTACTGGGTACCTGGCGCGTGGGTTGAGCCACCTTATATGGGCGCTCTCTGGACGCCTGGATATTGGGGGTTCTACGGCGGCCGGTATATGTTCTACCCCGGCCATTGGGGCCTGCACATCGGCTTCTATGGTGGCATCAACTACGGCTTTGGCTACTTTGGCCTCGGCTACGAGGGCGGCTATTGGAATGCCAACCGCTTCTTCTACAACCGCGTCTACAACCGCCTTAACACGCGCGTCGTGCACAACGTATACAGCTATAACGCCGGCAATCGCGGCTTTGACAATCGCGGATCCTACAATCGCGAAAACAACAACTACAACAACAACCGCAACAACAACTACAACAACAATCGCAACAACAATAACTACAACAACAACCGCAACAACAGCAATCCTCGTCCCAGCTTCCGTGGCGGGCAAAACGGCGTGCAGGCGCGGCCTCAACCCGCAGAAGGGACGGCATGGCGCGAGCCGACTGCTCCGCGGATGAGCACGCAGGTGCAGCACGAGCAGAACTACTGGCGCGGTTCGCGGGCAATTCGCCAACCAGAATCACGGCCAGCCCGCCACTCCGGCCATCAACCGGCCGCTGCCGGCCGACCGCAACGTCCAGCCCCAGCCTCGCGGAGGCGGGCAACACGGCGGGCAGCAGGGCGGACAACACGGCGGACAGCAGGGTGGACAACAAGGCGGGCAGAATCGTGGAGGGCAGCAGCAAGACCATCATCGGTAAGGCTGCTCCACGCGTGCAAGCTGTCATCGCGCGGGCTCGCGCGCCACAGGACATCAGGATCTCGAGGCGCGCGGCCCTACCGTTAAGATCACGAGGGTCTGAAGCACAAGATGGTTGCGGAGGCCAGCCGCCGTCACTCCGCCGCTAGCACTTTGATGGCCACAAGATTGCGCACCCAGCGCGCCGGATGCTTGTCTCGCGTATCGATCAGCTTCAGCGGACCGTCGCCGGCGAGCGGCTTGCCGTTCTCCGTGTCGGCCACAATCACCGTTGTGTCGTGCAGAGCAGGGTTCACCTCGCCCACAGAGTAGACCGCCTTATAGCCGTCGGAACCTTCAGCCACCAGATAAAGCCGCACACCCGCGCCGTGCGGCCCTGCCGGAACGCCGAGCGGCGTGAGCAGGTCCATGAGCGGCACGCCGGAGTAAGTGTCATCGGCCTTGGTGTGCTCGTTGTGAACGGTAACGGTCGTATGCGGCAGAGCGGCCAGTGTGGCCGGCGTCCACGTGGCGGATTTTTCGCCGAAGGTGATCTTGAGCGGCCCGGCTGGCGGCGCGGGCTTGTGCATCTCGCCCATCTGCCCCATGGGCATCGATGACGGCCCCATCGGCATCGGCGGCTGCTGGTTTTGCGCCTGCGAACTGCAACGGCTGCGAAGCTCATTGTTAACACGAAGATGACGGCATAGACATCGAATGCTTCATCAATTCCTCCCAACCCTCATCGTATACTTGTCGCATGTCGATCGTGCGCAACATCGCCGGCATCGCCAAGGGCATGAGCATCACCCTCCGCGAGACGTTTGCGCCCACAGAGGTGGAGAACTACCCTGACGGTCCCGGGCCGATGCGCGGAGCAGTCTTCGAACCGCGCTTCCGCGGTGCGCACATGCTGGAGCGCGATGAGAACGGCCTGGAGAAGTGCGTGGCGTGCTTCCTATGCGCCGCGGCCTGCCCAGCCAACTGCATCTACATCGAGGCCGCCGAGAACACCGCCGAGAATCGCATCTCCTCGTCGGAGCGGTACGCAAAGGTCTACAACATCGACTACAACCGGTGCATCTTCTGCGGCTATTGCGTTGAGGCTTGCCCCACTGACGCCATCACGCATGGCCACGGCTTTGAGCTGGCCAGTCTGAACGCCACCAACCTGGTCATGCGCAAGGAAGACATGCTGGTGCCCGTGGCCGCGTTGACGGCAAAGTAAGACGGTTCCCTCCCGAAACCAATCCTCGCTTCGCGGCACGCCCATCCCGCGCCTCGCCTGCTCCATCAGAATGCGTGGCCAAAACGCCGCCATTTTGAACACATTACCAAAGGATAAAACTCTTCTCATTCAAGTTGCATCGCAGAAATACCGATGAGATACTTGGCCCTTGGAGCATCGGTTGGATTGTGCGGAAGTTGCCTTGCGGTTCTCCCTGGGCTGAACCGGCTGGTCTCGGGGGAGGGATCAGATGCGGACTCAGCGCCTAATCGCGTTGCTAGTCACGCTGGCTGCCGCCTGCCTGACGGCCCGCGCTCAGAGCCCGCGTGCTTCCCAGGCGCCGCAGCGCATCATCGTTACGGCGAGGGGGGTGCATAACCTCTCTCCCGAAGACGCCGGCCTCGCCCTTCCGGTCCATCTGCGCGCCGTCGTCACCTATTACGATCCCTACATCGACGCCAGACACGGCGCGATCTTCGTTCATGATGCCTCGGGCGGTGTCTTCGTCTCCCTTCCCGCGCGGCCCATCCTGCCCATCAAGGCGGGCGACCTGGTGGATATCACCGGAGTCACCGCGCCGGGCGACTACGCGCCCGTCGTCAATGGCGTTCAGGTGCGGCCCGTCGGACAGTCCAGCCTGCCCGCGAATCCCCCCAAAACAACCTTGACGCAGTTGCTCACCGGCGCCTTCGATTGCCAGTGGGTCGAGGTCGAAGGCCGCGTCCGTTCCGCGCATCTGGGGCCGAATAATGTGGTTCTCGGCATCGCCGCCGACCGGCGGAGTTGCTCGCCGCGATCACCGTGCGCCAGCCTGGGGTCGACTACGATGCGCTGGTCGATTCGCTCGTCCGCATCGACGGCAACGCCGCCCCGCTCTTCAACCAGCGCCGCCAGATGGTCGGCGTGCACGTGTTCTTCCCCACGCTTCACGAGGTCGAAGTGATTCAGGCGGCGCCGCGCGATCCATTCGCAGTGCCCGCCGTTCCCATCTCGGATCTCTTCCGCTTCTCGCCTGATCCGGGACTCCTGCGCCGCGTCCACGTGCAGGGCGAGGTTACGCTCGACTGGCCAGGGCGCATGCTCTGCATTCAGGACCACAAGGCTGCATCTGTATCCAGACCACGCAGGCGACCGGCGTGCCATTGGGCACGCTCGTCGACGTCGTGGGCTTTCCCGCCATCAACGTGTTCAAGCCGACCCTCGAAGACGCGGTCTTTCGCGCCGCCGGTGCCGGCGCCTCGCCTGCCCCGCCTGTTCCCATCACCGCCGATCAGGCCATCCAGGGCGATCTTGACGGCCAGCTTGTGCGCATCGATGCGGAGTTGATCGGCAAGCGATCTTGCTGCGTCCGATCCCACGCTGATGTTGCGCGCCGGCGCGTTATATTTTTCCCGCCATCCTTCCCAAGGACGCAGCCCGCGGCGCCGCGCTTCCCTGGAAGGATGGAAGCATCCTGAGCATCACGGGCGTTTGTAACGTGCAGGTGGACTCCTTGAGCACCAACCTGAGCGAAGGCGCGGTGCGGCCCGAGTCGATGCACATCCTTCTGCGCTCGATCGACGACGTTTCCCTCGTCCAGGCGCCTTCCTGGTGGACGCCAAGGCAGATCCTGGAGACTCTCGCAGCCGCCGGCTTCGTTGTCCTTGCCGCCTTCACCTGGATCGTCGTCCTGCGCCACCGGGTGAAGCTGCAGATGCGGGCTCTCCGCGCCAGCGAAGAACGGCTGCGGCACCTGTCGGAACACGATGCGCTCACCGGCCTGCCCAATCGCATCCTGTTGAACGATCGCCTTCAGACATCGCTGAAGCGCGCGGAGAGATTTCAAACCTGTCTGGGCCTGCTGCTGGTGGATGTCGACGGATTCAAGGAAGTAAATGATGCGCTTGGCCATCAGGCGGGCGACACGTTGCTGTGCAAACTGGCCGGGCGGCTGAATGATTGTGTGCGCGCGACTGACACCGTGGCCCGCATCGGCGGCGATGAGTTCATCGTTCTTTTGCCCGACCTGCGAATTCCCGCCGAGGCGGCGAACATCGCGGCCAAAATTGTTGCTGCCGTTTCCAACCCGTTCGTAATCGATCGCACGCAAGCCCTCATCACCGTCAGCATTGGCGTTGTGACCTACCCGGAGGGAAGTACGAGTCCGGAGACGCTCATTCAGTGCGCCGACGAAGCCATGTATGCGGCAAAAGAGAAAGGCAAAAACGGCTTCCAGGTCTACAGGCCGAAACCTGCGCCTTCCGGCGGTGAAGATGAAAGCGTTTTGCGGTCCGCGCCCCGATTCCCATTACCGATGGGCGGCGCCTGATCCGCCTCAGCCGCGGGCCAAACCTGCTGCAAAGGCGGGTGCACTGATAGCTGCCGCCGGAGCAGGCGACCCCACAAAGCAAACGGTCCGGATCTCCAGGTGATCCGGACCGTTTTCAATGAACCGCCACAGCGGCGGCGCAGGTCCCGGTTTAGCCCTGCGCAGCGCCTGTCAGCAGCCCACGCTTACGCATCTCCGCCATCGCCCTCTCCACCTTCCAGCTACGGCAAAACCAGAGTTACTGTGACCAGTTTGGCTATCTTCAGGGTCGCCGCTCCCTGGTGGTCGCGTCGACTTGAGTTCAGTGGCCCCGGGATACACCTACTCTGGTTTTGCGTTAGGGCTTGACGATCTTGTTGAGCCGCGGATCCTGCCACAGGGCGGCGAATTCCTTGTCGATGTACACGTCGGACATTTGAGGGTAATGACCGTCCTTGGCGCGTTGCAGGTAATCCAGCGCTCCGTTCAGATTTCCGTTCCTGGCGTACACCTTCGCGATCAGGTAATCCATGCGAGCGCGCTGTTCGGGCGACCTGACCTGAGCGATGGTTCCTGACTCACCGGAGGTGAAGATGTCGGGATCGAGTTCAAGAGCCCGCCCGTATTCGGTCATGGCGCGGTCGAACTGCTGCAGGCCTGCCCACGTCTCCGCCATGTTCACGTGAAAAGCCGCGTTCCCCTCGTCGAGCTCCAGCGCCTGCTTCACGTAGCGCAGGGCAGGTTTGTATTTCTTCTCGACGCAGAGCAACGCGCCAAGGTTATTCAGCGCGTTTGCGTTTCTGGGATCGGCCTTGATGGCCTGGAGGAAGCTCTTGCGCGCCGCGCTCTTGTTGTCCAGCTTGAATTGGGCGATGCCCAGCTTGTTATAGAGTTGGGAATCCGCGGCGCCGGTGCGCAGAGCCCTTTGATAATAGGCTACGGCCGAGGCATAGTCGTTGTGGGCGCGGGCAATGTCGCCCTTCTGCTCGGCGGCAGCCGCAGTCTCAAGGCTAATTCCCTGTGGCAGGTCCCGGAACGGAGCCCTCCATCCATACGCGGCAGCGCAGGACATGAGGCTCATCGTGGCAATGATGGTTGCGAGTCTTTTCATGGAACACCTCTTTCTTGATCCGGGGCACTTAAGGGAGGGCTGCTCGATCGGTTGCCCCCGGCGTTTTGCACGTTGGATCGATTTGAGTAGAGCCCCAGGCGGCCGCGGTGCACAACGCTATACCTGCTACCTTCCCGTGGCGGCCAGGTTACCCGCCGGCATGCAACGTTAAACACGCTATGGCTCAGCGATTTGCGGGGACTGTGAAACGGTAGCCCGGGTGGATCCGAGCGAGCGGTAGCCGGGGTTACCTGCCGTTACACGCTTGGTGTGAGCCGGTGCGTACACCGTTAAAGCCTTTCGGAGCAGGAAAGCCGCGCTAACATTACAATCGATCCAACGATCCCACATTGGTTCGCAAGGCGGGAAACGATGGCCGTGAATCACCTCGAGACGATCGAGCTCGCCGAGCAACGCGCGGAACTGAAAACGGTGCTCGAGTCCAAAGGCTTCACTCGTGCCCCGACCTTGGCGAACCTTCTTTCCTACTTATGCGAGAAGCTCTTTGCCGGTGAGGCGAGCCAGATTAAGGAGTACTCGATCGGAGTCGAGGTCTTTCGCCGGGGGGCCTCGTTCGACCAGGATGCGGATTCCATCGTTCGCGTAGAGGCCAATCGCCTGCGCCGGCGCCTCGCCGAATACTACAACGGCGAGGGTGCGGGGAACCGGCTGCACATCTTGATTCCGGTGGGGCAATACGTTCCGAAATTCGAGCGTACCGCCGCATCAGGCGACGGGAGGCTCTCCGCGGAGCCGGGTAAGGACCAGCCCGGAACTGGCGACGCACCGGCTGGGCTCAAGCATTGGTTTGCTCCATCCGCCCAGCGATGGTGGTGGATGGCCGGCTCGCTCCTCGTTCTTCTGCTGGCTATTGGTTATGCGTGGCGTCTGTCCCGGCAGGAGAAACAAGCGCAGCCAAAAGCTGAAGCGACTCCGCTCGCCGGATCGTCCCCGGAGTTTCCGCTTGGGCCGCCCAGCGGAGAAGAAGTCCGCATCCTCGCGGGTGCAAGCCGGAGCTTTGTGGATCATGCAGACAAGCTGTGGAGCGCTGACGCCTGGTTCACCGGCGGCACGGCGGTCAAGAGCTCCCTGCAGCGCATCTCACGCACGCTCGATCCGGGATTCTACCGCACCAGCAGGCAAGGACAGTTTCGCTACGACATTCCCTTGCGCAAGGGCATCTACGAGTTGCGGCTGCACTTTGCCGAGACGGTCTATGGGCCTGAATCCGCCGGCACCGGAGGGGAAGGCAGCCGCATCATGACCGTGCGCGCCAACGGAAAACCGCTGTTGACCGGTTTCGATGTGGTGGCAGACGCGGGCGCCGGCTCCACTGCCGACGTCAAGGTGTTTCCCGACATTGCGCCGGCCGCGGATGGGATGCTGCACCTTGAGTTTGCGGCCGACAATGGGCAGCAGGCGATTCTCTCGGCAATCGAAATCCTGCCCGGAATCCGAGGGCACATTCGCCCCGTTCGCGTCCTGGCCAGGCAAACGCCCTACTACTCCAACGACAGCCATTGGTGGAGCCCGGACGATTATTTTGACGGCGGACAAATGGCGGCATATGCCGCTCCGGTGAATGGAACCGACGATCCCGAGCTTTACGAAACCGAACGGTGGGGCAATTTTTCGTATGCCATTCCGGTTTCGACTGGAAAGTACACCGTGACCCTCTATTTTGCGGTGCGCCACGGCGACTGGGACGAGCCTTCCTCTGCCGCTCTCGAGGGCAAGCCCAGGGTTGCCCATGTCTTTAATGTGTTCTGCAACGGCAAGGTGCTCCTGGGCAACTTCGACCTGGCCAAAGAAGCCGGCGCTTCCGATGTCGTGATCCGCAGATTTGCGGGTCTGGAGCCGAATGCTCAAGGAAAGCTGCTGTTGAGCTTCGTTCCGGTCCAGGGCTATGCCACGGTCACCGGAATCGAAGTGCTGCCTGAATGATGGCCGCTCTTGCGCCGCCGGAGCCGCCCATGGCGAGACCGGTGCGTAACCTCACCGAATCAGTCGGCCAACCTTGCCGGACGTGTCGCATTTAATGTGATTCAGAACACAGACCGCCAGGAAACCAAATCGTACCTTCAAGAACACGGGATGAAACGGCTCATCCAACTCGCGGCTCTCCTGGTGATCGGCCTTCTCGTGGTTCAGCCTGCTTTGGGCGGTCTACCCTGTGTGCAGGGCGCGCCTGTGGCCTGCGCCCCCGGTTGCCCCACGGCCATGAGCGGTATGGGGCCGGGTTGCCCAATGACCGGCATGACGGCCTCGTCCGCCTGCCCTCAAAATTGCTGTTTGCAATCCGTTTCCCGGACCTTTTCGACTCCGGGAGCGCCAAAAGAACTGCATCTCTCCACGCTCGCATCGCCGTCCGCGCTCCCTTTCCCGGTCCCCGCAGCCGAGCCCTCTCTTACGGTCCAGACGCCCGTCGGTGCCCGGGCGGCGTCTCCCCCGCAGTACCTTCTCAACCAGGTCTTCCGGATCTAATTCTCTCCTGACGTTCATGCCAACGAAGCAGTCGCAAGAGTTCTTTGAACCTTGAGGCTTGATCTTTGACTCGCATTTCTAACGTTAAGGAGAATTCCATGAAGCGCACGATCGCATCCCTTTCTTTCGCCGCCGTCCTCGCCTTCTCGTCCTTCGCCGCTACGGCGCAGGCCCAGCCCAACGCTGAGAACCTCAGCAAGCAGCAGCTTCTTTCGCTCATCGCCACCGCAAAAACCTCGGCGGAGCATATCCGCATTGCCCAGTATTACGGCGCAAAGGCGCAGGATTATCTGGCTCAGTCGAAGGAACACGAGCAGATGGCCGAGCAGTTCAGGAAGAGCGCGCTGACCAGCTCGTCAAAGTTCGCCGCCGGAACGCTGAACCACTGCGAGTTTCTGGCTCAGAGCTTCAAGCAGAAAGCTGAGAAGATGCAGGAACTGGAACAGAGGCATGAGGAAATGGCCAGGGAGGCGGGACAGAAGTAATCGATTCCCGGTTGGCCGTAAGCCCCAGAGGTCCGGACTGCTCCGCGGCCCGGACCTCCGCACTTAACAGGGCGTTATTCTCTCGGCTAGACCCTTTCAACGGCAAAACGAAGGCTCCGGGGCGCCCGTCTATCCCGCTCCCGTCAGCAGCCCACGCTTGCGCATCTCCGTCATCACCCGCTCCACCTTCCAATCCAGCGAGCCGGAGCCATCCACAATGAAGTCGGCGTTTGCAGCGGAGGGCTGGACAAACGCCTGGCTCGAGGGCCGGACTCTGAACTCCCACTGGTACTGCACTGACTCCGGCGACCTTCCACGCTCCTCCATGTCGCGCTTCAGCCGCCGCTCGAAACACAACCCGTCCGGAGTATCGACGAAAACCCGCAAGTGATAGTGCGGGAGTAGTTCAGGATAGTAGAGCGCGAAGATGCCTTCGACAATCAGGAATGGGCCTGAAGTGACCGGCTGCGTGCGGCCCACCATGCGCGTGTAAGTTCCAAAATCGTAGCACGGGCGCTGGATGGTCTCGCCGCGCGCCAGCGCAGCAATGTGCTCAGCCAGCAGCGGGATCTCAATCATCGCCGGATCGTCGAAGTTCTTTTCAATGCGCTCGGCCAGCGGCAGATCCGCGAGGTCGAGATAATAGTCGTCGATATGAAAGCGGAGACCGCCCAGCATGCGGGCCAGCTCGTTTGCCAGCGTGGTTTTGCCCGATCCGGAGCAGCCGGCAATCCCCAGCACCGTCGGCGGAAACGGCAGCCGCGGCGCATTGGCAATGATCTCGCGCGAGCTGCTCTCACGTGTCGCGATCTCGCGGGTAACCTTGGCGCTTGCAGTCGGGCTCACGGTTCTCTTTCCACTCTTGCGGCGATTCTTGGCGCCAGCCTTTTCAGCAATTCGGCAAGCCTGCTCTCCACCCAGCGGCCGGTCTGGTTCACTTCCTCGTGGCTCAACGGGGTGGTGCCCAGCCCCGCGGCCAGATTGGTGACGCAGGAGATGCCAAGCACCTCGATTCCCATATGCCGCGCCACGATGGTTTCGGGCACAGTCGACATGCCGACTAGTGTTGCGCCCAGCGCGCGGAAGGCGCGAATCTCCGCGGGCGTCTCGAAGCTCGGCCCCGGCGTGGCCAGATACACGCCTTCCTCCAGCACAAATCCTTCGTCACGCGCCGCCTCTTTCGCCAGCGCGCGTAGCGGCTTGCTGTAGGCCTCCGTCATGTCGAAGAAGCGCAGACCTGCGCCGGGCCGGAAACCAAACCGAGGCTCATTGGGCCCGATGAGCGGGTTCCAGCCCATCTGATTGATGTGGTCGGTCAACACGACGAGGTCGCCCACGCGGAGGCCCGTTTGGATGCCGCCGGCTGCGTTGGTCAGCACCACGGCGCGGACCCCCAGCGCGCCCAGCACCCGCATGGGGAAGGTGACCTCGAGCGGCGAGTAGCCCTCGTAGGAGTGCACGCGCCCTTGCATGATGATCACCGGCGCGCCCCCAACGCTCTCCAGCGACGAAGACTTGTCGCCCCGGCTTCGCCACCCCGCCAAGCAGACCTGCAACGATGCGCCCCGAGTGGCCTTCGACGGTGGATTGCGGAAAATGCGGAATCTCCGCGTAGGGCACGATGACCGGATCATCAACTGCATCGGCTGCGGCTCCCAGCCCCGAACCCAGCACAATGCCCACATACGGCGTGAGCGAGCCCAGCCGGGCATTCAGAAATGAGGCAGCCTCTGCGACTTGGTCGTAGTAAGTCATTGAGGAAGACGGGCGGTACGCTTTCGACATTCTACAGGCGATGGTCTGCCAACACTACTGGTATGTCGGCGTGGCTGTGCAAATGGCGGTTCCGGGGACGGGGCGGGGCGACGGCCGTCACATTTTGCGATTTTGCGCCGGCGGTATAATGCCATCCGGCCTGGGACCGGCCACCGTGCTGGTGGACCCTCATTGTGCGCCGGCTCAGGCGCGGATTGGAGCATTCGCGATGACATCACAACTGGTGGACCACGAGTTGGTTTTGGCGCGGCGGATGACGCGGTTGGGGACGGAGACGGCCTTTGAGGTTCTGAGCAAAGCCAAAGCGCTGGAGCGCCAGGGCAAGAGCATCGTGCATCTCGAGATTGGCGAGCCTGATTTCGACACGCCGAAACATATTGTGGAAGCGGCCGTGGACGCTCTGCGCGAAGGATGGACGCACTACAGCCCCTCGGCAGGGCTGCCGGAACTGCGCGAGGCGATCGCCGATTCCGTGAGCCGCACGCGCGGCGTTACGGTGAGCCCCGAGGAAGTTGTCGTGGTGCCGGGCGGCAAGCCCATCCTGTTCTACGCGCTGCTCGCGCTCGTCGATGAAGGCGACGAAGTCATCTACCCCAACCCAGGTTTTCCCATCTACGAATCAATGATTCGTTACGCCGGGGGCACGGCGGTGCCCATCCCGCTGCGCGAAGAGCGCGATTTCGCCATGGACGTGGACGAGATGGCCCGCCTGATCACGCCCAGTACTAAGCTGATCATCCTGAACTCGCCGCAGAACCCGACCGGCGGTGTGCTCGCGCGCGGCGACATCGAGCGCGCGGCCGCGGCGATCGGCGATCGAAACATCATGGTGCTGAGCGATGAGATCTACAGCCGCCTCCAGTTTGAGGGCGAGCCGTTCTCGATGATGAGCGTGCCCGGAATGGAGCAGCGCACCATTCTGCTCGACGGCTTCTCGAAGACCTATGCCATGACCGGCTGGCGCATCGGCTATGGCGTCATGCGCGAGGATCTTGACGGTCCAAATAACGCGCCTGATGACCAACTCCAACTCGTGCACCGCGAGCTTTACGCAGCGCGCGGCGCTGGCGGCGCTTGCCGGCGACCAGAGCGCCGTGGGCGTCATGCGCGCGGAGTTCGAGCGGCGCAGCCGCGCCTTTGTCGACGGCCTCAACCGCATCAAGGGGTTCAGCGCGCGCATGCCCAAGGGCGCGTTTTACGTCTTCGCCAACATTACCGGCACAGGCTTGGAGTCGAAGCGGCTCGCCGATGTGCTGCTGGAAGAGGCGGGCGTGGCGGCGCTTTCCGGCACGGCGTTTGGCGCCTACGGTGAGGGCTACCTCAGGTTCAGCGTGGCCAACTCGATGGACAACCTGATGCTGGCGCTCGAGCGGATCGACGCGTGGACCAAGGCGAACCTGTAGCGGCAAGAGGACGAGTTGGTTTGGGACGCGAAGGAGACCAACAATGGCGCTGAGAGACGCAACGACCGGCCAGGTGACGAAGGAATATTCCATCGAAGAGCTGCGCGAAGCGGCGCGGCTCATGCGCGGCTACAATCTTGTCGCGCTGTGCGCGGCGGGCTCAGGTCACGCGGGCGGCACGCTCTCCATCATGGACCTCGCGGCGGCGCTCTACCTGCGCGCGGCCGAGCACGATCCTAAAGATCCTGCCTGGCCTGACCGCGACCGCATCCTCTGGTCGGCCGGTCACAAGGCTCCCGCGCTCTACGTTTCGCTCGGCATCGCCGGCTTCTGCCCGCTCGAAGACATGGTGACACTGCGCAAGCTCGGCTCGCCGTTTCAGGGCCATCCTCATTGGCTCAAGCTTCCGGGCGTCGAGATTTCGACCGGCTCTCTCGGCCAGGGGCTCAGCATTGCGGTCGGCATGGCTCTTGCCGCGCGCATCGACGGCAAGCAGCACAAGATCTTTTGCCTGATGGGCGACGGCGAGCAACAGGAGGGACAGGTGTGGGAAGCGGCGATGGAAGCCGGCCACTTCCATCTCGACAACATCATCGCCGTCATCGACTGCAACCGCCTGCAGATCGACGGCTGGGTGAAAGACGTGATGCAGGTCGAGCCGCTCGCAGCCAAGTATGCGGCCTTCGGCTGGGAGGTGCTGCGCATTGACGGCCACGACATGAGCCAGATCGTCGACGCCTTCGAGCAGGCGCGCGCCGTCGCTGGCAGGCCGGTCGTCATCCTCGCCGACACGGTCAAGGGCAAGGGCGTCAGCTTCATGGAGAACGAGCCCGGCTGGCACGGCAAATCTCCAAACCGCGAGGAGCTGGCGAAGGCCCTCACCGAACTCGGCCTCGCCGACCGCATTCCCGTCGAAGAACTGCTCGCGAAGGCGAAAACCTGGCAAGACGGAGCGGCGCGCGACCTTGAAGCCCGAATGCCGCGATACTCGCGCGACTATTGGTGGAACGCAGACGACACCATGCAAGTCAAGATGGAGCCCACGCGCAAAGGCTTTGGCCGCGCGCTCGCCGAAAACGGCGACGACGAGCGCGTCGTATGCATCGGGCTCGACATCTCCGGCTCTATCACCATTGCCGACTTCTACGCCGGCAAGCCGGAGCGCGCCCGCCGCTGGATCTCGATGGGCATTGCCGAGCAGTCGGCCACGGCGGCCGCCGCGGGCCTGGCGCGCGAAGGCAAGCTGCCGGTCCTCGGCTCCTACGCCACGTTTTCCGCGGCGCGCAACCTCGACCAGCTTCGCGTTTCGGTCTGCTACTCCAACCTCAACGTCCTCGTCGCCGGCGCCCACGCGGGCGTTTCCGTGGGCCCCGACGGCGCCACGCACCAGGCACTCGAAGATTTGTTCGCCATGCTCGGCCTGCCTAACATGTCCGTCGTCGTTCCCTGCGATGCCATCGAAACGCGCAAGGCCACGCGCTATCTGCTCCTCGACCACGTGGGGCCGAAGTATATTCGCTTCGCGCGCGAAGCCACGCCGATCGTGACGGACGAGACCACGCCCTTCGTCTTCGGCAAGGCGAACCTCATCCGTCTCCGCGCCGAAAACGCCGGCTTCGCCAGCGCATTCGAAACGCGCATCGCCGAGGATTGCGCGGACGAGCACGAGGATCTGAGCATCATCGCCTGCGGGCCGATGGTGCCCGAAGCCATGCGCGCGGCTTGGATTCTGAAGCGCGAGTTCGGCTACGAAACGCGCATCCTGAACCTGCACACGCTCAAGCCCCTCGATACGGAAGCGATCGTTCGCGCCGCGCGCGAAACAGGCGTCGTGGTCACGGCCGAGGAGCATCAAATCGGCGCGCTCGCCGGCCGCGTGAGTTTGGTTCTCGCCACCAGCCCCGAGCTCTACGGCGTCCCGGTCATTACGAGCCTCATCGGCGTGAAAGACCGCTTTGGCGAGTCGGGCGCGCCGTGGGAGCTGGTCAAGGAGTTCGAAGTCAGCGCCGAGCACATCGCTCAAACGGCCCTGGAGCTGATGTCTCACAAGCGCCAGAATGCCGCGCGCTTGGTGCCCGCCTGAGCGACGGACACGTTGGGCGGGTGGCCAGCCCTGCGAACTTGTCCATGCCTCGTCCACGCAGGAACGCTCGGGAGCAGAATCATTGGGTGGGCCACCCGCCTTGCGGTTTTAAACGGGGATCACTCTAGAACTCCCGGATAAGAGACTACGCGAGAGCGTCCGGAAGTCTTCAAGGTAGAGGTCTTCCGTTTCCAGGAGTTCCGCCTCGTACTGTCTTACTAAAGCCTCAATATCATCCGCACATCCCGTGACGTAAGCCGAGGCAACTGCTCGCATGTAGCGAGGGCCTAAGATTGGAGCCAGGTGAAGATCGGTCGGCTTAGAACTCACGAGCACACGATGTGTAGCAGCGGCATCCGAGTGCTTTTGAAGGAACGGAAGCCCGATTTTTTGGAACGTTTCGATCACCCCGTGGCAGACACTAGGGATGTCCTCAACATTGGAGATGGTCCAGCGTTTTGGGCTCCCTGCTGAGATGTTGCCAAGTTCGCCCCCAAGGGTCATACTCTTCCGTTTCTCTGCAGCAGTCAGCCTTGTGTCGTACTCGTTCACCAAATCTTCGATTGCGTTTACACGAACCGCGATGTCGGCAGTCAGATCGAAATCAGCCTTGTGACCTATGAAACTCACATGGAATGCCCACTTTCCTGTCGCAACGACCTGATAAAACGACTGCCCTGTGGGCTTCGGTTTGAACCCGAAGGTCCTGATCCGCTCACCCAGCAGAATCAGCAGTTGGTGCTCAGTGCTCAGTTGTTCTGCTTGTTCGATCATGGTTGTGGTTTTCTCGCTTCGGTTGGTATCTTGACCGTCTGATCAAGAAGATTTTCAGGCGCATTCTTTCCTACAATTTTGCCGCCCTCCGTTCCATTGAAGCATCTTTCGCAAGCGGGTGCCCCGACCTAGCGCCGCTAGGGCGGGATCGCCTCCAAAACCCCGCCTGCAAAGAGAGAAAAACCCATCGCGCAGCACATAATCCGACGAAATCCACTAATTCCATCGACCTGCAGGTCATGTTTTCCGCGAGCTCGCGATGCGACGATTTTTTGTTGCGTCCCTGCTTCGAAAACCCTCTACCTGCAGGTCGTCGGTTTGAGCCTCCAATCCTGCTTGCGCCCGCCGCTGATCCGTCGTCATTGCTGATGCTTCTTTTGTTCCTCTTCCTGCTCCGATACCAGGCGCAAGGGACCCAGAATTCCCGAGGGCAGCGGTTCCAGATGATCCATATCCTGCGGGGTGAACTTCTCGCCGTAGCGCAGGTTGAGAAGCCGGTAATCTGGCGCGGCGCGTCCCGCGAGTTCATTGATCGCCGTATTGGCCACGACGATCTTCAGCGTGTTTGTGCCCGCGTGCAGCAGCGCCGCTACATCCAGCCGGTACGGAGGATGCCACACCGGCCCCGCCAGTTTTCCGTTCACGTACACTACGGCCGCGTCGCGCAGCGGAGCATCGAGCCATGTGCGTGTTCCCGCCTGGTGAAGCTGCTCCCGCGGCACGGGTGTTCCCTCGCCGAAATCCAGGTACACGCTGCCGCCCTTTGCCACCGAGTCAGGAATCTCGACCGTGCGCTCGTAGGTCGCCGTGCCGGAGTAGTATTTCTCGCCTTCGATCCCAGTCCACGATTGAAGCACCGGCATCGTTGCCGTCGCACCGGTCTTGTCAAACATCACCTTCCAGTCGTGGGTCAGGTCGATGGCCGCGAATGGCGCGGAGTCGGGCATCCTGGTGGGTGGTCCAAGGTGATCGGTGAAGACCGCGACCTCCGATTGATAAGGCGCCAGAGTCAGGATCTGCGTATTGCTTGGTCCTGCGACGGCAGTCTGCCCCGTAAACGGATCCCACCGCTCGGCGGCGGCCCTTGTGACGCGGAACTTCACCACGAGCACGTGCGGCTGGTTATCTGTGTTGGCCACGAAATAGATGTCCGCATTGGGCAGCTTGCGATGGATAAAGCCGACCGTAGGCGTTGCCGGGACGATCGTCACATCCGGCTTGAGAACCGCGCCAATGGCCGCGCCCAGCTCGGCGGGGCTGGCAACAAGCGTGGCGTTCTTCGCGGCGATTTTAGTGCCTTGCGCGAACAGCTCCTGCGAGATTTGCTTGACGGCAGCCGAGTCCCGCGGCGACTCCTTGAAGCCCGGAGCGCGCGAGGGAAGGCTCTTCACCGCGATCACCATGCCGCCGCCGCGCGCGTACTCCTCAATGCGGCGATACGTGGCGAGCGGCAGCCGCTCCGCGCCGGGCATGATCAGCACCGGATACTGAATGCCCTCTCGATCGATGGCCGCCGAGTCAATGAAGTCGAAGTTGTAGCCCGCGTCGAGAATCGCGGGAACCAGATCGGGCCCCAACAGCGTGCGCATCTCATCGGTGACGGAAACATGGCCGGGCCGGAACCTGGCCTGCGCATCTTCTTCAGGAAGCAGCACGGCAATGTCGTTGGCGGGCTTGCCCTGGCGCAGCAGATAGCTCACGCGCGTGAGATAGCGCGTGATGTCCGGCATCACAATCCACCACGGGTTGTGATTGTTGAAGACGGCAGCAGCGTAAAACGACCAGCCGGGATCACCGGCCGAGGGCGGCGAATAAGGCCAGCCGTGGCCCACAAGCTGGTTGATCCCTTGCAGGAAGAACGTGTCGGCCTCGCCCTTCATGTCCAGCGGAGTCGCGCGGAACGAGGGCGAGTGCAGCCACGTCCACGTCTCCGACGAAGTGATGGGGCGGCCATAAACATGGCTTGCCGAAGTGGCCCAGCGGGTGAAGGAGAAGGCCCCATGCCACTGCGAGCCTTCGCCCTCGGGAAGATCGACAAGTGCGTTGCTCGAAAGGGTGACCGCTGGCATTCCGTAGCTCTGGGAACGGAACTTCGTATGGTGCTCGCGCGCCCATGTGTTCAGCGGCGTCAGATAGTGCTCGTCGATCAGCTCCGCCAGTGTGCGGCCCCAGTCGTAGCGCAGATCGGCGGCCTCAGGCGTGGTTCCCGCCGCCAGTTCCGGTAGATGCGCCAAAAGATCGTAGCCGCGGCGGGCGCGGAACTCTTCGAGCAAATTCGCAGTCCAGTCGGATTCGTACACCTCCAGGCTGTCGCTGAAGACCGAGTAGGGAACGTTGTTTCCGCAGGCCGCGATCAGCGGATCGGGGACGGTCTTCAGGTGGTTTCGAATGGCCGTCATGCTGAAGTGGTCGAGGACTAATCCTTCCGCGCCAACCGCCGCGCGCTTCACCTGTTGCCCGGTGCGGCTGGAGATGAAGAAGAGCGCAACATGCGGGCCCGAGATGCCGGCCGGAAGGATCAGGCGATCGTCGCGAATCGTGTCCAGTTGTTGCGTGTGTTCAGCATCGTATTGTCCGGGAATTCCTGAAGCAAGAAACGGGGCCAGCAGCTTTTCTCCATTGCGAATGGAAGGAACGGGAAGGGAAGTGGAATTCGACGGCACGACGTCAACTACGATGCGCAGGCGACCCGCCGCATCGGTGACCGGAACATAGGATCCACCGTAGGGCCAACCGCTGCCCAGCGTCAGGTTCAGGCGCATGTCGAGGTCGTGCGCCGTTTGCGCGGCGAAGCCGACCATATCAAGGAAATCCTTGGAGAGATAGGGCAGATTGCGGAAGCCCTTGGCCGGATCGTCAAGCTCGAGCGCGTACACGGGCTGGATCTCCGCGCCTCCGATGCCGCCTGCCTTCATGGTGCGCAGCTCGCGGGCCAACTCGGTCTTCTCGACAGCCGGTCCAAACCACCACCAGCGCATCATGGGCCTTGCATCGGCGGGCGACGAGGCGAATCCGGCGCGAAGGGCAGCGAGGGAATCCGCCTGGCCCGATGCCTGACCCAATGCTTGACCTGCTGCCGGCGCCAGCGGAAGAAGAGCCAGGGAGATTGCGGCGAGAGAAGCGCAGACACAGAAACAGCGAGAGCCCCTGGTCCAAGACGATCGCACCGACACTTGCACCATGGAAACCTCCAGAGAGGTGTGCTGCAACCACGCAAGATTCTCTTCCGCGATGCACAGCGGGACAACACCCCTCGGCGGTCCATCGTAATCCGGGAGGATACAAAATGGGAAATAAAATGCGGAGACAAACTCGCGCTTCCTGGGCTTGGAGCGAGCGCCATGCGGCGATCCCATGAAGTTCGTGTGAAAACGGGCTGGGCGGGCTGGCGTGCGGAATTGGGCGGGAGGAACCGTGTGGTAGCTTTCTAGTGTGTCCACCCCAAATACATTGGCCCCAGGCCAGGTTGAGCCTGAGCCAGGTTCAAAGCCCAGGTTTACGCTGTGGCACGGGGCTACGGCCGCACTCCTGGCCTTGGGTTATTCTGGCTATTACTTCTGCCGCTCCGACTTGTCGGTGGTGTTACCCGATCTGATGCGCGATCTGGCGCGGCATGGCATGACCCTCAACGCCGCACAGATTCGCCTTGGTTTTGTCGCCTCGGTCGGCACCGTGGCGTATGCATTTGGCAAGTTCTTTTCCGGCGCACTGGCCGATACCGGAGGCGGGCGGCGAAATTTCCTGGGTGGAATGGCCGGATCCATCTTCTTCACCATTATTTTTGCCCTGAGCGGGGGATTCCCGCTCTTTACCCTGGCGTGGATCGGGAACCGGCTTTTTCAATCGCAAGGGTGGGCGGGCCTGGTGCGTGTTTCGTCGCGCTGGTTCTCCTACTCCACCTACGGCAGCGTCATGGCGGTGGTGAGCCTGAGTTTTCTGTTTGGTGACGCAGGCTGCCGATGGATCATGAGTCGACTGCTGGCGCATGGCGTGGGCTGGCGGGGCGTGTTCTTTTTCGCAGCGGAGGCGCTGGCGGTTTTGATGGTGACGAATCTGCTGCTTCTGCGCGAGACGCCCCAGGAGCGCGGGCTTTCAGAGCCAGAAGTGAATCCGAGGAATGTCTACGCCGCCGAGGAGCTGGGCTGCAATGAAGAGCACGTGGGCGTTGGGGCGATCTTGCGGCCGCTGCTGACGAGCTTTGCGTTCTGGATGGTGTGCTTGCTGGCGTTTGGGACGACACTGCTGCGAGAGACGTTTAACCTTTGGACGCCGACCTATTTTGTGCAGTTCGTCGGGCTATCAGCGAGCGTAGCGGCGAGCCGAAGCGCCCTGTTTCCGCTGTGTGGCGGGATCTCGGTGCTGCTGGGCGGCTTCCTGAGCGACAAGCTCGGCCCGAACGGGCGCAACATGCTGATGGTGGCCGGAATGACGGCGTGCACGGCGTGCCTTTTGCTGATGTGGCGCGTACCCAACGGCGCTAGTGAATGGGCGCCGACGGTTCTGGTGGGGCTGGTCGGCTTCACGCTGCTGGGTCCCTACTCCTACCTGGCCGGCGCCATGTCGCTGGATTTCGGGGGCCAGCGCGGAAGCGCGACGGCAGCGGGCATTATCGATGGATTTGGATATATGGCGGGGTGGATGTCTGGGGACACGGTGGCGCGCATTTCCGTGGCCTTTGGGTGGAGGAATGCGTTCCTGGCGCTCGCCGGGGTTTCGCTCCTCACCGCGTTGGTCGCGTTGGTGCTGGCGGCACACCAGAGAAACCACAGATTCCAGGATGTTTAGCTAGGCCGGCTACCCCCAGTGCCGACGGAGCTTGCACATCAGATAACAAAAAATTTTTCTATTGACAATCGTCGCCCGCGCGACTATTGTGTTGCCCAACGTAAACCTTCACTCTCGGGCTACGATGTCCGTTTCGCCAGGGCGGCATCGATGCGTGCTGTTCGCTGTAAACGCTTCGGAACCGAAAGAATGCGAGGAGGCTATCCAAGCGAATTCCTATGACAACGTTTTCCAGAAAAATTTCATCTCTCAAGCTTTCCAGGGCAAGGTCATGGACCCCTGGTGCATTCACAACGTTGACAAGGGTTGAGCGCCGTTCGTTCCCCCGGTTGGCCGGGATCGTGGCGATCATTTCGATGTGCATTGCTTTTTCCGCCGCCGGGCTTCAAGCCCAGGGTTACGGAACGATCAGCGGGACAGTCACCGATCCCTCCGGCGCCGTGGTTGCGTCTGCAACGGTTACCGCGACCCAGACCCTGACCGGCACCGCAAGGACCGCCATCACGGGTAAGGACGGTACTTATGTCTTTCCAACTCTACTGCCCGCGCCCTATTCCTTGTCGGTTTCCGCTCCCGGCTTCCAGCTCTATAACCAGCGTGGCATCATCCTTCAGGCCGATCAGGCGCTTACCGTGAACGTGATCCTCAAGGTCGGTTCGCAAACGCAGACCGTGAGCGTCTCTGCCGACGCTCCGCAAGTTGATACCACTACCGGGACGCTTTCGCAGGTTATCGACGAGTCGCGTGTCGTGGATCTCCCGTTGAACGGCAGAAACGCGGCCTCGCTGATTACCCTTGTGGCCGGCGTCGTGGATGCCACCAACGAGGGCAATGGCGTGAACCAGGGCAATGGGAAGACATTCCCCGCCGCCGTTGTGACCAGCTCAAACGGGACGCTGCCCAACCAGGAGAATTACTTGCTGGACGGCGGCAACAACGTGGATGAAATGACCAATGTGAATGGTCCGTTCCCATTCCCGGATGCGCTGCAGGAGTTCAGCGTTCAGACTAGCAACTACAACGCCGAGTTCGGCCAGAGCGCCGGTGCGGTAGTAAACATCGTTACAAAGTCCGGCACCAGCCGGTTTCACGGCGACCTTTTTGAATTCTTGCGCAACGGCTTCTTCAACGCCGAGTCTCACTTCTCACCGGCGGGAACGCAAGACACACTTCACCGGCATCAGTTCGGCGGCACCATCGGTGGACCGGTGATCATCCCGCTCATCTCCAAGGGAAAGAGCACACAGTTCTTCTTTGGTTATCAGCACACCCTGATTCACTCGGGCTCCAGCGCAACCAGCGTTACGGTTCCCACCCTCGCTGAAGAAGGCCTCGACTCCTCCGGCAACAAACTAGCCTACGCGGATTACGGCAACCTTTGCACAGCGGGCTGGGATGCAAACAACATCTGCAAGACAGAAGGTCAAATCATTCGCAACCCGTATACGAACGCGCCGTATCCGTTGAACCGAATCCCGAGCAGCGCCTTCGATCCGGCATCGGTAGCCTTTGAAAAGGTCTTTCCCACGTACAGTGGCACTGAGGCCGCCGGGAAGATTGGCGGTTCAGTGAACTATTTCAGGGCCACGCAGAATTACTACGATGAGTATGTTGCGCGCGTCGACCACAACTTTGGAGCGAACGACCACCTCTTTGGCCGCTACTACTACAACTGGTTCCAGCAGCCGGCCATCTACACCCCGACGATGCTACAGAGCTATTCATCGTACTTCAACACCCGCTATCAGAACGCGCTGCTGGCCGAGACACACACCTTCACTCCGAACCTGCTGAACAACCTGATTCTCAATTACCAGCGCGAAGTGGCTCTGCGCGGCGGACCTCCGGGAAGCCAGGACATCACTGCCTTTGGCGTAACCAACCTCTGGCAGCCGAATACCGGCCCATACTTGGCCGCGACCATTACCGGATACTTCGGGGCTTCGTCTTCGGCATATGCGGGTTGGGGACGCAACAACTATACGTTCAACGACGATCTTCACTGGGTGAAGGGAAACCACAACATCGCCTTCGGCGGTCACTTCGAGTTGAGCAAGTTCGACGTGACCAACGTTTATCAGTCGTATGGGGGCTTTGGATTCAATGCGGTCACCGCCAACACGGTCAACGGCGTGACGTATCAGTATCCAAACGCGGCCGCAAACTACCTGATGGGCTTCGTCACCTCGTTCAGCCAAGGGAACTTCGAGCAGGTCAACGATCGGAATCACTTCCCTGGCATTTACGCCCAGGATAGCTGGAGGGTGACTCACCGCGTGACGTTGAACTACGGTGTTCGCTGGGAGATGTTTGCGCCCTGGGCGAATCGGAACGGCGTACAGACAGCATTTAATCCCGCCAATTACCTGGCAGACAAGGGCACGTCACAGTACCTGCTTTCAACGGCGGCCTTAACTTCCGGATTGCCCGCAGGCATGGTGCTTTCAGGCGATCCAGGATTCCCTAAGAACGGCGTGAAAAACAAGTACGCGCAGTTCATGCCGCGCGTGGGCTTCGCCGCCGACGTGACTGGCGACGGCAAAACGGTGATCCGCGGTGGTGCGGGCAGCTTCTTCCAGGATCGGCTGCCGGGCTTCTTCAACCTGAACCAGGCCGGCTTTGCACCCAACACCGTCTCCGTGTCCCTGAACAATCTGGGGATGTACGGCGCGACCGCCGGAGTGAACCCAGGCGGCCCGTTCAGCAACCCATATTGCACCGGTTGCTCGGTGGGAGCGTACGCGAATCCCTACCCATTCACTCTGCCATTTAAGTCCACACAGATATTCCCGAATACGCTCCAGCTCGGGGAATATGATCCATCCGGCAACTTCCTGGTGCCGGTCACCTACGACTACAACCTCACCATCGAACGTCAACTTTCCACTAGTTGGGCGGTTCGGGCGGCTTATGTCGGCTCGGGTTCGCGCCACCAGTTCGTGAACCTGGAACTCAATCCAGAAGTGAACAACGGCGTTAGCGGTACGGACGTCCGTAGGGTTTATAACACCGCGCCGACGGTTGGATCATGCGCTTCCGGAGCAAAACCCGGCACTGCGGCCTGCAACACCAGCTATTCGCAAATCATTGATGCAGCCATGACCGGCAACGCTAACTTCAACAGCTTGCAGCTCACGCTGACCAAGAAGATGCAGCATGGTTTGTCGCTGCTGGCCAACTGGACATGGTCGAAGTCGGAGGACGACATGCCACAGGCGACCAGGGTCTCGAACACCGAGGACCTGAACGCAGGTGAATCGTACGTCTTTCCTCTTTACCCGTCGAATGCGACCGGCGTACCTGCAGCGGCGATCGTTCCTGACATCAAGGCCCTCGATCGCGGCGTCTCGGATATTGACCATCCACACGCCATTTCAATCTCTTACGTTTATGAGCTTCCCAAGCTGCACGGCGGGAATCTGCTGCTCCGCGGTTTGGCCAACGGCTGGCGTACCAGCGGGCTCATCCAACACCACTCCGGTGATGCTCTGACCGCTTGGGTGGGATCTGACAACTCGCTCACCGGACTGGGCCAGGACCGCGCGCAACGCAACCTTATGCTGCCGGCTTACTCCAAGCAGGCCGGGAACGTAGGGGACTGCCAGGCTGGCAAGATCTGCACTAACTGGCTCAACTCGGCCGCGTTCTCGATCCCCGCCAAAAGCGGAGCCGGAACAGGCTTTGGCAATATTGTGAAGGACTCGCTCCGCGGTCCTGGATTCACGGTCTGGAACGGCGCGATCATGCGCACCTTTCCGATCTACCGCGAGTCGAACGTGGAGTTCCGGATGGAGTACTTCGACGTGCTGAACCACACCATCCTCAACAACCCCAACACCTCGAACCCGGTCAGCAGCAGCACCACCTTTGGAACCATCACCAGCGAGAACGGCGCCGGACCACGCATCGGGCAGTTCGCGTTGAAGTATGTCTTTTAATTTGTTGCGTTTGCCCCGGTAGGCGGGAGATCGCGCTGGAAGGGCGATCTCCCGCCGATGGGCCGATTTTGGACTGAATTCGGCTCGGCCTGACTGCCTCCGACAAGAGCGCCGATCGGCGATTGGCCGTGCCTGGTCGGAGATGAAGAGGCCAACGAGGCAGGGAACAGAAGACTGCTTCCGTCTGCGACCGGCGTAGCAAACCCAACCCGCGGTAACAATCAAAAACAAAACTATTTTTCTATTGACAATCGCTCCCAGCAGTGCATTTAATCTTGGCTGAGGTCGGACCGCCGCCAGCCCGGCTGCGGAAACATTGCGTTTCTTTCGCAGTCCAGAACTGGCGGACAATGCCGCAAGTGTGTCTACGACAGCGTCCGCTCGCAACCACTTTCACGTAATGGAGGCTCCAAGCGTTTCCTATGAAAACACAATCGAAATCAATCACCGCGCTTAAAAGACGCAGCGGAATGACAGCCTATGCCGTATTGGTGATGCTCGCGTTGGCACTCTGTCTGGTATGGACGGCAGTGCCGGCCGCGGCACAGACGGCTGGCGAAGGTTCACTCCAGGGCACGGTGACCGATCCGACAGGCGCCGTGATTCCCAACGCCGCCATCACCATCACGAACAAAGCGACCGGCATTTCCACGGTGCAAAAATCCACCTCCGCCGGTTTTTTCAACATTGCCCCTGTGCTGCCCGGCACCTATACGCTGCAAGTCGTAGCGAAGGGATTCCGGACGCTGGTGCAGGACAACGTGGTCGTCAACGCCATGCAGGTGCGCACCGTCAACCCGGTGCTCTCAGTCGGCGCGGAAACGCAAACCGTCACCGTCACCGGTGCTCCCCCGGTACTTGACACGGCCGACGCAACCGTCGGCCTGACCATCGAGAACACGACCTATTCCAACCTGCCCATTCAGATGAACAACGCACAGCGCGATCCGACGCAGTTCGGGCTTTTAACACCCGGCGCTCAGGCCGCCAATAATGGCGGACGCCTGCCCATTGTTGGCGGAACAGGAAGCTATCTCGGCCAGCTGTACCTGGACGGCATGCCTGCCGAGACCGTCAGCCAGCAGGGTGACAACCGTCTGGTCTCGCAGACCATGGACCTCGACGCCGTCGATCAATTCCAGGTGGTCACCAGCACGCCGCCCGCCGAGTACATGGGCGCCGGCGCTGAAAACTTTACCATGAAGTCCGGCGGTCTGCAGTATCACGGACAGGTTTCCGATTTTGTGCGTAATACGTCGTTCGATGCGTGGAGCTTCACAGCCAAGGCGGCCACCGTCAAGAATCTTGCCGGCCAAACAGTGCCCGCGCCCAAGCCGGTCGAACATCAGAACGAACTCTCCATGACCCTTGGCGGCGTGGTGCCCAAGACAGGCAAGAAGCTGTTCTTCTTCGTTGCCTATGACAAATTCCATTCCCGCAAGGGCGCGAATCCGGCCCTCTACACTATCCCGACCACCAAGATGACGAATGGCGACTTCACCGAAATCTTCGGATCGACCACTCCGGTCCTGTTCGATCCCATGACCACGTCGTGCACGGGCAGCACCTGCACGCGGACGGCGTTCCAATACAACGGCTCGTACAACGTGATTCCAGCGGGTGACATTTCGCCCATCTCCAAGGCCATGGAGCAGTGGCTGCCGTCGGTCACAAGCGATCCCAACTACAACGGTCTCACCGTCAACAACTTTCTGGGTGGGGCCCCGAGCGGCTTCGACAACCACGTCATCGACTGGCGCGTGGACTTTGATCTGAGCCAAAAGCACCGCATCTCGTCGGTGGGAACCATGGGCGCCGTCAACTACCTCAACAACTACGGCGCTCCGTTCCTGCCCCAGCCGTACACGGGCGGCGACCTGGCCAACATCTTCCCCAAGAACTACGTCCTTGAGGACGCCTACACGTTCACTCCGAATGTGGTGAACCAGCTCAAATTCGGATTCACGCGCTTCTTCCAGAACATTCACAACTCCACGCAGGGCGTCAAGCAGTACGAAATTGGGACTTTGGGCGTGACCAACCTGCCCGGCGGCCAAGCCGGCGAAGAGTTTCCCGGCGCACAGTTCGGCACCAACAATGCCTTCGGCACCCAGGAGCAAACCTGGACGGGTTACGGCAACTCGATTTCCACGCAGCTCACCACGCCCAACAACTACGCCCTCACCGACAACGTGCAGTGGCTCAAAGGCAAGCACGCGCTCACCATGGGCCTGACCTTCCAGTGGCAGGAGATCAACAACGCCAATCCAGCCACCTTCACGGGCGTCCTCGATCTCGCTTACAACTCGAACTCCACGGCCAACTTCTCCAGCGGCGGCAACTCGCTCAACGCATCCGGCACCGGCTTCGCCTACTCCAGCTTCCTGCTGGGTGCTGTCGGCGGGGCTACCGGCGCCGGTTCAGCCTCGGCTCCGTCGCTCGGCTTGCAGTATGTGAGCGAACTCGCCGGCCGCTACAAGACGGTCTCGCCGTATATCCGCGACAGCTACAAGATCACGCAGAAGCTGACGCTCGATTTCGGGCTCCGCTGGGATTATCTGCCGCCCTACCACGAGCTGAGGAATCGCTGGACGTTCCTCAATCCGGGCCTGACCAACCCACTGACGAATACGCTCGGCATGTTGCAGTTCGCAGGCAACTACGGCGGCCCCGGCGTGAGCTGCATGTGCACCACGCCTGTCCAGACCTACGGGAAGAACTGGGGACCGCGTGTTGGCCTGGCCTATTCCATTAACAACAAGACTGTAATTCGCTCCGGATTCGCAGTCGTGTTTACGCAGGCCGGCGGTGTCGGCGGCCGTGGCGGCGCCTTCAACGGCACCGGTCAGACCGGGTTCAACACCAGCATCATCGCTCCCACCACGGAGAGCGTCAACGGCGCGGGAGCAGGGCCCTCGTACTGGTTGAGCGGCAACAGCGCATACCTGGGCAGCGCCGCCAACACCGCGCTCTTCGGCCCAACAGCAACCTATCCTGCCCAGCCAAGTCCGGGTGTGGCCGCACAGGAGCTGAACACCGGCTTCTATGTCAGCGGCGGCAAAATGGTCAGCGCCAGCAGCGTCTCCTACGCCGACCCGTACTACTCCAGCCGAGCGCCCGAGATCGTCATGTATAACTTCGGCATCGAGCGCGCCATCACGCAGGACATGACGCTGGCCGTTAACTACGTCGGCAACGAGAGCCACTTTATCGTCAACTCTGGCAGCACAGGCAGCAACGCGCGCGGCTACTGGACAAATGAAATCAATCCCACCTATCTGGCGCTCCTTGGGCCCGTCCTGGATTCCGGCCATAGCAAGCCGCTCCTCAACGCGCAGGCCACCGCGGCAAATCTGGCCATTCTTAGTGCGAATGCGCCCAGCGCGCCGCAGCCGGCCTTCTACACGGCGTCAGGCGCCATCAGCGGATCAGCAACCATCCAGCAGATGCTCACCGCATTCCCGCAGTACAGCGGTGTCAGCGACACTTGGGGTAATGTGGGCAACTTTAGCTACAATTCGCTCCAGATCGTTCTCGAGCAGCGCATGGCGCATGGCCTCACCTTCACAGTGAACTATGCCTACGCAAAGAACCTCGGCGACGACGGAACCTACCGCAGCGGCTGGAATCTCCCGGTGGGTACGGTTTCGGGCGCGACCACGGCTTATAAACAGAATCGCATCGATCGCTCCTGGACCGTCGTTTCCAATCCGCAAACCCTCCATGCCTTCGCCGTGTACCAATTGCCGTTTGGCAAGGGGCAGCTCGGCGGCAACAATACGCTGGTGCGCTGGCTGGCGGGCGGATGGCAGCTCGCCCCCCTCTACTCCTATACCGCGGGGGCGCCGATCCCAGTCACCTGGGGAGGAGCCACCGCAACGAATACGCCGCTGCAAGGGCAGGGAATGCCCGACCTGGACAACACATTCTCCGGTTCAGCCCGCCAGGGCGGAAGCTATGGCAGCGGACCCGGCGGGTTCACGGCGGCAAACCTCGGGAAGATTCAATACATCAATCCCGCCGCATTCACCACTCCCATCAGCGTTTCTACCGCTCCCACCTGCGTTGCGGGCGGAAGAGTTCAGCTCAGCACTTGCAATGCTGCCTATCTCATCGGCAACGCGCCGCGCACACGGCCGCTCAACCTCAACGGCCCCGGCACGCAGGACTTCGACGCCAGCGTGCGCCGCTCCTTCCCGCTGCATTGGGAGCATGCCGAATTTGTCTTCGAGGCGGATTGCATCAACGTGTGGAACAAGACCACGTTTAATAGTCCGAACACCACAAGCACCAACGCGTGGACGGCCACCCGCAACGCTACAACCAACGCAATCTCATACTCCACTTCGTTCGGCGCCATTACCGGCGTCTCCGGCAACCCCGGTCCGCGCGACTGGCAGTTTGCCGGCCACATCAACTTCTAACCGGTTCCCGTCTGCATCCGCCGCGATTCCTCGCGGCGGATGCGGCGAGGATGCTCATTCCTCACGCGGCTCTCATCCCTTCCTTTTCGTGAATCACCGCTGCATGTGCTCGACGTCATAGCTCGTGACTTCGCGCATCTGCTCCGAGGGATAGTTCGGATTCTGTCCCTCGAAGTTGATGTAATCGTAGGGCGCGCCTTCAAGACGGTTACCGGTTTCGGTGTCCGTGGTTCCCCACGGGTCGGTGGCATAGACTTTTCCACCCTCGATATCAGAGATCCAGTAACTGTTGCCAAGCATGTAGTCGCTGAACGCATCGACCGATCGCTCGCGGCTGTTGGAACGGGCTTCGGCGTCGCGCCGGCTGTCGTCGATGGCGGCGTAGAGGCCATTGATTGCCTGCTGAGTTTGGGCCTGCAAAGCACGAAGATGTAGCATCCCCTCCTGAATGTATTCCTGGGCATACTGGTCGTTGATGGAAAACGATCGGGCGACCTGATCGAGGACAGGCAGGTATTGATCCATGTCGTTAGAGGGGCCCCATATGCCGACCACGATGCTGAACCACTCGCCGGTGATGCCCGGCACGCCATTGAGGACCTTGAAGCTGCCGGTGCAGGCCGTGCCCTTGGGAGAAACCCAGCTCAGTTGCACGTCGGCGGCTTCACAGCGTTTGCGGAGTTGAACGGTGCAGTAGCCGGCGGTCTGGGGATCGGCCTTGCTGGCAAGGATGTGGATCTGTCGATTGTTGAACTTCTGCCAGATGACTCCGATCGCCTGCGGCGGAGACACATAAGGAGAAACGATAGCAGCCAGTGGCAACGCAATCCCCCCCATGTATCGAGGCGGGAAGATCGTAAACGAGGTGAAAAGGAAGCCGGAACCACCGTCGGGTGCTCCAGCCAGCACCTTTCCTTGCGCGCCGGTCACGCTCCAGTCTGTGGGCATGCTCAAGCGCCACGAACCGTCCGGCGCCGAGCGCTGGGTGAATTGGACATTCAGAGGTGGTTTTGTCGCAGCAGCCTGGGCGCCCGCGGAGACGAGATGGATGTTGGTGAGGACGTCGAGAAGAAGCGGGCGTTTGCCGTCGAACTGAGCAGCAGGCGCCTGGTAGCCGCGGACCACGGCTTGCACGGTGTCGGCGTGAAAGAAGTAGCGGCCTTTCATGGGCACGCCGTTCGCAGTGTAGGCAATCGTGGTTACGGCGCAGGAAATTGCCGGATCTTTGCAGGCCATGATCTCGCTCAGGTTCAGGTCAGGATGATTCTGCTTCATCTGCCGGGTGAAGGAGGCGAGTAGGGTGAGGGAATTGAACTTCGCCGTTCGGTTGTCGGCAAAATCGGCTTCGACACGCGACGCGCGTCCGGGCTCGGAGACAACAATGTGCAGATCAGTCGCCGTGTGCTGCGGAGTCACCGTCCAGTTGGCGGGCTTGTAGAGGATGAGGCCGGGGTCCTGCATCTCGTAACGCACAAGCGCGTTCCCGCCGCTGGCCTGCGGTTGGTTCGTAGTGGTTTTCGTAGTTTGTGTGCGGCAGGAAGAAGTCAGGAGCGCGAGCAAGACAGCATGGCGAAGACTGAAAGACATTGCGTACCCTCCAACGGACAGGGATTCTTGCGCCCGTGAGGGAATAAGGGCTGTGATACCAGTCACTTATGGATGTGTTAAGAAGGCGAGGCCGCAGCGGCGAATCTACTTGTAGCGTGTGGCGAAAGCGTCGGCTTCGCGGTTCAATTCCGCATGTGTGGCAGCGTGCGTATAGATGACGATGCGATAGCGGAAGGTGGCCGACTGGCCCTTCTCGAGCGTGAAGTGGAGGGGCGGCTGCTTGGGATCGAAGACACTGCGGCCCAGCGGATTGGCGGCGAAAAGGCCATAACCGCGGGCGTGCCAGTATATCGGATAGCCAATGTTGCCGGGGTGGTCGATGATGGCGATGGTCACGGTGTGGCCCTCGCCATTGTGACCCGTGAGTGCACACCAGCGGCCTCTTGTTGACCACGCGGCCTCGCCTTTCACTCCCTCGCTGGTCAGGTATTCGCCGGTGGGCGGGGCGACGCCCGCCACGTTGGCCGCGGCCGCGACCGTGGTCGCGTTGCCGTTCGCGTCAGTGAACGTTCCGCCCTTTTCTTCAGGCGACTCGAGCCAGCGTGCAACGCGGAGGCCGAGCAGGCCGTCTTTGTCGTCGTTGAAGACAACGCGGTCGAGAGCTTTTAGCGTGACGATCAAATCAATGCTGCGCGTCTGTCCGTCGTGAGCGAAGACGTAGCGTGTGGCTTGGGCCAGGATGGGGTGGTTCTGGCCATCGATCCACGTGGAGTCAGCGACCAGTTCTCCGCGGGTTGCCCCGCTCTTGGCAGAGACGATTTTTTCGAAGACGACAGTGCCCATCTTCGGCGCCCGTTGCGGTGGGATGGCCTCGGAGTTGTTCCAGAAATCGAAGCCATTCACGTTGCTGTAGTTGAACCAGAGACCGGTGTGGTGAGGATGGTCCGTGCGTTCGCCGGGGCGCGGCTCGAGCGGGTAGCCGCGCGTCACGGTCACGCCATCCGCATCGAGGATGGGGTAGAGGACCGGCTTTTTGAGCGTGGCGGGCCAGATGTAGGAGGTGAAGGGCTGGCCGTCGATGGTGATGTCGACGCGACGGTTGGCCTGATCGGGAACGACACGGACGCCCTTGGGCGCGGCGAATGCACCCGCAACCAATATCGAGCTTGCAGCCAGAAAACCGAACACGGCGCGGCTACGCATAGACCTTGCCTCCGGCCATCACTTGCTGTGCCTTGTCGTCGAAGGTGACCTTCATGCCGGTCTGGATGGCAGCGACGTTCATGCACAGCGCGATGGAGTGGCTGTATCCGGCTTCGATGGGCGCGTTAGGCGTCTTACGCGAACGGACGCACTCCATCCAGTTGCGCATGTTGGCGCTGGTCATGGGGTCGCGACCCGTGTCGGCTCCAGTCGCCACGCCCTCCGTGTGCTCAACCAACGAGAAGCCGGGGAGCAGGTTGGCCTTCATGCCCATCTCAGCGGCCGACTTCGCCGTCAGCCCGCCGGTTGGCGAAACGGTTTGCTTGTCCATATCGATCATGCCGCCATTGGAGTAGTAAAGCTCCTTGACGCCGCCGGCGGAGTTGGTGAAGCGCGAGGTGTACTGCACCTGGAAACCCTTGGTGGGGTCGTCGAGCGGGCCGTAATCAAATACAGCGGTCATGGTGTCCCAATTCGTGCGGCCGTCCTTCCACAAGTAGATGCCGCCATTGGCGACACAGGAGCGCGGATGAGGCAAGCCGCTGAACCAGTGCACAGTGTCGATCTGGTGGACTAACCACTGGTCGGGGATTCCGGAGGAGTACGGCCAGAAGAGGCGGAACTCAAGATACTTCCGGGCGTCGAACGGTTCGTAGGGGCAATTGAGGAGATAGCGCTTCCAGTCGGTGTCTTCTTGTTTCAGCAGGGGAACGACGTCGGGACGGCGCCAGCGGCCGGGCTGGTTCACATTCCAGCTCATCTCGACCATCATGATGTCGCCGAACTGGCCTGACTTGATGTATTCGGCGGCTTTTTGGTAGGCGGGCGTGGAGTGGCGCTGCGTGCCCACCTGCACAATCCTGCCCGTCTTTTTCACAGCAGCAAGGAACTTGCGTGCATCGGCCATGGTGTGGGCGGTGGGCTTTTCCACGTAGGCGTCGCGTCCGGCCTCCACCGCTTCCACCCCGTGCAGCGCGTGCTGGAAGTCGGCTGTCGCAATGAGAACGGCGTCGACGTCCTTGCGCGCGTAGAGCTCGTCATTATTGCGGACGGGATCGACCTTTCCCCCGCCCAGCTTCTCAATATAAGCTGCGCCTTCTTCACGGCGGCGGTTCCAAATGTCGGAAACGGCGACGAACTGGAAGTTGAGCTCCTGATTGTGCTCGAGAAATGCCGGAATGAGCGAGCCCTTCATCCGGTCGCCGCAACCCACCACGGCTACGCGCACGCGATCGTTCGCGCCCAGAATCTGTGCATAGCTGGAGGCGTTCCACGAAACTGCGGTTGCGGCCAGCGCCGCACCGCCGGCTTTCAAGAATTCCCTGCGATTATTTTCATTTGCCATGGTGCGCCCCTCCGTGGGCCGATCCGGTCAGGTGAGCTTGATTGGGTTCGCTTGCACAGGCGGCGAAAGGAGGCGCGCCGCGCGCTGCAAACCAGGTTCGCGCGACCGCAGCGCCGTTCGCGGCCGGAAGAACCATGGTCAGACCACGGGGTATGCGTCGTCAAGAGATGATCGAGGACGGAACGAGGCCGCGATCAGACGGAGGCCTGACGGACCGGATGGGCAGGTTACAAGCTCGATGGTGCCGCGAGTGATGGAGATGGTGGCGAGGCGCAGGTTTGCGGTTTGTCCCTCTGGCTTCGCGAATATCGAGCCATGCCGGAAGCATGCGTCACAGATGGCGGGCCTTCGGAGGTGGTAGCTTCTCAGAGTAGGCCTGACGTCCGAAGGAGGCATTGCACGATGAAAGAGATTCCTTTGGCCACGGTTTTCCACCTGATTGAACCCGGCCCGGTCGTTTTGTTGACGACAGCGAGCAAGGGACGGATGAATGTGATGACGCAGAGTTGGCACACGATGATGGAGTTCGTCCCGCCGCTCATCGCCTGCGTCGTGAGTCCGGCGAATTTCAGTTTCAGAGCGTTACGCGCAAGCAAAGAATGCGTAATTGCCGTGCCCACCGTCGATCTGATATCGAAGGTGGTCGATATCGGCAATTGTTCCGGCGAGGACCTGAACAAGTTCGAGGCTTTTGGGTTAACCGCAGCTCCAGCGAAGAAAGTGTCAGCGCCGCTAATTGCCGAATGTCTTGCCAACCTGGAATGCAAGAGTTGTGGACACGCGGATGGTGAACCAATACGCACTCTTCATTTTGGAAGTGGTGAAAGGATGGATTGACCCGAAGCGCCGCGAACGCCGTACCTTCCATGCCATTGGCGACGGCACTTTTGTCGTTGATGGGCGAACGATCAATTTGAAGAAACGGATGGTGAAGTGGAAGGAGTTCCTGTGAAACCAGGAGCCTTCCTTTTAACACCAGCTTGAGGCTGCTGTGCTGCGATGCCGCCGCGGCGAATGCTCATGGCGGTGCCGTGCCGGTTCTCAAGAACGAAGCGAGTGAGCGTGCCGGTTCGTCAAACCCCAAGAATTTGTCGGGGAGATCCGCACCGATAGCTGCCCACCGCCGGCGTGTTCAAATGGGCCAGGAAATGGATTTCCCTCGTTGCGATGGGCGCCGGAAAAGTCTTCATCGATGCGGAGCGGTGAGCTGTCGGCGCGCTCAAAGGGCAGTTGCGGGATTAGCGCGAGCCCAAGGACATCGGTGGTTACCAGTTTGTGCCGCTGTTCGATTGCCCACGCCCGATCAAGATGGATCTCGAGATGAAGATCAGGGCCCCGCTCGACGAGCCGGATACGCGGATCGATGTCCGGCTTGAGCATTGGAGCCGTTTCTTGCGAGCAAGGCTTCGCGCCTCTAAGGAATACATTCCCCTCAAGGTGCATCGGCAGATGCGTCTGGTTGAACGGAGTTAGGTCGCCGTCCTCGGCGAAGAGGTTGTTGTAGAACCGCATATCCCCGCTGGGATTATCGTGATATCCGGCCACCTGAGTTGAATGTGGTTTCATGAACGGGGTCATGCGGCCATCGAATTGGTTCAGCGCGACGCCTCCGCAAAAGAGATTGTGCGCGTACGCTCCGCCCTGGGAGACAACGCGCTGCGAAGTCCTCGATAGGAAGAGATTATTGTCCACGACGAACGGGCCGTGATCGACCTCCACAAAAAGATCCTCGCTCTGGTTGTCGTGAAATACATTGCCTGTAACGCGCGTCCCTTGCGCCATCCAGTCGAGCCACAGGCCACGGCAGGTTCGGAAGATATGGTTATGACTGATCTCCACATCGATGGCGGCGTGAAACTTGATTCCGGCCATTTCAGCGCCCGTGAAGAGTTGCCGGACGTGAATGTCATGGATGGTGTTACCGGTAACGACACTGAACACCGGGCCGAGGCTGCCGACAATGCCCGCCTGTTCGCAATGCGAAATCGTATTGTTCCGGACGATGTGGTGGCCGATGCGTTCTTTTGACCAGCCCGATTGCAATGCCCGTTCGATGGTCTTCACGTAGCCTTCAGCCGTATTGGCCGAGGTGTTATCCCACTGGTCGCCATACTTGCCGAGCGATATGCCGCAGCAGATCGAGTGGCTGACGACGTTGTTCTCAATGATCCAACCTTTACTCCAATGCGTGCCGATGAGGCCGACCTGCTCGGCTGTCGGCGGCGCCCACGGCGTTGCCGCCTGGCGCAGGATAAAGCCACGAACCGTGATGAAGTCGATGCCGGTTTTCTCCGGATAGAAGACAGCCTGGCGTACATTGATCTCTGCTTGTTGCTGATTTGGATCGGCCCGCCCGAACTGCGCCCAGATCGTGGTCGTTTCGCTGTCCACCTGGGAAAACCAGAGCGGCGGCCCTGCGGAGTCGCGAAAGACGTCGTCGAGCGTTGCCGCCTCTGCCAGCCAGTCGCCGTTGAGGTAGACCGCTCCCGTGTGATGCAAACGCCCTTTGGAATCGAACCAGTCTCCGTGGATCACATCGCTATATGGATTGAATTGCCCGAAGAAACGATTGGGGACGGTCACCTTCCAGATGCTGTCTTGCAACCTGGCCCAACCTTGGATGACTTCAGCGCCGCTAATCTCAACACGCTCGCCGGGCGCAGCCTGATAAACGATGCGATTTGTGTCGGACGTGCCGCCCCGCGGCGGCGATACGCGCTCTCGATAAACACCCTCGTGAACCGTAATCGTGTCGCCAGGCATCGCAATTGCCGCGGCGGAGGAAATGGTCTTGAGCGGACTGGCAAATGTCCCATCGTGTTCGTCATTGCCCCTTGGAGAGACATGGTATTCGTGCGTGGCTGATGTGGCCACATCTGCATTCCCAAAGCCCCGGGCCAAACCGTAAAGAGCAGGCAGAGCACTTACGAACGATCTTCGGGTAAGCATAGCGACGGTTCTCCTCAAGCATTCTAAGCCTGGGAACTCAATTCGGATTGCGCGCTGCACCAAAACCCATTTATTGTTATCTGGCTCGATAAATTGTGAGGGAAATGCAATGCAAACCAGGATTCTTCTCGTTACTCTCGTCGCGGCTCTGGCGGTGACCGCTGCTGCTGCGCAAAACGGGCCGGTGCGGCCCAAAATCACCGGTGTCTCGCATCTGGCCGTGTACACGTCTGACCCTGCTGCGACCGAACACTTCTACACAGTGAGCGTCGGAGCCGTGAAGTTGCCCGATCCCGAGAACCCGCAGGGTGCACGCTACGCCATCAATCCCACGCAATTCATTGAGGTGTTGCCGCTGCCAACGGGTCAGGGTATCAATCGGCTGGACCACGTGGCCTTCAATACAGAAAACGCCGACGGCTTGCGCAAGTACCTCGCTCGGAAGAAATGGGCGGTGCCCAAACACGTCACGCGTGGCTCTGATGGCAGCCGCTGGTTCGACGTACTCGATTCCGAGGGCAACAAGATTCAGTTTGTCCAGCCGCCGGCAAGTCCCAAACCGCTGGATGCGCCAAATCTGTTCAGCCATCACATCATCCACGTCGGTCTGCTGGTGCACGACCGCGCAGCCGAGGATGCCTTCTACCGCGAGCTGCTCGGCTTCAGGCCCTACTGGTGGGGAGGGCGCAACGACAAAGTCGAGTGGGTGAGCCAGCAGGTTCCCGACGCTCACGACTGGCTCGAGTACATGCTCGCAGCGGGACCGGGAAAAGGGATTCCGCCAGACATGACGCAGCAGACGCTCGGCGTTCTCGACCACGTTTCGATCGGAGTGCCGTCCGTTCCCGATGCATACCAGGTGCTGGTCAAGGGTGACCGGCTCATGGGACGCCACGACCAGGCGCCGAAGATCGGCCTCGACGGCAGGTACCAGTTCAACATGTACGATCCGGATGGCATCCGCGTCGAGGTAATGAATTTCCACGCGACCGAGAAGCCGTGCTGTTCGCCGTTTACCGCGGAGGACCCGGCGGAGTAGCGCTACTCTTCTTCCTCAATCTGCATGCTCAAGTAGCGCTCGTAGCCGAGTTCCTTGATCTGGTGGAGCTGCGCCTCAAGCCAGTCCACGTGTCCCTCCTCATCCTTGAGGAGACTGACAAAGACATCTCTTGAGCCATTGTCTTTGTGATCGACACAGATTCGGATGGACTCGTTGTAGGACGCTACGGCGCCAAGTTCGAGCTTGAGGTCCGACTGGATCATCTCGCTGACGTTCTTGCCGATGGTGAGATCCAGCGGCTGCATGGTCGGTGTTCCGTCCAGGAACAGAATGCGTTCCATCAGCTTTTCGGCGTGTCTCATCTCGTCAAGGGACTGCTTCTTGATGTATTTGGCGAGGCGCTCGTAATGCCAGTTTTCGTACATCTCCGCGTGGACGAAGTACTGGTTGATCGCCGTCAACTCATCGCGGAGGGCCTGATTCAGCTTCTCAAGGACTTTGGAGTTTCCCTTCATGGAAGACCATTGTATACTTAGAGAAGCTTCAAGAGAGAGATGGAAATCCCTGTCCTTGAAGCCGATGGCCGGGCGACCCCGCCTGCCCAAAACCAGAAAACGAGACAACATGCCCAAGTTGAAAACCCATTCAGGCGCGGCCAAGCGCTTCAGCAAGACTGGCACCGGCAAAATCAAGCGGGGCCAGACGAAGACGCGGCACATCCTTACTTCGAAGTCGCCGAAGACCAAGCGGAAGCTGGGAAGGATTCTGCTGGTGAGTGACGGCGACTACGCGAAGGTGGCGCGCATGATTCCCTACGCCTGACCACTGCGTTGGCCAGCCCTTTGGACGAGTGCTGTGCCACTGCTTTTGGGCCGTTGCATTGGCCCCCGCCGGTGATCGAAATGCGTTCGGCGCCGGCAAGCGATCAGGCTTGACAAGAGCGAGTGAAGAGGTTGACAGCCGCCGCACTCAAATGTGACGATCTCCTGCCTCCAGCCGCATGAACAGAAACGCGAAAAGGAGAAATCACCCATGCCCCGCGTAAAACGTGGCACCAAGCGGACTGACCGCCGCAAAAAGATCTTGAAGCGCGCGAGCGGTTATTTCCTCACCAAATCAAAGCTCCACCAGGCGGCCAAAGAGGCCGTGGAGCGCGGCCTGAAGTTTGCCTACACCGGCCGGCGCCTGAAGAAGCGCCAGTTCCGCTCGCTGTGGATCGTGCGCATCGCCGCCGCGTGCAAGCTGAACGGTACCAGCTACTCGCAGTTCATCAGCGGATTGAAGAAAGCCGGCGTTGAGCTCGACCGCAAGGTTCTGGCGGAGATTGCCGTGAAGGACGCGGCGGGCTTTACCAACCTCGTCGGGCAAGCCAAGGCAGCGCTGGCGGCCAAAGCAGCGTAAGAACGCGATTTGACTGGCGGACAATGCGGCCCGGGGTTCGAGAGGACTCCGGGCTGTTGTGCGTTTGCGTGGAGTGCTAGTTGCCCAAAAATCCCTGCACCGCTTCCTGCCACATTTCCGGTTGATCGACAAAGTTCATGTGGCCGGAGTTGGGCAGGATCACAAGCTTCGAGCCGGCGATCTTCTCGTGCATCTCACGGCTCAGGCTGGGGTCGCACTCGTCGTGGTCGCCGACGACGATCAGCGTAGGCACGTGGATGGTGTCCAGCCGGTCGACATACTCGACGGACTTAAGGTTTCCGTCAATGATGAACTCGCCGTCCGATCCCCACATCTCGCGATAGAGCTCCCAATTGGTGGGTGCGTTGCCGGTGGCGGGGTCGTAGGCGGGGTCGGGCCGCGCGCCGTAGAGAAACGGGAAATAGCCATCGCCCCAGGCGAGCGTTTCGTACTCGGCCGGGTAGCGCCCGTGTTCCCAGATGGCGCCTTCTCCAAAGAGGCCGGCCGCTTCGAGCTGGTTCAGCCGGGCCAGCTTGTCGGGCGGCATCTGCGCCTTCTCGCGGGCCAGAACTTCGTTCATCTCGCGGGTCGAGGCAAAGGTGCTGTTGAGGATGAGATGGCTGAGGTGCTGCTGGTATTTGAGCGCATAAGCCTGGGCCAGCACGCCGCCGCAACTGTGGCCGAGGACTGAGATTTTGCCCAGGCCGAGGGCGACTCGGACAGCCTCCACATCGTCGGCCATGGCTTCGATGGTGTACTTGCTCACATCCTGCAGGCGCTCGGAGCGCCCCGAGCCGCGCTCGTCGATAAAGATGAGGCGATGGGTCCGGGCCAGCGGGAGCAGCCAGGGTAAAAAGTAGGTGTGGTCGGCGCCAGGACCGCCGTGAAGGACCACCAGCGGTGGGCCTTTGCCGAATTCGACGTAGTAAATGAGCACGCCATGGGCATCAACGTAGCCGTCTTGCGTTGGGTAAACGGCGGGGGCGGATTGAGCGGACGAAATCGGAGCGAAGCCCAGCGCGGAGATGCACAGGGCGAGGACAGTAGCAGCAGCCATTCGGATCATAGCTTTCATGCTAAGGCACGTCAGCACCGCTGCGGCGCGAATTTGGCATTGGCGAGTCCCCCGGACGCGCTTGAGCGCGCGGGTGCTGCATGCAATGCTTTATTCTGAACAGTACACATGACCAAGCAGGCGATACCGAATCTGACGGCGTTTGACGAGGCCGCGCTGGAAAAGGCGTTTGCCGCACTGGAGGCGCAGGCACGCGAGGCTGCCGCCGTGCTCGACAGCGAAGCGGCCGTGGAGGCGTTTCGCCTGGAATGGCTGGGCCGCAAGCAGGGCCTGCTGACCGAGGTTTCCGGCCGGTGGCTGAAGGCTGCTCCGCCAGCGGCAAAAAAGGCGCTGGGCTTGCGCTTCAACGCACTAAAAGCGGTGGTGGAGAGCCTGTTGGACGCGGCGCTGGCAGGGGGTCCGGGCGATTCTTCGCGGGGGGCCGCCCTGAAGGCCGAGGCCATCGACATCACGCTGCCGGGGACGCGGCGGCTGACCGGGGCCGAGCATCCCATTACGCGCACGCTGAACGAGATTGTGGCTGTGTTTGCGGCGCTGGGCTACTGGGTCGGAGTAGGGCCCGAGGTCGAGACCGACTACTACAACTTCGAGAGCATGAACTTTCCGCCCGGCCATCCGGCGCGCGACACGCAGGACACGCTGGTGGTGGCTGGGCAGGAGCGCAAGCCGCTGCGCGACCGGCTGCTGCTGCGCACGCACACGTCGCCGGTGCAAATGCGCACTATGGAGCAGCAGCCGCCGCCGGTGCGGATCGTGATTCCCGGCAAGGTGCACCGCAACGACGCCGCCGACGCCACGCACTCCCCGATCTTTCACCAGGTTGAGGGGCTGTGTGTCGACACCAACATCACCTTCAGCGACTTGAAGGGCACGCTGGACCACGCCATGAAGGCGCTCTTCGGTTCAGCGGTGAAGACGCGATTCTTCCCGTCATTCTTCCCGTTTACCGAGCCGAGCGCCGACGTGCAGATCAGTTGCATCTTCTGTGGTGGCAAGGGCTGCCGCAAATGCAAGGACTCGGGCTGGATCGAGCTGCTGGGTTGCGGCATGGTGGACCCCGCGGTGTTCGCCTTTGCGGCGGAAAAGCAGCCCGCCTACGACGCCAAGCGGATTTCGGGATTCGCATTCGGCATGGGCGTGGAGCGCATCGCGATGATGAAATACGGTATCAGCGAGATCGGTAGCTTTTTTGCAGGGGACATGCGGTTCCTGGGGCAGTTTGTTTGAGGAGCGGCCAGTTGGCGTGCGCTGCACAGACGCCAAAACTGACATTCTATGAAGATCTTGACCAAGTGGCTTCGTAGTTATTTGCCAGAGTTGCTCGTTGACGACGCGCAGCTCGCTGCAGACCTGACTTTGCGTGGCATCGCGGTCGAGGGGAATTATCCGCTTGGCGAGCGGAACGGCTCGATCGACAATGGTTCGGTTTACGAGATGGACATCACCACCAACCGCGTGGACGCGATGAACCACTACGGCATTGCGCGCGAGGCGGCTGCGATTTACGGTCTGAAGCTTGCTGAGTTGCACTATGGGCTTCCTAAGGTCCGGCCGGCCGCCAAGACCTTTTCCGTAAAGATTGAGGCGGAAGATGCGTGCGGGCGGTTTACGGCGCGGGTGCTGCGCGACGTGACCATCGGCGAGTCGCGAGACTGGTTTGTGGGCGCCGAAGTCGCCACCTACTTCGGTTTGCTTGAGCAGAAGATGATCCTGAACGCCGTGGATGCGACGAACTTTGCCTGGCTGGCGATGGGCCAGCCGACGCACGCCTTCGATCTGGACAAGATCGAGGGAGGCATCATTGTGCGGCGGGCGCACAAGGGTGAGCGGCTGAAGACGCTGGACGGCATGGAGCGCATTCTGGACGCAGACGACCTGGTGGTGGCCGATCACAAGAAGGCATTGGCGCTGGCCGGCGTGATGGGCGGCTGGGACACGATGATCACACCGGAGACGAAGAACGTACTCGTCGAGGCGGCGTGGTTCGATCCCATGGCGGTGCGGCAAACGGCGCGGCGGCATGGCCTGCACACCGACGCCAGCCACAGGTTCGAGCGCGGAGCAGACTTCAACGCTGCTCCGGTGGCTTCGGCACTGGTGAGCGCGATTCTGCTGGCGAACGGTGGATGGGCCGAGGGCGAGCTGGTGGACGTGCGCATCCCCGAAGTGCAAGCGCGCACCTCGCGGCGAAAGCCTATTTCGCTCAAGCTGAGCGAGGTTTGGCGGATTCTGGGAGTGACGGAGGACGAAGAGGGAATCACGGCCGCGACCGTGGAAGGCGTGCTGACGGCGCTAGGGTGCGGGCTGGCAAGGCAGACCACTGGCGATGCGGCGTGGCATGTGACGCTGCCAAGTTGGCGGCTCGATCTGGAGCGGGAGATCGATCTGATCGAGGAAGTCGCGCGGGTCTACGGGTACAACCGGTTTGCCAACACGCTGCCAGCGTTTGGCGAAGGCGTGCGCGCGTTGCCATGGGCGGAGAAGGAAGCGGCGGTGCGTGCCACGTTGCTGGCCGGCGGCTTCCACGAGGCGATTGGGAGCACCTTCTGTTCGGCGGCCGAGGCCGCTTTGACTGCACCGCAGCCGGCACTGGTGGTGCCGCTGGGCAATCCGCTCAGCGAAGAGGCGGGCGTGCTGCGGCCCTCGCTGGCGCCGGGTATGCTGGCGATGATCACGGGCAACCTGAACCGCGACGTGAGCGATGTGCGGCTGTTCGAGTTGGGTACAGTGTTCAGCGGCACGACAGACAAGGTGGACGAGCGGCCGGCGCTGGCGTTCGGGGCGGTGGGCAGCTTGCCGGAGGAGAGCGCGCTGCACGCGGGGCGCGCGATTGAGTTCCACGACGTGAAAGGCGTGGTGGAGCAGGTGCTGGCGCGGTTCGAGATGCGCGCGATGTACTTCGACCGCTTTCCCGCCGAGGCAGGACTGACACCGGCGTGGCTGCATCCGTATCGCTCAGCGCGCGTAGTGACGGACGGGGTAACGGTTGGATGGTTCGGCCAACTGCATCCGCGCGAGGCCACGGCACGGAAGATCAGGGACGCTGTGCTGGTGGGCGAGCTGTATCTCGACCGGCTGTACAAGCTCCCCGTTCGCAAGCCGGTCGCGCGCGAGATCTCGCGCTATCAGGCGGTGCGGCGCGATTTCTCCCTGGTCCTCGCCGAGAGCATTCCGTGGGAGACGATCGATCGCGCGATGGCCGGACTCGGGATTCCCGAGCTCGTGGAGTGGCGCGTGCGCGAGGTGTTTCGTGATCCGCGGTACGCCGAGGGCGAGTACGCGCTGCTGCTGGGCGCCACGTTCCAGGCGCCGGACCGCACCCTGCGCGAAGAGGAGTTGCAGAGCTTTCAGACGCAGGTGGTGGAAGCTGTTGGCAAGGCAGGGGCGCGGCTGCGGGTTTGAGCAAACGATCGCTCTTGAACGGCGCTATACTCGAACGCAAACCGGGCCTGTTCGGAGGGTGGATCGATGTCAGAGCCTATGTGGGAATCGGAGGCAGCGGCTGGAGACGCCAGCCGCGCAACCGCCGCAGGCAGCGCACGAGGAGCCGGGCGCATTGGCCGTGAGCGTGGACGATTTTTCGGCGCTGGAGGAGCGGGTGCGGCGCGCCGTGGAGCTGGTGAAGCGGGAGCGGCAGGCGCGGGCGGCAACCGAGGAGCGAGCGACAAAGGCTGAAGCCCAACTGCACGCGCAGTCACCCATGGTGGAGCAACTGCAGAGCGAATTGGGCGCGCTGCGCGCCGAGCGCGACCAGGTGCGACAACGCGTGGGGCGGCTGCTCAAGCAGCTTGACGCGCTGGAACTGTGAGGCGGGAATGGCCGAGCAACCGCGCAGCAATCCCGGCGATTACGTGACGGTGGAGATCTACGATCAGCTCTACCATCTCTCCGGGCAGGACCCGGAGCACATCAAAGAACTGGCCGCCTGCGTCGACGCCAAGATGCGCGCCGTGGCCGCACAGGGAAAGACGGCGGATTCACTGCGCGTGGCCGTTCTGGCCGCACTGAACCTGGCCGATGAGCTGTCGCAGGCCACCTCGGCCGATCTGCAACTGGGCCACGCCCGCGCCGCCAGTCTGCGCGTCCTGCTCGATGAGGTGCTGGGGAAAGACTCAGGGAACAGGGAACAGTGAACAGCGGACAGTGATCAGAAATCAGCGAACAGGCAAACAGCGGCGAGTCAGCGAGTCAGCAAGTCAGCAAGTCAGCCAGCCGGCAGTCGGCGAATCGAAACCTTAGCAGGCTTTTGAGCGCGCGCAGGGCCGTATGACTTCCAGGTCATATTTGAGGGGGGCGCCCCCCCTCCTCATCTCTGAAAATAACTCCCTTTGATTCATCGGCTTGGCGCAACTATCGTGCTATAACTCCTTGATTCTAAAACCACTTCTTTGCAGAGATTAGACAGCAAAGGAGTTACGGGCTTTCGGACGGCCTCGCGGACCTTTCTTTTCGGATTTTGTACAGTTTTGCGCACATTTTTCGAATTGAGTGCCGTTCCCGTGCGGCCGATCCCCGCCTGCGAGCCGGCAAACGCCCGCCGATGCGTACCCGGTTCTCATCCTGCTCTTACTTTAGCGAATCGGGCGGAAATTTTATGCAATCTGGGGGCAGGAAATTTCTTTCATGGAATCAAGAAGATGCGGCCGATGGTCTTGTGGCAGGGGGTTGACATCGCAACCGAGCGACATAGGAATGTAGCTGTGTGCGGTCCCACCCTGAGCGCAGAAACAGGGGCGCGCTGCCCGACCCGGCCCGGCCCGACCCAGGGGTGCCCCGGCGTCCCGATGCCCCGGAACCCAGATGGTGCACGCGATGCGGTTTGTCGCTCATTGAGGAGTTAAGTGGAGAACGATCACTTCCGAGTTGGCGACCATCCAGCCGGAACGGCAAAGCCCTACCACAGCGCGGCTGGATGAGCGCGTTAGCCTGTTTGCATCAACTGAAACTTATACTCTTGATCGTCCGCCGTCCGTCCTCTAATGTCGACAGGCGCGAATAGTGCTTGTCTGCACCCATTAAGCGCTCGGATTCCATCTGCATCACACCGCGTCCTGCACGTACTTTTCTTTCGCACGAAGAAGGCGTTCCGCCTGCTCATCCCGTAGGGTAAGCGCACAGCCAAGTTGATGTGCTACAAGGCGGATTTGTGCAATATGTTCCAGAGTTTCCATCTTTGAAAAGGCATCAAGGAGACTTCGACCGTAGGTTACGGCGCCGTGGTTGGCCATGAGGATCGCGTCGTGCTTTCGGACGAGCGGTGCAAGACTGGCTGCGACCTCATCGGTCCCCGTCGTTGCATAACTGGCCAGGGGGACAGAACCCAGAGTCATGACGGATTCCTGGCAGAGCATCTCGTCGAGTGGCCGCCCAGCGCAGGCGAAGGCCGTGGCAATAGGCGGATGGGAGTGAATGACGGCTTTGACATCCTCTCTCTTCCTGTAGATGGCGAGATGCATCCCAATTTCGCTGGTTACTTTTCGAGAGCCGACCAGCTGTCGGCCTTCGAGGTCGACGATCACCATATCGGTAGATCTAAGAAGATATTTGCTGGCTCTGGTAGGAGTGGTAAGCAGCCTTTCCTCATCGAGCCGCACAGAAAGATTGCCCGATGTGCCGGGCATAAAACCAAGTCGGTACAGCCATCTGCTAAATCTGACAAGCTCCCGCTTCAACTCGTCCTCGGTTTGATAACTCCGGTTTACCAAGTCTCGCTCCTCTCTCTACTGCATCAACGTACTTTGCTTACCGAACATCAAGACTCAAGAATGTTGAAAGAAGGAAGTTCCGCTTGAACTCCAGGCCGGCGTGAAAAGGTTCTGCAGAGACTCCTCCACCCTTTACCCAAGCGATCCGAAGCCATGAAGAGGTGCCCGGCAGTAAGCTTTCCCAGCACACGGTAGCGACCGACAGCGGCCAATCCCATCGAGGCGATGCAGCCACACTGTTCGCAATCAGGGTTTCCGCCGAACTGGCAGGGAGTAATCGGCGTCCTGAGGTCGGCGGAAATAGTCTCTGTAGTTCTCGCAAAGATGCATTCTCTTGGGCTCCTGGGCGGATGCTCCAGCTCCCGAAAGACGGCCTCCGGCATCTCCAGAGTGGGATACCTCAGCCGCAATTGCCGCAGATCTGCGAGAGTAGAAGCCCGTTGCGAAGCCGTCAGAATCTCTGGATCGGTGGCGCGGCGCTGAGGAGTAAAAATGCTGAACCACACCTTTGCAACCTCCGGTTGGCTGGTCCAAAAGCGCAGAAATTCGTCGAGGTAACCGGGGCGCCCTGCCATTTGCGACGTGATCGTGCAGTGAATGGTTACTCTGGCCCCGTTGATGTTTTTGAGGATGCGCTCGTAGGTGGAAGGTTTGCGTCGAACGTCGTGCTCCGGCCGCAGGCCATCGACTGATACCACGACATTCAGTTTCTTGAAATCCTTCCAGGCGCTTGGGATCACTCTGAAAGCGCTGGTGACGACCTGAGTATGCGCACCGCGGCTTTCAATCTGCGGCAACAGCAGTTCGAGCTCGCGATAGCGAACCAGCGGATCGCCGCCCACGAGGGAAACGTGGAGTGGCCTGTGTTCATCGATCAGCGCAAGCACTCTCTTGACAAGTTCGTCGCCCTCGAAATCGGAAAGCTCGCGCAGTTGGGTCGTGCCTCCAAGATGTGCAGCATCGAAGGCATAGCATCCGGGGCACCGCAAGGGACACTCTTTTGTAATCTCGATGGAAAGCGAGGGCGCGCGACCGGCCAGGATCCTGGCCCAGGCGTGCAGAACTTCTGATCTTTTCATAATCTCTCTGCGTCAGACGTAATGGAACTGAGTGGCGAACAACGGGCTTAGGACGGCTCTGTACGAGCTATCCATCATGAACGCTGGCAGAGGTGACAGATCAGATCAGAAGAGGAAGGTTGTAGATGCCTGAAGTTGGATTTGGCACTCGCACACTGCGAAAAGCCGTGATCGCCTCGCCCGGCGCAGTTCTGGCCAACAGGTGGTCGTCGCAGATGAGCGAGAAAAGCGGACAAGTAGCGACCAGACGATTCACACTTTGCTTGCAATGTTGAGCAAGCAAGAGCACCAAGCATAGCGTTATGAGTATCATGAGTACGCTGGACTCGAAGTCTTGACCGCCGCGGAGAAAATGATCCCATGTCCAAATGCGCTGCGTCAGCGGCGAGGTAATCAACTGGACAGTGGTCAGCATCAGCAGAAAGCGACCGATCTCCGCATATACCCGAGCCGCGCATGCGAATGCGTTGAGGTTTGGCTGGCTCATGTTGGGAGTGCGATTCAAGAATTCCACCGCCCTGTTTTGAGTCTACGCTTTACCGGAGGATGGGGTTCCAAGGCGCTGAATATCAGATGCCTACGGTATCGCCACCCCGCCGCCCTTTACCAACTGCTGTTTCGCCACGTAGGTCAGAATTTGGAGTATCAGCGCTAATTTGACGAATTCAGAGCGAAATAGTTGGCAGCTCAAGATGAAACGAGATGCTCTGCAGTTTCAGATCGACGAGGAATCGTCTTGTATTGAACTGACCGATCCGCGATTCAAATCAGGGGAATGGCAGGGTGACGGCTCCCTGTGGATTATTGTGCCCGGATCACCGGCAATCCGTCTCCAATCCGTTTTGGGGATGGGGAAGGATCGGCGACCAACCGCCCGGAATCCGGAAAAGCCAGCCGCAGTCGGGCTCAAAAAGTGCATTGGCTTGGGGTCGCCGTTTGAGAACGACTTCTGGTTTCCCGGTTAGTCGGCAGCGGCTCGGCATTTGGGATGTCTCGCGCGGCAGCACCTCTTGTCGCTGGATCACTCCTCGCGTAACAAGATCAAAGGATCGATCAATAGCGCGCGTCGCGCCGGAATCCATGCCGCCAGCAAACCCAACAGCAACATAGTCACCACCACCCCGGTCAGCACCACCGGGTCGCGCGGTGTGGCCTGGTACACAATGAACGACAGCAGCCTGGTGGCAGCCAATCCCAGCAGAAGTCCCGCCGCCGAACCGATCACCAACAGCCGGAACACGCGCCCCAGCGCCGACCACAGTACCTGTTTCCGCTGTGCCCCCAGAGCGACGCGAATCCCGAGCTCCCTCAGCCGCTTACTAACTGTATAAGTGCCCAGGCCGAAGATGCCTGTCACTGCCAGCATGGCGCCCAACCCACCAAGCACTCCCAGTGCCATGGACGCTGCGCGTGCCGCAAATAGCACCGAGGCCAGTTCCCGGTCCCACGTGCTGATCGTGAAGGGAAGCCCGGTGTTCAACCCGTTCAGCGTGCGTTCCAGCGCCGGCCCCAGTTCTTGCGGTCCGCGGCTCGAACGCACCAGCAGCCGAATATCGTCCGACGGCCATTGCAGAATCGGAAGGAACAAAGCCGGTCGCGGATCTTCGCTCAGCGTCATGTACTTTCCATCCTCAACAATGCCCACAACCTCGAAGCGCATTCCACCCGATATCTTGAAGAAATGACCGAGGGCGTTCTGTTCGGAGCCAAAGACCTTGGCGGCAAACTCGCGGTTAACCACGGCCACGCGCGGCGCATCTCTGCCGTCGTTCCACGTGAATGACCGTCCCATTCGCACGGCGGTCGCCGCAGCCTCGAAATACCCCGGCGAGACGCTGTACTGCATGGCATCCGCCACCCGGGTCGAAGGTTTGTAATCCGTGGTGCTGTCCGAGTAGACGAACCAGTTGTTCCATCCGATATTCAACGGCACGTGATCCGCAAACCCGGCCGCGGTTACGCCTGGAATCCCCGAGACCGCGTCCAGCAAGCGCCGCTGGACCACCGGCATCTGGTCGCCGCGATAGCCACTCATGCTCAGGTCGGTGTTCACCTGCATCGCATTACGCGGATCGAAACCGAAGCTGCTGTGCAGGGAGCGGACCATGCCGCGCACCGCCACCAGCGACGACGTCACCAGCACGGTGCACAGCGCGACCTGCAATGCCAACAGCAGATCGCGCAGGCTCAAACGCCGCATCCCCGCCACTGCGTCCGTTCCCGCCTTGATGCCCTGGTAGGGGTTGGCCCTCATCACCTGCCGTACTGGAACCAGGCCAAACAGCAACCCGCTCACCAGCGCCAGCAGCAGTGCAACCGCGTACGTCTGGGCGTCCGGGTCGACCGGCAAGTTGATGGGAATGTCAGGGATGGGCTGCCACGCGCTTAGCCCGTGAAGCAGCGCGACGGAGCCCGCAATACCCAGCACCGCGCCGCCCAGCGAGACCAGCACAGCCTCTGTCAGCAGTTGTCGCAGAATCCTTCCCCGGCTCGAGCCTAGCGCCAGCCGCAATGCCACCTCGCGCCAGCGGTCTGCGGCCCGCGCCGAGAACAGGCTGCCCAAGTTTGCGCACGCGGCCAGCAGAATCAGCCCGGCGAGCAGCATCAGCCCAGTGACAAACGCGTGCACCGGCCCGCCGAGCATATCCCCCACCAGTCCCGGACGCCCCAGGGCAAACCGCAGGCCGTCATCGTTCTTGGGATATGCCTTCGCCAGTGACGCGGCGATGGTGTTCAGGTCTGCCGCAGCCTGAGCCACGGTTACATTGGATCTCAGGCGCCCCACAACCCAAACCCTGTGGTTACCCCGCGAGATCAGACTGTTGTTGCCCTCAATCTGCTCCTGATCCACCAGCGGCGCCCAGAAATCAGGCGAATAGAACAACTCGGTTCCGCGGAAACTCTGCGGCGCCACACCCAGAATCGTATACGAATAATTGTTCAGTCGAACCACACGTCCCACCACGCCGCGATCGCCCTGGAAATGGCTCTGCCAGTACGCATAGCTCAGAACGATATAGGGAGCGCTGTTGAATCCGAGCTCGTCCGTGGCGTGAAAAAACCGGCCCAGGTACGGCTGCACGTGAAGTACGTCGAAGTAATTCCCACTCGCTTCATAGATCCATGCCGGACTCGGAGTGCCATTCGTGTCCAGGCCGGCCTTGCCGATCTGGTAAGCCGCCAATCCGTCAAAACTCTTGTTCCGGTCGCGCAGATCCAGGTAGTCGGGATACGACTGCGAAGGACTGTGCGCCTTCGCCATTTCAATCTGATAAATGCTTCGCCCTTGGGGTACGTTCACCGGCCGCAGCACCAGCGCATTCAACAGGCTGAACACCACCGCGTTTGCTCCGATGCCCAGCGCCAGTGTCACCACAGCGACCAGCGCGAAACCGGGAGACCTGCGCACCTGGCGGAACGCGAATCGCAAATCCTGCAGCAGGCCGGCCATAGTGGACCTCCTTGTGACGACGGGTCTTTATGGACTGTACGAGCAATTCGAGGGCCAGAGCAAGGAAAATGCAACCTCGTGATAACGAAGTGGATTGCGAGACAATGCAAGTGCATTGGATTCGGTTTGAGTGTCCGGTCCCGCTGCAGAGTGTTCGTTAACGAACAGGGCTCTATTCAATGGGCAGGGTAACACCTGCCTCGCCGGCCACTCGCACCTTTCCCCTCTTTCGTCTTCGATTTCTTGTCTCGCGTGAGGCGTCCTCACGATCCCGCTTTCAACGAGGGCAGAATCGCTGAGGCACTCACCGAGGTCTGTGGGGCCCAGACAGATGTTGTCGAAAATCGTGGAACCCCTGCACGGCTTCTATCGTATTCCGATAAGAGGACGCAAATGGACGCAAGACGAACCGATCTCCTCCATGGGACCCTCGACCTGCTGGTATTGAAAGCGCTGTCCCTGGAGCCGTTGCATGGAGTCGGCATCTCCCGGCGAATCACGCAAATCACCAAGGGAGCCTTTCAGGTAAGCTTCGGCTCGCTCTTTCCCGCTTTGCACCGCATGGAGGAGCGGGGGTGGGTAGAGGCCGAGTGGCGCACCTCAGAAAACAAGCGTCGAGCCAAGTACTACCGGCTCACGGCATCCGGGCGCAAACAACTCAAGGTGGAAGAGCAGGATTGGAACCAAGTGGTCAAGATCATGACGACTGCCGTTGAATCTGCATGAACAGAAGGGATGCACCATGTCAAAGCGGATGGCAAGTTTGTGGCGGAACCTGTTTCGCAGGACAAAGGTCGAACAGGCCTTGGACGACGAGCTGCAATCTTCTGTGGAATTGCTGACGGAAGAGAAGATGAAGGAGGGGTATCCGCGGCCGGCAGCGCGCCGGGAGGCGCTGATGGAACTGGGCGGCGTGGAGCAAGTGAAGGGGAAGGTCCGCGCCATACGCACCGGACGTTATCTGGAAGACTTTGCCGGGGACGTCCGATTTGCATTCCGCACACTGGCCAAGTCGTCCGGCTTTACGGCCGTGGCTGTACTGACCCTCGCCCTCGGCATCGGCGCCAACACCGCCATCTTTAGCATTGTCCGCGACGTCGTTTTCAGCCCACGGCCTTACCCCGGCGAAGCGCAGGTCGTCCAGTTCTATACGCAGGACAAGAAAGATCCCGGAAAGTTCCGCCTGTTCTCCTACCCCACCTACACCGATATTCGCGGCGATAGCGCCGTCAGCGCCGTCTTCTCCGGCGTTCTGGCCCACAACCTGACCGGAGTTGGCGTGGGCGAGGGCGAAAGCACCCGCCGTACGTTTGCAGCCATCGTCAGCTCGAACTATTTCAGTACCCTCGAAGTGCCCATGGTGCAGGGCCGCAGCTTCCTCCCCGAGGAAGAAAAGCCGGGCAGCGCCAGGCCGGTCGTCATCGCCAGCTATCTCTACTGGAAGAAGGCCGGCTTCGACCCCCAATTGGTCGGCAAGACCATCCGCGTCAATGAACGCCCATTCACGGTGGTGGGGATCGCGCCGAAGCATTTTTCCGGAACGATGATGGTCTTCGGCCCAGAGCTCTATTTCCCGCTCGGCGATTTTGACCTGCTAACGAACAATTTTCAAGCGCAAGCCAAGAACAGCCTTGAACGGCGCGATGCCCATAATCTTTTTGTCGTGGGCCGCCTCAGGAAAGGGGTCACAGCCGCCGCGGCAGGGGCCGTCTTGCAGAACGTCGCCGCCAATCTCGAAAGGGCCCTGCCGGTTGAGCAAAAGGACCAGACCTTCATCATCCGCCCCCTACCGCGTTCTAGCACCAGTACGTCCCCTCAAAAAGAGAAAGCTTTGACGGTATTCGGCATCATGATGTCTGCGCTGGCGGCGCTCGTCTTGCTCATCGCCTGCCTCAATCTCGCGTCCATATTGCTCGCCCGGGGTTTAGCGCGTCGCAAGGAGATCGCCGTCCGCCTGGCACTGGGCGCCGGTCGCAGCCGCATCATCCGGCAACTGCTGACCGAGGGCTTGGTCCTCTCTCTTGCGGGCGGCGCCGGCGGCTTCTTGATTGCTTTCGTGTCCTCCGATCTGCTGGCGGCCTCGCTGGCCGCCCATATGCTGGTCCCGATGTTCCTTCGCGGCGGAGGTGATCCCGCAGTCTTCGCGGCCACCCTCGGCTTCTGCGCCCTGGCTACGCTGTTCTTCGCCCTCGGGCCAGCGGTCAAGCTCACGCGCGCTGACGCGGTCACCGACCTCAAGGAGCAGGCGGGCGAGGATTCCGCCCCTCGCCGCCACCGCTGGATGCCACGCAACCCGCTCGTCGTGGCGCAAGTAGCGCTGTCACTCGGGCTGCTCACCGCTGCCGGACTTTTCATTCGTGGTGCCCTCAAAGCTGGCGGCGTCGAAACCGGCTTCAAGGCCGACGGCACTATTCTCGTCGAGGCCGACTCCAGCCTCGGCGGCTATGACCAGGCCCGCAGCTTGCAGTCTTATCGCGTCGCCGTCGACCGCCTCGCGGCGCTGCCCGGAGTGCAGGCGGCCAGCATCGCTTCCACCGTGCCCTTCGGCATGTTGACCATCAACCGTCCCGTCCAGCGAGCCGGGGCGAAGCCTGCTCCCGATTTTCACCCTGCCACCGCGGCGGAAGGGTTGGCCTTCAATGTCCGCTGGGACAGCGTGGGCGCAGATTACTTCACAACCATGGGTCTGCCACTGTTGCGCGGCCGGGCGTTCACCAAGACCGAGGTCGAGGCGGCAGATGCCCCGGCTGTCGCCATCATCGACGAGGTGCTTGCCAAGAAGCTCTGGCCCGGCGGCGATGCGCTGGGCCAGCGTATCCAGTGGGCCGAACCCCGCACACCCACGGCCGCTGGCGGGGGAAGCGGCACCATGGGCATCAGCAACGATATTCCCAGAAGCGCACGCGACCCCAAATCGGTGGAGATTGTCGGGATCGTGCCCGCTACCCGCTGGGAGCTCTTTCAGTCAGAAGTCGGCGGCCAAATCTACGTGCCCTTCGCGCAGGGTTTCCAGAGCAACGTCTTCTTCCAGGTGCGTACCGCAGCAAACGCTCCGCAAGCCGACGCTGCTTTTCTTGATCTCATCCGCAGCGAGGTCCGCTCCGCCGCGCCCGGTGTGCCCATCTTCACCGTAAGAACTTTCCGCCAGCACCTCGACGCCAGCCCGCAGCTCTGGATTGTCCGCTCTGGTGCCACAACGGTTTCCATCTTTGGCGGTCTGGCGTTGGTTCTCGCCATCGTGGGCGTCTATGGAGTTATGGCTTACGGTGTGGGCCGGCGCACGCGCGAAATCGGCGTGCGCATGGCGCTAGGCGCCAGACCGGACGAAATACTGCGCTTGATTCTCCACGAAGGCCTGGTCATGACGTTCGTGGGCGCGGCACTGGGTTTCCTGCTCGCACTGGGCATTGGCCGCGTTCTCAGCAGCATGCTTTTTGAGGTCAGTCCGCTGGATCCTGTCTCCTTCAGCCTCGCCCCTGCTGTGCTTGCGGCCATCGCGCTGTTCGCTTGCTGGTTCCCAGCCCATCGAGCAGCCAAACTTGATCCAGTGGTGGCTCTGCGCAACGAGTAGAAGCGTGGGAGTCGGTCCATCGAACCATCACAGATCAAACACTGCTCGACTTCAACGGGGATAAAGAAGGAAACAACTTCCACAATTTCCAAATCGCGCAAGCATACATACTGGCCTTCTTCGACAAATATCTCAAAGGAGACCGCAATACGCTGCTCGATTCGCAGACGCCAATTGATCCTCGCGCAAAGGTCGACCAGTTCCCAGCACACTGACCCAGCCCGGGCACGAAGGGCGTTGGCAAAATAGGAGCAAGAATTGTTTCGGCTCAATCAAGTTTGCTTCAGGGAATGGGGTTTTGCGTCAAGCGAGCACCGTTGTCCATGAACTCGCCTCAGAATGGAACAGGTCATGGCTTTTGGGGCTGGTAAATGTTCTGCCGGGCACACCGGGGCTTTTGTGTCGGATAAAAACGCAAGACGGCGCCAGCAGAGGCAACTGGTGGCCTATTGGCGTCTGGCCGGTTAAGCAGAATGGAGGTTCCGGTCCAAATCTCCAGCGCCGGTCGAGAAACCCGGCGTATACTCATTCCACCTTAATCCACGTTTCTCTCTCTGATTCGATTTCAGGAGGAAGTCGTTATTCATCGTCGCCACGGAGACAGGGGCGGCATCTTCCATAACCGCCTCGGTTGCTCGCCAACGCGCAACCGCGAAAACGGCTCCGGTTCGATCCGCAGGCAACCGCCGCATGACTTTCACGGGGCCGACCCTGTCCGCTGCGGATGCGGCCGCGCTGGCAACACCCGTATGACGCCGATGGCTGACCGCTTTCTATATCGGGCAACCGGTTGGAAGACGGCACGATGGGTGATGGCGAAAGTGGAATCCATGCCGGGGGTTGTTTTCCCGGGCGGGTTCTATCGTGACCCGCCTGGAGCGTTCAAGGTCGGAGATTCCGACCAGGAGGAGCTACCATGCATAAATTTCAGTGCCGGGTATTCTTCGCGATCGTTGCCACGTTAGGCATTGCGGCAAGCGTGCCGGACGGTTTGGCTCAGGCAAATCAAAGTCAAAAGCTTCCACCGGAAATCCTTGCTCTGGTCCCAGAAGGGGCCCAAATCACTACTCAGAGCTTTTGGGTGAACGAGATCAATGCGCCCATCGAGTTTGTTGCCGAGCGAAAAAGTGGTCTGCGGAGCCAGGTAATGACTCACTACCACTTCATCTTCCGCTCCTACGACGGTGATAGCGAAATGTGGAAGATGATTGCGCCGAGCAGTCGAGAGGAGGTTGAAACCGACAGCAAGAGAGCAGCGCAAAGTATGGCTACAACGATTGACGAGATGATCAGCCAACCGGAGGTAACTCAGTATCCCTGGGGGAAAGGGGTGACCCAGCGGAGAAAGTTTTATGGAGAAGGGGCGCCGGATTTCTATTCCTACCATTGTCTCTACTGGGGCGTGGCAGGAAGCACGGTGTTTCAATTGGAAGTGGAAGAGATAGCAGACCGTGCGGATGCGGATAAATGGGCGATGAAAGTCGCCGATACCGCCGCCAGGACGACTCGTACGAGTTTGAGCAAATAGTTGTCCGGCTCTCTTGAAGAAGCGTAGTTGCGGCGTCCGCAGAGGATTTTCGCATCGCTGGAGCGGGCTGCCAAGGGCCAATGGAGTTCTGACCTTGCGTTCTTCGCTTGACGGGAAAGGCGTAGCCTGCAGGAGTAGCTTCACAGGAATCCCGTGCGGAAAGGGCTGGTGAGGCGGCCGCAAGATTGGTAGTGGTCGAGTTACAACAGTTTTGCCTTGGACTAGATCAGGGGGTAAGTTGGTGACAAATCGGATAGCGAAATCATTTGGACTCGTGGTTGTAATTGGCGTTTGTCTCGGCCCCGGTTGCTGGGCCGCCGACTCAACCTGTGATTGTGGGATCGGGCGAGTCGGCATGTTCGAGTTTGACGTCCAGGTTCCCCGGCCTACGGAGGATGCCAACGCCATCGTGCGCTATAAATGGCTCTTCTACATGGCTAAGGAGACGATCATAAAAATCAGGGCCGACAATTCCTGTCCGCGGTTGGTCTATATTGACGGAAACGTGTGGTTGCCCAACGGCGAAACTCGTCTCCTATCCGGTCTGGAAACGCCCACTCTGCCGCCGCCCGGACGTCTTGATCTTGATTACATCGTCACGGGTCAAGTGACGGGCAGTGCCGGTGTTTATACAGTCGTGGTCCGCATCGAATCTGGTTATTCGCGCGAAGTGGTCAAGACGGCCTCCTACACCCTCAAGGACCCGGGCAAGGGAACCATGCTTCCAGACTATGATGCCGCCGTAAATTCTCTCGCCGGGCAGTTAAGTCCAATTGGTGGCGTCATTACCCAATGGGAGAAAAGGAAACGCGATGCGGATCCCGGCATCGCCCGCAGCCAGCCCGAGGGAACACTAACGATCCGGCCAGCAAAGAGCCAGTTGAATGAGGGCGAGACAACTGATGTCGAGCTCGAACTGGTGGACTGCGACGGCGTGCAGTTAAAGAATCGCACCGTCCATTTGCTGGCGGGCCAGTGGGAGACCCTGGGGAGCTTCGAAGGCACGACGGGCGGGAAAGTGCAACCTTCTGTGGTGGAGACGGACGATGAGGGCAAGGCTCACGTAAAATTCACGGCGGGCAATCAGCGCGGTCCCGCGTACATCAGGGCCTGGTATGGCCATCACCGGCCCGGCGGCCAGCCCAACGCGATCATCGGAAAAGCCAGCGTGAACGTCGGAGCGGATCCGCTTTCATTCCGGACCGTTCTCGACGCAAAGCTGCTGGAAGCGCAATTGCAGCACAGCGAAACGCATCACAGCGTGAGCGTGTACACCCCCACCTCGACTTACGGTTCCAGTTGCACCACCGCCATGCAGCCGGGTGACAGGTGTCAGTTTGTGATCTCGTCGTTCAACGGTACAGCCACCGCCACGTCCCCGCATGGTTCCCACACGGTTAGCGCCAACAGCGCCGGCAATGCAGTTGAAGCTGAGATCGTCCGCCTCCCTAAAGGCGCGACCCTGCAGTTTGCGGGCCCCACCCTTGCGAACGGAAGTCCGGATGAGGACGACGAACAGTACATCGGCATTTGTGCCGACCAGGATTGGGTACCGATGAAGTTCACCCTCACCGAAGACGAATTCGTGCATTTCTCAACCATTCAGAAGACATTTTCCATCAGCTCGCCCCTCGGTGTGAACAACTGCACCGGTTCTGGAACCATAGTTCTGAACGGACAGCGTTGAACGGAAGCGTTATCGGCAGCGCACGGGCGGGGCGCCTGCTGAGACTCCGGACCTACTTCTTTACGATCTCCACTCGCCGGTTCTGCGAACGGCCCAGTTCGGTGTCGTTGCTGGCCACTGGACGGCTCGACCCAAATCCCTGAGTCGTCAACCGGCTCGCATTCACGCCGGCGTTCACCAGGTAGGCTTTGACGGAGATGGCGCGCTTTTCAGAGAGCGCCTGGTTGTGGGCATCGCTGCCGGTGTTGTCGGTGTGTCCTTCGATGGCAAAGTTCCACGACGGCTGGTCGTGGGCAGCACCCACCAGCGCATCCAGCGTGGGTTTGGATTCGTCCTTAAGGTGGTCGGAGTTGGTATCAAAAAGAATCCCGTAGAGGCGAGCGCGCCCATCACTCTGGAGCTCCGCCTCGACCGCGTTTCCGGCCCCCGGCTTCCAGTACGGGCATGCGCCAATCTCCCGGGAGACTCGCGTGCCGTGCCAGCTTCCTCCGGTGACAGCGGTGTCGCCTTCATTCCACCAAAAGCCGGTGAACGACTGGCCGTCGTCGTCGAAGGTCAACATGGCCGGGCCGCCATGGCGTTGACCGTCGACCTGGCCTTCGCTCCATGTGAAGCGCAGCACCCTGCCGTCAAATCCGCCGTTTTCTATCAGTCCGTTTGCATGCTCATAACAGCCGTTCACCGTGACGCCGGTTTGCTGCATGTGAAAGTCTCCGTAATCCGAAGAAAAAGTACCGGAGTTGTCGGGCAGCGCTGGTTGAACGAGTGGTTTGCCATAGGCGTAGACGTCCATGATCTCCATGTACTGGTTGTCGCCCCAGTTGCTGAGTACCGTCAGCCGGAGATAGCGCCCGGCGGCCGGCGTCTTCAGCGGGAACTTCTGGTGATCCATGACCGGCGCCAGAGATGGACTGGCGATTTGTGTGAAGCCTCCGCCCTTGCTGTCGGAGATCTCCACCTTTACATCCTTGGCTCCACGGCCGCGGTTCTCGACTTGGGCAGTATCGAAGCCGAGGCTGGTGATTTGGCTCCTGACCGCCAGCTCAAATACGAAGACCTTGGGCGTGAGGTCACCTGACTGAGTGGCCCAACCGGTGTTTGGCAGCTCGTCCAGGAGTGCATCAGGCGACCAGTTGCCGCTCTCGGCGTAGGACGGCGGCGCTTCGACGATGAGCGCACCGGCGCCCCAGGACAGCAGGTTGACCGAACTCGCGCCACTTTGGGCCTGAGCCGGTAGTTTTGGTTGAAGCAATAGGATTGCGCAAGAGAATGCGATGCAGGCGGAGGTCCCGAACATTTTCATAGAATCCTCCTGAGCAGGGGAGTTTAGTTCCCTTAGTCTCTCAGGTCAAGCCGCATCCGGGCGCCGGCTCCTTGAATCCTCGGATTCAATAAAGCCCGGGCCTCCCATTTTGCTTTTCCGGCCGCGAGCGAATATACGCCCAGTGCATCCGCTGGCGGTCTTTCTTGCTAGGCCCCTGCTTGCTTCTCAGCGAGATCTCCGATAAGCGGCACCTTGAAACGTTTACCGTTAAAGGCGTTGATGATCACAACGAGCCAAAGGATGAAGAACAAGAGACCCACGACCGGCCACAGAAATAGATTGATCAGACCGAGGAAGGGCAGCCTGCCAATAATGCGGAGAATGACATCGGCTGCAATCCAGGCAATGCTTAGGAAGATGGATTGCCAAGAGTGGAAGCGCACGTAGGAGTTCTTGTTGAAGGGTTCAATGATAAGGAAGATGATCGCCGGGATGAACGTAATGTAGGCAAGTCCGCCGGCCGCGTTGTCAGAGAGGCCAACCTGGTTCGGTTCAGACACGGAAGCTCCTTTCAGGGTCGAGAGTGCACTGCTGGATCGGGTGCTCCACGCGCAGACCCAGGGGAGCAAAAGTGAGAAATCGCGGTCGCGAATGAGCAGAAAGAGCGTGAATCTCGAACGAGATAAGGAGAGTCCGAATGTGTGTAAATGTCAAGCGGGACTTCAAGGAATTCCAGTCAATTGTGGCCACGTGCCGGCACGGGACCGCTCCGCTTTCCGGCCGCAGAGATGGCTTTGGTCTTTCAAAACCACTCAGGAGCGGTACAATTCGAGCAAATCGGCGCACCAAGAATCCTCCAGTGAACCCATTACTGTGTGCCATTGGGGCGAGAGACCGTCAGTGCAGGAGGTCGCCGTCAAAAAGCAACCGCAGATCCTTCGACTCCGGTCGCCGCGGAAACCTCCGCTCAAGATGACACCGGCCGGGTTCGGGGCTGTGAAGCGGAGGATTCCCCACCCTAGCCGCAAAAACAAAGGCGCGGTGCCCGGCCCGGCCCAGAGGGCACGCCGGCACCCCGGCGCCCAGTGGGGCACCCAGTTATTAATTCAACGGCGCTACTTCGCGGCGAGCTGTCGCAGGACGTATTGCAGGATGCCGCCGTGCTCGAAATAGAGGATCTCCTGCGGCGTGTCGACGCGGATGCGCGCTTCGAAGGTCTTCTTCTTGCCATCGGCGGACGTAGCCACCACAGCGACCGTGCGGCCGTTCGCAAATTTTGCGTCAAGGCGCTCGCGAAAGCCGTGAATGTCGTAGGTTTCTTCGCCGGTGAGGCCGAGAGACTCGACATTCTTGCCCGCTTCGAATTGCAGAGGCAGGATGCCCATGCCGACGAGATTGGAGCGGTGAATGCGCTCGAAGCTTTCGGCGATGACGGCGCGCACACCGAGGAGACGCGGACCCTTGGCGGCCCAGTCGCGCGAGGAGCCGGAACCGTACTCCTTGCCGGCGAGGATGATGAGCGGGACGCGGCGCTCGGCGTACTTCACGCTGGCGTCGAAGATGGACATCTGGGCGCCTTCCGGTAAAACGCGCGTGACGCCGCCTTCAGTGCCGGGCGCGAGCTTGTTGCGCAGGCGCACGTTGGCGAAGGTGCCGCGCACCATGACTTCGTGATTGCCGCGGCGCGAGCCGTAGGAGTTGAAGTCAGCCGGCTTGACGCCGTGGGCAGATAAATACTGGCCGGCAGGGCCGTTGGCCTTGATGGAGCCGGCGGGTGAAATATGATCCGTCGTCACGGAGTCGCCCAGGACGGCGAGGACGCGCGCGCCGGTGATGTTTTCGACGGGAGCTAGCGTTGCCGTGATGCCGTCGAAGTACGGCGCCTTGCGGATGTAGGTCGAGTCCGGCTCCCACTGGTAGACCTCGCCGGTGGGGAAGCTGAGGCCCTGCCAACTGGCGTCGCCTTCTGTCACCGTGGCGTACTCCTTGCGAAAGCCTTCGCTCGAGACGGCGCGCTCGATGGCCGCGGAGACCTCGGCTTGCGTGGGCCAGATGTCGCGCAGGTAGACGGGCTTGCCGGAGGGATCGGCGCCGAGCGGATCGGTATCGAAGTTGTGACCGATGCGGCCGGCGAGCGCGTAGGCGACGACGAGCGGCGGGCTCATGAGGTAGTTGGCGCGGACGTCGACGTTTACGCGGCCCTCGAAGTTGCGGTTGCCGCTGAGCACGCTGACGGCGACCAGGCCGTGCTCGTCGATGGATTTTGAGACGTCGGCGGGGAGCGGGCCGGAGTTGCCGATGCAGGTGGTGCAGCCGTAGCCGACGACGTTGAAGCGCAGCTTTTCGAGATAGGGCAGCAGGCCTGCCTTTTGATAGTAGTCGGTGACGACGCGCGAGCCCGGCGCGAGCGAGGTCTTGACCCACGGCGGAACGGTGAGGCCTTTCTCGACGGCCTTCTTGGCGAGCAGACCGGCGGCGATCATGACGGAGGGGTTCGACGTGTTGGTGCAACTGGTGATGGCGGCGATGACGACGGAGCCGTGGTCGAGATAGGGATCGGGATCGACGTTGAATCGTTCTTTGACTGTGGTGGTGACGTGGAGCGGAGTCTTGCCGGCGACGGCGGAGTCAGTGATGGTCTGGCCCGCCGCGGCGGGCCACGCGGCGGCGGTGCGTGAGCCGAGCGGCTTGGCGTTGGGCGCAAGGAGCGAGGGCAGTTGCCGGGCGAAGCTGGTGGCTGCGTCCTTGAGGAGGACGCGATCCTGCGGGCGGCGGGGTCCGGCGACGCTTGGCTCGACGTCGCCGAGGTTTAGCTCGAGCGTCTGCGAGTACTCTGCCTCGGGCGCGCCGGCGGTGTGGAAGAGGCCTTGTTCTTTGAAGTAGGCCTCTACCAGATTGATTTGGTCTTCGCTGCGGCTGGTGAGGCGCAGGTAGCGCAGCGTTTCCGCGTCGACGGGGAAGATGCCGCAGGTGGCGCCATACTCGGGGGCCATGTTGCCGATGGTGGCGCGGTCGGCAAGCGGCAGCTCCGTGATGCCGGGGCCGTAGAATTCAACGAATTTGCCGACGACGCCGAGCTTGCGCAGAGCCTGCGTGACGGTGAGGACGAGATCGGTGGCCGTGGCGCCCTCGCGCAGCTTGCCGGTGAGCTTGTAGCCGACGACTTGCGGGATGAGCATCGAGACGGGCTGGCCGAGCATGGCAGCCTCGGCCTCGATGCCGCCCACGCCCCAACCGAGCACGCCGAGGCCGTTGATCATGGTGGTATGCGAGTCGGTGCCGACTAATGTGTCAGGGTACGCGACAAGCTGGCCGTCAATCTCCGCCGTGAAGACGACGCGGGCAAGATATTCGAGATTGACCTGGTGACAGATGCCCATGCCCGGCGGGACAACGGAGAAGTTGCGGAACGCGGACTGGCCCCACTTGAGGAAGGCGTAGCGCTCGCGGTTGCGCTGGAACTCAAGGAGCGAGTTGGCCTCGTAAGCCGCGGGCGTGCCGTACTCGTCGACTTGCACGGAGTGGTCGATAACGAGCTCGGCGGGGGCGAGTGGATTGACGAGCTCAGGATCGCCGCCGAGGGTCTTGATGGCATCGCACATGGCGGCGAGATCGACGACGGCGGGGACGCCGGTGAAGTCCTGCATGAGGACGCGGGCCGGCATGTAGGCGATTTCGCGGCTCGGCTCAGCTTTCGCGTCCCAGCGGGCGAGGAATTCGATGTCGGCGGCGGTGACGTTGACGCCGTCCTCACGGCGCAGCAGGTTTTCGAGCAGAATCTTGAGGCTGAAGGGAAGGTGGCTGAGATTGAAGCCGCGGGCGGCGAGCGCGGAGAGGCGATAGATGGTGTAGGAGCGGCTGCCGGAGGTGAGCACGGCGCGGCTTTGGAAGCTATTCATCGGGGAATCCCTTTCTATCCACGCGACGGGCGGATGGAGTTTGACGACCGATCTGCGGGCTCAGGGCCGCGGGAATGCCACAGGCCGAAGGGAACGCGAAACGGCCTGCGCGGACGAAGAACTCTCGACGGAAATAGATTACTCAGCGTGAGGATCAACGTCCACGGTCGGGGCGGCCGCGGCGGAAGCGCCTTAGGAGGGGCGGAAAGGGAGGGCCGGAGTGGGCACACATAACCTTTCGTAACATTCTAGCGCAGTTTGCTGTTCATCCGAAGCGTAGCTGCGTAGGGAGAGGTCCTTTTGTCAGGAAAAACAACCGCAGATCCTTCGACTCCGTCCCGCTAGCGCGGGACTCCGCTCAGGATGACAGCCTTAGACGCAGTTAGATCGTGATACGATATATTTCAGATGGTGCAGCCAACATGAGCAAAGACAATCGACCAGCCCAACCCAATGCGCGGCGAAGAGAGGTCTCCGCAGCCGATTACCGCAAGCTTGCCGAGTTTCGCTTCCGGATCCGGCAGTTTCTGCACTTTAGCGAAGAGGCTGCACGCTCGCATGGCATGGAACCGCAACAGCATCAGCTTCTGCTCGCCATCAGGGGTTTGCCGAAAGGCGCACGGCCCACAGTGACAACGATTTCGGACCGGCTGTGCCTGCGTCACCACAGCACAGTGGAGCTGATCGACCGGCTGGAGAAACAGGGAGCAGTGGCGCGGCAGCACGGCGAAGAGGACCGGCGCGAGGTTCTGTTGCACCTCACTCCGCGCGGCGAGGATCGGCTGCGCCGGCTCACCGTTTCCATCTGGCCTCAACTGCAGATTGAAGGCGTGGCCCTTTCCGACTCGCTTCAAAAGCTTCTGGCCGCCTCAAGAGAGCGGGGGAGGGAACCACGATGACTCAATCCGCTGCCGCCAGACGCCGCGGCTCGACACTCGAGGAGCTTGGCGATTTCACCACGACGGTCCGGGTGATCCCGATCTCGGCGATGGCGATACTGATCGGCGCTCTGGGCGCGTTTGTCGCCTGGTTCCTGCTTCGCCTCATCGGGTTGTTTACCAATATCTTTTACTACCAGCGAATCAGCACTGCATTTGTTTCCCCAGCCGGCAATCATCTGGGAATCTACTCGGTAGCGGTTCCAATCATTGGTTCGCTGATTGTGGGTTTCATGGCGCGTTACGGCTCGGAACAGATACGCGGCCACGGAATCCCAGAGGCCATTGAATCCATTCTGATGAATGGCAGCCGCGTTCGCCCGCGCCTGGCCATCCTCAAACCCCTATCGGCCGCTATTTCGATTGGATCGGGGGGACCGTTTGGCGCCGAGGGGCCGATCATCATGACCGGCGGGGCATTCGGCTCCATGATCGCCCAGTTCTTCCATTTCACGAGCATGGAGCGCAGGACGCTGCTCGTGGCGGGAGCCGCGGCGGGAATGTCGGCCACATTTGCCGCGCCGCTGGCATCGGTGATGCTCGCGGTGGAGCTGTTGCTGTTTGAGTGGAAGCCCCGGAGCGCTATCCCTGTCGCCTTGGCCAGCGCCACGGCGTGCGCCGTCCGCCGTTACATTCTCGGCTTGGGACCGCTCTTTCCGGTATCGGGCCATCCTGTCTTCATCGGCCCCGCAGGACTGGCCGGCTGCGTGTTTGCCGGGGTTGCCGCAGGCGCGCTTTCGGCGCTGTTGACCCTGGGCGTTTACGCGGCGGAAGACCTGTTCAAGAAGCTTCCCATTCACTGGATGTGGTGGCCGGCGATCGGCGGCCTGTTCGTGGGGATCGGGGGCCTGATCTTTCCGCAGGCGCTGGGCGTTGGATACGACACCATCGCCATGCTGATCCAGGGCGATGTGGCGTTCAAGATTCTTTTGGGGGTTCTTCTCGTCAAGTCGGCAATCTGGATGATCTCGCTGGGCTCAGGAACTTCGGGCGGCGTACTTGCGCCGTTGCTGATGATGGGCGCCGCGCTGGGGGGGATCGAAGGCATGTTTCTGCCCCACTTCGGCGCCGGGTTCTGGGCGCTGGTGGGAATGGGCGCGATCCTGGGCGGCACCATGCGCTCGCCGTTCACCGGCATCGTGTTTGCGCTTGAATTGACGCACGACATCAACATGCTTCTGCCGCTGATGGTGGCCAGCTTTCTTGCCCATTCCTTCACGGTGCTTACGCTCAAGCGTTCCATCCTGACCGAGAAAATTTCGCGCCGCGGATATCATTTGAGCCGTGAGTACAGTCTCGATCCGTTCGAGATTCTGTTTGTCAAGGAGGTCATGCTCACCAACGTCGTGGCGCTGCCCGGCGATGCAACTGTGGACGAAGCACACGACCTGATTCGCCGTCGCGAACGTCCCCGGGGCCAATACCTGTTTCCAGTGGTCGATGCCCAAGGAGGTTTGCTGGGAGTGCTCACGCGCACGAAGCTCTTCGAGCTGTTCGATCAAGCGCCCGGCGAGGTAGGAGCCTTGAGGCTCGCCGAGATTGCGGTGAAGGACACGGTGGTGGCATATGCCGACGAACCGCTTCGAGTGGTTGTGCATCGCATGGCAGAGTCGGGGTACACGCGTCTTCCGGTCCTCGATCCACAATCGGACCGGCGGCTGGTCGGCATGATCTCGCTCGACGGCCTTCTCCGCGCACGGTCGCAGAATCTGACCGAGGAACGCGCGCGGGAACGCGTGCTGCGCATCAGGCTTCCGTTTGGGCGGCAGGCAACATAAGCCTCTCCTGCACTTGAACCACGAGGACGGTTTGGGCCGTGCTCGCCGAGAGGCCGTTGATTCTTGGATATCTGGACGGGTTTTCGAGGTGTCTATTCGCGACTGACCGCCTGGTTGATGCGCCACATGCCCAACGAACGGCAGCGGTTGCTGGCGATCACGATTGTGGCCGGCGGATTGTGTGGGCTGGCGGCTGGCGTAGGATTGACGTATTGGGTCCCGGCAGCGGCAATATGAGACGATCGGCTCGAAAGAATCCGGAGCGGATCGATGCAGCCAAAGTCGCGGGCGTTTCTACCGCGGCTCCATGTTGTAGAGGAAGTAGGCGCGGAGCTCGAGATAGGGGCCGTGGAACTCTCTGGGCAGGGCGGGATAGCTGGAGCCGGTGATGGCGCCCCAGGCCGCGCGATCAAGACCCGTGTCGCCGGAGCGGCCGTCCAATTGCATATCGATGACCTGGCCGTTGGGCAGAACCTTGAAGCGGATGGCGACCACACCCGACTTGAGGATGGGCGGATTCACTTCGTCGGGGATCAACGGATCCCAGGTCATTTGCGTAATGTAGTGCCAGCGGGCCAGCCAGGAGCTGAAGTCGACGCCCTGCGTGTCAGACAGGACGTCGGGCGCGCCAGTGCCCGCGCCGGGGTGCATCGAAAGACCGCCCGGGGGCAGATCACCGTAGCTCTGCTGGCCGCGGCCGCGCATGGCGTTCTGCATGTCTTGCCGTAGCTGATCGGCGGGATTCTGAGAGCCCATGGCGAAGTTGGGTTTGGCCGGGACGGCTGCAGGGCGTGGCGCCTCAACCTGTGACTCCGGACTGGGAGGAATGGGCTGCGTGGGCTGCGGCTTGGGTTGCTCCTGAGCCTGCTCGGGCGGAGGCGGTGCTGGCGGTGCTTCCTTTTTTAGCTCGTCGAGCGTTTTCTTGTCGATGAGCGGCTCCTTAGGCAGCGGCTTGGGCACGACTTTGGGCTGGAGCTGGCGGATCGCGTCGGGCGGCATGTCGAGATAGGTGAGATCCTTGCGCTCCCTGATGGCCTCGAAGGGGTCGATGACCTTGGGCACCTTGAAGATGTAGGTGGGAATCCAGGTGATGGCGGAGAAGAAAACGATGTGGATGAGGATCGCGAGCCAGAAACCCTCGCGCAGCCGCGCCCAGCGCCGCTCGTCTTCGAGCTCGCTGATCATTTCGAGCAATTCGTGGGTGTTGTAGTCGATCCAGCGCGAGCCGCGCACGACAGGCGAAGACGCCTCAGGCGGCTCCAGATCGCGTGACTCCGCCTCACGCGGTTCCAGGTCACGCTCAGAGAACGTGTCCAGTCCCAAAATCGAACCCGCGATAGAGGTTTCCTGCGCGGGGCTGCCAGTTTGCGGGCTTGGCTCGGCTGGTCCCTTGGGCTCGTTTACTTCGGCAGGCGCTTCGCTGATGGGCATTCGATGCTGAGGAGCCTTTCAAGGCGCACACGCGTCCCCGCCTGGCTCCTTATTCGAGTCCTTCCTATGTATTCTCTCATCCCTGGCAATGAAGAGTGCAAGACTGCGCCTCGTACAATGGATCTTATTGAATTGACGCAAAAAAGAACGGAAGGGGACTGCGTTTGAAGCAGTTTTTTGCGCACATCGCGGCGGATTGGAAGCTGGTGATTCTGCCGGCGCTGTTGAAGTGGGGGATCTGGGGCGTGGGCGCAGTGGCGGCGCTCGATTCCTCCAGCATTCCCGTGCCCATGGACGCGATTCTTGCCCTCTATATCTGGAATGACAAGCGCCACTTCTGGCTGTATTGCCTGCTGGCGGCGGCTGGCTCGGCGATCGGCGGCCTGCTGCCCTACGGGCTGGGCCGCGCCGGGGGCGAGCTGTTCCTGCTCAAGCGCGTAAACCGGGCGCGGTTCGAGCAATTGCGCCACCGCTTTCAGCGCCAGGAGTTCCTGGCCGTCATGATTCCCTCGATGATGCCGCCTCCGACGCCGTGGAAGATCTTTGTTTTTGCTTCGGGCGTCTTTGAGATGCGCGTGGTGGATTTTCTCTTGGCCGTTCTGGTGGGACGAATGTTGCGTTGGCTGGCGCTCTCGCTGCTGGTGCTCAAGCTGGGGCCTGGGGCAGCCGACCTCGTAGCCCGTCACGCCCTAGTGACGGTTGTGGTTGTGGGGGTGCTGGCCGTGCTGGGATTCGCTTGGTGGTGGATGCGGAAGAGGCGATCCGGCAAGCTGCTGGAGGACTAACGAAGCGGCTGATGGCCGTCTGACGAATACCGCCGCTAGAGGACCACTTTAGGACCTTTCTGCTCCGCCCCGAAACCTTTGAGACCCGCGAGCACGCTCAAACCTGAATTTGGCCGTGGAGAGCGTATCTCCGGTTTGGCGGTGAGACAGGAGTGATGAGTCGGGGTAGCGCCCAAGCCAGTTAGTAGCCAAGGAACACGCAGAAACACGTTCGGAACAGTCAAGTTGTACCGATCTTTTGCTCGTTTGGTTATCTGCCGGGCGGACGCGAGTCTCGGAACTTCGAACGCGAACCCCTCATTCATAGAACCAGCTTTAGCTGGCGGGCGGAGCAGTCATCACCAGGACCCAGTCTGGGTCTCCGTCGTGGTTTTTGCTGGGAGTGGTAAAGACCTGGAGGCCAGAGTTGGGAAACGGCGACCCGGAGATTACGGTGTAGGCGCCATTGGAGGGATCGTACCACTGCGCCGTCACCGGGCCTGAGAACTTGGCAAGGTTTACCGTCAACGTCGACGTATTAGGACAATACGTTAAGGCCAGGCTTCCACTGGTGATCCAACTCGTGGTGCAGTAGGTGGCAGTCGTTAGATTCCCATTGGAGGCATCATAGGTTCCGTACCCAGCGGTGACCACCTGATGCGTCGTGTCCGGGACGAGATTCCACCAGGCGAGGCTGCTGAAGAGTTGGTTGATGTACTGAATCTCCAGCGCGCCGGGGCTGTTTAGCTGGCTCTGCCATCCGGAAATGAAGCCCCAGAAATAGCGATTCCCCCAAATCTGGCCGACCCCGCCCGAGGTCAACGTCCAATAGGCTTGTTCACGCAGCACGTAGGGCCCCGCGAGGGCGGGCAGGTATCCGGTGTCATTCTCCGCTTCGTAATTGGCTTCGATGAGGAACACCGGCAACGTCGGACTGCTGGCGTATGCCTGCAACACGTTATCGTAAGTTTCGAAATAGGTGTAAGCCCCGTCGGCCGTCAGGACGCTGGTAAGAAGCGTGTCCTGGTTGGAGTAGCTGAAATTGTAATTCAACTCAATGGACTGCAAATGATTGGGGTCGGCACTGGCAATCCCGGCCATGACTTGATAGGCCAGGTTATTGTCTGTACTGTCGCTTGACCAATACTGAAAGTCGTTCCCCGACTCCCACATGATGTTGGGAAAATTCTTGTACCGATTTCCGAGGTAGGCTCCGAAGTTGTATGCCTTCGCCGCTCCGTTGTTCTCGAGGGTCCCCATCCATCCTCCCGTCTCTATGGGGTCCACAATCACCACGAATCCATAGGAGGCAGCGAGGGTGATCACGTTATCCAGCTCAGTGAAGTACACCGGGTTCGGCGTGGAGAGGTCGTAGTTCGAGGGAGACGACCCGGTGGTGAAGGGTGGCGTTCCGTCAAAAGCCGTCCCGGCTGCATTGCCACCCGTGTACGTGGTGCAGATTGCATCAGTATAGATAGTATTGAATCCCTGGCTTAGCCGGGCGCTCATGTAGGTCGCCATGCTGCTGGCGTTGATGGTGCAGATCATGCTGTGTGGCGAATCCGCCATCAGCAGCCACGGAGTGTTGTTCTGATCGACAAAGTACCTCTTATTGGCACTGTTCTTCACCGGCAGGAGCGCCACGTAGTTAAACCCATTCGCCAAACTCCCGCTCTCTCCTCCGGGGTTCGTCACTGTCACCGTTACAGCTCCGGCGCCCCGCGATGGCGTCGTAGCCGTAACGGTCGTATCGTCCGTCACCACTACGCCGGTCGCCGCCGTCCCTGCAAACGTCACCGTCGCTCCCGCGGCGAAGCCTGCGCCTGTGATGGTTACCGCCGTCCCCCCTGCCGTCGACCCGCTACTCGGCGTTACAATGCTGGTGATCACCGGCACCGCCGCAGAGTTGATGCTAAACGTCAGCGTGGCGTTCCCCGTGCCCGCACTGTTGGTGGCGCTCAGCGTCACGGTCGAAGTTCCCGCCGCCGTGGGCGTTCCCGAGATCAGCCCCGTCCCGCTGTTAATTGTCAATCCCGCCGGCAAGCCCGCCGCCCCGTAACTGGCCGGTGAATTTGTGGCCGCGATCTGGTAGGAGAAGGCGCTTCCCACCGTCCCGTTGGCCGTTTTGCCGCTGGTGATCACCGGCGGCGCCGCGGCGATGGTGAGCGTCAGCGTGGCGTTCCCCGTGCCGCCGCTGTTGGTGGCGCTCAGCGTCACCGTCGAGGTTCCCGCCGCCGTCGGCGTCCCCGAGATCAACCCCGCCCCGCTGTCCACCGTCAATCCCGCCGGCAAACCCGCTGCCCCGTAGCTGGTGGGCGAATTCGTTGCCGCGATCTGATAGGAGAAGGCGCTTCCCTGTGTTCCGTTGGCCGTTGTGCCGCTGGTGATCACCGGCGCCGCCTCCGTGGTGATGGTGAGGGTCAGGGTGGCGTTCCCCGTTCCACCGCTGTTGGTGGCGCTCAGCGTCACGGTCGAGGTTCCCGCTGCCGTGGGCGTCCCCGAGATCAACCCCGCCCCGCTGTCCACCGTCAATCCCGCCGGCAAGCCCGCGGCCCCGTAGCTGGTGGGCGAATTCGTGGCCGTGATCTGATACGAGAAGGCGCTTCCCACCGTCCCGTTGGCCGTTGTGCTGCTGGTGATCACCGGCGCCACCGCCGTGGTGATGGTGAGGGTCAGGGTGGCGTTCCCCGTGCCCACACTGTTGGTGGCGCTCAGCGTCACGGTCGAGGTTCCCGCCGCCGTGGGCGTCCCCGAGATCAACCCCGCCCCGCTGTCCACCGTCAATCCCGCCGGCAAGCCCGCGGCCCCGTAGCTGGTGGGCGAATTCGTGGCCGTGATCTGATACGAGAAGGCGCTTCCCACCGTCCCGTTGGCCGTTGTGCTGCTGGTGATCACCGGCGCAGCCGCGGCGATAGTGAGCGTCAGCGTAGCGTTTCCCGTGCCGCCACTGTTGGTGGCGCTCAGCGTCACGGTCGAAGTTCCCGCCACAGTGGGCGTTCCCGAGATCAACCCCGTCGCGCTGTTCACCGTCAATCCCGCCGGCAAGCCCGCCGCCCCGTAACTGGTGGGCGAATTCGTCGCCGTGATCTGATAGGAGAAGGCGCTTCCCACCGTCCCGTTGGCCGTTGTGCCGCTGGTGATCACCGGCAGCGGCACCGCCACGGCGATGGTGAGGGTCAGGGTGGCGTTTCCCGTGCCGCTGCTGTTGGTGGCGCTCAGCGTCACCGTCGAGGTTCCCGCCACCGTGGGCGTTCCCGAGATCAACCCCGTCGCGCTGTTCACCGTCAATCCCGCCGGCAATCCTGCCGCCCCAAAACTGGTGGGCGAATTCGTCGCCGTGATCTGGTAGGAGAAGGCGCTTCCCTGTGTTCCGTTGGCCGTTGTGGCGCTGGTGATCACCGGCAGCGGCACGGCGATGGTGAGCACAAGTGTGGCGCTCCCCGTGCCTCCGCTGTTGGTGGCGCTCAGGGTCACCGTCGAGGTTCCCGCCGCCGTGGGCGTCCCCGAGATCAGCCCCGTCGCGCTGTTCACCGTCAATCCCGCCGGCAAGCCTGCCGCCCCATAACTGGTGGGCGAATTCGCGCCCGTGATCTGATAGGAGAAGGCGCTTCCCTGTGTTCCGTTGGCCGTTGTGGCGCTGGTGATCACCGGCGGCGCCATGGCGATGGTGATCACAAGTGTGGCGCTCCCCGTGCCCTTACTGTTGGTGGCACTCAGCGTCACGGTCGAAGTTCCAGCCACCGTGGGCGTTCCCGAGATCAGCCCCGTCGCGCTGTTCACCGTCAGGCCTGCCGGCAAGCCTGCCGCCCGAAAACTGGTGGGCGAATTCGTGGCCGTGATCTGATAGGAGAAGGCGCTTCCCTGTGTTCCGTTGGCCGTTGTGGCGCTGGTGATCACCGGCACCACCGAGGCGATGGTGAGGGTCAGCGTGGCGTTTCCCGTGCCCTTACTGTTGGTGGCGCTCAACGTCACTGTCGAGGTTCCCGCCACCGTGGGCGTCCCCGAGATCAGCCCTGTCCTGCTGTTAACCTTCAATCCCGCCGGCAAGCCTGCGGCCCCGTAACTGGTGGGCGAATTCGTCGCCTTGATCTGATACGAGAAGGCGCTTCCCACTGTCCCGTTGGCCGTTGTGGCGCTTGTAATCACGGGCACCGTCGAGGTGATGGTAAGGGTCAGCGTGGCGTTCCCCGTGCCCCCGCTGTTGGTGGCGCTCAGCGTCACTGTCGAAGTTCCCGCCGCAGTGGGCGTCCCGGAGATCAACCCCGTCCCGGTGTTCACCGTCAATCCCGCCGGCAAGCCTGCGGCCCCGTAGCTGGTGGGCGAATTCGTCGCCTTGATCTGATAGGAGAAGGCGCTGCCCACTCTCCCGCTGGCCGTTGTGGAGCTCGTGATCACCGGCGGCGCCGCCGTGGTGATGGTGAGGGTCAGTGTGGCATTCCCCGTTCCACCGCTGTTGGTGGCGCTCAGCGTCACGGTCGAGGTTCCCGCAGCCGTGGGCGTTCCGGAGATCAACCCCGTCCCGCTGTTCACCGTCAATCCCGCCGGCAAGCCTGCGGCCCCGTAACTCGTCGGCGAGTTCGTCGCCTTGATCTGATAGGAGAAGGCGCTTCCCACTGTCCCGTTGGCCGTTGTGGCGCTGGTGATCACCGGCGCCGCCGCGGCGATGGTGAGGGTCAGTGTGGCGGTCCCCGTGCCTCCGCTGTTAGTGACGCCCAGCGTCACTGTCGAGGTTCCCGCAGCCGTGGGCGTCCCCGAGATCAACCCTGTCGCGGTGTTCACGGTCAATCCCGCCGGCAATCCTGCCGCTCCGTAACTCGTCGGCGAATTCGTCGCCGTGATCTGGTAGGAGAAGGCGCTGCCCTGTGTTCCGTTGGCCGTTGTGCCGCTCGTGATGACCGGAAGGGGCACCACCACGGTGATGGTGAGCGTGAGCGTTGCGGTCCCCGTGCCTGCGCCGTTGGTGGCGCTCAGCGTCACTGTCGAGGTTGCCGCCACCGAGGGCGTCCCCGAGATCAACCCCGTTGCGGTGTTCACGGTCAATCCCGCCGGCAAACCTGTCGCCCCATAACTGGTGGGCGAGTTCGTGGCCGCGATCTGATAGGAGAAGGCGCTGCCCACCGTCCCGTTGGCCGTCGTCGCGCTGGTGATCACCGGCACCGCCACGGCCGGTTTGAGAGCGACAAGCTGCATCGTCCAGCCTGCGGTCGCGGAGCCGGTCGCGGCATAAGTGCCGGGGTTGCCAGCGGTCCCGTCCTCAATGAGGTTGCCGTCGAAGGTCGACCGCGCCGTGAAGCCCGAGCCCACAGTACATGCCATGTCGCCCACGCAGTAGCCGTAGACGATGTCACCGGCCACAGTCGTCGTGGCGTTGCCGCTTGAGACGGGACCAGCGTTGCCCGAGGCCCCCGCTAGGGCGTCGATGGGATTCGTCTGATCCACGCCGGAGTATTCGGTGAGATAAATCTCAAGGAAGGCGGAGTTCGCCGAAAGGGTGACCGTCACCTTGTCGGCCCCGCCCTTAATGTTCTTGGCGTAATAGACCACGCCATGAGCGCCACCAGGAGAGGTCAATTCGGTTCCAACCGGGGTGAAGGTATTTCCCTGGGAATCGGTGATGGACGATGGCGTGGCGCTCGAGTTGAAATCGAATCCAACCACAATGAGGTCGCCCGCGATGGTGTTCTTGGAGAAGGATAGAGACGAAGAGCTAGCTGTTCCGGAAGTCGTACTGGCCACTGCCTGCACAAAGGATGCCGAGGCGTATGCCTCGGGCAAGAATCCGATGCCACAGGCCATACCGACGACGATGGCAAACGCGCGGACGTGACGCAGAATAGGGAGCATCTGCATAGCCTGTTTGACCTCCATGCACTATCCCGGGGAAAGGATTGGCCCACGCCTCGTTCTTAGCTAGTCAAGATGTCAGGTATGAATGTCTGTCAGGATGTCAGGGATGAATCCGAGATTTCGTCCTCCTTTCGAGGGTATGGACCAACTATAGCCCCCGGTTGCACCCGCTCGCGATCTTTTTTGTTCCATGTATTTCAGGGACAAACACCCGAGTGGGCCAGGCAGGGCCTTTGCACGGACCATCGATCCAAGATTTCCACAGTTTGAAGCGCTCTGTAGGACACTCCGCTGTCAATTCCCCTCCGCCGCCCAGATCAATGCGCCTGCCCTACGCCAACTTGCAAGAGCGCGTGAGAGCCGGTTCGGGCCCACCGCGCGGATCGTGCCGTACGCAACCGCACACGAATCATCAGCGCAGGACTCGCATCCGCTGCCCGGAAGGAACGTGGTAGAGAGCCCGATTTTGGTGGTCATTGAGATGGATCGCAGCGGCGCAGCGGTGATGGCGATGCCCAACGCGATCACAGGGCAAGAGCGAGGGTTGCGCCTTTGGGTCGTTACTTCGGGTCTGTGCTTTTCTGTGGCTTGCCGCCCTGATCGATGGAATTCTTCGTAGTTTGTAGGCGCAGCGGCTTTCCGCCCGCGTCGATTGCGTTGGGCGCGCTCGTGGTCTCTTTGCGCAGGCCATGCGCGGTTGGGCCGAAGTCCTGCTTGATCGCGTCGCTCGATCCATTCGCGCTGTTGCCGCTGTTGGTTCCCTGCGTGCCATCGCCCTGGCCCGGCGGCGTGGCCACGGCCGTCCGGTCGCCGCGCCGCGACACGGTTTGCGGGCCAAATTCCTGCTTGACCTTGAATTTTTCGACACGAGTTCCGGTGCCCCTGCCGCTGGTTGTAGGCGTGGTTCCGGCGTTCTGCTGTGCGCCGCTGTTTTGCTGAGCTCCGACCGGCATAAGCGCCAACAGGCACACGACCGCGGGGAGGGCAAGGCTTTCCTCCAAGGGAAATCGCATTCTCATAGTTGACCTCCAGGGCGCGACAGGGAATGAACAACTCTACAAGCGTCCCTTGCCGCAGACGCGACTGTCAACCAAGTGAATCCCCGAAGGCGTTACGGAAGTGTTATTGGAATCTAGCCGCTCCGGGCTCGCTCGTGGCTTGCGGTTCACGCATCCTGCGTACCAGCGCGGGCACGCCAAGCGCCACGCCCAGAACGATCGACGTTGCGACCAGATCGTTGCGGTAGAAGGGCACGCCGGCCAGGTAGCAGGCTGCGAGTCCGGCGAGGGTGTGCGGATAGCCGTTAAAACCGCTGGCCCACACACCATAGTTGGAGACGAGGAAGAACGAAGTCGGTCCCAGGAGCGCACCCGCAATCCCGCGCGCGAAGGTCACGCGCTTGCGCAGCAGAATGGATCCCAGCGCCATTGCCGCCGGGTACCACAGCCACGTAGTCAGGTAGTCCTGCCAACGGAAGCTGTAGTGGTAAACGGCGATGGTCAGGAAGCAATCGGTGGCAATCAGGGCGCCGAGTGGCACAAGCATCTCGCGCCAGGGGCGGCGCGCGCCGAAATAGAGTAAGCCGCCGGTGACAGCGGTAAAGTTCCACCACCCCGCATGGGGCAGCACGCGGGTCAACACAGCAACCAACACCAGCAGATAAGCGACCATGACCACCTCTTCGTTGGAGTTACGAGAAATCCCGGTCTGAAACGGAGGTCCCGCGAATCAAGGGACTGAATCTATTCTGCGGTCCGCGAGCCATGCGGTCAACCCAAGCCATTCCACGAAACGAATATTTTTTTGCGCCGGAACAAATCCCCGGAACAAACCATCTACCGTTGTTTGATCTAGCGTTGTTGCCGGCCACTCATCGCCTCGCCGGCGTCGTCGTGGCCGTCGACGACGTAGACCCAGCCAGCGAGCGGTGCGCGCGCGGCGGCGCTGCGGGTGCCGATGAACCGATAATCGAAGCGCAGATCGGTGAACTCTACCGTCGTCCACTGTCGATCCAGAGGCAATTGTGGAGGGTCCATGCCTGGCGCTGGCTCCTGACCGACGTCCCGCACCACCGCCCAGGTCCCCCAGTCCAGATACACCTGGCCCAGAAGGGTGCGCTTGGCGACTTCAACGGCCGGAGTGTCGGCAGGCTTGTAGAGCACGTTGCCGTGCGGGTCGCTGTCAATCGAGCCGGCGCGCGTGTTGATCTCGGCGGTCTGATAGAAATCGGCGGTTTCCAGGATCGCATGCCAACGGAAGGGATTGACCATGTACGGCTCGGCAGCAATGCGCGTGACTGGCTCGGAGGTGATCTGCGTGTTATCGAGCATGGCCAGCGCCTGCGCGTGCTCAGCCCAGCGCCAGCAACCCAGCACGACCATTCCGCTGAGTGCAAAGATGGCCCAGGCGCGCCCACGGAACGGTTTCTGCCGCACGCCAATCTCGCGGTCCGCAAGGCCAAGCAGCCACGGCATGACCAGCGCCACGAGAAGCAGCGCCCAGAGAACCGGCTCGGCGATAAACATGAAGCTGCCCGCATACCAGTGGGGATTGAAAGGGAAGAATGGCCGCAGGCCGTAGTTGTTGCTCCAGTCGAGCAACAGGTGGCTGAGTGCGGAGACAAACGCGGTCGCGTAGAGCCAACCCCAGCGAATGGGCTGGTGTTGCGCGCCTGACGCTGAGGACGTGTTTGCCGTCGGGTTGAGAGCGCCGTCTCGGGCGGCCGCATCTTCCTTGCGCCGGTGCCGGGTTTCGCTCCAGCGATGGAAGAGCCAAACCGCGCCCACCACCACGCCGGCCACCACAGGCACGGCCCAGAACGTATGCGTGATGCCGCGATGGTGTTTGAGCCCCTCAACCGGCCCGGCGAATCCCCACAGAACATCGAGATCGGCGGCTTCGGAGGCCAGCACCGCAGTCAGCGTTGCATAGGCGGTCTTGCGGTTGAATCCGGCACGGCCCAGGCAGGCGCCGGTAAGGAAGTGAGTGACAGGTTCCATGAATGACGGCGTTCCCTTCTCAAGGATGGCACATCGGCGCGCCAGCGCGACAGAAGCCGGCGAGATCGTGCGCACCGCACTGCGGAGAACGAGATCCGGCGCAATGGATCGGAGCATCGGCGCGGCTCGGGCACTTTCGCCAGGGTGGGCCTACAATCATGGGATGGATTCATAGGCCGCTCGAGGGGCCTCTTGCCGCCATGATGCAATTTCAGATTTACCGGATGAAGGGGAGAATTCTGATTACAGCTACTGGTGTCTCAATCGCTCTGGGCGCCGTGGCTGCCGGAACCGGTGCAGCGCAGACGCAAACCGCCGGCGCCGCCTTCGGCCCAGGCAATCCGTTTTATGCATCCAGCACGCTGCCGTTTCAGGCGCCGCCCTTCGACAAGATCAAGGACAGCGACTACCAGCCGGCCATTGATGCGGGCATGACGCAGCAGATCGCGGAGGTTGAAGCGATGGCCAACAATCCTGCGCCGCCGACTTTCGAGAACACACTAGTGGCGCTGGAGCGCTCGGGCCAACTGCTCACCCGCGCGTGGCAAGCATTCAACTGCGTCACCGGCGCGAATACCGACGAGGCGCTGCAAAACGTGCAAGCTTACGAAGCGCCCCGGCTCGCGGCGCACCAGGATGCAATTTATCTGAACGCCAAGCTCTATGCGCGCGTGAAGGCGATCTATGACGAGCGCGCGTCGCTCAATCTTGATCCTGAATCGCTGCGGTTGGTTGAATACGACTACCAGCAATTCGTGAAGGCAGGCGCGAATCTTTCCGATGCGGACAAGGCAAAGCTGAAGAAGATCAACGAAGAGGAAGCCACGCTCGAGAATGCCTTCATCACCAAACTGCTCGCGGCCGCGAAGGATGGAGCGTACTCGACGAATGACCCGGCGGCGCTGGCTGGACTGAGCGAAGCGCAGATGGCCGCGGCTGCGGAGGCCGCGAAGGGACGCAAGCAGCAAGGCTGGCTGCTCCCCTTGCAGAACACCACGCAGCAGCCCGATTTGACTTTCCTGACCAACCGCGCCACCCGTCAGGCGCTCTTTGAACACTCATGGAACCGAGCCGAACGCGGCGACGCCAACGACACACGCTCGACCATTTCCCGGCTGGCGCAGCTTCGCGCGGAAAAAGGCGCGCTGCTCGGCTTCTCGAACTACGCGGCGTGGAATTTAACCGACCAAATGGCCAAGACGCCGGAGGCGGCGATTCATTTCATCGATGCGCTGGTTCCGGCCGCCACGGCGAGGGCGGCCAGCGAAGCCAAGGACATTCAGGCGCTGATTGACTCGCAGCATGGAGGGTTCACGCTCGAGCCGTGGGACTGGGAGTTCTATGCCGAGCAGGTGCGCAAGGCCAAATACGATTATGACGAGGCGCAGGTGAAGCCCTATTTCGAGCTGAACAACGTGCTCGAAAACGGAGTCTTCTACGCGGCCCACGAGCTTTACGGCCTCACCTTCAAGGAGCGCAGGGACATTCCGGTCTACCAGCCGGACGTGCGCGTCTTTGAGGTTTTCGACGCGGATGGCACGCCGCTGGCGCTGTGGTACTGCGACTACTTCAAGCGCGACAACAAGAACGGCGGCGCGTGGATGGACAGTCTTGTGCCGCAGTCGAAGCTGCTGGGCACGTTGCCCGTAGTCTTCAACGTGGCCAACTTCGAGAAGCCCGCTCCGGGACAGCCTGCGCTGCTCAGTTTCGACGATGTAACGACAATGTTCCACGAGTTCGGCCACGCGCTGCACGGCATGTTTGCCAACACGAAGTATCCGAGCCTTTCGGGCACTCAGGTGCCGCGGGATTTCGTTGAGTTCCCCTCGCAGTTCAACGAGCATTGGGCCAGCTATCCGGCGGTCTTTGCGCACTACGCGAGGCACTACAAGACCGGTGAGCCTATGCCCGCGGAGCTGGCGGCAAAAATCACGAAGGCGAAGACCTTCAACCAGGGCTATGACCTGACCGAGATTCTTGCGGCCGCCCGTCTGGACATGGAGTGGCACACGCTGCCGGCAAGCGCGCCGCTCGAGAATCCGGATTCGTTTGAGGAGCAGGCGCTCAGGAAGACGCATCTGTGGATCAGCGACGTGCCGTCGCGCTATCGCTCCAGCTATTTCCTGCACATCTGGGCCAACGGCTACCAAGCAGGCTACTACGCGTACACATGGAGTGAGATGCTGGACGATGACGCCTTTCAGTGGTTTGAGGATCACGGCGGCATGACGCGTGCCAACGGTGATCGCTTCCGGCAGATGGTGCTGTCGCGCGGCAACACCGCGGACTTGCAAAAGATGTATGCGGCGTGGCTGGGCGCGGAGCCGAGCATCGAGCCGATGCTGAAGGATCGCGGGCTAAAGGGGGAGATCGCCAAATAGACGGTGCTCCAGTACCGCAGCCTTTCAGTGTAGTGATCGAAGACTCCCCACCCTAGCCGGAAAAACAAAGACCCGGCGAGGATGGGGCACCCGTCCCTTTGCGGCTCACTATAATCCTTAGCTATGAGCGAGCGGGACGCGGCAAAAAAGATCGAGAAGCTGCGGGACGAGATTCGCCGCCACGAGCATCTGTATTACGTTCTCGATGCCCCGGAGATCAGCGACGCCGAGTACGACGCGCTGATGAACGAGCTGAAGCGGCTGGAGGCGGCGCACCCTGAGCTGCTTTCGGCGGACTCGCCGACGCAGCGCGTGGGCGGCAAGCCGGCCGAGGGATTCAGGAAGGCGCAGCACTCGCGGCCCATGCTCTCGCTTGACAACGCCTACTCGGCCGAGGAACTCACAGACTGGGCCGGCCGAGTGCGCGAGCTGGCGGGCAATCTGCCGGTTGAGTACACGGCGGAGCTGAAGCTTGACGGTCTGAGCGTGGCGCTGCTCTACCAATCCGCCCCCGGAGGCGGAGCGCGGCTCGTCACGGGCCTGACGCGCGGCGACGGGCAGACCGGCGAGGACGTCACTTCAAACATTCGCACCATCCGCAGCGTGCCGCTCAGCATCCCTGCCGAGCGGTTGAAAAAGGCTCGATTGCCGCAGACATTTGAAGTGCGGGGCGAAGTCGTCATGCCGGAGGCGGCCTTCCAGCGCCTAAACGAAGAGCGCGAGCGCGAAGGGCTGCCGGTCTTCGTCAATCCCCGTAACTCCGCGGCAGGCACGCTTCGCACCCTCGAGCCTTCGATCGTCGCCAACCGGCGGCTGGTCTTCTTCGCATACTTTCTGCTCGTCGAGGGCGAGTACTTTGCCGCCGGTCAGACCGCGACCCTCGACACGCTCACCGCTCTGGGCTTTCGCGTGAATCCGCATCGGCAGCGCGTGAGCACCGTCGAGGAGATGCTCAAGTTCATCGACGACGCCGAGAGCAAGCGCGCCACACTGGGCTATGAGATCGACGGCGTGGTGCTGAAGGTGGATGCGCACGCCACGCAGCAGCGGCTGGGGTACACAGGCCGCGCGCCCCGCTGGGCCATCGCCTACAAGTTCACGGCCAAGGCGGGCGTGACCCAGGTAAAGAACATCACGGTGCAGGTGGGCCGCACCGGCAAGCTGACGCCGGTGGCGGAGCTGACGCCAGTCTTCATCGGCGGCACCACGGTGAGCCGCGCCACTCTGCACAATGCGGACTTTATCGAGAGGCTGGGACTGAAGCTGGAAGACTGGGTGAAGGTGGAGCGCGGCGGCGACGTGATCCCGAAGGTGGTGGAGGTGATCGAAGACGCTGAGCACCTTCGCGGGAAGCATCGCTTCACCTTTCCTTCGGAGTGTCCGGAGTGCGGTAGCCGGGTCGTCCGCGCGGAAGGCGAGGTGGACTACCGCTGTGTGAACCTGAACTGCCCCGCCAAGCTGCGCGAGAGCCTGTTGCACTTTGGCTGCCGCGATGTGATGAATATCGAAGGGCTGGGTGATGCGGTGGTGGAGCAGTTGACAGAAAAACAGCTCGTCAAGAGCGTCGCCGATCTCTACCGCCTCGACGAGCGAGACCTACTCTCGCTTGAAAAACAGGTCACCCGCAAGAATAAGGCGAGCGGTCTCGACGAAACGAAGACAGAAGGACTGCTTGGTCCGAAGGCTTCGAAGACGCTCCTTATGGAAATTGAGGATTCGAAGCGCGCCGGCTTGGCGCGCGTGCTGATGGGATTGGGCATTCGCTTCGTCGGTGAGCGCACTGCGGAACTGCTCGCGCAGGAGTTTGGCTCGATCGATGCGCTGATGGCGGCCTCGGCCGAGGAGTTGGAGCGCGTGGAAGAGGTGGGCCCGCGGATCTCCGAGGCCATCCTGGAGTTTTTCGCGCAGCCGGCGAACCGGAAGCTTGTGGAAAGCCTGAAGCGCGCCGGGGTGGATATGACCGCGGAAAAGAAACAGCGCTCCACACAGCTTGCGGGCCTGACCTTTGTGCTGACCGGGACGCAGCCCACCATGACGCGCGACGAGGCCAAGGAGAAGATTGAGGCCGCCGGCGGCAAGACCGCGGGCTCGGTGAGCAAGAAGACCAGCTACGTGGTAGCCGGCGAAGAGGCCGGCTCCAAGCTCGACAAGGCGCGCGAGCTCAAGATTCCGGTCATTGACGAAGACGGACTGATGGCGCTTCTAGCCGGCAAGGCGCCGCCAAAATAGGCGGTCCGCTCGGAACTCCGCCGCGGACATCGGCGTGAATTTGCGCGTGATCTGGCTTCCCAATGAGCAACGGAAGCACAGCCAGGAGCGCCAAGGTCAGATCGATCCACATAAAGGCCCTCCTATTCGCAGTCCGGGTCAAGCACTCGACCTGCGGCGCGCGGCAATGTCAGGACGATTCTCGATGGCACGCAATTCGCGTTCACGTTCCCGCTCCCAGGCTTCGGCGCGCCAGTTGCGCGAAGCGTAGCGCGGCGTCTCTTCCGGGACAGGAGCGAAATCCTCGGGATGCGGCCGCGTTGGCATGGTCACCAATTCAGGCTGAGGGCGATACACAGGCTTGGGCAGCGGCGGCGCAGGCGGGGTGATCAATCGCACCGACGATTCCGGCTCTGCATGGGCCGCGGCGGAGGTGAGGCTGGTATCCGCGGCCAACTTCGGTTCCGCGTCAACCTCGCCCGCCTCCACGGTGCGCTGCGTCCGCACGGCAATGGATTTGGCCATGAATTCGTCAACCAACTTGTGGAGACAGGTTTGCCCGCAGAGATGTTTGGCGTCCGCGCGCAGCCGGTGGCGCGAGTTCCAACCGCTGACGCGAAGCTCTCCCGCTTGTTCGTAGGCAACAAACCAGTGATTGGTCTGCCGCTTTTCTGCTGCACAGATGTCGCACGATATTGCCTGCCGGATCACCGAAAATCCCTCACTCCGTGGCAAATCTCCTTGAGATGCCTGGAATCTCCCACATCTATTTCATCGTGCGGCGGGTGGAATGGGATGAAGCGACCCGAACAGGATTCCGGGACTGATCCAAATCCGGACAGAACATCCGAAGTTCGTCCTGATTTGGGACATGGCGCCCAAGCGCGAGGAAGAATCGGCGCGACCAACAGAAAGAGCGCGGCGATGACCGCGCTCAAAGGAAGGTCTCAGGCGCGGCGACGGCGCCCTGTGGCCGTGATGATTGATTCACCGGCCGGTGGCGAAATAGCCCTTTTTGGCGCGCACCGTGTAACGGCGGTCGTAACAGTAAAGGTAGATCGTTCGGTAAGAGCCGTCGACCTTAAATTCGGCGGGCGTATAGACGAGCGCATACTGGCTGCGCAGTTCCTCCTCGATGTTCTTGAAACTCGTGGCCATTTCTTCCACCGAGGGGGGGAAGAAGACCTCGCCGCCGGTTTGCTCCGCGAGGTCCTGCAGCACCTTGTCGCCCGGCCCGCGGCTGGGCGTCCAGTTGGTGCTGATGGCGTAAATGATGGTCTCGGCCCGCTCGCATTCCTTGATGGCTTCAGGAAGGTAGACGCGGCTCTGGTTGTCGTCGCCGTCGGAGACCAGGATGATCGCTTTGCGCACCGGTTCGGGCCCGCGCTCGGTAAGCAGCTTGTCGCGGCACGCGGTATACACGGCGTCGAAGAGCGCGGTGCCGCCGCCGGGTTGCATCTTGTTGATGCCCGTCTCCAGGGCGTCCTGATTGTTGGTCCAGTCCGCCGTCACCGTCGGCGTCACATCGAATCCCATCACGAAGGCGCGGTCGTTCTTCGCCTTGAGCACTTCCAGCAGAAACTCCGTAGCCGATTGCTGCTCAAACTGGAAGCGGGAACGGATCGAGCTGCTGGCGTCGATCACGATGCCCACCCGTAACGGCAGATTGATCTGCTGGTGAAACGAGTTCACGCGCGCCGGCGCCTTCTGATCGTCGAGAAGGGCAAAGTCGCTTTGGTTCAGGTTGGCAATGTAGTGCCCATGCCTGTCAGTGACGGTGAAGATGAGGCTGACCTCATTGACGGTCTTCCTGATGGTCGGCGCGCCCACGTCTGTTGGCGTCGGGCCTGGTGGCGGCGGTTGTGAGGAGGGTTGGGCGGGCGGAGCTGCGGCGGGTTGCCCGGGTTGCTGAGCCGGCGCCGTGACGCAAAGAAACGCAGCCGCCAGTGCGACGGATAGGAATCGCCGCAGCCGCGGACTTGCCATTGCCTGAGGCGTAAGAAGCTGTGTGTCCATCACGTTCTTATATTAGCAATCGCCGCGCTAGGCGGCGGTCGATTGGGGTTTACTCCCCGAGTTTGTCCACAGGTGAACTGCGAATCGTAATGGTTAGACGGATTCCAGGCGGCTAAGGAAAGCAGTCAACTCATCGGGGAGCGGCGCCTCGAGCTGGAGGAGCTTGCCTGTCAGGGGATGAGCAAATTCGAGCCTGGCTGCGTGGAGAAAGTTACGGCCCAGACGGAGCGATTCCGGCTCTGCCTTTGCCCGCGCGGCACGCGAACTCGCCGTTTGCAGAGCCGCCTTATCCCTCAACTGCGCCGCGCCGCCGTAGAGCGTGTCGCCCACCACGGGATGGCCGATGGAGGCCATGTGCACGCGGATCTGGTGCGTTCGGCCGGTCTCAATGCGTACCCGGAGCAAAGTGAATTTGCCGAACCGGCTGGTTATGCGACGGACGACTTCGTAGTGCGTCACCGCCGAGCGGGCATTTTCGCTGGGCCGCGTGGTCATGCGCGTGCGTCGCACGCGATCGCGGCTGACGGGGGCGCTGATGGTGCCTTTCTCTCGCACCACCGATCCATGCACCAGGGCGAGATAGGTTTTTTCGACGCGCCGGCCCGCAAACATGGCGCCCAGGGCTGCATGGGCGCGATCGTTCTTGGCCACCATGATCAGTCCGCTGGTGCTCTTGTCGAGCCGGTGCACGATACCGGGGCGAAGTTCGCCCGCCGTTGAGGAAAGCGTCTTGAAGCGGTGCAGCAGGGCATTGACCAGTGTTCCCCGGCTGCGCGCATCGAGTTCCTGGCCCGCCGCGGCGCCGCTCCGCCCCGCTCCCGCGTGAACCATCATGCCCGCCGGCTTGTTCACGACAGCCAGGTCGGCGTCCTCATAGACGACATCGAGCGGAATCTCTTCCGGCACGGCCTTGAGCGGCGCGGGATGCGGCTCGCCGGTGATGGTGACTCGTTCGCCGCCGCGCAGCTTCAGCGAGGGCTTCTCCTGCCGCCGTCGACCAGTACACCGCCCTGGTCGATGAGGAGTTGTACGCGCGAGCGGCTTATGCTCTGGAGTTGTGCGGCCAGGAAAACATCCAGGCGCTGTCCATGCGCCTCGGCGGGCACATCGATCCGGCGCGGAGCGTTCATGCGGAGCCTCGGTTTTCGGCGGCGGGCACAGCGTCGCCCCCGGCGCGAGGTGCGCTTTTGCGCTCACGCAGAACAAGCGCCCCCAAAAGCACCAGCAAGATTGCGGCGATCTGCGGCCCGTCGATTGCGCCGTGGAAGAGCGAGCCGCGGCCCTCCGGATCGCGCCACAGTTCGGTGATGTAGATTGCGACTCCGGCTCCCATCAGCCAAAGTCCGGCTACGTCGCCCGGCCGGTGCTCGACCCGCAGCCAGACCAGCAGAAGCACCGCGAGGGTGAGGAAGGCGAGCGCGGCATAGGCTTGCACAGGATGCAGCGGGACGCCCAGCGGCGCGCCGCTCCAGATTGCAGCCAGCGGGTTGGCGTAGGTGACGGCCCAGTGGACACCGGGTCCGGCGTCGGTGCCGTAACCCGAGCCGGCCGCCAGCGCCCCCAGTTGCTCGAACGCCAGGCCCACGGCAAGCGGCGGGGCCAGCGCGTCGGCTGTGGCGCGCCAAGGGAGCTTGCTGCGACGCGCGCACCATGCCGCGCAACCGGCGCCCGCCAGCGCGCCTGCGCCAGCCAGCAGCGGATGATGCACCATTGCCAGGCCCAGCACCCAGGCAGGATGGTGGCGCAGGACGCTCCAGTTGGCCACGACCAGCAGCAGCCGCGCGGCGGCCAGCGCTGCGAACATACTCAGGATGCACAGGTTCCACACTTTGCCCGCGTCCACGCCCGCGATGCGCGCGGTGCGCTGCGCCAGGGCGAGCGCCAGAAGCACTCCCAAGGCGGCGATCGCGCCATAAAACGGGATCGTAACTGCCCCGATGTGAAAGAGAACTGGGTGCACCTGAGACAGAATAAGGGATTTAGCCGTTTAGAGGATTTAGAGGTCAGGCGGGGTTGCGCGAGGGAAGGGAAAAGTAGAACCCGGCCCGCGGGGCCGTGGGCAATGCGCCGGTGAACCCGTCCTAAGACGGTGGAGCTCCCCGCGGTTCATTAGGCATTCCGGACTGGCGGACACTGCACACAAAACCGATGATCGAGTCGAGCCCCTGTTCGTTGAATGTAGGTTCAACCAGCGTTGACTACCCACTTGCTTTGCAGGCCGGTTTCTAATGCGGATAGTAGGGGTAGCGCGGCGAAATTGCAAGTCTTGTGCAAGATGGGCAAGGTGTGGTACGGTGTTGCGCGCCGCTTTTGGGGAGCCGCCTGCCCAAAATGGAACTGGTGTTGCTCAATCTCCGCCGCCAGGGCCTTGATTGGCTGCAGGAGCCGGTTTGCTGTTTTGGACTTCGACGGCATGCGCGATCATCTTCTTCAATTTGCCTTCGATGCTCGCGTCGCCCACGTGCTGGTCTTCAAGGACGCCGTCAGCGTCGATGGAAAACGTGGCTGGAATGGCGTCCACTCCAAACCGCGTTGCCATCGGTCCCGTGAATCTTCCGTCGCGGTATTGCAGCCAAGTCATCCCATTCTTTGCCACAAAGTCCTTCCACTTGTCTGCGTCGTTATCCATGCTCACACTGAGCACGACGAAAGGCTGCCGCTGATACTTCCGCGCAATGTCCCGAATGTGCAGCAAGGCCTCGCGGCACGGCCTGCACCAGGTGGCCCAGAAGTCAATGAGGACAACCTTTCCGGCCAGGCTGTCCATGGTGATGTGCCGGCCGTCCATTGTCGTCAGGTCGAATGCGGGCGCCATGCGCGCGCGCTGCGCCAGAAACCGCCGCAAGCAATGCGAAAAGAAAGAGTACGCAGACGAAACGAAAGGCAGCCGCCCCGATTTGCGATCCTGGCCGAGTCATGGGCCCTCTCAACGATTGATTTGGAGTTCGAAAGGAATATACGCCGCGTCTTCGCGGAGGCCGTAAACGAAGTGAGAAACGTGCCGTTCCGCCATTCGTTCGGCGGCCTTTCCGCCTTCCGGAAACAAGGCATTAACGCGTGTCAAGAATCACATGAATCCGCGAACTCCATCCGTATTCTTGCTGCGCAATCGAACGGAACTGCATGAGGCAGCGAGAACTGCGGGGAACTCGAGGCACTCCCAGAAAAGTACCCAACTCGGCAAACACGCTGGTACCTCAGGCCCGTTATCTTGGGAACGGCACGAAACTTACCGGCAAATCCGAGATTGCTCCAAGTTGACTTGTCTTTTGGTAAGGTCATGCAGTGGGTCGGCTTTTGAAGGTGCAGCAAGATCAAGGCGAGGGCAGGCATTGGGGGCGAAGAGTGGGGCGGCGAGAACTGCGACTAATGCGAAGCACAGGGTCGGCGACGCGCCCACGTCGTTGGCGATGGCCGCTCCTTGTTTCGCTACTGGCGATTCTGACCGCGAGCGCGCTCCTGATCGGCTGGCTCACCGGGTGTAGCGCCACTGTTGTGTTTGGCCCCTCGCCGCCCGTGCCCGAGAGCAAGGTTTCTCCCATTCCCGGTTCACCCATCGAGCACATCGTCGTGATCATGCAGGAGAACCGCAGCTTCGACAACTTGTTTAACGGCTTTCCCGGCGCCGATTCGGCACGGACCGGCATGAACGGCGGCCAGTCGATCGCGCTCACGCCCATCTCGCTCGCCGATTCGCGCGACCTAAGCCATTCGCACACGCGCTGGTGGAAGGATTGGGACCAGGGGAAGATGGATGGATTCGGGGAGAGCGGGTCGACGCTGCCGTACTCCTACGTTCCCGAGAAGGACGTGGAACCGTACTGGGCGCTGGCCCGTCAGTATGTGCTCGGCGACCGGATGTTTCAATCGAATACCGGCCCCAGCTTTGTCGCGCATCAGTACATGATTGCGGGGCAATCGGCGAACGTGGCGGAGAACCCGACCGGCTCGGTTTGGGGATGCGATGCGGACTCCGGTTCGAGGGCGGCGCTGCTCGGTCCTGACGGCACCGAGCTTCTTGGCGTCTACCCGTGTTTTGACTACCAGACCGTCGGCGATCTGCTCGACGAGAGGGGCGTGACGTGGCGCTACTATGCTCCCGCGAGCGGCGACCGTTTTTTCACCCTCTCGGCATACCAGGCGGTCCGGCACATCCGCTTCGGCAACGACTGGAACGACAACGTGATCTCGCCGCAGAGCCGCGTAATCACCGACATCCAACATGGCGAGCTGGCGCAGGTGACCTGGATCGTTCCCGATTGGGCGCACTCCGATCATCCGGGCTCGGGCAACGAAGGCCCGGACTGGGTGGCGTCGATCGTCAACGCCATCGGCAACAGCCAATTCTGGAACTCGACGGCGATCTTCATTACCTGGGACGATTGGGGCGGCTGGTACGATCATGTCGATCCTCCCAAGGTGGACGCCATGGGCCCCGGGTTCCGCGTTCCTCTGCTGGTTGTCTCGCCCTATGCAAAGCACGGCTATGTCACGCATCATTTCCACGAGGCCAGCGGGTTCATCAAGTTCATTGAGCACAACTTTGATTTGGGCACACTGGGCGCGCGCGACGCAGGTTCAGATGCTTACCTGGAATGCTTCGATTACAGCCAGAAGCCGCCCTCCTTTATGCCGATTCCGACCAAGCTGACCGTGGATAGGCTGCTCAGCGAACTGCAGAGCGGCCCGCCGGACGACGACTGAGAAACTGGGAATAGGGAGCACGGAACAGGGAATAGAAAGGGGGACCACGTCCCAGCGACCGTCCCCGGAAGCACTGTCAGCGCTGCGCAGCGACTTCTATTCATCAATTTGTCCCCCGGTTGCAACCTACTGACAACCTATGCGTCCGATTCCGCTATCATCGGAGCGTCGGCGCCTGCCGGCTGTGCGATCGGAGTTCTAGCGGGGCCATATGGGCGCAGGATATTTGCGATCGACACCCATCGTATCGGCTGCGAGGTTCGTGCATCGCAAGCGCGGTCCCGTTCTTTTGTTTCTCGGCGCAGCGATCCTTGTGCCCCTTTCGTCGTTTGCCGGATGCAAGTTGACTCTATTCTCGGGCCCGGGAACCGTTTCACCCGTCGCCGGTTCGCCCATCCAGCACGTTGTGGTGGTGATGCAGGAGAACCGCAGCTTCGACAACCTGTTCAACGGCTTTCCCGGCGCCGATTCGGTACAGGTGGGAATGAGCCTCGGAACGCCGATTCCGCTCGTCCCCATCTCGCTCGCCGACCCGCGCGATCTCGACCACTCGCACCCGGGCTGGTGGCAGGACCTGGACAACGGCAAGATGGATGGCTTCGCGCGCAGCAACATGAATCCGCCCACGTTTGCTTACGCCTACGTTCCCCACGACGAAATTCAGGCGTATTGGACCATGGCCCAGCAATACGTGCTCGGCGACCGCATGTTCCAATCGAACACCGGTCCCAGCTTTCCCGCGCATATGTACATGATTGCCGGGCAATCGGCGCTGGCCACCGAGAATCCCGACAGCGATTACTGGGGCTGCGACGCACCAGCCGGAACGACCGTTCCCGTGCTCGGGCCCGATGGTACCGACCTTCCCGGTGGTTTTCCCTGCTGGGACTACGCGACCGCGGCCGACCTGCTCGACGCAAAGGGAATGAGCTGGCGCTACTATGCGCCCGCCAGCACGAACCCCATCAACGTCGGATCGGCCTACGACGCCATCCGGCACATTCGCTACGGAGCCGACTGGAACGCGAACGTGATCTATCCGCAGACCCAGTTTCTCACCGATATTCAAAACGGCCAGCTGGCGCAGGTCACGTGGGTCATTCCCGACTACCTGCACTCCGATCATCCCGGAACGGGAAGCGCGGAAGGGCCGGACTGGGTGGCGACGGTCGTCAACGCCATCGGGCAAAGCAAGTTCTGGAATTCGACGGCGATCTTCATTACCTGGGACGACTGGGGTGGCTGGTACGACCATGTGCTTCCGCCCACGGTCGATGCCATGGGGCCGGGATTCCGCGTTCCGGTTCTGGTGGTATCGCCCTACGCGAAGCAGGCCTACATTTCGCACCAGGTGCACGAAGCCAGCGGCTTCATCACCTTCATCGAGCACAACTGGGGACTGGGGAGCCTGGGCATGCGTGACGCGACTGCTGACGATTTTAGCGATTGCTTCGATTACACGCAGAAGCCGCGGCCGTTCGCGCCGATTGCAACCGGAGTGACGGCGGACGAACTGATCCGCGAAAAGCCGAGCGGCCCGCCGGACGACGACTAAGAGACAGGGAACAAGGGAGCGAGGGAACAGCAGAGCAAGCGATCGGGCGCGCGGAGATCGGTCTCCCGGTGAGCGCGCCCGTTCTAATCCCGCTACTGCGGCGGCGTGTGGCCGATGAACTTGTCGGCCCACTGGATAAACCACTTCATATTGGGCGCATCGGTGTGGCCGCCGTCGTGTTGGCGCCAGGCGAGCTGGCCATCGAGATGCCCCTGATTGACGGGCGGCATTTTGGCCGTGTTGTAGTCGCCCTCAATGTCGAGGCCCTTTGCGCCGAGCAAGGTAAAGACGCGGCTGGCATCGATCGTGGCCATGAAGCTGCCCTCGTGATCGAGCCACTTGGCGTCGCCCTTCGCAGGGACGCCGTAGCTGATGAAAGTAAGCCGCGGCGCGCAGAGCGCGATGAGCTCATTGGAATCGACGGGAAGATCGCCGGGAGTCATGCTGCCGAACGTGGCATCGCTCGCGTCGTATTTGATGAAGTTGCCGGCCATCCAGTAAGACTCACCAGTGGCCAGGTTTTCCACCCCTTCGCCGAAGTTACGGCGCAGCAGCGTCGCGCCGCCTTTGCCGGAGGAGCCGACGAGGACCATGGCGAAGCGCGGATCGAAGGCCATGGTAACGAGCGCGGCTTTGCCATAGCGCGAGACGCCGTCAATACCGACGTGTTTGGCGTCGACGGTCGGGTCAGTCTCAAGATAGTCGAGGCCGCGGCCGGCTCCCCATGCCCATGCGCGTAGCGCGCCCCAATCTTCGGGCTTGCGCGGCTGGCCATGATTGACCAGGCCGATGATGCCGCGCGTAATTCCCGCGCTGTTGTCGGCCTGGACGCTGGCTGGATCGAAGAGAACGAAGCCCCAGCCGGCGGCCACAAGCTGCCATTGGTTGGGCGGATCGCCATCTTCGTTCAACTGCGGAGGCTGAAAGAACGGGCTCTCCTTCAACGGCTCCCATGCGGGGTGCTGGGCAAACACGTCCTTGAGCGACGGGTCCTGCTGGAGGAGCAGAGCTTTCCATGCCTTGTTGATGCGTTCGAGGTCTTCGCCGCGCGGCTCGTTGGGATTGGGAGAGCCGGCGCGGCCGAACATCATGAGCACGGGAACAGGACCGGTGGCGTTCGCGGGCGTGACGAGAGTCATGTGAATCTTGACGCTGATGGCGGGGCAGGCCGAGTTGTCCACCTCGCCGATGAGGTCCTTGGCGATGACCGGAGTGAAGCCGATCAACTCGCGATCGGTTGTGGTGACGGTCCAGTGGACCTTGGGAACGTCCGTGGGTACGAAGCCATAGACGTACTTCGAAAGCATGTCAACGAGTTCGGGACGGCGCTCCTTCCACCACATCTCGGACGTGGTGACCTTGCGGCCGTCGCTCGTCGTGAGCGGATCGGGAACGTTCGGGTAGGGATTGGCCTTCGATTCGTCATAGTTGGCATGGTTCGGAGCGTTCTCGTTCCCGTTGAAGCCGGGACGCAGCGTCTTGATGCCGAGCTGATCCATCATGTTCTGGTGATCCTGATCGGCGGTGAATGTGACCGGGGTGCAGGGGTTCTGCGCCTGAAGCGCGGACGCGACGGCGAAAACACAGGCGAGAACGAGGGGCTTGAAGCAGGGATGCATGGGCAGGCTCCAGGATGATATGCTTGCAGCGCTTTTTCAGGAAAGCGATTTACTTCGAGGAACATGGTAAAGCATCGGACATGAAACAGGCTTGGAAATTCGCGGTAATTGTTGCAGTTGTGTTGATGGCGAGTTGCGCGCCGGCTCAGCGAGGCGCAGCGAAAAGCGACGTGTGGGTATCAAGCTGGGGCGCTTCACAGCAGATTCCCGAGCCGCAGAACGCGCTGCCCATGGATGATCTGCGCGATGCGACCGTGCGCCAGATCGTTCACCTGTCGCTGGGCGGGTCGGCGCTGCGAGTGCATCTGTCGAATGCATTCGGAACGGAGGCGCTGCACTTTACGTCGGTGCATGTGGCGCACCCGGTGTCGCCCAAGGCCGCGGCGATCGATCCCGCGATCGATCCCGCGAGCGATCACGCGCTGACCTTTGCCGGCAATCCGGATGTGACGATTCCACCGGGCGCGGAGTATGTATCCGATCCGCTGGAGATGCCAATGGCGCCGCTTTCCGATGTTGCCGTTACATTTCACCTTGACGCGCCTCCGGCACGAGAGACTGGGCATCCAGGCTCGCGGTCCACTTCGTACTACTTGCATGGCGACGCGGTAAGCGCGGCGGATCTGCCCGACGCAAAGCACGTGGACCACTGGTACCAATTGACGGAGATCGACGTGCGGGCCTCGGCAAAGGCAGGGACCGTGGTGGCGCTGGGAGATTCGATCACCGACGGCCACGGCGCGACGACCAATGGCAGCGACCGCTGGACGGATGCGCTCGCCGCGCGGCTGCAGGGTTCGAAAAAGACGCGGAACATCGGCGTTTCGAACCAAGGGATCGGCGGCAATCACCTGCTGACCGATGGGCTGGGACCGAATGTGTTGGCGCGGCTGGATCGCGACGTGCTGGCGCCGGTCGGCGCGCGATGGCTGATTGTGTTTGAAGGCGTGAACGATCTCGGGGGCCTCGCGCGTACCGGGGAGGTTCCCGCCGAGCAACATGCGGCCATAGTGCAGCGCGTGATCGCGGCATACGAGCAAATCATTCTGCGCGCGCATGAGAATGGGTTGCGCGTCTACGGGGCAACGATCACGCCCTATGTGGGATCGAACTACTACCATCCGGGGCCGTTGAGCGAGGCGGACCGGCAGGCGGTGAACGCGTGGATTCGCGCGGAGGGCCACTTCGACGCTGTAATCGATTTCGACGCCGTGGTGCGCGACCCCGGGCATCCGGATCGGTTGCTTCCTGCGTACGATTGCGGCGATCATCTGCATCCGGGGCCGGCGGGATACAAGGCAATGGGCGATGCGATTCCGTTGAGCCTGTTTGGGAAGTGATGGGCCTGTTTCCCTGAACGGCCCAGAAGATTCCATGCTGGGATGAAGCCAGCGCCTCCCTTTCTGTTATCTGGGGCCAGTTGAGGCGCTCTCATCCTCCCCGTGGTACTCATCTGCTGCCTTCGAGTTGGCGGATCTCCAGAAAAACGCCTTGATCGGCAAGAGCAGAGCGACCAACATCACCAGAAATGTAAGTACTCCCACCGCTATCCAAATACTCGGCCAGTCTCCCTCCCGTATGTATTGGAACCATTGGGACCAAACATCGGGTCCAGAGCTCTGCACTGTTACGAGCACCGTTAGCACGTGAGGGGGAAAAACAAGAAACAAGAGGATGGTGAGCATTACAAACCAGGCCCAGCGTTCTCTTTTTCTATATCCCGTCCAGAGGACGATCAAACCGATTATCTCGAGCCCCAAAGAATGAAAACCAAGGATCATCAAAAGGTTCGGTGTTCCCATACCAGGTATGCCATATAAATATAGGTCTCTCCAGGTTGACGCGAACCGCAGGCTTCCCGGAATTAACGCCACCAGGCCCAGGGACAGCAGCAGAGCTGAAATCAACGTCGTATTGCAGCGAATTTTCATCGTAGCGCTGCCTTTCATAGCAAATTGATGTTGCCCGGAAGGCCCCAGAATACTCTTACCGGATAAAAGCGAGCCCCGATCGAATCACCTTGCGATGATTCAATCGGGGCGGGTGAGCTGACCGATTGCGGCTCCTACGCTTTGGGCGATTTCGCAGGCGGAGGCGCCGGTGCGGCGGGCGGGGCCGCGTCCCCCGGCCTGGCGGGAGCGGCTGGCGCGCCCGGCCCGACTTTCTGCATCAGCAGCGCGCCCAGACCTTCGAGAACGCCGCCGACCGAGCCGCCGCCTCCGGCGACGAGCGTGTTGGGCATGAATGGGACGTTGCTCTTTGCAAGGGCCTCGACGGCATTCACGAGAGCCGTAGCTCCCTGGCCCAATGCCGCAACCTGCTTTTGATAGGCCTCGGCGCGCGCCAAACCGACAGCCCGGACCTGGGCGCCCTGGGCAGTGCCGGTCCGCTCAATGAAGGTGGCCTCGCCATCGGCTTCTGCCTTGCGGGCCTCAGCATTGTTCTTCTTGATGTCCACGCCCACCGCGGATTGAGCGAGCTGAGCCTGCATGTCCGCGGTTCCTCTGGCCTTCTCGGTCTCGATGCGCTGGTCCTGCGCTTGCCTCTGCATCTTGAAGGTTTCCACTTCCTGGTGGGCGACCTCGCGTTCCGTGAGCACCGTGACCAGCGCGGCCGGGTAGATCACATCCTGGATGTAGACGCCGCGAGTTTCGATTTCGTATTCGGCGAGCTTTTTTTGGATGTAGGCGAATGCTTCTTCCTGGACGATCTGGCGAGTCTGGATGAACTTGATGGCTTCCATGCCGCCGATCTTGTCGCGGAAGAGGTTGCCCACGGCCGCCTGCAGGACCTCGTTCACCAGATTTTCCATCGAGCCAACCATGGAAATCACCCGAGGGGCTTTGGTGTCAGGAACGTGGATCAGAACCTGGAGGTCAATGGAGAAAACAAAGCCCTCATTGCTTTTGGCAATGATGGGCTCAAGCCGCGCGTCGAGACCGTGGGCTCCGGTGACGTCCTTGGCCCAGTCGAGCTTGAGGATTGCGGTGAGGACAACCTTGGCGTCGTAAATCCGGGGGTTGATGGGATATTTGCCGGTTCTCAAAGCCTCCTGCCAGATGCCTTGATGGCCCGGCCGCACCAGACTGCCGAATTTGAATCCGACGCCTGAAGTGTCCTGGGTCGGCAGGCCGACGTAGGCCTTAATCACGGCAACCTGGCCCTGTTCGACGACCAGCATGGGGACCTGCTCCACGCGCACCAGAAACGGATTCAGGTTGAAGGCGCCGTAGAGAAGCGGATCATGCTGCAGGCCGATCTTTCCGCCGGCATCCAGGAATTGCTGGAAATCCTGGTAGTTGTTGTGCAGGGTGTTCTTGCTGCCGAGGATGGAAGCCATGAGCTGGAAATCCGTCGTGTCGGCTTTCTTTTCCAGCTCTTCGACGTCTACGAATCCTCCCAGCCTGCTGGCGATGGCGCCGGCGGGCAGCGGTTGGCCTTCGAGGGCGGTTACGATGCCGATCATGTCGACGACTTTGCCGCTCTCGGCCGGCCGGGGCGAAATACGCGTCACTTCGAGTTGCCGTTCCTCCAGCCCGAAAGCTTCGTAGGTGAGCCTGCCTTTTTCCTGGGCTAACTTGCGGTACGCGTCGGTGATCGGAACGCCGAAGACAGACGGTTTGGTGATGACCAGGAAGGCCACAGGATGGATTGGGGCCAACATGCCGGGAGAGAGAACCGGCCTTTGCACGCCCTTTTGGCCGCCGTTCGTGACGAAGTTGGAGACGTCAGTGAAGTTGCCAAACTCGGCTTTGTACACGCCCGACTTTGCGCCAATGGGTGTTGAATCGCCCACTTGAGCGATGACCACGCCGATTTGACCCGCGGGGACCTGTACCCACGGATGCTTGGCCACCGCGTAAATCAGGTAGAACTTGAAGCGAAGGCCCGGCATGAGCAACTCAGCCTGGTAGCCGGCTTCGCCTTTGAAAGCCACCGGGTTACTGCCGGGCAGTTTTGCGCCAAACCGCTTGCGGACCAATCCAACTTCCGTCGGACCGATGCTGTATATCGACTTAAGGATAAGGACGACCAGCAGCAGCACCACGATGCCGATCATGAGATTCCACAGAAACGCGAGAGACGCCGAACCCTCGAACATGTTTCCTCCCTTGATCCGGATTGAGCCGGATCTCAGCCCATTGTTTCGGGGAAGGTCCCAGCATACTCCTGCCGGGAAAAATTCGCGTGAATGCGGCTACCTGAACGGGACCGTGGGAGTAGAAGCTGTTGCATTTCGCTCTTGCCGCCGCAGTCACCGCATCGGGTCTGCGGGCAGCGATGTTTCCCGCGTTATGTGGCTATTTTCGCGCCTCGGTGGGCTTTGCGGGGCGGGCGGCGCGGCGTCTTTTGGCCGCTGGAGGAGCATCGGGTGCGGGCTGTTCGGTGCGGGGTGCGCGGAAGCGCAGCCCGTTGAGCGAGTTCTCGCCCATGGCGTGCAGGCGCAGGAAGTTGGTCGAGCCGGATTTGGTGCGGGTGCCGGCCACAATGGCGATGACCTCGCGCGGCCTGACGTAGCCGCCTTTCTCGAGCAGCGATTCCGCACAATCCACCAGGGCTTCGGTCGAGTTGACCTTGTGACAGCGGATGGGAGTGGTGCCCCAAAGCAGGTTGAGGCGATTGACGGTGACCGCGACCGGGCTGAGCGCGAAGATAGGCGCGGTGGGGTGGTATTTGGAGAGCTGGCGCGCGGTGGCGCCGGACTCAGTGAAGAGCGCGATGGCGCGCAGGTCGAGATCGTCGGCGGCGTGGGCCGTGGCCTCGCAAATGGTTTCCGCGATGGAGAGACCGCTGCGGCGCTCGCGCGGCTCGGCTTCAAGGTCTTCCTTCATGTGCCGCTCGGTCTCGGTTACGATGCGCGCCATCATTTCCACTGACTCGACCGGGTATTTGCCGATGGCTGACTCGCCGGAGAGCATGACGGCGTCGGTGCCGTCGTAGATGGCGTTGGCCACGTCGGAGACCTCGGCGCGCGTGGGCCGCGGGTTCTCGATCATCGATTCCAGCATCTGCGTGGCTGTGATCACCGGCTTGGAGTATTCGGCGGCGCGGCGGATGATGTGCTTCTGGATGGCGGGAACCTTCTCCAGAGGCATTTCCACGCCCAGATCGCCGCGGGCCACCATGATGCCGTCGGCCACCTGCAGGATGCTGTCGAGATGCTCGACGGCCTGCGGCTTTTCCAACTTGGCGATGATCCAGGTATCGGCGCCGTGCGCGGCTACGCGATTGCGCACCAGGCTCACATCCTCCGCGCTGCGAACGAAGGAGACTGCGAGGGCGTCGAAATCATGATTGAGCGCGAACTCCAGGTCGACGGAGTCCTTTTCAGTGAGCGAAGGCGTGCGCACCAGGACGCCGGGAAGATTGATGCCCTTGCACTCGCCCAGCAGCCCGCCGTTGACGATGTCGCACACCACATCTTCTCCGGCGATCTCGTGCACGCGCAGTTCGATCAACCCATCGGAGAGAAGGATGCGCGAGCCCTGTTCGACGTTCTCGGCGAGGGTCTTGAAGGTGGTGCCCACCAGAGATGCCGTGCCCGGGACGTCGCGGGGAGTGATGGTGAGCCGGTGGCCGGCCTTGAGAAGGACGGGTTGATGGTCCTTGAGCAGCGTAGTGCGGATCTTGGGACCTTGCAGGTCGCCCAGGATGCACAGCGGCTTGTGCTCTTCGCGGCTCACGTTGCGAATCTTCTCGATGACCGCGGCTTTCCGCTCGTGCGAGCCGTGAGAAAAATTCAGGCGAACCACGTCGACCCCGGCGCGGATCATGGCGCGAATGACAGGTTCGGTGTTGGAAGACGGCCCGAGCGTGGCGACAATTTTGGCGCGGCGCTGGGAGGGAGACTCCGTTTGAGAGAGATCGGCAAAGGGCATGGAGGCGGCTCCAGACGCGATTGTTATTGGACGAAAGGTAATTTTCAGCGGATAAAAGGGAGCAAGGGGACGCGACTGATCTTATTGTAGCTGGCCGGGACGGAGAGGCCAGTGGACGGTGGGGGAGCTGGTGGGGATATGATGGACAACGCTATGGATGCCGTGATTATTCGCGAGGTGAAGTGTGAGAATTGCGGAGCGCCCACATGGCACCGCGATTCCACGATTGAGAAACTAATTCAGCATCAATCAGTGATGACAAACGAGGGGAGGCGCATAAACTTTGCATGTCCCTTATGCACTGTCTTAACGCGCGCTCTCTTAGGTCCGGTGCAATATGTTCCTCAAGGCGAGGTATCTCGATTCCTTGCCGATCGAGATTCCTACATTGGATCGTTCGTATGCGCCAAGCCAGATTGCGAATCTCGCGTAATACTTCTCGCGCCATCGAAAGGCGAACCAGATACCGCAGGCTGGCGCATAGGCGACGCAGCCTGCGAAAAGGGTCATCTTCCCGAATATCCTTTTCAGGGTGGAGAGTGGTTGCGTTTGCCTTTATTGTGCTGACGTTCGGAGAGAGATAGGAATAATGCTCTTTTGACACGAATCTCCTTCTGCGCTACTCTGAGCGCAGAGATTCAATTCGCATCTACATCTCAAAGAACTATAGACACCCGCCACTCGGAAGGCGGGTTTTCTATTTCCTACGAGTATACTCCTACCATGGAAAATCAAGCCCCTGCCGCACAATCCCAAAAGAAGAGCCTCGTTTCGCGCAAAGCGTGGCTCGTGATCTCAATTATTAGTCTCTTAATTGCGTTGAGCAACGCATCGAGGAGCGGGTCGCATGGACCCTTGGAGTTCCTTCCCGTCCTCGCGGGCGGATTCGTCGGCGGCCTCCTGATCTTTGGTGGTATTTGGGCGCTGATTATGGGAGCCTCCCGTTGGATTTCGCGACGCCGGTCTCTAGCATCAACGCGCAAATAGGACACTGCCGGGAACAGGGATTAGGGACCAGGGATTACAAAGGCAGGGAACGAGGGAACGAGGAGACAGGGAGTAGCCAATAGGGAGTAGGGAGTAGAAAGGCAGGGACCAAGGGACCAAGGGACCAAGGGAACGAGGGGCTGTCGCGCTTTGAATTGCAAGGAGGAAGCCGGTGGGTTTGGGGGTCAGCGGGAAAGCTGCGCCGGCTCGGGCGCTGAGGATTCCGCGGCAAGTTGATTCTGGCGCTCCCAGTAGAGAACGCCGTTGAGCTCCGCGCCCAGCAGCACGCTAAAGCAAGTGATGTAGAGCCACACCAGCGTGGCGATGCCGGCGGCAAAGGAGCCGTAAAGCCGGGTGTAGTTGGCGAAGGTGGTGACATACCAACCATAAGCCAGCGTCGCCGGGAACCAGATGATGGTGCCGGCGATGGCGCCGGGCGCGACCCAAAGCCAGCTCTCCGTGCGCCGCGTGCCGAAATGGTAAAGGGCGGTGAGGACGGCAAGGATGGCAACGAAGCTGACCGACCAGCGCACCATGCGCCAGAAGAAGACTACGATGTAGCGCAGTTCGTGGCCGGCATTATCGATCATCCAGCGTTCGATCTGGTGGCCAAAGACGATGGCTAGCGAAGCCACCGCGAGCGGAACAAGCGCGATGGGCACCAGCATGAGGGCACGAGCGCGGCGTCCCCAGAAGGTCCAGCTCTCGGGCGGCAGCCGGTAGGCGCGGCGAAATCCCTCCATGAACGAGAGCATGACACCGAGCCCCGCAAAAAGGCTGAGACAGGCGGCGGAGAGAATCAACCGGCCGGAGTGGAGGTGGTGCGCGAGGATGGACGATTGGACAAGATCGAGGGTATCGGCGGGCAGGAACTGCTCGAGGACGCCGCGCGTTTGGCCCACCAGTGTCGGTCCCTCCTCCACCTGGGCCACCAGCGTGGTGATGACCAGCAGGGCAGGGAAGAACATGAGCATCCCCGAATAGGCGGCGGCCTTTGCCGTGTTCACCATGTCATGAGCAAGGGCCTGGAGGAGCGCTTCCCGAATCTTGGCAGAATAGCTCGTCATTTGCGTTATAGGCCAGAGTAGAGCATTTGGCCGGGTTACGGGGGGAAAAACAGGGAACGAGGGAGCTTGCCACCCCATCGAACAAAAATCGTTCGATTGGAACCCCGGCAGCGAACGAGGGAACGACGGGACAGGGAATGGGCACTAGGGAGCGGGAGTGAGGTGAGAACGATTCGGCGGACAGCGCCCGCTTCCAACCTCCGGTTTGGCGCGTCTTCCGGCCGCGATGCCCGGCTAGTCCGGAAAAAGAGGGGGGCACTTCAAGGGATACGGAGGGTAGGTCGTCCAAGCCAACTCACCACGACTCGAGTTGTTCACGATGTTGTTCGGTCTGAAGAACGAGGCCCGCAATGCCACCACGTCGTGGGTTCCGTAGTAATCGGCGAAGAGCGTGCCTGGCTCGGCGTGAATCGTTACTTGGGTCGTATTGGGAGGTCCAGGTGCAGTGGCCAGGAACATCGTCCGAGTTGTGTTGACGTCGCCGGGCTCGCGTACGGCAGGGTCGAGGTGAAGGCCGAGGTCGTCGCCGATGTTCGCCTGGTCAGCAACATGCCAGTTCCAGATATTCCCGCCAAATCGGAGAGGCGTCGGTAACTGCATCGGTGTGCGGGCGTCGAGCGTAATCTTGCGCCCGTTGGTGAATGTTATTTTGCCCGTCTGTCGTTTTCCTTTGTCGCGCAGCACGGCGCCGGTGACAAGAACCGCATTCTTTCCAGCCCGCCGGTACACGCGGGCGACGATTGGGCTGGTCACAAGGTCGGCCACGGCATAGGCATATCGGGTTGGCGCCGTTGACTGCGCGCCTGGGACCGGTAGGACTTGATCAGGCCCCTGGAGCATGAACCACAAGTGAACAACAGACCCAGGTGCAGTGTTCTCACCTCCCTGGAAGGGAGGAGCGTTCGGGGTAGTGAGCAGAGAGTATTTCGGGCAATTCATGAAAATGAGTGCACCGCCTGCCTTGCCTTGAGCATCCAACTCCAGTTTGTCCGCGAGCGGCACCCGGTGGCGGGCGAGAGCAGCGTCAACCGGGAAGAACGCTGCTATCTCGTTGCATTGTTGCCGAACTTCGAACAGTGTCGGATTTCCAAGAGCGCTGCCCTTGACAGCGTTGCTACTCGTGCCATCAGGTTTCGTCGGTGGACCGCCCCAGCCGAGGAGGACGGCCCCAGTCAGGAGCATGGCTGTTTGAATGGCGGCAGCGCGCATCTTCTTCCCTTCGTTCTTTTTCGGCTCTTTATCCGGAGGCCATATGACGGCGAGAATCGTAGCACATCGTGCAGCAGACCGACCGATCAATTGGGCCTTCGTTCTGGTCGGCTAACCGGATGTTGGGACTTCCGCGCCCAGCAGTTCGGCCAGGATCTCGTCCTTAGTCGGGATCTTTTTCTTAAGGTACGCGATCCGCTCCTGCTCACCGGAATTGTTGGTTTGCCGTTTCTGTTCGAAGGCGGCCGCCCCGTTCTCGAAGAACTGTTTCTGCCAGCGGCAGAACACCGTGGGCTGCAGGCCCACTTCATCGCAGAGCGTCGAGATCAGCTCCTTCTCCAGCAGACGCCGTCTGAGGATGGCGACTTTCTCTTCGAGAGTGTAGTGCTTCCGTTGCTTCTTCATGCGTTCTCTCCATTACCTTACTTGGAGAACGCCTTCTCCATTTCCAACTAATCCGACACCCTCTCATCTTGCTGCAACTATGCCTGCGTGGGATTACTATTCGTTGGAATACTCGCTCGGATCGTTTTCGCGCTAAGAAACCCGGCAATCCAAGGGCCTAATGTTTTTTGTGTTGATTTGTTTCCTGCGACTGGGGCCGTCAGAAGTGATCCCAGTGGAGGACATCGTTGAGCGCCCGCTTCTCCACCTTGGGATCCTCCGCTGGATAGCCGAAAGAAACGATCGCTACAAGCTGACGGTCTGCCGGGGCGCCAAATTCTCTTACAACAGCCGGCCCATAGGGCTGTTTCGTCCCCGCCACCCAGCAGGATCCAATCCCATGTGCGGCGGCCGCAATCAGCAGATTCTCCGTCGCCGCGCAGCAGTCTTCCACGGCAAAGTCGGTTTCGCGCGCGAGCACCAGCACCGTGAATGCCGCGTTCGCAATGAACTCACCGTGCCCGATCATCGCCGGGATTCGCTCGAAATCCTCTTTCCTGGTCAGCACGACAAAGTCCCACGGCTGCTCGTTCATTGCCGTCGGCGCAAGCCGCGCGCAGTCCACGATCTGCTCGATGATGCTTCTCTCAACGGATTTCTGCGTGTAGGCGCGGATGCTGCGCCGATCCCTGATCGCTTCAATGGCGCTCTTCACTTTGTCGCTTGCTCTCCTCTGCATGATTCGCATGATGCAACGGACGCCGGTGGGCGCGCCACATCAGATTTCTTATCTTGCCCAGGATTTCTTTTTTCACGTCTTGGGTACCACCGATTCTACCGCTGGCGGTCTCTGTTGAAGCGTTTTCTTCGTCTCGCCTCTCTCGAGTAACATTGACAGGCTGTGAAAGGAACAGTTCTGTCTTTTACGGGTGCCGGGAAGCCTGAGTGTGACGCATCTCAAGCGATTCGTCAGGTACTGCGCCGCGTCTTCCATCTTCCGTATCCGGAGCGGCCGAAAATGCCAACGCCGTGGCGCGCGTCGAAAACTCCACCATCGGGAAATACTCGGAACTGCTGGCCAAAAAGTGGCGGGCTATATATAATGAGCCTTCCGCCTAGGTGTGTGTATGACGCTTGCGCGAAATCGGGCGCAAGAGACGGGTCTTGCTGAATGAATGGCCAAACGACGCTTTTAATCGCTATTTTTGTACCGGTTCTGGGTTCGTTCCTGCTGCCTCCAATTGGCTGGATCTCCAAGTGGCTGCGAAATCTCGTGGCGCTTCTCATGGTGGTAACCCCACTTGCGCTCGCTTTGAAGATGTTCCCCGGGGTACTGGCCGGCAACATTCCGAAGGTGTTCGTGCCGTTGCCGCTCGGCCTGAACTTTGCTCTGACGGGCGATTCGCTGGCTGTTTTCATGGCGATAGTCTCGTCCCTTGTGGGCAGCGTGATCGTCCTGTACTCGTGGGATTACATAAGCCACTATGAGAACCAGAACGAGTACTACTTCATCGTCGTGCTCTTCCTGGGGGCGATGATTGGCATCATCTTTGCAGCGAGCCTCGTTTACCTCTTCGTCTTTTGGGAGATAACGGCCCTGGCTTCCTGGCGGCTGATCGGGTTCTTCCGCACAAAAGAGGTGGTGCTGAAGGCCGACAAGGCGTTCCTGGTTACGGTCTTCGGCGCGCTAGTGATGCTGGTGGGCTTCATTCTTCTCTACGGGCAAACCGGCACTTTCGACCTAGCCGCCATGAAGACCGCGCTGGCGGGGAGTCCGCTGTCGAACCTGGCTGTGATCTGTATTCTGTGCGGCATATTCGCCAAGTCAGCGACTTTACCGTTGCATACCTGGCTGCCGGATGCAGGCGTCGCCCCGTCGCCCGTCACCGCCCTCCTGCACGCGGCAGTGCTGGTCAAGATCGGCGTCTACGTCTACGCCCGTCTGTTTGTCGTCACCTTCACGGTTTCGGAGCAGTGGCATACCATCGTTCCTGTCGTAGCTGCTGCCAGCGCGCTGCTCTCAGCCGGCGCTGCGCTGATCGATACGGATCTCAAGAGAATCATCGCGTTTTCCACGATCAGTCAAATCGGCTTCATTTTCCTGGGGCTGTCGGTGGGCGGCGAAGTCGGTCTTGCCGGGGGGCTGCTCTATATCTTGATGCACGGCATGGCCAAGGGTGGGTTGTTCCTTTGCGCCGGCATCGTCGAACAGAACACGCACACCAAAGATATAAGGAAGCTCGGCGGGCTCATCCGGACGATGCCGGTGACCGCAATTGCCTTTCTTCTCTGCGCCTTCTCGGTCATGGGCCTTCCCCCGTTCGGCGGGTTCTTCAGCAAGTATATGGTCGTCACCGGCGCCCTTACCGCCGGCAAGTTCTGGATCGCCCTCACCTTTGTCGTCGGCGCCTTTCTGACGCTGATCTATATGCTGCGGCTCTTCTCCATGGTTTTCCTCGGGGAGGCTCAGATTCCGAAAAAAGAGGGATCGCCGGTGATGATGTTCAGTGTTTCCACGTTAGCCGCACTTTCTCTGGCCAGCGGCATCTTCATCAGCTTCATCGCCGACCCGGTGCGATTGACGGCCCAGCAGATGCTCGGAGGCATTCGGTGACAGCCAACGCCCTCTTTGCTTTGATTGCGATTCCCGCTGTAGCGGGGGTACTTACGCTGGCCATCCCTGCAGGGTGGAGGCGTTCGCAGATGGCCGTCGGCCTGGTCGCAACCCTGGCGAACCTTGTTCTGGCGATTTCGCTCTTCCCGAAGCAGATCTCCTTTTCGGCGCCGTGGGCCGGAGGTTTCGGTTTTGCCTTTGCGCTCCGTTTGTATCAGTTCAGCGGGTTTATTCTCCTGGCGGTCGCTGGCTTCTCCTTTCTGGTGGCGCTGTATTCCGCTGCGTTCATGGCCACCAAGAACCTGAGCAACCAGTTCTGGTCATACCTGTTGTTGTCGTTGGCGATGACCAACGGCGCCGTTCTTGCCAACAACTTAGCGCTCATGCTCTTTTTCTGGGAAGGGCTGCTTTTGACGCTCTTCGGCTTGATTCTTATCGGGCATCCGGGCGCTTACAAGACTGCTATCAAGGCCCTGATTATCGTCGGCGTTACCGACCTCTGCCTGATGTTCGGAATCGGCCTGGTTTATTACCTTTCAGGCACCTTGACGATGACCGCGATCTCGCTGCCAGTCGATGGGCTGGGGGCAGTTGCCTTTGTTTTTATGATGATAGGGGCGGTGTCCAAGGCGGGCGCGATGCCCTTCCATAGCTGGATTCCGGATGCGGCAGTGGATGCGCCCCTTCCTTTCATGGCGTACCTGCCCGCGGCTCTGGAGAAGCTGCTCGGCATCTATCTTCTGGCCCGGCTTACCCTGGATTTGTTCCGCCTGACGTCGTCGTCGTGGGTCAGTACGATGCTCATGATCCTCGGGTCGGCGACCATCCTGCTCGCCGTCGCCATGGCGCTTATTCAAGAGGACTACAAGCGGCTGCTTTCGTATCACGCGATCAGCCAGGTCGGCTACATGATCCTGGGTATCGGCACGGCCGTGCCGGTCGGCATCGTGGGCGGCCTGTTCCACATGATCAACCATGCGATGTACAAGAGCTGCTTATTCCTGTCGGGCGGGTCGGTGGAAAAGCAGGCGGGCACGACGGATCTGAGGAAACTGGGCGGGCTGGGCAGGAAGATGCCGATCACGGTGACCTGTTTTGTGGTTGCCGCCGCCGCGATCTCGGGCGTTCCGCCGTTCAATGGGTTCTTCTCGAAGGAGCTGGTCTACGACGGGGCGCTGCAACGCCACTGGATCTATTACGCCGCCGCTCTTCTGGGGTCCTTCCTGACGGCCGCCTCGTTTCTCAAACTGGGGCATGCCGCATATTTCGGCAGTGCGAGCGAAGACCATAAGGACGTCAAGGAAGCCCCTGCTGCCATGCTTTTGCCGATGATGACGATCGCAGCCTTCTGCGTGCTGTTCGGCATCTATAACCCGCTGCCGCTGCGGCACTTGATTCAGCCGATTCTGGGCGCGCGATTGGCAGGCCAGGATTTCTCCGGCTTTCCGCACAGCATGTTTCTTGTCAGCATGACGTTGCTTTGCTTAGGAGCCGCGGCTCTCAACCATCTCTGGGGCGTTCGGCGAACGGGGAAAGGCATCGGCGCCGTCGAGCACATTCACCGGGCGCCGGTTCTTTCCCAGATTTACGACTTGGCGGAGCGACGCTTCTTCGATCCGTACGACATCGGCCTGAAAGCAGTGCAGGTGTACGCGAAGATCGCTTTCGCGATCGATCGCGGCTTCGACTGGCTGTACGATGTCTTTACTGTTAAGTTAACCTATGCCTTCACCGACGGGATTCGCAAGGCACATGACGGCAGATACCCGACCTACGTGATCTGGTCGCTGGTCGGCGTTGTCGCCATCGTTGTCGTCGTCCTGAAAGGCATTCACTAGTTGATTTCGTTTTGGGTTCGCTGGTAGCAAACGACGAGTCGGAAAATTATGTGGTGCCGGCTCTAGCAAACTGAAAGGAAAAGGCTTGTCCTCGTTACTGATCTTGATCCCGCTCGGCGGCATCCTTTTGCTGAATCTGCCGTTCGGCGGATTGAAACGGCTGGCCTTCCCCTTCGCGCTGGCCCTGGCCCTGGCGCAGGCTGGGCTTGCCTTGTCCGTGCCGGCGGATCTCTGGAACCGCGTAGTGGTTAGCCTAGGCGGCCTCGGGCAGTTCGGTTTGACAGTGGACCGCCTCAGCATCGTCCTGCTGCTGTCCATCGCCGTGGCGTTCTTTGCCGCCCTGTTCGTCGGTCGGGCTACCATTCCCGACGACACGAAGCGATTCGAGTTCATCAATCTGCTCATTCTTGCCGTTGTTGGCATGAACGGCATTGTGATGGTGCGGGATCTCTTCACGCTCTACGTCTTTCTCGAGGTGGCCGCCGTCGCTTCCTTTGTTCTCATTTGCCTGGACAGGGACCGGGATGGATTGGAAGGCGGCTTCAAGTACCTGATTCTTTCGGCAGTCGCGACCGTCGTGATGCTAACAGCCATTGGGCTGCTGCTGATGACCACCGGGGACACCTCCTTTTCGGGGGTTGCCGCCGCATTGCGTACCCACCCGAACTACGTGAGCACCCTCGCCGTTGCCGCGTTCGTGGCTGGGTTGAGCATCAAGGGTGGTTTGGTGCCTTTCCACGGTTGGCTCCCCGACGCGTATACCTCTGCCCCCGCCGGCGTTTCAGTACTTCTTGCCGGTATCGTGACGAAAACTACCGGCATCTATACCGTCATTCGCCTGACTACTGCAATTTTCGGCTTTACTCCACAGGTGAAAACGGTACTGCTTTCCATCGGTGCGATTTCTATTGTGGTGGGGGCGCTGGCAGCGCTCGGACAGAAGGATTTCAAGCGGATGCTTGCTTACTCCAGCATCAGTCAGATGGGGTATATCATTCTGAGCCTCGGAACGGGAACTGCGCTGGGCCTCGCCGGAGCCGTGTTTCACCTGTTCAATCACGTAATCTTCAAGAGCCAGCTCTTCGTGAACGCGGCCGCGGTCGAGAAGCAAACGGGTACGCGGGACATGGATGTCATGGGCGGCTTGTCCGCCAGAATGCCGGTGACCGGCGCCACTTCGGTCGTGGCGTTTCTTTCCACGGCGGGTATTCCGCCGCTTTCGGGCTTCTGGAGCAAGCTGATTATTATCGTCGCCGTCTGGGTGTCGGGCTATCACCTGCTGGCCGTGCTCGCGGTGCTGGCGAGTTTGATTACCTGTGCTTATTTTCTTTCCATGCAGCGCCGGGTGTTCTTTGGCCCGCTCGCGGAAAAGTTCAAGAACATCCGGGAAGCGCAACTGGGAATCCTCGTTCCGGCGGTGGTCTTGGCGCTTGTCAGCATCGGCGTCGGGGTGTTTTTCCCTTACGTCCTGAACTCGCTGATACTGCCGATCAAGAGTGTTGTGGGCTGATGCGGCCAATCGAGAAAGAGGTTTTACCTTGACTATCAATCTCCTGCTTCTGATAGCCATGACGATTGCGGCTGTGTGGAGCGTCCTGAAGGGGGACCTGGTAAAAGCAGCGATCGCCCTGGCGATCACCAGCATCATCCTGACCATCCTCATGTTCCGCTTTGCGTCACCGCTCGCGGCTGTCTTTGAGCTTTCGGTGTGTGCCGGCCTGATCACCGTGATCTTCATGAGCACCATCAGCTTGACGAAACCGCAGGACGACCGGCAAGAAGAGAAACAGTTGCAAGGTCGCGTCACGCGCTTCGCGCTCCTCCCGCTTCTAGCTCTCGCCGCCGCAGTTCTGGCCCTTGTCGCTCTCCCGATCAACTTTGCCCTGCCGCAAGTGGTCGCGTCAGGCGACGTCAGAACGGTTCTCTGGAATCAGCGGCAGCTTGATCTGTTCGGGCAAATTGCGGCTATTATCACGGGCGTCTTCGGCGTCTCCGTGTTGTTTAGAGAGAAGCTAAAGATTGCTGGCCGGACGGGCGTCGGTGGGCGGCGCGCTGACGTTTTGTCGACTGTCGTTGCCGGGGAAGATCCCGGCAGCGCTGAAGGGGCCAACTCCCACGCCTGGGCCCTGAAGGAGAACATGCGTTCTGAAGGTTCAAGTGAAGGCGTCGGGCTTCAGCCCGGCGGCAGTGGCGTTCGCAACAATGCTGGCTTCAGTCCGAGTGACGGGACGAGCAGAGGTTCCCAATGAGCGACAGTGCTGCACATTTGATCAGGGTCATGGTGGTCTTTATTCCCCTGTTCTTTATAACGGGGCTCTATTGCGTCATTACGACGCATAACCTGATTCGCACCTTGATTGGGCTTCAGGTCATGTCCAAAGGGATCACGCTGCTTTTCGTGGTTGCAGGGTATCTCACCGGGCAAACGGCATTCTCCCAGGCTTGCGTTATCACCTTGATATTGCTGGAGGCCGTGGTTCTCGCCGTGGCCAGTGGAATCATTATCAACGCGTTCCGGCATACGGATTCTCTCGACACGCGAAACCTCGAAAACCTGAAGGGATAGCATATGAACAATTGGCTACTTCTACCCCCGATAGCCTTCTGCCTGCTGCTGGCGGTCACGGCCTTGCTGGCGGTGATTTTGCGGCCGCTTGCTCCCCGTGGCGCCGACTCAGCAGGCAAGACCAAGGCTTACGCTTGCGGAGAAGACGTTGTAACCAATCGGGTACAGCCCGACTACAGCCAGTTTTTTCCTTATGCTTTCTTTTTCTCCGTCGCGCATGTGGTGGCGCTGATTCTGGCCACGGTTCCGGCAGGCGGGCTGAAGAAGTTCATCGGCATTGCCATCCTATATCTGCTGGCGGCGCTGTCGGGACTGTTTATCTTGTTCAGGGAAAAGATCGAAAGCGACTTGGCGGCGCTAATTCGCCGCTGAGCCGCCGGAGGCTGTGAGCGGAAACGGCAGGGGAACCAGCGCGTGCTCAACCCCCGCTGTGACGCACGTCACCTGTACACGTGATTATTCTCGCGGCACCGGCAGCATAGCAAAGCGCAACAATAGCGGTAGAAGAGTGGGAGCGGGTATGGGACTTGTGCAGAAAATCGTTACTTGGGCCAGAATTAAGTCTCCTTGGGTCATTCACTTCAACACCGGCTCCTGTAACGCCTGCGATATCGAAATCGTCGACGCGCTGACTCCACGTTACGATCTGGAGCGTTTTGGCGTTCTGGCGAAAGGCACGCCACGCCACGCGGACGTACTGCTTTGCTCCGGGCCTGTGACGAGACAGATCAAAGATCGTCTCGTCCGCATCTATGAACAGATGCCGGAACCGAAGTTCGTGGTTGCGGTGGGTACCTGCGCCTGTTCTGGCGGTGTTTTCAACGGTTGTTACAACATGCTCGATGGCGGGATCGATCAGACTATTCCTGTTTCGGCTTACATCCCGGGATGTCCTGCCAATCCGGAGGCGATTATCGACGGCGTGGTCAAACTTCTGAGCAGTCTTGAACAGAAGGAAGAGGAAGAAGTGAAAACGGCAACGGCTTGAGCTGGCTGTTTGCTGCGCCAACCTTACCGTATGTCCGTTTTTGGGAGCAGGATGGGGTGGAAGCGACACCCCGCAGGCGAGAGAAAACATCATGAGCAATGAAGAAGACATCCAGCAACAACTCGTAAGACAGTTTCCCGTCACGGAAGGAAAGTTCCGAATTCAAAGAGCGCGGCGCATCTGGGTCGAAGTGCCCGTGGGCATGTTGCTCCAGTTCATCCAATACGCAAAGGACGAATTGAAGTTTGTCGAGTTCTGTATCATCACGGGGTTGGATGAAGGCGAGAATCTTGGGGTTTTGTATTCCTTGGCGCAGAGCTATACCGGCATCATGCTCAATATCAAGATCAGCGTGCCGAAGACAAACCCAGTAGTTCCCACCATCACGCATCTGTTTCCTGCCGCCGATCTGCCCGAGCGGGAGATTGAGGACCTCTTGGGCGCGAAAGTCGACGGTCTGGCGCCGGGGCGGCGCTATCCCCTTCCGGATAATTGGCCCCAGGATGAACATCCTTTGCTCAAAGACTGGAAACCGAAAGCAACGGCTGCAAGCACGGAGGCACAAAATGGGTGAGGTAACCGTTCCGATCGGGCCACAGCACCCGGCGCTCAAAGAGCCGGAGAGTTTCGACATAACCATCGAAGGCGAGCGGGTGGTGCGCATGGTTGCCAAAATGGGATACAACCATCGCGGCATCGAAAAGGCTTGCGAGCAGCGGACCTACATTCAGTGCCTCTATCTGATCGAACGCATCTGTGGCATCTGTTCGCACTCTCATTCGACGGCTTTCGTACAGTGCGTCGAGGAGGTGGCAGGACTGCAGGTGCCCAAGCGCGCCCTCTATATCCGCACCCTGATCGGCGAACTGGAGCGCATCCACAGTCACCTGCTGTGGCTGGGGGTAGCCGGGCATGAGATCGGGTTTGACACGCTGTTGATGTACACCTGGCGGGACCGGGAAACGGTGCTGGATTTGCTGGCGTTGCTGACCGGCAACCGGGTCAACTACGGCATCAACACCATCGGCGGAGTGCGGCGCGACGTGACAGCGCAGCAGGCGGAGGAGATTCGCAAGGGCGTGGCCCTGCTGGAGGAGCGGACGAAGTACTACCAGCAGGTGGCCACCGAGGAAGTGACGCTGGCGAAGCGGCTGGGGGGTGTCGGCCAGCTGTCGCATGAGGACGCGGTGCGGCTGGGCGCCATCGGGCCAACGGGCCGGGCATCCCAGGTGGACCGGGACGTGCGGCGCGACGATCCCTACGCCGCCTACGGGGAGATGAAGTTTCAGGTGGTGATGGACACGCATGGCGACGTGTACGGCCGGACGCTGGTGCGGGTAGGCGAGTTGATCGAATCCTGCAAGATCATCCGCCAAGTGCTGGACAACCTGCCGGAAGGACCGATCACGGTCAAGGCGCCGCGCAAGATTCCAGTGGGCGAGGCAGTGGTGCGCTATGAGGCGCCGCGGGGAGAAGACGTGCATTATTTGCGGGCCAACGGCAGCGATATGCCGGAACGGATGAAGGTACGCGCGCCCACGCTGGCGAACGTGCAGGCGGTGGCCAAGATGTTGGAGGGAAACTATCTGGCCGACGTACCGCTTGTGATCGCGGCCATCGATCCGTGTTTTTCCTGCACCGATCGCATGATCCTCACCCGGGATGCCGGAGGCCGGAAGACCGGCGTGATGGATTGGAAATCGCTGCGCGACTACGGCATCGATTGGTACAAAAAGAACCGCGGCCTTGATTGCAGCCGGATCAAACTGCGGGCGTAAGCGGAGTGACGTTGGACCTTTTCGTATTTGGGACGAGGTAAACGAAGCGTTATGGGATGGGCATTGTCCAACATCTTCGTGTTTCCAGGGTTGTTGTTCCTGGCCTGTTTCGGCCTGATTGCCGAATTTGTCGACCGAAAACTGTACGCGCGGTTACAGAACCGTGTCGGCCCGCCTTGGTATCAGCCGGAGGCCGACTTTATCAAGCTGCTGGCCAAGGAAGAAATTATCCCTGCGGAAGCCGATCACACGATGTTCAAGATCCTTCCGATCGTGGCGCTGGTCGCCGTTGTGACCGCTTTCCTTTACATTCCTCTCTGGAGCTCTCACGCCCTGTTCTCGTTTGACGGTGACATCATCGTGGTTATTTATCTCTTGACGCTCCCAACGCTGACCTTCTTCCTCGCCGGCTGGTATTCGACCTCGCTGTTCGCGGCCGTGGGAGCGGTGAGGACGCTCACCCAGTTGTTCGCGTACGAGGTACCCTTTCTGGTCGGGCTCCTCTCGCCGGCGATCGTTGCCGGTACTTGGTCGCTCAGCGGAATGGCGGAGTTTTACCGGGTCCATCCCCTGTACTGGACCGCGAATCTCCTGGGCTTTGGGGTCTGCCTGGTAGCGCTTCAAGGGAAGCTGGAGAAAGTCCCTTTCGATATCCCTGATGCCGAGACCGAGATTGTGGGAGGAACATTTACCGAATATAGCGGGCGATTGCTGGCGTTCTTTCGCATGGCGATCGACATGGAACTCGTAGTCGGTTCGGCCCTGCTGTCGGCTGTGTTTCTCCCCTTTGGCCTGGGACTTCCGTCAGCCCTCGGTTTTGTTCTTTTCGTGGTCAAGGTTTCGTTGATTGTGGTTGTGCTGGCGATCCTTCGCGCCGTGGTAGCTCGCCTCCGCATCGACCAGATGGTGGAGTTCTGCTGGAAATACCTTGCGCCGGCGGCGCTGCTGCAGCTGGCAATCGGCTTGACCGTTAAAGGAGTGCTGTTGCGATGAAGAAGCCCGGGGCCATGCTTGGCGAAGTTCTCTCGCACGTCTTTAAGAAGCCGGCGACCACGCGCTATCCGTTTGTAGCGGCGCGGATGCCCGTAAACTTCCGGGGAAAGCTTGTCGCTTTTGAGTCGAAATGCGTCGGGTGCAAGCTTTGCATCAAGGACTGCCCCGCCCATGCCATTACCATTACCAAAGTCGCGGAGAAGCAGTTCGAGGTGACCGTTGACCTCGATAGGTGCATTTACTGCGGCCAGTGCGTGGATTCCTGCCCCCGGAAGGCGCTTCAAACCACCCAGGAATTCGAGCTTGCCTCGCTCGACCGCTCGGCCCTGAGAGTGCGGATCGCCGCCGCAGCGGAGCCGGTGGTCGAAGCCAAGCCGGCGGTAGATGGCGCCAAGGCCGAGACTGTCGCAGGGGCGAGTTGACGTTAGCTGAAGGAAGAGGGTTTCTCCATGCGGCTTGGTTTAAAGGCGCTGCTGCGGGAAAGCCTGGACGGCGCCAAGCGTGTGGCCGTTTTGGGAGCTGGTTCGGAACTCCGGGGAGATGATCGCGCAGGCTTGCTCGTTGCGCAGAGATTGCGGAACAGGTGCAAGAGGCATGGAGCTTGCCCGCAGATTGAGCTCTTTTATGGCGCAACCGCTCCGGAGAACCTGACGGGAGAAATAAAGAACTACCGGCCTTCCCATCTGATTCTCGTCGATGCGGCAGATGTCGGGAAAAAGCCCGGCGCCATCCAGGTCATCAGCTCCGAAGCGATTGTAGATTCCTCGTTTTCGACGCACAGGATGCCTTTGAAGATCTTGGGTGATTACCTGCGCGAATCTATCGGCTGCAAGTTGATGGTCATCGGGATTCAGCCGAAGACCCTGGAATACGACTCGCCCGTTTCCCCGGAAGTGAGATCCTCGGTGCGCCAGGTGGTGACGGCCATCGAAGCGATTGTGCGGCAGATGGCTCCCTCCTTGGATCAAAGGACGTAGAACAAGCTGCAAGGCACTTAGTTCTGCGCTCAGATGTCGAAGGGCGTTGAATGAAGGCTTCTTTCTCAATGGGGAGCAATATCCTACAATGCAGCGGGGGTTTGATCGGCCATGAATTCCTTTTTGAAAACGCGCTATCGTCGTTTCTTCGTCCTGCTGGTTGCTGGAGCAGCATTTTTCGCTGCGCGGCCTGCCGCGGGCCAACCTGGCAGCGAGGTGGAACGGGCCGCCGCGACGCTGCCGGCACAATCCCGCACAGTGGTGGAGCGATTGATCAGCCTGTCGCAGCTGCCCTCCGGCACGTGGATGATGCATAGCGGCGACCTGACCCACGGTGAGGCCGTGAACCTGGATGAGAGCGGATGGCAGCCGGTGACACCGGGGACGGTAGCGCCGAAAGACGCCGTCTGGTTTCGCCAGACGATTCAGGTTCCCGAAACGCTGCATGGCTACGACCTGACGGGCGCGCGCATCTGGTTTCAGTTCCACGCCGACGCCAATGGCCCCATGCCCGAGATTCTCTACTTCAACGGCCGGCGCGTGGCCATGGGCGAAGATCTGGAGCCGATCGTGCTGCTGGACGATGTGCGGCCCGGCGACAAGGTCGTGATTGCGGTCAAGCTGCTCCAGACCGTCGATGTGAAGCGGTTCCGCGGCGCAACACTGCGCATTGACTATCCGGAGAACCGACCGAATCCCGAGGACCTAGCGCAGGAGTTTCTGTCGGCTGCGGTGCTGCTGCCCTCGCTCGCGCCCGGCGACAGCAGCAAGCTAGACACGCTGAACCATGCGATCGGCGCCGTGGATGTGAGTGCGCTTGATGCGGCGGAAACGGCGAGCGGCAATGCGCGCGGGCAAGCCGAAGCGAAGTTCGATGCGAGCCTCAAGACCGCGCAGGGCCAGCTTGAAGTGCTGCGCCCGCTGCTCGAAACGGCGACCTTTCACCTCTCCGGCAACTCGCATGTCGACGCGGCGTGGCTCTGGCCGTGGACCGAAACCGTCGACGTCGTTCGGCGCACCTTCTCGACCGCACTGCAGTTGATGAACGAATATCCCGGCTACACCTTCACGCAGTCAGCCGCCGCCTACAACGAGTGGATGGCTGACAAGTGCCCCACGATGAACGCCGAGATCAAGAAGCGCATCGCCGAGGGCCGGTGGGAGATCGTGGGCGGCATGTGGGTCGAGCCGGACCTGAACATGCCCGACGGCGAGAGCCTAGTGCGGCAGTTGCTGGTAGGCAAGCGCTGGTACAAGCAGGCTTACGGCATCGACGTGCGCATCGGCTGGAATCCGGATTCGTTCGGCTACACGTGGCAACTGCCGCAGATCTACAAGAAGAGCGGCATCGACTACTTTGTCACGCAAAAAATGACCTGGAACGACACCAACCAGCTACCCTTCAAGCTCTTCTGGTGGCAGTCGCCGGACGGGTCAAAGGTGCTGGCGTATTTCCCCCACGACTATGGCAACGGGGACCTGCGGCCGCTTCGGCTCTCGGACGATCTGGTGGCGGCGCGCCAGCGCGCAACGGGCATGACAGAGATGATGGACCTCTACGGCGTAGGCGACCACGGCGGAGGGCCCACGCGGGCCATGCTCGACGAGGGCTTCCACTGGGCCGCGCCCACTGCGGATGCGTTGGCCGCCGATGGCGGCGCGCCGGTGACACCGAAGTATGAGTTCGGCACGGCGCAAGGCTTCTTCTCGGCGATTGAAAAAGAGATTGCGCCCCAGAGCCGGGTGTGGAATTACCAGTCGATTGCAAAGGGATATGAGCCGCCGGCGACGGCGGCGGGGAAGACCGCGATTCCGACGTGGAATTCAGAGCTTTACTTCGAGTACCACCGCGGCGTGATGACCACGCAGGCCATGCACAAGCACAACATGCGCTTCAGCGAGGAGGAGGTGCTGAACGCGGAGAAGTGGGCGTCGCTGGCATGGCTCGATGGCGCGAAGTATCCGGCAGACGAGCTGACCGAGGACTGGAAGAAGGTCTTGTTCAACCAGTTCCACGATCTGGCCGCGGGCTCCGGCATCGCGGTGATCTACAGGGACGCGCAGAAGGATTACGACTGGGTGCGCATGTCGACGAACGAGATTTCCGCCGATGCGCAGGGGGCTTTGATCAACAGAATTGATACGTCCTTCGAAGGAGAGGAGCACGGTTCCAATTGTCGTCTTTAACCCTCTCGGGTGGATGCGATCAGGCAACGTGGACGTAAGTGTGCCGATAAACGCCAAGCCTGATTCGTTCTTCATGGTCGATGACGAAAGCGATTTTACCGTTCCCTCTCCTGCTTGGGTTGTTTCAAGTGATCCGAATTCGGGGTCTACAACCTTGCGGATTCCTGTACGTGCCGTTCCAGCGTTGGGCTACAAGACTATCTGGTTGCACCCACTTCATCCCGAGGGCGGAAAGCTCCCGTTTAGCCTGGGAGAAACCGAAAAGCCGACCCAGTTTGAATTGGAAAATGATCATATTCACGTCGTTGTGAGTAAAGAAACAGGGTGCATAACTAGCCTTCTCGACAAGAAGACTGGCTTCGAGAGCATTGCGCAAGGCGGCTGCGGCAATGAATTACAGGCTTTCAAGGACACTCCCAAACAGTACGACGCGTGGAACATCGATCCCGGTACTCTTGACCAGCAGCCATCTCTGATAAGCAAGGTGGATTCGGTCGAGCTGGTTACAACGTCAACAAGGCATCAAGCTGTCCGGATCACTCGTACGTGGCAGAGCTCGAAGTTTGTCCAGACGATCAGCATCAGTCATGATGGCGACCAAACCGACCGCGACATCGTCGACATCGACAACGACATCGACTGGCACGAAAAGCATGTTCTGCTCAAGGCTGCGTTTCCGTTGGACATCACGAGCGACTTTGCGACCTACGAGATTCCTTACGGAACCATCGAGCGGCCGACGACGCGGAACAACAGTTGGGAGAAGGCGCAGTTCGAGGTTCCGGCGATGCGCTGGGCCGATCTTTCGGGCGCGGGACCGGACGGCAAGGTGCACGGGTTGAGCGTGCTGAACCAGGACAAGTACGGCTACGACGCCGTGGGCAACGTATTGCGGCTCACGCTGCTGCGCTCGCCCACATGGCCCGATCCCGACGCCGACCAGGGTCACCACCACTTCCACTACGCGCTCTATCCTCACGCGGGCACATGGAAGGACGCGCTCACCTTGCGCCACGGATGGGAGTACGACTATCCGCTGCAAGCGGTGGTGACGACGGCGCACGCGGGTTCGCTGCCGCCCGAGCATTCGTTTGCGTCGGTTAAGCCCGACAATGTGGTTCTTACTGCCGTCAAGAAGGCCGAGGACGCGAATGGCCTGATCTTCCGCGTATATGAATGGGCAGGGAAGGAGTCGACGACGGAGTTCCACGTGCCGGCGGGCGCGACGAGCGCGACTGTCACGAATCTGATGGAGCAGCCCGAAGGCGATCCGCTCGCAGTCGCGGGCGACGTAGTCAAGGTTCCCATCCATCCCTACGAGATTCTGACCATTCGCGTGGACTATCCGAAACAGTGATCAGTTGTCAGTTCTCAGTTTTCAGTTTCATTCGCCACTAGCATCGAACAACTGACAACTGACAACTGACTGCTGACAACTGAGTTTGCTACTCTGGAATCAGCAAGGAGCCGGCACCATGCACATCTCTTCCCCATTTGTCGTCGTTCCCGTCATCATCGCCGTCTTTGTGGTGTCGATCCTCTTCGCCACCAGCAGCAAGGAAGACAAACCCTCGACGCACTGATCGCGCGGCCCGGCTGATCCCCAAACGTTTGCTTTTCCTGTGTTTAGAGGCCCCTCCCTTCGATTTTCGGAACTATTTGGCCGCATTCGCCGTAGTATCGTGCCAGAGGGCGATTGCCATGACCCGAAACTCGACGCGGAATTCGACACGGAAATCGACACGAAAGGCGATTCTCAACACGGCCGGCCTGTTCGCCTGCCTGGCCCTGGCGGCCGGACTCGCCGGATGCAGAATCCACGTGGACAAGGGCGCCAACGGCGAGGATAAGCACGTTCAGATCGATGTTCCTTTCGGCGGGATTCATGTGAATACCGACGAGACCACCGCCGCGGACCTCGGTCTGCCGGCCTATCCCGGCGCACAGCAGGTAAGCGGCGACGACAAGCACAAGTCGGCGGATGTGCACATGGGCTTTGGCGAGTGGGAGATGAGGGTGAAAGTGGTCAGCTATTCCACCCCCGACAGCCAGGACAAGGTCGCAGCGTTCTACAAGAAGGCGCTGACGCGCTACGGCAACGTAATCACGTGCCAGAACGACCAGCCGGTGGGAACGCCTACCGCGACCTCGGAAGGTCTTACGTGCAGCGACAAGGGCGACGCCAATGTGCAGGTGGACGATCATGGCACCAACTATGGCTACCACTCGACGAACGGCGGCCTTCAGTTGAAGGCCGGCTCCAAGCGCCACCAGCACATCGTCGGGTTTGAGAACGCGGCGCCGGGGCAGACCAAGTTCGCGCTGGTCGCGGTCGATTTGCCTGCGCAGGTCGAAGGAAGCTCCGGCACGAGCGACTAAGCCGGGTTCGGTGCCGCCGGTGGTCCGGCCCGCGGGGCTACAATTCTCCAGTCGGATTTCCACTCTTTCCGACTGGAGACCAACTGTATGCCCAAGGCGTTTCGTTTTCTCCCTGTGGCCCTGCTGGCCGCAGTGCTCCCACTCTACGCATCCGACAAGCATAAGCCAGCAGCGGCGCTTCCGCCGCCGGTGCAGGTCGATCCCTATGCCGAGGTGCAGCCCGCCACGGAAACGCTCGATCTGGACATGTACCAGCGCATCCGCAGCGAAGGGTTGAACAACTCCCACGTGATGGAGTTCGCCGGCGCGCTGATGGACGACATCGGGCCGCGGCTCACCGGCTCGCCCAACGCGATGAAGGCCAACGAGTGGACGCGCGACACACTGACCAAACTTGGCCTCGCGAACGCGCACCTTGAAGATTGGGGTGAGTTCGGGTTGGGATGGCAGCAATTGAATGCGTGGGCGCGCATGGTTGCGCCGGATACGGCTGTGCTGATCGTGCAGGCGACGCCGTGGTCGCCGGCCACCCACCCCAGCGGCAAGGGCCTGCCGCCGGGGACCCGGATGCGGCGGCCGGCCCGGTGACCGGCGACATAGTCTTCGTCAACATCCAAACCGAAAAGGATCTCGACCAGTACAAGGGCAAGCTGGCCGGCAAAATTGTTCTCTTTGGGCCTATGCGCGAGGTTCCTCCCGTAGATCAGGCCCTCTTTAGCCGCTACAGCGATAAAGACCTCGACGACGTCGCGCAGTACCCGGTGAATGCGGGCGGTCCCGGCACTCCCTCGCCGGAGATGCAGGCCCGGCGGCAGGCGTTCATGGAACGCGCGAGGCTGCTCGACAAAATCGCGCAGTTCTTCGCCGATGAGAAAGTGGCTGCAGTGATTGAGCCCAGCCGCGAAGGCAGAAACGGCGGCGGCTCCGGGGGCACGATCTTCGACGATAACGGCGCCACCCTCGGCCGCTACCCTTATCAGCCGGATCATCGAGTGAAGGTTCCTGTGGCCGTGGCGGCGATTGAGAGCTACGGACGCCTCTACCGGCTGACGCTGGCCCACGTGCCGGTGAGCGTGGAGATCGACATCGACACCAGATTCACCGGCGAACACGAGCACGGCTACAACACCATTGCGGAGATTCCAGGCACCGATCCCAAGCTGAAAGACCAGGTTGTGATGGTTGGCGGGCACCTGGACAGTTGGATCGCCGGAACGGGCGCGACGGATAACGGCGCGGGGACGGTGGTGGCCATGGAGGTCATGCGGATTTTGAAGGCGCTTGACGTAAAGCCGCGACGCACGATTCGCATCGCGTTGTGGACCGGCGAAGAACAAGGCATCTACGGCTCGCGCGGCTACTGCACGGAACACTTCGGTTCGGCTAAGCTTTCCACGGAGCCGGATCAACTTCGTTTGCCGGAGTACATGCGCCGCGCGGTGGGGCCGCTGCAGGTGAAGCCGGAGCAAAAGCTCATCACGGCCTACTTCAACGTCGACAATGGTTCAGGCAAGATTCGCGGCATCTATACACAAGGCAACGCGGCCATCGCGCCGATCTTCGCGAAGTGGATCGCGCCGCTGAAGGATCTTGGTGTGACCACGATCGCCGAGCGCAATACGGGCGGCACCGATCATCTGAGCTTCGACGCGGTCGGTATTCCAGGTTTTCAGTTCATCCAGGACATGCTGGACTACGAGTCGCGCACGCACCATTCCAATGAGGATGTCTATGAGCGGTTGCAGGCGGCGGACCTGAAGCAGATCGCGACGGTCGAGGCCATCTTTGTTTACAACGCAGCCCAGCGCGACCAGATGTTGCCGCGCAAGCCGCTGCCTCAGCCCGACAAAGAAGAGAAGCTGCGCGCGCCGATTCCGGATCTGTTCCCCGGCGCGGTTCCGCCGCCGGATTCGGGTAAACCGTAGCATTGGTGGAGCGAGTGCCGCAACCTCGTGGTTCGGCAATTGAGGATTCCCACCCGAACCGCAAAAGCAAAAACGCAGTGCCCGGCCCTGAGGGCGCCTTGGCGTCCACGTGGGGCCCTTGGCGGCCGGCTAAACCACTGAAGCCATTGTCTACAGTTGCTCTCAGCGACCGGATTTGCTCCGCGGCCCGGCATGTGCTGTCATGCCGCCTCATGCTTCGCGGCTGGCCTTCCCGCAATTTCCGTGCACCGGGCCCTCCAAACCGGAATCGCAGCGCATGTCTTGTGCGCAGCGATAGGATCTTCTGCACACTTCGACTTCTTTCCAAGCCCCTGTGGAAAAAGACGGCGAATTCGGCCCAGATTTCCGCCTCGAACGTGCAAAGGATGGGGTGACACCCGTCACTGCGGACACCACCGCTAAAGCGCAGAATAACGCGGGTTTGAAGGGAGTCGAGAGCGGAACCCGGAGGCACGACCTGTGATGGGACAATCGACGCCGATGCACGTTCCGACGCGAATGTGCGGAGGCGGCTCAAGATGACCTGGAGCGAGGAATACCAGCGCAAGCGCATGAGCGCCGCGCAGGCGCTGGAGGCAGTAACATCGGGCGCTCGTGTATGGATCCAGTCGGGCTGCGGCACCCCTTCTGTTCTGGTTGACGCGTTGGTGGCCCGCGCGAACGCGCTCCGCGACGTCGAAATCATCCACATGAAGACGCTGGGCAGCGCCGGACTACACGCGGCCCGAGTACGAAGGACATTTCCGCCACCGCGGCCTGTTCCTGGGCGACAACGTGCGCGAGGCGGTGTGCAACGGGCGCGCCGACTACACGCCCATCTTCCTCAGCGAAATTGAAGGCCTCTTCGAGACCGGCGCATTGCCGCTCGATGTGGTGCTGATGCAGGTGTCGCCGCCTGACGCGCACGGATTCGTGAGCCTGGGGACCACGGTGGACTGCACGCTGACCCTGGTGCGCTACGCAAAGATCGTGATTGCCGAAGTGAACCGGCAGATGCCGCGGACGCATGGCGAAACCAACGTGCACGTGAGCCACATCTCCGCCATCGTCGAGAGTGACCGGCAGTTGCTGGAACTGGAGGCGGAGCCGCTGACTGAGGTGCACATGCGCGTGGCGCGCAACGTGGCCTCGCTGATTCCCGACGGAGCCACGCTGCAGACCGGCATCGGCGGCATCGCGGATGCGGTTCTCCACTGCCTCGGCGACAAGCACGATCTGGGCATTCACACCGAGTTGGTCCCGGACGGCGTGGTCGATCTGATGGAGTCGGGCGTCATCAACGGCGAGCGCAAGACGCTGCACCGCGGCAAGGCCGTGGTGGCTTTTGTGCTGGGCTCGCAGCGGCTGTTCGATTTCATCCATGAGAATCCCAGCTTCGAGTTCCGGCCGATCAGCTATACCAACGATCCGTTTGTGGTGGCGCAGAACGACCGCATGGTGGCCATCAACGGCGCGCTGCAGGTGGACATGACGGGGCAGGTGTGCGCCGATTCGATCGGCACGCGGCCCTACAGCGGGTTTGGCGGGCAAATCGACTTCATTCGCGGCGCGGCGCGGTCGAAAGGCGGCGTGCCGATTATTGCGCTGCCGTCGACGGCGCGGGGCGGAACGGTGTCGCGCATCGTGCCGATGCTCGATCCGGGCGCGGGCGTGGTCACCTCGCGCGCCGATGTGCATTACGTCGTGACCGAGCACGGCATCGCCTATTTGCATGGCAAGACGCTGCGCGAACGGGCCGAGGCGCTGATCGCCGATTGCCGATCCGCGATTCCAGGCCGAGCTGGAGGATTTTGCGGTGCGCTCGCACTACATGGAGCGGAAGCCTGCAGCGGCGCTGGTTTGAGATTCGCTGCGTGGAGGGGATAAACGGGATGACCGACGCGAAGAAGCCGGACGGAAACAGGATCGGGGCCTGTTGCGGGTCGACGAGCAGGAGTGCAAGGGCTGCGGGCTGTGCATCGAGGCCTGCCCGCCCAAGGTGATCTCGATGAGCGAGCGGCTGAATCACTACGGCTACCACACGGCGGTGTATGCAGGCGCCGGCTGCACGGGTTGCGGCATCTGCTTCATGGTGTGCCCGGAGCCGGGGGCGATTACGGTGTACCGGCTGGTGGCGAGCACGAGGTGGAGGCGCGCGATTCCCACCCTTTCCGCGATGAAGCCGCGGAAAAGGGTGGGGCAACCAGGTTGGAGGGGATGACCGCATGCGCAAGCAACTGATGAAGGGCAACGAAGCCATCGTCAAGAGCGCCATTCTTGCCGGATGCCGCGCGTTCTATGGCTATCCGATCACGCCGGCCAGCGAAATTGCCGAGGCCGCGGCGGAGTTTATGCCGAGGACCGGCGGCGTCTACGTGCAGGCGGAGAGCGAAGTCGCGGCCATCAACATGCTCTACGGCGCGGCGTCGGCGGGCGTGCGGGCCATGACCGCGTCCAGCGGCCCCGGCATCAGCCTGATGCAGGAAGGCATCAGCTACATGGCCGGCGCGGAGCTGCCCTGCGTCATCGCCGACATCACGCGCGGGGGCCCGGGCCTGGGCAACATCGCCGCCGAGCAGAGCGATTATCACCAGGTGGTGAAAGGCGGCGGCCACGGCAGCTACCGCACCATCGTGCTGGCTCCGCACTCCGTGCAGGAGATGGCGGATCTGACTGCGCTGGCCTTCGATCTGGCCGACCGCTATCGCAATCCGGTGGTGATTCTCGCCGACGGCTTTATCGGGCAGATGATGGAGCCGGTGGAGTTTCCGCAGACCGCCACGGCGCCGCACCTGCCGGAGTGGGCCGTGGCTGGCACAGCGGCGTCGCGCGGCAATCTGATCAACTCGCTGCATCTGGATAGCGACGAGCTGGAGAAGCACATTCGCGGACTTGAGGCCAAGTACAAGGCCGCCGAGCAGCGCGAAGCGCGCGCCGAGGAGTGGTCAACCGCGGACGCGGAGATTGTGCTGGTGGGCTACGGCATCGTGGGGCGCATCCTGAAGGCCGTGACCGCCGAGGCGCGCGCCGCCGGGATCAAGGTGGGCGTGCTGCGGCCCATCACGCTCTATCCGTTCCCGGTGGTGCAATTCCAGCGGCTGGCGTTCAGCGCGCGCGTCTTTGTGGTGGTGGAGATGAGCATGGGGCAGTTGATCGAGGACGTGAAGCTGGCGCTCAACGGCTCGCGGCCGGTCGAGTTCCTGGGCCGCGTGGGCGGCAATGTGCCGTCGCACGAGGAGGTGCTGGAGTTCGTGCGCGAGCTGGCGCGGCGCGGCGGTGCAGGCAACCACGGCGGGCTGCCGCCGGCGAACCTCGAAGAGGAGCGGATGGCAAATGTCTAGCGAGCCGGTTCCAGAGTACGCAGTCGCGCATGGCAGGGCCAGGTCCTTCTACGAGCGCTTCGACCGCAAGGACGAGCTGCAGCACCAGACGCACTTTTGCCCGGGCTGCGGCCACGGCACAGTGCACAAGATGCTGGCCAAAGCCATCGACGATCTGGGCGTGCAGGACCGCACCATCATGGTCGGCCCGGTGGGCTGCGGGGTCTTCACCTATTACTACTTCGACGTGGGCAACGTGCAGGCCGCGCATGGGCGCGCGCCGGCCGTGGCCACGGCCATGAAGCGCAGCCGCCCCGGGAGCATCGTCATCAGCTATCAGGGCGACGGCGATCTTTCGGCCATCGGATCGGCGGAGATTCTGCACACCGCCAATCGCGGCGAAAACATCACCGTGATCTTCGTCAACAACGCCATCTACAGCATGACCGGCGGCCAGGCCGCGCCGACCACGCTGCTGGGCCAGAAGAGCACGACCACTCCGAACGGCCGCAATGCCGCCACCGAGGGCTACCCGCTGCACGTGAGCGAGCTGCTGAGCACGCTCGAGGCGCCCGCCTACATTGAGCGCGTGGGCCTGGGCGACAACAAGCAGATCGCGCAGGCGGCGCGCGCCATCCGCCGCGCCCTGGAGAACCAGGTGCGCGGATTGGGCTTTTCGCTGATCGAAGTGCTTTCGCCCTGCCCGACCATCTGGAAGATGACTCCGGTAGAGGCGCAGCACTGGGTGCGCGACGTGATGGAGAAGACCTTTCCGCTGGGCGTCTTCTGCGACCGGACGAAAGAGCGGCTGTTGGCGGACGGACCTGAGGCCAGTGGCGCCTGATCCGCCGCTCGATGAACTGCCGGGCATTCTTGGCGTTGCTGAAGAGGATTTGCCCGAGGGCAACGCTGCGGCGCTCGCAGGGGACAAGGAGATCGACCTCCAGGTGCGCATCGCGGGCTTTGGCGGGCAGGGCGTGTTGCTGCTCGGCGAAGTGCTGGCCGAGGCCGGCCTCGACGCCGGGCTCGAAGTCTCGTGGCTGCCCTCTTATGGGCCTGAGATGCGCTCCGGCACGTCGAACTGCCACGTGCGGCTGTCGCGCCAGACCATCGATTCGCCGCTGGTGACGGCGCCGAACGTGCTGGTGGCGATGAATGAGCCCTCGCTCCGCAAGTTCGACAAAAGCGTGCGCGCCGGCGGATGGATCATCTACGACGGCGACGAGTTTCCGGCCGATTGCGTGCGCGAGGGCGTGCATGTGCTCGCCCCGCCGTTCACGCGCCTGGCCGATGAGCAGGGCGACAAGCGCGCGGCGAACATGGTGATGCTGGGCGCGTTGCTGGAGATTGCCGGCGTGTTGCCGCAGGTGAGCATCGATGCGGCGCTGCGCCGCCTGGTGAGGAATCCGCGCTGGGTGGAACTGGACGAGCGCGCCATGGCGCGGGGAAGGGAATTGCAACGGGAATCGATCAAGGAATCCGGAGACCGCGTGCCTCTGCACTAGCAGAACGTCGGTGGAGTGCTTCTCTCCATCCGCTGTGCACTGGCATTCACAGCAAGGTCACGCGGTCTCTCTGGGAGGTGTGACATGAAGGCGGACTCCGATCCCAACCTGATTGTGTATTTCGGCGGGCAGTATGTGCCCATGCGCGAGGCGCGCGTCGGAATCCTGACGCACGCTCTGCACTACGGAACCGGGGTGTTCGAAGGAATTCGCGCCTATTGGAACGAGAACCAGCGGGAGCTGTTCGTTCTGCGCCCCAAGGAGCACTACGAGCGCTGGAAGAAGAACTGTGGGATTCTGCGCATCGACCTGCCGCTCAAGCCCGAAGAGCTGTGCGCGATCACCACCGAGCTGGCGCGCCGCAACGGCTTCCATACCGATCTCTATATCCGGCCGCTGGCCTACAAATGCGCCGAGCGCATCGGCGTGGCCATCGACGATCAGGACGCCTTTGCCATCGTCGCAGTGCCCTATGGCGAGTATCTGCACAGCGAGAACGGGCTGCACGCAGGCGTCAGCTCCTGGCGGCGGATCGAGGACAATGCCATTCCGCCGCGCGCCAAGATCTGCGGCGCTTACGCCAACAGCGCGCTGGCCAGCGACGAAGCGCGCCGCTCCGGATTCGATGAGGCCATCCTGCTGAACGAAAGCGGCCATGTGACCGAGGGCGCCACCTGCAACCTCTTCATGCTGCGCAAAGGGCGGCTGATCACGCCGGATGTCACCGAAAACGTGCTCGAAGGCATCACGCGCGATTCGGTCGTGGAACTCGCCACGCGCGAGATGGGCCTCGAGATCGTCGAGCGGCCAATTGACCGCAGCGAGTTGTATGTGTGCGACGAGTTGTTCCTGACCGGAACGGCAGTAGGCGTGGCGCCGGTGGTGCGTGTCGATCATCGGCCCGTGGGCGATGGCGCCATCGGCCCGCTGACCCGCAGACTGCGGCAGTTGTACTTCGATGCTACGCACGGAAATCTGCCGGCGTACCGCAAATGGCTGCTTCCGGTCTATCGCAATGCCCCATCGCAGGAGCAACACGCGGCGCATCTTGAGGAAACGAGTTTCGCCTGAGCGAATGCCGGAACGCCGTAGGCGAATGGCCGGCGGTGAGGCTCAGGCAAGGAGGAACCACGAATGCCAACGACAATGAGTCAAACAAACGCCTATGACGTGGCCATGGAGAACTTCGACACGGCAGCGGACGCCATAGGCTTGGACAAAAATACGCGCGAGATGATCAAGTGGCCCGAGCGCATGCTGACGGTGGGTGTGCCGGTGCGCATGGATGACGGCTATATTCACCGCTTCGAGGGCTACCGCGTGCAGCACAGCTCGGTGCGCGGGCCGGCCAAGGGCGGCATCCGCTACCATCCGCAGGTCACGCTCGACGAGGTGAAGGCGCTGGCCACGTGGATGACGTGGAAGTGCGCGGTGGTGAACATTCCCTTCGGCGGAGCCAAGGGCGGCATCACCTGCGATCCGAAAAAGATGTCGCAGGGCGAGCTGGAGCGGATGACGCGCCGCTACACCAGCGCGATTCTTCCGCTCATCGGGCCGGAGCAGGACATTCCCGCGCCCGACGTGTACACCAACCCGCAAACCATGGCCTGGATCATGGACACCTACAGCATGACCAAGGGCTATGCGATTCCCGGCGTGGTGACGGGCAAGCCCATCAGCCTGGGCGGATCGCTGGGACGCAATGAGGCCACCGGCCGCGGCGTCTTCTACACCATCGAGTGTGCGTGCGAGCATCTGCACATCCCGCTGAAGGGCGCCACCATCGTCGTGCAGGGATTCGGCAACGCCGGCTCCATCACCGCGCAGTTGCTGCATGAGGCGGGCGCGAAGATTATCGCCGTCAGCGATTCGACGGGCTGCGTCTACAACCGCAACGGCCTGAACGTTCCCGAACTCATAGCCATGAAGTCGCTCTGCGGCCATGTGGACGGCTTCCCGGAGAGCGAGCCGATCCTGCCGCACGAACTGCTGGCGATGCAGTGCGACATTCTGGTGCCCGCCGCCCTCGAAAACGCCATAGAGGCGGACAACGCGGGCGCGGTGCGCGCGCGCATCATCGCCGAAGCGGCCAACGGTCCACTCACTCCCGCGGCAGACAGGATCCTCGAGGGCAAGGGCGTCTTCGTGATCCCCGACATTCTGTGCAACGCGGGCGGCGTCACGGTGTCGTACTTCGAATGGGTGCAGGACGAACAGCACCTGTTCTGGGAGGCGAGGGATATCTACAAGCGCCTCGATCACGTGATGAAGACGGCCTTCCGCGATGTGCTCAAGATCCACCTCGATCGGAAGGTGCCCATGCGGATCGCCGCCAACATGCTTGGCATCGGCCGCGTGGCCGAGGCCGTGCAGATTCGCGGCATCTATCCGTAATCAGGATTCGTGGGCGCCGGGGGCCTCTTTGGGGGACCTGGGACGCTTCGAAGCCGAAGCAGGTTGTTGCGATTTTCCCAGACTGCGTTACCCTCATCCTTTCCGCGTTTCCCGCGGAAAGGATGAGGCGTACTCCCTTCCTGTCTCCCTGTAGAATCCGGTTGGCAATGGGTTGTGTCCGTGTACGGTTGTTTTTATCGCCCGTTCATTCGCACGGCATCCAATAGCCTTGAGGGTTTTCTTCATGCCAGCGAAGTTTCATCCGGCATCAATCGCTGCAGCCGTCATTTTCGCTGCGGCATTTCTTTCCGCCCAGACCATCGATCTGCCGTCGAGCAAGCAACTGATCGGCGAAGCGCCCGGACATCCGCTGCGCATCAATAGCCTGCCGATTTCGATGGCCGTCTCGCCTGATGGCCGCTACGTGGTCACGGTGAATGCCGGCTACGGCACCTATGAGTCGCAGTACGACCAATCGCTCGCGGTCCTGGACACGCAGACCGGCGCGCTCGCCGACTTTCCCGACAACCGCACACTTGCGCGCATCGCCAAGCAGACGCTCTACTCAGGTCTCGCGTTCAGCCGCGATGGGGCGCACATCTACGCGAGCATGGCTTCGCTAACCGATCCGAAAGGCGATGGCAAGGCCGATGTAGGCAGCGGCATCGCGGTCTACAACTTTGTGGCGGGAAAGATTGCACCGGAGCGGCTGATTCCTTTGCCGATGGAGGCGCTCGCGCCGGGACGAAAGACGCGCGTGCCCGAGGGAAAGGACAGCGACGAAGGCATATCGTATCCGGCCGCGATTGCGGTGATCGGAAACGCCGGCCATGAGAAGCTGCTGGTCGCCGAAAATCTCTCCGACGATGTAGTCCTGCTCGATCCCGCTGCCGGCGCAATCGAAAAACGCTTCGACCTCTCTGAGAGCGATGCCGTGCCTGCAACCTACCCGATTGCTTTCGCCGTCACAAAAGACGGCAAGCACGCGTTCGTTGCGTTGTGGAATGCCTCGGAGATCGCGGAGCTTGATCTCATGCGAGGCACAGTCGCGCGCAAGCTAGCCCTGCTCAAGCCGGCCAATCCCATCGCTCCGGGAACGCATCCCTGCGCGCTCGCCCTTTCGCCGGACGAGAAGACGCTCTACGTCGCGCTTGCCAATCGCGACGCCGTCGCGGCGGTGAACGTGAGCGCGGGCCAGTTTGCGGTGAAGGGCTACTTCGACACGCGCCTGCCGGGGCAGAGCTATTTTGGCGCCGAGCCCGTTGCGCTTGCCGTCAACGCCGACGGCAGCCGGCTGTATGTGGCGAACATGGCCACCGACGCCGTCGCTGTTATCGACACCAAAAAGCTCACACCGAAGATCTCGAAAACCGGGATGGTCGAGCCCGACGGCTTTGTCCCCACCGAATGGATGCCCATTTCGATGGCGTTCATTCAGTCACCCGCTGGCGGCAAGCTCTACGTCGCCACTGCGAAAGGGAAGGGAACCGGGCCCAACAACTTTCCCCAACGCCGGGTCGAGACTCCGGATCACAAGTGGACGGCGAGGCCGAGTACCTACATCGGAACGCTTCTCTACGGCTCACTGGCGGCGCTCGACGAGCGGGAGATCGCAAGCAACCTGCCTGCCTTTACCTCGACTGTGCTTGCTTCAAATCGCATGAAGGCCGCGCAGGAACAGATCGCCTTTGCCGGTGGCGCGCGGGGCCGCGGCAATAGCGAGATTAGGCACGTCATCTACATCATCAAAGAGAATCGCACATACGATCAGATCCTTGGCGACCTCAAGCAGAATGGCCGTCAGGTGGGCAACGGCGACCCGAGCCTGGCAATGTATGGCGAGGCCATCACGCCCAACCTGCACAAACTTGCCCTGCAATTCGGCGTGCTCGACAACTTCTTCGATTCCGGCGAGGTCTCCGGCGACGGCCACATCTGGTCCACAGCGGCCATCGGCACCGACTATCTGGAGAAGACCTGGCAGCAGGATTACCGCGGCAGTCAGCGCAGCTACGACTACGAAGGCGTGGTGGCCGATGGCTATCCGCTGCTACAGAAGATTCCCGACGTGAATGAGCCGGCCAGCGGCTATCTTTGGGGCGATTTGGCCGCGCACGGCAAGAGCTACTACCACTTCGGCGAGTACATCTCGTCGACATTCTGCGGCCAGGAAGCTGTCGCCGATTCCTGGCTCGGCGGCATGTTGGCCGGCCCGAGCTGCGCGCGCAAAGCGATTGCGCCAGGCGAGCCGTTGCCCGCCGAGTGGGGCGGCGGCGTGAACAAGTGGCCGTGGCCCATTCCGCTTCTCGCCGCCAATATGGCCACGAAGCCTGAGCTGGTGGGCCACTTTGCGCCGGAAGCGCCGGACTTCAATCTCATGATTCCCGACCAGGTCAGGGTCGACATCTTCCTGCGCCACCTGAAACAGTGGGTTGCGGATCGCGAGCGCGGCAGTGACACCATGCCCGACTTCGTGTTGCTGCGCCTGCCCAACGATCACACGGCGGGCACGCGGCCCGGCGGGCCTACGCCCAGGTCTTCCGTCGCCGATAACGATCTCGCCGTCGGCCGCGCGGTAGAGGCGATCTCGCACTCGCCGTACTGGGACGATACGGCTTTCTTCGTTCTGGAAGACGACGCGCAGAACGGCGCCGACCACGTCGATGCGCACCGCAGCATCGCGCTGGTGATCAGCAAGTACGCGCCGCACGGCCCCAACGGCGCGCCGTTCGTCGACAGCCGCTTCTACTCGACCGTGAGCGTCGTGCGGACGATTGAGGCGCTGCTCGGCCTGCCGCCGATGAATAACAACGACGCCTTCTGCTCGCTGATCTCAACGCTGTTCGCCGGTCCCGGCGACCAGCCGCCGTACACGGCCGACTACTCCAATCGCGACCACGGCCTCATCTATACGGCCAACCCCAAAAGCGCAGCGGGCGCACGGGCAAGCATGAAGATGGACTTCAGCCACGCCGATCGCGCCCCTGCGGAGAAGCTCAACGTCATTCTGTGGAAGGACGCCATGGGCAACGCGCCGGTGCCCGCGATGCTGAAAGCGCACACCCGAAAATCCACCGAGGGCGATGACGATTAGCGATGCGTGAACCGGCTTCGAGACGCACGGCAAGACGTAGCAGGACGCGCCTCAAAAACGCTGCCGCGACAAGCCGCAATGCCGCGGCCAAGATGGGGATTGGATTCAATCCGGTGTGTTGAAGCAACCTCGACCAGCCAACGGTTCACAGGATGGGATGAATGGCGAAAAAAGCCGCCTGAACCGTGAGAATTGGACCAAACGCCTTAGCCAAAGCCAGCCCCAAACTGGTAGCTTGAAAAGAGTAGGACTTTCTTTCCCACGATGGCTTCCAGTCCCTACTTTTCATTGGCGGTTTTGTTCGTGGCGGCGCTGGGGTTTGGCCTTGCCCCGCTGGGACTGGCGTGGCTCTGGGCCAGGGTGTTTTCGCCTCCCAAGCCGAACCCCACCAAGAACTCCATTTACGAGTGCGGGCTGGTGTCAAAGGGCGATGCCTGGATGCAGTTTCGCTCAGCCTACTACCTCTATGCCATCATTTTCCTCATCTTCGACGTGGAGGCAGTGTTTCTGCTGCCCTTTGCGGTGGCGTTCACCGGGTTGGGCGTGGCGGCCTGCGTGGCCATGCTCGTGTTTATGCTGCTGCTGGTGGAGGGACTGGCCTGGGCCTGGGCCAAAGGCGTGCTCACGTGGTCCTGATCCGCCGGAGGCGGACCAGGACCAGCTTCCAGCCTCTGGCCGCTAGCTTCTAGCTGCTTAGTCTTGGGTTGGAGCAGGAGTGAGATGGGTTTGAGACGCCTGCATGAGAGAAACGTTGAGGGAATCGGGAACGGATCCCCCATGGATATGAGGCAAGGCTAGAAGTTAGAGGCTAGAAGCTAGCAGCTTAGAGGAGCGTAGCGAGTCATGGCAGTTGACCAACAACTGAAGATCGAACTGGGCAAGCAGGGCGTCTTCGTCACAACCATCGAGGAGCTCTACAACTGGGGACGGCGCAGCTCGGTGTGGCCCATGCAGTTTGGCCTGGCTTGCTGCGCCATCGAGATGATCGCCACCACCATGGCGCGCTACGATCTGGCCCGCTTCGGCGCGGAGGTCTTTCGTCCTTCGCCGCGGCAGGCCGACCTGATGATCGTCTCCGGCACCGTGACCAAGAAGATGGCGCCGCAGGTGGTGCGCCTCTACAACCAGATGGCCGAGCCGCGCTACGTGATCGCCATGGGCGCATGCGCCATCTCCGGCGGGCCGTTCAAGCAGGGCTACAACGTGCTCAAGGGCATCGACCGCTACATTCCGGTGGACGTGCACATTCCCGGCTGCCCCCCGCGGCCCGAGGCGCTGATCCAGGCATTCATCACCCTGCAAAAGAAGATCGACGCTCAGCATCTGACCGGGGAGGGCCGCCCGCGCTATCTCGACGCAGAAGCGCAGGGCGAGTTTCCCGTGCCCGAGCCGGGCGAGCACGATCTGGAGCCCACCTCGAACCAAGGTGTGTGGCCGGTGCCGGTGGTGATTCGCTGAACAAGCAGGGACAGGGAACAGAAATCAGACGACGAACAACTGATAACTGATAACTGACAACTGAGAACTGAGTTTGAAGCTAGGAGCTAAGTTGAAGACAGTCGAAGAAATCAAGGCGGCGATTGAGGCGGCGGTTCCTGGCGCTGGTGTTGAGTTTGTTCCCAACCCCAGCCCCTCCGCGCAGCACTCGCTTCGCCTCGCGCCGGAGTGCGCCGTCGCTGTGGCAACGTTTCTGCGCGACGATCCCGAGCTGGCCTTCGATTTCCTCTCCAACGTCACCGGCGTCGACTGGCCCGACAAAGAAGTCGCGGAGAAAGTGAAGGTGACGCGCACGGTGACCAAAACCGTCGACGGCGTCGAGCAGGCCGTCGAGGAAACGGTCGAAGAGACGCGCAAGCACGTCGAGCCCGGCTGCCTTGAAGCGGTCTATCACCTCTATTCGGTGGCGAAGAAGCACGGGCCGCTGGTCGTCCGGATGCGCACTGCGAACCGCTCTGATCAGGTCGAATTGCCCTCGCTCACGCCCATCTGGCGCTCGGCGGAGTTTCAGGAGCGCGAGGTCTTCGATCTCTACGGCATCGTCTTCACCGGCCATCCCGACCTGCGCCGCCTGCTGATGTGGGACGGATTCAAGGACCACCCCATGCGCAAGGACTACGTGGAGCCGGACGACTTTGAATACGAGCCCACGGCGCACGATGCGGTGCTGGCTCGGGCGCAAGAGCACAAGAGCAGGGAACAAGGAGTAGGGAGTAGCGAGTAGGAACCGAGCAGCGGATGAGTGTAGCGGACACCAAAATCGGAGAAGCGCGCAGGCTGGAACCGGCCGCCGGTGATTGAGCCGGACGGCGAGGGCGAACTGCTCGAAGTCGCCATGGGGCCGCACCACCCCTCCACGCACGGCGTCTTCCGCATGGACGTGGCGCTCGACGGCGAGCGCGTCGTTCGCCTCAAGCCCGTCTTCGGCTATCTGCACCGCAACCACGAGAAAATCGCTGAAGGCGCGGCATATCTGGCGTCGATGCCGTACACCGACCGCCTCGACTACTTCTGCTCGCTCACCAACAACTGGGCCTACGCGCTGGCGGTGGAGAAGCTCGCCGGCCAGGAGGTCCCCGAGCGCGCCGAATACATCCGCGTCATTCTGGCCGAGCTGACGCGCGTACAGAACCACGCCTCGTCGATCGGCTTTCTCATCCAGGAGATGGGCGCCAGCGGCACGCCGCTCATGTACGCATTCAAGGAGCGCGAAAAGATCCTCGACCTCTTCGAGTCGCTCACCGGCTCGCGCATGATGTGCAACTACATGCGCTTCGGCGGCTGCCGCGTGGATGTTTCCGCGGCGTGGCTCGACGCCGCGCGCAAGGTCGTCGCCGGGCTGCCCGCGTTTGTCGACGAGTTTGAAGCTCTGCTCTCGACCAACGAGATTCTGATGGCGCGCTGCCAGGGCGTCGGCATTCTCAAGCCGGATCTGGCCGTAAACGCCGGCGTGACCGGGCCGATGTTGCGCGCCTCCGGCGTCAACTACGACATCCGCAAAGTCGACCACTACGGCATCTACGATCGCTTCAACTTCCGCGTGCCGCTCGGCGAGCACGGCGACGTCTACGACCGCTACATGGTGCGCGTGCTTGAGATGCGCGAGTCGATCCGGATTCTCGAGCAGGCGCTCAAAGACATTCCCGCCGGGCCGGTGATGGATCCGAAGGCCAAGCTGCGCGGCTTCCGTCCCAAGCCGGGCGAGGCCTACGGCCGCATTGAAGCGCCCAAGGGCGAGCTTGGCTTTTATCTCATCAGCGACGGCGGGCCGAACCCCTATCGCTATCGCGTGCGCCCGCCCAGCCTGATCAATCTGACGATTTTGGAAGATATGGCCTGGGCCACAATGTCGCCGATGTGGTGCTGATTTTCGGCAGCGTGGATATTGTTCTCGGAGAAGTGGACAGGTGAAACAGGGAAGAGCGGCGGGTCTGCCGGGAAGAACGGTTTTTGACGGAAAACTGACAACTGATAACTGACGACTTTACGGAGGAATGCAGTTGCTGGGTGATGGAATCCTGAAAGGGATGGCGGAGACGGCCAGGAATTTCTTCGGCAGTTTTGTTTCCGCGGAACGGCTCACGACGGTCGAGTATCCGGAACAGCGGATCCCCACTGTCGAAGCCGCGCGCGTATTTCCCTTTCTCGTCTACGACGGCTCTGACTGGGAGACCGGCATGCGCTGCGTGGCCTGCCAGATCTGCGAAAAAGAGTGCCCGCCCAAGTGCATCCTCATTGAGAAAAGCAAGGACAAGAAGCCGGACTACGTGGGCAAGCTGCAGTCATATCCCGCCCGCTTCGACATCGACATCTCCGTCTGCATGAGCTGCCAGATCTGCGTGGAAGTTTGCCCGTTCGAGGCGATCAAGATGGACACAGAGTTCGAGCTGGCCACTGACGATCGCTTCGGCGGACTGCTGCTCGACCGCAAGCAACTGGCCAAATCAAACGAGTACTATCACTCGATCCACCCAACGCGAAGCCGCTGAAGTGGACGCGCGCCTGGCCGAGGAAAAGTTAAAGGTGGAAGCGAAGGCCAAGGCCGCTGCGGAAGCCACTGCCAAGGCCGCGGCCGAAGCACCCGCAGCGAAAGCCGCAGCGCCCGATCCCATCCCGCCTGCCCCTGAACCACCCGCCGGAGGAGGAAGTTAGCCCATGTACGCGACGCCTGTCTCCGCGAATTCTGTCTCTGCGAATTTCGACCAGATCTTCATCCTCCTCCGCGACTGGCTCGTCGGATTCCTGCCCGCCGCGCTGCGGCCTGCCGCAGGCGTGCTGCTTGGCGTCATCGCCATCGTCTGCGTCTTCCCCGGCCTCTTCGCGCTCACCACGGTCTTCGAGCGCAAGGGCCTGGGGCGCATTCAGAATCGAATCGGCCCCAACCGCGTGGGTCCCTTCGGCCTCTTTCAGCCGGTCGCGGACGGCATCAAGACGCTCACCAAGGAGGACGTTGTCCCTCTCAGCGCCAACGCAGTCGTGCATTTTCTCGCGCCGCTCGTGCTTGTGGTCGCGGTCTTTATGGGCTTCGCGGTTCTGCCCATGGGCCGCAACATGGTGCTGGTCGACATGGACGCGGGTCTGCTCTTCTTCTTCGCCATGGGCGCCGCGACGGGGCTTTCCGTCTTCATGGCCGGCTGGTCGAGCCGCAACAAGTACTCGCTCCTGGGCGCCATGCGCGCCGTGGCGCAGATGATCAGCTACGAGATTGTGCTGCTGCTTTCCGCGCCTGGCCGTCGTCATGATCTCCGGCTCGCTCTCGCTGCCGAAGATCGTTGATGCGCAGAATCAGTACACCGGTATCTTTCCGCATTGGTACATCTTCACGCCATGGGGGCTAGCTGGTTTCCTCATGTACGCCATCGCCGCCACGGCTGAGACCAACCGCTCGCCCTTCGATCTGCCTGAAGGCGAGTCGGAACTGGTTGCCGGCTACCACACCGAGTACTCCGGCTTCAAATTCGCGCTGTTTTTCCTCGGCGAATACCTCGCCATGTTTTCCATCTCCGGCCTGGGCACCACGCTGTTCCTCGGCGGATGGTCCGCGCCGTTTTCGTTCCTCACCTGGGTTCCTTCGTGGATCTGGTTTTTCGGCAAGGTCATGGTTTCCATCTTTGTCTTCATCTGGATGCGCGGCACGCTGCCCCGCCTGCGCCAGGACCAGCTGATGAACTTTGCCTGGAAGTTTGTTCTGCCCATCACGCTGCTCAATCTGATGGTCACCGCGCTCTGGCGCTTCATGGGCGAGGGGTGGGCGCGCTGGGTGGTCTGCACGGTCATTCTCGTCGCGGCTTACGTCCTCGATGGGCCGCCTGGGGATGCGCAGGGAGCACATTGGCCCCAGGAGCTACCGCTATGCTGAGTAAGTTGGGCAGAACCATGTCGGCGTGGCAAGAAGTGTCAGGGCACGACTTTAGTCGTGCCGGAAACGGGACAAAATTCCTGGGGGCTTTAGCTCCTGGGGGATGTGTTCAGGAAAGAAGAGTCCACTGATGAACCCCGTTTTCTACATCCTCGCGGCCCTCACGCTGGCCGGCGGCCTGGCAACTGTGCTGCTCAAGCACCTGGTCCACTGCGCGCTCGCTGTCACGGTGGCCTTCGCCGGTCTGGCCCTGCTTTTCCTCCAGCTTGACGCGCAGTTCGCCGGCTTTGCGCAGATTCTTATCTACATCGGCGCCGTCGCCATCCTGATTGTCTTTGCCATCCTGCTCACTCGCGGCTCCGAGCTGCCCAAAGAAGGCGTCTTCAGCCGCACCTGGCTGGTGGGACTGGTGATCGCCGCGGGCGTATTTGCCGTGCTGGGATGGGCCGTGCTCCAGAGCGTGAGTGCGGTTCCGCAGCAGAACGCCGTGCCTGCCGTAACTGTCCATGACATCGGCAACGCGCTTGTAGGCCGCTACGTGCTGCCGCTTGAAATCGTTGCCCTGCTGCTCACCGCGGCCACCATTGGCGCGGTCATCGTGGCCATGCACGAGAAAGAGAGGCAGCAATGACGCCTCTCGCCACGCCTCTTGCCGGTTATCTTCTCGTCGCGGCCCTGCTCTTCGCCATCGGCCTCGCCGGCGCGCTCACACGCCGCAACGCCATCATGGTGCTCATCGGCATCGAATTGATGCTCAACGCAGCCAACCTGAATCTGATCGCTTTCTGGCGCTTCGGACCGCATCCCGAGGCGCTCACAGGCATGATGTTCGCCATCTTCTCCATCGCCGTGGCCGCTGCCGAAGCCGCCGTGGGCCTGGGCCTCGTCATCGCCATCTATCGCCACACCAACACCACCGAGCTCGACAAGATCAACAGGATGAAGGGGTGAACGGATGATGATGCAAAGAAGTGACCGTCGCCTTTCAACCTGTGACTCAATGCTTTTTCTCGCCGATCGTTGGCGGTCTTTGGCTGATCCCCGCGTTGCCGATGATTGCTTCTGGTGTGATCGCGCTGCTGAAGCAGCCGAAGCGAAGGCTGGCATCCGCCCTCGCCATCGGTCGCTGTCGATTTCTTTGCTTCTTTCGCTAGCTGCATTCGCGCACGTTCTCTCAAGTTGGGCGAGCGGATTGGCTGTGGAGAAGGTCAGTTTTGGCGGTGCTCTGCGTCTGCGCGAATTCGTCGACTTCACCTGGTTTCAGTTGGGCGCGGCCCGCGTCGATCTCGGCTGGGTGCTCGATCCGCTTGCCGCCATCATGCTGGTGATGGTCAGCTTGGTCGGCCTGCTCATCTTCATCTACTCCGTCGGCTACATGGCCCACGACGAGAACTTCACCCGCTTCTTCTGCTTCATGTCGCTCTTTGCCGGAGCCATGCTCGGCGTGGTGATCTCCAACAGCCTGCTTCTGCTCTTCATGTGCTGGGAGATCGTCGGCCTCACGTCCTATCTGCTGATCGGCTTCTGGTATCAAAGGCCTGCGGCCGCGGCGGCCGCGAAAAAAGCCTTCATTACCACGCGCGTCGGCGACATCTTCTTTCTGCTCGGAATCGTTTGGCTCTTCTCGCAGACCGGCACGCTGCTTCTTTACAACCACGGCGCGGGCTCGCTCGAAGGCCTTGCCCTCGCCAACCTGCTCACGCAGCACGCGGCGCTTGGCCTCAGCGCTGCCGGCGCCATCGGCCTGCTCATCTTTGCCGGAGCGGTGGGCAAGAGCGGCCAGCTTCCGCTGCACGTTTGGCTGCCCGACGCCATGGAAGGCCCCACGCCCGTCTCCGCGCTCATTCACGCGGCCACCATGGTCGCCGCCGGCGTCTTTCTCGTCGCGCGCGTCTATCCGCTCATGGCTGCGGGCGCTCCGCTCATGTCCATCGGCGCGCAGCCCGGCGGAACCACCGTGCCGCTCACCGTCGTCACCTGGGTTGGCGCGGCCACCGCGGTCTTCGCCGCGCTCATCGCCGTCGCGCAAAACGACATCAAGCGCATCCTCGCCTACTCGACCGTCTCGCAGCTCGGCTACATGATGGCCGGCCTTGGCCTCGGCGGCGTTGCCGTGGGCATGTTCCACCTGATCACCCACGCCTTCTTCAAAGCGCTCTTGTTCCTCGGCGCGGGCTCGGTGATTCACGGCTGCCACGAGGAGCAGGACATTCGCCGCATGGGCGGCCTCCGCGCCGACATGCCGCTCACCTTCGCCACCTACGCCATCGGCATGTTGGCGCTCTGCGGATTCCCGCTCTTCTTTTCGGGCTTCTGGTCGAAGGACGGCATCCTTGAAGCCGCGCAACACTGGGATATTTCGAAAGGCCCGTTTTATCTGCTCGTCTTTGGCGCGCTGCTCACCGCTTTCTATATGACGCGGCAAGTGTGCTACGTCTTCTTCGGCTACTGGCGCGGCCATCAAGTGGCCCACGAAAGCCCGAAGGTGATGACGCTGCCGCTCGTCATTCTCGCCTTCTTCGCTATGGCGCTTGGTTTGATCGGCACTCCCGCGTGGCCGTGGTTCCATGCGTTTCTTGACAACCGCGCTGCCACGCTCGACCTCCGCAGCCTCATTGAGCCAGGATTCCTCGTGCTCATGGGTACCTCGTCGCTTGTCGTCTTTCTTGGCCTTGGCCTCGGCTGGCGGCTCTACGGCAACAAAACGCCCAAGCCGGAAGAGCCTGACGCATTGCAAAGGTCCGCGCCGTGGCTGTGGGCCGGCCTTCGCGATCGCCTCTACGTGGACGAGTTCTACGGCGTCACGGTGATTGCGTTCTACGCGTGGTGGGCGCGCGTGGCCGATTGGTTCGACGCCCGAGTCTGGGGCGGAATCGTGGCCGCCGTTGCTTGGCTCTTCGGCCTCTGGGCGCAGTTCAACCGCCTGCTCGACGTCTACTGGGTCGACGGCAGCTTCGACAAAACCTGCGAGGAGCTTTCCTCAAGCGGCGGCCTGCTGGCGCGCGTGCAGAGCGGCCGCGTGCAGAACTACCTCCGCATTCTGGCTGTGGCCGTCGTTGCGCTCGCCGCAGTTCTTCTCTGGAGCAGCCGGCCATGAATGAAACGATGACCGGATTCGCGACCGGATTCCCGATTCTGACGCTCCTGATCGTGTTGCCTCTTGTCGGCGCGGCCATTGCGCTCTTTTTTGGCCGGCACGCGCGCGGCGTGGCGCTGCTCACTTCGCTCGCCTGCCTCGTCGTAACGCTCGTCATCTGGACCCGCTTGCCCGCCAACGGAAGCATCGGCCTCGTGGAACGCGCCGCCTGGGCGCCCTCGATCGGCATCGAGTATCACCTCGGCGTCGACGGCCTCGGCGCGCTCATGCTCGTGCTCTCCGCCATCGTCACGCTCATGTCGGTCGATGCGGCGCATCGCGTGCACCACATGCCCGGCCTCTTTTACGGGCTGGTGCTCATGCTCGAGTCGGGCCTCTTCGGCTCATTCACCGCGCTCAATTTCTTTCACTGGTTTTTGTTCTGGGAGCTAAGCCTCATCCCGGCCTTCTTCCTCATCAAGTTGTGGGGAGGCCCGCGCCGCGGCCCTGCGGCCACGCAGTTCTTCATCTACACCATGGCCGGCTCGGTGGCGCTGCTGATTTCGTTCCTGGCGATCTTTCTTTCAACTGCGACGAAAGATGCGCCGGGCTCGATGGACTTTGTAGCAGCTTGCCGCGATGGCCGCATCGGGCTCGCTCGACGCAGATGGTCACAGCGCATCTGGGCGCAGTGATGCCGTGGCTTGCCATCGGCGTGCTTGCCGGATTCGCGGTCAAAGTGCCGCTCATGCCCTTCCACACCTGGCTGCCCGCTGCGTATGCTGAGGCGCCGTCGCCGGTCACCATGCTGCTCACCGGCGCCATGTCGAAGATGGGCGTCTACGGCCTGCTGCGCATCGCGCTTCCCATCTTCGGCGCGCAGATCTCCGCGATGCGCACGCCGCTGCTGGTTCTCGCCGTCGCGACAGTCGTGATGGGCGCATGGGCCGCGGCCGCGCAGAAGGATTTGAAGCGCGTTTTTGCCTACTCCTCGGTGAATCACCTCGGCTACTGTCTGCTGGGCATCTTCGCGCTCGCGATTCCAGTCTCCGGCGCAGCAGCCCAGGCCAGCCAGGCCGCCGCGCTCAACGGCGTCATTCTGCAGATGTTCAATCACGGCGTCACTGCGGCCACGATCTTCTGGTTTATCGCCATGATCCAGTTCCGCACCGGCGGCCTGCGCGGCATTGACGATTTCGGCGGCCTGCGCAAGCCCGCGCCGGTCCTCGCCGGGCTCATGGGCATCGCGCTCTTTTCCTCGCTCGGTCTGCCCGGTCTCAACAGCTTCGTGAGCGAATTCCTCATCTTCCGCGGCGTGTTTCCGCTGTCGTGGGTCGCGGCCACGGTCTCGATCTTGGGTCTGCTCATCACCGCGGTCTTTCTCCTCACCGTGATGCAAAAGGTTTTCAACGGTCCTGTGCCGGAGCATTGGGCGAATTTCCCCGACCTGCATCACAGCGAGCGGATGGCGCTGGCGCCCGTGATCGGCCTCATGTTTCTGCTCGGCCTTGCGCCCCAGCTCATCGTTGACACCATCAACCCCACAGTCGTGAACCTGCTGGCGCACTGGAGATTCTGATGTTGGCGTTCGCGATCTACATTTCGTTTGCCGGCGCGCTGGTTTCAGCGCTGCTGCCCAAAGGCAAACCCGGCTTGGCGCGTTGGTTTGCGCTCATCGTGGCCGTGGCCGGCCTCGCCGTCGCCATTGCGGGCTACGCCGCCGGCATGGGCGAGGGCCGCCGGGTGATCGTCGACGCTCTTTGGGTGCCCTCCATGGGCGTTCACTACCTGCTCGCCGCCGACGGCATCAGCCGCGTGCTCGTTCTGCTCACCGGCATCGCCGCGGTCGCGGGCGTTCTCTTCAGTTGGAACGTCGATCTCCGCACCAATCAGTTCTTCGCCTTTTATCTCGCCCTCATCGGCGGCGTCTACGGCGTCTTCCTCAGCTTCGACTTTTTCCTGCTCTTCGTTTTTTACGAGCTCGCCATCGTTCCCAAGTACTTCCTCATCTGCCATCTGGGGCTCCACGCGCCGCGAATACGGCGCCATGAAGCTGGTGCTCTACTCCTTCGTCGGCTCGGCCATGGTGCTCATCGGCCTGCTCGCGGCGTATGCCACCGCCGGCTCGCACTCCACCGCGCTCGTCGATCTCGCCCGCGCCGGCCTGCCTGTCAGCTTCCAGATGTGGTGCTTCCCGCTGGTCTTCGTTGGCTTCGCCATCCTCGCTGGTCTGTGGCCCTTCCACACCTGGGCGCCCACCGGCCACGTTGCCGCGCCCACGGCCGCTTCCATGCTGCTTGCCGGCGTAGTGATGAAGCTCGGCGCCTACGGCTGCCTCCGCGTCGCCATGGGCGTCTTCCTGCATGGCCTCGATCCCTGGGGATTCTCCCTTATCGGCATCGGATCGTGGCGCGACGTTTTTGCGTGGCTCGCCGTCATCGGCATCGTCTATGGCGCGCTCGTCGCCCTGGCACAAACGGACTTCAAATTCGTCATTGGTTACTCGAGCGTCAGCCACATGGGCTTCGTGCTGCTCGGCCTCATGACGCTCAACCAGATCGGCCTCGACGGCGCGGTGCTGCAGATGTTCTCGCACGGCGTCATTGCCGGCCTCTTCTTCGCCATTGTCGGCCGCGTCGTCTACGACCGCACGCACACGCGCCAGTTCGCCGAGCTCGAACCGATGCATCTCTCCCGGCGCTTGCCCTTCGCCGCATGGGCCTTCGTTGTGGCCGGTGTGGCTTCCATGGGCCTTCCCGGCTTCTCCGGCTTCGTGGCCGAACTGCAGGTGCTTGATCGGTTCGTGGAAGGCCAATCCCTGGTGGACTGCGGTTGCTGGCATCGGCATCATCGTCGGCGTCGCCTACATCTGGCGCGCCCTGCAGAAGGCCTTCTTCACCGATGCGCTGCCCAGCGCGCATGAGCTCGAATCTGAGCAGGCGCACAAATTCGATCCCATCACCTGGCCTGAGATTGCCGGCGTCGCGCTGCTCGGCGTCTCCACGCTCGTCGTCGGCCTCTATCCGCGCATTCTTCTCGATTCCATCGAGCCCGCCGTCAAGGCGCTGCTTGCGGGAGGGATGCAATGAACTACGCCGCCCTCTTCCGCGCCACGCTGCCTGAAACGACTCTTGAAATCGCCGCGCTGTTCGTGCTTGTCGTCGATCTCGGGTTCCTGCGCAGGGCGGCCCAGCAAACACGCGCCACCGTCGCCGCCCTTCTCGGCATTGCCGGCTGTGCTGTGGCTGTCTGGGCGGTTTCGATAGCTGGCCCGTTCAGCGCCGGCAGCGATCAACTCCTCGCGGCGGGCGGCTCCGCGGGCGTCGCGCAGGTCGCGATCCTTGTCCTCACTGCGCTCACGCTTTCACTGCTCATCGATTCCAACTTCACGCGCAATGCCGGCGAATACGTCGCCGTGTTGCTGATGGCTGCTGCCGGCGGCCTGCTCATCTCCGCCGCTCAGGACCTGCTCGTAATCTTCATCGGTCTGGAACTGCTCTCGCTCGGCCTCTACATCCTCACCGCCTTCGCCAAGCAATCCGGCAAAAGCGCCGAAGCGGCGATGAAGTATTACCTCTTCGGCGGCATGTCGGCGGCGTTCCTGCTTTTCGGCTTCAGCTATCTCTACGGAATGAGCGGCTCAACGAGCCTACCCAAAGTCGTGCTCGGTACATACATGTCTGCCGCGAACGGCGGCTCGCCCTTGCTCTACATCGCGCTGGTCATGATCGCCGCGGGGCTTGGCTTCAAGGTGGCAGCGGTTCCATTCCATTTCTGGGCGCCGGACACCTATGAAGGCGCGCCCGCACCCGCAGCCGCGTTTATCGCGTCGGTCTCCAAGGTCGCGAGCTTCGCGCTGCTGATCTCCATAAGCTACGTGACTCTGCACTTCATGGAGGGCTTTCACGTTGGCCACGCGTATTTGACCTTCAGGGTTTACAGGCCCGGAGAGCTACAGCCGCGCGTCACTTTCGGTTTTGTTACGGCGTGGCCGTTCATCGTCATGATTCTGTCGGTTGCGTCCATGGTCTTCGGCAATTTGGCCGCCCTTGCGCAGTCAAGCGTCCGCCGCCTGCTCGCCTACTCCGCTATCGCTCACGCAGGCTACATTCTCCTCGGCCTCGCCTTCTTCTCGTGGACGAATTTGAGCGCGGAGGCGATCCTCTACTACATCCTCACCTACGGCCCCACCACCATCGGCGCCTTCGGCGTGGTCGGCATGGTGGAGCGCGCTACCGGCTCCGACAAACTCGACGCCTTCCTCGGCCTGCACAAGCGCAACCCTTGGCTCGCCGCGGTGCTGCTCGTGCTCTTTCTCTCGCTCGCCGGAATTCCGCCGCTGGTTGGCTTCTGGGCCAAGTTCAATCTCTTCGCCGCGGTCCTTGGCGTGTCGGCGGGCGTCGTTCCGTTCACGCTCGTCGCACTGGCCGTCGCGTTCAGCGCCGTCTCGCTCTACTACTATCTGCAGGTGCTCAAGCGGGCCTACGTGATGCCCGCGGCGGATGAGTCGCCGATCCACGCGAACCCCGTCACGGTTGTCGTGCTGGTGCTGATCGCTGCCGCCGTCGTCGTGATGGGCTGCTTCCCGGCACTCCTGCAGAGCTGGATCGCGAGCTTCTATCCTCCGATGTAGCGGCGACTCGCCCTCCAAACAAAAAACCGCCCGAGGCTCGTCACTTCGCGCGGCTCTTCGCCATCGCCTTTCAATCTTTCACCGGCCATCGACAGCACGCGATGCAATGGGATTTTCGCAGCGCTCCGCTGACTCGCTAACTTGCTGACTTGCCAACTCGCCGCTTCTGTCAATACTTCACAATCGCCGTAAACGAATCCGGCTTCAGGCTTGCGCCGCCCACCAGCGCGCCGTCAATCTCCTCCTGGCTGATGAGCGCCGTCGCGTTGTCCGGCTTCACGCTGCCGCCGTAGAGAATTCGCATCGCTGCGGCCACGCCGTAGCCGAACAGCTTCGCCACTTCGGCGCGAATGATGCGGTGCGCGTCGGCGGCAATCTCCGGCGTCGCCGTGCGGCCCGTTCCGATGGCCCACACCGGCTCGTACGCGATCACAATCGAGGAGATAACCTCTGCCGCTAGTCCAGCGATTCCGGCAAACCCTCCGGCCACCTGCTTCTTGAGCACGCTCGCGGTCATCCCGGCCTCGCGCTCTTCCAGCACCTCGCCGATGCACACCACTGGCACAACGCCGTGCTTCAGCGCGGTGTGCAGCTTCTTGTTCACAATTTCGTCGGTTTCAGCGAAGTACTGCCGCCGTTCGGAGTGGCCGATAAGCGTATGCGTCCCGCCCACGGCCATCAATTGCCAAATTGAGGTCTCGCCGGTGTAGGCGCCCTCCTCGGCGAAGTGGATGTTTTGCGCGCCCACGGCCACATTCGATCCCTTGCAGGCCGCTGTCACCGTGGGCAGCAGCACCGGCGAGGGAAACAGGGCAATCTCGTCGCGCGTGTCCGTGGCGACAAGGGGCAAAAACGCATCCACAAACGCTTTCGCTTCCGCGGGCGTCTTATACATCTTCCAATTGGCGGCAATGAGTGCTTTACGAGACATGTTTGGCTTTTCCTCAACTCAATTCTATGGGATCAAATTCCAAGTGCCGGGTGACGCCGGGCACGGCGCGGCGCGAGCCCGTCAAAAAATCGCATCCGTCGGCTTCCCGCCGGATGCGATTTCAACTGATCCCTGACCACTGACCACTGACCACTGACAACTGACCACTGACAACTGACCACTGACAACTGTCTTACTTATCCGTCAGTGCTTCCACGCCGGGCAGTTTCTTTCCCTCAAGAAATTCAAGCGAAGCCCCGCCTCCCGTCGAGATGTGCGTGATCTGGTCGGCAACGCCGGCCTGGTTGATCGCGCTCACTGAATCGCCGCCGCCGATGATCGACGTGGCTGTCCGGTTGGCTGCGACAGCCTTGGCAATTGCGTTGGTCCCCACCGCGAACCGCGGAAACTCGAACACGCCGACCGGGCCGTTCCACACGATGGTCTTTGCCGTCGAAACCACGTCTTCAATCGCCTTGATCGACTTCGGTCCGATGTCGAGCCCCTGCCAATCGTCGGGAAAATCCACCGAGCAGTCCCACACCTGCGTCTTGGCGTCGTTCGAAAAGCTGTCGGCCAGAATGTTATCCACCGGCAGCAGCAGCTTGACGCCCTTGGCCTTCGCCTTGGCCATCGCGTCCTTTGCCATCTCGATGCGGTCTTCCTCCACGAGGCTCTTGCCGGTCTTCACGCCCAGCGCACGCTCGAAGGTGTACGCCATGCCGCCCACGATCACCAGCGTGTCGACTTTGTCGAGCAGGTTCTGAATGACGTCGATCTTGCCGGAGATCTTCGACCCGCCGAGGATGGCCACGAACGGCTTATCCGGCGACTCGAGAGCTTTGCCGAGATAGGTGATCTCCTTCTCCATCAGCAGGCCGGCCACAGCAGGCTTCAGGTAGTGCGTGATGCCCTCAGTGGAAGCGTGCGCGCGGTGCGCCGAGCCGAAGGCGTCATTGACGTAGATTTCGGCCAGTGAGGCCAGCGCCTTTGAGAAGGCCGGACCGTTGGTTTCCTCTTCCGCGTGGAAGCGCAGGTTCTCGAGCAGCAGCACCTGGCCCGATTCGAGCTGGCGCGCCATCTCCTCGGCTACCTCGCCCACGCAGTCCGGCGCGAAGGCCACGTTCACGCTGTCCGCCACTTTCTTGTTGAGTAGTTCGCGCAGCCGGACAACGACGGGCCTGAGCGAATACTTCGGATTCGGTTTTCCCTTGGGCCGGCCCAGGTGCGAAGCCAGAATCACCTTGGCCTTGTGCCGGAGCGCGTATTCGATGGTGGGCAGCGTGGCTACGATGCGCGTGTCGTCGGTGATCGTCGAGCCGTCCTCGGTGAGCGGGACGTTGAAATCGACGCGGACGAACAGCCTTTTGTTGGTCACATCGATGTCTTGAATCGAGAGCTTGGCCATGGGTGTGTGCCTTTCTTCAGTACAGCGGTCAGTGGTCAGGAAACAGTGGACGGCGAGCTTGCCGTCATCGATTCATGGTTCTCCGATTCGGCGCTACTCGGGATCAAATGGGGCACCCGGAACCACGGCGTCCATCTCGATCTCAATGCGCCACGCGGGGTTAAGCAATTGCGCGACAACGACCATGGTCGCCGCGGGACGATTCTGCGCGAAGAACTCGCCGTGCACGCGCCCCACCGCCTCCCAATCCTCAACGTGGGTCAGAAACATGCGCGTGCGCACCACGTCGTTCAGCGAGTGCCGGCCTGGGCGAGCGCCTCAGCGGCAATCGCAAAGACGCGCCGCGTTTGTCCTGCCGCGTCCTCGTTCTCCGCGCCCACCGGGCCCGTTCCAGACAAATGCACCACGTTCCCCACGCGCACCGCGCGCGAGAAGCCGATGATCGGCTCGAAAGGTGATCCGCCGCTGATGTTGGTGCGCATGGAAGTGCAGAAAGCAGAGATCAGAGACCAGAAACGCGGCCTTGAGCCTTGTTCCCCAATCCCTAATCCCTGTTCCCTGTAATTACAGTCCCTTCTCGGCCAGGAAGCTGATCAGGTCGACCACGCGTTCTGAGTAGCCCCACTCGTTGTCATACCAGCTCAGCACCTTCACGCTCTGGCCAACGACCTTGGTCAGCGGCGTGTCCACGATCGAGCTGCGCGCGTCTCCCTTGAAATCTGAACTGACCAGCTCGTTGGCGTCGACGCCCAGAATGCCCTTCAGCCTGCCTTCAGACGCGGCTTTGAAGGCGGCGTTCAAAGCTTCTGCGGTGATAGGCTTTTCGGCGATAAACGTCAGGTCCACAAGCGAAACGTTCGGTGTGGGGACGCGAATGGCGAACCCGTCCAGCTTGCCGGCGGTTTCGGGGATCACCAGCTTGAGGGCCTTGGCGGCGCCGGTCGAAGTGGGAATCATGTTCAGCGCGGCGGCACGGGCGCGGCGCAGGTCCTTATGCGGGAAGTCCAGAATCACCTGGTCGTTCGTGTAGCTATGAATCGTGGTCATAACTCCGGAAACAATGCCGCAGGTTTCCAGAACCACCTTCACCACCGGAGCCAGGCAGTTCGTAGTGCAGCTCGCGTTGGAGAGAATGTTGTGCTTGGCCGGATCGTACTTATCGTCGTTTACGCCCATCACAATGGTCATGTCCTCGTTCTTGGCCGGGGCGGTGATGACCACCTTCTTCACGGTCGGGCCCAGGTGCGCCTTGGCCCCGTTTGCGTCGGTAAACTTGCCTGTCGACTCGATCACCACCTGCGCTCCCACGTCGGCCCAGGGCAGCTTGGCGGGATCCTTTTCCGAGTACACTTTGACCTTCTTGCCGTCGACAGTGATAAAGTCCTCGCCCGCCTTGATCTCGTTTGGCAGGTTGCCCAGGATCGAGTCGTACTTGAGCAGGTGGGCCAGCGTCGCCGGGCTGGTCAAGTCGTTGACGGCAACAAAATCAATGTCCTTATTGCTAATGGCGGCGCGCAACACGTTGCGTCCAATGCGGCCGAAGCCGTTGATTCCAACCTTTACTGCCATGTGTGATTTCTCCTTCGCTTTGGGTAAAGCTTATGATTCAGAACTTGAGTTGTGCGGCGTCTGGAGTGAGCTTGCGATCGCATTCCACCAAACCCTTGATCGTACCATTGCGGGCTACAGAGGAAAACTCAAAGCGCCATCGCTTCGCGCACACGATTCCCTACCGTCAGGATGAAGTTCCCGCGATGGGACTGTATGTGACGGAGTGCACACGATTTGCAGCGCCCTTGCCCGGTGTGATATTCGGGAGAATGGAAAGGCTTTTAGCAAGGGTTGAAGCACCATGAGAAGACGTTCAAGACGCGGACCTAACACTTCGGAATCCACAGGCAAAATCGGTCAGGAACTCCCATCGAATCAACCGGCTCCGCTGGTGCCGCTCTATCCCGACGACATGCCGGCCCGCCAGCCGCCCACGCAGCACACCCACGAATCCCGGCAGGGACAGCCGGCGCGTCCACACTGGCCAGCCAAACCAGATCGGCCCCCTCGTCCGCAATTGCCCGTGAAGCAGGAATTGCCCGCGAAGCAAGAGTGGAATGTCCCGCCCGGCTCGTCCGGCCGCCTTGAGGTCGAGACCCAGCCCGAGATGCCGTCCATCACTGCACCCAAACCCAGCGCCGGCGGGCAGGCGCCCAAGGGCTACGTGGTGCTGGCCATCGGCCTGCCCGGCTCGGGCAAAACCACCTGGTTCGGCCGCCGCGGCATCACCCCGCTTTCATCCGATCTTCTGCGCAACATTCTCTTCGACGACGTGGAGGAGCAGCGTTACCAGGGGCTGGTTTTTTCCACCCTCCGCTCGCTCCTGCGCGCGCGGCTCATCGCCCGCATGCCCATGAATTACGTGGACGCCACCAACCTCTCCATCCACGAGCGCCGCCAGTGGATCAAGATGGCTAAGAGCTTCGGCTACGAAGTCCAGGCCGTCTTCTTCGATGTGCCGCTTGAGGTTTGCCTTGAGCGCAACCGCCAGCGCGACCGCTCGGTGAGCGAAGACGTGATGCGCAAGATGGCCGAAAAGCTCAAGCCGCCGGTCTTCGAAGAAGGATTTGAGAAGATCACCGTGGTGCGCGTGAAGAACGCGGGGTAGACGAGCGCGCGACGAACGGCCAGTCGAATCACAAGCGAGGACTTCCCCATGAGCACTTCCCCTGTCACAGCCCCCTACACCGAGCCCTGGCTCCGCGGCACCCACTCCGACGTTTCCGCCGCCACCCGCGCTGTCCTTCATGCTCTCGAACTCGCGCTCGAAGACCTGACCAAGTGGTCCGCCGGGCTCACCGACGCCGAAGTTCACGCGCAGCCGCTCGGCCTAACGCCCATCGCTTTCCATCTGCGCCACATCGCCCGCTCTACCGACCGCATCCTCACTTACGCCGAAGGCGGCCAGCTCTCTGCCGCGCAACTGAGCGCGCTCAAGACCGAACAGAGCGGGGCCAAGCAGGGCGGGGAAGGGAAGCAGGAAACGTTGGCGGAACTGCTGGCCGAGGTCGAAGCGTCTTTCAGCGACGCCGCTGACCGCATCCGAGTGCTGGCCGCCGCCGACCTCAACACTCCGCGCGCCGTCGGCCGCAAGCAGTTGCCCACATCGATCGGCGGAGCGATGATCCACGTGGCCGATCACACGCAGCGCCACACCGGCCAGGTGGTCACCACAGCCAAGCTGCTCAAGGCGCTCAGAGCTTAACTGGCCGGCGCCTCGCTCACCGGACGTCCCGCGCCTTGCAAGCCGTCATTGCGGACTAAGGTCTGCTCCTGCTGAGAGGTAGGTATCACTCGTCACCGCGGTCGGCGGCAACAGGCGGTATCCGTCGCGGGTCCGAATATGATACCTCTGCAAAGCCGCGCCGGTGAGCTTCACGCTGATCGAGCGCCAACCCCGGTTGGGATTGGGCTGAGGATAGTAACTGATCGAATAGAGATGGCTCAGATCCTCGCGGATCGAAGCGAACGCCTGCTTCTCCTTGCGCCAGTTCCCAGCAAAATAGGCCTTGCCGCCGGTCGCTTTGCTCATGCGCTCAAACGCGGCGGTGGAGATAGGATCGTCCTGCGCCAGGCGGGTGCTGACAATGTAGATGATGGTGCCGGTGTCCTGGGCCAGTTCCGCCACATCTTCGGGCGGAACGGAACTCGCGTTGTCAGGGCCATTCGAGAAGACCACAATTGCCTTGCGTCCGGTCAGCGAGGCCGCATCCTTCACCGTCAGCAGCAGGCTGTTATACAGCGCCGCGTCGTCGCCGGCCACCGTGCTGCGCACGCCGTTCACCACGCGGAAACGGTCTGCGGTGAGCAACGTCGCCCGCGAAAGATCGCGGCTATAGGAGTAGAAGGCAATGTCGCTCGCGCTGTCCATGGAGCGCACGAAATCGGAGATGGCATCCTGCGCGTAAACAAATCCACGGTACATGTAGTTGCTGGTGTCGAAGAGGATGAAGATGTTGGCTCCGGCCACCGACGAAGTCGTCGCCCCAGGCATCGGCAAAGCCGTTGCTGCGGCAAGGGGTGAAGCGGATGCGTTGGCCGAAGTGCTCTCTGGCCCCGGCTGCACCGGCTCGGCAACGCCGCTGGAATTCTGCGATCCGTGGCCTTGGCCTGGCCGGATCGCGGGTCCGTTTCCTTCCTCGAACGTGGCGATCTTCTGCGGAATCTTGTCCTCGGTGATAACAAAGTCTTCCGGATGCAGGCCGCCAATGTAGTTTCCTTTGCTGTCGGTCACGGCCACGTTGAGCTGCACCAGGTTTACGCTTACGCGCAGACGCGTTGCATCATCCTGAGCCGCAAACCGCGGTTCACCGGCGATGAGGAGCAGCACCCCGAAACCCATGCCGATGCCTGCGAAGATCTTATGTCCCTTAATCATCACCATGTGGTCCCCCATTCGCTATCTCATTGCTGTTGCCGGTCGAGCCTGCGGCGTGAATCGGAATCTTGCCCTGGCGAAACTCTTCCCCTGTCTGATCCATGGCACGCAATAATGCCGGCCAATCGTCGATGCTGGTCGCGGAGATCTTCGCAATCATATGGCGGGTCAGCTCGGGAATCAGGACGTTGAGCGTTGCCGGCGCATAGCCCTTTTCGTCCGCCAGGCGCGCCCAATACAGGTTGCCGCTCTCCCACGATTCGCCAAAGAGCCGGCTGGCAAACCCTCCGGAAACGGGAAACGGCTCTGCTCGCCAGCAGCGCGCAGGAGTTCGTTTCCGCCAGTGTCGGGTGCGGCACGCCAAAGTCTCTCGCAATCCTCTGCGGATCGGTATCGGAAGGATTCTTGCGCGACAGCTTCTCCAGTTCCCCGTTTTCCTCGCCCCAGAGCGGAGCCTGCTCCGGATACTTTCTGCGAAACTCGGCCGCCAGATAGAAGATGTCCGTGGGGAGCATCTGGGCGGCCACGGCCGCTGCCCCATCCTTGGTTTCGAGCGACTGTTCCATTTCTTCCACTCGTCCCCAGCCCATGCGGTCAGAGAAGATGCCCACCACTTTCTGCCGCAACTCCACATGGTCGGCCGACGCGGTCAACAGCTCTTCCCCGGCGCGCTGGTAGAGATCCGCGGCGTGCAGTTCGTCGCGGCTCACACCCCACCACCGCGGCAGAACTGCGTTCACCAGCAGTTCAGGCACCGTCTCTCTCCAGATCAGCGCCTGCAGTTTCTCTGGAGAGATGAAATCCTCTTCCGTCAAAGCCAGCACGTAGGGTAAATCGGCAAGCGAACCGATCAGGTAGGCGCCTCCGCCGGCGGTTGCGCCGATGCCGACCAGCGACGGGGCGCCCCACACATCGTTGATGCCTTGGATCGACGATGCCGAAAAATCGTGAGAGCGCACGAAGAGCGGATTGCTATGCAGAACCTGCGCGCCGGGCGGCTCATAGTACGCGTAGTTCAAGCCCACCAGCGTGTCCCTGAGGAAGGGAGCCAGCCGCGCGCGGGCAGCCTCCAGTTGCGCGGGCGTTCCCGGAGCCTGGATCACCTTGGCTAGGTCGGTGCGCACCTGCAGCTCCGCGTGGCGGTTTATGTAGACCGTCGGCGACCACGTCACCCGCTCTCCTGCGGTAAAGATGGGCCGCGGCAACTCGAATTCGCGCAAGGCCCCCGCGAGCGGAAGCAGGCTGTCGCCGATGTTTGCTCCGTGCGCCATTTCGCTCAGGCCGTCGTAGAGCCCGAAGAGCGTGTCGAGAGAAACAAGGCGCTGGTCGTTTAGCACGGCGCGCAGTCTTTGCGTCAACTGCGCGTGGATGCGTGCAGCCTCGGGACTCTTCGCTGCCGGGCCCGCAAGCAGATCGACAACCTCATCCTGCGTCAAGTCCGCCTTGCCGCCCGCGGCAACCACGATGGACCGCAGCGACTTGCGCGCCGCGTCGAAAAGCTGGGCCGACGATGAGATTCCGGCATACGGCTTTGTCGCGCCTTGCCAGGAAGAATTCAGATCGTTGTCGGCGATCTGTCGTTGCCGCGCCAGAATCTGCCAGATTCCGATTTCGGCCTGGAAAGCTCCCAGGGCATTCGACCGCAGCGCCGGATTCGAAATGTCGTCGATTCGATCGGCCGTTGCGGCAAAATCTCCGATCGACGCATCGTCCAGTGCAGGGAATTCCACGAAGATCGGATACCAGCTGTTCAGTTCGGCAATACTTGGCGGCAAGCAAACGCGCAGTATCGTTCGACAAATGCTTTCCCGGCGGTTTCGCGCCGTCAATGGCGCTCAGCGTCAGATAGATCTGCCACGGCCCGTCTGCGGTCACAACGTTCGAATAGGCCACCAGGGCCTCAAGGAAGCGCTCCGGGCTATCTGTGCCCACAAAATGCTTGGCCCAATCATGCCCGTGGTGAAGTTTGTTCTCCCGCGCGAAGACCTCCTGCCAAACACTGAGGTTGCCCGGAATCAGCGGGTCGCCTGCCGCGTCCCATTGCAAGCGGGTGAGCAGCAGCAGCAGATTGGAGTTTCTCGGGAAGACGCTCGTTGCCGCGCCCGGGCTGGGAATCGCTGATCGATAGGCCTCGTAGAGGGCTTTCAGGCGTCCACCTTGCACAAGCCGCGCCTGCTGCTCGGGACTCACGCGTGCGAGAGCATCGAAATACGCCGCCAGCCATCCCTGATCCTTGGCCAACAAGCGGGTGACGAATTCCCCAGGCGACCTTGGGCTCGCTCCCACTAACTCCTGCCAACTGCGCTCCGCGGCCTCTCCTCCGGGTACAAAGACGGCGCCTGAACGAATACACAACCGGCTTCCATAGAAGTCGAGCACGGGACCGTAGAAAAGCAGCCGCTTGAGCCCGGGCGACCGGTAGAGCGCCAGTCTCGTTTGTGGGTCGAGCTTAGCCAGGCCCGAGTAAAGGCGATCCACATTCTCATCGTTCATCAACAGGTCGAGCAGATTCCCGCTGGTCCTCTGCTTTGATGGGACGAGCGCCAACCAGTCTTTCTCGGCGAACAGGATGGGAATACGGGTCCGTGGAAAAGCGTAGGCGAAGGGAGTGCCTTGCTGGAGAGCCTGCTCCAATTTGGTTAGGGGGAAGCCGGAATCGACCGTAAGAAACGCGCGCTCCGCATTGGCGGTGGCCAAAGTTGTGCTGTCCCGGCTGCAGCCCTGCTCAAACTGGTACCCCAGGACCCGGATGAGTGCGTCCACGTCGCCGCATCCAGCGACGCGGATCATGCCATCCGGTCCCGCCAGGGGCTGCAGCTCCCTTGCCTGTTGCACGTACCGGTCTGCCAGTACCATATACTCCGTCGGCTTCCCAAGTTGGTGCCCGTAGAGGAATGCATTGCGAGCCAGCAGCGGCAGCACATCGCTGGGAGTAATCTCCTGGCTGATGCCGGCCATGCGAAGGAACGATCGCAACGGGCCAGGAAGAATAATGGTGTGCGTCGGCTGCGCTGCCAGGGAATCGTCGCCGGTCGTCTCTCCTTGCGGGGAGGCAGAATCCTGGGCGGGCTCGGCGGCGCGCGCCGAGCAGCAGGCCCCCAGGAGGAACAGGCCTACTGCAAAAACGGCAAGCAAACGGTGTGGGAACTTCATCGCGATTGCCCCTTCCGATCTGTGGTCATTCGGCCCAATTGAGGGATTTGCTTGCACGCCAAGCGGGAAGCCGGGCGGGGCGTTCTCGCCAAGCCGCGACGCGGGAATTAGCTCTCGCACCGCCGCGCGCCCCTGTTTCCCACTTCTTTCGTACAAGATCAATGCGGATAAGACGTCTTGCCCTCGGCCTAAAGGTGTTCACCGAATTCGGCGGCCAATCAAATATGGGCCATAATCTGCCAACCAAGGAGTCAGGGAAGATCGGGAATCATTCACCTGTTCCGGTGATCTGTCCACGCGTAGACCGAGAGTATCAGGCACGCATTCCTCTGACTAGTCTTTTTCTTGTAATTTCTTTGCCCCTTCCGGGCGGAGAAGATGCGTGCCAATCCGGGGCCATTGCTTGCCGCAGCCGGGGTTAAGGTGGCGCCTCGCGTAAGCGGCCCGGTGGGGAGAAAGATGCGCACCTCAAGGTTGCGCGGGATGGCCGCTGGCCCTTTCGCTTTCCGCGAGCAGCGCCCAGATCGGTCGCCATGCTCTCATTGCAGGTGGAGTGTGAGTTTAAGTCGTTGATTCGATTGGCCCCTGCGCGGGTTCACTCGGTGCGCTAAGCCGGACTCCGGGCTTCCCTGCAACGGGAGATCGGGCAGTTTCCTTCGCGCCGGAAGAATCTCTGCAGTCGGCACGCAGGCGGAATTGCCGCCGGGAGCAAGCGGATGGAGGGCGCGCATGTGCTTTGAGCGCGGCACCTTGGTCATGTCTTGCTGAGCCGCTGGATCCGCCATGACTGCTCCTGACCGTTCCTGACCTCGGCGGCCACGCCGGCCCGCGCCGCCTCTGCAACATCTCGTCGCACTGCTCGTCGGGAGTTCCTTGGGAAACGTTCCGCCTCAGTGGGCTCAGCTCGCCGCCTGGCTCTACGGTGCCGCTGTTCGCCGCCCGGACCGCGGTTACCATCGCCTTAGGTGTGAAATGATCCTGAAGAAAATCGCTTTTCTAGTTGCCTGTCACCGCTTCTCCGGCTACACTGATCTGCAAACCCGCGCGCATCCAACCTCGGCAAACAGATTCTCTCCTCGGTCAGAGATCAAATGCGAGGATGCGCTTTGGTTTTGGGTGGTTCTCCGGCTCCCGTGAGACTCCCGGGCCGTCGTGTTCTGTGGCATTCCACCGCGAAGGCCGCTTGACGGCGCGGGAGTCGCTAAAGCGCAACTGGAGAGACGCTGAAAAGGCTTGTATGGCATCAACCTGCCCGCCAATATCGACCTGCCCACCAATTCTCTGCGCGTTCGCTCCCTCCGGGGGCCCGGCATCCGATGCTACCCAGCCACGCGGTACATGGCATACTCTACTTTGGTTCGGGACGGCAAGCATTCCTTCGCGCCTTCAATTTCGCTCGGGATTCCGAACCCGCGCAGGAACAGAGCGCATGAAGGCGCGGACGGCAAGTCGAAAACAGGAGTGCCGAAGCAGGCACAGCCGGGAACGCCGGCGAAAAACGAGGCAAGCATGACAGAGAGACTTTCCTTCGCAGAGAAATCCGGCTACGCACTGGGCGATTTAGCGGCCAACTTCGTCTTCCAGGCCATGATCGCCCTGCAACTGGACTTCTACACCCATACCTTTGGTCTTACGCCGGCGCAGGCGGGAACGCTGTTTCTCGTCGTCGGCCTGGGTGTAGCTTGCCTCAATCCCGTCATGGGCGTGATCGCCGACCGCACCAACACCGGATGGGGCAAATTCCGCCCCTGGCTGCTTTGGACGGCGCTGCCTTTCGGCATCATCGGCGTCCTTACCTTCACCACGCCCAATATCAGCCCCGTCGCCAAGATCGTCTATGCCTGGACCACCTACATCCTGCTCAGGGTCATTTACACCGTCAACAATGTTCCGTATGCCTCGCTCACCGCGGTCATGACCTCTGACCCCGACGAACGGACAAGCATCGCATCCTACCGCCAGATTGCGGCCAACTCCGCCGGTTTCATCGTCGCCAGCCTTGCTATCCCTATGGTCAGGTTCTTCGGCCACGGCAATGACGCGCGCGGTTACCAGCTCACCATGGGGTTGCTGTCTGTTCTCAGCATCATCTTCTTCGTCATTGCCTTTCTCGCCACGAAAGAGCGCGTCCAGCCCGACCCGCAGCAGAAGACCTCGCTCGGCCAGGATCTTTCTGACCTCCTCAAAAACCGGCCCTGGGTCGTGCTGTTCCTGGCCACGCTGTTTTATTTCACCGCCATTCTGGTGCGCGGCAACGTCATGCTGCCCTATTTCCGGTTTGTTGCCGGCAACGTTGACCTCTATCGCCTGGTTCAACGGCTTCGGGCTTGTGTCGCTGCTCCTGGGCGTTGCCTGCTCCACCGCCGTGTCGGTCCGCGTGGGCAAGCGCCAGCTCTTTATCGCCAGCATGGCCCTGGCGGGCGCCTTCAGTACGGCGCTGCTGATCATTCCGCCGCATGCCACTGCCGTCATCATCGGCGCTGAAGTCCTGCGCCAATTCTCCTTCGGATTGTCGGGCCCCATCCTCTGGGCAATGATGGGCGACGTGGCCGACTACGGCGAGTGGAAGACGGGCCGCCGCGCCAGCGGTACGGTCACGGCTGCGGTCGTCTTCGCTCTCTGGGCCGGGCTCGCTCTCGGTGGCGCCATCGCCGGCTGGCTCTTAGCTGGGTATGGTTTCGTCTCCGAGGCTCAGGTGCAGACCGCGCACGCGCAGTCCGGCATCCTGCTTACCGCCAGCGTCTATGCGGGCTTGGCCTTCTTTGCCACGGCGGTCTGCCTCTTCTTCTATCCCATCTCGCGCGAAGTCAACCAGAAGATCGCGCACGAACTGGCCGAACGGCGCAAGGGGTTCGCTCCGAACAAAGCCGTATAGATCTACCATCGACTCGGCCACGGTTCCCGAAAGGAGGAATCATGCGAATCAAGTCATGGATCAAGGCGCGTCAGGAGGTGTTGGCAGTGACTGTCGTCGCGTGCGCGGTGGCTACCGCTCAAGCCCCGACTTCTTTGAAAGACGCCTACAAAGGCGACTTCGTCGTAGGCGCGGCCATGAATTCGGCCCAGATTACCGGTCAGGATCAGCGCGGCGACGCTCTCATCGAGTCGCAATTCAACTCCATCTCGCCGGAAGATGTGCTCAAGTGGGAGATCGTTCACCCCCAGCCGGACAAGTATGACTTCGACCTGGCCGACAAGTACGTGGCATTCGGCGCAGGAGTACCACATGTTCATCGTGGGCCACGTTCTTATCTGGCACAACCAGACTCCGGCCTGGGTGTTCCACGACGGCAAGGGCAATCTGCTCAGCCGCGACGCGCTGCTCGACGCGGATGAGGGATCACATCTTTACCGTCGTGGGCCGCTACAAGGGGAAGATCCAGAGCTGGGACGTCGTCAACGAGGCGCTCAACGACGACGGCACGCTGCGCCAGACGCTCTGGTACAAGATCATCGGCCCGGACTACATCGAGAAGGCGTTCCAGTTTGCGCACGAGGCCGACCCGCAGGCGCAGCTCAACTACAACGACTACAGCGTGGAGAACGAGCCCAAGCGCAAGGGCGCGATTGCGCTCGTCAAGAAGACTCAAAGCGGAGGGGATTCCCGATCGCCTGCGTCGGCATTCAGGGGCACATCAACATGACCTGGCCGACCGTGGAGCAGGAGGACGCCACGATCTCGGCCTTCGGCGCGCTGCGGCGTGAAAGTCGCGATCACCGAACTCGACATCAACATGTCTGCCCACCCCGGGCACGCAGCCCACGGCCGACGTGACGCTGAGCATCAAGCAGGATCCTGCGCTGAATCCCTACGTCAACGGCCTTCCCGATGCGGTGCAACAGCAGCTTGCGAATCGCTACGCCGATCTATTTCGCGTTTTCCTCAAGCACCGCGACAAGGTGGAGCGGGTCACGTTCTGGAACGTCACCGATGCCGATTCCTGGCTGAACGACTGGCCGGTAAAGGGCCGTACCAACTACCCGCTGCTCTTCGATCGCAACGGCCAGCCGAAACCGGCCTACGATGCGGTCATTCGCGTCGCATCCGAGACCTTGGCGCACTAAGAAAGCTCTGAATAAACCGCCGTTTTGAAAGGGCAAGAGTTCATAGCTTGCAGAAGAACTCCTTCGAGGAGGAGCTTTGTATCAGGGCACGAGCTCACTCGTGCCGCAAGCATCGCTTAATATTCGTGGGCTTCAGCCCCTGAGGGACGCCGTTCAAGTTTCTTCGGCGTGGGATCGATTCGTCAGACACTGTCTTAGGCCCGGAACGACGAATGCTCCAACCGGCTCTAGCCCGCAAACTCGCACAGCCCCGTCACGTATTCGGCTGAGCCATCACGCAACCACGCGTCCAGTTGCGCCGGCTCCTTCAACTGCTGGCCGCGCACCCGCGGCACAATCACGTATTCGCACGCCATCTGCGGCAGGGCCGTCATGTCGCCCCACAGCTTTTCGAACTGCGCCACGGGATAGATGTCTTCCTGTCCCTTGCCCCAGCGCTTCTTCACGTCCTTCAAGGTGATGTACGTCGGCATGCGGGCGGCCATGGCGCGAATCGCCGCCGCGAGCTTATCCTGATCCCGCAAATCCTCCCTGCTCAAGCCAAAAACCTGAGCAGCGCGTCAATGTCGATCCAGAATGTGTTGGAGTTGTAATAGGAAAGCCGGAACTCCGTCTCCTCCGACGGCAACGCCATGCCCTCCACCAAGCGCACGCGCCCATCCACGCACGCGAGTCCTCCGCCGCGATCCTCGATGCGGCGCGTCACAACCTCCGCCGTCATGGCGGCCTTGCGCGCGATATGCCAGCCAAGAATTCCGGGATCAAGATCCGCGCCCACCGTGTCCACGTTGTGAACCATCAGGTAGCGCAGATTGGGCGTGCGCCCCCAGCATGCTCTTCAACACGCCGCTGCGAAACAGGTTCGGCACTTCGTACCAGTGCCCCACAGGGTGCAGGCATTGCAGGGGAAGATTGTCGGTGTAGTTACTTGCCTCGCCCGATTGCCGCGCCCACGCGATCAGCGCCGCCCGCACGCTGTCGCGCACCTTCTGCGCCTGCGCGTCGAGCATCTGCTGCGGCGTATCCTCCCAGGCAAAACGAAGGTCCCGCACCGTCGGAATCAGGCGCAGTCCCACGCTCTGCCCCGACGAGAGATACAGCGGTCCCGTGTACCCGTACGCTCCTTCACGGCGCAGCAGCTCATCGATGGGCTTGTGTGTCAGATAGCTCGTCGTGATCGCGTGCGGCACGTCGCATCCATAAGTCCGGCCGGTCGCGCCGGCTCTTCGCCAGATGCACCTCGAGAAAGGTGCGGTGCGTGCCCGCAAGGCGGCAGAAGGGACTCAGCGCCTTCACCACGCCCGCGCCTCGCGTCCATCGGCTGCCCGCGCCGCCGCTCAGCGTCACCACCGCGACAGCTCCTCGAGCAGAGCGCGTCCTCACCCAGGGAACGAAACTTCGCGTCCACCCCCTGCCTTGCGTCGAAGAGTCGCTCCGGCGCCACATCTTCAATCTGGATGGATGCAGGAAGCCGGTTCTGCGCGAGTCCGATATGTCCGGCGCGCAACTCCGCCTGAATCCGCTCATGTTGGATCGGATCGAATCCGTTCTTCGCCAGCAGGGAATCGAGCGACTCCGTCTGCTCTTCGCCTTGAGTCCCATGCGGCAAGAGCCGGTCAAGAAGACCCCTTGTGCGGTCGCGAGCCCCCGGCACGTCATGGCAGAGCGCACTGAATCGCTCCAGGTCCGACCGCTCGCACGCCGACAGCAGCCGCTGATCCTTTCTGAGCAGCGCGGGCAGCACGATGTTGTAGTAGCCGTCCGGCAAAATAGCTGCGCTGCCCGTCTTGAGCTCTGCAAACGTCCCGCGTTCGTTGATCGAGAAGTCGTAGACCACGGGTTCCATGGCGAAGGCCACGCCGCCGGCAAGCCTGCCGCTCACCTCGCGCATCAGGCCGCCAAGCCGCTTTTGCGCCTCCGGTTTGCGCGCCGGATCGAAGATGAATCCCATCCCCCCGCCCGACATCCCTCCCAGCATCCAGAATCCCCAGAACGCATCGCCAAACTCCGCGCGCACCTCGCGGATGAGCGTCTCCGTATAAAGATTGCTCGCCCACGGGATAATCGTCTGGATCGGGCCCGTCGAAGTTTCGTTGCGTGGCGCCGCCAATCGCGCGCACATCGCCCGTTCGCAAATCCTCAACGATCTCGATCGAGAATCCCGCACGCCGTTCAGCCGCGCAGTCCACTCGGCGTCGGACCGAAGCAGGTATCTCTCCGTCACCATCTCCAGGATCGGCCCCACATCCTGCGCCATGCCGCCGTGTACCAGCACCAGGCTCTCCTGGAGCCGCTCCCGTGTCCGCACGCTCACCTCTGCCTCGGTCAGGATGCGGTGATTTGGCAGCAATCTGCCGCGGCTGATGCCAAACTCCGGATCGCCCTCCGCCGCCAGCACGCCTTCAATCAGCTTGATCCCGGGCCAAACGCCTCCTGAATCCTGCCAGCCTCCACCCGACCCGCCCAGCCACTCGCCAAGAATGGCGCGCGCCGCCACCAGCCGCCTTTCCGGTTCCGTCAGCGTTCCCTCAAGTGACGACGCCTGTCCCGTGGCGCGCATGCACACGGAAATTAGTGACGCCAGCAGCGTGGTGGAAACCGCCAGCCGTGAGCCCTTGGGAATATTGTTCACGTGGCTCACAATTTCAATGCCTAGGCCCTCGCGCTGCATCAACTGCGCAAGTAGAGACGCGAGCGGCTGGCCCGAGCCTTCGAATCCCGGCGGCACGATCCCCGAGGCGATCACCGCCGCCTTCAGCAAGCCCAAATAGTCGCGGCCGAAGTCGAAGAGCTCCTGCAAGTCGCTGATCTCCGCCGTCGCATCCAGGTCGACGCTGGCCAGGCGAATCACCGGCCGATCGATAACGCGCAGATACGCCTCGACTGGCGGTTTCGGCGCCGGCGCGTCATGCGCCTGATCCCCCCGGTCTCCATCCATGAATTGCCAGGTCGATCGACACATTCAGCACGCGCGCCATCTCCGGCAGATCCATGCCCAGAAAGAAGATGTCGCTCCAGCCGCTGTGGCTCAGGTCCATGCGCACCGGCGTGGCCTCGTGCAGGATCGGGAACGGATCGCCCGGGCCGCGCTCAACGAGCTCGCGGCGAATCCGCAGCGCATAGTCCGCAGGGTGCCCGGCGCGGAACATCCATTGATTGCCGCGCACCGATCGCACGCTCCGCCGCACCTGGTCGGCCAGCGTCTGGAACGCGAGCCCGCGATAAGCCGCCGCTAGCGCGCTCGAAAGGCCTTGGCTCAACCCTTCGGCGGTCTGCGCTGCGAGAAAGGTGCCGATGGCTTCCTCATACCGCCGGCTCAGCAACTTTTCGTAGCCGCCAAAGGGAATCAGCGCCCGCCCGGCCTCAATCGCCTCCAGCCTCGCCGGCAAATGAAATCGGTGGATGGCGTAAAGAAAGAAGAGCGCCCGCACCCGCTCATACAGGTTCTCGCTTGTGCGCCTGAGCCTCTCGAGCTCCGTCGCTTCAGCCAGCAGTTGATCCGTTGTCGCGCTCCGGCAAAATGCATCGAGGGAACGATTGCGAATCGCGGGGTCAGCCGCGGTGATGATCGTCCACAGTCCGCTCACTCGCCCGCTCCCTTCGCGGAGAGCATCTCGCGAGCAGCCAGAACATTAACCAATTGAGTCAGCACTTCGTCGCGGTCCTGCCCGCTCAAGGCCAGAGCCAGTTGGGCTGTAAACAATCCGTATTTCACTCCCACGTCGAATCGCTGGCCCGTCTGGATCATCGCCAGATATTGCTCGCGTTGCGCCAGCGCAGCAAGAGCCGCGGAGAGGCTCACCCGCCCGGCTGCCGCATCGCCCAGCATCGCCGCCAGAATCTCGAAGATCGCCGGCGTAAGCACGTGCATGCCGTAAAAGCAGAGATACTGGCCGCTGCGCAGGCCGGGAACAATCAACCGCTGTTCCGCCTCCGTCGGCGTCGGCTTCTCCAGCACCGTCTCCACGCGATAGAATCCCGGCTTGCCTGGCACCGGCTGCCCGCCGACCGTTCCATAGAAGGGAAGCAGGGTCTCGCGCGTCACTTGCACGGCAGAGATGGCGCAGCCCTCCGCGGCTGCTGCTTCCACCAGCCTTTTCGCGCTGCCGCTCGCTTCCGTTCCAACGTAAATATGATCGCCAACGAAGTGCAGAAACGGTTCGTCCTTCACAAAGCTCCGGGCGCTGAACACCGCATGAGCATACCCGCGCGCCTCCGTTTGCCGCACGAACGTCAGCCGCGCCCCATCGTCCGCCAGCAGCCGCGCGTATGGCTCCTCGTCGCCCGGCCACACCACGATGCCAACGTCGCTGATGCCGGCCCGCACCGCCTCTCTCACCACCAGGCTCAGCACCGAGCGTTCGGTGCCTTGCTGGTCGAACAGAGTTTGCATCGGCAGGTTGCGCTGGTCTCTCCCCGCCGCTGTGATCACGGCCTTTCTGATTTGCATGTCGATCATTCTAGCGCGGCAACCGCCTCGCCAGCGGGGCGAATTCCGTGCCGAATCCGTACTTGCGAACGGGATGGCCAGGCACTCCGGCGCGGAGCGTCCATTTTCTTCTCTATGTTTCGATCGGCGACCCGGTTGAACGGGTCGTCCCGCGGCCCTACCCCACCGCGTGCAAGCCTACCCCACCGCCTGCACCGACCCTTTGCCGGCCAGCTCCTCCACGCGCTCCACCCAGCCGCGATCCGCCGCCACGCTCATGCCTTCCGGCTCCAGAATCACCGCATACTCGCCCTTCTTCTCGAGCTGCAGCATTACTTTTCCCGGTCCCGGCGCGGCCTCCGCGGCGCTCTTCAGCTCGGCAAGCATCTCTTCCGCTGGCGCGGTCGAGATTGATGCGGATGCGCACGCCCGCCGGCAGCTTCACCTGCACCTCTTCGAGCGCCTGCACCTGGCTCACCGCGATCTTCGGCGCGGCGTCCTCATCGCCCATCAGCGTTCCGCGCACCAGCACCGGCGCCTCGATCTTCAACTGCTGCGCCAGCCGCTCGTAGTCGCGCGCAAAGCAGATCACTTCGATCTTGCCCGTCGCGTCTTCGAGCGCCGCCTGCGCATAGAGCCTCTGGTCGCGGCGGCTCTTCTGCACGCGCAGCCCGTGCAGAATTCCCGCCACCTGGATCTCGTCCGCCATGTCCTGCTGCGCGCCCCAGCGCCGCTCCGGCGGCTTGCGCTCCAGCGCCTCGGCCGTCGTGATCACGCCCGTCAGGTTGCGCAGCTTCTCCGCGTACTTGTCCAGCGGATGCCCCGACACGAAGAATCCCAGCACCTCTTTTTCATTCGCCAGCCGCTCGCTCTCTTCCCAGTCGGCGGCGGACGGCAGGGCATCGGCATCGCGCCCGCGCGCAGGAGTCTCGTCGAATAGCCCGAACAATCCGCTCTGCCCCTGCTCGGCATCGCGCTGCGCCTTCTGCGCCCGCTCCATCGCCTTGTCCACGGCCGCCATCAATTGCCCGCGCGTGCCCAGCGAGTCCAGCGCGCCCGCCTTGATCAGCGACTCGATCACGCGCTTGTTCATCAGCCGCAGATCGACCTTCTCGCAGAACTCCCAAAAGCTCTTGAATCGCCCGCCCGCTTCCGCGCGCGCCTTCAAAATCGACTCAATCGCATTGCCGCCCACATTCTTCACCGCGGCCAGGCCGAAGCGAATCGCCTGGCGATCCTCGATCGTGTGCGGCGTGAATTGCGCGCCTGACACCTGCACATCCGGCGGCTCCACGCGAATGCCCATCTCGCGGCACTCGCCGATGTACTTCACCACGCTGTCGGGCTTCGACGTCTCCGACGTCAGCAGCGCCGCCATGAACTCCACCGGATAGTGCGTCTTCAAATATGCCGTCTGGTAAGCCAGCAGCGCGTACGCCGCCGAGTGCGACTTGGCAAACCCATAACCGGCGAACTTGGCAATATGCTCGAAGACCTCGGCTGCTTCGGCTCGGGGATGGCCGAGCGCCGTTGCGCCGGAGACAAACCTCTCCCGCTGCTTGGCCATCTCATCGGCGTCCTTCTTCCCCATGGCCTTGCGCAGGATGTCGGCCTCGCCCAGCGAGTAACCCGAAAGCAGGTTCGCCAACTGGAGCACTTGTTCCTGATAGACAATCACGCCCAACGTGTCCTTCAGCACCGCTTCCATCGGCGGCAGCATGTACTCCACGCGCCGCCGGCCCCACTTGCGCTCGATGAAGTCGTCGATCATGCCGCCCTGGATCGGCCCCGGCCGGTAGAGCGCGTTCAGCGCCGTCAAATCCTCCACCGTATCCGGTTTGTAGCGCCGCAGCACGTCGCGCATTCCGCCCGACTCAAACTGGAACACTCCCGACGTCAGCGCCGAGTGAAACACCTTCTTGAAGGTCTCCTCGTCGTTAGGTGGAATCGCCTCGATATCCAGCTTCTCCCCGCGGTGCTGCTCGATCAGCTTGATGCAGTCGTCGATGATCGTCAGCGTGGTCAGGCCCAGGAAGTCCATCTTCAGCAGCCCCATCTTCTCCACGGACTTCATATCGTAGGCGGTCACGATTTCGTCGTTCTTCGTCTTGGCCAGGGGCACAAGCTCAATGAGAGGCCGCGGCGCAATCACCACTCCGGCCGCGTGCACGCCCGAGCCGCGCACCAGCCCCTCCAGCTTCTTCGCTGTGTCAATCAGCTCCCGAACCTGCTTGTCGTTGTCGTAGACCCTGCGCAGCTCCGGCGATTCTTTCAGTGCCATATCCAGCGTCACGCCCAGCGTGGCCGGCACCAATTTCGCGATCCGGTCCACGTCGCCGTAGGGCATGTCGAGCGCGCGCCCGCAATCCTTGATTGCCGCCTTCGCCGCCATGGTATTGAACGTGATGATCTGCGCCACCTGCTCGCGCCCGTACTTGCGCGTCACGTAGTCGATCACCTCGCCGCGCCGGTTCATGCAGAAGTCCACGTCGATGTCCGGCAGCGAAATGCGCTCCGTGTTCAGGAACCGCTCGAAGAGCAGCCCATTCTGCAAGGGATCGATGTTGGTGATCTCCATCGCATAGGCCACCAGCGATCCCGCCGACGATCCGCGCCCCGGTCCCACCGGGATTCCGTGATCGCGCGCGTACTTGATGAAGTCCCACACGATCAGGAAGTAGCCCGCGTAATTCATCTGCCTGATGATCCCGATCTCGCGCTCCAGCCGCGCATCATATTCATGGATGGGCCTGCGCAGTTCTCCACGCGACTCGAGCCTCCGGATCGACGTCTCCAGGCGCCGCTTGTATCCTGCGCGGCACACCTCCTCAAAGTAGCTCTCCGCCGTGTGCCCCTGCGGCACCGCGAAATCCGGAAACGGATTGTCCACCTTGTGCAGCGTCAGGTTGCAGCGCTCGGCAATCTCCATCGTTCGCGTGATTGCTTCCGGCGAATCCTTGAAGAGGTGCGCCATCTCGTCCGCGCTCTTCACAAAGAATTGGTCCGAGTCGAACTTAAAGCGGTTCGCCTCGTGAATCTTCGCGCCCGTCTGCACGCACAGCATCACTTCATGCGCATGCGAAGTCCTCGCCACACAAGTAATGCGAATCGTTCGTCGCCACCAGCGGAATGTCCAGCTCCCGCTCCAGCCGGTGCAGGTCGGTGCGAATCTTCTTCTCCGCTTCCAGGCCCTGGTCCTGAATCTCCAGGAAGAAATTCCCCCTGCCGAAAATGTCCTGATAGTGCTGCGCCACCGCCTTGGCCTTCAGGTATCTCTCCGCTGGGTCCAACTTCTCGTCGCCCAGCACCTCGCACAACTCACCGCTCAGACAGCCCGAAAAACAGATCAACCCCTTCGAATTCTCGGCCAGATACTTCTTGCTCACGCGCGGCCGCCGGTAGAACCCGTGCAGCGAAGCCTCCGACGTCAGCCGGATCAGGTTCTGGTACCCCTCCTCGTTCTCGGCCAGCACCAGCAGGTGGTTGTACTCGCTGCTCCGCGCGTCCCCCGCCGACGGCAGGCTCACAGAGCCTGAGTCGTTCGCGCTCCTGGCCGTCTCCACGCGATGATCCTCCGCCTTGCACACGTAGAGCTCGCAGCCCAGGATCGGCTTGATCCCCTTTTCCTTCGCCGCCTCGAAGAAGTGCACCGCGCCATAGATGTTCCCGTGGTCCGTCATGGCGACGGCACTTTGCCCCAGCGCCGCCACGCGGTCCACCAGCTTGACCACATCGCAAGCCCCATCGAGCAGCGAGTACTCAGTATGCAAATGCAGGTGCGTGAATTCAGACATGGCTATCTGAATTCTAGCTCAGTGATGCCAAGTGGTGAGAGGCGGCTCGAAACTCTCGGGACGGTATGAGTATTGGTGCGGAGCAGAAACAGGTTGGTCAGTCGGGCTTAACAAGAGCTGTCACATAGGACCTGGATCTTCCTAAAGCGGGTCGATCCCGAAAGAGCGAGCGAAGAGGCAGCGGAGAAGTATCGCCTCATCGTCCCAACAGCGCCGATGATGTTGTTTCCTGGGCACGCATTCGGCGATACAGTAGCATGCTTCGAGGGACTAGGCCTATTTCAGGAATCCTCCTGAAGGACTTCATAGAGTTATCCCAGATCGAGGCGCAAACCGCCGTACTCGAAGGCCTTGAAGGAGACCATCGCAGCGACAGGGCAGCGACGCCGATAGACGACAAAGCGGAATTCACCCACGCATCGGGCCGGAGTCGTAAAATCGCGTATCTCGTGGAACGGCGGTACACGAATCAGTCATAGAGGGCTGTGCCGCCATGGAAACGAGCATCTCTTTCCAACGGATGCCTGTAGAACGAGGCAATACGAGGGCGCACTTTCCCACTCAGGAGAACCGAGACGGCGATGTTGCATCTGTCACACGAACGCGGAACCTGTTGACCAGTGGGTTCATCCGAAGAAAAGGGCAGAGACTTGATCCGCGCATTGATGACCCTATCCGGACGTCGGAACCTCCAAGATGACTCGATGTCGGGCAATTGAGCGATCTTTGCCCGCCATGTGTCTAACCTCGAACCGCAGAGTTGGCTGACTCGTCCTAGGTACCGCCCTAAGCCCGGCGAATACGCGCTCATGCTGGGGACTCAGACATCGAGCATCTTCACGAAAACCGTTGATGACGACTTCCGTCGATCCACTGGAACGAACATGAAGACTCGAGCTTCCCGATAGATCGCAGAGGGTGCCGGCCTTAGGTCTGATAGGGCAGGATCAGAAAGCTCGGAGCCACAGGTCTCGTACCGAAGACACTGGGAACTCAGTTAATACGTATCCTCCCGCCGCTGCCCGCGATAGTGGAGAACGACCTCGAGCCCTCGAATCGTAGCGGAAACGGAATCGCCCCGAGCGCAGCCGTAGTGGCCTTCCCAGACGAACTCCGACAAGTCTTGACGCTATTTCCGGCTCCTTTATAGGGGCCGGCGGAGAGGATCGCGATCGCCATTCAAATCGCTCGACAAGCTCGGGATGCTTTGGCGCCAGCTTCTTCATCAGCCGGTCGAAGTGCGCGGTAGTGAGGACGGAGTACGCGGGCCCGTTCATCGCACCGAAGTCGAACTAGCCGTCTTTCTGATGGCGCACCGCTTCAACTCAGCGAGCAACTCGCAGCGGGCCGAGTCTTGCCATCGGCGCGACCCTACGCGCTTGCCGCGATGGAGGCTTTGACCTTGGCGGTCGCGCAGCTCAAGATAATCCTCCAACTCATCGGCCGCCATGATGCCGATGACGGGAATCCCGTCCTTTTCAAGGATGAAGTACTCTTTGCTGTTATGCGCCCGCCGGGCGATCTGGCCCAGATTGATGCGCGCTTTGGTGATGGGAAGCCGATTCACAGTAACCATTGATGAACGTTGATTAACCTCAATCAAATGGTACCACAGTTGTCGGCTGGCCCACCTTCCTTAGCTTTCCCGTCCCAACCACAAAACCGGGGTGCCCCATCCTTCTCGCGCTTTCTGCGAAAAGCGTGGGACGCCAAAAATCCCCCCTGTGCTTTCCTATTGGGACCGAACCCCTAGGCATTCGTCACATTCCCGGCGCATTCGGGATGGCCGCACCGGCAAACAACCTCGAATCGATCTCCGATGCCTTCGCAATGGGCGCTGCAGTATTTTGCCCCGTCGGCTGGAACGCAACTACAGGCGGGATTTGCGCATTTCTTGGGCTTCGCCATCGATCTCCCTCCTTAGCCCGTACGGTCCTGAAGCTTACCACTGGTTGGGGGGCCGGTGCAGCACAAAATCGAAACCTCGCTCCCGCCGGAATTTCATCGATTTTTTTGTTGCCAGCACTTCACTCCGTCTGCTATCGTGACTGCGGAGGATTTCCCTATGACAAGAAACAAATTCGTTTTGGGCTCCATTCTTGGCCTGGCTACCCTTGCAGGCGGCGTGCTGATTGCGCAGCATCCTGAGCGGGACATCGGCCGAGGGCGTCCAAATCTCATGGAAGCACAACGGCTGATCGGCCAGGCCTATGACCGGATTACTGCCGCGCAGCAAGCCAATGAGTGGGATATGAGTGGCCATGCCGCTCGCGCGAAGCAGCTGCTCGATCAGGCAAGCCATGAAGTCAAACTGGCCGCTGAAGAGGCAAACCACCACAGGCACTAGGGCCTGTTCGCAGACCTTGGCCGTCGATCCCTCTGCGTGCCAGGCAACTCCAGTTACCGCGAACCATCGAGCACGGCGTGTCCCGTCCTTCAACATTCTCTCCGTGAAGGGCGGGACAGCCTTCCCCGTCCTCGCCCGGAGCACGCGGCCACCGGCGGCGCCCCGAGCCGCTGCTTAGCCATGCGCCCCCACCCGCCTCACGCCATTTCTCTCCTGTCGTTTCATCCCGCCCATTGGTATACTTGAGGATGTGACTACAACTGTCCTCGAATCCATTCCCCATCACGGCCCCGCCGGAACTTCCCCCAGCAAAAAGAGGGTGTTGTTGCTCAAACCACGTGGTTTCTGCGCCGGAGTGGTGCGCGCCATCGACATCGTCAAGATCGCTCTCGATACCTTCGGCGCCCCCATTTACGTCCGCCGCGAGATCGTCCATAACCGCTATGTTGTGAACGAGTTGGCTGAAAAGGGCGCGATCTTCGTCCACGAAATCGACGACGTGCCCGACGGCCAGCGCGTCATCTACAGCGCCCACGGCGTGTCGCCCGCCGTCCGCGAGCGCAGCAAAGGCCGCAATCTCAAGGTCATTGACGCCACCTGCCCGCTGGTCACCAAGGTGCACTTTGAGGCCGTCAAGTTCGCCAGGCAGGGCTATTCGCTGGTGCTCATCGGCCACCGCGACCACGACGAGATCGAGGGCACCCTGGGCGAGGCGCCCGACGTAACCCATGTGGTTTCCAACGTCGCCGAGGTCGAGGCGCTCGAGCTGCCCGACCCCGATCGCGTCGCCTATCTCACCCAAACCACCCTCTCGCTCGACGAGGCGCGCGACATCATCCACGCCCTCAAGCTGAAGTTTCCCAACATCGTCGGACCGCACTCGCAGGACATCTGCTACGCCACCGAAAATCGCCAGGTGGCCGTGCGCAACGTGGCCCACAAGGCCGGCCTGGTGCTGGTCGTCGGCTCCACCAACAGCTCCAACTCCAACCGCCTGGTCGAGGTTTCGCGCAACCTCGGCACCATCGGGTATCTCATCGATAACTCCCAGGCCATCGATCCCAAATGGCTCGTCGGCGTTGAGAACGTCGCAGTTACCGCCGGCGCCTCGGCCCCGGAGATCCTGGTCGAAGACGTGGTCAACTATCTGCGGCAAAACGGCTTCGAAAACGTCGAAGAAGTGGAGGTCATGCCGGAAAATGTTCGCTTCGGCCTGCCTCCTGAAATCGTGCAAGCCATTGGCAGCGCTGGTGGGGCCGAGCGCTGTTCCTGTACGTTGACAGAGCCTGCAGCGCATCAACCCGGCACGCGGCACAAGGATGCGCCAAAGCAGCCGGAACAGCCGGACAGATTTCCGTGTTCCGGGGAAGAGTCGAGATTTTCGAGACCGCATGACTCCAGAGCAGCAGAAGACCCAATCCGTGGCGCCACGCTTTGGCCGAATCGACGCGGACATGGCCGATGTGGAGTCGGCGATCGCAGGCGCGCGCGAGTTCCTTCTCGGCCTGCAGCATCCTGACGGCTACTGGTGCGGCGAGCTCGAGGCCGACTCGATGCTCGAGGCCGACTACATCTTTCTGCACACGCTGCTTGAAAGCGGCGATCCCGGCCGGCTCAAGCGCGCCTGCACCGAGATGATGCGCTACCAGAACGAAGACGGCAGTTGGAGCATCTATCCCGGCGGGCCGGGCAACATCTCGCTCTCGGTCAAGTGCTATTCCTCGGCCAAGCTGATGGGAATCCGGGCCGACGATCCGCGCCTGGCCAAGTGCCGCGAGTGGGTGCTGGCCCACGGCGGCGTCACCGCGTGCAACACCTTCACCAAAATGTATCTCTGCGCGCTCGGCGAGTACGACTACGACGCCGTGCCCGCCATTCCGCCGGAGATCGTCCTCTTTCCCAAGTGGTTCTACTTCAATATCTACGAAATCTCGTCGTGGTCGCGCTCCATTCTCGTTCCGCTGGCCATCATGTACGCCAAAAAGCCGTACAAGAAGATTCCGCCGGAGCAGGGAATCGACGAGCTCTTCGTGGGCGGGCGCGCCAACTCCATCCTGCGCCTGCGCATGGATCGCAAGCAGCTCTTTTCCTGGCGCAATTTCTTCCTCATTCTCGACCGGCTCATGCACTGGTCTGAAGCGGTGCACCTCCGCCCGCTGCGCAAGCTGGCGCTCAAGCGCGCGGAAAAGTGGATGCTCGAGCGCCTGGAGATGACCGACGGCCTCGGCGCCATCTATCCGGCCATGCTCAACGCCATCATCGCGCTGCGCTGCCTCGGCTACTCCGAAGACGATCCGCAGGTGATCCGCGCCCGCGACGAGTTTGAAAAGCTGGGCATCGAGCAGCCGCCCACCCCCGAGATGCCCGAGCCCACCTTCCGCATGACGCCGTGCATGAGCCCGGTGTGGGATACCGCGCAGGCGGTCTGTGCGCTGGGCGATGCCGGCGTGCCGCGCAACGATCCGCGCATGATCAAGGCCGCCGACTGGATGCTCGCCAAAGAAGTCCGCCACAAAGGCGACTGGGCCGTGAAGGTGCGCAACACCGAACCCGGCGGCTGGTACTTCGAGTTCAACAACGAGTTTTATCCCGACACCGACGACACCGCGCAGGTTCTGCTGGCGCTGAGCAAGGTCGACAATCCCCGCGAGCGCTATCAGCACCAGGTGGCGCAGCGCGCCATCGCGTGGGAGTTCGCCATGCAGTGCCGCAACGGCGGCTGGGGCAGCTTCGACAAAGACAACACCAAGATGATCTTCCAGTACATCCCCTTCGCCGATCACAACGCCATGCTCGATCCGCCCAGCGGTCGACATCACCGGGCGCATGCTGGAGATGCTCGCCGTCTACGGCTACACGCGCGAGGACAAGCGCGTGCAGCGGGCCATCAAGTTCATCTTCAGCGAGCAGGAGCCCGACGGAAGCTGGTTCGGCCGCTGGGGCGTGAACTACATTTACGGAACGTTCCTGGTGCTGCGCGGCCTCGACGCCATCGGCGTCGACCACCTCGAGCCGCAGATTCAGCAGGCCGCGGAGTGGATTCGCATGGTGCAGAATCCCGATGGCGGCTGGGGCGAGACCTGCGGCAGCTACGACGATCCCGACACGCGCGGCATTGGTCCCAGCACGCCCTCGCAAACGGCGTGGGCGCTGCTCGGCCTTGCTCGCCGCCGGCGACGACCGCTCCGACTCCATCGCCAAGGGCGTGCGCTGGCTGCTCGAGCGCCAGCGCGCCGACGGAAGCTGGGACGAGTCCATGGGCGAGGGGCCCACGCGCCAGGCCATCATCACCGGCACCGGATTCCCCAAGGTTTTTTATCTGGCCTATACCATGTACCGCCAGTACTTCCCGCTCATGGCGCTCACCGCCTACAAGCGGGCGATGGAACAGAAACAACAGCTTGTAGTCGGGAGCCGGTAGCCTGTAGGCTGCTTCGCTGTTGCTTTGCGCATCGAAGAGAGAGAGTAAGTGAGTTTCAAGCTGCTGGCTACGAGCTACCAGCTACGAGCTAGGAAACACCGGGGCCTCCGCCCCTGAGGGAAAACGCTGATGGCAGTTCCAATCTCCCAGATGGCGACGGTCGCCACCTATGTACTCAAGAACCGGCTTAAGGGCAACAAGCGCTATCCGCTTGTGCTCATGCTCGAGCCGCTCTTCCGCTGCAACCTGGCCTGCGCCGGCTGCGGCAAGGTGCAGTATCCGCCGCACATCCTCAAAAAGCAGCTCACGCCCGAGGAGTGCTTCGCCGCCGTCGAGGAATGCGGCGCGCCCATGGTCTCCATCCCCGGCGGCGAGCCGCTGCTGCATCCCCAGATCGTCGACATCGTCAACGGCCTCATGGCGCGCAAAAAGTACATCTACCTCTGCACCAACGCACTCGAACTCAAGCGGCGCCTGCCGGAGTTCACGCCCTCGAAGTACCTCACCTTCTCCGTCCATCTCGACGGCCAGCGCGACGAGCATGATTTCTCCGTCTGCCGCGAGGGCGGCTACGATCTCGCCGTCGAAGGCATCAAGGAGGCTGTCCGCCGCGGCTTCCGCGTCACGCCCAACGCCACCTTCTTCGACGGCACCGATCCCAATCACGTCCGCGCCTTCTTCGATGAGGTGATGGCCATCGGCGTCGAAGGCATCGTGCTCTCGCCCGGCTACAGCTACGACAAGGCGCCCGACCAGAACCGCTTCCTGGGCCGCGCCCGCGTGCGCCGCCTCTTCCGCGCCATCCTGTCGAACCGCAAAAAGACCTGGAAGTTCAACATGTCGCCGCTGTTCCTCGAGTTCCTGATGGGCGACCGCAACTACGACTGCACGCCGTGGGGCTCGCCCGCCTACAACATCTTCGGCTGGCAGCGCCCCTGCTACCTGCTGCAGGACGGCTACACCGAGACCTTCAAGGAGCTGATGGAAACGACGAAGTGGGAAGAGTACGGCGTCGGCTCCGGCAACCCCAAGTGCGCCAACTGCATGGTGAGTTGCGGCTACGAGCCCACCGCGGTCCTCGACGGCTTCGGCTCGCTCAAGGGCTTCTTTGCCATGGTGCGCGGCAGCTTCTCGCTCTATCCTGACCGGCACGCGCTCAACCTGCTCAACGAGCCCATGCCGACCGGCCCGTCGTCCGCTGGTGCCAGATCGTTCATCCCGACCGCGAGCTCGAGGAGACGCGCGCATGACCGCCGAAGTCCAACGCTACACCCGCGAGCAGATTGAAGCGCTGGAGCTGGCGCCCGGCGCCGAGCACGAAGAGCTCGAAGGCTCCGTCCCCTCACTCGCCACCGAGCAGGACCTGAAGAACGCTCTCGAAAAAGCCTTCGACTATCGCGGCGACGTCACCATCACCCTCAAGTCCGGCGAAAAGATCGAAGCCTACATCTTCAATCGCTTCACCGGCGCCACGCTCGCCGACTCCTGGGTGCAATACTTCGCGCCCAACGCGCCCGACAAGCGCAAGCTCGGCTACGACCAGATCGCCCGCCTCGAATTCACCGGCAAAGACCGCGCCGCCGGCAAACACTGGGAAGACTGGGTCAAGGCCTACAACGAAAAGAAAGCCGCCGGCGAAAAGAACATCGCTCTCCACCCCGAAGCGCTGGAGTAAAGACCTGCCGGCTTAGCGAAACGAATCGCACAATTCAGCCTGCAGAAGTGTCTCGCGGCGCGCCGGCCTCATTGCGTCGCAATCTCCACCAGCTCCACTCGGCGGTTCTTTGCGCGGCCTTCGTCGGTGCGATTGGTAGCCACCGGAGCGTAGGGCCCAGCTCCAAACGGCGTCAGACGCTGCGCAGCGATGCCGTACTTCGTCACCAGCGCGGTGATTACCGACTGCGCACGCGCCTGCGACAGCTTCACGTTGGCAGCCGCATCGCCCACCATGTCGGTGTGGCCCACGATGAAGACTTTCAGGCCGGGCTGCTGTTTGAGAAGCTTGGCGATTTCGCCGAGCGCGGCGTCGGACTCGGCCTTGAGCTCCGATTTGCCGGTATCGAAGTAGATGCCGTAGATCGCCACTTCTCCGCTCTCGCTCAGGCCGCTGGCCATGGCCGCCGCGTCCATGGTCACTTCCTGCGTCATGGCCTGCTTCACAATCACTGTCATGAAAATGGGCACGCCACTGGGAACATTGCCCACCTCGAGCGACGCCCAGATCTCATTGCCGCCGCGCACCAGCCGCAGTGTGGCCACGCTGTCGTCGGCATTGTCGTACATTACCTGGCCGCCGGCCGTGCGCGCTGCGTACTCATAGTTGCGCAGAACCTGCAACGGGCTCGGTGTTGACGCATTGTCCTTCAGGTTGTAGCGGATGTTGATCCGCTTGCCCTCGACCGTCTTGTCTGCCTTCTTGCCGTTCGCCGTCACCGAGAACGCGTACGAATCAAACGCCAGTTCCTGATAGTCCGCGATATAGTAGCTCGCCATGCGGTTCATTCCGGGCGGGTCCTGAGACCCAGCCACGTCGTCTTGCGCAAGGGCCACGGCGGTCAGCGCGGCGGCAGTCATCGTAAGCAGCAGAATGCGCTCAGGCAGTTTCATACGGAGCCTTTCTGGACGGGCTGCTATCCACAACCCATCTCGCCCGAAGTTTCCAATGGAATGGCGTCACCATTGTAGCCCCGGGCGGGATACCACGCTGATCTGGGACCCCTGATCTCTGATTCGGCCTTGTATCATGGCATGACTGGTGGGTCGGGGCTTGAGCCCCGACTGCCGAGACCTCCTTTCCACCTCACGCCCCCGCACTTCTTCCAGCGTGCCTCGCCAGCCGACGCCCGCTCCAGCAGCGCTGCCATGCCCAAGAATCATTACCTAGGTAATTTATGAACGTATTTTGGTTTGCTTTTCACAAGTGGCTTCGATAACCTCAACAACTAAATCTGCTGTACTGCTCTTCCCCTGACACCCTTTTTTTGATCCGCATTTGACTGCCTTGGAGTTCCCCGTCTCAGGAGCATCTATGAGAGTGGCGTGTCTCCGCGCATCCCTGCCCCCGCGCAGTCCTCTGCCATCGACTGCGTCTCTCTGGACGTCATTCCTCCTTGTCACTTCTCTGGTTCCTGCCGCATCCCTGATCTCCGGCTGCGCGGGCGGATCGATCGCCGTGGATTTGAACACCATCGCAGCCATCTCGGTTCCCAGCAACTTCGTCCGCGTCAATCAAACGCTGCAGCTCAACTCCAAGTACCTGGCCACAGGGCTGCCGATGATCTTCTGTGTCAACGGGATTCCGGGCGGCAACTCCACGGTCGGCACCATTAGCAACACCGGCCTTTACACGGCTCCCGCAGTCGTTCCCAATCCCTATACCGTGCAGATCACCAGCGCCATCGCCGAATATCCCACTGCCACGCCGGGGTCTGTGCAGGTCCAGGTGTGGAACCCCATTCCCGCGCTCAGCGCGGTCACGCCGAACGGCTTTTCCGAAGGAACCACGACCGTCACCGTTAACGGATCGCAGTTTGTCTACGGCGCCCAGATCAGTTGGAACGGCGCATTCGTTTCCACCACCTATGTCTACAGCACCGAGCTGGTGGCGCAAATTGCCGCGCCAAACCCGGGCACCTATCCGCTCACCGTCACCAATCCCAATCCCGGATCGGCGACCGCGACGCCTCTTTCCTTGAAGGTCGGCCCCGGCCAGGTGGTGCTGCAACTTGAGCCAAACTCCGGCACCGACGTCCGCGTCTCGAACCGTCTGAACCTCGGATTGATGGTCAACGGAACCGACAATCCCGCCGTCACCCTCGAGTTGAACGGCATCGCCGGCGGCAATGGCGTGGTCGGCACTGCGGTCTCGAATGCCGATGGTTCCATCACCTATACCGCGCCGCCCGTTGTTCCCACCCCGAGCAACATCGTCCAGCTCACCATCACCAGCGTCGACAATCCTATGGTCTCCATCACGCAGAACATCTCGGTGATGAATCCCATCCCGATTCTCACCTCCGCTACGCCCATGGCGTTCGATCCCGGCCCCGCGACCATCGTGCTCACCAGCCAGAAGTTCATCACCGGCGCGCAGGTCCTGGTGAATGGGTCCCCGGCGCCAACCACCTTTAACAGCGGATCGCAATTGACGGCCAGTGTCGACCTCACCGAACCAGGCAATCTCGACCTTCAGGTCCTCAATCCCGCTCCCGGCCCCGCCACGTCGGCCGATCTCATCGCAACGGTCAACGGCACGCCGCCGGTTCCCGTCGTCAGTCCTCCGGATGCCGCGCGCTTTCTCGAGCAGGCCACCTTCGGCGCCACCGACTCCGGCATTCGCCATCTTTCCCTCGTCGGCTACCAGGCGTGGCTCAACGAACAATTCAACATGCAGCCCACGCCATCCGAGCCCGCCGTCGAACAAGCGGTCATCGTCAACAACCCACCCTGCGCCTCAGGCGACGTCAAGTGCAACGCGGCTCTCTTCGTCGAAAACGAGTCCGACGACAGTCTGGTGCAGGATGCGTTCTGGCAGCAATCGCTCACCGCGCTCGATGAGCTCCGCCAGCGCGTGCGATACGCCCTCTCGCAGATCTTCGTCATCTCCAGCAACAACACCACGTCGATTCAAAGCATGCCGCGCGGCGAAGCCAGTTATTACGACATGCTCGGCGCCGACGCCTTCGGCAACTTCCGCCAGCTTCTTGAGGACGTGACCCTCAGCCCCATGATGGGCCAGTTCCTTTCCATGCAGGGCAACGACAAGGGCAACGCCACCACCGATCCCGATGAAAACTACGCGCGCGAAGTCATGCAGCTCTTCACCATCGGCCTCTGGCAGTTGAATGACGACGGCTCGCAACAACTTGATGGCAAGGGCCAGCCTTTCCCCACCTATTCGAATACCGACGTCAAGGGCCTCGCCGCCGTCTTCACCGGCTTCAGTTGGAACATCCCCGGCGACGCGAGCGACAACGCGTGGTCCAACTGCTGCGTCTATGTCGGTCCCGGCTACGGAGAAGAGCTTCTGCCCATGCAGCCCTTTCCCAACCACCACTCCACGGTGCAAAAGCAATTCCTTGGCGTCACCATTCCCGCCTCGGGCAGCCCCGATCCCAACGGCGACCTCAAGCTCGCTCTCGACACGCTCTTCAACCATCCGAATCTGCCCGCCTTCTTCTCCAAGCAGATGATCCAGCACCTGGTCACCAGCAATCCCAGCCCCGCATACATCAACCGCGTCGCGCAGGTCTTCAAGAACGACGGCACCGGCGTGCGCGGCAACCTGCAGGCCGTCATCACCGCCATCCTCCTCGACCCCGAAGCGCGCGACACGGCCACCGTCACCACCAATCCGCAATACGGCAAGGTCCGCGAGTCGCTGCTGCGTTACACGGAATGGGCGCGCGCATTCACTGCGCAGTCGCGCACCGGCTCGTATGACGTCGGAAGCACTGAAGATCCCATCTACGGCCTTGGCGAGATGTGGCTACGTTCCCCCACTGTCTTCAACTGGTTCGCCCCCGGCTACACGCCGCCCAACACCTCCATCTCCGCCGCCGGCCTCCTCGCGCCCGAAATGCAGATGACCAACGCCTCCACCGTCGTCGGCTACATCAACTACATGCAGGATGCGGTCGGCGCCAGCGCCACTGGCGGTCCCGATCTCTTCTCCTCCTACGCCACCGAAATGACGCTGGCCGCCACACCCGATCAGCTGCTCGACCGCATTAATCTGCTGCTCATGTCGGGCCAGATGTCCTCGACTCTCTACAACCAGATTCTCGGCGCGATCACCGCCATCCCCATCCCCACCAGCGATCAGAACGCCATCAACGCCGCGCTACTCGCCCGCGTCGAAACCGCCGTCTATCTCACCGTGGCGTCGCCCGACTTCGCCGCACAGCAATAGGAGCCAGTAATGAGCTGTACATGCAACCAAACACGCCGGCAGTTTCTCCGCACCGCTTCCATGGCCTCTATGGCCGGCCTCTACGTCAGCCCGTTTCTCCTCGAGCTCAACTCACTCGCCGCCATGGCGCAGTGGACGACCGGCTCCGACTACCGCGCCCTCGTCTGCGTCTATTTGCAGGGCGGCAACGACGGCCACGGCACCGTCATCGCCACTGATCCTGACTCCTTCGCCGCCTTCACCACCGCTCGCTCCGGCGCGCCCGGCCTCGCCTATCCCATGGCCAATCTGCTGCCCATCACCCTCAAGACTCCGCAGTCCGGCCGCACCTTCGCGCTCAATCCATCGCTCTCCGGGGTGCAATCTCTCTTCAACGCCGGCCGCGCCGCCATCGTCGCCAACACTGGCACGCTCATCACCCCGGCCACCAAAACGCAGATCAACTCCAACTCCGTCCAGCTCCCCGATTCGCTCTTCTCGCACTTCGATCAAACCGCCGCATGGCAGGCCATCGCCTCCAATCTCGGCAGCGGCGAGCGCGTGGGCTGGGGCGGAGCCGTGGCCGACGCCATCGAAGCCATGAACCTCAACTCCAACTCCATGTTCACCTGCATCTCCACCGCCGGCAACGCGCTCTTCCTCGCCGGCCAAAGCTCGTTTCAGCTCAACGTCACCCCCGCCGGCCCCATCCCCATCTACGGCCTCAAGCAGCCTCCGTTCGGGCTGCCTTCCGCTGCCAACCCGCTCAACTCCATCCTCACCACTGACGAAACCAACCTCTTCGCCAAGGAGTACGAGGTCGTCATCCAGCGCTCCATGCAGGCGCAGGCCATGCTCGCTACTGCTATGGCTCCCGCGGGCATGGGTGGCGTAGCCGACCCGCCGCAGTATCTCGATCCCACCACCAACATGCTCGCCAACAACCCGCTCGCCGCCTCGCTGCAAACCGTCGCGCGCATCATCGCCGGCCGCGCCTCGCTCGGTGTCACCCGCCAAATCTTCTACGTCCAGCTCGGCAGCTTCGACACCCACGACGGCCAGGCGCAGCAACATGCCCGCCTTCTCACCCAGCTCGGTGCGGCCTTTCAGTATTTCGATGGCCTCATGGTCTCGATGGGTCTCAGCAACAACGTCACCGCCTTCACCATCTCCGACTTTGGCCGCACCCTTACCTGCAACAGCGACGGCACCGACCACGGCTGGGGCAGCCATCACTTCGTCGTTGGCGGTGCCGTGCAGGGCCAGGACATGTACGGCCAATACCCCGTCGTCGGTGTCGATCAGCAGAACGACCTCGGCGCGGGCCGCCTCATCCCCACCACCTCCGTCGAGCAGTACGCCGGAACGCTCGCCAGTTGGTTTGGCCTCTCCGACAGCCAGATCCGCACCGTCTTCCCTAACTTCGGCAACTTCGGCACTGATCCGTATCTCGGTTTCTTGACCTAGGTGATCGATTCAATGGGAGTTTTTTTGAGAATCGCCAACTGACCGCTGTTTTTCTGACCACTGTTCACTGACCACTGTTCACTGGTCACTCAAGCGTCTCTGCCACGGAAGGGGCAGGACATTATAGATAGATAAAGTAAGCTGTTTTATTCAGGGGGAACCCCACCCATCGCGCACCTGATCGAGCGATGGGTGGGATACCACGAACACATTCGTCTGCATTGTCATCCTGAGCGCAGCTCGGCGCACAATCGCCGCCGATTGTGCGCCGAACGCAGTCGAAAGCCTGCCCTGAGCCCACCACCGGCCTTGCCACTGCAAGAACGGCGCGCACTCAGCGTCATTACATCGAGATGCTGATCGCAATTCCGATGCCCGGATACCTGTCGTCGTACAGGTAGTAGCCGTCGTTCTGGTAAACCACGTAGACGTCGTCGGTGTCATACCAGTCATTCGACCAGTTTCCCGGCCATGGGTCGAGGAGCGTAATCCAATAGCCGTTGTACTGGAAACGTGGGTATCCATCAAAAACCATGAAGGGAAGACCGTAGATCCGAAACACATTCCGCTGCCCAAAGTAGACGCTGTACCGGGCGTCAGGGACACGGTAGCCGTTGTAGCCGCCCCGTTGTTGCCAACTGCGGTGGTCGGACTGCCAGTTCCCTGCGCGATGACTTTGCCACGTGCTCTGCTCGGTACGCTGTTGCGCTGCGGTGCGCTGAGGTTGCTTGTTGCGGCTGCCTGGCGCTGCTGGGCTGCTGCTGCGGCGCTGCTGTTGCCGCTGTGCTGGCTGTTGCTGGGCGTGCTGCTGCGGCGCTGGCTGTTGCCGCTGCGCTGGCGGTTCTGGGCGTGCTGCTGCGGTGCAGGCTGTTGCCGCTGCGCTGGCGGTTGCTGGGCGTGCTGTTGCTGCGCTGCTGTTGCCGCTGCGCTGGCTGTTCTGGGCGTGCTGCTGCGGTGCAGGCTGTTGCCGCTGCGCTGGCGGTTGCTGGGCGTGCTGCTGCTGCTGGGCGTGCTGTTGCGCTGGCTGTTGCTGGGCGTGCTGTTGCGGCTGGCTGGGTTGACCTTGCTTGTTGCTTTGCCTCTGATCCTGTGCCGAGGCTGGACCGGCCATTCCGAGTGCCAGGGCCAAAACGGCCGAAGTGACGATGAGTTTCGCATTCATAAGAATTTCCTCCGATTTACACTTGGTTAACTGCCGCTTGCTCCTGAGCAAGCTTCCCGTTGTCGAATGGACTGGACTTGCGATGGCTTCAGCCGATACGGCCAGTCACACCCCGCGGCTTTCCCTGCGCTTGAGGGCTACTGCACTCAGGTTCTTAGTGATTGTGGCTGAAGCTCAGAATCATGTCTGATTCGTTTTGCTCACCGTCGAAGAGTCTCTCTGGTGCCCATTCGGGTCAAATGTTGGGAAATACCGCTGCCATGAACTGAACCCGCGCCAAACGGAGGGAGCGTGGGGATTCAGCCCCACGAATAACCGTCCCCACCTTTTTGAAAACCGATCAGCGCGGCGAAGCCGCGCTACTCGCGGCCCGCGAAGTCGAAGGCCTGCCCTGAGCGAAGATCGTCCGCCGCGGCGGGCAATCGGAGTCGAACGGGCACCTGCTTTTGTTTTTCACTAATCACTAACCACCAACCACTAACTACTGGTTCTCGATACAACCCGCCGCTTGCCCCGCACCTCAAACGAATCAAGGAGAGACCATGTCCAAAGTTAAAGTCCTCGCTTTCGCAGCTCTCGCAATTGGCCTGTTGTCCTGTGCGCCTCCGGCATCGGCCCAGATCTCCATCACCTTTGGAGTGGAGCCTGTCTGCCCCTATGGCTACTTCGACTACGCTCCGTATCAATGCGCGCCCTACGGCTACTACGGGCCCGATTGGTTTGTGAACGGAGTGTTCATTGGAGCTGGCCACTGGTTCCACGGCCCTGCCCACTTTTACGGGCATGTCGACAACCGCTACGATCCTCGTCACGGTTATCATGGACCGTTCCCTGCGCGCGGCGCTGAGCCCTTCAACCACTTCCAGGGCAACGAGGCGCGCGACGGCCACGGCCACACAGGCCCCGCCGGTCATGACGCGCATGGTGAACACCAGCTCCCCGGATAGACCACGGCGGCGACCATGGCGGAGACCACGGCCACCACTAAACCGCAACTCGCGAATCCCAAATCGGATCGGGCCGCGCTCCGCGCGGCCCGCAGAGTCGCAGGATCTGCGCGCCTTTCGCCGCGATTCGCGCGCGACTTCAGGCGCGCAAAAACGGATCAAAAATGGAACTGTGAAACTGTGAAGGCACTGGCTGCAGGACCTTGATTCCACGAGGCTTCGAAAACGCTCACAGTTTCACAGTTTCTGTGTTTCTGTGAGCCTTCAGTGCGGTGGGCGTATCGGCTTGATTTGGTTGAGGTTCGCGTCGCAGCCGTTCTCACAGTTTCACAGCCCTGTTTTTCGGGTATAGGGGGTGGGGGTGAGCCAGTTGTCAGTTGTCAGTGATCAGTGGTCAGAGGGAGGAGTGGACCAGGGAACGAAACGGGTGGGCTGATCGGCGGGCTGATTGGGGAGGGGGAAGCGGCGCCGGGCAATGGGGATTTGCGGAAGCGTTTCAAGGATATAGGCGACGACTTTGGAGAGGGAGGTGCGACGCTCGGCGGCCCAGACACGGGCTGCGCGGTGGGCCTCATTGGAGATGGAAACGGTGATGTTTTTCATGGTTATTTCCTCCGTAAATCTTCGAATTTTGGGGCTCGTTTTGCCGCGGAATCGGCGAGATTGGCGCTGGAAGGGGCTGAATTTCGCGGATTCTGCTGGCTGTTTGCCATGGCGAGCGCAATCTGGGCGGCGTAGAGGAGTTTGCCGCCGTTCTTTTCGGGAATTGCGCCGAGCAGGATGCCATGAGCCACGCAAGTGAGGAAGTCGCGGCAGTTCTCGCGCGAGGTGAGCGGGGGCATGGCGGCGCGATAGGCCTCGCCGGCCTTCTTGGCAGCACCCACTTCCCAGTCTGTTTCCTCCATCGCGGCGCGATAGACCTTTTTCCAGGCTTTGCAGCAGCGCGCGATGGCGGGGTTGGCGAAGGCGGGATTGGATTTACCGATCTCGTTCATCATGTTTTTTGTTGCGTAGGATGAGTCGTATGCCATATGGCCCTTCCTCCTGAAGGGGCAGGGATGCGCGGCGGCGAGAATTCCCAGGTCTCAAAATCGAGATCTCCACCCCAACGACGAAGACCTGTCGCTCCACCCAAGAAGCAAATGGCCGCTTCTTGGGGCCCTGTCGTTGGGGGCCCCGAGACCTGGGGCACCCGCTGCCTGCCGGATTCCTGTGAGATTTGGTACTTTTCCTTACTGTGCGCCGAAGGGGGGAAATGATCTGCAAATGGAAGCGGTTGATGGGATGGGAGTTAGGGGGAGGAGGGATTGACAAGATGCAGGGAGCAGGAGCCGTGTGTGGCTCAAGAGTGTCGGTCTCTATAGAACCGACCGGTCGGTATGTTCCATGCGTCAAGGTGCTCCAGAGACCTAACGCTTGGCAGCGCGGCGCAATTCGGGGAACGGGGCGGGGATCAAAGGGATCCCCATTCGACTTCGATCGCGCTCGCGATCTCCGCTCAGGGCAGGCTTTCGACTGCGCTCAGGACAGGCTCCGGGACATAGGGACTTTGGGTGTGGGGAGATAGGGACTTAGGGATGTAGCGATATAGAGACTTAGGTATGTAGAGGCCTGGGGACTTATGGATCTAGGGGCCAAGGGGCCGAGGAAACAAAAAGACAGGGAACAAGCCACCCCAGCGGACGCAAATCGTTCGCCGGGGGCCCCGGCAGGGAGCAAGAAAGCGGGTTGCTTTGTAGTCGCATTGTGACTACAATTCAGTTGGAGGGGAAATATGGCGACGGTGGATACGTACGTCCGCGCGCGGATCGATACGGCCACGAAAGAGCGGGCCGCTGACGCATTGGAGGCGATGGGGCTGTCGATCTCGGACGCGATCCGGCTGCTGATGCTGCGCGTGGCCGACGAACAGAGGCTGCCGTTCGAGGTGCGGGTTCCGAACGCGACGACGCGCAAGGCGATTGCCGAGTTGGAGGCCGGAAAGGGGAAGCGGTTCCGGAGCGTGAAGGCGCTGATGGACGACCTCCATGCGAACGATTGAGCGATCGTCGGCGTTCAGGCGCAACTACAGGCGAGAGGCGAGGGGCCAGCACCGGGCGACGCTGGATGACGATCTCGTGCCTGTGCTTGAGGCGCTGGCCAACGACAAGCCGCTCGATCCGCGGCACCGCGACCATGAGTTAAGCGGCGACTGGAGCGGATACCGCGAGTGCCACGTCAAGCCCGATTTGCTGCTGATCTATCGAAAGCCCGATCCGGGAGCGTTGCGGCTGGCGCGGTTGGGGTCGCACAGCGAGTTGTTTGGGTGAGGGAGGGCGAAGGTTCCCGCGTCTCAGAACCGAGACGTGGGGCACCCGGGTGCGGCATAGGGACTTAGGTGTGTAGGGACACAGGGACTGAGGGACGTAGGGAACGGGGCAGTGGGGCTTTAGTGTGGAGACGGGCCTCAACCTTGACCATGGGTGGGAGCCTGATCGGTCAGTTTCCGTACTTGGTGCCAAAGTGTCATTGAGTAGTACCAAGGTGTGATTGAACGGGCGAAAGGTAACGGGTTTCAATGTTACCAGAAAGGGACCCAAATGAATAACCTGTATCTGAAGCTATATGCGAAATTCCAGGGCCTGAGAAACAGCGAGGAAGGTCAGGATCTGGTTGAGATGCATTGCTCGTTGCCCTGATTGCACTCGTGTGCATCACCGGTGTCAGCAATGTAGCCACTGCCGTGAACACCGTGTTCACCAACATCAGCAGCTCGCTGGCGTAGTTCCAGCAGAGGGTTGACAAAGCGGACGGTCATTCGGAGGGGAGCAGGGGCAGTGTGAGGTTTTCGGCGGGGGCGGGACGGCTGCGCGGGGCTTTCTTGAAGGTGGCATCGCGGCGGTGTGCGGGGTAGTCGGGCTGAATGCCCGAGAGAATCTGCTGAATGGTGAGGATTTGCAGGCGGGGGTAGGTGCTGCCGTCAGAGGATTTGTAGAGCCCGGCTTCGGCGGCTTCGCGGAGCATGGGCTTGGTGGGCTCGTCGAAGGTGATAAAGACGCCGATCTCGGCTTTTTCGCGCGTCGAGGACGCCGGCAAGGTCGCGGACCTGGCGACGTGACTGCGCCGGCCTTGACGGAGAAAATGATCTGCTTCGATTTGCCGGAGTCGTCGTCGTGGAAGTAGAGCCGGCCGTCGATGCCGCTGTCGGCGCCCTTCTTCTGCTCGGCGGGCCGCGCGCCCACCAGGCCGAGCGCCCACCACTGGAACTGGTACTTGTCTTCGTCGGCCAGCTGCGCCGCGCCGGCTAGTCGGTCGGCTCGCCGATCACTTCGTAGGTGGACTTGATCTCGGGGCCGAAGGCGTCGGAGAGGCGCTTCTTGATGAGGCCGATGGCCAGGTGGGTGATGTCGATGCCGATCCAGCGGCGGTTGAGGCGCTGCGCGACCTGAACCGTGGTGCCGCAGCCGCAGAAGGGGTCGAGCACAACATCGCCTTCGTTGGAGCTGGCTTTGATGATGCGTTCGAGGAGGGCTTCGGGTTTTTGGGTGGGGTAGCCGAGGCGCTCCTGGGCTTGGGAGTTGATTGGCGTAATGTCCGTCCAGACATGTCCTGAAGGGGCATGCCGGGCATTTCGTCCAGATACCGCTTGAACCGCGGACCGTTCCGTCTTGTCGGCCGGATACAGATGCGCCCTCTTCAAGTCGAGCTTGCGTCATGTTCTCTCGGCTGAGTACCGCCAGATCCGATTGACGGCGGTCGTGAATCCTTCACACTCGTGGGTCATGTTCGGCCGCGGCCTGCCTGGGCTCGTCATGTCACTCAAGCGTGTAACTCTCCCGTCTTCGTCCTTGTCTGCGGTAATTCGATCGACGTACTTTCGCCGTGAGCGTCGTGGATACGTGGTTCCATATCGACGTCGTCGCCCTTCGCGTAGAAGAGCAGACGTCGTCGGATACGGCCGGCTCCTCGCTTGTGCGTCGCTGTGGCGCTCGTCCGCTTCCAGATGATCTCGTTCCGAAAGAACTCCGGCCCGAAGACCGCATCCATCAGAATTTTCAGGTAGTGGCTGGCGGTGGGGTCGCAGTGGAGGTAGATGGAGCCGGTTTGCTTGAGGACGCGGCGGAGTTCGACGAGGCGCGGGGCCATCATGGCGAGGTAGGCCATCATGTCGGTGTTGAAGAGGAAGGTTTTGAAGGCGCGCATGGCGTCGGCGACGCGGCCGCCCTGCTCGACGATCTGCTCGTAGGCGCGCATGGCTTCGGTGTTCCACTCCCACGTGTCCTCGAAGGCGTGAATCTGGGAGCTGGACTGCGTGCCGTCTTTTTCGGCGAAGAGGACGTTGTAGTCCTGGCGGGAGTTGAAGGGCGGGTCGAGGTAGACGAGGTCGACCGACTCGTCCTTGACGTAGCGCGGAGGACGTCGAGGTTGTCGCCGTAGTAGAGCTTGTTCTTTTCGGTGCTCACGGTTTGGGTTGAGGGTAGCACAGCGGAGACGGCGCGGCGAGCGGGTGAACCTTGGGGGTCACGGGGTGGGCTCCGGAGAGGGAAATAGCTGATTGATGATCTCGTAGACGAGTTCGATGATCCCCAGGGCAGTTGGGGCAAGGGTGTAACTCCCGTGTGCATGTTCGTTTCTGATTTGAGGAAACGCCGTTTCTAACGATGCGAGAAGATCCCATTCCGGGTCTATTGACTTCGACCAGGGCTGCGAATCCTTCCTTCTTAATCAGGCTGTTTTGCGATGGCATATTTCATCAGGCGTTGCCCAGAGTGTTTTTCTTGATTTTTCCTGCTGTCTGATTTCGTGCGCCAGCCGCTCGCGTAGACGCGAATTCGAGGCATGCCAGGCTTTGGAGTTCCGCGACGGGCTGGAAGCGGTAGATGAACCAGGAGTAGAGGTAAAGGTTCTTTGCGGTCTCGAAGTGTTGCGCGACGTGTTCGGGCACTCCTGCGTTTAACGGGAAAAGGCGGAGACTGCATCGTGGAGGTCGCTGGCTTTCGCGGGACCGAAAAGCGCCTGTCGCCGGGTCCCGCCATACAATGATCGTGTTCCGGGGATCGGGCTCGCAAATGTGCTCTGCGGGTCTTAGCTTTTCAGGGTCGAAATCTGGTTCGGTCATCGCGGCGTTCCTCCGACTGCTGGATAATTTCTGGTCGCATTCAAATCATAGGGCGGGGATTTGAGCGCGGCTTCGCCGCGTACTTTGTTTCACAAAAAATGGGTGGATTGGTGTCCCCAGGCTTGCGCCGTGGGGCTACCGTCTTGCGCCTGCTATGCGGGCTGTGAGGGGGTGAGCGCGGCTTCGCCGCGTACTTTGTTTGTCAAAAATGGGTGACGGCTGCGGCACCCGTTCGGCTGCGCTCAGGGCAGGCTATGAACTCGTGCCCTTTCAAAACGACGCAAAGCGGCGCCGGCGTTCGGGCTTGTGAGGCCTCCGGCCGGGGCTAAAGCCCCCCGTTTTTTGCGCCTCATGCGGCACGCGACCCACGCACTGGGTGGGTGCCCCGCTCGTGCCCTGATACAAAGCGAGGGGCAGCCGCAGATCCTTCGACTCCCTTCGCTGCGCTTCGGTCGCTCAGGATGACAGCCGATTCTTGATCGCTCAGGATGACTAATTGACAAGGGAACAGAGATCAGGGGCCGGATGGGCTAGGCGCCGGAAGGTTCGCCGTTGGCTTTTGTTTCCCTGCGCTCGAGCATCTCGAGAAGGAGCTCGAGGGAGCGGGCTTGCTTGAGCGCCTCGCCGTAGCGGAACGCGATGCGCGTCTTTTCGGTGCTGGTAGGTAATGGGCGAGGGAGGCGCTGTTTTGGTGGGATGCCTCGATCCGCGCTTTGAGAGTACCGATTTTGAGCTTGGTGCCGTTGGAACCCAAGAGCCTGCCTCCTCTGTCGTGGGCAGAAGGCGCCAAGCAGGTCCGGGGAGAAAGTTGCTCGTTGGGCCCGACCATGGACGAGCGAGTGCCACCGTTTCGTGGCTCGATGGAGCGAGCCTGCGTTCAAAGGCGAACGGCGTGCAGACAAGCCTCAGGCATTTTTTAGCACGTTTGAGGGGTGTTGGGGCAGCCATTTTTTGAACAGGCGAACCTGGGACCGCACTGCGAGAGGCGGGGGAGCAGGGAACGGAGAGGCAGGGACAGGGACCAGGGAACAGGGAACAGGGAAAAGGGAACAGGGGAACGAGGGAACGAGGGAACTATGGAGTGGTTGAAGGCGAAGGCAGCGCGGTAGGCAAGCGCGAGCATCTAGAGGAACTGCACTGCGGGCGACATGGAGCTATTGGTCTCGCGCGGCACGACGGCGATGGTCGATGTGCACTGCATGGCGAAGGCGAAGAAGATCATCAGCGCGAGCGCGCGGCGAAGCGTGATGTGGTGGTGCAGAGCGGTCTGCAGGTTGAGCGCCTGCGTGCTGGGGTCGGCGCGTGGGCGGGGCGGGGGTTGCGGCATTCGTGCGCCGATTCCAGCGTCAATTCGTGCGCCGATTCCGGCGTCGGTCAGTGAGTGACGAGGTTGAGGGCGGCGTCGGCGAGGATGTTATGGCCGCGGGTTGTGGGGTGAAGGTCGTCCCAAAAGAGGTAGGTATCGGGGTCGATCAGGGACAGGCCCTCCGCGGGATCTTTGACGTCGGTGAGTGAGTAGGAGGAAGGGGAGGCAACGACGCGAAGAAGGAGGCGGAAGACGTCGAGCTGGTAGAAGGTGAGATGGCGGAGCGGGTAGAAGTCTCTGAGGACCGCGATGCCGGTGGCGAGATAGCTGTTGAACAGCAGAGATGCGGCGGTGGCGGGCAGCGAAGTGGAGGGCGAGGCGTTGAATTCCGGCACGAGGCCGAGTGGCGGCAGGTTGGGGACAAAACTGTGTGGCTCCGGCCTGAATGAGGCGCTGGAGATTGAGGACCTGCTGGAGGGCTGCGTTGGTTACTTGCTGCGTGGAGGTGGCGTTGAGCAAGTCGACGGCGCCGCCCCAGACGACAAAGAGAGTGTGGTTGTCGATGTGGGGATGGGTGGCGAGATAGTCGGTGATCTGCTGGCCGATATTTTTGACCGGGATGGAGTAGGCGTTGGAGGGCCCGAAAGTGAGTGTGCTGGTGCCGTTGTCGGTGGTGGCGTAGCCGTATGCGTAGTTGGTGCCGCCGTCGAGCGAGTCGATGACTTCGGGATGGCTGGGGAGAGCGGCGGCGAACTGCTCGACCCAGACGCCGAAGTAGTTGCGCGCGTAGGGAATCGTGTCGACGCCGTCCGTGAATCGGCCGACGGTGTAGTCCTCGTAGGGAAGGATGGGGCCGGGAACAGGGATGACGTATTTGGCTTCGGAGAGATTGGTGTCGTTACCGGTGTCGGAGAGCGAGTCGCCGAATACGACGATCTTTGTGTAGCCCTGGGCCTGGGCGAGTGCCGCGGCGCGGGGAGGACGGCGATGGCGGCGAAGGAAAGCCAGGTGCGGAGGCGGAATAGAGGTGTGCGCGATTGCAGGCGGCGCGGGAGCGGCTGGACCGGAGACAGGGACGACTGGGGAGCTGAGGATTCGGTGCGCATGGGAGACCTCACTGAGGGAAATGTGGGGGAAGTTCGTGCGGGGGCCGACAGCAGATATAGTACGCGAGACCAGCGAGGAAGAGAAAGAAAAATGGGAAGGCAGGGAATAGGGAGTGGGGAGTAGGGAGTAGGGAAGCAGGGAATGGAGCAGTAGGGAGAAGGCGCTAGGGAATTGGGAACAGGGAACAGGGACCAGGGAACAGGGATTAGGGCGTGATGATCATTTTGCCGACGCCGTCGCGATAGTGGCTGGAGATATCGAAGGCATCGGCGATGCGGTCGATGGGGCGAGTGTGGGTGAGCAGCGGCGCGAACCACGCGGGGTGCTCCTCGAGAAGCGAGAGGGCCTGAGGGGTTTCGTGGTTGGAGCGGCGGACGTTGAAGAGGGTGATCTCCTTGCGGCGCATGAGGGACACATCGACGGGGACGGAGGGCGCGACGGGGATGCCGGTGAGCGCGACGCGGCCTGCATTGCGGGTGATCTGAATCGACTGCGTGAGGGTGTGGCCGGCGGCGGCGCAGTCGAAGGCGCAGTCGACACCGCGCTGCGAGGTGGCGCGGAGGATTTCCGCGACGGCTTCTTGGGGCGAGAGCACGACGTGCGCGCCGATGCTGCGGGCGAGCTCGCGGCGGTGCGCGAGAGGTTCGACGGCGAAGATGCGTGCTGCGCCGGCGGCGCGCAGGGCGGCGATGGTGAGGAGGCCGATGGGTCCCGCGCCGAAGACGGCAACCGTTTCTGCCGCGCCGATGGACGCGAGGCGGAGAGAATGCAGAGCGATGGCGAGCGGCTCATGCAGAGTGGCTGCTGCAGACGACATCGCGGCGGGGATGGGGAGAAAGTTGGAGACCGGCAGGTTGACGAGTTCGCGGAAGAAGCCGGGATGGCCGGGGTTGGAGAGAAAGCGGATGTTGGCGCAGACGTTGTGGTGGCCGCTCAAACAGAATTCGCAGTGATAGCAGTAGAGCGCGGGCTCGAGCGCGCCGCGGTCGCCCGGAGCGAGACCGGTGACGCCGGCGCCGGTTTTGACGATGACGCCGGCCGGTTCGTGCCCGAGCACCATGGGGTAGACGTTGGCCATGCCGCCGATGGCGCCCTCGGAGTAGGCGTGGAGGTCGGAGCCGCAGATGCCGACGGCTTCGACGCGGACCTGGACTTCACCGGGGCCGGGATCGGGGATAGGCATGTCGGTGAGGTGGAAGGTGTGGGGAGCGATGAGTTCAGCGGCGCGCATGGATGGGTGTCTCTCTCGGAAACGATAACGGATGGAGGGGCAGGGGGCAAGGGAGCGGAGAGGCGTGGAGCAGGGAGTGGGGAGTAGGGAAGCAGGGAACGGAACAGCAGGGACCAGGGGCAAGGGGCTAGGGACTAGGGATTAGCCGAAGAGCGCCATTGCGATGTGATTCACCGCAAAGGCTGCGCCGTAAGCCAGCGCCAGCATGTAGAGGAACTGTACTGCGGGCCATGTCCAGCCGTTGGTCTCGCGGCGGACGACGGCGATGGTGGACGTGCACTGCATGGCGAAGGCGAAGAAGATCATCAGCGCGAGCGCGCCGCCGAGGGTCATGTCGTGGTGCAAAGCGGTTTGCAGGTTGAGCGCCTGCGTGCTGGGGTCGGCGCCGTAGAGCGTGCCCATGGTGCTGACCATGACCTCGCGCGCCAGCACGCTGGACAAGAGGCCGATGCCGATCTTCCAGTTGAAGCCGAGCGGGGCGATGGCCGGCTCGATGAAGTGGCCGAGGCGGCCGATGAGGCTCTGGGCCAGTTGCGGCGCGGCGAGCGTGCCCGTTGCGGTTTGGATGACGGGCAGGTGCGCCAGCACCCAGAGGGCGAGCGTGACGGCGACGATGATCGTTCCGGCGTTTTCATGAAGATGCGCGCGCGGTCCAGCAGCCGCAGCGCCAGCGAGTAGAGCGTGGGCATGCGGTACTGCGGCAGCTCCAGGATGAAGGGCGTATCGCTGGACTTGAGGATGGAGCTCTTGAGCAGGCGCGCGGTGGTGAATGCGGCGACGAAGCCGGCGAGGTAGAGGCCGAGCATGACCAGCGTCTGCAGACCGAGGATCCCGTGGAGGTAATAGACGTTGGGAATGAAGGCGGCGATGAGCAGCAGGTAGACGGGCAGGCGCGCCGAGCAGGTCATGAAGGGCGTGACGAGAATGGTGGCGAGGCGGTCGCGCTTGTTCTCGATGGTGCGCGTGGCCATGATGGCCGGGACGGCGCAGGCGTAGGCCGAAAGCAGCGGGATGAAGGCCTTGCCGTTGAGGCCGATGGTGCGCATGACGCGGTCGGCGATGAGCGCCGCGCGGGCGAGATAGCCGGTGTCTTCGAGGATGCCGATGAAGAGGAAGAGCAGAAGAATCTGGGGGAGGAAGACGAGCACGGAGCAGATGCCCTTCCACACGCCGTCGAGCAGGAGCGATTGCAGCCAGCCGACGGGCAGAAGCGGGCGCGCGAGGTCGGCGATGCGCGCCAGCAGGTCGCCAAAGCCGTTGGAGAGCGGCTGGCCGACGGCGAAGACGACTTCGAAGACGCCAATGACGACGAGCAGGAACAGCAGCGGTCCCCAGATGCGGTGCAGCAGCAGGTTGTCGATGCTTGCGCGTGTTTTCGGCCGAGAGCGGCGCCTGGTAGCCGGTGCGGCGGCTGACCTGCGCGGCCCAGGTATGCGTGCTGGCGGCGTTGCCGACGACGGGCAGAGTGAGCGGACGTGGCGTGGTCGGGGCCGTGGCCGTTCTGCTGATTGAGGAAGAGCGGGACGGCGTCGAGGCCGGTGCCGTTGACGGCGCTGATCTGCGCGACAGGGGCGCCGAGCTCGCGGGCGAGCTTGAGGGTGTCGATCTGCCCGCCGCGGGACTCCATCAGGTCGCTCATGTTCAGCAGCACGAGCGTGGGCAGGCCGACGGCCAGCACGGGCGCGGCGAGCATGAGCTGCCGCGTGAGGTGGAGCGAGTCGAGGACGAGGAGGACGGCGTCGGGCTTGGGCGTGCCCGGCATGCGGCCGCGCAGGACATTGACGGCGACGCGCGCATCCTCAGAGTACGGGGTGAGCGAATAGATGCCGGGCAGATCGATCAGCGTGAGGTCTTCGCGGCCGACCCCGGCCATCAGGCCCATGCGCTGCTCGACGGTGACGCCGGGGTAGTTGGCGACTTTTTGGCGGAGGCCGGTGAGGCGATTGAAGAGAGTGGATTTGCCGGAGTTGGGAGGGCCGATGAGAACGACGGTCTGCAGCGCCCCTTCACGCGGCGGCGCCACGGGCGGCTCAAAGACCGGAGTTTCGCAGCAGGCATTCATCGCACGGCCTCAGCCAGTTGGGGAGCTTCTTCGGTCGCGGCTTCGAGAGGCCGGACGCGAATGGCCGCTGCCGTCTCATGGCGGAGGGCGATTTCCATACCGTCAATGCCATACACGGTGGGGTCGCCGGCCGGTGCGCGGCGCAAGGCTGTCACCTGCGTATCGGGCACAAACCCCATATGCATCAAGTGGTTCTGGACCGATTCAGGCAGGTCGAGGGCGACCAGAATCCCGCTTTCCCCAACGGCTAATTCGCTCAATACGCTCACCCGCCGGACCTCACGATGCCGCCTCACGCGCCGAGGCAGCAGAAAAATACGACCAGAATGGTCGGATTTAAGTATACGGCGAAAACGTCCGCGATCGCAAATGGGTTTTTCGGGGATTTTTGGATCGAGCATTCCCATGACCTGACCTCCCGGGGAGGGAAGATCGACCGGGAGTCCCCAGCCCCCTCCCAAGCCCCCTGGCGGACCCTCTGCTCAATTCATTGGAACGATGATCTGTTTGTAGCAGTGGTTGGGAGGGCTGAATGTGACCTAAATCACACGACGCGACCAATTTTTGAGCGGTTTGCCCGGTACGGGGACAGATGGTACAAGCGAAGCATGACGGTTGAGGAGTTTCGAGCTTCACTGAAGCAGGCGGAGCCGCCGAAGGATCTGACGGCTCCGTTAGCTGCGCTGTGGTGGGACGCAAAGGGTGAGTGGGCGCGTGCGCACGGCATGGTCGATGATCTGTCGACGCCCGAAGGCATGGCCGTGCACGCTTACCTGCACCGCAAGGAAGGCGTGCAGTGGAACGCCGACTACTGGTACGACCGCGCGGGACGGAAATTTCACCGGGCCACGCTGGAGGCGGAGTGGGAGGCGCCGGTGGAGGGGTTGATAAAGTAGTGGAGGCGAGGTGGCGAAAGCCTTTGGCTACGAGATTCTCCCGTTGCGGCTGGTGCAACACTCAGGGGCATCCCAGGCCCGCTGGCGCTCGTGCGCACATGGAGGGTCGTGGTGCCAGCTGATCCGCATTCGCCGGTTCCGGAAGCAACCGATCAAACCGGCACCGGCGTGCCGGCCTCGGAGGGGCTCCTGACTCTCCCCATTCTTCTGTTGCACGTCCACGAACATTGCAATTGCCGCTGCCTGATGTGCGACATTTGGCAAAAAACCGATGGCAGGGAGCTCGACCTCAAGGATTTTGCGCGGCATCGGGAGTCGATTGTGCGGCTGGGCGCGCGCGAGGTGGTGCTGACCGGCGGCGAGGCGCTGCTGCATCGCGGATTCGAGCAGTTGTGCGCGTTTTTGCGCGAGTGCGGTGTGCGCATCACGCTGCTGACCACTGGACTGCTGCTCCAGAAGCGCGCCGAGGCGGTGGCAAATGGAGTGGATGAGGTGATTGTGTCGATCGATGGCCCGGAGCAGGTGCACGACCATGTGCGGCGGGTGAAGGGCGGGCATCAACTGATCGGGAAGGGAATTGCGGCGGTGCGGCAGCGGAAGCCGGGGATGCCGGTGAACGCGCGCTCGACGATCCAAAAGGCGAATCACAGCGTGTTGCGGCAGACGGTGGCGGGGGCGAAGCGGCTGGGGCTCGATTCGATCTCGTTTCTGGCGACCGATTTGACCTCGCAGGCATTCAACCGGGATGTGGTGTGGCCGATCGTGAGGCAGGACGAAGTGGCGCTTTCGCGGAGCGAGGTGAAGGCACTGGAAGATGAAGTGGAGATGTTGATCCGGGAGAATGCGGAGGATTTCCGCGCGAAGTATATTGTCGAGTCGCCGGAAAAGTTGCGGAGGATCGTGCGGCGGTTCAAGGAGCACCTGGGCGAGTGCGCGCCGGTTGCGCCGATGTGCAACGCGCCGTGGGTGTCGGCGGTAGTGGAGGTGGATGGGACGGTGCGGCCGTGCTTCTTCCACCAGAAGATTGGGAATCTCGCCGGAAAGACTCTCGAAGAGGTGATCAACGGCGAAGAAGCGCGGCGCTTCCGGGCGTCGCTGGACGTGGAGGCCAATCCCATCTGCCAGAAGTGCGTGTGCTCGCTGAACTACAAGAAGGGCGAGGTGCTGGCGAGCTCGGAGATGATTTGAGGGCATCGGGTTTTCAGGGATGGGAATTCAAGAGCCGCTGTTTTGAGAAAAGGCTCCTCTTTCATAGGCAGGGCGTGCTACTCTGGCGGCGTGCCAGCGGCTTCCCAGCCCAAGAAGAAGAGGACTGTTCGCCACGCGGGAGTGGTGCGCGCGACGCACTGGCTCACGTTCGTCGCCTTCGTTGCGCTGCTGGTGACGGGCGGCGAGATCGTGATCTCGCACCCGCGGTTCTACTGGGGCGAAGTGGGCAACGTGAACACGCACCCGCTATTCGTGATCCCCATTCCGTCGTCGCGCGACACGGTTCCCACCGGCTACAAGTTCGTGATGCCGGACCAGAATGGCTGGAGCCGGTATCTGCATTTCGAGGCGGCGTGGGTGGCGGTGCTGACGGGGCTGGTGTATGGGATCTACGGATTGGTGAGCGGGCACTTCAGGAAGAATCTGATTCCGGAGCGGCGCGATTGGACCTGGCGCGCCTACCGCGATCGCATCGCGCAGTATCTGCGGCGTAAGCCACCCGGCCGCGAGGAAGACCGCTCCTACAACGTGCTGCAGCGAACGGCGTACGTGGCCGTGATCTTCGTCTTGTTTCCACTGATCATCTGGACGGGCCTTGCGATGTCGCCGTCGTTTACGTCGGCGTTTCCCTGGACGGCTGCGCTCGTGGGAGGGCGCCAGTCGGCGCGCACGATTCACTTCTTCGTCTCCGGGTTGCTGTTCCTCTTTCTGCTGATCCACGTGACGATGGTGGCCGTATCGGGGTTCAGGAGCCGCATGCGGGCCATGATTACGGGGACCGTACGCGATTCCGTGGAGGACCAATGAACAAGATCTCACGCCGCAAACTCATTTATGGAAGCGTCGCCACGGCAGCGGGCGCCGCGGGACTGGCGGGGGCGGCGCGCGTGGCGAAGCGCTACGGGCTGATTCCGCCGGACGGCAGCGGAGTCTACGGCCCCGGCGAAACCCTGACCTACGCCTGCCAGCGTGTGTTGACTGCGCGCACGCCGGCGCGCGAGTTTCCGCGGAGCATGATCTCGAAGAACCCGTTTGCCAACGAAATCGCGCCGCCGACGGACGAGTTCAAACGGCTCCAGGCGGGCGGATTCAGGGACTGGCGGCTCGTGGTAGACGGAACGGTGGCGCACCCGCTTGTGCTTTCGCTCACCGATCTGAAGATGCTGCCGATTCGTAGCCAGATCACCGAGGTGGCGTGCGAAGAGGGTTGGTCGTACATCGCCGAGTGGATCGGAACGCCGCTGTCAGATGTTCTGCGCGAGGCGGGAGTGCTGCCGCAGACGCGCTACATTGTGTATCACGCTTTCGAGAAAGACTTGTGGGGAAGCATCGACATGGCGGATGCGATGCATCCGTACACGCTGCTGACGATGGGGATGAACGACGATGATCTGCCCGTACCGTTCGGCGGCCCGCTGCGGCTGCGCGTACCGCGCCAGCTCGGCTATAAGAGCCTGAAATTCGTCACGCACATCACGGCGACCGATAACGTGAAGAAGTTCGGCAAAGGACTCGGCTCCGTTGATCCCGAATATGGATACGCGTGGTACGCGGGGATCTGAGGCCGAGCGCGGGCGAGGGAGCTCACAGGAGACCGGCAAGTCGGCGAGTCGGCGGCACACGATGGAAGAGAAACTTCCGAATGGCAGACCATCCGCCCAGAATCGCGCAATGAAGCGTTTTCATTGCCAGGTTCGTTTACGCGAGCGGGGAACTAACGGAGGCGAATAGTTGATTCACGGCTGCCGCAATATGGCTAATACCCGTGATCAGAGCGAGAGCAAGCATTAGGATCAGCAACGCATACTCGACCAGATCCTCCCCCTGTTCGCTGTTCGTCAGGTTCTGGAACTTCACGTACACCGTGAGAAGCCTGTTGTGCATCTGCTTTTCCACCCTTTGTCTTGCGATGAACTCAGAATCTACGCCAGGAATCAAAATGAGCAATTCGTCTTTTGCTGTACGAGCCCCCACCCGATAAGTGCTCTGTCCCGGAGCATCGGTAACCGGAGAATGGTTACTGGCCGCCTCGTCCTGCTCCAAAATCCCTGCGAAGCAGTTGAAGACCAAATTCTGTTTCGGGCGGAATGACCGAAGCCGCTGGGCGGCGCAGGCGCGCGAGGCGTAAGTTCCACCGGGCGACGCTCGGGGCGAAGTGGGAGGCGCTGGTGGAGGGGCTGATGGGCAGCTAGTGGATCGGCAAGTTAGGATAGCGAGTCAGTGGGTCTCTGGGTTGAACTGGAGGCGACTATGAAGCGGCTGCGATTCCGATTGCTTTTGCCGCTGGTGATGGCCGGGCTGCAGGTGGGGCTGTTTGCGGCGAGCTTGATCTTCCACAACGAGCCTTGGGTTGTGGCGTCTCCAGCAGAGGTGCAAGCGGGAAGCCAACCCGCGTGTTCCGGTGACGATTGCACTGTGTCATTTGTGCCGCCTCCTGAACCGCGTCTCGGAGAAATTCTGAAAGCGGCGATGGTGGTCAATTTCCCGGCTGTCTTTCTAGGAGTCATTCTTCAGGTTCTTGCGAACCTCATTCACGTTCCTCACGTCTCCGGCGAGCCAGCACTCATTGCCTTCGGGGCAGTTTTCGTTCCGCCGGTTTGGTATCGCACCGGGAAGTGGGTGGATGGGCAGGTGAACGGCAGGACGTTTGGCACGCCAGCTCCATCAATCGCAATGGCGACTTGGAAGTTTGTAGCGAGGGCCTTTGCCTGGTTCACTCTTTCACTCATGATGGTGAATGTTCTGTTCGGGCATCATCATCTGACGAGGTTCTTTTCCGCGATATGGATTCTCTGGACAGGGGGATTTCTAGCGTGCGGCTTGTTGGGCGATTGGCGTACAAAGCAGAGCGGGCAGCACTCGCGGGAGGGCTGATGGGGGAGTAAGCACAGACGAACGGATAACTCCGGTGTAGAATCCTCTGTTTGCGTCAAAAACGCGAGAGGGGGCGCGAGAGGGGCCGGCCATGCAATATCGCAAGTTTGGAAAGCTGGATTGGAAGGCTTCGGCGCTTGGGTTCGGCGCCATGCGGCTCCCGGCGGCGGATGGGCAGCGTGGCAGTGCCAATATCGATGAAGGGGAAGCAATTCGCATGCTGCGGCATGCGATCGATCATGGCGTCAACTACCTCGATACGGCCTATTCGTATCACGAGGGTAAGGGCGAGCTTGTGGTTGGCAGGGCGCTCAAAGACGGATACCGCGAAAAGGTGCGGCTGGCCACCAAGCTTCCGCTGTGGCTGGTGCAGGGGCCGGCGGATTTCGACCGGTATCTGAATGAGCAGTTGGGAAAGCTTGCGACGGACTCCATTGACTTTTACCTTCTGCACTCGCTGAACAAAGCCCAGTGGTCAAATGTCGTTTTGAAGCACAACCTGCTCAGCAAGGCGGAGCGGGCGCTAGCCGACGGGCGCATCCGGCATCTGGGCTTTTCGTTTCACGACAAGTATGAGTGCTTCGAGGAGATCGTGAACGCGAGCGACCTGTGGAGCTTTTGCCAGATTCAGTACAACTACATGGACACGGAGAACCAGGCGGGCACTCGAGGGCTGAAGCTGGCCGCAGAAAAGGGCCTAGCAGTGGTGGTGATGGAGCCGCTGATGGGCGGGCGGCTGGCCGATCCGCCGCCGGCGATTCGGGAGACGCTCGGGGGCGATGCGGCGCAGCGGAGCCCCGCGCAACTGGCATTCGACTGGGTGTGGGACCAGCCGGAAGTTTCCGTGGTGCTGAGCGGCATGAGCACGATGGACCAAGTTGTCGACAATCTGCGGATTGCCGATGAGGCGCGCGTGGGCAAGCTCACTGAAGCCGACCAGGCGCTGATTGAGCGGGTCCGCGAGCAGTACAAGGAGCGGATCGCGATTCGCTGCACGCAATGCGGCTACTGCATGCCGTGCCCCAACGGCGTAAACATCCCGTTCATACTTGACTCCTTCAACTACGCCCACATGTACGATGACCTGGGCGCGGCGCGATTCCGGTACAAGTTCGTGCTCAAGGAAGAGGAGCGCGCGGGCGCTTGCATCGACTGTGATACGTGTGAAGGATTGTGCCCGCAGCAGATCCCGATCTCGGAGTGGATGCCGAAGGCGGCGGTGCTGCTGGGCTGAGACGTCGATTGCGAGGCGAGCCGGCCGCAATTTTCATCGGGCTACGTTCGAAGCGGAGTGAGAAGCGCTGGTCGTGGGACTGCTTGGCGAGAGTGCTAGCGGAGCCCAGCGAAGCGTCGCGCGCGGGTCAAAGGAACCACTGAACCTCCGTGCCGGTTCCTGACGCGAAGAGCAAGTTGCACGATATAAACATCGTGTCACAGGGTGGGATTTCCACCCCTCCTTGTGCCCCACATCACTGCCGCTAACTGCCTCAAAGAAGAGACTCACGATAGCGGCCGTTCTCCCTCACGCGCCGCGCTGTGGAGCGAAGCGAATGAGTGAACTGAAGACTGTGATTATGGATGGGAACGAGGCTGCAGCCTCTGTTGCCTATCGGCTCTCCGAAGTCGTCGCCATCTACCCCATCACCCCCTCGTCGCCGATGGCCGAGTGGGCCGATCAATGGCGCTCGGAGGGGAAAAAGAACATCTGGGGCGCATTGCCCATTGTGGAAGAACTGCAGAGCGAGGGCGGCGCGGCAGGCGCGCTGCACGGTGCGTTGCAGGCCGGGGCCTTCGGAACCACCTTCACGGCCTCGCAGGGCCTGTTGCTGATGATCCCCAACATGTTCAAGATCGCCGGTGAGCTGACGCCAGCCACGATGCACGTCTCGGCCCGTACTTTGGCTACGCATTGCCTGTCCATTTTCGGCGACCACTCCGACGTAATGGCCTGCCGCGCCACGGGTTGGGCGATGCTGGCCTCGAATTCCGTACAGGAAGTCGCCGACATGGCGCTGGTGGCGCAGATCGCCACCCTCGAATCGCGCATTCCGTTCATTCATTTCTTTGACGGCTTCCGCACCTCGCATGAAGTGGGCAAGATCCTTCCCATTAGCGACGAAACCATTCGCGCCCTGGTCGACGACAAGTACCTGATCGCGTTCCGCAAGAATGCTCTTTCGCCCGATCGCCCATTTATCCGCGGCTCGGCACAGAATCCCGACGTGTTCTTCCAGGCCCGCGAGGCGTGCACGCCGTTCCATGCCGCCGTGCCGGGCATTGTGCAGTCAGTCATGGACCGCTTTGCCGCCCAAACCGGCCGCGCCTATCACCTCTTCGACTACTACGGCGCGCCCGACGCCGAGCGCGTCATTATGCTGATGGGTTCCGGCGCCGAAGCCGCCGAGGAAGCCGTGGACGCGATGACGCGCCAGGGCGAGAAGGTGGGCCTAGTCAAGGTTCGCCTCTACAGGCCGTTCGACAGCAAGGCGTTTCTGGCCGCGCTGCCCGGAAGCGTGAAATCAATCGCCGTTCTAGACCGCTGCAAGGAGCCGGGCGCGGCGGGCGAGCCGCTTTACCAGGACGTGATGACCGCTCTGGCAGAGAATGCCAGCGAGCCCTTTGCCGCCTTGCCTACCGTCATCGGAGGGCGCTACGGCCTGTCGTCGAAGGAGTTCACACCGGCGATGGTGAAAGGCATCTTCGACGAGCTAACCAAGCCCTCCCCGAAAAACCACTTCACCATCGGCATCAACGATGACGTGAGCCACTCGAGCCTGGATTACGATCCGGCATTCTCCACCGAGGATCCCAAGACCGTGCGCGCGCTCTTCTACGGACTAGGTTCCGATGGCACGGTGGGCGCCAATAAAAACTCGATCAAGATCATCGGCAGCGAAACGCCCAACTACGCGCAGGGCTACTTCGTCTACGACTCGAAGAAGTCCGGCTCGATGACCACCTCGCACCTGCGCTTCGGCCCCAATCCCATCCGCTCGACGTATCTGATCACGCGCGCCAGCTTTGTGGCCTGCCACAACTTCAGCTTCCTGGAGAAGATGAATGTGCTGGAAGCCGCGGTGCCGGGAGCCGTTTTCCTGCTCAACTCGCCCTATCCCGCATCCGAGGTGTGGGACAAGCTGCCGCGCAGCACGCAGGAGGAGATGCTGCGCAAGAAGATCGACTTCTATGTGATCGATGGCTACAAGGTGGCGCGCGAGGCCGGCATGGGTTCGCGCATCAACACCATTATGCAAACCTGCTTCTTTGCCATCAGTGGCGTGCTGCCGCGCGAGGAAGCCATCGCGCAGATCAAGAAGTCGATCAAGGACACCTATGGCAAGCGCGGCGAAACGGTGGTGCAAAAGAACTTTGCCGCCGTAGACGCGGCTCTCGCCCATCTTCACAAGGTGGAATTACCTGCCGCGGCTTCTTCGAACTTCGATCTCACCGGAGCATTTTCCGATAAAGCGCCCAAGTTCGTTCATGACGTGCTGGGCAAGATCGCGGAGGGCAAGGGCGATCTGATTCCGGTCAGCGCAATTCCTGCCGGCGGCGCGTTCCCCAGCGGCACTGCGCAGTGGGAAAAGCGCAATATCGCGCAGTTCATTCCGGTGTGGGACAAGGACCTCTGCATTCAATGCGGCAAGTGCGTCATGGTCTGCCCGCACGCAGTGATTCGGGCCAAAATCTACAGTCCCGAGCTGGGAGACAAGGCTCCCGCGACCTTCAAGTGGGCCAAGCCTAAGTGGCGCGGTATGGAGCAGGAGCGTTACACGTTGCAGGTAGCGCCTGAAGATTGCACCGGCTGCGCGGTGTGCGTGGAAGTGTGCCCGGTGAAGAACAAGAGTGACGCCAGCAAGAAAGCCATCAACATGGCTCCGCAAGCACCCTTGCGCGAGCCGGAGCGGGAGAATTGGGAGTTCTTCCTCAGCCTGCCCGAAGTCGACCGCTCGAAGCTCTCGCACACCCAGGTCAAGGACATTCAGCTCCTGCAACCGCTCTTTGAGTTCTCCGGCGCCTGCTCGGGCTGCGGCGAGACGCCCTACATAAAGCTGCTCACGCAGTTGTTCGGCGATCGGCTCTACATCGCCAATGCCACCGGCTGCTCGTCTATCTACGGCGGCAACCTGCCCACCACGCCTTACACGTACAATGCGCAGGGCCGGGGGCCGACGTGGTCCAACTCGCTTTTTGAAGACAATGCTGAGTTTGGCTTCGGCATGAGAGTGGCGCTCGATCAGCAAAAGGCCTTCGCCGAAATGCTCGTCACGCGGCTCGCGCCTCAAATCGGCGCAGAGCTTGCCGCGGGCTTGGTCGGCGCAGCGCAGAAGACGGAACCGGAAATCGACAAGCAACGCGAGCGCGTGAAGGCACTTCGTGCCGTGTTGGCCGGAAACAGCTCCTCTGACGCCCGGAATCTGCTGGCCATTGCCGACGTGCTGGTCCGCAAGAGCGTGTGGATCCTGGGCGGCGACGGCTGGGCCTACGACATTGGCTTCGGAGGGCTCGATCACGTGCTCGGCTCAGGCAAGAACGTGAACGTGCTGGTGCTCGACACCGAGGTGTACTCGAACACGGGCGGCCAGGCCTCAAAGGCTACGCCGCGCGGCGCGGTGGCCAAGTTCGCCGCTAGCGGCAAGCCGACCAGCCGCAAGGATCTGGCGATGGAGGCCGTGAGCTATGGCTCCGTCTACGTGGCCCAGGTTGCGATCGGCGGGAACGACAGCCACGTGATCAAGGCCTTCCAGGAGGCCGAAGCGCACGACGGTCCGTCGCTGATCATCGCGTACTCAAGTTGCATCGCCCACGGCTACGATCTGGTGCACGGGCTGGAGCAGCAGAAGTTGGCCGTGCAATCGGGCTATTGGCCGCTGATGCGATACAACCCTGTACTGCGCGAAGAAGGCAAGAATCCGTTCCAGCTCGATTCTAAGGCGCCGGCGATCCGGCTGAAGGAGTATGCTTACCGCGAAGCTCGCTACACCATGCTGGCGCGGAGCAATCCGGATCTGGCCGCGGAGCTGCTGGAGGAAGCGCAGGACGATGTCGAGCGCCAGTGGCGGGTCTACTCCGCGCGTGCCGCAATGCCGGGCCGCGGAGAAACGCCGCACATCGCGCCCCTGGAAAAGCCTGAAGAAAAGCCGGAAGAGAAGCTGGCGGCCACGGCGGCCGGAGGTGAAGAATGACCGATTTATCCATGCAGTATCTCGGCATGAAGCTGCGCGGCCCGATTGTGGTCGCGTCCACACCGCTGTCTGAGTCGCTTGACAATATTCGCCACATGGAGGATTCGGGCGCATCGGCCATCGTGCTCACCTCGCTGTTTGAGGAGCAGATGGCGCTCGAGTCGCGCGCGCTTGACGAGGACTTGTCGCGCGGCACCGAGTCTTATGCCGAGTCGCTCCATTTCCTGCCGGAGCTGAGCGACTACCGCATGACGCATGAAGGGTATCTGGAGCATCTGCGGCGCGCTCGTGAGGCGGTCAGCATTCCCATCATGGCGAGCCTGAACGGCGCCACCAGCGGCGGCTGGGTGCGCCTGGCCAAGGAGATGGAGCAGGCTGGCGCCCAGGCCATCGAGCTGAACACTTTTGCGCTGGCGACAGACAGCTCGCAAACTTCGGACCAGCTCGAACAGCAACTGCTCGAACTGGTGGGCGGCGTCTGCCAAGCGGTCAAGATCCCCGTCGCCGTCAAGCTCTCGCAATCGTTCACCAGCCTGCCGCATCTGTGCGCGCAGCTCGAGGATGCGGGCGCGCGCGGCGTGGTGCTCTTCAACCGGTTCTATCAGCCCGATTTCGACATCGAGGCACTGGAGGTGCGGCCCACGCTGCACTTCTCCACGCCCTCTGAGCTGTTGCCCCGGCTGCACTGGGCGGCCATTCTCTACGGCCATCTCAAAGGTGACATCGCCATCACCGGCGGCGTCCACTCCGCCGAAGATGTGCTGAAGGCGATCATGGCCGGCGGCAGCGTCGCCATGATGGTTTCCGCGCTGCACATTCACGGCATCGAGCACATCGGCCGCGTGCTGGCGGACCTGCGCTACTGGCTGGAGAAGCGCGAGTACGCATCGTTGGCCGAGACACGCGGCTGCCTGAGCCGGCGTTCCGTGCCCGACACTTCACCTTACGACCGCGGCAACTACATCAAGACGCTGAGCTCGTACAGCCTGCGGCAGACGGTAGCGGCGTTCTAAAGGAGAGCGGGACTGAAGTTTGGAATTCGCCGGGGGATGCGGGGTGCTAATCCCCGCTATCCCGGTGCTTGTCCAGGTGAACAAAGGAGAAAGCCCATGAAAAGAGCCATGGCTTTCCTATTTCTGACCATTGCGCCGGTATGGGCTGCAACACTTCCCGTACCGGCGTCTTCGTCAGCGGCTCTGGTTTCGCAGCAAGAACAAAACAAGGCCATCGCCCGACGCGTATTCGAAGAGATCTTCAACCAGGGCAAATTCCAGGTCGCCGACGAAATCTACGCCAAAGATTTCGTCAATCACGGATTGCACAGCGACGTCGGGCTCGCTGAGGACCAGGCCGCTGCGCGATTCGAGAAGCAGGCCTGTCCCGACCTGAAGATGACCATCGGCCCGATGGTCGCCGAGGGCGATTTGGTCTCAGTGCTGTGGATCGCGCGCGGAACCAACACGGCTTCGGCAGGCTGGCTGCCGGCGACCGGAGCCAAGATCGAAGAGCGAGGCATCACGATCTGGCGTATCGCGGACGGAAAGATCCGCGAGGAGTGGACATCGTACAACGAGCTGCGCATTGTACGCGAGATCGTCTATCAACTGCGCTGGCAGCTGCTCGGCTTAGTATGCGTAGTGCTGATTCTCTTTTGGATCTTGGCCAGATTCATCGGCAGGCTGTTCTTACGGCGCCGGCTGGCTTAGTTCTCAAGAAATCGGAGAACCGTCTTCTCGAGCACACCCTGCGCGCGCGGCAGGGCGGCTTCGACGGGCGCGCTGAGCGATTCACCAAGCTCCGTAGACCCGGCACCGACCGTGAGAAGCATGGCGTTGGCCAATATAGAGCCGTAGAGGGAGTGGGACAGCCCGAGGAGCTCTGGCGGATCGACAAGGTGAGACGAGGGTTCGGAGCCGTTGAAGTGGAGCGGCACCGGGCTGAGGTTGACGCGGCCGGGTGCGGAATCGATGCAGGAGTCGACAAAGAGAACGGAGTCGGCGCCTGCAATTTCTTCTGCCAGGTCCGGGGTCCACTGCTGGCGCGCTAAAACGCGAACGTGAGAATCGTCGCGAAACCGTTGCGCGGCCCATTCCGCGAGCTTCGGTCCGACACCGTCATCGCTACGCAGGGTGTTGCCACAGGCGAGGACCAGGCAGTTGGCTGGTTCAAAGTACATCGGCTCCGAAGAATCCGGATTCAATTCGTCTCCTTTGTGATCGCCGGTCATTGAATTGGCCCGGAGATTAACCCGTAGGTCATCAGGAACGCATGGCTCGGTCTAGCACTTCGCCATTCGCGGAAACCAACTTGATCTCGAGCGGCATCTGGCCAATGGCGTGCGAAGAGCAGCTCAGGCAGGGATCGAAGGTGCGCACGACTGCTTCGACGCGGTTCAGCATGCCTTCAGTAAACTTGCCGTCCTTCACGTACTGCTTGGCCGCCTGCAGCACGCCCAGGTTCATCGCCTTGTTGTTCTGGCCAGTGGCGATGACGAGGTTGGCCCAGGTGATCTTGCCGTTCTCGTCCACCTTGTAGTGGTGATGCAGCACGCCGCGTGGCGCCTCGGCCTGTCCGGCGCCTTCCAGGCGGTTGACGCCGGCCGTGGCGCGTACGTGCTTTTCGAGGATGCGGGGATCAGCAAGAATCTCCTCGATCCTCTCGACGCCATACAACATCTCGACCAGCCGCGCATGGTGATAATGGAACGAACTCTCAACCGGCCCAGCGGCCAACTGCTTGAACTCAGCGAGCTCTTTCTCGGCTCGTGGCGTGCCCATGGATTTGACGATATTGAGCCGCGCCAGCGGTCCCACGCGATAACTCCCCGCGGGATAACCGAGCGGTTTGTAGTAAGCGAATTTGGTGTAGCTGTACGACTCGACCGCTTCACCAATCACCTCGGTATACCGGCTCGCGGTGATGCCGTCTTCAATCGTCTTGCCCTCGGCATCGATCAACCGCAAAGCGCCGTCGGTGAACTCGATTGACGCATCTTCGTTGATCAGGCTCAGGTAATTCGACGGGAAGTTGGCGAAGACTTCAATCTCGGCCTTGAACGTGTCCGCGATTTGTTTGTATGCGCCCAGCGCCAGGCCAACGTTGGCATAGGCCTCCGGGATCATGGCCAGAATCTTGTCGCGCTTGGTGGCCGAAAGCGGCTCGGTGACGCCGCCGGGCACAACCCACCCTGGGTGCACGCGCTTCTCACAGAGCAGCTCGATGATGCTCTGCCCGAAGCGGCGCAGCGCAACGCCGGCGCGGCCCAGTTCTGGTTTGGCGGCCGCCACGCCCAGAATATTGCGGACTTTGGGATCAGCCTCCATGCCCAGCAGCAGATCGGGCGAGGCGAGATAGAAAAAGCTCAACGCATGCGACTGCACCATCTGCGCCAGGTTCAACATGCGACGCAACTGCGCCGCGGTGTGCGGAATCCGCACCGACATGACGGCCTCGCAAGCCTTGGCTGACGCGATGAGATGCGAAACCGGACAGATGCCGCAGATGCGCGCCATCAGGCTGGGCATCTCGTAGTACGGCCGGCCTTCAGAGAAGCGCTCGAAACCGCGCACCTGAGTGACGTGGAAGTGCGCGTCCTCTACCTCGCCCTGGCCGTTGAGCTGGATGGTGATTTTGCCGTGGCCTTCAAGGCGTGTTACCGGATCGATGGTGATGGTCTGGCTCATAGCAAGCTCCGAGTTTTCGAACCAGTGCGGGTGTGGACATCCGCACGACAGCCGGTCTAGAGACCGGCGCTAGGTTAAGCTCCAAAGCGGGTCATTGCCGGAATATCCAGCGGCCCGCCGTTCACCAGCGCGGTCAGCGTGGTGTGAAATGTGTCGGCCGAGGGCGGACAACCGGGCAAAAACACGTCCACCTTCACAAACTCGTGAATGGGTCGCACAACACGCAGCAGCCTGGGCACCACGACGGAAGGAATCTGCGCCTGCGCGCTGGCATTCTGGATGTAGGCGCGGTCAAGAATCGCCTCCGGGCCGATGGGATTGCGCATCGCGGGCACGTTGCCGGTGACCGCACAATCACCCATCGCCACCAGCATTTTGGAGTGGTCGCGAATCTTCTTGATCTTCTTCTCGTCGTCCACTGAGGCCACGGCTCCCTCAACCAGCGCGATATCCACTTCGTCGGGGAACTCCTTGATATCCACGATGGGGCTGTAGACCACATCTACTATTTCCGCCAGCTCCAGGAGCCGTTCATCCATGTCGAGAAACGACATGTGGCAGCCGGAACATCCGTCCAGCCAGACTGTCGCCAACTTCAATTTGCTCATTGCGCCTCCCTCATCAGGTTCAGATAAGGCAGAAAATCGGGATTCTTGGGATGTTCGGAGCCGATCTTACTTTTCTCGAAGAGAGCTCCGGTGGGGCACACCTGCACGCACTTGCCACATTTCGTGCAGGTCGAGCTACCCCACTCCTCATGGAGGTCGGTGATGATGATGGAATTGATGCCGCGCCCCATCACATCCCACACATGCGCGCCTTCAATCTCAGCGCAGACGCGCACACAGCGCGTACAGAGGATGCAACGGTTGTGGTCGACCGAAAATCGCTCGTGCGAGGCATCAACATACAGATCGGGGTTGCGATAGGGCAGCCGCACATGGGTCAAACCCTGCTCCTGACCGAGCGTTTGCAGTTCGCAGTGGTTATTGGAAACGCAAACCGAGCAGATGTGATTGCGCTCGGCGAAGAGCAGCTCAAGGATGGTGCGGCGGTGCTTCTGGAGCCGCTCGGTGTTGGTACTGACCTCCATGCCTTCCTGTACTGTGGCCACACAGGCGGGCAACAGCTTGTTGCTGCCTTTGATTTCCACCAGGCACAGACGGCACGCGCCCACGTCGCTCAGACCATCGAGATGGCAGAGCGTGGGAATGTTGATCTCGTTCTCGCGCGCCACCTCGAGAATCGTCTGGCCGGCCCGGGCGCTGACATCCTGCTCGTCGATGACAAGAGTTTTGACATCTGTTTCCGCGCTCATGCCACCACCTCCACGGCCGCTTCCATGTTGCAGACGCCGGCCGGACAGTGCTTATGCAGGATGTGCTCGAGATATTCGTTGCGGAAGTATTTCAGCGTGCTCAGTACGGGATTGGGCGCTGTCTGGCCCAGCCCGCAGAGGCTCGTCTCCTTCACCGTGGAGCAGAGATCCTCAAGCAGCGCCAGATCGTCCATGGTTCCGGTTCCGTTGCAGATGCGCGTGAGCAGCGTGTGCATCTGCGCCGTGCCAGCACGGCAGGGAATGCATTTGCCGCACGACTCGGTCATGCAGAACTCGATGAAGAAACGCGCCACGTTAACCATGCACGAGGTGTCGTCCATGACGATCATGCCGCCCGAGCCCATGATCGAGCCCATCTTCAGCAGCGCATCGTAGCTGACGCCGACATCGAGCATCTCCGCCGGGATGCAGCCGCCCGAGGGGCCGCCCGTCTGCACAGCCTTGAAGGTATGGCCGCCGGGCACGCCGCCGCCGATGACCTCGATGATCTCGCGCAGCTTGATGCCCATGGGCACTTCCACGAGGCCGGTGTTGGCGATTTTGCCGGTGAGCGCGAAGACCTTCGTCCCCTTGCTGCGCTCCGAGCCCATGTTGAAAAACCATTTGCCGCCGTTGCGCACGATGGGCGCGATGTTGGCGTAGGTCTCGACGTTGTTGATGAGCGTCGGCTTGCCCCACAGTCCGCTCGCCGCCGGATACGGCGGCCGCGGCCTAGGCGCGCCGCGCTTGCCCTCGATGGAAGCGATCAGCGCCGTCTCCTCGCCACAAACAAACGCGCCGGCACCGAGGCGGATCTCCACATCGAAATTGAACGGCGTATTGCAGATGTTGTTGCCCAGCAGGCCGTGGCGCCGCGCTTCCCTGAGCGCGGTGGTCAGCCGCGACACCGCCACCGGATACTCCGCGCGAACATAGATGAATCCTTTGCTCGCGCCCACCGCGTAAGCCGCAATCGCCATGCCCTCGATGACGCGATGCGGATCGCCCTCCATCACGCTGCGATCCATGAACGCACCGGGGTCGCCTTCGTCGCCGTTGCAGACCACATATTTCACGTCGCCCGCAGCCTTGGCCACCGTCCCCCACTTCAATCCCGTGGGATAGCCGCCGCCGCCGCGGCCGCGCAAACCGCTCTCCGTGATGCGATGAATCACGCCGTTAGGCGTCATCTCGGTGAGCACCGTCAAGAGGGCCTTGTAGCCATCGCGGGCGATGTAGTCGTCAATCTTCTCCGGATCGATGTAACCGGCGTTCTCTAGCACCACCCGCACCTGCATGTCGAAGTGTTCGTTCAGGTCGCATTGCAGCTCCGGAGCCGGCGGACCGCCCAGGCTCTTCACAATTGCCTCGGCGTTGTCCGCTTTCACCTTCGCGTAGAGCGTTTCCTCCGGGTCGACGCGCACCAGCGGCCCATGCGAGCACGGCCCCATGCATCCTGTGCGGCGCACCAGCACCGTCTTTCCTGACGCCTCGGCGGCCTTCACCAGCGCGTCTTTCAGCTTGTCGGCGCCCTGGCTCGCGCAAGCCAGGTCACCGCAGACGTTCACCTCGAAGTCGTACTTCGCGTTTTCCTGCTGGACGCTTTTGGCGATCTGTTCGAGCTCCTCGATTGTCATTCCACGGTCCACCTTTCCAGTTGCTCGAGCATCTGTTCGCGAGTCATCTCGCCCACCACATCGCCATCGAACAACGCCACAGGCGCGCGGCTACACGCGCCCACACAGCGGGCCATCATCAGGCTGATCTCTCCGTCTTTCGTCGTCTGACCCTGCGCGATGCCCAGCCGCTTCTCCGCCGTGGCCAGCAGCTTGTCGGCGCCCTTGATGTAGCAAGCGGTTCCGGCGCAAACCGTCACAGTGTGCTTGCCCGGCGGCTTCAGCGTGAAGTAGTGATAAAAGGTCGCCACGCCGTAGGCCTGGCTGAGCGGCACCCGTAGCGAGAGCGCGACAAAGCGAATGGAGTCGTCGTCGAGATAACCGAACGAAGACTGCACCGTATGGAGCGTCTCAATCAGCGCGTGGCGGGCAAAGCCGTTCTTGCGCATGGTGCCGTTCACGATCTTCCATCGCTTGTCTTCGCTGGGTAGAGGCGGGGGCGTGAATACTGGCACAATTCCTCCCTGTTCGGTGCATCCGGAGACATATATCGGGCGCGGAGCGGGGGATTGGCCCGCCTGCGCCTGATACTACCATTGTTCTACGAGCATCGACCCCTCGCAATCCGTGACAGCAGTCACGTGCCCGTGTGGCTATCCCATTTGTTGGCATTGGTTTCGGCCGTTCCCAGAGGCGAACGCCGGCGTCAAGCACTGGGTTGGCTCCGAGAGGGGTCACGGCGCACGGCATCGAAGAGGAAACGGTGCAGACGCTGTGCGGAGGATCACACGGCTTAGCCGCATTCTTCAGCGCCGAATCGCGTCACTGACGGCCGGAGTGCCCATGCAACACGCGGCTTTGCGCGCGAACCATTGCTCTATTTCCCCGGCTTGATCTCGAGGTTGTAGTTGCTGTAATCGATGGTCACCACGGTGCGGCCAAAGAGAAAGCTGCTCGACTCGGCGCGCGCGTGTATAGCCATCGAATATCCGTGGACATTTGCATATTGCCGCATCATGTGCGTCGTTCCGGAAAACGCTGACGGGTTCTTCGACGCTACTCCTTCGATCTCGACCAGAGTACCGTCCCGCGCGTCCACCCACATAGTTCCATTGATCAGATTCGGAGCCTCTTGTTTGGGGGTAATGGCGAGGGCGTAGCAGTCGCGGCCGTTCAGCTTCTGCACGCCGCCGGGTTTCAGTTTCATCACGTAGTTTGCCGATGTGAACCACGATTTTTCCACGTTCCCCGGTATGTTGATGGTCTTCTCGTTGTCGAGGAGCGGCTTTAATCCGAACCGCAGAAAAATCCCCGATCCGCTCTGCGACAGCACGGTGTAGGTCTTGCCCACGCCCTTTTTGTAGGTGTCTCTCACCGTCATCTCCGCTGCAGGACGCGTTTCATCGCCGCCCCTGTAAACGGCATAGTGCTCAATGGCCGTGTACCCGAGGATGTTGTCAAATCGGGCTGCAACGGCGGCATCCACGCTGCGGATCACTGCCGCCGGATCGGGTTCCTGCGTTGGTCCCGTGGCGCGCAGCAGCATCAGGACCGAAGCTCCCGCAACCGCGCGCGCGATTCTCAACCGTCGATGACCCATCCGATCCCTACCGCCTCACTCAAATTATCGTTCTTTTTCCTATGTCCGGGTTGCCCTGTCCCACCCGGCTGAAGAGAAGGAACGCGCCGCAAGCCAGAAACGCGTGCGACCTCATGCGCTATGCTGAATTCCTGTGCGAGGCGCGGATTTGACGCAGAAATCTCGTCCAAAACCAGAACCGCCCCAAGGGCTGCCGCAACGCGAAGTGCTCGCGGTGCGCGGCGTGGTGCAGGGCGTTGGCTTCAGGCCATTCGTCTATCGCCTTGCACTCGAGGAGGGCCTCGCCGGGTTTATTGGCAACGACACTGGCGGAGTGACGATTGAACTTGAGGGTCCGCTAGAACGGCTTGAGGTGTTTCGCCGCCGGCTGCGAGCGGAGGCGCCGCCGCTTTCCCGCATTGATTCCGTCGCCATGCGCGAGGCAGCCCCGACGGGCGAGACGGGCTTTCGCATTGTGGCCAGTGAGGCGGGCGGCCAAGTCAGCACCGGCATTCCCGCCGACGCGGCCACATGTCCTGACTGCCTGCGCGAACTGTTCGACCCTAAGGACCGCCGCTATCGCTATCCGTTCCTCAACTGCACCAACTGCGGCCCGCGCTTCACCATCACGCGCCGCATTCCCTATGACCGTCCGCAGACGTCGATGGCGCGCTTCAAGATGTGCGCGGCCTGCCAGGCAGAGTATGACGATCCTACCAACCGCCGTTTCCATGCTCAACCCAACGCCTGCGCTATCTGCGGCCCGCGGGTCTGGCTGGTTGCGCCGGATGGGACGGAGATACAGTCGGCCGATCCGGTCGCCGAGACGATCAATCGCCTGGTAGCCGGAGAGATCATTGCGATCAAGGGCATTGGCGGATTCCATCTCGCCGTGGATGCAACCAATGAAGCTGCGGTGATGCGCCTGCGCGAGCGCAAACACCGCTACGGCAAGCCGCTGGCGATCATGGTTCGCGATCTGGATGCGGCGCGCGCAGTTTGCGAGCTGACGGCGAAGGAAGAAGAGATGCTGCTCACGGTTTCGCGGCCCATCGTGCTGGCCCCCGGGCGCGCCGACTGCGGCATCGCGCCCTCGGTTGCGCCGGGCATTCCCTGGCTGGGCATCTATCTGCCCTATGCACCGCTGCAGCATCTGCTCTTTGCCGGGCCACATACGCACTCGCTGGACACGCGCTCGCTCGTGATGACCAGCGCCAATCTCAGCGAAGAGCCGATCGCGATTGATAACGACGAGGCGCTGGCCAGACTTGGCCAGATTGCGGATGCCTTCCTGATGCACGACCGCGAGATTCTGCAGCGCTGCGACGACTCCGTGATGGCGTTGGTCGACGGCGCGCCGCAGTTGATTCGCCGGGCGCGCGGCTTTGTGCCGCTCGCCGTCCCGCTCCCTTTCGACTCGCCTCCGCTACTGGCCGTCGGCGGCCATCTCAAAAATGTCTTTGCCCTCGCCCGCGGCCGCTTCGCATACCAGAGCCAGCATTTGGGCGATCTCGAGAACCTCACCGGGCTCGATTTCTTCCGCGAGTCGCTGGCGCACCTGATGCGCACCTTCGAGATCGAACCGGAGACCGTGGTCCACGATCTGCATCCCGGCTATTTGTCGACGTCGTGGGCGAAGGAATGGGCGGGCGAGCGCGGCCTGCCACTCATCGCGGTGCAGCATCACCACGCGCACATCGCCGCCTGCATGGCGGAGCACGGTGTCGAGGGCCAGGTGATCGGGCTCTCGCTCGACGGCACTGGTTACGGCTCCGATGGCCACATCTGGGGCGGGGAAGTACTTGTGAGTCGGCTGGACGGTGGCAATGACGGATTCGGGCGCTTCGCCCATCTTGACTATGTGCCCATGCCCGGCGGCGAAGCAGCGATCCGCGAGCCGTGGCGCATGGCGCTGGGGCATCTTGGCGCGGCCGGCTTCGACCTCAACTCGCAGCAGATTCTTGATTTGGTGGGCGCCAGGCAGCAGGAAGCCCACGTGCTGCGGCGCATGATGGAGCGCGGATTGAACGCCCCACTCACTTCCAGTTGCGGCCGCCTCTTTGATGCTGTTGCCGCCGTGGTGCTGGGGCGGCGTGAGGTCGATTACGAGGCCCAGGCTGCCATCGAGCTCGAAGGCCTCGCCGGCGACGAACCTTTTGACGGGCCCGATGCGCTCGATTCCGGCTACCCGCTTGAGTTCCACGGTGGAGATTGGAACTCGCGCAAGCCCGTGCGCATTTCTGCTACCTCGCTCTGGCGCGAGCTTCTAGACGACTTGCGCGAGGGCGCGAGAAAGCCGCGAATCGCAGCACGCTTTCACGCCGGCGTCGCGGCCGCATTTGTGCGCGCCGCAGTCCTGGCCCGCGAGGTCACGGGCATTCGCCAGGTCGCGCTCTCCGGAGGTTGCTTGCACAACCGACGCCTGGCACGGCTGCTGCGCGAAGGGCTCCAAGAGGAAGGCTTCGAGGTTTTGCAGCACTTCCAGGTCAGCCCCGGCGATGGCGGCCTTAGTTACGGGCAAGCCGTGGTGGCAGCTGCGATCCTCAGAAATCAGGAAGACGAGCGCGGGAAAACGGCGCGATGACGATGCGAAGATTTGGCTGGCTTTGCCTGACAATCCTTGCGGGAGTCCTTAGCTGCGCGGTCGCACTGTATGGCTTGCGCGCGTCGCGTGCCATCGATTTTCGACAGGACCCGGCGCTGTCGATTTTGTATTGCGCCCTGCCTCTCCTCAGTCTTCCCCTCTGTCTTCTCGCGCTCGCGGTGCGCAGGCTCGCTCCCCTTCAGGTCCTGATCGCGGTTGCCTATTGTGCCGTCTACTCCGCACTCAACTGGCGAAGCTGCGCGGCGTTAGGATACTGCGGCACTGTTGCCTCCGTCGTCTTCACCACTCTCAAGGCGCCGTCGATGCTCGCCTTTTTCGGCGTCGCCATCTGCAGCCTCGGCGCGTTTGCGCTGGATAGGCGCCCCACCCAGCGCGCCCCCTCGAAGGACTGACATTGCGCACTGTCCACTGCTCTCGGTGCCGCATTGCCATTTGTTTTGTCCGCCCACATCAGTCCCAGCGAGTGCCCATGCGCGCCGGCGCCATCTGAGAGTCTCGAGAGCTTATGTCCTGCTCCACACAAGCCAGCCCGGCGGAGGCGACCGGTGGTATATTCCCTTGCAGCCAAGAGGCAAAATGGAACTTGTGACTCTGGGGTTCAGGTCAATTGCTGCAGTTTTCTCAAGGCCGCGCCGTGAGCTATTTCTGCTGAACGTCTGTTGTGCGTTTCGAGCAAGGAGAGACGCGAGGTGAGTTCGCCAAAATACCCTCCGAAAGGTGCGCAGGCAAGACGCAAGGCAGACGGCTTGGTTGGAGAGGTCTACGTCAGCAGTCCGGCAAAAGACTTGGTGGCTGTGCGCTGGTCGGCGGAGGACAATTCTGGCACTTTCCTTTTCAGTGCCGAACAATTTGCACGTGAATGGAAGTTGACGGGATCAAGCGCTTCGCATTGGAAACGACGCGCAGGGGCAATTACTCTTCTGGCGATCTTTGGGATTTGCTTCTACGGAGGGCTAAGAGCTTGCGAAGCCAATCAGGCCGTTCCTGGCCCCTCAACAAGTCCGCAACAGGACAGCCCAGCGGCACTGGAGGATCCAAGAGCGTTACACGACAAATATGCAGCCATAGCGGCTTCGGAATGCTCCAGGGGCGCAGATGAATATGTCAGGTCTGTTGCAAGGTACGAGTTCAAATGGGAAGACGCGGGCAATTCCGGCGAAAAGTTCAATGAATTTTTGACAGTTTACGTGGCCCCGGGCGTGACAACGAGCGAATCCGACAAATTGTTACTTCAAGACGGGTCCGGTGCATTCAAACATGTAGAACTGTTTTGCAGCTACGACACCCAAAAGGAAAAAGTTCTTCGCTACTGGATAGCAGATCGCGCCGAATAGTCCTCGAAACCGAATCCCAACGCAGAGGCCTTACTGTTGCCATCCAAAGCGTCCCAATACGATGGCATGCCTTAAGGGAGTCTGATCCCACAGAGCCGAGCAGAAGAGCAAGTACACAACGCTGGACAAGGCGCCGCTACGGCTGGATGATCGCGTTGTACCCGTCGTCGAGGAGCTTTACGCGCCATCGCTCGGCTTCGTCGCGGTTGTAGAACGGCCCGATGCGCACGTGGATCAGGTTGTCAGCCATTTCGCGGCGCGTAGTCACCGCATAGCCGCGCTTGCGCAAAGCACTAACCAGCACCTGGGCGTCCTCAGGTTGAGCGACCGCGGCAATCTGCACCATCAGCGGAACCGGCGCGGGCAGGGCCGGACGCACATTCGGCGCTGCGGCTGTCTGCGCGCCCTCCGGCGCGTTGCCCGTGAACGCGGGTCGCACTTGCGCCGCCGCTGCACCCTTTTGGTTGACCGCGGGTGCACCGCTTTGCCCGGCCGGAGCCGGATTCTGCTGCGGGGTTGCTGGATTTGCGGCCATGGAAGGTGGTGGACTCTGCTGCGGGGTCACCGGCTTCGCGCCCGCACCCGTGGAAGGTGCCGGTGGCGCAGTGCTTACCTGCGCCGTCACAGGAGCTTGCGCGGCTGTCGAGGGCTTGGGAACCGAGCTACTGGCCTGCGACGGCTGGTGAGTGGGAGCGGCGGGACGCACGGCTGCTACCGAGGGCTTGGGAACCGAGCTATTGGCCTGCGACGGCTGGTGAGCGGGAGCGGCGGGACGTACAGCTGCTACCGTAGGCTTGGGAACCGAGCTACTGGCCTGTGGCGGCTGGTGAGCGGGAGCGGCGGGATGTACGGCTGCTGTCGGAGGCTTGGGAACCGAGCTGTTGGCCTGCGACGGTTGGTGAGTGGGAGCGGCGGGATGTACGGCTGCTGTCGGAGGCTTGGGAACCGAGCTGTTGGCCTGCGACGGTTGGTGAGTGGGAGCGGCGGGACGCACGGCTGCTACCGAGGGCTTGGGAACCGAGCTATTGGCCTGCGACGGCTGGTGAGCGGGAGCGGCGGGACGTACGGCCGCTGAAGAGGGCTTGGGAACCGAGCTATTGGCCTGCAACGGCTCGTGAGCGGGAGCGGCGGGCGTGGCACTTTTTGCTGCCTGCACTGGCTCCAGCCCCGGAAGCCAGATCTTTTGTCCTGGCTCTATATGGTCTGGATCGGTCAGCTTCGGATTGATTGCCTGGATTTGATGCAGACGCTGAGTATCGAAGCTTCCCAGGTATTTCACAGCGATGTCTTGAAGCGTTTGATTGGGTTCTACGGTGACTTCAAATGGCGCCGTGCCCGGGGTAGGTTCCGTTCCAATGGTTTTGGCGGCGCCCGCTGCGGCTGGCGCGCGAGCCGTCGCCGGTAGGGCTTTCTGATTCAAAGCGCGGTTGTCGCCCGCCTTGCGAGACTGAGGGGCCCGGACCTGGGTGAGCCGGAGTACGCCAAACACACAAGCGACAAGCAGCACCGCGGCTGCTGGAACCCAGAACTTCAGCAGTCGTCTGGCCGGCTTCGGTTCTTCTGGTTCACTGGGCTGCTCATCCGCGAGGTTGCCGGTCTCTGCGACGGGCTCACTGACTTGCGGAATCAATTGCAGGCCGGCAATTGCCTTGGCCACCATGCGGCCGTCTACCTGTTTGCTCCTCAGCGCGTAGCACACTGACAACGAACTAGAGCACAGGGTGTTGATGGTCCGGGGAACGCCTTGGCTGGCCTTTGTGATCAGCTCGAGCGCATATTCCGTAAACAGCGGCGCGCCAACATAGCCCGCGAGTTTCAACCGGTAGTCGATGTACCCGACAGTTTCTTCCGCCGAAAGCGGTTCAATATGGCAGACAGTCGAAATCCGCTGGCGAAGCTGCAACAGGGAAGCCTGCATCAACCTATCCGATAGCTGCGGCTGTCCCGAGAGGAGGATCTGTATCAGCTTACCTTGCGAGTTTTCAAAGTTCGTAAGCAGGCGAACTCTCTCCAGCACGGCATCCGACAGATTCTGCGCCTCGTCGATTACGACCACAAATTTTCGCCCCGCCCGATTCTCTTTGATCAAAGCCTGGCTCAATTGCTCGTGCATCTCGGAGCTGCTCTGTCCGGGAGTGATGCTGATGTCGCGCAGGATGTAGGCGACGAATTCCCGCGGCTCGCACTGGGCATCGATATCGAAGAGAAATACGGTGCGGGCGGTCTCCCGGGTGTCCTCAAGGAAACGGAACAACAGCGTTGTCTTCCCCATTCCTGGAGGTGCAATCATGGCAGTGAAGCCACGGTTGCTGTTGAAGCCGGACTGCAGCGCGGCAAGCGCCTGCTGATGTGTACAGCTGAGATACAAGCAACGTGGATCTGGGGTGACCCCGAACGGTTCTTCTCGAAAACCGAAGTATTGCAACATGTCGCTACTCTCCGCCCTTCGGCAGTGCTGCAAGCACCGGTGTGCCCACGTAGCCGGCCAACTCGTCCGGTGTGCGGAACGTTGTATCCATCATAATCCGGAATCTCCGTTTTGCTTTCCCGATTTGGCAGCTATGCCGAAGCGGCGAACCGTGCGCACTCTGGCTTTTGACTCCTGAATGACGGGCAAACCGGACGCTGGAGTGGTCGACGGGCGAGAACAGGCCAACTCACTCATCCGCCGCATGTTGGCAGCCAAAGGTTCTCGACTCGGTTCGTCGACACCGGTAACGGCCCATGCCGCCAGAAGGGTCCACGGCAGCCCCAAACTCCGCCGGCCCGAACAAAAAACCTGGCGACCGGAAGGTTGCAGCGGGAAGCCAGAAGCTGCCGTTCCCGACCCCTGGCCCCTGAAGGCTGAAAGCTGCCTCACCCCGACAGCCGGACAAGCTCTTGCGCTTCCTGGCGCGGCCCGAGAATCGACATGCGCGGTAAGCGCCCGCGCACCATGGCGACTTCGTCGCAGCGGTGCAGCCGCGGGCACATTTGGCAGTCCTTGAAGATCTTGTCGGGCAGCTCGGATTTGTCTTCCACAGTGCGGAAGCCGTATTTGAAGAAGAAGTCCGGGATACGCGTGAAGAGACACACGGATTGGATGCCGTGCGTCTCGGCCTCTTCGATCAGTGCTTTCACGATGCTTCCACCGGCGCCCTGGCTTTTGGCTTCGGGCTTGACCACGATGGAGCGCACCTCGCAGAGATGCGGCCCGTAAAGGTGCAGCGCGCCGCAGCCCAGGAACACGCCGCCGTCCGACTCGGCTACGGTGAAGTCGCGGATGTTCTCGCAAACCTCGGCGAAGGGCCGCTTGAGCAGCGTTCCGTCGCCGGAAAGCGAGTTGACGAGATCGTAGATATTGGAGGCGTCGTGCAAGAGGGCTTTACGCACCAGCATGAGCGGCCTCCGTGACCTTGGGTTTCGCCAGCTTGGCGATCCGCTCCGATGCGCGATCGAGCGCCGTCCGCACGCGCTCGCGCGCGGTGCCGCCGATCACTTCGTGGCAATCGAGCGTGGCGTCGAGGGTGATGGCAGCGTAGAAGTCTTCGGCGAACTCTTCGCCGAATTGGCGGAGCTCGGTGAGCGTGAGGCCGCTTAATTCGACGCCCTTGTCGATCGCGAAGCGGACGGCTCGGCCGACCTTCTCATGCGCGGTGCGGAAGGGAACGCCCTTGTGGACCAGGTACGTAGCCGCAGCCATGGCATTCAGATAGCCCGACTGCGCCGCTTCGCTCATGCGCTCGCGATTGAATTGTAAGGTGGCCGTGAAACGCGCAACGAGCTGCAGCATTTGCGGCACAAAGTCGGCCGCAAAGGCCGGCTCCTGCGTTTCCTGCATGTCTTTATTGTAGGCCAAAGGCAGCCCTTTAAGCTGCATGGCGACGGCCTGAGCCGCGCCGTGAATGCGTCCCACCTTAGCGCGAATCAACTCGGTGAAATCGGGATTCTTCTTCTGCGGCATGGCGCTCGACCCCGTGGAAAACGCCTCGGGCAGCGTCACAAATCCAAATTCCGCCGTGGCAAAGAGCGTGATTTCCTCGGCAAACCTGCTCAGGTGCAAACCAACGAAGGTGAGAGCGTTGAGATATTCGAGGATGAAGTCGCGATCGCTGGTCGCGTCGATGGAATTCGCGGTCGGCGCTATGAATCCCAACTCGCACGCGGCGATCGTCCGGTCGAGCGCGAGTGTCGCGCCCGCGACAGCGCCCGAACCCAACGGACAGAAGTTCAATCGCGCCGCGCAATCCTGGAGGCGGGTTGCATCGCGCAGAATCATCTCGACGTAAGCGAGCAGCCAGTGCGCAACGAGAACCGGTTCGGCGCGCTGCAAGTGCGTATAACTGGGCATTACGGCCGCATCGGCGGCGCGAGCCTGCTCGACCAGCGTGGCAGCCCATGCGGCCAACCCTTCGATGACGAGCTGAATTTGAGTGCGGACGTACAGCCGCAGGTCGGTGGCAATTTGCTCGTTGCGGCTGCGACCCGTGTGGAGCTTCAGTGCCAGCGAGGCGAGCCGCTCAACGAGCTTGAGTTCGACGAAGTGGTGAATGTCCTCGGCGGTTGGGTGGTCGCGCAGCCGAGCCTTGGCCATGTCTGATGTGAATTCCATGGCGATCGCATCAAGTGCGCCACGAAGATCAGCCAGCTCAGTCGCGGTGAGGATTCCGGCTACGCAAAGAGCAGACGCATGCGCCTTGCTGGCGGCCACCTCTTCATCGAGAAGCCGCCAGTCAAAACCAATCGAGCGCTGCCACGCCTCGAACTCCGCGTCCAGCGGCTCGCGGAAGCGGCCGGACCACATCTTCACTTGACTGCCTCTTTCTCTTTTTGAGCGAGCAGGCGCGCCTGCGTGCGCGCGGGAAGGCCGAGAATGCGAATGAATCCCTTGGAGTCCTTCTGGTCGTAGCTTTCGCCCATAGTGAACGAAGAAAGTTCGGTCGAATAAAGCGAGAACGGACTTTTGCGTCCGGCAACGTTTACGTTGCCCTTGTAAAGCGCCAGTTTTACCGACCCCGCCGCACGCTCCTGCGTCTTAGTGATGAAGGCATCGAGGGCCTCGCGCAACGGCGTAAACCAAAAGCCGTAGTAGACCAGTTCCGCATACTTGAGAGCGATCAACTGCTTGTAGTGCGCCACCTCGCGCTCCAGCGTGAGCGATTCGATCTCGCGATGCGCAGCGGTGATGAGCGTACCGCCGGGCGTCTCATAGATGCCGCGGCTCTTCATGCCCACAAAGCGGTTCTCGACAATATCGATGCGGCCGACCGCATTGCGCGCCGCGATCTCATTGAGCAGCTCGACAAGCTGCACAGGATCGAGGGTCTGGCCGTTCACGCTCACCGGATTGCCCTGCTCGAAGCCGATCTCGACCATTTCTTCCTTGTCAGGAGCGTCTTTAGGGCTGCGCGTCCACACCCATGTCGAGTCGAGCGGAGCATTGCCTGCGTCCTCCAGCTCGCCACCCTCGTGGCTGATGTGCCAGATGTTGCGGTCGCGCGAGTGAATCTTAGTGCGGCTCTGCGCCAGCGGCACGCCATGCGCCTCCGCGTAATCGAGGCAATCCTCGCGGGACTTTAAATTCCACTCACGCCACGGTGCAATGATTTTTAGCTCCGGCGCAAGCGCTTGGTATGCGTGTTCGAAACGGACCTGGTCGTTGCCCTTGCCGGTGCAGCCATGCGCCACGGCCTCTGCGCCCTCTTTGAGCGCGGTCAACACCTGGTGTTTGGCGATGATAGGCCGCGCAATCGAGGTGCCGAGCAGATACTTGTGCTCGTAGACCGCGCCGGAGCGCACCATCGGCCATACGTACTCGCGCAGGAACTCCTCGCGCAGATCGAGCACAACCGCCTTTTTGGCGCCCGTCTTGTAGGCTTTGTTGACCACTTCGTCCAGATCGTCTCCCTGGCCCACATCCGCGACCATGGCGATCACGTCCATGCCGTAGTTTTCGTTGAGCCAGGGGATGATGATCGAAGTGTCAAGACCTCCCGAATATGCAAGAACGACTTTCTTTGCCATGATGAAAGAACTCTCCTTTAAGCTCGCTCTTAGCTCAGCGCCTGCTCACTCTTGAAGCTGGTGGTGTTGGCCAGGCCGCCGAGAAGCAGAAGCAGCAATGCCTTCTGCGCGTGCAAGCGGTTCTCGGCCTGATCGAAGACGATGGACTGCGGACTGTCGATCACGGCGTCAGTCACTTCCTCGCCACGCCGCGCAGGCAGGCAATGCATGAAGACCGCATGCGGCGCGGCTTTCTGCATCAGCGCCTCGTTCACCTGGAACGGCCGGAAGATGGGCGCGCGCTTGGTCGACTCGTGCTCGAAGCCCATGCTCACGCAGACGTCGGTGTAGACGGCATCGGCGCCTTCGACGGCAGCTTGCGGATCCTGCATCAGACGCAGTTCGCAGCGGTTCTTCTGCGCAATCTCCCGCGCAATGGTCACGATCTCGGTGTCGGGCGAGTAGCCGCGCGGAGTGGCCACGGTCACATTGGCGCCCAACTGCGCGCCCGTAAGCATGAGCGAGTGGCACACGTTGTTGCCGTCGCCGACGAAGGTGAAGTTGAGCCCCGCGGCGGTGCCGAAGTGCTCCTCGATGGTCATGAAATCGGCCAGCGCCTGGCAGGGGTGCTCGAAGTCAGAGAGCGCATTGATCACGGGCACGCGCGAATTGGCGGCCATCTCGGTAATAGTGTCATGCGCGTAGGTGCGCAGCACGATCACATCCACCCAGCGCTCCAGGTTCCGCGCCACGTCGGCGATGGTCTCGCGCTCGCCCAGCGGCGAACTGGTCTGGTCGACGAAGATCGCATTGCCGCCCATGGTGTTGATGCCGGTTTCGAATGCCAGGCGCGTGCGCAGGCTCACCTTCTCGAACATGAGCACCATCTGCTTCGCGTCGAGGGCATGGCGGTACTCGCGCGGATTGCGCTTGACGTCATGACCGAGTTTCATGATGGCGCGCACTTCGGCGCTGGAGAGATCGGCGATGGAGCACAGATCCTCGCCGGCCATGCGCGCGGCCGCGGCAAGAACATCGGGGTCCTTCTGCACGGAAACGGTCGACTCCTTGCGTTCCAGGGTCATTCTGCTAGCCATGATGGTGTCCTCCCGCGGGCGTGTTATGCGCCGCAGCGTGTTGGGTGAAGATCTCGTCGAGCGCGGCTATGGCCGTGTCCACGTGCGCGCGCTCCAGAATGTACGGCGGCAGGAAGCGCAACACGGTATCGCTGGTGCAGTTGATAAGGATGCGGCGCTTGAGCATCTCGGCGACGGTGAGCTTGGCCAGATCCGCCGAATCGAGCTCGGCGGCGAGCATCAGGCCTTTTCCGCGCACGTCGACAATCGTCGTCGTGCCGGGCGGCGAGTTCGATCGCAAGCGCGCCTGGAAATAATCGCCCACCTCGGTCGCATGCGCCAGCAGCCCGTCCTTCTCGATGGTGTCGACGACGGCAATGCCGACGGCGCAGGCCAGCGGCCCACCGCCAAATGTCGTACCGTGCATGCCGGCATGCATGACGCGCGCAACCTCCTCCGTGCACAGGACCGCTCCAAGAGGAAGGCCGCCGGCAAGGGGTTTGGCAAGCGTGGTCACGTCGGGGAGCATGCCGTAGTGCTGATACGCGCACCACTTTCCGGTGCGACCCATGCCCGCCTGAATCTCGTCCACGATCAGCAGTGCGCCGGTTGAGCTCGCCAATGCGCGCGCCTCATCGAAAAACTCCTGCGTGAGCGGACGCACGCCGCCTTCGCCTTGGATCGCCTCGACGAGAATGGCGCAAACGTCGCTGGAGAACTTGGCACGCAGGTCGGCAACGTCGTTGAAGCGCACGAAGTCAACGCCGGGAACCACGGGCGCGAACGGCTCGCGGTACTTGTCCTTGAACGTTGTGGCCATAGAGCCGAAGGTGCGGCCGTGGAAGCTCTGCTCCAGCGCGAGAAACCTGGTCCCGATCTTCGCGCCTTCGCCGCGTCTGAGGCCCGCATACGCGCGCGCCAGTTTGAGCGCGCCCTCCCACGCCTCGGTGCCCGAGTTGGTGAAGAAGACGCGGTCAAGCCCGGTGCGCTCGGTGAGGCGCATGGCCAGCTCCGCCTGTCCCTCGTGATAGTAGAGGTTCGAGGTGTGGATGAGCGCCCGGCTCTGCCGCGCGATCGTCTCGACGATGGCCGGATGATTGTAGCCAAGGGCATTCACGCCGATCCCGCTGAGCAGATCGAGATAGCGATCGCCCTTCTCGTCGATGATGTGCACGCCTTCGCCGCTGACAAAGAGGATGGGGCTCCGCTCGTAAGTGGAAAGCAGCAGCCTTGCTTCCGCGGCTTGAATCTCTTCGAGTTTCATCATTGCAAGACCTCCTTAAGCGACCATCACTTCCGTGCCATGAGATATGCGCGAGCTGCAGAGATCGGGCAATGATGCTGCAGCTTCGGCGGGCAGAATTCGCACGCGCTTCACCCCGTTCAACAGCGCTTCACGGCAAGCACCCAGCTTGGGCAACATGCCGCCGGAGATGACCGCACTCTTGGCCATTTCCGCAATCTGATCGATGGAAAGCCATCGCAGCACCTCGCCGTCGGCCCCTTTCACGCCGGGCACATCGGTGAGGAAGACGAGCGCGTCGGCGCGGCAGGCGATGGCGCACGCCGCGGCCATCTCGTCGGCGTTGATGTTGTAATACTCGCCATCAAATCCGAGGGCCATGGAGCAGAGCACCGGCACTCCGTTCAATTGCCAAATGGCCTCAATCCAGCGCGGATCGCTTGCCGCAATCTCACCCACGTAGCCGAGATCGGGCGTGGTGCGCTTCTTGCGCGCGCGGAAAAGCAATCCGTCGCCGCCGGAAAGGCCGACTGCCGGCTGGCCCAGCGCGCCGAGCGCGGCAACCAACCCTTTGTTGACGCGGCCCGCAAAAACCATCAGGGCGACATCGCGGGTTTCCGCGTCGGTGACGCGAAGGCCGTCGATGAACTCGCTCTGCTTGCCCAGGGCCTTGAGCGTACGGGTCAACTGCACGCCGCCGCCGTGTACCACGGCCACCTGGTTGCCGTCGCGCACGAGTTCTGCGATGGCCCGCATGCAGCCGTCAAGAAGCGCTGGAGTTTCGAGGCCCGCTCCTCCCAATTTGACGACGAACTTCATTCCAGGCCCTCCGCGGCGAGTTTCATGCGAGACCTTCCGATTCGGGCCAGCCCAGCATGACGTTCAGATTCTGCACAGCCTGGCCGGCCGCGCCTTTCAGGAGATTGTCGAGGCAACTCACGATGACGGCCCTCTTGCCGCTGGCATCGAGTTGAAATCCGATGTCGGCATAGTTCGTCCGTACCGAGTACTGAATCTGCGGCAAGGTTTTTTCGTAGACCCGAACCATCGGGCTCGAGGCAAAGAACTCGCGGTAGACTTTGGCCACGCCCTCCCGCGTCTGGGCCTTCTTGAAGTGCACATACACCGTTGACAGAATGCCGCGCGGAATGGGCAGCAGGTGCGGCGTGAACACGATTTCGTCCGCCGAGACACCGATCTGTTCCAAAAGCTCGCCGGTGTGGCGATGGGTGAAGACGCTATAGGCCGACAGATTGTCCGCCGCGTACATGAAGTGGGTCCTGGCCGTGGGCGCCTTTCCCGCCCCGCTCACGCCGCTCTTGGCGTCGGCAACAATGCCGCATTTGAGATCGACGAGTCCTGCTGCGACCAGGGGCTTCAGCGGCAAAATGATCGAAGTCGCGTAGCAGCCGGGATTAGCGATCAACCGCGCGCCGGAGATCGCCTTGCGATGCAGCTCGGGCAGCCCGTAGACGGCTTGCGCCTGCGTGGCCGCGGCCAGCTCGGTTCCGTCGTCCTCGAAGGCATAGGCGGCACGATTGGCCGCGTCTGTCAAGCGCCACGCTCCGCTCAAATCGATGACGCGCATGCCGCGCTTCAACGCTTCCGGGCCCCACTCACGCGACTGCTCATGAGGCGTGGCCAGGAACAGCACCTCGACGCCGCGCTTAGTCAGCAGTTCCCACGAGAAGGGTTCCAGCTTCAGACCGTCGTTGCCGTTGTTGTTTGCCAACTGTGGGTGAATCTCGGTGAGAGGAACGCCACCACGCGCGAGGTCCTTTCCCTCCACGCGCCCGGCAAAAACCGGCGGTTTACCCTGCAGGCGCGGATGATGCAGCAGCAGCCGCGCCAACTCCGCGCCGGCGTATCCTGTCACTCCCACAACCGCGGTTTGTACGGTCTTCTTCATGCTTCCAACATCGTCCTCAGTCGTGCTTCCACCTCGCCCGCATGGCGCGTGCCTGAGCAGATCACCAGCACCGTGTCGTCGCCGGCAATGGTTCCCACCACCTCTGGCCACTCTTCACGGTCCAGGGCCGCGGCTACCGGCTGCGCACCGCCCATCACCGTGCTCACCACCACTTGGTTCATCGCCTGGCGGACGCGCAGGCCGAAGCTGTCGATCATCTCTTTCAGGGAGGGAGGTAGATCGTCTTCTTCCGTTGCCTGAATCGCCGCTGCGCCGTTGCCGTTGGGAAGGGAATAGCCGCCCGGGCCTTTCGACAGCCGTAGCTCGTGAATGTCCCGCGAGAGCGTCGCCTGCGTCACATGAATTCCTCGTCGGCGCAGCTTGCGGCGCAGCTCGTCCTGGCTGGCCACGTGCGTGTTGGCCAGCACTTCACGTATCACATTGAGGCGTTCGACCTTCATTCTTCCGTCCGGGTGTTACTTGCATGAAAATCCAAGGCGCGGCCCGCGAGGCGGAGTCCGCCTGTGAATAAATATACACAACGATTGTATAAGTATGCAAGCGTTATTTGAGCCGGCGAGAGGCGGAAATCCGGCAGCCGGGCCGCGTGACGGCGGACTGGGTTCAGGATTCGGTGTGCCGACGACTGCGGGGCGGGTGTTCTGCTAGGACACGGTCCAATACACGGCGAACCGCTGCCAGCTCTGGTTCAGAGGCTTGAGAATCACGTCGCGTTCTTGTCCGGTGACGCGGAACGTCAGCGCCTCGCCTGGAACCGGCTGGATCCAGGCGCTGAGTTCGGCGCCCGCCGCTTTGAGAACCGGCACATCTAACGCGGGCGCTTCCCGAATCTCTGGCCCTTGAATGTGCTCCAGGTGGTCTTCAAGTCCGTCCTTCGGAAACTGCCCGGCGAGCACAACGGGCCCCAAAAGAAACGCCTGCTGTGTCTGATCGTCGGCCAGTGGTTCGGCGGTGAGGTGCATCGGGAACGTGAGTTCCACGCGGTCGCCGGCCTTCCAGACGCGGGTGAGCGCCAAATAGCTGCCGGGCGTGCCGGAAACTTCCAGCCGTTTGCCGTTGAAGGCGACGGAATTTGCGGACGTCGTCCAGGCGGGGATGCGAATGCGCAGAGTCCAGGCCGTGGCAGGCGTCTTGTCGACTGTGAGCTCTGTCCGGCCGCCCGCAGGAAAATCCGTCGTTTGCCGCAGCCGCACGCCGCGCACTTTCCAGTTCACCGTTGAGGCGAAGTAGAGGTTCACGAGGAGCGATTCGTCATCGTGGTAGTAAATGGTGTCGTTCAACTTGGCGTACTCTTCGAGGGCAGTGCCCGTACAGCACCAGAACGACTGATCCTCGGTACACGTGGTCTTCCAGGCCCCCGGCGACAGCGATAGAAAATACGCGGTATGCCCCGTCGACGGCGCAATCGTGCCCAGCCGGTGATTCAGCAGGTTGCGCTCGTAATACTCGATGAACCGGGGATCTCCGCTCCACGCATGGAGGTGGCGCGCGAGTTTCATCATGTTGTATGCGCAGCAACACTCCTGGTGGTGGGAGCTGATCTTCATCTCGGCGGCGAGGTGATTGGGATCGGTGAGCCAGTGCTCGTTGTTGCTTGAGCCGCCGGTTGCGTAGGTGCGGGCCTCTGAGACAGTTTCGTAGAAGAAACAGGCGACGTCGGCGAACCGGAAATCGGAGCTGAGTTCGTAGCGGCGCGCGGCTCCGATCACCTGCGGGACGTGGGTATTCATGTGCAGGCCCTTCAATTCGTCTCTTCGCATCGCAAGCGGGGTGAAGAAAATCTTCTTGGTGAACCGGTCGCCCGTGCGGGCCCAGCGGTCGTCACCGGTCACGGCGGCGAGATTGTAAAGGACCTCGCTCATGCCGCCGTATTCGGTGTTGAGAATGTCCTGCATATGGTCCTCGGGTTTGGATGCGGTCCACGCGTCGACCCAGCCGGCCATTTTCGTGAGCACATCGAGGGCCTGATCGTTGGCGGCGTGCATTTTCATGTCGAGGAGACCGGCCATGATTTTGTGCACCGTGTAGTAAGGAGCCCAGACATTCTGGCGGCGGTCGAGGCGGTCGAAGTATTCGGTGGGGAAGGCGCTGAGGTAGCCGTTGTCGTTAATCTTTGCCTGGCACTCCGCGAGGCCTGCGACGAGGTCATCGGCTTTGGCCTTGATCGTCTTGTCTCCCGTGGCCGCATAGAGTAGTGCGCACGCGGAAAGGTAGTGGCCGACAAAGTGGCCACGAAGTTCGCACGTGGGTGCTTCCCATCCACCCAGAGGGATGGCGCTGGAGGGCAGTCCGGCATTCACCCGGAAGTTGTGCAAGAGCCGGTCGTTCGCAAGCCGCATCATGTAGCCGCGGTTCCAATCGCGCGCATCTTTGAGGGGCCCTGCCTCAAGCGTGACGTTGCCGAGCGCGAATGGCCGGAGCGCCGGCTGGAATTCGCGGCGCGTGAATTGAAGTGGCTCAGCGAATGGTTCGGACTCAGGGACCACAAAGATGCGATTCGCGGCTGCTTCGGGGTGGGGAATTGTTTTTGGAGGTGCAGGCGCGAGCTGCGTCTGCGAGGGTGCGGTGACCTGCGCGAGAAGAGACGATGCGGCGGTAAGGCCTAGCGGGGCGACGGCGGCGCTTTTTGCGAAATCTCTGCGGCTGATCTTCTTCATGGTTGATCCCTCCTGCGGCAAACGTTTACCGGTCCAGCGCAGTTTAACGCTGCGGGGGCCTCACTTCAAATCTCTCCAGTTGGAGCCGAAGGAGAGGTCGGCGACGAGCGGAACCTTCAACTTGACGACGCCCTCCATTTCCGTGCGGACGAGCTCTGCGGCCTCGTCCTTTTCGCTGGCTGGGACTTCGAAGAGCAATTCGTCGTGAACCTGCAGAACCATACGCGTTTTCAGGCGCCGCTCAGTCAGCTTGCGGTCGAGAGAGATCATGGCGAGCTTGATCAGGTCAGCGCCGGTTCCCTGGAGCGGGGTATTGATCGCCGTGCGCTCGGCAAATCCACGCTGATTCGGGTTGCGGCTCTCAATGTCAGGGATCGGCCGCATGCGTCCGAACATCGTTCGCACACAGCCCTCCTTGCGGGTCTGATCGAGTGTTTTTTCGATGAACGCACGGACGCCCTGATAGCGGGCGAAGTAGCGCTCGATGTAGGCCTTCGCTTCGGCCTGCGGAATCCCCAACTGCGCGGCGAGTCCGAACGCCGAGATCCCATAGACGATGCCGAAATTGACTGCCTTCGCCCGGTTGCGTGTCACCTTGTCCATGGTCTCGGTGGGAACACCGAAGACCTCGCTGGCGGTGAGCGTGTGAATATCGATGCCTTCCGCGTAGGCGCGGATCAAAAGCGGATCGCAGCTAAAGTGCGCCAGCAGACGCAGCTCAATTTGGGAGTAATCCGCCGACAGCAGTTGCGTGCCCGGTGCGGCCGTGAATGCGGCACGAATCTCGCGGCCCAGCTCCGTGCGCACGGGAATGTTCTGCAGATTGGGATTGACCGAAGACAGGCGGCCGGTGGCCGTGGCAGCCGCTTGAAACGTCGTGTGCACGCGCGACTCCGCATCGGCGAGCAGCGGCAAGGCATCCACGTAGTTCGACTTCAGCTTGGCCAAGTGCCGGTACTCGAGAACGAGGCGTGGCACCTCGTGCTTCTCGGCCAAAGACTCCAGCACGTCCTGCGCGGTGGAGACAGCCTTGGTCTTGCCGCGGCTTGGTGGAGCGGGCAGCGCCAGATCGGTGAACAGGACGACGGCGAGCTGTTTGGGCGAGTTGATGTTGAACCTTTTTCCGGCGAGCTCGAAGATTCGCTCTCCCACACGTTCGATTTCCACGCTGAATCGCCTGGAGAGCGTATCAAGCACGCCTGTATCAATACGCACGCCTGCTTCCTCCATGCGATACAGCACGGGCGCCAGCGGCAGGTCGATTTCCGCATACACGCGCGAAACGCCGGCTTTATCAGCCTCTTCGCGCAAGGCGGGCACGAGCGCGTGAATCGCAGCAGCCGCAGCGGGCAGGGTGGACGGCGGCGCCTGGTTGTGGCGCGCGGCGACATCGGCCAGCGATTGCGTGGCGTGGGTGGGGTTGAGCGCGTACGAGAGAAGCATGGTGTCGTCGACCGAGCCGCGCAGCGCAACGCCAACTCCTCCCAAGACGTGCAGCGCCAGCTTCCAATCGTGCACGCGCTTAGGCACGGCAGCGTCTTCAAGGAGCGCGCGTAGATCGGGAGTGAGCGGCAGACGCAACGCGCGAGCGGGACCGGCGCAGACGCCGATGCTGAAATGGGCTTTCTTTTCGGCAGCCTCGGCGACGTCCAGGAGCGACGGCACCGGTGGTTCTTCGTCTTCCGATTCCTCCGCTGCCGGCTCCGCCGCATCGAGTGCGCAGGCGAAGCCGCCAGCGCGCGCGGCGGCGTAGAACGCGGCGGTCTGCACAGGGGTGGGTTCGTCGATGAGATCGACGGTGACTGCGCCTGCTGCGGGCGCAAGGTCGCGCAGCATCGAGGTGAACTCAAGCTCCGTGAACAACGCGCGGCAGGCCTCGATGTCGGGTGGCTGCGTTTCCATTGCGCCCAGGTCCAGTGGCAAAGGCACGTGGGTGTCGATGGTGACGAGCTCTTTTGAAAGCAGAACCGTTTCGCGATTCTGCTCAAGCGATTCGCGATAAGCCTTGCGCTTGACCTCGGCGGCGCGGTCGAGCACAGCCTCCACAGTACCGAATTCCTGGATCAGTTCGACGCTGCCCTTATCGCCTATGCCGGGCGCGCCGGGAATGTTGTCCACCGAATCGCCGCGCAGGGCCATGACGTCGACGACCTTGCCGGGCGGGACGCCGAGCGTCTCGGTGACTTTGGCAGGATCGAGGATGAGATTGTCCTTTTGCGGATTGAGGATCTTCACCTGCGGCGTGACGAGCTGCATCATGTCCTTGTCGCCGGAGACGATGAAGACCTCGTGCTTCTGCTCGGCTGCCTCGCGGGCCAGCGTTCCGATCACGTCGTCGGCCTCGAAGCCTTCAGCCTGCAAAATGGGAATGCGTAGCGCCTTGAGCGCGCGGCGAATGTACGGAATCTGGCGGCGAAGATCCTCGGGCATGGCCTCGCGCTTGGCCTTGTAGCCTTCGTAGCTCACGTCTTCGAAGCTCTGCGTCTTGCCGTTCCAGCGGCGCAGCGTCCCGATGGCGCGGGCGCGCTCGTCGCGGAAGACCTCGCCGCTGACGTCGAAGACCGCGGCGAAGTACTTCGGCGCAAAGTCCTGGCGCAGCTTCTTGATCATGTTGACGAAGACGTAGGTGGCGGCCGTGGGCAAGCCAGAGCGCGTGGACATGGGCCGGCTGCGCTGCATGGCGTGATAGGCGCGAAAGATGAAGGACATCGCGTCAAGCAGGAAGACGGGCGGCTTGGCTTGGTCGGTCACGCTAGAGAGCATAACAGTGGACAGTGAATAGTGGACAGTGAGCAGGGAACGGGCTATCAGGCGATGAACATGCAGTCGCCGTAGCTGTAGAATCGGTATCTTTCCTGGATCGCGTGCTGGTAGGCAGCGAGGAGGCGCTCGCGACCGGCGAATGCGCTGACGAGCATCAACAGGCTCGATTGGGGCAGATGAAAGTTGGTGAGCATTGCGCCGACGAGGCGGAACTCGAAGCCGGGTGAGATGAAGATGTCGGTCGCTCCGGAATGAGGTTTGATCCGGCCCGCGGCGCCCGCGTCGATCCCCGCGGCTTCGAGCGCAGCGGCTTCGAGCGTGCGCACCACCGTGGTGCCGACGGCTACGATGCGGCGGCGTTCCGTGATGGCACGATTGAGTGCGTCAGCGGCAGGAGCGTCAATCGTATACCGTTCGCGATGGAGCCGAACTTCATCGACGCACTCGACGCGCAGAGGAGCGAATGTGCCGAGGCCCACGTGCAGCGTGACGCGGGCGATTTCGACGCCGTTGGCGGTGAGTGCCTCAAGCATCTGCGGAGTGAAGTGCAGGCCGGCTGTAGGCGCGGCTACCGATCCGCGCTCGCGGGCAAATACGGTTTGATAGCGCTCTCGATCCGCATCGACATCATCGCGATGGATATATGGCGGCAGCGGCGTGTGGCCGATCTCGTCCAGCACGCGGAAGAAATCGTCAACCGGCGCAAATTCGAGCAATCGCTCGCCGTACTTGCCGCGCTCGAGCACGTCGGCCTGGAGCGCAATTCGTCCCGTGGGCGTGGGAAAGACCAGGCGCTCGCCGATGGCGACCTTTCTGCCGGGGCGGACGAGAGCGCGCCACAGGTTTTCTCCGGCCGGTTCGAGGAGCATGACTTCGATGCGGCCGGTGGGCTTTTCATGGTCGCGGAGCAAGGTGCGGCGGGCGTAGAGGCGCGCGGGAATCACGCGGCTGTCATTGAGAACGAGGAGGTCGCCCGGGCGCAGACGCGCGGGAAGCCCAGAGAAGTGGTCATCCTGCAAGGCGCCCGACGCGCGGTCCATCACCAACATGCGGCTCGTACCGCGCTCGGCGGGAGGCTCTTGCGCGATCAGCTCTTCGGGCAGATCGTAGTTGAAGTCCTCAACCAGCAGATCGCTCATTCGGCGGCCTTCCCGAAGTGTGCGAGCGCGTGGAGGCGGGCGCGTTCGATGGCGGCGTTCAGCTCTTCGCGCTTGGCTTCGAACTGGTTTTCGGCGAGGTCTGCGGGAACGTGCGTCCAGCGCGCCCAACTGACTGCGATGCGCGTGAACGGCATGGGGACGAGGAATCGATCCCACGATCGCATGGTCCAGGCGCGCCGAGGCTGGAGATGAAAGGCGCCAATGCGCGCGCCGGTGAGAGCGGCGAGCCGGATGGAGCCCGGCTTGGTTCGGTAAATCGGGCCGCGGGGACCGTCGGCGGTGAAGATGGCGGGACGGCCACTTTCGATCACACGCTTCAGCCCCAACAACGCCTCTTGCGCGCCGCGCGAGCTGGAGCCACGCGCGGTTCTGTATCCGAAGAGCTCAAGGGTGCGCGCGATGAGCTCGCCGTCGAAGCTGCGGCTGACGATGATGGTTGCTCCGGTGCGGCGGAAGTAAAAGGTGCAAGGCAGCACGCACTGATGCCAGAAGCAGAAGATCTCTGCTCCCGCGCCTGCGCCGAAGGGAAGCGGCGTTGCGCCCAATTCGGCGATGGTCTCGAAGCGCCAGGTGCGACCCATGACCGAGAGCAGCGCCCAGACGAAGCGCGGAACGACGGCGAGCACGATGCGCTGCCGGAAGGTGAACTGTTCAATCCCAGGTCTCAAATGCGAGACCTGGGGCACCCGGTGTCTGTGCTGGGTTGGGTTGGTCTTCAGTGGTCACTTCGTCGATTTTACGGCGGAGGCTAGGACGAGCAGGTCGATGAGGCAGCGGGGTTAACGGAGCTAGCTGAGTTGGCGGAGTTAACGAGGCAGCGAGTCGGCCAGACAGCAAGTCACCGAGTCAGCTTTCAGCTCTCAGCTTTCAGTCTGGGGGCAGTAGCCGAGGGGCGGCCCCGGAGCTGAGGTGTTACTCATCGGTAACGGGGGTGCCCCCCCCCCCCCATCTCTGAAAATAAATTCCCTAGATTCAGCAGTTTGGCGGATGTTTTGCGCTCTAAGACCTTGATTCTAAAGCCACTTCTTTGCAGAGTCTAGACAGCAAAGGAGTTACGGACGTTCGGAGGGCCTTGTGAGCCGGTTCTCCCCGTTTCCTGCACCGTTTCGGGTGCAATCCACCGAGATGAACGTCTCCGGAAGAAAGTGGGCGGCGTGAGGGATGCCGTCGTCACTCGGCACCACCATCACCACGCCGCTCTATCGTCGTCACATCAACCACTGAATACAAGTATGGAGAATTCGCAGAAATAATCTGCAAAGTTGGGGAGAAGTTTTTGGTGAATGTTTTCAGTGGGTTGCGGGGGTTGACAGCGGAGGACGGCGGGGTTGGCGGAGCTAGCGGAGTTAGCGGAGCGAGATGGTGTCGGTCTTCGTGGTTGGGGTGAGGCGGGGTTGGTGGTGATGTCGGTGTTTTTCGGGACCGATCCATACAGGGCAGTCTCGAAACGCGCATTGATCTGTTTGCGTCAGTTGATATTTGAGTCCAGGATTGCCCGTCACGCGGACGCAATACGTTGGGCTCATTCGGGTACCAATTTCTGGATTCGGCTTCTGAATACAGCCCGATTTCGTCCAGTTCAGTCTACATAACCTGCCGACACCGCCATCTTATGCAGGTCAGCCTTTGCGGTCTTCAGTTTTTCCAATGCGGACGAATCATTGGAGTGAGTCTTTACATACTCCTCCAAGAAGCGGACTTCTGTCTGTTTGAGCGCAACAAACAGATCGGCAAGGGCGTTATTAATTGCGAGAAAGTGTATATCCCAATTGCGATTAGAGAATGGATTACTGTAATAGGGAACTGCATCGTATGATGTCAGGTCGTAACCAAGTGATCCGAAGTGCTCACGGATTTCATCGTTTAATGACCGGTCTCTCCCTGACAAGTCGTTGAGAAAGCCCGTGAGACGATCTAGAGCCTTGTAAATGTCGGAAAATTGATGCGACGCGGGTGTTCCAACCGGAACGGGAACGGCGAGTTCGGGAATCACATGAGCATTGCTATTGGCGTCGGCGATTGCGGCCCAATAGCATTCCATCTCGCTTTCCAGCCGGAAAAGGAATGCTTCATTGACCTTGAAGGGCTTTTGCCCGTGTAGTGCCTCATGCTTAAGCTTAATTGCCTTGAGAGACTGCGTATCAAACACCGCAACGTCATCGGTCTCCCGGTGATGCCTATAGCACATGAGCATCAGATTCTCAAAGGAACGACGTTCTTCGTCATTCGAGTTAGGGTTGTAGCGAGGACCGCCAGCGTTCGCTGCTTCGATGTGGCAAATCTGGCCAACGAAGATCTGGCGACTTGTCACCATCTCCTCGTTGCAGCCCGGAAATGCGCACACATTGCCTGATTTGGCGAAGAGCGCCATCAATGTATCGTGTTTGCTGCTAAGTCGAGCCACTTTCTGAATGCTCCTAATCCTCGTATGCCAATATATCGAATCGGAAGGACCTCGCGTCGAAGCCCCACTTCACGCATTCTTCGGCTCGCAGAGATTTCATAGATTTCGTGAACTCGTGGAGGAACATTTGCCTGTTCGTCTAACCGTCGATGCCGGGAACTGAAGGCCATTCGTCTGATGAGAAAGGCAGCCGAGTCGAGGTAAAGAACATCAGGCTCTCGGGATCTTCGAGTGCGGCTGGTTCTTCTAATCCCCGAACATGCATGACAACCCTCGGCCTCGCTCCCGTCTGTTCGGGGTGCCAGAGCGGAATCGCCACCCCTCGCCTGGCAGTTCAATTCTCCGATCGGGCTGTACCGGGAATCTCAAAGTGAGGAATTCGCACGCCTGAATCACCGCGGTCCCTCTCACATCGCTCGAACTACGTCGGCGATCCTCCAATTGGCGAAGTGGTTGGGTAATTTCGATGTATTGCTCGCGAATTTGCCACGATTCGGTTGTGGTAGGGCGATTGTAGACCTCTACATATCTCGCCTTATTCCAATAGACCGCGATCCTCCCATTCACCGCGCGTGTCCACTCTAGTCTTTGATCGACGATTTCTGTCAGGATGGCTTTTTCTCCGACCCAGATTAGCATCGGCAAATACCTATCTTCCTCTCCTTGGGCACAATTCAGAACAAGCACGAGTACGCCTTTTGGATGATCTATGTACAGGCTAAATTCAGGCCACTGCCCACGCTCGTCAGTGTAGCCCAGTCGAAGAATCGTCCTCGCGGGTGTGCCAGTTGGATCGGCGGAGAACCTCGGTGGCGCTAATCGCTCAAATCTTCCCATCGGGTAGGCTTTGACCGCTGCCATTTCGTGGGCTTTGGCAATGGACTCGATGGAAGGGTTCGCTTCCCGCTTAAGAATGATATTGCCGTAAATGAAAGCTCCTCGACGCATGGCAGAATCTCGATTGTGCCCAAGTGGGTACATCGTAAACTGCATTCGCTCCGGCCGGGTATCCTCATTGTCCACGACCCATCCTTGGGGCGGGCTCACAATTGCTGCGACCGGCTCAACCCACGCGTAGGCATCACCCATATGTTGAAAATCCGATAGCCGTTCGGGACTGATGATCCTGAGTTCAGTTTGGTGGGAGCCGTTTTGAGCTCGGTTGTATGCCGACTTCGAATATCCCTTTGTTGTAACGAGCGCGCCCTTCCTGATACCGAGGTCCTCTAGCATTCCGAGGAACGCCTCCACATCCTTTATGTTGACTTTTCTCTTGTAGCATTTGCAATCGACAGCAACGCTCATGCTGGTGCCTTCATATGGTCGGTCAACAACGATGTCAACTTGTCTTGATCGTCCGGACAAAGCACCCTTCATCGTCACGTTTTGCCTGACCTTGGCCCCAGGCATGAGCCTTTGCAATGTGCCGAAAACGTAGGTTTCGTAGTCCGGCCAATCGATGTCCGATTTCCAAAGGTCCGTTCTTTGGACGGCTTGAATTTTCATTTATCTGCGCACCGAGTTTATCAGCTCTGCGCTGGCGCGGACATCTCACTTGTTGCCAAATCGCCAAGGTACTCATCGGGGACCGGATTTGTATCGGCTTGTGGGGCGGAATCTTGACCATGATGGCCGAGGCCGGGGCGGGCATTGAGGTCGTGCCGTGAGGCGATCCTGTTTTGCGGGCGGGGAGAAAGGCAGAGATCAGAGACCAGAGATCAGAAGCGGCGGCTTCGTATTTTTAGCGGCTGGCTTACGGCTCGCGGAGGGGTAGGGAACTTTCATCGGCCCAGCGAGGTTGGCTCGCTGGGCCGTACTTTGTTGTTTCGGGTTGACGGGCGGGGGAGACAGTGGTTAGTGGTTAGTGATTAGTGGTCAGTGGTTAGTGTTTAGTGATCGGAGACCAGAGATCAGCGCCGGTGCGGGAGGGGCGACATGGGTAAAGCCAGCCTTGGTACAAGACTCCAGCTCGAAGGAGTTTTTCCGCGGCCTGTGAATGCGTGGCCTGTCAACGTTGCGTAAATGGGCGTTGTTTCGGAAGAGATTCCTGAAAAGCATCCCTCAGGGGCTAAGGCCCGCATTTATCTTGCTGTGCTTACGGCAGGGTTGAAGCCGTGCCCTGACACAAAGCGAAAAGCAGCCGCAGATCCTTCGGCTGCGTTCGGCGCGCCATCGCTGGCGATTGTGCGCCGAACTGCGCTCAGGATGACACCCTATTTTTGATCGCTCAGGATGACAGTGCAAACAGATGAGTTCGTGGCATCCCACCCTAGACGCAGAGACCGGGTCTAGGATGGGGGTACCCAGCCCAGAGGGCACCCCGGCCGAGTAATGCAGGGGCGTCCCTCAGGGGCTGAAGCCCACTGTTGTTTTATGGCGTTTGCGGCACGACTGAAGTCGTGCCCTTTCAAAGCAACGCTTATCTTTCAAAGCGGCGTTTGTGCAGTCGGCGCTAGCTGTATATGCAATCGGTGCTAGCTGTAGCGGAGCCAGCGGAGGAGTTCGGGGAGGGTGGCGCGCTTGCCGTACATGAGGATGCCGACGCGGTAGAGGCGCGAGGCGAACCAGATGACGGCCCAGATGCTGAGGACCAGAAGCGCGAGCGACAGGGCGAGCTGGCCCCAGGGATAAGGCGCGGACAACATGCCGATGCGCGGGACCATGACGAGCGGCGCGGTGAGCGGAAAGATGGAGAAGGCAGCCACCCAGGGCGAGTTGGGATTGTTGAGCAGGAAGGGCAGGATGGCAAAGGCGGTCCAGGTGGGAATGACGGCCAGGGTGATGTACATCTGCAGGTCCTGCGCGGTTTCGCAGGTGGCGGCGAGGCCGGAAAAGAAGGCGCTATAGAGGAAGAAGCCGAGAAGGAAGTAAACGGGAAAGAGAATGGCTTCGAGCAGGGTGAAATGGATCTTGATTTGGCCGCTGAGCAGCGGAGCGAGCAGGGCCGAGCCACTGAGAAGGACGGCGGCAGCGATCCAGATGGCGATTTGAGTGAGGCCGACGGCGCCCACGCCGATGAGCTTGCCGGTGAGCAGATCGTCAGGGCGGGCGACGGAGAGCATGACTTCAAAGATGCGCGAGCTTTTCTCTTCGATGATGGAGCGGGCCATGTCCATGCCGTAAAGGAGAATGGGCATGGTCATGAGGAAGGTCATGAGCATGGCCTTGAAGAAAGGCGTCATGCCCTGGCTCTTGCCGGTTTTGCCGCTGCTGGAGACGAGGAGCGTGTCGATGGAGACGGTCTTGACGACGGTTTGCACCTGCTGTGGCGAGAGTCCCTGTTGGGTGAGACGCAGATCGAGAAGGCCTTGGTTGACGGCGGCATCGAGACGCCAGGTATCCATGAGGTCGCCGGACGATTCGGAGATGTAGGTGATCCTGGGCGCGGCGGAGGCGGAGCTCTCAATGGTGAGCAGGCCATCGAGGGACTTGTTCTGGACGCGCGCCTGGAGACTGGCGCGATCCTGCGGGGTGAAGGGAGCGACGGTTTCAACGGTGTAGGCGGCGCTCTTGTCGGCGAGGAGGCCGGCGCGGATATCGGCGGCGAGCGCGGCGTTATCGGCCGCGACCGCGATGTGTTTGCCGGTGCCCATCTTGCGGCCGGTGAAGGCGCTGACGCCGAGAAGAAAGATGAGGAGAAGGGGCACCAGAATGGTGGAGATGCGGAAGGCGCGGCCGCGAATCTGCTCCAGGTACTCGCGCCGGGCGATGAGAAGCATGTTACGCGGATCGGATTACGCATTGGGTTTGCCTCCGACGCTTTGGATGAAGATCTCTTCGAGCGAGGGCTCGACGAGCTCAAAGCGATAGATAGTGGCCATGGAGGCGGCCAGGTGAAGCAGCTTTTGCGCGTCGCCGTGGGGCTTGAGCTTGATTTCGGCGTGGCCGGCGTAGTTGTTGGCTTCGGCGATCTCTTCGCTCTTGAGGAAGTCGGCGCTGCCTTCGAACTCGACGATGACGTGATTGCGCTCGTAGCGGCTCTTGATCTCGCGCATTTTGCCGCTGAGTATTGCTTCGCCGTTGTTGATGAGGCAGATGGCGTCGCAGAGCTTTTCCACCTGGTCCATGCGATGGGTGGAGAAGAGGATGGCCTTGCCCCGTGACTTGAGCTCGAGCAGAGCATCCTGAAGGAGCGTGGTGTTGACGGGATCGAGGCCGGCGAAGGGCTCGTCCATGACTACGAGGCCGGGATCATGGAGCAGCGTGGCGATGAACTGGATCTTCTGCTGCATGCCCTTGGAAAGCTCCTGGGTTTTCTTGCGAGAGCGTCGGAGATTTCCATGCGAGCGGCCCAGTCGACGGCGCGTTTGCGGGCGGCTTCGGCACGGAGGCCATGGAGCTCGCCGAAGAAGACAAGCTGATCGAGGACCTTCATTTTTTTGTAGAGGCCGCGCTCCTCGGGCAGATAGCCGACGCGGTCGAGGTTGCTGCGCGCGAAGGGCTTTTCGAAGAGATCAATGCGGCCGGAGTCGGGCAGGGTGATGCCCATCATCATGCGGATGGTGCTGGTTTTGCCGGCGCCGTTGGGGCCGAGGAGGCCGAACATCTGGCCGGCCTCGATGGAGAGCGAGAGGTCGCGGACGGCGACTTTGCTCTCGTAGGCCTTGGTGACTCCCGCGAGCTCAACAACCGGCATGGAGGCTCCCGCGCGGCGATGGTGGATTGGATGCATGGTCGACTGGGAAACGGCGACAGGAGAAGTGTAGCAAAGGGGATTGGCGGGGATTGCGTGACTGTGAGTTTGCGCAGCTCCGTCAGGGGCTAAAGCCGGTGATTGTTTTGCGTCGTTTGTGGCACGAATAAATTCGTGCCCTTTCAAGGAATCGAGTTCTTCCGCAAGCTGTGAACGTGCCCTTTCAATACACCAAAACTGGCGATCCAATGCGCGGCGGGCGCGGCGGTGTGGAAGAACTTATGCGGCGGACGTTCGGTTGCGGATGTATACTGCATCAGCCTTCGATCCCCCCAAGGAAGGAAGTTTCCCTTGAAAGGTGATTCCCCATGGCAAGTTATCTGGTGCAGGTGTCGTACACTTCTGAGGCGTTGAGCGCGCTGATGGCGAAACCGCAGGATCGGGCCGGACATGTCGGCAAGGTGATTGAGAAGCTGGGCGGCAAGGTAATCGGATCGTGGCTGGCGTTTGGCGACTACGATCTGGTGATGATCGTCGAGATGCCGAACAACGTAACCGCCGCAGCTCTGGCGCTGGCCGCCGCCGCGGGCGGTTCCTGCAAGACCGTGAAAACCACTCCGCTGCTCAGCATCGGACAGGGTTTGTCGGCGTTGAGGAAGGCGGGAACGTCGGGGTATAAGCCGGTCGCTGCGGCAAAAAAGTAGAAGCCAAAGCTGGACGGATGCGCGCGATCACACCCTAGCCGCAAAAAGGCGCGGTGCCCGACCCAAAGGGTGCCCCGGCGCGCAAATGGGGCACCCCGCGGTGGGGAGAGGTGTCGTGTGCGGGGGAGACGGCACGGTGATACCGGGCGGTGGTGGGTCGATTTGAAGAAGATTACCCGCAGGGGCTGAAGCCCACGATCATTTTGCGGCTTCTTCCGGCATGACTGAAGTCATGCCCTGATACAAAACTCGACCTCGAAGGAATTTCTTCTGTTGGCTGTGGTGCCGACCCCTGATGCAAGCTGCAGCCGAGGAGTTTTCCGCTCGGTTCAGCGGATGCTTCAGCGCCGCTGCAAAGAGCAAGCTCCTGAAACTGGGGGTCATCTTTAGCTACATCAGCCTGCGGCGGACCAGGTCGAGGGCTTGCTGCGCGGCCCATTCGCGGATGCGGTTGCGGTCGCCGCGGAAGGTGCGGTCGATGGCGTCGGTGGTCTGCGCGTCGCTAACGGCGATGTGGACCAGGCCTACGGGCTTCGACTCGGTGGCACCGGTGGGCCCGGCGATGCCGGTGACACCGAGCCCCAGGGTTGCACCGGTGCGCGAGCGGATGCCGGCGGCGAGGGCTTTGGCGACTTCAGCAGAGACGGCGCCGTGTTGGGCGATCAATTCCGCCGGCACGCCAGCCAAGGAGGTCTTGAGCTCGTCGGAGTACACGACCACCCCGCCGAGAAACGAGCGCGAGGCGCCGGGAACGGAAGTGATGCGCTGGGCGATGAGGCCGCCGGTGCAGCTTTCGGCCACGGCAAGCGTGGCCTGGCGGAGGCCGAGATAGTAGAGCACGATCTGCTCGAGAGAATCGCCCTGGGAAGAGTCGAGCCAGTCTTCGAGGGCCTCTTCAATGCGCTCGGCCAGTTCGTCCACGCGCTCCTGCGCGGCCTCATCGCTTGGCTTCGAGCAAATCAGCGTGATCTGCAGGTCGCCGGTATGCGCCAGCAGGGTGGTTTCGACGTCGGCGTAGCTGGAGTAGATGGGGGCCAGTAGTTTGTCGGCTTGCGACTCGGGAATCATGGCTGCTTTCAGGGTCCGCACGGCGATGGCGCGCGCGGGCACGACTTCGCGCAGGCGGGGCAGACATTCGGTGTCAAAGAGCGGCCGGCACTCGTGGGGCGGGCCAGGCAGAAGCACGACCAGTTTGCGGTAGCCGGCGAAGGTGATATCGAGCCACTGGCCCGGCGCACTGCCATTGGGATTGGGCATCAGAGTGGCGCCCTCCAGAACGTCAGCCTGCTTGAGATTGTTCTGCGGCATGGAAATACGCCAGGTGGCGGCGCGGGCGTGAAGCGCGGCAACCTGCGCTGCGTCGCGGCGGAGCGAGAGCGAGAGAGCTTCGGCGACGGCCTCGCGGGTCAGGTCGTCTTCCGTGGGTCCGAGGCCGCCGATCAGTATGACAATGTCGGTGCGGCGAAGAGCCGTCTGAATGACGCTGACCAAATCCTTGCGCCGGTCGCCAACCACGGTCTTGAAGGCGACGGTGACACCGATGGCATTGAGCATTTCGGTGAGGTGAAGAGAGTTGGTGTCCTGGCGATACGGGGTGAGCATCTCGGAGCCGACGGCGATGATTTCACTCTTCATGAAGCAGCTTCTAGCTCCTAGCCTCTAGCTTCTAGCTTTATCGCGCTGGACCAGCATTTGCGATTCACTCACGGAAGTCAGGCGCGGCTCAACACATACCACCAGCCAAGCTAGAGGCTAGAAGCTAGCAGCTAGAGGCTTAGAAAAGGTTCAGGCCTTCGACTCCCAAATCCACATCATAAACCGCGTCGTTGGTGGCCAGGATCGCGGTGCCGAGGGGAGAGAATGCGATGCCTACCAGGTTGGTTCCGGCCAGCACGAGCGTGGCCTCGCCGTTGGGTGCGACGCGGACCAGCCCGTGGTGGCCGTGCAGACATGCGGCGAGATAGATATCGCCCTCGCGCGAGATGGCGAGGCCCTGCGGACGGCCGAGGCCGCGGTACCATGCCCGCGTGTCGCCGTTCGGCTCAATGGCCCAGATGGCTTCGTTCGACGACAGAGACGGAGCGGTGACGAAGAGTGTGCCGGTGGCGCCGACAGCGAGATGGTAGGCCGCCACGCTCGGCTCCAGCGTGGCGTGAACGAAGATCTGCCGCTGTGGATTGATTTTGAAGATGGAGCCGCTGCGGTCGCCGACAAAGAGGTTGCCCTCGGCGTCGAAGGCCGCGCCGGTGGCCACGCCCATGCCTTCGGCATAGACGGTGAATTCCCCTGCCGCGTCGACGCGGTAGACGTTGCCCTCAGCGCGCGAGGTGACGAAGAGGTCGCCCTCGGGATTGAAGGCGAGGCCTGTGGCGTTGAGAATGCCGGTAACAAATGGGGTGGCGCGGCCGTCGGGGCTGACGCGCACCACGGAAACGGGTGTTTGCTTGCCGCGTTGGCCGGAGATGGTGGCGTAGACCATGCCGGAGCGGCTGACAGCGGGACTGGTGACGGGGTGCAGCTCATCATTCAGTTGGCGGGCAACGTGGAGCGCCGCGGCGTTAGAGGCTCCTGCAGGGGTGCGCACCTCAATGAGGCCGGTAGAGGCCTGCGCCGGCACGCGAAAGGCGAGGCGCGTAGGCCGGCTCATGAGGAGGTGGGCAGGTTGGTCGTCGACAAAGACCAAGGGCAGGCCGAATCCATTGGGGCCGAGGAAGACGCCGGTCAGCTCCACCTCGCCATTGGGCAACGCCGCGGCGGGCACGACATCGTCGACCCGAGGCAGGCGGGCGACGAAGGGATCGGGTTGAGGTGCGGTGCGAGGCATATCAGACCCAGAGGCGAGATACGTACGAGCGACGCTATACCAAAGCATACAGGCCGGCGGCCACATCGTCGAAGACAATGCCCCAGCCGGCGGGCAGGCGCTCCAGCCGGCGAACGGGGAATGGCTTGACGATATCGAAGAGGCGAAAGAGTACGAGAGCAATCAGGCCGTGGCGCCAGTCGACGGGACTGGCAAGCAGCGCGACCCATTGGCCGGCGACTTCGTCGATGACAACGAAGCCGGGATCATGGTGGCCGCTTTCGCGCTCGACGATGGTGGCGGCGGGAATGCCGGCGACGAGCGTGAGGGCGATGCCGATGGCGAGCGCAAGGAGAAGGGCGTGCGTCGCTGGGTGCGCGAGGCGCGCGTAGGCGGCCCAGAGAAGGAGTGCGGCGACAGAACCCCAGGTGCCAGGGCCGGGTTTGAGGAGCCGACACCGAAGAAGGTGGCGATGGTCCAGGCCGGCCACCATTCTTTTGGCGTTCTGAGTTTGGACGGGAGCTGCGGAAGAATGGTCAGCGATCATCCGAGCCTCCGCCGCGCGTTGTGCCCAAGCCACCGAGGTCTTCGAGAACTTCAGGATCGAGGACGGGCGAACTGATCTTGTAGGCGCCCATCGCCCACTTGCCAAGGTCGATTTTGCGGCAGCGGTCACTGCAGAAGGGGAAGTCTTCGTCGTTGGGGCGGACGATCATAGCGCAGGTAGGGCAGCGGAGCAGCTTGACGGATTTTTTTCGTGCCGGCATGGGTGCAGCGGGCACGAGGGCCGCAGTCAAGAATATGGTAGCGCGGTCGGGCCGTGGGCGCAGCTCGGCTCCCCGCTTGCCGGGTGGGCCAGTGTGCGAATAGGCTGTGTGCATTCATCCGACCGAAGGGTGTGCGCGTGGAGAACCTTGACGCAACGGGAATGCAAGATGTGACCAGCTATGCGCCGGCGCGGATCATGTTGAAGGCCCTGCTGGGATTCGTGTTCGGCGCACTGATTGGTGGGATGGGCGCGCTGGCGTTGTGGGCGACGGGGAACGGAGACATGAATCCAACCAAGCCCGGCGACATGCCGGTGTGGTGGATGTATATCGTGGCCGCGGGATTACTTTTCATGGGGATTGCATTCGTGACGGGAGCGGTGGGGGGCACGATCAGCGCATTTGCGCGCGACTGCTATTTCAAGGCGGGTCCCGAGGGGATCGCGATTCGCGTGCCAAAGCAGCGCATGTTCGGGCGGTTCCGAGTCACGGAGCACAATATTCGGTGGAACGAGATCAAGCAGGTGGTGCGATTCATCCACCGGATCAACCTGATTCCCGTGTCGAGCGAGCTGCGCATCGAGCTGAGTGCGGGGAAGACAGTGGTGATTCCCCGGCATTATTTCCAAGCCAGCGTGAAAGAGATCCAACAAAGGCTGATGGAGATTAAGGCGCTAGTAGGCCGGTAGGGCGGTGCGGCGTTGGAGTCCCAGGTCCCAGACTCGGGATCTCCACCCCGCGGACGAAGACCTGTCCGCGGGGCCCCGGCTCTCCACCCTACGGACGAAGACCTGTCCGCGGGACCCCGGACCCTGGGGCACCCGTGGCCGGTAGCGCGGCGCGCCCTACATCCCTTTGAGCAAGGTCTCCAGCCGCTTCAAGCCTTCCTGGCGGGCGTTGGCGTTGGCGGGGTTGGTATTAGTTGGGTCTTCGCCGGCGCGCATGAATCCGTGGCCGGCGCCATCATAGACAACCGTATCGTACTTCTTTCCGGCGGCGGCCATCGCGGTCTTGGTGTCGGGAACCGTGGCCGTAGATGCGTGCGTCGTTGCCGGCGTAGAAGCCGTAGACGGGAGCGGTGATGCTCGTGAGGCTGTCATCGGGCGGCGGCGGACCGTAAAAGACGAATGCTGCGCTGAGGTCCTTGCGCTGGGTGGCGAAGAGGAATGACTTGCCACCGCCCCAGCAGAAGCCGACGACGGCGAGCTTGCCGTTTGCAGCGGGGAACTTGAGCGCGTAGTCGGCAGTGGCGTTGAGGTCGGCGGTGACGGTGTCGGGATTGAGGCCGGAGACGGCCTTGACTGCGGCCTGCGTGTCAGGGAAGGCGCTGGTGCCGCCGCCGTTGGGGCCGGAGCCGGAAAGCAGATCGGGCGCGATGACGATGTAGCCCATGGCGGCGATGTCGTCGGCCATGGAGCGCGCCCAGTCGGAGAGGCCAAAGATCTCGTGGATGAGCACCACGACCGGCGCCTTGCGGCTGACTTCGGGATAGACGACGAAGGCATCGACAGTTCGCGAGCCGTAGGTGACTTTGACCCATTCCTGGTGGCGCGGGGATTTGTTGAGCTTCGCTTTGGCCCAGTCCTGGGCGAAGGCGGCTGGGGCTGTGAAGGAGAATGCAGCGAAGGCGAGCACGACCGCGAAGCGGATGAGGCGGGGAAGCAGGTTTTTCATGGCGAAAGGATAGCAGAACGCAGGGATCAGAGGGCAGGGATGAGGGACAGGATCTTGTGCAGTCTGAAGCCGGTGTCCGCTGCGGAATTGCGTCAGGACTTCCAAAAGGGTGAGGGACCGATCCATTGCATGTCGTAGCGATTCATGAAATCGGCGGTGGCGGCCAGCGAGGGGTGGGCGGCGGCGTCGATGAAGTACTGCTCCATTTTGCCGGCGGGCGTGAAGGCGATGAGCATGTGCGCTGGTGAGCCGACGGCGGAGAAGGTGTGGGGGATGCGGCGCGGAGCGAGGACGGACTCGCTGTGCGGAGATGCACGCGCTGATCACCGACCTGAAAGACGACTTCGCCTTCCATGACGTAGAACCACTCATCCTGTGAGTAATGGAGATGCAAGGCCGGGCCGGTGTTGGGCATGAGATTGGTGTGCTCAATGACGAAGAGGTTGCCGGCGGTGTCGGAGGTGAGCGACCTTGAAGGCGAGCGTGCTGAAGCCGAGGGAGTGGGGATGGCCGAAGCGGTCCTGGCCGGCGGCGACAGGGCGGAGGGTTGGCGCGGGCGGCGTAGCGGGGTTGGGCACAGAGACTTGAGCACCCCACCCTAGCCGGAAAGACAAAAGCCCGGCGAGGGTGGGGCACCCGGAGATTGCGGACTTGAGGAAGGTGCGGCGGGGAATGGGCATGGAGGAATGATAAGGGAGGGACGTAGGGACTGAGGGAATAGGGAATAGGGAGTAGAGGGTATGGCTAGTTTGCGGGAGAAACGATGCGGGCGACGAGGTCGTAGTCGTGGGCTTCAGTGATGAGGGCGCGATAGAAGCGGCCGGGTTCGAGAGAATCGAGAGGGCCGAAGTCGTTGATGTAGACTTTGCCGTCGATTTCTGGGGCGTGGAACTCGGTGCGGCCTTCCCAGAGGAGAGGCGTTTCGGCGCTGGGGCCCTCGGCGAGGAGGGTGACGTCGCGGCCGACCCAATTCTGTTCTTGGCGCGGCGCGAGATGGATTGCTGAAGGCGCATGAGACGGCGGCGGCGCGACTCGATGGTGCGGCGGGGACCTGCGCGGGGAGCGACCAGGCCTCGGAGCCTTCTTCGTGTGAATAGCTGAAGACGCCGAGCCAGTCGAATTTCGCTTCGGTGATGAATTCCTGGAGTTGCGCGAAGTCTTCGGGCGACTCTCCCGGAAAACCAACGATGAAGCTGGTGCGGAGGGCGATGCCGGGGACGGCGGCGCGGACCTTGGAGAGCGTACGCAAGAAGATATCGGCGGAGGCGCCGCGCTTCATGCGCTTCAGGACGGCGGGCGAGGCGTGCTGGAGGGGCAGGTCGAGATATTTGCAGATGTTGGGGTGGGCGGCGATGGTCTCGAGGAGGCGGCCGGTGATGCGGTTGGGATAAGCGTAGAGGAAGCGGAGCCAGCGGAGGCCTTCGATGCGGGCGAGGGTGTCGAGGAGGGTGGCGAGGCCGTCGCGGAGGCCGAGGTCTTCGCCGTAGCAGGTGGTGTCCTGGCCGATGAGGGTGATCTCGCTTGCGCCGCGGGCGACGAGCTGCTCGGCTTCAGCGACGACAGACTCGAAGCGGCGGGAGCGGAAGCTGCCGCGGAGGTTGGGGATGACGCAGAAGCTGCAGGGGTGGTCGCAGCCCTCGGCGATTTTTATGTAGGCCGACGCGCGAGGCGTGGAGAGAAGACGCGGGGTGGTGTCGTCGTAGAGGTAGGTGGGCAGGAGATGCGAGGCGCCAGCCCAGGCGTCGCGACGGAAGCGGCCGTGGAGAGCGCGGGCGTGGGCTTCGGGGCGGAAGGGGGGTTGAGATCCCTCCGGGGCTAAAGCCCCGTCTATTTCAGTTGCGTTTACGGCACGACTCAAGTCGTGCCCTGACACTTCGTGCGCCCGGCCAGCTGAAGGGTTTGCGCTTTTCTGCTTGTGGGTGCCAGAGAGGGATTCCTGGCCCGCTCTGGTTTCGGCGTGGACGGTGGTGAGGATGGTGAAGGGCGAGGGTGCGACGGGTGCGGGTGCCTGGTTGATGCCGGCGGCGTCAAGACCCGCCGCCTGAAGGATGGATTCGAGCTCGCCGGTGCCGATGACGGCGTCGACTTCAGGGATGTTTTTCTGGATTTCGTCGCGATAGCGCTCGACGAGACAGCCGGCGACGATGAGTTTGCGTGCACGGCCGGAGGATTTGTGGCGGGCCATCTCGAGGATGGTCGAGACGGACTCCTGCTTGGCGGTGTCAATGAAGGAGCAGGTGTTGACGACGAGGATTTCGGCGTCTTCGGGGCGGGCGGTGAGGCGCGCGCCGGCGCGGTCGAGGAGGCCCATCATGACCTCGGAGTCGACGAGGTTTTTGGGGCAGCCGAGAGAGACGAATCCCACGGAAGGGGCCGCGGGCGGGGATGGTTGCTTCACTTGTTTATTGTAGCGGGGGCGGAAGAAGGGACCGAGGGACGAGACCGCGCGGAGCCTATCGGGGAGACAGGGACTAGGGAAGAGGCGAGCAGTAGCGTCAGTAGGGAACGTCAGCGCGCAGGAACGAGGCGTAGGAGAAATGATGGGACTAGCCGTCTTTGCGGTAGAGCAGGTCTCGCATGGCGCGGCGGCGGGCGGCGTTGACTTCGGCTTGGGCTTTGCGCTCGGCGTAGTCGACCGGACGCGGCTGGACGCAGGCTCGGTGGATTCGGGCTCGCTGCAGGAGGGGCAGCGGTTGGCGAAGCCGGGCTTGCCGGGGCGGAGCTCGAATTCCTCGTGACAAATGACGCAGGTTTTGATCGGGAAGGGCATGCGGAAATATGTTAGCGAAAGTTGGCTGTGGAAATCGATAGGGTAGCGCGATCCGGAATTGCGCCCGGGCCGGTCTTCGAATATCATCAGCCAATGGACATGAAGACCTCTTGTCGCCTTTCCTGTAGAACGCGCTTCGCGCGGGCGACATAGGTCTCTGCCTCAGACGTGTTTTGATGGCTTCCTTTTGCCCGCGCAGTTGCCAGGCTGTCGCGGGCTTTCAAGTCCCATCGGTGTTTTCCGCGACTCCACATCATCCCAAATTCAACGGCGTTGAACGGTCCTTTCCGCCGAGTCGGAATGGAGCCGCTTCAGATGCGGAGAACATCCATGCGAACGGTTTTTGTCTTCCTCATCATGCTTATTGTGATCGCGAGGGTCCATGCGCAGGCCGAGCGGCAAAGTGCCGATGCCGGGTCCTCGAATGGGCAATCAGCGTTTACCGGCTCTCGGGGGGCGCACCGCATATCGGCTGGATCGGACGGTCTGCATTTCTCCACCGCCGATGGCGCCGATACCCTCCACGTGCACGGATATCTCCAGGCCGATGACCGGATGTTCCTGAGCAACCTTCGCGGCGAGGGATTGGATGTGTTTCTCTTCCGGCGCATCCGCCCGTTGTTTGAGGGCACGCTCTTTCGTTCTGTCGATTTTCGCTTCATGCCCGATTTCGGCCAGAACAATCCTCAAATCCAGGAAGCCTATCTGGAATGGAAGAGCTTGCCCTCGGCGAAGCTGCGAGTAGGGAAATTCAAGGAGCCGATCGGACTGGAAATCCTGCAACAGGACCGTCAGTTGGTCTTTGCGGAGCGCTCGATGGCGTCGGATCTGCTTCCGCTGCGCTATCATGGGCGCCCAGGTTGGCGGATCGGTTTTCTCCGGCCACATCGAATACGCAGGGGGATATTTCAATGGGTCGAACGACGGATCGAACGGCAACTTCGAATGGCTTCAGGCCAACGAGGCTGCCGCTCGATTGTTCCTGCATCCCTTTTCCGCTAACCAAAGACAAGCGATTCGCGGTTTTGGCATCGGGATGGCGGGCTCTGATAGCCATCAGCACGGCCCGATAGCGGGACTGAAAACCGTAGGCCAGAATACATTTTTCAAATACGCTTCTACGGCAACCGCGAATGGCCCGCACAGCCGGATCGCGCCGCAAGCCTATTACTATGCCGGGCCGGTCGGGCTCCTGAGTGAATATGTAATCTCTTCGCAAGATGTGCGGGATCAGACATTCAGCACGACCGTAAAGAATGTGGCCTGGCAGATTTCAGGATCGATTCTGTTGACGGGAGAGAAGAACGAGTACGAGGGAGTCAGCCCGCGAAGAGCATTTGAGCCCGCCAGAGGATTTCGCCATTTCGGGGCATTGGAGCTTGCGGCGCGCTATAGCCGGGTGCGGATGGATCACGCCGCGTTTCCGACGTTGGCGAGTCCCGTAACCTCCGCACAACAGGCTGCAGAGCTTGGAATGGGGGTGAATTGGTTTCTCAATCGTTTTGTGAAACTTACGACCGACTATGAACACACAAGCTTCAAGATGGAGCAGGAGAATGCCGCCGTGCTTCCCAAAGAAAACGTGCTTATGAGCCGCATTCAGCTCGCCTTCTGAGCGAATCGAGGCCCTAATTCGCTAACACGGCGCGGTAGCGGACTTTGCCTTTTTTCACTTTTTCGATGGCCTCGTTGGCCTTGTCCATCGGGAAGCGCTCGGTGGTGGCTTTGACGCCGTGGCGGGCGGCGACATCGAGCATTTCGCGGATGCGGGCGGGACTGCCGACGGGGCTGCCGCCGATGGTGCGGAGGCCGGAGATGAGCGGGAAGGCATGGACGGAGACGGGAGATGGAGGAACGCCGACGAACCAGAGGGCTCCGGTGGGGCGGAGGGTCTGAAGGTAGGCGCCCCAGTCCTGGTCGGCGTTGACGGTGGTGAGGAGGAAGTCGAGGGAGCTGGCTACGTCCTTCATGGCCTTGGTTTCGCGGCTGTTGACGAAGTGATGGGCGCCGAGGGAGCGGGCTTCCTCTTCCTTGGCGACGGAGGTGGAGAAGGCGGTGACCTCAGCGCCGAAGACGCGCGCGAACTGGATGGCGAGGTGACCGAGACCTCCGATGCCCACAACGCCGACGCGGGAGGAGGGGTTCACTCCCTGAATGCGCATGGGGTTGTAGACGGTGATGCCGGCGCAAAGCAGCGGCGCGGCCTGTTCACTGGAGAGCGCGTCGGGGATGGGAAGGACGAAGCGGGCGTTGGCGCGGACGCGGTCGGCGTAGCCGCCGTGGCGATGCACACAGGTGCCCTCGGAGTTGGGGCAGAGGTTCTCCAGGCCGCGCGCGCACCACTCACAGTGGCCGCAGGAATTGGATTGCCAGCCGAGTCCGACGCGCTGGCCTACTTCGAGAGAGCGGACTTCGCTGCCCAGAGCCGTAACCGTGCCGATGACCTCGTGGCCGGGGATGAAGGGATACTGGCTGATGCCCCAATCGTTGGCGATGAGATGAATATCGCTGTGGCAGACGCCGCAGTGGGTAATGGCGATCTCGACCTCTTGCGCGCCGAGCTTGCCTGGGTCGTAGCGGAGGGGCAGAAGCTCCGCTCCTGCTGCATGAGCCGCAAGTCCCTGGAATTGAGCCATGATCGCTCCGGAAACCTCCATACATCATCGTAGTGATAGTGAAGTTGCGTGAACAATAACACCTGTAAGGCCATTGAACTAACACTTTTCTGGCATCTAAAAAAATCGCGAAGCGCTTTATTTTCTGCGCGATGCGAGTCCAGATCCCCCAACAGACATGGATTAGAGAATCACGATTGCCATGAATCAAACCAATGGTCCGGCTATATCCCCAAAGCGCCGGTACTTACAGGAAAGTCAACCGATGTTGCGTTGATTCTAGTGTAATCCGCCGCCCGGCTCGATGTGGATATTGAGAATTTGGAAGCCCGAAAGGACGCCGCCAGCGGGGGCTTCGCCAGCGAGCTCGGCGGATTCGCCATTCAGGCCGGCAGTCTGGATGTTGCGGAGGGGCTCGAGGGCGTTGGCGACCGAGAGCGGCAGGCTGGTGAGGGTTTGACCATGGATCTCGGCCTGTGTCTCCGGGGCGAGGAGGCTGACGTAGACGCAGTCGGCTGGGTGCTGGTTGCGGGCCTCAGCAAGGACCGCGGCGAGATCGGCGGGCGGAGCGGAAACGCGTGGCTGGAGGAGGGTGCGGTCGAGCGTGGCGGCGTCAGAGACGAGGAGGCGCAGGTTACCGGCAGCCAGCCGAGCCGGGAGCTTGACAGGGATGCGAACATTGCGCTCGGGCTGATGCCAGGGGCGGACGGTGGCCTCGACTTCGATAGTGTCACCGGCGTGAGCGATGTCAGTGGACACAAGGCGCGCCTGCTCGAGCGCGACCTGAACGTGGCGGGGGACGGCCTGAATGTGCAGATCAATGTCGCGGATCGCGCCCTGGCGGGCGCCGTTCGAATAAATGCGGGTGAACCGGTCGCCAGTGAGGAGGGCGGCCATCATGGGCGCGGGCGTTGTTTCACCGGCAGGAGCCCAGAGGTCAAGTGGAACGGGCGGAAAGCCGGCGATGTCGATGTCCCCGGTGACGTGGTAGCTGAGGGATGCGCTGTTTTCGTTCGACTGGAGGAGCGATTGATAGAGCACCACCTGCGCGGCAAGGGGCGTGAGCGAAGGCAGATCAAGGACTTCGACATTGACCTTGCGCGGCCCTTCAGGCGCATCGATGGCGATGTGCACGGGGATCATGTGGGCTTGCGCGCCGAGCACGCCGCGAATGGCCGACTCACGATCCTGCGTAAAGGCGCCCACGGTCACGCCCGTATTGATGATCTTGAAGGCCTCTAACGGGGAGGCGAGGGTGGTGACAACTTCGGCGGTGGTCATGGGCAGCGAAACCGGGCCAGCGCCGAGGACGGGGTGGCCGCAAGCAAGCAATTGCCGGGCGTCGACGTACGTGACGGTGCAAGTGGCGGCAACCTCGAGGTCGCCACGGACAAGTTGCATGCTGACCGCGGAGCCGGGTTCAAGCGTGGAGTGGGCGGCGGAGGGGGCGGACGAGGAATCGGCGGCGGAGGGCGCGGATGAGGCGCCCAGGCCCGAGAGCGAGCCGCCGGCAGCGACGGGTCCCAGAGTGGTTCCCGCCGTTTGCTGCTGCCAGAAGCGGATGGCCTCGGGACGGAATCCACTCATGACGAGCGGCGTGTCTAAGGGTTGGAACGTCGTGGGGGGTTGGAAGGTGGTGCTGCCGCCGGCGAGGGGATTTTGGAGGCTCGCGGAATCGCCTGGGCCGAGGGCTGGAGATGGGGTGAGTTGCGCCGTCTGCAACTCGCCGCCGGAGGGGTTGCCGATGGGCAGGTCGCGCACCTCAAGCATCTGCTCGATGGGCGTGATGCCGGCGATGGGATCCTTGGTGAATTGGCCGATGCGGTAGGAGAGCGAGCCGACCAGCTTGCCGCCAATGTAGACGGGGCTGCCGCTCATGCCATCGACCACGCCGGTGTATTCGGGCTTGGCGCCGTGGAGTTGGGCGAGGATGAGATCCTGGCCGGGGCCGCGCGCGCCGCGCAGGACGCCGAGAATCTGGACCTGCATGGGCTCGGGAGTGGTTCCTTCAAAGACGGTCCAGGCCGTGCCGATCATTCCGCGACGCACCTGGCTGAGAGGGAAGAAGCCGGGGTTTTGCGGCGGGCCGGAATCAGAGGGTTCCCCGGCGCGGACGGGTTGCTGCAGAGCGGACGGAGGCTGGGCAGGGGCCGAGGCAGCTTGCGCCGGCAACAGGGCTGGGGAAGATGCCGCCAGCGCCAGGCTGGAGAGGATGGCAAGGGCGGACAGACCGCGTTTCCGGCGGTTCCAGGGTGTTGGTACCCATCTCCAGGTTCTTTCAAGGCCGACGCTCCCTGCAGGTCGCGTCGGCTTTACTGTGGAGGCTTCGGTGTACGGCAACCCTGGAACCGCGTTGGTTCCCTTCAGGCGAGTTTCCACGTCTATTAGAGTACAGCGAGGCGCGCGGCGCATGCCGAGGAGAAGCCGCGCGAAGCTTGCAGGCTGCGCGATGGCCGGTTGCCGCCGCTGGGCGCGACGGAAATCGCGTATGCTTGTGAGCACGAGAGGTCGATATGTCAAAGCCGCGTTTGATGGCGCGAGTTCTTCAGCGATCTTCGCTTGACCTTCTATTGCTGGCCCTGCTGGCCGTGGCGGCGGCGCCGACTGTCTACGCACAAGGCCAGGCACAAGCGCAGAGCCAGCAGCCCGCAGCGCAACAGCAGCAGCCCGACCAGCAAGCGCCGGAGGCCGGCGGACCGAGAGGCGACACCGGCGTGATCGCCGTGCCCAAAAAGAATCCCGAGGAGGCTCCGCCGCCCGCTCCGGCCGCGCCGACGTTCAAGAACCCGGAGGGGATGGGCAACGTGAGCCTGCGGGTGGAGGTTCCCGAGGTAACGGTCGACGTGGGCGTGCTGCTGCAGAAGACGCACCAGTTTGTGCCCGGATTGAAGCCCTCGAACTTTCGCGTTTATGAGGACGGCGTAGCGCAGAAAGTCGAAGGCTTCAGGCGCACGGAGGCGCCGATCACGGTACTTCTACTGTGTGAGTACGCGGCGCGGGGCTATTTCTTCAGAGTGGACATGCTGAATTCTGCCTGGGCATTTACGCAGCAGTTGCGGCCGAAAGACTACGTGGCCATGATGACCTTCGACCTGAATTCGCACATCGTGAGCGACTTTACGCAGGACAAACAGCAGATTCTGGCGGGCATCAACCAGTTGGCCAACGAAGTGTACATGCCTGCCGCATTTCAGGAGACCGACCTCTTTGACGCGCTGAACGAATCGCTGGACCGGATGTCGCGGATCGAAGGGCGGAAATACATCGTGCTCATCGCTTCCGGCGTGGATACCATGTCAAAGCTGACCCTGGATGAGATTTTGAAGAGGGTGAAGGCTTCGCGGGACATCACCATCTTTACGATTTCCACCGGCGGGATGTTGCTGGCGATGACCGAGGGCACGGGGGGGATGATGGGGGGCATGCGCGACTTGACGTACCTGCAAGCCGAGAATCAGATGAAGACGTTCTCCGATTTGACCGGCGGCATGCACTTTGAACCGCGGTTTACCGGCGAGCTGCCCGACGATGTGAGAGCGATCAACGAAAACATTCGCGCCAAGTACGAGCTGGTGTATCACCCGACGAACGCGAAGCAGGACGGGACATGGCGCAAGATCCGCGTGGAGCTGGTGGACGACGAGGGCCAGCCGCTGCGCATGCAGGATGAGAAGCACAAGCCGCTGAAATACGAAATCATCGCCAGGGATGGCTACCGCGCGCGTCAGGAAGTGGAGTAGAGGATTCGATCCCGTTTCGGAATGTGGTGATTCCGTTTCGGAATGCGGTTCGAATCCGGGACTTTCTGAGGCGCGCGTGATTGCTGTCACCCTTGCGCGATCCCATCAGCCACATATGATCACAGCCGTAAGGCACTGAACTTGACGAGTCTGGGATGCACGCATCCGCGGACACGCGGAGATCGGGGCCGTGCGAACTTTTCAACCTTGGAGAGTGAGATGGGATTTGTTCCGGTGATGTGGGCTGTGTGGGGTGTGTCGTTTGTCTTCATGGCCGCGGTGAGTATTTTTGCGGCGAGAGTGGGCAGAAATGAGGAGGCGCAGATCTTTCTGGCCGATTCGTCGAGCCATGTGAAGTCGGAACAGGATGCGATCAAGGCAAGGGTGGGCAAGATCCGGCCAGTCAAGCTGACGTCGCTGGGGATTCTGGGCGTGATGACGGTCTTCGTCGCGGGCTATTACGTTCTTGACGTCCTGAAGCAATTCGGCAAATAGAAGGTCGAAAGCACACATTGCTCTCCACAGGACACGTGTGGCTTGAAGGCGGTAAAAGGGAGCGAAAGCACAACATGCGAGGCTAGCGAGGCCTCGTGTGGTGGGACGATTGTGCCAGTTCTACTGGAGGATATGGAACTGGAGCAGAATGTCCCTCACGTAATACGCGATCACAAAGACCGTCATGGCGACCACGAGCCAGCGGGCCAAGCGGACGACGGGCTCGACCTTCGCCAGTTTTGTGGCTATGACCGCCTGCTCCGCCTTCTCATGCTCGAATGAGTCGTCGAGGAAGATCTGGTCCTCTTCATTCTTGGACAGGCTTGAGCGGTAGATGTAAAGCACTGCCATGAACACGACAAATGCAGACCAGATGATCCACATTACGGGGACAAACATATTCCACCTCCCAACGATTTCCGGTCCCAGGAACCAGCGGGGTCGTGGGGAATAGCGGACTCGCGGCCGGAGGGGCCCTTCCGGTTGACCATGATAGCTCCGAATAGGTGCGATTGGGAACCACCCCGCGGAGAATTTCGGGTCCGTAAAGGTAACGTGCGGCTCGGGGAGGGGTCAGGAACGGTTGGGGGCGGGGTTCGGAGGCGATTTACGGCTGGCGGGACCGGTGGTGCGACCATCGGGGCCGGGATGCATCTAAAGAGATGTACCAGGGGTGGGCTTGTGCGAGGGTTCGCCGAACGGTACAGTACAGACAGGGCAAGCACACTAGACCAGCGAGGAGAGAACATGGCTACGACCACCGTTGCACCGACCGAGGAAACCGTAAAGAAGCCGCCGCTTGTGCTGACGCCTCAGGCAGTTGCCAAGGTGCGCGAAATCATGGCCACACAGGACCCGCTGCCCGCCGGACTGCGCATTGGCGTGGTGGGCGGAGGCTGCTCAGGGTTCCAATACTCCATGGCCTTTGAGAACCAGGCCGGGATGATGGATAAAGTGTTCAATTTTGACGACTTAAAGGTGTTTGTGGACGCGACCTCGCTGATGTATCTGAACGGCTGCACGGTGGACTACGTGGAGACGCTGGAGGCCGCCGGGTTCAAGTTTGAGAATCCCCAGGTGAAGTCGACCTGCGGGTGCGGATCGTCGTTCCAGGTGTAAGAAGCAGGGACCAAGGGACCAGGGATTAGAAAAGCAAAAACAAAGGCTCGCCCAGTGAGGGCGGGCCTTTTGTGTTTAGGGGCGGTGGAGAGGAGTTGCCGGTCGCGGCGGGGCTATGGCCGGGGCGCCGGGGTGTCGGGTGGCATGGGCGCGGGCGTGGTGCCGCCAATGGGCAGGCCGCCTAAACCTGGAGTTCCGACTGGGGTGGTGGTGTTGGTGGCGGGTTGGCCGATGGTTCCCGTGTTGCCACCGCCGATGGTCTTCATGTCTGAGAGCGGGTCGTAGGTGAATTCCCACTCGTTGTAGTGGTTCTTCTTCTTGTAGACCAGGATGGACTGCTTAGGGCTGGCGGGCGAGAAGCCGATGATACCCGCGCCGCCGAAGGTCTGGCCGGTGGGGCCGGAGCTTGAGGCGGAGCCAGTGCCGGTGGACGTAGGACCGCCCGAGAATGTGGCGCCGGAGCCGGATCCGGTTGTCCCGGCGGTGTCTGTTGGGCTGGGCACGCCAGGCGAAGACGTTTGACCGCTGCTGGTGTTGGACGAGCCGAGGCTGAAGCCGCCGGAGGAGCCGCCGGGAGTCATGGCTCCGGGCAAGCCGCCGCCGCCGCTGGGGCCGATGCCGGCGAAGGTAGATGCGTTGCCGGCGAGCGGCTGACCGAAGAAGCCCATCGCGGTTGGGGTTTTGTTCTGGCCGAACATGACCGGCTTCCAGTCGTCCTGGCCGGTGATGGGATCCTTGTACTTCTTGCGCAGGAAACGAATCTCATTGGTTTTGACGAGCGCATCCACATTGGGCGGATAGGCCTGAAACTTGCGGTAATAGAGCTGGATGGCGCGGCGGAATTGCATGCCGCGATGGTATGTCTCAAGTTCGCGGTCGCGCTGGATGGATTTGGCGATTTTGGGAGCGGCGACGGCGAGCGCAAGGACGAGGAGCGCCATGAAGAAGATGGCGATGAGGAGAACGTAGCCCTGTTCGGAGTCGGGGATAGCGACCGGGCGGGCTTTGCTGCGGATTGGGACTGAATGCATGATGCGGGGATTCAGAACTGCGAAATGGGCAATGTTTGCGTGTTGTTGTAAGCCAGGTCAGTGACTTCGACGCTCAAGGTGCGAATGATGCCTACCTTGTAGCGATGGTCAACGATGTCGCCGGTCCTGGCCATGAAGATGTCGTCGCCATGGGAGAAGAAGGCTTTGAACACTTTGTTCTTGTCCTCGGAGTAGCCGAAGTATTTCATGTCGATGGCCGGCGGCTTGGGAGGCGGAGGCGGCCCGTTCTGTGTGACTGCGGACCCGCCGCCGGGACCGGGGCGGCCCGGCGCGAGGGGCTGGGGAATGGGAATCGGCGCCGACTCAGCGGAGAAGATGTTGCGGCCTGAGCCCGAGTATTCCACGTCTTCACTCTGGGCAAGCTTGTCAAGGTGCAGGGAAGGATCGATGCCGGCGTTGGTGAGCTTTTGCGCTTCGTTGCCGGGGGCGGTTGTGGCATTGGCCGCGGCGGGAGGATTGCGAAGCGAAGCAGGCGCGGGAGCGGGGCGCGCGGTCGTGGAGGGACCTGAAACGGCGCGATAAATTTGCCAGCCGCCGAAGCCGAGGATGAAAGCGAAGAGCACAATGACCAGGATGACCTGGCGCTTGTTTTCAGTGCCGAGAGCGAGCGCCATGGTTATTCGCCCTCCTTACCGGCGGCGGGAGCGGCCGGAGACTCTTCCGCAGAAGGCGGAGTGGATGGCAGACCGCTGGCGGCAGCATCAGCGGGGCGCAACCAGGTGGAGACGCGCAAGCGCAGATTGACCAGGCCGCCCTGCTGGCTGGTGAGAGACATGGCGCGGATGATGAAGAAGACCGGATTGCGCTCGAGGCTGTTGACAAAGCGCATGATGGCGGGATAGTCGCCACTGATGCCGGCATCCATGGAGATTTCGGTGAGGTCGGAGCCGGGCTCGCCCTGCGTATACTGCACGCGGGTGAGGCGGACTCCCGATGCAATTGCCAGATCGCCGATGCGGCTGGAGATGAGGGAGTAGTCGGGCGGGATGCGCTTTTTATAGAACGCGAGCATCTGGGCGCGAGTCTTTTCCACGCGCTGGTCGAGGCCACGGAGCGGAGCAGTCTGGATTTCGAGGGCCTTCAACTGCAGCTGCTTGCTGGCGAGGACATCGGTGGAGTGGCTGTTCACGGCAGCCCAGTCCATTCCGAGGCGAACGGCGAGGCCAATGGCGAGGACAAGCAAGACGGTGAAGCCGGCGAAATGCCAGGTGAGCGGAGAGGCCAGGCGCTCACGCCAGAGCGAGGAGGATCCGTTGGCGCTCATTGCGGACCTCCATGGGTGGGATTGTGAAAGAACGCGTTGGGGCCAGAGGCCGGCGGCTTGGATGACGGCGGCTCAGTGTAGGGCTGGCGGCCCGGCTGCTGCGGAGAAGCGGGAGACGGGCGCAAGCGCTTGGGATTTGCGATGCCCAGTGGCACTGACGGGGGACCTTTGGCTGAGGCTTTGGCCGTGCTTTTCAGAGACCCGCGCTCTTCGGGCGTGGGCGGGTTGTAATCGGCCAGCAGATCGAAGTCGAAGCGGTTAGAGGCGCTGATGGGCTCCAGGTTCTTGCTGGGGCCGTTGCTGGACTCGGCATTTTCACCGACGATGCGGGGCTGGAGGAATCGCCGGGAGCGCTCAAGATTGCTGACGAGATCGACGGCACGGTCGCGGGGGCCGACGACGCGCACGTGCACGGTAATGTGGCCATCTTTGTCGCGCAGGGGCTCGATGGAGGAGACCTGTACCCCGGCAGGCAGGACGGTCTCCATGGCTTCCATGGCGAGGGTCCAGGAGAAGGCTTTCTCATCGAAGCGCTGGTTGAGGAAGTCGGCCTGCGTGAGGAGCTGCGCGTTGTCGGGCCGGGTCATGAGGGCTTCAGCGGCTGCGCGCTCGGACTGAATGCGAGCGATCTGGCCGTCGAGCGAGTGCTCGCGGGCGCGGGCCGCGGCGGCTTGACGGTCGAAGAGATGCAGGCCGAGGACGAAGAGGAGGCAAAGCACGGCGAGCACGGCCATGCCGATGCGCAGGCGCTTGAGCGGAGGCCCAAGATCGGTGAAGGGCCGGGAGGCGAGATTGAGGGTGATTCTCATGCGGCTAACTCGCTCCCGCCAGCGCGCCTGCTACGCCGGCAAAACTGGTTTGGGGAAGCGCAGTCATGGCGCCTTCCTCGGGCCGCGAGGCCCATTCGACAACGGAGAGAGCGGGATCGGCGACGGAGGCAGCGAATTCGGCGCCGTCTTGAACACCCGCGTAGTAGAGGGTGCGCGGCCGCGAGCCCAGCTTGTCTTCAAAATAGGCAGCGGCGACGGCAATGCTGCGCTGAATCTCGGCGATGCGCTGGCTGTGATCTTCGGGAAGGTCGAGAGTGCGATAGAGGAGCAGATCCTGTCCGTTGGCGATGGACGTGGTGATGGCGTGCGCGCTCAGATTGGCGGCGAGAACGGATTCCATGGAGTCGAGGGATTCAAGCGCGGCGAGCGAGGAGGGCAGCACGGCGCCGGGCTCGAAGCCGGCGGCGCGGACGGCGGATTCATACTCGGCGAGGATGGGCCCGGGCATGACTGCGGCGAGCACTTTGCATTCGGTCTCGGTTTGAGCAAGGACCTGATAGCTGACTCCGGCGTGCTCGACATCGAAGGGGACCATTTTGCGCAGGCGGAAGCGGACGACGGGAACGGCTTCGGCGGGCTTGGCGGGGAGGGAATCGAAGTCGAGGACGAAGACGCGGACAAGCGTGTCGGGCAAGACGACGGTGACGGCGCGGGTGCGCGGCGAGACTTGTTCGAGCGCCGAGCGAATGGCCTCGGTGACGGCTTCAGGCGGGCGCAGGTTGGGCTCTTCGATGCCGGGAACGAGCGCGCCGCCGGGGAGCGGAACAAAAGCGTAGACGTGGCCCTGGGCGGGTTCCGACCGGCCATGGCGGGAACGCGCAGTGGGGCGCGCGGCAGCGAGCACGCCGTCGGGAGAAATCTCGACCGCGGCGGGCGGGCGGCCACCGGGCGGTGAGGTGAGTTTCGTTTTGTTCAGGAACGGTCCCAAGTACGAGTCTCCGATTCAGTTTGTGTTGCGGCCCTGAGATTCCCTCCGGGGGCTAAAGCCCCTTTCCAAGAACTGCGTGCTACGGCACGGCTCAAGTCGCGCCTTGACACTTCGTGCAGCTCCGGATGCTTTGGTTCGACTGCGACATCGTCTCCTCAGGGGCTAAAGCCCCGTTGTCATAGCATCGCTTGCGGCACGAGTAAACTCGTGCCCTGATACAAAGCCGCCCGCCGAAGCATAACTGCACGCGCTTTCGTTTCTCTCTCTTTCTTTCTTCCTCTTTCTTTCTTTTTTTTCTCTCTCGTTTCATCTTTTGCCGCAAACAGGCAATCCATCATCGCCCTTTCAAAAGGCCGGAAGCAATCATCGTGACGCCTCAATAAATGTAACCTTGTTGATCTCCTTAATCGTAGTGATGCCGCGGCGCACGCGCTCGAGCGCCGACTCGCGAAGAAAGGTCATGCCCTCCTTCTGCGCTTCCTTGCGGATCTCCGAGGTGGGCTTCTTTTCGAGGATGATCTCGCGGATGGTGTCGGTGAGGTCGAGCAGCTCGTGGATGGCGGTGCGGCCGCGGTAGCCGGTGCCGGCGCACTCCATGCAGCCGGTGCCCTCGCGGAAGGCGAAGCCCTGCCACTGGGCCGGATCCATGCCGCTCAAGAGCAGGGCCTCGTCGTCGTAGTGGACGGTATGCGCGCAGTACTCGCAGACGGTGCGCACGAGGCGCTGCGCCAGAATGCAGTTGAGCGCGGAGACGAAGTTGTAGGCTTCGACGCCCATGTTGAGGAAACGGCCGAGCACATCGACGACGTTGTTGGCATGGACGGTGGTGAACACAAGGTGGCCGGTGAGCGCGGAGTTGATGGCGATCTGCGCGGTCTCCTGGTCGCGAATCTCGCCGACGAGGATTTTGTCGGGGTCGTGGCGGAGGATGGAGCGCAGGCCGCGCGCGAAGGTGAGGCCCTTCTTTTCATTGACGGGAATCTGGGTGATGCCGCGAATCTGATACTCGACCGGGTCCTCGATGGTGATGATCTTGTCTTCGTCGCTCTTGATCTCGTTAAGCGCGGCGTAGAGGGTGGTGGTTTTGCCGGAGCCGGTGGGGCCGGTGACGAGCACCATGCCGTAGGGCTCGCGAATGTAGCGGCGGAAACGGCGGAGATCCTCGTCGGCGAATCCGACGACATCGAGCGTGAGGTGCTTGAACTTTTCGCTCATCGACTCCTTGTCGAGGACGCGGAGGACGGCGTTTTCGCCGTAAATCGTCGGCATGATCGACACGCGGAAGTCGATCAGCCGGTTCTTGTAGCGCACGCGGAAGCGGCCGTCCTGGGGCACGCGCTTTTCGGCGATGTCGAGCTCGCTCATGATCTTGATGCGGCCGAGGATGGTGCCGTGATGCTCGCGGGCGATGGGGGCCATAGCTTCTTGAAGGACGCCGTCGATGCGGTACTTGACGTGAACCGAGTCGTCGTAGCTCTCGATGTGGATGTCGGAGGCGCGGCGCTCGAGAGCAGTGAAGATGGTGGTGTCAACGAGGCGGATGATGGGGCTGATGTCTTCAGCCTCGCTGGTGAGCTTCTCGATGGAGATGTTTTCGTCGGCGTTTTCGTCGCCGGTGACCACGTCGAAGGTGAGGCCTTCGCTGGCTTCGTCGAGGACGCGCTGCGACTGCTCGGTTTTCTTGAGCAGATCGGTGATCTGCGAGAGCGTGGCGACGCGGGCCGTGATGCGGTGACCGAGGAGGCCGGCGATTTCGTCGAGGATCATGAGACGCGAGGGATCGCTGACGGCGATGACCAGGGTGTCGGGGGTTTGCTCGATGGGCACGAAGTTGTAGCGGAACATGAGTTCGACGGGCACGGTGCGCAGAAGCTCGTGCTGAATCCTGAAGTTTTTGAGGTCGACAAACTCGGCGTGATAGCGGCGGGCGAGAGCCTCGGCGTGGGCGCGTTCGTCGGCCTTTTGATCGGGGCCGCCGGGAACGGGAAGCGTGACGACGTTGGATTCGGCCATGGAGACAACCCTCCTGCAGTTACATCCCGGTGGCCTGCCCGAGCGAGAAGATGGGCAGGTAGAGCGAGATGAGGATGAAGACGACGACAACGCCCATGACGATGAGGATGGCGGGCTCAATGAGCGCGAGCGCCGCGGCGAGGGCGGTGGCCACATCCTCCTCAAAGAATTCGGAGACAGAGTTGAGCATTTGCGGCAGTGCGCCGGTTTGCTCGCCGACGGTGATCATTTCCGCGGCGAGATCGGGGAATACGCCGGTTTTGGCGAGCGAATCGGCAAGGCTTTTTCCCTCGCGCACGGTGGCGATGGAGGATTCGACGGCTTTGGAGACGCGGCGCGAGGAGATGGAGCGCGAGGCGGTTTCCAGCGAGGGCACGAGGGGCAAGCCGCCGGTGAGGAGCGTGGAGAGCGTGCGCGCGAAGAGGGCCACCTGGTACTTGAGCCAGATTTTGCCGAGGACCGGCATTTTGATGCGGACTCCATCGACAAAATCGCGGCCGCGCTCGGTGATGGAGAAGCGGTAGAAGGCAGCGGCGATGACGAGCAGGCCCAGCGCCAGCCAGAGAATGTTGTGCTGCATCCACTTGCCAAAGGTGAGCAGGGCGATGGTGAGGGCCGGGAGTTTGCTGCCGAGCTGGTCATAGAGCTTGGCAAACTGCGGCACGACGACGGTGAACATGAAGGTCAGCAGACAGCTGACGAGAGTGAGCAGGACGCCTGGATAGATGAGCGAGCCGATGAGCTTTTTGCGCAGGGCGAGGGCGACTTTCTGGAAGTTGACGTAGCGCTCGAGGATTTCGGTCAGGTTGCCGGAGCGCTCGCCGGCCAGGAGCGTGGTGGTGTACATGACGGGGAAGCCGCTCTGAGCCTCGAAGGCGGCCGAGAGCGCTTCGCCGCGCTTGACGCGGGTTGAGACGTCGTCCAACTGCCCGGCAAACTGGGAGTTTTTCTGGATTTTGCCGAGCATCTGGAGGGAGCCGAGAATGGGCAGGCCGGCGCGGATGAGAGTGAGGAATTGCTGGTTGAAGATGAGGAACGGCTCGAGCTTGACCTTGCGGCGACCGAGGCCGAGGCCGCCGCGCGCGCGGACAGAGAAGACGTGGTAGCCCGCGTGGGTGAAGCGGGCGCGCAGCTCCTCGGCCGTGGCCGCGGTCTGGACCTGCTCCTGCACGTGGCCGCGTTCATCGGCCAGTTTGATGACGAACTCTGCCATGGTCGCGTTCGCCGGTTGCGCGCACTGGAGCGCGGCCGGCCATCCCCGTCGTGTTGACAGTCCCCAGGGATTTCTCCTGCTCAAGGGTAACAGTCTTAACTGCAAGATAGACGAACCGAAGGCGCCGGACGTTCGCGGAACGTAGGCGAGGCGGTTACCGAGGGGCGGTTTTTGAGGCTGGAGCGGGGCGCGGTGCTTGTATGCTGAGTTCATTCCGTGTTCCGGCTGGTGAGACGGACTGCGGTTCGAGCCGGATGGAACAAGAGGCAAGAGCGGGTAATGGATTCGGTTTTGGGTAGGAGCCAACTCGACGCAAGTGCCGGTTCGGACGCCGGGTTGGAGGCTGCGCGTGCCGACGGATTGGGTGCGGGGCCGGGGTTTGCCGGGTGGGCGGCGGGTGTGATTCGGGCTGGGGTGCGCAGGCATTGGCGGCTGCTGGCGGGAGCGCTGGGTCTGGCGTTGGTAGGCGCGGCGCTCGCTCCGGTATTTCACGGGCGGCAACACGCGGCGGTGGTGACGCCGTATCCGCATGATCTGGCGCAGGTGAGCTTTGCCGTGGCGGGGGACGTGATTCCGCATGAGCCGGTGAAGGCGGCGGCTGCCGCAGCGGGCGAGGGCGAGCAGGGATGGGCGGCGCAGTTCAGCGATGTGGCGGACGTGTTTGAGGGGGCGGACTTTGGATTCGTGAACCTGGAGACACCGGTGGCGCCGAAGCACACGCGCGGGACGAAGGCGTTCCTGTTCGATGCGCCGGTGGAGCTGCCCGAGGCGCTGAAGGCGAGCGGGATCAAGATTGCGTCGTTTGCCAACAACCATGTGATGGACCAGGGATGGGCGGGGTTCGCCGAGAGCCGCGAGCAACTGAAAGAGGCGGGGCTCGAGTTTGCGGGGACCAGCGACAATGCGGCGACGGCGTGGCAGCCGGTAATCACGGAAGCGAACGGGATCAAGGTAGGCTGGCTGGGGATGACGCGGTGGCTGAATGGGAACCGGAATCCGGAGAAGGACGACCAGCCGCGCGTGAACTTCTTCCCGTATCCGGGCGAGTCGAATGGCGCGCCGGGAACGGATGAGGCGACGGTGCTGAAGGCGGTGCAGGCGGCGCGGGCGCAGTGCGATCTGCTGGTGATTTCGATGCACTGGGGAGTGGAGTACGCGACGGCGCCGAGACCAGAGGACGTGGACATTGCGCACAAGATGATGGAGGCGGGAGCGAGCGTGATTGTCGGCTCGCATCCGCACGTGCTGCAGCCGATTGAGACCTACCGCACGCAGGATGGGCGCGAAACGGTGATTTTCTATTCGTTGGGGAACTTTTTGTCGAACCAGTCGCGAGGCTATGTGGATGGGCTGAACCCAGACTCGAATGGCGAGCCGAGAGACGAGATGATCGGGCTGTTTGCGGCGGTGCGGCGGGATTACGGGCCGGCGGGCGTGCGCGTGGAGCTGGGACACGTGGGCATGCTGCCGGTGTGGGAGGAGAACAACCGCAACGAGGTGGCGGCGGGACGCGAGAAGAAGCCAGTGATTCGGCCGGTGCTGATCGATCGTGAGATTCCCGTGCTGCAGGCGCGGCTGGACGAGCTGGATAAGGCGGCGGGGGTGAGTGCGGGGATTCCAGCGGCGCCAGCGGGGGCACCGAGCAGCGATATGCCGCCTGGAGCGAAGGCTGCTGCGGCGGGGCAGGGGAGTGCGGGGCTGACGGCGGAGCAGAAGAAGGAGTTTATCGAGGTGACGAAGCAGCTGAAGCTGCTGACGGACCGGCGGGCGCAGATTCTGGCGCGAGCGGGCGATGAGTACGTGACGGCTCCGCCAAAGCTCCCTACAAAACCATAAGGAAGACGGGCAGGGAAGATGCGGGGGACGGGAACAGAGAGTGGGCAAGCGCAGAAGAAACAGACCGACCGCTTCGAGGTGATCCTCGAGTTCCTGCTGGTTCCGGTTCTATTCGTTGGCGCCCTTCTTGCGATTCCATATAGCGTCGTTCTGCGATGGGTGCGGCAGCACCACGAGCACAAATTCCGGTTGCTGATGAAATCGCGGGGAAGGATGATTCCCTGGGCGGAGTTCCTGCGAGCCATGCATGCGGAGGGAGGAACCTGCATCGAAGAGAAGTTTTCGCCAAAGGGCCCGGTCCGGTTCTGGTGGACGCCCGAGGATGTGCACCGGGAATCGCCACACGAAATCATTGACTGGTTCACGATGCGCAAGGGACGGCGATATGAGCCGTTTGTTCACTGGTGCCGGGCGCGCTACACCGGGGCGGATGGGGGCAGTGCGGTTCTTGTGGAGACGTGGGGCGTTCCGAAAAAGGAGATCTATGCACTGTGGTCGGAGTGCAGATCGGAATCGAGCGCGGCACGTTGGATTGAGGTGGCGCCACCGGAGATTCTGCCGCGCAGGCCGGGAACTTGATGGGGCCAGCCCCGAAATCAATGTGCGGCGGACCACCAAGGGGAAAGAGTTCACTCACCGCCGATCGGGATCCGTCACCCCAAACCGGAAACCGGACAGTTGACGCATGGCTTCTGGTTTGGTGGCGACGGGCTGTGCAACGGGTAAGGGTTGGGTTGCGGCTACCTGGGTTTTGCGTAATTGGACATGCCTTGGAAATCGAGGACGACAACGGCTTCGTTGCCGACAACCCAGGCATCGTGTCCGGGCGGGATGTTGAGGACATCGCCGGCCCTTGAGGTGGTTTCAGTTCCATCGTCCATGCGTGTTACCAGTGTGCCCGAGAGCTGATAACCGAAGTGAGCGGCGAGGCAGCTGTCAGTTTTTGCGATGGGCTTGAGACAGGTGGACCACTTCCATCCCGGCTCAAAGGTGGCGCGGGCGACCGCGGATCCAGCGACGTTGACGATTTCGACCTTACCCTTCTCGAATCGGCGCACTTCATCGGGTGATTTGAAAGATTTGCTTTCGATCCTCGCAATTGTTTGTGGCATTTCCTTACCTCCTGGGGATTCCTTTTGTGGAATTCGTCCTTGGGGGGCCCCGGGGACGGACGTTAATTCACCATACACCCCGGATTCCGGCACAGGGAAGGAAATTGTGCGGGCGGGGGAGGCTGGGGACGAGCTCGCGGCTTTCTCAGCTTCGTCTTCTTCGCGGGCGTCGTGGAGGACCTGCCAGAGCGCGACGCCGTCGTCTTCCCAATCGGTGTGGCCACATTTGCGGCACAAGTACTCGCGGATAACGCGACCGGTGAAGGTGTTCTTGTCGGTTTGATCCATCAGCTCGCCGCACTGCGTGCAGATCATAGGGCACCTCCGAGGGGCCGCAGTTCACAGTTCGTAGTTCGCAGTTGTCAGTTAGCCGGTACGAACCAGGAACTGCGAGCTTTTCTTAGAACCCGTTGGCCACGAGCCAGGCGGCGGTGAGGTCGAATTCGGGTTTTTTCGCGGCCTGCATTTGCATGGCGGCGAGCTTGACGAGCACATCGGCTTCGATGTTCATGGGCGCGCCGATGGAGAGCGTGTGCAGATTGGTGCGCCAGTAGGTGAGCGGCAGGATTGCGATGGTGATCTCTTCGCCGTCCAACAACCCCGGCGACGAGGGCACTGTCGCCGGGGGCCCCACTGACGCCGGCGATGGTGAGACTGATGCCTTCAACGGCGACGGAGCCTTTGTGGACCATCCACTGGCGGACGTTTTCGGGAACGCGGACCTTGAGGGTCCAGTCGGTGGTCTGGCGGTCGAAATGAGGGCTCGACTCGGGGATGACGGGGTCGAGCGCGGTCATGACGCCGGCGCCGTCGACGTGGCCCTGGACAACATGGCCACCGAGGGGACTGCCAGCGGCGGTGGGCAGCTCGAGATTGACTTTGGCGCCGGGAGCGAGGGAGCCGAGGGAGGTGCGGTCGAGGGTTTCCTGAGCGAGGTCAGCGTAGAAGTAGGTGGGGTCGGGATCGAGCGCCGTGAGGCAGACGCCGGAGACGCCGAGCGAGTCACCCTCGCGCAGGCGGGAGGCGATGCCGGGAGCTTCGACGGTGATGCGGCGAACGCCTCCGCGATCGGTGAGGCTGACGAGGGTGCCGGTTTGTTCGATGATGCCGGTGAACATGGATGTATTTTAAGGGACCAAGGGACCAAGGGACCTAGAGACCTAGGGACCCAGGGACGTAGAGACGTAGGGATGCTGGCGCAGCGGGCGCGTCAGAATCTCATCGCGACGCCCTTTTCACACATATCCCCAAAGAGCGAAAGAAGATTGGTGATCCCAAGGATCTCGCGGACCTGCTTGCCGAGATTGACGAGCTCGAGGCAGGAGCCACCGGCCTTGGCCGAGACGTAGAGGCGGACCAGAGTGCCGAGTCCCATGCTATCGACCGACGCAAGGTCAGTGAGATCGAGGACGATTCGCTTGCACTCGGGAATGAGGGGATGGACCTTTGTGTAAAGGTTGTTGCAGACCCCGGCGATGAGGCGGCCGTGGCAGTGGACCAGGGCGGTGGAGCCTTTGCGCTCGATTTCGAGGGTGAGGGAGTTCGCAGCCGCTGCATGAGCCATCGGATTCTTCCTTGATGGGGAATAAGACGGGGAGAGGCGTCGCCGATTGATTGTCTCATAGAAAGGCAGGGAACAAGGGAACGAGGGAGCAGAGAAGCGAGGGAGCAGAGAAGCGAGGGAGCAGAGGAGCGAAGCGGGGTGAGCGGAGCTAACGGGATGAACGGAGTTAGCGGCGTCAGGTTTGATGTGGGTCGTTCGCGTGTTAGTCGCTGGCGGGGGCTTCTTCGGGGGTTGGAGGGGCGGCGAGGGTGGGGCTGCTGGTGAGGGCGCGATAGGCGAAGAAGAGCTTGGCGCGCCAGCGGAGTATCATGCCGAAGGCCAGCAGATAGAAGATGGCCCCGGTCTGTTCGAGGGTGAGGAAGCGGTCGAAGTAGCCGCGGGCGAGGTAGCGGACGACGGCGAGCACGATGATCACCGCGAAGAATGCGCTGGAGCGCTTCATCATGATGACCCCGTTCTGAAGATGGAGGTCGGAGGTGAGCAGCAGCGGATAGGCGAAGACGACGGCGCCGATGAGGAAGGCGCCGATGCCCCAGGTCCACGGCATGCGGAAGGCGGGGACAAGAAACATGCAAAATCCAGTGGCCATGCCCAGCGGCGGCATCACGATCTTCTTCAACGTCACGGCGGTGCGGCCCTCGCGCACGCGCCAGGCGAGCACGCCGGCGAGGCCGACAAGCGAGACGACAGCCGTGATGACGGGAGAGGCGATCATGAACTTTGCCTTTCAAGCGCTTTGCAACTGGCAGGGGCGGCTCCGATATCTGGTTCAAAAGGGGGTCAGAGCCGAACGAGTACACCACTATTCTATTGGACGCCGCGCGGGAGCGAAGCGTTTCAAAGATTCTGCGCGGGCGGCCAGGGGTCGCGGAGGAGGGAGCTGAGGCCGAGGTCGTCGCCGTAGCGCTCGACTTCAACATCGGTCATATGGACGAAGCTGGACAGGCCGCGGAAGGCAGGGACCGCGTCAGAGCCCATGATCTGCGGCGAGACGAAGAGGTGAAGGCGGTCGACGAGGCCGGCGGCGAGGAAGGCGGTATTGAGGCGCGTGCCGGTTTCCGTGAGGAGGGTGAGGACGCCCTCTTCGCCGAGTTTGTCGAGTACCTTATCGAGGGGGACGCGGCCCGCCTCGGCGGGCAGGACTTCGACGCGGACGCCGCGCGTGGTGTGCTCGCGGATGCGGGCTTCGTCGTGGGAGACGGTGAAGATGACGACGTCGTTCTGCGCGGTAGCGACCATTTTGGAGTCGAGCGGCATGCGGAGGGCGGAGTCGAGGACGATGCGGAGGAGGGGGCGGCGGCGACGAAGACCGCTGCGGTCCGTCATCCAGGGATCGTCGGCGACGACGGTGTCGACACCGACCATGGTGGCGTCGGCCTGCCAGCGGAGGGGCTGGACGGCGGCGCGGGCGACATCGCTGGTGATCCAGTAGGGCGCGTGGGGCGTTTGTTGCGCGGGAGGAGGCGCAATGCGTGCGTCGAGGGTCATGGCGACCTTCATGAGGACGAAGGGGCGATGGTGCTGAATCCAGCGGGCGAAGCCCTCGTTGAGCCGCCGCGCTTCGGCCTGACAGACACCGACGGCGACCTGAATGCCCGCGGAGCGAAGCGCTTCAAGGCCTTGACCAGCGACGGCGGGGTTGGGATCGATGGTGGCGGCGACGACGCGAGCGAGACCGGCCTTAATGAGCGCATCGGTGCAGGGCGGCGTGCGGCCGGTGATGCTGCAGGGCTCGAGGGTGACGTAGGCGGTGCCGCCGTGGACGCGGTCGTGTGCGTGTTCGGTGGCTTCTCGCAGGGCGACAATTTCGGCGTGATCGAGGAGATCGTACTCGTGCCAGCCCTCGCCGACGACCTGGCCGGCGCGGTCGAGAATGATGCAGCCGACGGCGGGATTGGGCGAGGTGACGCCGATGCCGCGGCGCGCGAGCTCGAGTGCGCGCTGCATCCAGTGAAGGTCGAAGTCGGACGGGGCGTTCATGAGACGAGGAGAGGAACAATCAAGTGTACAGCGGGGCAATCGCGGCGCGCACGGCGTGAATGCCGGGCACGGCTACCAACCCATCTGGCTCATGCGCTCCTCAATGAGCGCGCTGTAGCGATCCATGCGCTCGGGGCGGCGCTTGAGAGGCGAGGGTAGAATCGCGGCAAGCCGTGCCGACTGTTCGCGGTCGACATGCCGGGCCGAGGTTCCGTAGTAGTGCTGACTGGCCGCCTCCGCGCCATAGACTCCCGGGCCCCATTCGACGACGTTGAGGTAGAGCTCCAGAATGCGCTGCTTGCCGAGGACGAATTCGGCGACGGGGACGAGCGTGAACTCCGCGCCCTTGCGCAGGTACGAGCGGCGCGTGCCGAAGAAGAGGTTCTTGACGAGTTGCTGCGTGATGGTGGAACCTCCGCGGATACGACCGCCTTTCTCATCTTCCTCGGCGGCGATTTCGATGGCGTGCCAATCGAATCCATGGTGCTGGTAGAAGCGCCCGTCTTCGGCGGCGATCACGGCGTGCTGGAAGTCGGGCGAGATTTGGCGGAGGGGAACGAAATCGTAGTGCTCGCGATAGGGCCTGAGGTGAATCACAGGCTTGCAGGCGGCGCTCAATGTGGACAGCCGGTGGTGGGCGGGTCGAGGAAGTGGGCGGCGAGGAGGGTGAGCGCGGCGAGCGACCAGGCAGCGGCCAAGGCCGAGGGCGAGCCATAGGATGATGGAGCGGAGGAAGGCCTTTCCGACGCCATGGTTTGGGGAGCGTGGTTTTAGCATGCGGTCACATTTCAGAATAATTGTCCGAGCTGGGCTGCGGGTTATGGATGAATTCGCGCGCGATTACCAAAGCGGAGCTGCGGCCCGCGAGCTCGAGGGCGCGCTGCATCCAGCTAAGGTCGAGATCGGAGCAGTTTGTCATGTTCGCAACGAACGGGAAAGGTCAAGTGTACATGGGGTGAGCGGCGGCGGGGGATGGGGGACAAAGGGGCCTTTTGCGGCACGGATCTTGAGAAACGGACGTTTTTGGCCGAAACATTGTGTTGATGTGTGAGTTGGGCTGTTGTTGTCAAGTATCAATCTGGCATACTCTTTCACTATCAAGACAGACTGGACGGGCCTGTTTGTTTGAAGTCCAGCTACTTTGCACACAACGAAATGGGCGTTATACATCAAACGCGCACCGCTTATCGCATCTTTAGCACCTTGACAGCATTGATCGTCTTGAGCGGCGTGGGTTCGGCGTCTCCCCCGTGCGCGTCTTCCCTGGCACGAATTGGGAATATGACAAGTCTGGGCTCTCCCCCAAAGTTGTCGCTGAGGTAGATGCCTTTGTCCGCACGCTCGACACGACCGGTCTCATAGTCGTGAAGGGCGGCAAGGTCGTCTACCAATACGGCAACGTTGCTGAACCCAACTATCAGGCCTCAGTACGAAAAAGCATACTCTCGATGCTTTACGGGCGGTACGTGGCGAACGGAACAATTCGGCTTGAGGCGAACTTGAAAGATCTCGGTATATCAGACCTCGGCGGGCTTCTGCCGATTGAGGGGCGGGCGAAAGTGCTTGACCTGATTACTGCGCGCTCCTGCGTATTTCACCAGGCATCGAACGACGGCGATTTACTTCATTTCGCTCCCGTGCGTGGCAGCCATGAGCCTGGTACTTACTGGCTTTACAGCAATTGGGATTTCAATGCGGCGGGTGCGGTCTTCGAGCGAGCGACCGGAAAGAACATTTACGATGCTCTGCGCGACGACCTCGCAATTCCACTCGGGATGCAAGACTTCGATCGCGAACGACAAAAGAAAGATGAAGACCGGACACGTTCGCTTTACCAGTCCTATCCCATGTGGCTTTCTACCCGCGACATGGCGCGCCTCGGTTACTTGATGCTCCGAGGGGGCAAATGGCAGGATCATCAGCTGATCCCTGCCGATTGGGTGCGGCGCAGCACCAGGGTCACAACCCACATCTCGGAACTGCATCCGGACTCCATGATGTCAGGTCCGTTCGGATTCGGCTATATGTGGTGGGTTTGGGACGGACGATTCGCCCTCGGTCCTTACCAGGGCGCTTACACCGCTTCCGGCGCCCACGGCCAATGGATAACTATCCTTCCCAAGCTAGACATGGTCGTTGCGCACACGGCTTCCTGGTCATCTACAGGCAACCCTCGTCACAGCGTTGCTATGTCCAGCTACTACCGCCTGCTCGATTTGTTGACACGGAAGCAACCGGCAAGCGAAGAAGAACTGCGCAGATGGACAGAGAATACAACTTCACATCCGCCCGTTGCTGACAAGTGAGAGAGCACTGTGGTGCGCGCCAATCAAAATGCGACCGGAAGGACAATAGGCCCCCGACTGCCAAGTGCCCGTTTTCTCGCTTGGTGGTTAAATTAGTCGTCTGTTGGCGAGAAATCGCCGAGTCACTCATCGAAGAACCGAATAGTGTCAGTAAGTCGGCAAATGTGAAGGAACTGAGTCTGAGTTATTCCAGCAGGGAATCGACAAATTCTGCCGGCGAGAACTCTAGCAGATCGGTCATTTTCTCGCCCACACCGACGTAGCGGACGGGGAGGGAGAGCTCGCGGGCGATGGCGACGGCGATGCCGCCTTTGGCGGTGCCGTCGAGCTTGGTGAGGAGAATGCCGGTGACTCCGGCCGACTGGGTGAAGAGGCGGGCCTGCTGGAGACCATTTTGTCCCGTCGTCGCGTCCATGACGAGGAGGACTTCGTGGGGCGCGCCGGGAACGAGGCGGGCCGCAGTGCGGCGCATCTTATCGAGTTCGTCCATGAGGCCGGATTTGGTGTGGAGGCGGCCGGCGGTGTCGACGTAGAGATCGTCGATCGAACGGGACTTAGCGGCGGTGATGGCGTCGTAGAGGACGGCGGCGGGATCGCCACCCTGACGGGTCTTGATCATTTCAACGCCGGAGCGAGAGGCCCAGATTTCGAGCTGCTCGATGGCGGCGGCGCGATAGGTGTCGGCGGCGCAGAGGAGGACGGAGCGGTTTTGGGCGCGGGACCATGCGGCGAGCTTGCCGCTCGAAGTAGTCTTGCCGGTGCCGTTGACGCCGACGAGGAAGGTAACTTTGGGCGGGGATGCGGGAGCGGGGACGGGGCGCTGCGGGCTCTCGAGGATGGAGCGAAGCTGGGCCTTGAGGAGATCGCGGAGTTCGGCGCCGCCTTCGATGGCCTGATGGCGGGCCCGATCGCGGAGAGCGTCGAGGATGGCGGTGGTGGTTTGGACGCCGAGATCGCTCGTGAGAAGCGCGGATTCGAGTTCGTCGAGGGCGGACTCGTCGACAGTGCGGGTGAGGGCAGCGAGGTCGGCGATTTTGGCAGAGAAGGACTCGCGAGTGCGCGAGACGGCCTGCTTCATGCGGTCGAAGAAGCCGGATTTTTGTGGTTCTTCGCTGCCAAAGAGTGTGGTGATCATCTTTTTCAGTTTAATTGGGAAACGCGAAGCGCAGCGAGTCAGCAAGTTAGCGAGGTGAGCGAGTCAGCGCTGATTTGCAATCTCGTTGGCCGGAGTTACAGCTTCTCCATTCGCGGTGAGGTTGGCGCATTCCAGTGTTCGCCGAGGCGCGTTCGGCGCGGATTGGTTCGGGCGAGACGCGGAGTCCGATATGCTGGATGGGAAGGGCCGCAAATCCCGGAGAAGAAATGACTAAGGTTCCCAAACATCCTTTGCAGCGCGTGATCGAGAGCCGGATCGCCATCATCGATGGAGCGACGGGCACGACGATCCGCAACTATGGGATGAAAGAGGCGGACATTCGCGGGGAACGGTTCAAGGATGCGAAGAAGGATCTGCTGAACAATGGCGACCTGTTCACGCTGACGCGGCCGGAGCTGGTGGGCGACATTCACCGCCGGTTTTTGGAGGCGGGGGCGGACATCATCGAGACAAATACGTTTGGCGCGACGAGTATTGCGCAGAGCGAGTTCTTTGTCGATGATCCGCGGGAGCATGGCGGGCGGAAGGATCCGGAGTTCTACCAGAAGGTGATTGAGGACGGGTTTCTCAACGAGCTGGCGTGGGATCTGAATGAGCAGTCGGCGCGGCAGGGGCGGGAGTGGGCAGAGCGCGTGGGCAGCGAGACGGGGCGGCAGCGGTTTGTGGCGGGGGCAATCGGGCCGCTGACGGTGTCGCTCTCGAACTCACCGGATGCGGATGATCCGGGATTTCGCGTGGTGACGTTCGACCAGGTGAAGGCGGCGTACAAGCAACAGGTGCGGGCGCTGGTTGCGGGCGGCGCGGACTTGCTGCTGGTGGAGACGATCTTCGACACGCTGAATGCGAAGGCGGCGCTGGTGGCGATTCGCGAGGTGTTCGACGAGGAGGGCGCTGCGGCGAAGGGTTGCGAATTGCCGGTGATGATTTCGGCGGCGGTGGGGCGCGGCGGCGAGACGATGATTTCGGCGCAGACGATTGAGGCGTTCTGGAACGCGGTTCGGCACGCGAAGCCACTGACGGTAGGGCTGAACTGTTCGCTGGGTCCGGATTTGATGGCGCCGTTTTTGCGCGAGCTTGCGGAGAAGGCGGACGTAGCGGTGTCGTGCTATCCCAATGCGGGTTTGCCGAACCCGCTGTCGCCGACCGGGTTCGATCTCGGGCCTGAAGACATGGCGCAGTATCTGAGGGGGTTTGCGCGCGAGGGACTGATCAATATCGCCGGCGGCTGCTGCGGGAATACGCCGGAGCACATTGCGGCCATTGCGAAGGCGCTGGAAGGCATGGCGCCGCGGAAGGTGCCGACAGCGCCGGCCGCGGAAGCCTGCGGCGTTGAGAGCGCGGCATGAGTGACAGTGCGAGCGGCTTGCGAAAACGATGGCTGTTGAACGCGGGCATCTTTTCAGGGGCTAAAGCCCTCGCCCATCTTGAGACGGCTACGGCACGAGTAAACTCGTGCCCTGATACAAACCCCTCCGTCGATCGGATTTTTCCGCAACCTGTGAAATCGTGCCCTGACACGTGTCCGAGTTTATGAAAACTGCGATAGACACTAAGCCGCTGCGATTGTCGGGATCGCAGCCGTTCACGCAACAGCCCGGAGTCTTCATCCTGATTGGCGAGCGGACCAATGTGGCCGGGTCGCCGAAGTTCGCCAAGCTGATCAAAGAGGGCAAGTACGAAGAGGCCGTAGGCGTGGCGCGGCAGCAGGTGGAGAATGGGGCGAACGTGCTCGACATCTGCATGGACGAGGGGATGATCGACGGCGTGGCCGCGATGACGCGCTACGTGCAGATGCTGCAAAGCGAGCCCGAGGTGGCGAAGGTTCCTTTCATGGTGGACTCCTCAAAGTGGGAGGTGATTGAGGCGGGGCTGAAGTGCATGCAGGGCAAGGGCATCGTGAATTCGATCTCGCTGAAGGAGGGCGAGCAAAAGTTTCGCGAGCACGCGGCGGCGGTGCTGAAGTATGGCGCGGCAGCGGTGGTGATGGCCTTCGACGAGCAGGGGCAGGCTGCGGGATACGAGGACAAGACGAGGATTTGCGAGCGCGCCTACAGGATCTTGACGCGCGAATTGTGCTTTCCGCCTGAGGACATCATCTTCGATCCCAACATCCTGACCGTGGCGACGGGGATGGAGGAGCACAACAACTACGCGGTGGACTTCATCCGGGCGACGCGGTGGATCAAGGAGAACTTGCCGCACGCGAAGGTGAGCGGCGGCGTGTCGAATATCTCGTTCAGTTTTCGCGGCAACAACAAGGTACGCGAGGCGATGCACGCGGCGTTTTTGTATCACGCGATTGCGCGCGGGGCTGGATATGGGCATTGTGAACGCGGGCATGCTGGAGGTGTATGAGGAGATCGAGCCAGAGCTGAAGGAGCTGGTGGAAGATGTTTTGCTGAACCGGCGGCCGGACGCGACGGAGCGGCTGGTGGAGTTCGGCGAGAAGCTGAAGGCTGCGGGAGCTGCGGGCGAGGGCGAGGAGGCGGGCGAGAAAAAGACCGAGGAATGGCGCAAGGGCACGGTGGAGGAGCGGCTGAGTCACGCGCTGGTGAAGGGGATCGACGAATACATCGAGGCGGACGCGGAGGAGGCGCGCGTGAAACTGGGGCGGCCGCTCAGCGTGATTGAAGGGCCGCTGATGGACGGCATGGGCGTGGTGGGAGATTTGTTCGGCGCAGGCAAGATGTTTCTGCCGCAGGTGGTGAAGTCGGCGCGGGTAATGAAGAAGGCGGTGGCGTATTTGACGCCGTTTATGGAGGCGGAGAAGGCGCTGATGGCGGCGGCGGGCCAGGCGGTGAGGACGCAGGGAAAGATCGTGCTGGCGACGGTGAAGGGCGACGTGCACGACATTGGGAAGAACATTGTGGGCGTGGTGCTGGCCTGCAACAACTACGAAGTGATCGACCTGGGTGTGATGGTCCCCGCGGAGAAGATTCTGGAGCGGGCGCGGGAGGTGAGGGCGGACATTGTCGGGTTGAGCGGGCTGATTACGCCTTCGCTCGACGAGATGGTGCACGTGGCGCGGGAGATGGAGCGGCAGGGAATGAAGCTGCCGCTGCTGATTGGCGGAGCGACGACGAGCCGCGCGCATACTGCGGTGAAGATTGCGCCCCACTACAGCGAGCCGGTGGTGCATGTGCTGGATGCGAGCCGGGCGGTGCCGGTGACAACAAGCCTGCTGAGCGAAGAGGGCAAGCCGGAGTTTGTGGCGCGGCACAAGGCCGAATATGACGCGCTGCGCAAGGCGCACGCGGCGCCGCGGAGGGCGGTGGTTCCGCTGGAGACGGCGCGGGCGAGGCGGACGCCGATCGAGTGGCGTGCGGAGGATTTGCCGACGCCCGCCTTCACCGGCGTTCGGGTCTTGGACGAGTTTACGCTTGAGCAACTTCGGGAGTTCATTGATTGGAGCCCGTTCTTTCACACGTGGGAGCTGAAGGGTGTGTATCCGCGGATCCTCGAGGACGAGAAGCAGGGTGAGCAGGCGCGGCAGATCTTCGCGGAAGGGAATGCGCTGCTGGACCGGATTGTGAAGGAGAAGCTGCTGACGGCGCGCGGCGTATATGGGTTTTTTGCCGCGAACGCGGTGGGCGACGATGTGGAGCTGTATACCGATGAGACGCGCGCGAAGGTGCTGACGCGATTCCATTTTCTAAGGCAGCAATCGGACCGCGAAGGGAATGAGCCGTGCCGGTGTCTGGCGGACTTTATTGCGCCGAAAGAGACGGGGCTGGCCGATCACATTGGCGCTTTTGCGGTGACGAGCGGGGTTGGATTGAAGGAGCTGTGCGAGAGATTCAGGGCGGCGCACGACGACTACAACGCGATTATGGCGGAGGCGCTTGCCGACCGGCTGGCGGAGGCTTTTGCGGAGTGCCTGCACAAGCGCGCGCGCGAGGAGTGGGGCTACGGGCGGAGCGAGAATTTGAGCAGCGAAGAGCTGATCCATGAAAGATATCGCGGGATCCGGCCGGCGCCGGGGTATCCGGCATGCCCGGATCACACAGAGAAGGGGACGATTTGGCGGCTGCTCGACGTGAAGGCGAAGACGGGGATCGAGCTGACCGAGTCGTTTGCCATGTGGCCGGGGTCGAGCGTGAGCGGGTTCTACTTTGCGCATCCGAAGAGCCGCTACTTCAACGTGGGGAAGATCGATCGCGACCAGGTGGAAGATTATGCGCAGCGCAGGGGGATGAGCGTCAAGGAAGTGGAGCGGTGGCTGGGGCCGAACCTGAATTACGAGCCGGGAGCTTAGGCCGGCTGCGCGCGGGGACGAGGTCTCTGACCGCGTGAATCTGTGGCTGAAGCATCGTGATATCCCAGGTCTCAAAATCGAGATCTCCAACCCCATGGACGTTGACCTGTCCATGGGGCCCCAGACCCTGGGGCACCCACTCGAAGTGGAAGACTATGCGGCCAGAGACCTGGTCGTCTTGCTCTGGAGTCCGGCCTGGGCACCGAGGCGCTGAGATGCACCGCCCACAGGGCAGTTCTGCCGTGGCTTGAGCCGCACTCGACGTGCTTCGGTCCATTTTGTCACCCGCCTTTCAAAATTCTTCGCGAAACTCGCGAAACTTATCCGGGGCCCCTGGGTTGCTCTCTAAAGGAGTTTTCCTGTCCATTGCTGCTTGCGGGGAGTTCTTCTCGCGAGACGTACCGGCATTTTTGCCTTGGAGGGCTGCACATGAAACGCACCATGCTCTTCGTTCTCTCTCTTCTGCTGGCGCCGCAGCTGTTTGCGGACACCGGCCAACGGCTCATTCCTGCAGGCTCGCTGGTTTCGTGCACGACCGGCGACGCGAGAATCTCGTCGAAAACCACCGCCATCGGCGATCCGGTGCTGTGCAAGGTGGAGCACCGCCGTGGCGATTTCATGCTCCCCTATGGCAGCTGCCTGGGCGGAGAATTCGCCGAGTACAAGGATCCCGGCCATTTTGTGGGAAAAGGCTGGATGGAACTGAGTTTCGACCGGCTGTACGTGGGCGATACGGTGGTTCCAGTCAACGCAAAGGTGGTGGACGTACCCGGCTACAAGATTGACGCGCAGGGGCGGATTCTGGGCAAGGGCCACGCCGTTCGCGACACTGTGCTTTGGATGATTCCGGTGCTGTGGCCGATCGATCTGCTCAACTTGCCACGGCGCGGTCCGCGGCCGACGCTGAAGGAAGAGACGGCGGTGACACTGCGGGTGATGGAAGACATTCAGGTTCCCGTGGTTCCGGAGCCGCAGCGCGATCCATATGGACTCTACCAGCGCGGGCCAAATTCGTACGCGCCACAGCCTCCGCCGCCGACGCAGGGGCCGGATGAGGGATCCGAGAACTCCTATGCGCCCGAACAACCTGCGCCGGCAGAGCAGCCCGCTGCGCCTCCCGTGATGGCATATGCGCCGCCGGTACCGTATCCCGTGCCCTATATTCCGCCCGTGGTGGTAGCACCGTACCCGAGAGTGTTTGCCTATGGTGGGGTGGTGATCGGGCCGCGGGTTGGAGCGTACGGGTACTGGCCGAGGGGGTATGTTGGAGGGCCGGTGGTGCGAGGGTATGGGTACGCGCCACGGGCTTATGCGCCGGCTGTCCGCGGCTATGGCTACGGATATACGGGCCGCGGCTTGGTCACTGGGGGCTTCACCTCGCGTGGGACGATGATGGCGGCGCGGGGCGGAATGGCGTTCCGCGGCAGGGGACGCTGAGCAAATTGGGCGCAGGACTGCGCCATGCGCATTTTGGGCGACGTGCATGGCGATGGAGAGCGGCGTTTGTGACGGGCCGATGAATAGGTGAAGAAGATTTTTGCACTGAATTCGCGCCGGATTGATCGTTCTTTCACAGCCACGCCGGGATACTGGACGCGTGATCCCACACACCCGGCCCAAGGTTCCGCTGAAGCTGGCGCTCGATGCCGGTTCTCTGGTGGAGATCACACTTCCTGCGGCTGCTCCGATGCGCGGGTTGGCGGCGCGATCTTCGCGCATTCATGCTGATGTGGGCCATTACCGGCTGCGGCTTGCGGAGACGCCCGAGGATCGCGAGGCTGCGTGCCGGCTGCGATTCAGGGTGTTCAATATCGAGTTGGGCGAGGGATTGGAGAGCTCGTACGAAACGGGACTCGACACGGATCGCTTCGACGCGGTCTGCGAGCACCTGCTGGTGGAAGACAAGGCGAGCCGGCGGGTGGTGGGAACGTATCGGATGCAGTCGGGCGAAACGGCGGCGCGCAACCTGGGCTACTACTCCGAACAGGAGTTCAACCTGGCGGTGTATGCGCCGCTGCGACCGGGGATTCTGGAACTGGGACGTGCCTCGATTGATCGCGAGCACCGCACCCCCGAAGTGCTGATGTTGTTGTGGAGGGGGATTGCGCAGTATGCTACCGACATGGGGCTTCGTACTTTGCTTGGTTGCTCTTCCTTGAACTCCAATGACCCGGCGGAAGGCTGGCAGATGTATCGCCAGCTTGAGAATTTCAGGGTTCCCAAGGAGTTTGAGACGGCGCCGACCGCAGCGTATGCGTGCCCCGAGGAGCACGAGAGCGCAGACGCACAGCCGTCGCCCTGCCAGACCGATCGATCGCATGCGGAGGGTTCTTCTCCGGCGCAAGCTTCCACTGCGGTGAAGGTTCCCAAACTGCTGAGGACCTACCTCGCCATTGGCGCGCGGATTGCCGCGCCGCCGGCATGGGACCGCGAGTTCGGAACCATCGATTTTCTGACGCTCCTGGATTTGAAACTGCTTTCGGCCGCGGCGCGCAACCGCTTTCTGGCCCCGCTCACCTCTTGACAATGCGGCGTATCCGGCGCGCTGTGGCGCTGGTGTTCGTTCTTGCGTTCTGCGTTCTTCGCTACTGGATGGCGCGCCTGCGCGGCCCGATGACACTGGAGCGGCGCGCTTTGTGGCTGCAGGCGGCGGCGCGCTCGGTCCTGAATTCGCTGGGCATCGAATCGCAGGTGGAGGGCCAGCCGCCGACATGCGGGCTGGTGGTGGCGAACCACCTGAGCTATCTCGACATCCTTATCATCAGCGCGGTGATGCCGTGCTTTTTTGTGGCCAAGATGGAGATCGTTGGCTGGCCGTTTTTCGGCAAGGCGGCGCGGAGCGGGGGAACGATCTTCCTCGACCGGTCGAGCCAGGCCAGCGCCATGTCAGTGGCCGAGCAGATCAGCGAGCGGCTCAAACTGCCGATTCCGGTGCTGCTCTTTCCTGAAGGCACGAGCACGGACGGAGCACAGGTTCTGCGGTTTCACTCGCGGCTTATCGATCCCGCGACGACAGCCGGCGCGCCGATTACTGCGGCGGCCGTCCGGTACATGATCGAGGGCGGCATCGAGGAGCGGGAACTGTGCTGGTACGGCGATGAATCCTTCCTCACACATATGTGGAAGGTGCTGGGCGTGGCGGGTTTCTCAGCGCAATTGTGGTTTGGCGAGCCAAAGATCTATTCGCACCGGCGTGTAGCAGCGGATCGGACGCATGCGGAGATCACGGCTTGGCGGGAGGCGAGCGCGCTGGCGACGCAGAGCGAGATGGCGGTGCGGTAGGTCAGGGCGCGGCGCGTTAGGCACTCTGCCGGGCGGCGGGTCCGGTTTCTCCGGATGCGCTTTCACCAAAGACAAGCGAGGATTGCGGGATGCGCGTGGACGCGGCGATCCAGCGCATAACATCGGGCAGAAGCGGCAAGATGGAGAGCGCGGCATGGCGACCGACGCACGTGACCGCTGCGCGCGAAAGCCAAGTGGCGAGCGCCATAGAGCGGCTGAGTTGGGCGACCAGGGTGCGGTTATAGCTGGCGATACTGCTGCCAGACAGGAACATTTGCGCGGCGAGCGCGGCCGAGTGCAGGGCGATGGAGATGCCGTCGCCGGTGAAGGAGGGGATTACGGCCGCCTGATCGCCGACGCACCATAGGCCGCGCGACTGATTGACGAGATAGCCGTAAGGTATGGGCGAGATGGCCAAAGGGCGCGGCCAGAGCGCCGTGCCGCCCTGGAGAAGCTGCTGCAGATGGTGATTACCGCGCGGGATGGAGGCGAGAAGCTGCGGCCAACCGCCGAGCGAGCGCAGCGTGGAGCGCCGCACGACGAGGCAGAGATTGGCGACGCCGTCCTCGACCAGTGAGAGCCCACCGTATCCGCCGGAGAAGAGGTAGAGGTCCATGCAATCACGCAGGGACTGGATCTGCGCGGGCGCAAGCTGCCATTGCAGTTTGAATCCGATGAGATCGGTTTGTTTGGCGGGAGCGCGGACGTGGCCGCGCAGGTTGTGCTTGCCGGTGGCGAGAAAGACGGTTGGCGAGCGCAGAGATTCGCCGTTGGCGAGCGTGGCGGTCCACTGGCTGCCGTGAGGAGTGAGCGATTCGACAGCGACGCCGCGCAGGACATGGCAGCCTGTATCTTCAACGCGGGCGAGGAGAGCTGCGTCGAGGACGCGGCGCGAGAGGGAAAGCGCCTGGAAGGGGAGCGCCGCCTCGACGACTTTGCTGGCGGCGGAGAGGCGCATGCGGCGGATGACGGCGGCGCCGAGGTTGCGTGGGGCGACGCCAAGTTGATGAAGATAGGCGACGGCCTCGTGACTGAGGAACTCGCCGCAGACCTTGTGATGCGGGACGGGCTCTTTCTCGATGAGCACAACCTGGCGTCCGGCGGCGGCGAGGCGCAGGGCGACCATGGAGCCGGCAGGACCGCCGCCGATGACGAGGTGGTCCGCACTGCGAGGTGTGGCGCTCATTGTGGCTTTCTCCGTGCCACGCAAAGGCGCGCGGGCTTGAATGGTTTGACAGAAAGGCCGTGGGAGTTGAGACCCGCGGCGGAACACATCCTCTGCCAGTCGCCGGGCACGAACGAGCGCGCGATGGAGACCGGGCCGTCGTATTGCACGAAGGGATGCAGGCGGGTGAGTTTGGCAAAGACGCGAAGGAGATGATAGGGAACGGCGGCACGCGAGAGATCGTTGATAAACCATCCGAGCCCGGCATGGCGCTCCATCCATTGCAGGAAGTGGACCACATCGGGCTCGCCGAGATGGTGGGTGAAGTGGGAGCTGACGATGAGGTGAACCGGGTTTTCGGGCTGGTACGCGAAGACATCGGCGGCGACCCAGTGAATGGCGCTCGCGGGAGGGCTGGCCTCGGCGGCGATGGACACGGTGAGGGGGTTGATGTCGAGGCCTGTCAATTTCACCGCGATGTGGCGTTCGCGAGCCCAGCGCTCGATGCAGCGCAAACCGTCACCGTAGCCGCAACCAACGTCGAGAATGTGGATGGGTTGGTCGGTGGGAGCAGGGACGACAATGTTGAGCCAATCGATGAGCGGGCGGTGTGCCAGGAACCAGCGATTGAGCCGCGCAATGTCGCGGAGGCAGGCGCGCAACTCCTCGCGGGTGCAGGGCTTGTCCATCCGTTCGGTGAGCTGCGCGCGATAGCGGAAGTCAATCGCGTCAGACGGCATGAAAGAGCATCGTCTCCGCGGTGACGCCGGGCCCGAAGGACATGGCGCAGCCAATTTGGCCGGGTCGGGCGTGCTGCATCAGCCGGTGCAAGACGAACATGACGGAAGCCGAGGACATATTGCCGTAGTTCAAGAGAATGTTGCGCGAGTCAGCGAGCGCTTCGGCGGGCCAGAGCGAGGCCCTGCTCGGCGGCGTCAAGGATGGTGCGGCCGCCGGGATGGACGGCCCAGAGATCGATGGAGGATCGATCCTGGCCTTGCGTAATCCGGCTGCCTGCTTCAGCAAGTCCGTGGCGCAACTGGCCGGGGACCTGGCCGGAGAGATGCATGTCGAAGCCCTGCTCGCCGATGCGCCAGGTGATGAGGTGATCGGTGCTGGGAAGGTTGACGGCGAGAAAGCTGTCGATGGCCAGGCCTACCGGCTGCGCGGTGACCAGATAGGCGGCGCAACCATCGGCAAAGACCGTGAAGGCGAGCAACTGCTCCAGGTCCTGGGTCTCCTGCATGTGCAAGGTGCAGAGTTCGAGGCTCAGAAGCAGAACCTTGGCGTCGGGTTCGGAGCGAACGATGTGACGCGCAGCCTTGAGTGCGTTGATGGCGGCATAGCAACCCATGAACCCAATGAAGGTGCGCTCAGCCGATGGGTTGAGCCGAAGAAGCTCGACGACTTCGTAGTCGAGGCCGGGCGCGTAGAGGCCGGTGCAACAAGTGACGATGACGTGGGTGATGCCCTGGCGTTCGGCTTCAGTGAGCGCCAACTTGTCGAGAGCACAGCGTGCAAGTTGCGGCGCAAACTGCTCAAAGATTGTCATGCGGCGCGCCGTGGAAGGGAAGTGGCCACGCACGAAGAGTGCGCTTTCGTCCTGGAGCGAGCCGTTCGCGGTCACGATGGGTTTCAGGAAAGTGTAGCGGTGCTCGATGGCCGCAAGGCGCGCCATGCGGCGATACAGATTCCTGGGCGTGCCTTCGGGGAGCAGGGCTCTGGGCAAATTCGACGAAGGCCGGGTGCATGTCGTGCGGTGGGACGGCCGTGGCGATGCGGTTAACAAATGCAGTCGTCATAAGCCGGCCTCCGGGGTAGCTTTTGCCTCTGTCACCCTTTAGACAGCATATCCTGCGAAGTGTCGCGAGGTTGCAATCGATATGTCATCCAATTGCAATCATTCGATGCGCGGAAGGAGAAGCCGGCCTCATGCGGTCGCTGCCGATGCGGATTCGGATTGAGGCTCGCACATTATGAATTTGCGGGCGGGGCGGCCGTTGAGCCGCGGACGACGAGGCTGGTCGAAACCAGGAACTCACGCTGGAGTTTTGGACTGCCGGCGTCCTCAAGCTGCGCGCGAAGCGCATTGAAGGCGGCGCGTGCCAGTTCCGCACGCGAGAGGCGGATGGTGGTAAGCGGGGGCAGCGTGTATTCGGCAAAGTCGATGTCATCGAGGCCGATGACGGAGAGATCCTCGGGTACGCGCAGGCCGTCCATGTAAGCCGCGCGCAAGACGCCAATGGCCGTCATGTCGTTGGAGCAGACGATAGCGGTGGGGCGCGCGGCGAGCTTGCGCAACTGCTCGAAACCCGCAACGCCGCCCTTGAGCATGTGGTTGCACTCGATGATCCACTTTTTCTGGATGGGAAGGCCAACAGCCTGCATGGCGGCACGGAAGTCGTTTTCGCGTGTGATGGCGGAGTGCAGGCTGTGGGGTCCGGCGAGGAAGGCGATGGCGCGATGGCCGAGATCGGCGAGATGGCGGATAGCCTGGTGAATGCCTGTGGAGTAGTCGAGGAGAATCGTGCTCGCCTTGGGGTCGTCGAGCTTGAACTCGGCCAGGACGATGGGCACGCCGCGGTGCACAAGCTGGTCGAGGACGGGTTCTTCTTCGCCGAAGGTCATTACGGCCACGCCGTCAACTTTGCGCTCTAGCATGCGGCGCGCGCAGGCGGCCAGCACTACGGGGTCGCTGTTAGTGGAGCTGACCAGAATCTCATAACCGCGCGCGACGGCGATCTCTTCAAAGCTCTGGATCAGCTCAGGGAAGAAGGGGTTGGTGATGTTTTCGACGATGATGCCCAGGAGGCGGCTGCGGCCGGAGACCAGCGTGCGCGCGTGGGTGTTGGGAAGATAGTTCGAGCTGTTTGATCGCCTGCCAGACGCGCTTGCTCAGGCGATCGCTCACCAGCTGAGATCCGTTCATGGTCCTGGAAACCGTGGCGATGGATACTCTGGCGACGGCGGCAACAGCGCGAATGTCGGGTAGTTTACCTGCCGACTTGCGGTTTGCTTTTCGAGCCACGATCCAATCCTAATGCAGCGGAATCGAGAGGGAGAGGGAAAAATAATTCGATTTTCCACTGGGGATTTGGCGCGCGGGAGTTGAGCGGCGTCAGGCGTTTTCGGAGATGAGGAGGCGCAGATCGCGCAGGTTCTGGCCGGTGGGGCCGGTGACGACGGAGTCACCGATTGCGGTGAAGAGAGGGCAGGCATTGAACTCGGCCAGCGACTGCTGGGGATCGAAGCCGAAGGCGCGGGCGCGGGCTACGGTGGTGGGGTCGGCGATGGCTCCGGCTGCCTGCGTGTTGCCGTCGATTCCATCGGAGCCAGCGCTGAGCACGGTGAGACGCGCGCCGGGAAAGTTGGCGAGCTCGAGGGCGCAGGTCAGGGCAAACTGCTGGTTGCGGCCGCCCGCGCCCGGAGTGCGGTTGAGGGTAACGGTGACCTCGCCCACAGAGATGAGACAGAAGCGGTCATGCTTGGCGCGGAAGGTATGGAAGCGTTCCAGCAGATAGCGGGCTGCATCAGCATAATCCCAATCATCGCAACTGTTGTCGACAACGACGTGGTAGCCCGCTTCGCGCGCGAGGGCACGCGCGTTCTCCACCAGATCGTGGCTGGAGAGGAGGATCTCGAAGACGGAATCGCGAAAGGCCTCGTCCTCGCCGCTCATGCTGGCGGCCGAGGTGATCTGGCGCGGGCGCGCAGCGTCAGCCCAGGGCAGCCTGGGGAGGAAGGATGGGCGCGAGCCCTTGTTGCCGGGCGATTCAGGGAGATCCTCGCGCTCAAAGAAAACGCGGATGGAGGGCGGGAGCTTGGGTGCAAGATCGTATTTGGCGAGGAGCTCGCGGACATCGGCGACGGTGGAGTGATCGGGCGAAGTGGGCCCGGAGGAGAGCGCGTCCAGCGTGCGCAGGGGGACATCGGGGAGGAGCAGGCTGACCTTGAGCGCTTCTGGCGCGGCCATGGCGAGGCGTCCGCCCTTGACCGCGGAAAAATGCTTGCGCAGGGTATTGATCTCGTTGATGGGCGCGCCGGAGGCGAGCAGCAACTGGTGGAAGATGATGGTGTCGTCGAGGGTAATCTGCGGGTCAAGGGGCAGATCGAACATGGCCGAGCCGCCGCCGGAGATGAGGAAAAAGATGAGGGTGTCTTTCCTGGCTTTGCGCAGAAGGGCCAGCGCGGCGCGAGCGGCGGCGAAGGAGTCTTCGTTGGGCAAAGGATGGCCGCTCTCGAAGTAGCGGAAGCGCCAGTTGCGCGCGGTGGGCAACTGGTTGGTGCAGCAGATGCCGCGGAGACCTTTGCGGCGCTTCATACGCTCGAGCAGGATCTGGAGCATGGGCCCGGCAGCCTTGCCCAGGGCAATGACAAAGATGCGCTTGTAGGCGGAGAGATCGATCGCGGCGGGGCCGCTGCCGTCGGGCATGAGGCGATGCAGCGTGTGGCCCTCGAAGCGCAGGCGCCGATCGAAGGCCGAGGCGATGTTGCAGGCCTTGAGCGCGCCGGTAAAAATCTGCGTGGCCGTGGCGTGCAGAGCTTCGAGAGCCGTATCGCCGACCTGGTTCATGGCAGTTGCTCCTTCAGCCAGAGGAACAGGCCGGATGGAGGCGTCTCAGCTTGAGCGGGTGCGGTGGCGGGGATCATTCCACTCCTCATTTTACGCTGATTCGGGTGACGGTCCCGCAAGGCCTTGACGAAGGAGGAAATGGAGAAAGTTTCATCTTGCCAGGGTGGAAGGGCGCGGGATGGTGCACGAGCGAAGGGGCAAGGGCCCGCTACGGTATTCTGGCTGCATCATGAACGACCGTTCCGAGCACCGCCCTATTGACCCGATTGGGCTGACGCGCCGGTTATGCGAGATCGAATCGACGACCTATCACGAAGGCGCGGTGGGTGATTTTCTGGCTGATTTTCTGGCTCGCCGCGGCTGGGAGGTGGAGAAGACCGCGGTGGCGCAGCCCGAGGAGAGTGCTACGGCCGGACCGCGGTGGAACGTGTACGCCGGGCCGGCAGGGAAGACTCCGGATCTGGTTTTTTCCACGCACATGGATACCGTTCCGCCGTACATCCCGTTCAGCGAGGATGCGGAGTTTATGTACGGGCGAGGCGTTTCGGATGCGAAGGGAATTATCGCCGCGCAGGTTGCAGCGGCGGAAGTACTGCGGGCGGAGGGGTTCCGGGTTGGTGTGCTGTTTGTGAGCGGTGAGGAGCGCGATTCGGCGGGCGCCAAGGCGGCGAACCTGAAGCCAAAGGGAAGCCGTTATTTGATCAACGGCGAGCCGACGGATAATCGCGTGGCGCTGGCGTCAAAGGGGGCGCTGCGCGTGGTGTTTCGCGCGACGGGCAAAATGGCGCACTCGGCGTATCCCGAGCTAGGCGAAAGCGCGGTGCACAAGCTGGTGCAGGTGATGGGGAAGCTGCTCGAGCTGAAACTGCCGGTGACGGAGGACGTCGGGCCATGCACGCTGAATATCGGGCAGATTCACGGCGGGCACGCGCCGAATGTGATCGCCGATAAGGCCGAGGCGCAGGTGCTGGTGCGGCTGGTGGGCGACTCGGCGCCGGTGAAGGCTGCGCTGCTGGAGGCAGCCAAGGGACTGGCGGAGGTGGACTTCACGCTGGAGATTCCTTTTGTGCGGCTGCGCGCACCGGAGGGTTTGCCGACGATGGTGGCGAAGTTCACGACAGACATTCCGCAATTGAGCAACTGGGGCGAGCCAGTGCTGCTGGGGCCCGGTAACATTCACATGGCGCACACGCCTTTCGAGAAGCTGGCGAAGAAGGAACTGCAGGAGGCGGTGGAGCTGTACATCAAGGTGGCGAAGCAACTGCTCGGGTGAGCGGATTGTGATCGGCTCGTCTTAAGGGCGGCATTTGCGCGGCCGACGGCAACGCGATTAGGGCTGGGCTTTTGCTGATGAAGAGTCGGCGGCTCTGAGAGCGAAGTCCGCATCGTCGGAACTGCGATTCAGAACGGGATGCTGGTGCATGCCCTGCGCGGAGACGTTTCTCGACACCTGCTGCGCCACCGACGCATAGACCTGGCTCAAAGGCGTCGCTCCTTTGCCGTTCTTGAGCGCCTGGAGCAGATAGTACGTGAAGTAGCCGTGGTGGAGCTGGCTGCTTTCAAGCGACTCCTCGTTGACCTGGCTGGCGGCCATGACGATGCGGCCGGTGCCCTCAGACATGTGCGCAAGCATGGCGCCTGAGGGAGCGGTGTTGGCGAGCGCCTGGCCGGACTGAGGCGCGCTGCCGCCCGCCGCGCCGCCACTGTAGCAGGTGTCGAGGAAGACGGCGGTGCGCAGTGCTTTCATGCGCGTGGAAACGGCGTTGGCCAGCTCCACCATGGGGTAGGCTGTGGCGTAAAGCGCATCCTCATTGAGGTTGCCGTCGGAGTAGACCTCGGTGTCGTAGGTGATCAGGTAGTTGGCGCCGCCCGCAGTGTCGACGGTTCGCGGCGTGCCGTGCGTGGCGATGTAAATCACGACAAGATCGTTGGGCTGAGCGTGGCGCGCGATCCAGTTGAGTTCTTCCTTGATGTTCTTTGTAGTGGCTTGGTCATCTGTGAGGACGTGGACGTTGTCGGCGGGAAAGGCGCCGATGGAGGGATCCTTGAGCGCGGTGGCAAAGGCGGTGGCGTCGTCAGTGGTGTAGTTGAGGCGGGGAATCTGGCTGTCAGTGAATTTGGAGATGCCGACGACCAGCGCCCACTTCTGCTGTACGGGGCCGGGACGAACCGGAGGAGCAGAAGGCGTGGGCGTGGTGCCTTCGTCGGTGGAGAAGCCGCGTGAGGCCGGCGTGGAGAGGACCAGTGGATTCAGGCCCTGTTCGAGCGCCTCAGAGCCGTTGAACTGCGCCTTCCCCATGGCGTAGTTGGCGAGAGAATCGCGCCCAAGACGCTTCTCGACGAGGCTGCGGTAATACCACGCGTCACCCAGCTCGGGGCACACGGAAACGGCGTGCTTGAGCAACTCAAGCGCGTCCTGAAAGGCATCGTTGCCGCTTTGAGGAGTGATGCGCTCCAGCGCTTGGACGACGAGATCCTGGCCTGCACCGCAACGGATGCCTTGCGCGGAGGCGCGTGGGCAGACGACAAGTGCAGCGGTAAGCAACGCGAGAAACAGGATGCCGGATCGATTCAGATGACTCATCTTTGCGCCACGGGCCTCGTGGTTGCCGCCGGTCTCTTCATGGCTCGGGCCTTCATTGCGGCCAGAACACGGGCGCTGACGCCGCTCGTGGTGAGTTGCTGCTGTCCAGCCGGGGTAAGGTCAAAGTCGATCGCGTCGGCTCCGTTGATGGCCTGTATGACCACGCCGTCATCCATGCCGGACTTGACCATGGCAATCACCTGTGAGTTGGTGAGGCCTTTGCGGGGGGCTGGTTTGGCGGACACCGGCTTCTTGGCAGCCTGAGTCTTCATCGTGGCCAGGACGCGAGCGCTGACGCCGTTGGTGGTGAGCGCATGCTGGCCGGCCGGTGTAAGGTCGAAGTTGACTGCGTCGGCTCCGCGAATGGCGTGCATGACGGTGTCGTCGGCCATGCCAGACTTGACCATGGCGATCACCTGATCGTTGGTAAGGCCAGCGGGCGCGGGAGGCTTGGCATTGGCGGCTGCGAGGGCCGCGGCCCTGGCTTTGGCAGCCTCTTCTTCCTTCTCTCTCTGGAGTTGTTTGTAGTGCGCGATTGCAGTTTCAATGCGCTTTTGCGGCTCAACGAAATACTTTTCGTCGGGCTTGGCGTCGATGGCTTTGCCGTAGTTGATCGCGGCCTGGTCAAGGTACTTCATGGCCGCCTTTTCATCGTCGGCCTGATAGGCGAGCGCCTCATAAGCCACGCCGACGTTGTAAAGCCGGTAGGCATCCTCAGTCGGCTTGGACGCCGCGGGAGCGGTCTCGAAGGTCTCCAGGGCGCGCTCCCACAATCCCGTCTCGGCATCCTTGTCGCCCTCGTCGAGCGGGCCTTTTCCTCGCGCCAGATAGACGTCGACTGCTTCATCAGAGTTCACGAGATGCTCGGCAATCTGCTGAACCGCATCGAGGATCAGCCGCGAACGCAATTCTGCTGGCGTGGGAGGGTTCATGTCTTCGCTGTTCGAGCCGCCCTTCATGCGGCCGAAGGTGCCGGTAAACTGGCTCATCACGCCGTGTGACGTGGAGTTCCCCGCACTGTCGTACTCGCGGTCGAAGTTGACGTCAATATTGTCGGAGATGAGCATCTTGCCGCCGCCGGTTTTGGCCTGGAAGGAGACGTTGAGTTCCCCCGTGATGCGGACAAAAGCTGCCTGTTTTGTGGCGCTCTTGGTGAGGTCGATCCCGCTCGTGCCGAGGGCGATTCCCGGTGCCGCCCTTTTGGTGACGATGGGATCGGGGTGGGAATACTCGGTGATGTGACAAACGAGCTCGGTGGCCGGATTGTCTTCGATGCGGAGGGTGGGCTGGTCCTTCAGCAGTTCGGTCTCCAACAGCGCCTGGAAGTCGTAGGGAAGCGCGCCATCCTCGTCGGCCGATGAGACAGTAACCTTGATGGTGTCTCCGGGGAGATGCACGATGGCGGGAAGTTTGCGATGGAGAGTTACTTTTTCTTTGGACGCGCCGAAGCTCTGGGCGACGAGAGGGGCGGTCGCCAGCGCTCCGATGCCCAAACAGACTAGTGCCAGAATCCGTGATTCGCGGCCCATTTTGACCCCCGATTCAGCGTTGGGCTGCGCCGCCGGCTCACCCGGCGGCCGATCTTAGCCAGGGTCCGTTCCTCTCGACAGACCCTAGCATACCTTCTCGAGACATTCTACGTCTCCTACTTTTTCTTGCCCGAGCCCTTTCCCGAGGAGCCGGAGCTGCTCTTGCCGGAGCCTGATCCCGAGGAAGAGGAAGAAGAGGAAGAGCCGCCGAGTATACCGGCGAGCGGGTTGGAAGAGCTGCCTGAGCTCGAGCAGGAGCCCTGCACCGGTGTTACCCCGATCCGCATCGAGGCATAGGTGATGCTAGGGACCGCGGTTTGCGCGCGCTGCGGGAGCGGCAGGTCCGGATTGGCGTCTTTGGCGACCAGGTAGCCCTGCACCAGATCGAGATTGGGCAAAGCGCTGGCAAGCTCGTCGACATGCCTCTGCGGGACCATCAGATAGTCGCCGGCGACGAGGCCGATGTACTGGGGCTCGCGTTCAGGAGCGTTGAGCGCCTGCTGCGTGGCCACGGCGGTGGTCAAGTTTCCGGCCATGATGAACTTGGTACGGTCTTCCCAGTAGCTGAGCGCCTCAGTAAACGTGCTGAGAGCGGGCACACTAATGGCCGGCAAGCTGACCATGGGAGCCGCAGCCTTCGCGCCCATGATCATGATGTTCAGAACCTTGATGAACATCGATTGCTGGCCGGCCTTGGATACGTTGACCGACAACTTTCCCGTGCCCTTGGTTAGCAGGATCTTGCTGGTGCCCTGCGTTGCCTGGACCGATCGAAAGCCCATGTCGTCGAGGGAAATCTTTCCCGCCGTGTTAGGAGAAATCGATGCAATGGCGGCCCAAGCGAGCGGAGCCGCGATGTTGATGAGGGGGTGAATCTGCGTGGCGTCGACGCGCAACTGCGAGGCCTTCAGATTGGCTTCGCCTCCTCCCGGCCGGTACTGAGCCAGCGCAAGGCTCACGGAGACGTCGCCGTCGTGATCGAGTAGCTCCTCCTTTTGGATGTCAGAGGCATAACGGAGACGCTTCTTTTCGGTGTTGTAGTGCAGGTACTGGGTTTGGGCCTGAGGGTCGGGAAGCTGGTCAGTGGGCCCGCGCGAGGCCGCCTTGCTGCCGTAGTCGGCGCTGTAGGGGTTTACGGAGTCATAGAATCCGTTCCAGAAGCTGTAGGAGTCATGCGGCAGGTCTTCTGCCGCGGCTGCTTGGGGTGCTTGTGCTTGTTCGGCGGCGAGTTGAGGAAGAAGCGCAGCAATCATGCCGAGCGCAGACGCGTCGGCCAGGAAGAGTCGTCGAGAAACAGCCATGGTGCTACCTCCAGTTGGTTGCCGGGGAGCAAGGACCCGTGAGCCGCCGGCTGCTCACCTGGTACGTGAGGCCTAATTTGGCACGGTTTTGGGAGCACTGTGAACGGTCATGAGCCCAATGCCCCAGTTGGTGGGGACCTCGCCCGAGAATCCGCGGGTTCCTCCGCTGGTTTGGTTCAAAAGCTTCTCTAACGGTGATGCCACTCCTCGCGTGCCACGCGAGGCGACCCCTTCAAAGTTCAGCACGAAGGGGTCGGCGAGCGGCTGCGCCGTGCTGAGCAAAATGAGCGTATCCACGCCATAAGGCGGGCCGATGCGGAGAACCGGCGCGCCGGGCAGGACAAACTGGCGGCCGTTATCCGCATCGTTGGGAAACTGGTTTTCAGCGTAGTCACGGGGATAAAGAACCGTTCCCTGGCCGTGACAATCGATGTCGAGGACATAAACCCAGCGCCGGTCGATGATGCGGTCGCTGGAGGCAAGGGCCATCTTCAGCAGATCGCCCTGGTGGGTTGTCTGGTCCCCCGGAAGCGGCGTTTGGCCGGTGGACGGAATCAAGGCCAGGGAGTAGTACTCGGCGGCAGAGGCATCCGCTGGGCTGTTAGCCAGCTCGAGCCAGCCGTGCACCTTGGCGAGAAGCGAAGCGTAGTTGTTGAGCTTGGCGCTGGCCGCATCGATGGCGCCGGCGTTGCCCACCGGCACCCAATCCGTGCGCACCGGATACTGCGACGTCGCCGAGCAGCCGGGGCTGTGCGGAGGCGCATTGGGAGACGGCGGACCGGCGGCGAGCTCGCTCTTGTGATACCAAGCGTACGCGGGACCATCGGCAGTGAGGACGCCGGTGAGCGCGTAATGGGCAGCGGTCAGATTGTCCGCGGGCTGGACGGCGCTATCGCTACCGGCCGGCTTGAGTTTTGCGGCCAACTCCTGCGACGGCGGAAGATTGACCCAGAGCTTGGCGCCGGCAGGAAGATGCTGCTTGATGGCATCGGCGGTGAGTGGAGCGCCAAGACTGACGGGCGCAGATGTTCCCGCCTGTTGCAGCGTCCAATGCGTGCCGTCCCAACTGAGGACATGGGTCCACTGCTCTTCAGCGGGATCGGCGACCAAAGCGGCTCCCGAAGCTTGCACCTGCGCCGCCGCGGCGACAATCTCGTCCTGAGAGAGATTGGAGGGCCAGAGCCAAACGCGCAACGGCTGCGTATCCGCGGGAATCCACTTTGTGAGCTCGAAGATGTCGCCGGGCGCGACCGTTGCGCCCGCAGGGCTGACGACTTCAGCCGAGGAGCGCGCAAGGCCATCGAGGCTGGTAATGCGAAGCTGGACCTTCTGGCCTGCACTGTTGGGGACCGTGGCGGTGAACTCGCTGCCGACGCCGAGACCGGAGGCGCGGCCGATATCGAGCGAGACGGTGCCATCATCGCCGGTGCCGAGCGCAGCCGCGCGGATCTTGCCGGACTTTGCCGCGGCGCCACCGAAGAGCGGTTGCTCGCGTCGCGCGGCGGTGGCATCCAGGTCAGGTTCCTGATCGGGTACGTTGCTGCCTTCAAGGACAGCCTTCACGCGCTCGTAGACAACCGAAGCGGGCGTATCGGCGGGTAGAGCCTGGAGAGCCTCAAGCAATGCGGCAGTAAACGCGCCGTGCGGCTCGGAGGCCGTTCCACTGGAAGGCGGCATCTCCTTGGCCGTTTCATCCTGTTGCGCGGCGGAAAGGACCAGCGCGGGGTTGTCACTGCGCTCGGTGGGCCCGGGGCGCGGTTGGCCGTTGGGCAGCGTGTCAGGAGCTTCATCGATGTCGCGCGGATCAAAGGCCAGGGCGCGCTCGCGGTACACCGGGCCGATGCCGCGGCTGATGCCGCCGGAATGGCAACTGTCGAAGATGACGGTGAGATGGATGCCTTTGTCGAGAGCGGCATTGAAGATGCGCGTCATCTCGCGGTCGCGGACGTCGTAACCCCCCTTGTACGCATCGGAGGGCACCAGCGTGCTATCGGCATGAACATACTGGCCGCTGACAAGCACGGTGAGCTTGTTGCCCTTGCTGTTGACGCGCAGAGAACCGTGGCTGGCGTCATAAAAGACCACGCTGTCGCCTTTCTGCGGCACGTCGACGAGATACTTCTGCATGGCAGCGAGAATGCCGTCGCGCGTGGTTTCGGAGGCGGGAAGAACGGTAACTCCGGGACGGGGGTGAGGCGGCGCAGGATCGGTGAGCAAAACAACCTGGCCCGCTGGGAAGCCGAACTTGGGGCTGGTGAGCAGGTCGGCCATGGCCTCGGCGTCGTTGACGGAGCCGTCGAGATTCTGGAAGGACCCCAGTTCGCAGCGGCCGTAGATGCAGCCGGCGGGATGTTCCGCCGTTGTGCCTGCGGGCTGATAGGTGTTGATGCCGATGAGCAGTGCTCGCTGAGTTTGCGCAGCGCCGAGAGACCCAGCGAGAACGCAGACCAAGGCAGAGGAAACGGAAATCAACGCTCTCATACGCGCTCCAACCGCGAATTGCGAGCGGGCGGCCCTCCGAATGCCGCGGTTCGATCCGCGGACTGAGAGCCGCGCGTGGCTTGCTCATCGGGGAAGGACCACGGAGTGCGTGGTCAGAAAAGCGCGCGGCCCGGAGAATCACTCCACTTCATGCCGGGTGAAACACTGCCCTTCACGGGAAGTTGCTCAGCCGGTGTTGCAAGAAAAGGTATGGTTCAAGGCCTCTTCCCTGCGTTTCTTCGACGTAAAGCAAGGCACCAGAGTTTCAGCGGAAGCTTCCTGCCGTTAAAGGGGGGAGACGGCCAATCTACTCGAAGTCGCGTTGCGACCGTCCTCAGAGGGACGCCCAAAGTATAGCTCTACAGCGAGGCAATGGGATGAAAAAGTCGCCGCGACGGGGGAAGGCGAGGGCGACAGCCCAAGGAGAGAGCACGCGTGGTCATCGTGAGTGCTTGACAGCGGAGGAGCGGGAACTCTACTTTTCAGGCTGTAATTTATTTCAATCCTCAATTGCGGCGTCGGCGGCCGTATGCCGGAGGTAATGCTTTGCGATCTGACAATCTTTCCCTTCTCTTTCTTCTTGCGTTTGTTGTGCCAGCATTGCCGGCGCAAGCGCCGGTTGCTTCGCCCGCGGCTGTGACGCCGCCCACTGCGCCCACGCAGGCTGCGCCGCCAACTCCGCAGCCCGGGCCGAGCGTGGTGGCGGGCATTCCCGTGAACTACGACGAGGCGAAGGTGGGCGAATATACGTTGCCCGACCCGCTACGGCTGAATAACGGCAAGCCGGTGAAGAACGCGAAGACGTGGACCACCAAACGGCGCCCGGAGATCGAGCAAATCTTCGAGATGCAGCAGTATGGGCGCGATCCGGGACGGCCGGCTGAGGAGAGCTTTGATGTGACCGACAAAGGCACACCGGCGCTCGACGGCAAGGCGATTCGCAAACAGGTGACGATCTCGTTTTCAAAGGATCCGGCGTGGCCGAAGATTCACTTGCTGATCTACCTGCCCGCGGCGGCGCACAGGCCGGTTCCGATGTTCTTCACCATCAACTTTGGCGCCGTGCAGAACGCAGTGGACGATCCTGGCATCACGCCAGAGGAGGTTTGGGATCCAAGGACGAACACGAAGGTGATGCCACCGAAGGACCGCGGCTTTGGCCGGATCAATGCGAGCGCCGCTGCTCGATGCGGGATTTGGGGTGGCGACGTTTTATTACGGCGATGTCGATCCCGATTCTTTGGGGGGATTCGCGAACGGCATCCGTGCGCGGTATCTGAAGCCGGGCCAGACGGAGCGCGGGCCGGACGATTGGGGATCGATTGCCGCGTGGGCGTGGGGCATGAGCCGCGTGGAGGATTACTTCGAGACCGACCCGGGCATCGACGCGAAGCGCGTGGCCATTCACGGCGTCTCGCGCCTGGGCAAGACGGTGATGTGGGCGGGCGCGCATGACCAGCGATTTGCCGCCGTGATTGCCAGCTGCTCGGGCGAGGGGGGCGCGGCGCTGAGCCATCGCAATTATGGAGAGACGATTGCGCATCTGACGGCTCCCAGTCGGTTCCCTTATTGGTTTGCGGCGAATTACGCGAAGTGGGCGGGCTTTCCGGATAAGGCGCCCATGGACGCGAACATGCTGATCGCGCTGATAGCGCCGCGGCCGCTGCTACTTCAAACTGGCAGTACGGATGATTGGGCCGACCCCAAGGGGGAGTTTCTGGCTGAGGTTGCGGCAGGGCCGGTCTACAAGCTGCTCGGCAAGGACCCGCTCGACACCAACACGCGGCCCGCGGCGAAGACGCCCATCCTGCACGACCTTGCGTACTACATGCACGACGGGCCTCACGGGATGGTCCCGACCGATTGGGACATTTACCTCGAATTTCTGAAAATGCACTTGCACCCGGAGCAGTGACGCCCTTTAGCGCAATGCCGTAGGGGTTCGCACCCGAATCGGGGGAGGGAGAAACATGCGCAGAGTGAGATGGAGAGGATTGCGGCTGGCGGCCGGATTGGCGCTGGGCGCGGCTGGCCTCGCGTTTGCGCAAAGCGCGCCTGCACAAAGCGGATCCGATGCGCTGGAACAGGGTTTCCGCAATCCGCCCGACCAAGCCAAGCCGCGCACGTGGTGGCACTGGACCAACGGCAACGTGACGGAAGACGGGATCACCAAAGATCTGGAGTGGATGAAGCGCGTGGGCATCGGGGGCTTTCAACTATCGGATGTGGCCGCGGGCGGCGGACAGGTGGTTGATAAGAAGATCTATTTCGGCACGCCGGAGTGGTATCACGCAGTGCGCCATGCGGCCGAAGAGGCGCGACGGCTGGGGCTGGAGATGTCGATCTTCAGCTCACCCGGCTGGAGCGAGGCCGGAGGGCCATGGGTGAAGCCCGAGCAGGCGATGAAGAAGCTGGTGTGGAGCGAGACGCGCGTGGATGGGCCACAGAGGTTCGATGCCAAGCTGGCGGAGCCGCCGTCGAACGAAGGGCCGGTGCGCGACCTGAGCGCCGGGGCACGGCCGGACGCGCTGAAGTTCTATCGTGACAGCGTGGTGATTGCCTACCGCACGCCCGCCGATGCCGCGAACACGGCTGCGCTGCACCCGGAGGCGACAACCAACGATGGGCCCATTGATCTGGCGGCGCTGCTCGATGACAGCCTGAACACGTCGGTCAACATTACGGCTCCCAAAGACGGCAGCCCAGCCTGGCTTCAGTACCAATTTGACCAGCCATTCACGGCGCGGGCGCTTTCGTTGGGTTGCCGAAGCAGGATTCCCGTGGGACGCGTTCTGGCCGGCGATGACGGAGTGAAATTCCGCACGATTGCCGTGATGCCCGGACCGCAGGGCTACCACGGCGCGGCGATCCGGACGTTTGCGTTTCCCGCCGTGACGGCGAAGTTCTACCGCATCGAGCTGGACGGCGTGGGGCTGTTGCCGGCCGCGGTGATTCATGGCGGGACGGCGATTCCCGCACCGCAGTACACGCTCACCGAGGCGATTTTCTATTCCGATGCGCGCGTGAATCGATGGGAGGACAAAGGCGCCTTCGGCAGCCTGATGGATCGCTACGATGTGGCGCCGACGCCGGCTGCGCCGGAGCGGGCCGAGATTGCACGCGGCGATATGTTGGATTTGACCGGAAAGCTGGACAAGGATGGCACGTTGCATTGGGATGTTCCCGCGGGCAATTGGACCATCCTGCGCATGGGGTACTCGTTGACGGGCGCGAGGAACCGGCCGGCTGTGCCCGCGGGAAGCGGACTCGAGGTAGATAAGCTCAGCGCGGAGTCGGTGAGGCAGTATTTTCATGGGTACATGGATGCGATCCAGCAGAATCTCGGCGACCTGACGGGAACAACTCTCAAATACATGACAATGGACAGTTGGGAAGCGGGGATGCAGAACTGGACGGACGATATGATCCCCGAGTTCCAGAGGAGGCGCGGGTATGACCCGACGCCGTATCTGCCGGTGCTTGCCGGCCGCGTGGTGGAGAGCGCGGACGTGAGCGACCGGTTTCTGTGGGACTTTCGGCGGACGCTGGCGGATATGTTTGCGGACGAGTACTACGGAACGATGGAGAGCGAGCTGCGCAAGCTGAACATGGGCAGCTATGCCGAGGCGTCGGGAGTGGCTCTCGAGATTCCCGAAGACACGCTGCTGAACAAGAAATCGATTGACGTACCGATGGGAGAATTCTGGGTGCACGCGCTGCATCCCGAATCGATGTATCTGGTGGATGTGCGGGGTGCGGCTTCGGCTGCGCATGTGTATGGCAAGCCAATTGTGGCGACGGAGTCGTTTACGGGCGGCGGATATGAATCGCCCTATACGTTGAAGAAAATTGCCGATTTCTGGTTGACGCAAGGCGTGAACCGGCTGGTGTTTCATACTTCGGCGGAGCAGCCGCTCGACACCAAGCCCGGCAACACGATGGTGGGCACGCACATCAACCGCAACATCACGTGGGCGGAGCAGGCCGGGCCGGTGATGACGTATATTGCGCGCATCAGCTACCTGCTGCAGCAAGGAAGCCCGGTGGCCGATCTGGCGTATTTGCTGCCGGAAGGCGCGCCTTCGACGATGCCATTCTGGGGCGCCGGGCTGGTTCCCGCACCGCCCGCAGGATATGACTACGACTACCTGAACACCGACGTTCTGCTCGACCACACGAGTGTTACGGCCGATGGCTACCTTCACGTGGATGGCAGCAGCGCGATGCCCGATGGGATGAACTACCGCGTGCTGGTGCTGCCTCCCACCACGCAGATGACACCGGAGGTTCTGGGCAAGCTGCACGCGCTGGTGGCAGCGGGTGCGACGATTGTGGGCGAGCGGCCTGAAACCTCACCCAGCCTGGTGCGTTATCCGGATGCCGATGCCGAAGTGCGCGATTTAGCGACCGATCTATGGGGTGACATTGACGGCGTGACCGATACGCAACATGCATTCGGGAAGGGAATGACGTACGACGGGTTGGCGCTCGACGAGGTGCTGAGCCGCCTCAAGGATCCGCCGGACTTTGCTTCGAGCGGCAGCCTGGAGAGCCCGCCGGCTTGGGTTCACCGGCATACGCAGGATGCCGAGATCTATTTTGTGGTCAACCAGGCCGACGCTGCGAAACACCTTGAGGCACGCTTTCGCGCCAGCGGGAGAAGCGTTGAAGTGTGGCGCCCGATGAGCGGCGAGATCGAGGAGATGGCTGTGAATCCGGCGGGGGCGGCCACGAGAATCGCGGACCGCAGCGGCAACCGGCAGCCGGGCTTGGAACCTGCGGCATACGTGGAACAACCAGGATTCACCACCGCGTCGCTTGATTTGGCCGAGCGCGAGGCGGTTTTCGTGGTGATTACCAATGCTGCGCCAGGGGGGCGTGTAGCGGCTCCTACGATCGAGACCACGCTGGCAACGGTGCCTGGACCCTGGACGATCACATTCCCACCGAGCCTGGGCGCTCCGGCCAGCATCAACATGCCGAATCTCGTTTCCTGGACGGCGGTTGCCGATCCTCAAGTGAAGTACTTCTCCGGTACCGCGACCTACAACAAGGATGTAGAGGCGCCCGGATCGTGGTTTCGCGCCGGCCAGCATATCTACCTCGATCTCGGGGAGGTGCGCGACATCGCCGAGGTGGAGGTGAATGGGAAATCGGTGGGCATGGTGTGGGCGCCGCCCTACCGGGTGGATGTGACCAATGCTCTGAAGCCCGGCGTGAACCACTTGGCGATCGCGGTGACGAACGAGTGGACCAACCGGCTGATGGGGGACGGTCTTCTGCCGCCTGAAAAGCGGGTCCTTTTCCAGGCAGGTGTGGCGCCGCCGCGCGGCGGGGGGTTCTTTGGCCCCAGGGAGCCGGCGGAGTCGGGACTGCTGGGAACCGTCAGGGTTGTGGCTGAGCGCGCAAGGTGAGAGGGGAGAAAGCACGGTTACGGTCCATTTCAGAACCCGCAAAGGCCAGATCTCTTTGCGTCGGGTGGCGGTCAAAGACAGGATCGCGTGGCTCGCTGGGTGAGCGAGTATCGACGCGGAGTACGTCCGGCCCTAACAAGGCCGGTCGCGCCAAGCGCACACCGCTGCTTGACCAGCAGCGCCGTGAATGGCTGTGTTCACCACTACCGGGAGAGCCTGAGCGACTGGGTTATGAAACTCCTCTCTGGGCATGCTCCCGAGTTGCTCACCTGATCGAACGTCAGTTTGCCATCCGCTAGCATCCCAACCGTGTCAGGAAGCTGCCGTTTGCCCCATATTGAACTGAGGAACGGACTACCGGCAGGGCACGCAAGCGGAACGAAGCCGAAATCCTGGGATGAAAGCAAATCTTCTTGCGGCTAGAATGACTCAATTCTGAGCGAGACCCAATGACATCCCGGTGGCACAAGGATCGAGCAGGCCACTGGCGCACGATGTCATACAGATGCCATACGATGTCGTACGTCGGATTTCGAGCATTGCCTGCGTGTGTGGAGTAACACATGTGGAATGAAAATGTTATAAGATGACGCGCATTCAATTTTGTCAGGCATTTGTCTCACGTTCATTCTTGCCTGTTCCCCACCCGGCGTGCTATTTTCAGGCTATTCTGAACTTCGGCGAATGCGAGCAGGGCGTGGGGGCGCTCTGGTCAATGGTCAGGCAGAGTGTGTCCTCACCGTTCGCAAAAGGATACCCGCCGAGCTTAGGGTTCCACCGAAATCCTGGGACTCAGAGGAGCGGAGCCTGTCCCCGGCTGACACCGAGTCTTGACAACCGAATCTCGACAATCGAGACGGCGCCGCAGTAATTTCCCCTCTATCCTCGCCATTTACAAGATAGCTACGAGCGACCGGTGGAGTCCTGTATCTCTAACCAGAATTTGGGGTTAATATGACAGTTCTGAAGCTGCGCTCACGTAGGATAAGCGTCCGTCTATCTGAAGAGGAGTACGTGGCCCTCAGACGCGTCTGCTCGTTGACCGGTGCACGCAGCGTGTCAGACCTCACGCGCGAGGCTATGCGCACGGTTCTGAAAGATGTGAATCGAGAGCATCCTCTTGGGCGTCATCTCGACGAATTTCGCGCGGACATGAAGAGTCTGGAAAGAAAGGTAGAGCAACTGGAGGCGAAAATCACAACGCTCAAGGCCGAAGGCGCCCGTTGAGCGAGATCGCGGAAGACCTATCCGGCTCGATGAAGTGGATACATGGGGATAGGCAGAATGGGGAAAGCCGGTCTCTGGGAAGCGTTTCGACTTCTGCGGTGGGCCTTCCACTGGCCACCGCGACCTGATAACCCAATGTTCTCTACAGCATTTGATGTTGCCGGGCTAACGATTAGCCAGCTACGTTTCGCTCGACGTCACCTACATCGAAAACTGAAGCATTTGGCTGGATTTCAAGATCATCATGCGCACCGTCGCCGTGGTTTTTTCCGGAAGCGGCGCCTAGCCAGACCGGTTCCGCGATTCCATATCTCCAGACCGCAGCGCGCTACACCGGCTTCGTGCTTCGTTGTCATCCTCGTTGACTGAGAAGTTGGAGAGGGGACAGGTAGAATTTGTACACTGTCTCAGTATTCCTCATGGGGTGAAAGCCCTACCTGAAGTGAGTCATTGATCTCGTATGAGGCTGCAGGCCTTAAGCGATCAACATGAAATAACAAACCGACGCGTCAAAAGGTTAAGAAATGCGCAGCGAATCGCTTTACATTCGAAGAGTGTCTGAATCCAGGCCGCGTTGGACGCGCATCCGCGATCTCCTTTTTGCTTTCGGATTGGCCGTATTGATTTGTAGCGTTATCACTGTTCAGCATGGTCGCGCCCAGGGAGCTGGCCAGAGCAGTAACGCCGAGGGTTCCGTCCAAGCACCTGCCCCGAGCAGTTGTGCCGAGGGTACCGACGAAGCATCTGCCCCGGGTGGTAATGCCGAATGCGCTCCCCAACCATCGACCTCGAACAGCGAGGCCCAAGCACCCGCCGAAAGTGGCGGCAGCACAGCATCACCTGCCCAAAGTGGCAATGCCCAAGCACCAACTCAGAATAGACGTACTGAAGCAACAGGTGTGCATGCGACGCCTAAGGCAACGGGTTCCGAGACCCGTCAAAGTGAACCCCAAGAGATACAGCAGCCCAGTCCCTATCGGGATATGCCGTCGCTGCAGGGTCTTTACACTCAGATCCCAGCTACTGGAGGCAGACTGCAGCGCTTCGGCAGCGACGCTTTTCTTCTCGGGACGGGGAACACGAACGAATTGCCGATGGATCTCCCCGCCGGTCCCGATTATGTTCTTGGGCCGGGGGATAGCCTGATCGTGAATATGTGGGGCGGCCAGTCAAACCGGCTGAGCAGGATGATCGACCGCCAAGGCCAGATTGAGCTCCCTGAAGCGGGCACAATCATGATTAGCGGAATGACGATCGCGCAGGCGCAGAGTGCCATCCAACAGGCCCTTAGCACGCAGTTTCAGAATGAGCACGTCGAAATCTCTCTGGGCCGGCTGCGCACAGTGCGTGTATATGTGGTAGGGGACGTGCAGCGGCCTGGCGCCTTTGACGTCAGTTCTTTGTCCACGCCGCTGAGTGCCCTTTACGCCGCGGGCGGCCCAACCAGTCGCGGGTCGCTGCGGCTACTGCGACAGTATCGGGGCAATCATCTGGTCCGTGAAATCGACCTTTACGATTTTCTATTGAGGGGCGTGCGCTCGGACGCCGAACGTCTTTTGCCTGGCGATACTCTCCTGGTGCCACCGGTCGGTCCGCAAGTTTCGGTGGAAGGAATGGTTCATCGCCCCGCGATATACGAACTGAACGGCGAGAAAACACTGAATCAGGTTCTCGACCTTGCGGGGGGAGTGCTGCGTACGGCGAGCTTGAAACAAATTGATGTTGCGCGAGTTGTGGCCCACGAGCGCCGCACCATGGTAAGTCTGCAACTCCCCGACGACCCGGCGGAGGCGGCAAAAAAGCTGGCCGACTTCCCGGTGCAGGGTGGAGACGACGTCGTCATTTCGCAGATTCTGCCCTACAACCAAGATGCGGTTTACCTCGAAGGACATGTCTATCGGCCTGGCATGTATCCCTACAAGGACGGGATGACGATTAACGATCTATTGCATTCGTACCAGGACGTAATGCCCGAGCCATCTGACCATGCGGAACTGGTTCGTCTTCAGCCGCCCGATTTCCGGCCCGAGATCATCGGTTTTGACTTGCACGACGCGTTGATTGGCAATGATTCGTTTCCCCTGGAACCCTTCGATTCGATTCATGTCTTTGGCCGCTATGATATCGATCCGCCGATGGTTACCATCAGGGGGGAAGTCCTTCGCCCCAACACGTATCCGATGTCTCAGGGTATGACTGTGGCCGGATTGGTGAGGATGGCGGGAGGATTCAACCGTAGCGCTTATCGGGATGAAGCCGACCTTTCCAGTTATGTGGTGCAAAATGGTCAAAAGGTGCTAGTGAGCCATAGGATCGTCGCGGTGGAGAAAGCGCTGGACGGCGACAAAGATGCTGATGTGGCGCTCAAGCCAGGAGACGTCGTTAGCATTCAGCAATTGGCCGGCTGGCAGGATATCGGTTCGTCGGTGACGATCAGCGGCGAGGTCGAGCATGCTGGCAGCTACGCGATTGAACCGGGAGAGCATCTTAGCTCATTGTTGAAGCGGGCGGGAGGTTTTCGAGAGGATGCGTATCCGCCCGCCGCTGTCCTGGAGCGAGTGCAAATTCGTCTACTGGCCGAGCAAGCCCGTCAGCAAATGATTCAACGAATCAGGGATACACCGATTCCGATCAGACAAGGGGCGATGTCCACACAAGCAACAACTGATATACAGCAGTCACTCCAGCTACAACGCCAGGAGATTCTTGCGAGCCTTCAAAGCCATCCCGCCAGTGGCCGAATGGTAATCAACATCTCGTCAGACGTGAGCAGGTGGGAAAATACAGCTCAGGATATCGAACTGCGTGCAGGTGACACATTGCTCATACCCAAGCGGCCAAATTTCGTAATGGTTAGCGGCCAAGTGTATAACCCAGTCGCCATAGGCTACGTTCCCGGGAGAGATCTTGACTGGTATCTGCGCAAGGCGGGCGGCGTGACACCTTCCGGCAACAGGAAAGATATCTACGTGCTCCACGCCGATGGGTCAGTAGTGCCGCGCGGCAATCGCTGGATAAGCAATAACTCCATGAACCTCCGCATGCGGCCCGGCGATGCCATCTTCGTTCCCGAAAAGATTGTCGGCGCCTCGCCGGTCTGGCAGAACATCATGGGTGTCGCGCAGGCGATGTCGGTGGCTGCCCTACCGATCGCGATTGCCTCATCCTATTGACAAGAAACAGAACAGGCTTCAAGTAGTCTCAAGAATCCGGCCGAATGCGCGGGCATTTGCCCATAAGACGGAAAACTGGCACGAAAGCGGCAAGACCTCGCTTCGTCAGTCTTTAGCGCAAAAGTTGACCGAGTGGGCAGTTGACGAACTCGGCGCCGCATAGTTTTCCAGAGAGAGAGTTTCCAATGGACGATCCTCAAAGTACAACACCAGGTTCAGAGTTCTCCGCCCAGACAGATGAAGTTGAATCCGCCGGCGCCGAAGAAGCCGGCGAACCTCTAAGCTCAAGAATCGCAGATTTCCTGCGGACGTGCTGGGTGAGACGAAGGATGGTCTTCGGCATTCTTGTCACCGGCATTCTAGTCTCAGTGCTATATTCTCTCTCCCAACCAAATGTATATACATCGACAACAACTTTACTGCCTTCTGACAGCGGTTCTCCGTATTCCAGCATAATGAACCTGCTGTCACCTGGTGGTTCTGCGGCTGAACCTGCCAGTCATAGCGCTGGGACTGGAGACCCCCGGTGAATTATTCATTAGCATTCTGAAAAGTCGAAACGTTCAGGATGGCTTGATAAATCGCCTGGATCTTGCGCATTACTACAACACGCATAGTATCGAAGACACCCGGCGAGCGTTGGCGGGTGATACAGAGATCGAGGAAGATCGCAAAAGTGGAGTCATTACGATTAGTGTCACGGCCGCGAATCCTGTGTTTGCTTCAAATATAGCGCAGGGGTATGTAGAGGAACTTAATCGCGTGGTAACTGACAGTACCACTTCTGCTGCTCGCCGTGAGCGGATCTTTCTCGAGGGACGAGTAAACGATGTTAAACAGAAGCTGGATGAGTCGGCCAAAGAACTTAGTCGATTTTCTGCTAAGAGCGGCGCAATCGACATGCCTTCCCAGACAAGATCGATGGTGGATGAAGGGCTCAGATTGCAGGCCGAACTGATAGATGGCCGCAGTCAGCTCGCGGCACTGCGGCAAAACTATTCGGAGGATAATTCCAGAGTACGTGCTCTTGAGGCGCATAACGCAGAGCTGCAGCGACAACTAGACAAGATGGGTGGACTGAGTCAAAAATCCGGTGCTAATGGCGATGCGAACAGGGCTCCTTACCCTTCAGCCGACGAATTGCCTGTCTTGGCGCTTACTTATTATGACTTGGAGCGCAAAGTGAGTGTTGAGGAGGCGCTTTGGGAAGCTCTTACGAAGCAGTACGAAGCGGCTAAGGTGGAGGAGGCGGAGGAGATTCCGGCGGTGCGTGTGTTGGACGTTGCCAACGTTCCTGAGCGGAAATCCGGGCCTTCGCGGCGATCGATTGTGGAGGCAGGTGCGATGTTATCTCTCGTAGTGGCCTTCATCTGCGGTTTTTGTGGGAATGATGTGGGAAGAGATGGATACTCAGGATGAGCCCAAGCGGCTGCTAACAGAGGCTGCATGGCCGCCGCGCTGAGTTCTCGACGGTGGTATTGGGCTTTGCCCGGAATGAGCTGGATTCACCGGCGCTTAACGGGATCAGAAGGGTCAGGTTAACTTGCCACAAACTCCGCGAGTTCGATGATCACAATCTTCCGGAACGCCTGCCTGGTCTATCCACAAAGGGAGTGGCCACCGGATTCAATGCGGACTCGCACAACCGAGCGCTGTTATCTCTCGTAGTGGCCTTCATTGCGGTTCTTGTGGGAATGATGTGGGAAGCGATGGATCCTCGAAGGAACCCAAGCGGCTGCTAACAGAGGGCATGGCCGCCGCGCTGAGTTCTCGACGGTGGTATTGGGCTTTGCCCGGAATGAGCTGGATTCACAGACGCCTAAAGAGGTCAGAAGAGCTTCGGTTAACTCGCCGCAAACGCCTCGCGATTGGTGCTTATGACATGTCGGAACGCCACCGGTCAAGTTGGCCATTGTGAGGCGGCCCTAGCGCTAGCACGTTGCTTCGGCATGGCTGCCAGTTGGACGACGGTGTGGAAGGTGACGGGGAAATTGGTGCTTCCTGATGGAAGGGTGAGTGGTAGCCGTATTTCAGAAGGTCACACGCTTGTTATCCTTATTTCGTCTGCGTCCGTTCGAGACAGCGACGGAGGGAGGACGACCGAAAGAGCGGCTCCGACGTGCTGCCCTGACTGGATCGGCAACGCAGGCTTCGAGTGGGTCTACCGCTTCCTCCGCGAACCTCAGAAACTCTGGCGCCGCGACCTCCTCGACGGCCCCCGCTTCCTCTTTCATGCGGGAATGGAACTCTTGCGAAACGAAAACCCATTGCCAGTCCTTCAAACAATCCCGGGTGAGCCCGGCGTCGCCGCCGTGTTGGAATTTGGGTATCGGATCGTCCGGCCATCGAAGTGAGTTTTGCAGCTTGTCCAATAGCATGATGCAAACCGAGCAAAAACCTGCGATCCAGGTTGACGTCAGCGGGCGGATGTTGCCCGTAATACGACGCTGAACCTTGCCGGTCAGTTCTGCCCCTACTGGTGGCCATTTTCACCGTTCCCTATGTAATCCATCACTTGGGACCGGACCGCTATGGTCTTTATTCATTGGCCTGGATTTTCGTGGGCTATTTTGCGCTCTTCAACTTGGGCATCGGTCCAGCCACCACTAAATACGTTGCCGAACTTCTGGGTAGCGGAGAAGTGGACAGACTGCCGGAGCAGGTGTGGACCGCGGTTGCCAGCCAAACGTGCCTTGGCCTGGTTGGCGGCACCTTGCTGGCCGCCACATCGCCTTTCCTGGTTGAGCGTGTTCTCAAGATTCCTCCCCAACTTCACCCCCAAGCCCGCGTGATTTTTCTCGTCGTCGCCGCCGCCCTGCCCATCGACTTCGCAAGCGGCTCTATCCAAGGCGTTCTGGGAGCATCGCAACGGTTCGACCTGCTTAATGCAATCAGTTTCCTTCCCTGTTTCCTCAGCCTATCTCGTGCCCGTTGTAGCCTTGGCACTGGGGTTTGGCTTGCCGGCCATAATCGTATCCCTGGTGCTGATCCGTGTGGCTACCACCGCAATCATGTTGGTGCTTCCCATCCGGCTCTATCCCTCCCTGCGCGATATCCGCTTCGATTTTGGTCTCGTCCGCTGCCTCCTGGGTATGGAGGTGGGTCAAGTTTCCGGCGTCGTAAGCCCTATCCTGACCTATATTGACCAATTCCTGATCGGTGCCCTCCTTTCCATAGCTGCCGTGGGCTTTTACACCGCCGCCTTACGCCATTGCGAGCAAG
>CAWIJW010000011.1:0-14985 GCA_963836525.1 uncultured Acidobacteriaceae bacterium
GCTAGGACGAGCAGATCAGCGGGTCGGCGAGTCAGCAAGACAGTGGCGTTGGCGGAGTTTGTCCGCCAGGGCCGGCAAGCCGGCCAAGACGGCTATCGGCTCGGGGCTGCCCGCCGATGTGAACCTTTTTATCTATCCACCCTCCCCCCGGTATGCCATACCTCCATATTTGATAACAAAGGGTTTACGGGATGGGGTATCTCCGTTCATATTTGATTCCAAAGGGCCATACTCCTAAACGTACCGATTTAGGAGGGTTACCTGCGTTTCACTTTGGGCCCTATCCGTAAATATCTGATTCCATAGGGTCGCATACCGCAAACGTACCGATTCACAGGAGTTAGGGTCCTTTCTACGGCCCTGCCGCGCGGATTGCGCCGGTTTTCCGGTCGCAAAGACACGAATGCGGCGGGTTGGGTCCGCCGCAGTGAAGGCCTGGATTGACGCCTATGAAATGAGTATGCGCCAAAACCCGGAAATGATCTGCAAAACACGTAGAAGTTTTTGGGTAATGTTTTCATTGGGTTGCGGGGGTTGCGGGCTTGGAGGGAGTTGACAGAGAGGCAGGGATCAGCCACCCCAGCGAACAAAGATCGTTCGCCGGGGACCCCGGCAGGGAACAGGGAACAGGGATCAGGGATCAGAAAACGACCGGCGGGGCGGGATGGTAGTGCTCTTTCCGGTCGGAGATGAGACGGGACTGGTGGTGATATGGGCGTTTTACGGGGCTAATCGCGATCCGGTTGAGTCTGCGCTACCTCAGCGAGTGAGTTGGCCTGTCGTTAACAGTCCGGACAATGCTGACCGCGGGCCGCCTTTCCTTTGCCGCCCCTTGGCAGATCGCCTGAGGGGTGCGCGGGAGATGGAGTTTGTTTACTAACCCGTCAACTGGAAGTCTTTCTCCAGCTCTTGCGCCAACACATGGAGTATTTCGACGTGTTTCGACATCCGGCGGGGCGCGCCACGGTGAATATAGGTGCTGGCGGCTTCGAACGGCCGACCAAGCTTTGGGTCTTCCTTGATTCGATCTTCGAGGATGTCGCTCAATGCCGTTTCCGTGAGTGCGTAAACTGCTCGCTCCAATGTCGCCACGCTCATACCGAGCAAAGGTGTCACAAGGCCAATGTCGATCTTTTCCGTGCCGAGCAGTTGTTTGAAACGCGCATTGAGGTATGCGGTCGTCATCCAGCTGGAGCCGATGTCATCTTTCGTAAGCACGAGCGGAATGAACCTCTTTGTTTCTCGGAGCCACTCGGGTAGGTTCTCCTTCGGCATCGACGTAATGTTATTGATTGCTTTGACCAGTTGCGACACGCCGACTCGGCGATCCGTCCCAACGACCAGCTTCTCTTCGAGGAACTTTCTGAACTTGACGTGGTCGCCCGAGTAACGGACATCCGCAGCGCAGGTGCCAAGCTTCGCCTCGATCAGAACCGCCGTGGTCCCGCATATGACGATTGCGTCGCAGATCGGATGCTTTTCCTTCGTGTTTAGGTAACGTGGAGAGCGGTGGAACTCGTTCCTGCTTTTGTCCGGATAGTTTTCGAAGAGCCACGCGACGTATTCCTCAAACACTTCTCCCCAGAAGCCAAAATAGGCGAGCCGTGTCTTCTTATCCATCGTCTCCCGAATTCGCCACAAGACGCCGCTCTCCAACTTCGAGCCAGCGAATTCGTAGTCCAGACAATACAGACAATCGTCGTGTCGGAAATATGGGTGATCACGCAAGTACTCGCAATCCGCGTATCCATTCACCGGCTTGGTGTCTGGGAGGTTGCTTAGACTACACGAGACAGTGTTGAACATGGCGTCGACTTGGGTACGAGTCAGAACCGTGTTCGTGTCGAACCAGGAAATGTGAATTCCGCCGTGGGGCGGAACGTCGCCAACCTTCAATGCGTTCCGTTCGTTTATCGCGTGGACTGAAAACGCGTAGAGGAAGAGATAGTAGAGTTTTAGCGGGAAGCCGAAGACCCGTTCGAACAGCCCCCAGACGTCGAAGGTAACGAGTTCCTTCGGCATGCGCGGAATGATAACCGTCAAATAGATGTAGCATCGGAGGAAAAGAATAAAGCCATCATTCAAGGCGTCAATCTCGTAAGTGGGCAGGAAGTCCGCGACCAGGTTCGCCATGACATCGAGTTCTTCAGTTACGTTTACATGCGGCCTGTAGAGCAATTCTCCGGCTCCGAGTTGTAGACCGCCCAGCGCAACATCAGGAATGATCCTGCCATCTTCAGGATGAGCATTTGTCAAGCGCATTGTCTCGGCGGCGATTCGTCGCAGCTGTCCTTGAAAGAAAATGACCCTCTTTGAATTGATAGCCTGCTGAACTCGAGGAACGAGATGTGGAGAAAACATGAGCGGCACAGTCCAGCTTGTCACCTCATCCGACGGAACCGTGTTGGCATCTTCGCCGTAATCGTAGAGAATGCTGAGCCGAGCGACGGCAATGAGCAGTGCGCTGCGCGGGAATTCCCTCAGAGCGTTCTGGAATTCATCAAGCGTTAGACGCGGTCTACCTGTTAATTCCGACCAGGGAATCCACAATCTCATTTCCGGCGGGGGCGCCATTTTCTGCCTCTGTTCTAATAACGGCCTCAAACGACTACCGTAAGTATCGCTCAAAACGGATAGCCCAACAGGCGGGATCGCTCGTCAGTTGGTGCGTGTTCGCCGATGCAGTCATCGGGGCGGGATTAGTCCAGGCAAGTCGGCTTGTGGGATGGAATCTTGACCATGATGGCCGAGGCCGGGGCGGGCATTGGATTCGTGCCGTGAGGCGGTCCTGTTTTGTGGGCGGGGAGAAAGGCAGAGATCAGAGACCAGAGATCAGAAGCGGCGGCTTCGTATTTTTAGCGACTGGCTTACGGCTCGCGGAGGGCAGGGAACTTTCATCGGCCCAGCGAGGTTGGCTCGCCGGGCCGTGCTTTGTTGTTTCGGGTTGAGGGGCGGGGAAGACAGTGGTTAGTGGTTAGTGATTAGTGGTCAGTGGTTAGTGGTTAGTGGTTAGTGATCGGAGACCAGAGATCAGCGCCGGTGCGGGAGGGGCGACATGGGTAAAGCCAGCCTTGGTACAAGACCCCAGCTCGAAGGAGTTTTTCCGCGGCCTGTGAAGGCGTGGCCTGTCAACGTTGCGTAAATGGGCGTTGTTTCGGAAGAGATTCCTGAAAAGCATCTCTCAGGGGCTAAGGCCCGCATTTATCTTGCTGTGCTTACGGCAGGGTTGAAGCCGTGCCCTGACACAAAGCGAAAAGCAACCGCAGATCCTTCGGCTGCGTTCTGCGCGCAATCGCTGGCGATTGTGCGCAGAACTGCGCTCAGGATGACACCCTATTTTTGATCGCTCAGGATGACAGTGCAAACAGATGAGTTCGTGGCATCCCACCCTGGACGCAGAGACCGCGTCTAGGATGGGGGTACCCAGCCCAGAGGGCACCCCGGCCGAGTAATGCAGGGGCGTCCCTCAGGGGCTGAAGCCCACTGTTGTTTTGTGGCGTTTGCGGCACGACTGAAGTCGTGCCCTTTCAAAGCAACGCTTATCTTTCAAAGCGGCGTTTGTGCAGCCGGCGCTAGCTGTATATGCAATCGGTGCTAGCTGTAGCGGAGCCAGCGGAGGAGTTCGGGGAGGGTGGCGCGCTTGCCGTACATGAGGATGCCGACGCGGTAGAGGCGCGAGGCGAACCAGATGACGGCCCAGATGCTGAGGACCAGAAGCGCGAGCGATAGGGCGAGCTGCCACCAGGGATAAGGCGCGGACAACATGCCGATGCGCGGGACCATGACGAGCGGCGCGGTGAGCGGAAAGATGGAGAAGGCAGCGACCCAGGGCGAGTTGGGATTGTTGAGCAGGAAGGGCAGGATGGCAAAGGCGGTCCAGGTGGGGATGACGGCCAGGGTGATGTACATCTGCAGGTCCTGCGCGGTTTCGCAAGTGGCGGCGAGGCCGGAGAAGAAGGCGCTGTAGAGGAAGAAGCCGAGAAGGAAGTACACGGGAAAGAGAATGGCTTCGAGCAGGGTGAAATGGATCTTGATTTGGCCGCTGAGCAGCGGAGCGAGCAGGGCCGAGCCACTGAGAAGGACGGCGGCGGCGATCCAGATGGCGATTTGGGTGAGGCCGACGGCGCCCACGCCGATGAGCTTGCCGGTGAGCAGATCGTCAGGGCGGGCGACGGAGAGCATGACTTCAAAGATGCGCGAGCTTTTCTCTTCGATGATGGAGCGGGCCATGTCCATGCCGTAAAGGAGAATGGGCATGGTCATGAGGAAGGTCATGAGCATGGCCTTGAAGAAAGGCGTCATGCCCTGGCTCTTGTCGGTTTTGCCGCTGCTGGAGACGAGGAGCGTGTCGATGGAGACGGTCTTGACGACGGTTTGCACCTGCTGTGGCGAGAGTCCCTGTTGGGTGAGACGCTGATCGAGAAGGCCGCGGTTGACGGCGGCATCGAGACGCCAGGTATCCATCAGGTCGCCGGAAGACTCGGAGATGTAGGTGACCCTGGGCGCGGCGGAGGCGGAGCTCTCAATGGTGAGCAGACCATCGAGGGACTTGTTCTGGACGCGCGCCTGGAGACTGGCGCGATCCTGCGGGGTGAAGGGAGCGACGGTTTCAACGGTGTAGGCGGCGCTCTTGTCGGCGAGGAGGCCGGCGCGGACGTCGGCGGCGAGCGCGGCGTTATCGGCCGCGACCGCGATGTGTTTGCCGGTGCCCATCTTGCGGCCGGTGAAGGCGCTAACGCCGAGAAGAAAGATGAGGAGAAGGGGCACCAGAATGGTGGAGATGCGGAAGGCGCGGCCGCGAATCTGCTCCAGGTACTCGCGCCGGGCGATGAGAAGCATGTTACGCGGCATCGGATTACGCATTGGGTTTGCCTCCGACGCTTTGGATGAAGATCTCTTCGAGTGAGGGCTCGACGAGCTCAAAGCGATAGATAGTGGCCATGGAGGCGGCCAGGTGAAGCAGCTTTTGCGCGTCGCCGTGGGGCTTGAGCTTGATTTCGGCGTGGCCAGCGTAGTTGTTGGCTTCAGCGATCTCTTCGCTCTTGAGGAAGCCGGCGCTGCCTTCGAACTCGACGATGACGTGGTTGCGCTCGTAGCGGCTTTTGATCTCGCGAACCTTGCCGCTGAGTATTGCCTCACCATAGTTGATGAGGCAGATGGCATCGCAGAGCTTTTCGACTTGGTCCATGCGATGGGTGGAGAAGAGAATGGCCTTGCCCTGTGTCTTGAGTCGAGCAGAGCATCCTGAAGGAGCGTGGTGTTGACGGGATCGAGACCGGCGAAGGGCTCGTCCATGACTACGAGGCCGGGGTCATGGAGCAGCGTGGCGATGAACTGAATCTTCTGCTGCATGCCCTTGGAAAGCTCTTGGGTTTTCATTGCGAGAGCGTCGGAGGTTTCCATGCGAGCGGCCCAGTCGACGGCGCGTTTGCGGGCGGCTTCGGCACGGAGGCCATGGAGCTCGCCGAAGAAGACAAGCTGATCGAGGACCTTCATCTTTTTGTAGAGGCCGCGCTCCTCGGGCAGATAGCCGACGCGGTCGAGGTTGCTGCGCGCGAAGGGCGCACCGAAGAGATCAATGCGGCCGGAGTCGGGCAGGGTGATGCCCATCATCATGCGGATGGTGCTGGTTTTGCCGGCGCCGTTGGGGCCGAGGAGACCGAACATCTGGCCGGCCTCGATGGAGAGCGAGAGGTCGCGGACGGCGACTTTGCTCTCGTAGGCCTTGGTGACTCCCGCGAGCTCAACAACCGGCATGGAGGCTCCCGCTGCAGCGATGGTGGATTGGATGCATGGCAGAAAGAGAAACGGCGATAGGAGCAGTGTAGCAAAGGCGATCGGCGGGGCTTGCGTGTCGGTGAGTTTGCGCAAGCCCTCCCTCAGGGGCTAAAGCCGGCGCTTATTTTGCGGCACTTGCGGCACGAATAAATTCGTGCCCTTTCAAGGAATCGAGTTCTTCCGCAAGCTGTGAAGTCGTGCCCTTTCAATGCACATACAGGCGAAGCCAATGCGCGGCGGGCGCGGCGGTGTGGAAGAACTTATGCGGCGGACGTTCGGTTGCGGATGTATACTGCATCAGCCTTCGATCCCCCCAACGAAGGAAGTTTCCCTTGAAAGGTGATTCCGCATGGCAAGTTATCTGGTGCAGGTGTCGTACACTTCTGAGGCGTTGAGCGCGCTGATGGCGAAACCGCAGGATCGGGCCGGACATATCGGCAAGGTGATTGAGAAGCTGGGCGGCAAGTTAATCGGATCGTGGCTGGCGTTTGGCGAATACGATTCGGTGATGATGATCGAAATGCCGAACAACGTAACCGCTGCAGCTCTGGCGCTGGCCGCCGCCGCGGGCGGTTCCTGCAAGACCGTGAAAACCACTCCGCTGCTCAGCATCGGACAGGGTCTGTCGGCGTTCAGGAAGGCGGGAACGTCAGGGTATAAGCCGGTCGCTGTGGCAAAAAAGTAGAAGCGCAAAGCTGGACGGATGCGCGCGATCGCACCCTAGCCGCAAAAAGGCGCGGTGCCCGACCCAAAGGGTGCCCCGGCGCGCAAATGGGGCACCCCGCGGTGGGGAGAGGTGTCGTGTGCGGGGGAGACGGCACGGTGATGTGCGGTGGTGGGTCAATTTGAAGAAGATTACCCGCAGGGGCTGAAGCCCACGATCATTTTGCGGCTTCTTGCGGCATGACTGAAGTCATGCCCTGATACAAAACTCGACCTCGAAGGAACTTCTTCTGTGGGCTGTGGAGCCGACCCCTGATGCCAAGCTCCAGCCGAGGAGTTTTCCGCGCGGTTCGGCGAATGAGTGAGCGCCCCTGCAAAGAACAAGCTCCTGAAACTCGGGTCAGCGTTGCTCACATCAGGCAGCGGCGGACGAGGTCGAGGGCTTGCTGCGCGGCCCATTCGCGGATGCGGTTGCGATCGCCGCGGAAGGTGCGGTCGATAGCGTCGGTGGTATGCGCGTCGCTGATGGCGATGTGAACCAGGCCTACGGGCTTCGATTCCGTGGCACCGGTAGGACCGGCGATGCCCGTGACTCCCAGGCCCAGGGTGGCCCCGGTGCGCGCGCGGATGCCTGCGGCGAGCGCCTTGGCGACTTCAGCAGAGACCGCGCCGTATTGCGCGATGAGTTCTGCGGGCACGCCGGCGAGGGATGTCTTGAGCTCGTCGGAGTAGACGACGACCCCGCCGAGAAACGAACGCGATGCGCCGGGAACGCTGGTGATGCGCTGGGCGATGAGGCCGCCGGTGCAGCTTTCGGCCACGGCCAGCGTGGCCTGGCGGAGGCCGAGATAGTAGAGCACGATCTGCTCGAGAGAATCGCCCTGCGAAGAGTAGAGCCAGTCTTCGAGGGTCTCTTCGATGCGCCCGGCGAGCTCATCGACGCGTGCCTGGGCGGCAACGGCCGTGGGCTTGCAACAGGTGAGGGTGATCTGCAAGTCGCCAGTGTGGGCGAGGAGCGTGGTTTCGACGTCGGTGTAGGTGGAGTAGATGGGGGCGAGGAGTTTGTCGGCCTGTGACTCGGGAATCATGGCCGCTTTCAGCATGCGCATGGCGATGGCGCGTGCGGGCACGACTTCGCGCAGGCGGGGCAGGCACTCGGCGTCAAAGAGCGGGCGGCATTCATGGGGCGGGCCGGGGAGAAGCAAGACCAGCTTGCGGTATCCGGCGAAGGTGGTATCGAGCCACTGGCCCGGCGCACTGCCGTTGGGATTGGGCAGCAGAGTGGCGCCCTGGAGAACGTCGGCCTGCTTGAGATTGTTTTGCGGCATGGAAATGCGCCAGGTGGCGGCGCGGGCGTGAAGCGCGGCAACCTGCGCGGCGTCGCGGCGGAGCGAAAGCGAAAGAGCTTCGGCGACGGCTTCGCGGGTCAGATCGTCTTCCGTGGGTCCGAGTCCGCCGATCAGTATGACAATGTCGGTGCGGCGAAGAGCGGTCTGAATGACGCTGACCAAATCCTTGCGTCTGTCGCCGACCACGGTCTTGAAGGCGACAGTGACACCAATGGCATTGAGCATTTCGGTGAGGTGAAGAGAGTTGGTGTCCTGGCGATAGGGGGTGAGCATCTCGGAGCCGACGGCGATGATCTCGGATTTCATAGAAGCAGCTTTCAGCTCCTAGCCTCTAGCTTCTAGCTGCGATTGGAGAGGTGCGAGCCTCGCAGGCATTCGCTTGGACAATTGAATCCGCGCGGAACAGGCTGGAGGCTAGAAGCTAGCAGCTAGAAGCTAGAACAGGTTCAGGCCTTCAACCCCCAAATCCACATCATAAACGGCGTCGTTGGTGGCCAGAATCGTGGTGCCAAGTGGAGAGAATGCGATGCCCACCAGGTTGGTTCCGGCCAGCACGAGCGTAGCCTCGCCGCTGGGTGTGACGCGGACCAGCCCGTGACGGCCGTGCAGACATGCGGCGAGATAGATATCGCCCTCGCGCGAGACGGCGAGACCCTGCGGACGCCCGAGGCCGCGAAACCATGCGCGCGTGTCGCCGTTTGGCTCAATGGCCCAGATAGCTTCGTTCGACGACAGAGACGGAGCGGTGACGAAGAGCGTGCCGGCGGCGCCGACAGCCAGATGGTAGGCGGCCACGCTCGGCTCCAGCGTGGCGTGCACGAAGATCTGCCGCTGCGGATTGATCTTGAAGACGGAGCCACTGCGGTCGCCGACAAACAGGTTGCCCTCGGCGTCGAAGGCCGCGCCGGTGGCCACTCCCATGCCTTCGGAGTAAACGGTAAATTCCCCTGCTGCGTCGACGCGGTACACGGTGCCCTCAGCGCGCGAGGTGACGAAGAGCTCGCCCTCGGGATTGAAGGCCAGTCCGGTGGCGTTGAGAATGCCGGTAACAAATGGAGTGGCGCGGCCGTCGGGGCTGACCCGCACCACGGAAACGGGTGTCTGCTTGCCGCGCGGGCCGGAGATGGTGGCGTAGACCATGCCGGAGCGGCTGACAGCGGGACTGGTGACCGGGTGCAGGCTCATCGTTCAGTTGGCGGGCAACGTGCAGCGCCGCGGCGTTGGAGACCCCTGCAGGGGTACGCACCTCAATGAGGCCGGTAGAGGCCAGCGCCGGCACGCGGAAGGCCAGGCGCGTAGGCCGGCTCATGACGATGTGGGCCGGTTGGTCGTCGACAAAGACCGAGGGCAGGCCGAAGCCGTTGGGTCCGAGAGCGACTCCAGTCAACTCAACCTCGCCGTTGGGCAGGGCCGCAGCGGGCACAACATCGTCGACGCGAGGCAGGTTGGAGACGCTGGGAACGGATTGAGGTGAAGGGCGAGGCATATCAGAACCAGAGGCGTATGAGGGACGCTATACAAAGAGCATACAGGCCGGCGGCCACATCGTCGAAGACAATGCCCCAGCCGCCGGGCAGCCGCTCCAGCCGGCGCACTGGAAATGGCTTGACGATATCGAAGAAGCGAAAGAGTACGAGAGCAATCAGGCCGTGGCGCCAGTCGACGGGGCTCGCCAGCAACGCGACCCATTGGCCGGCGACTTCGTCGATGACAATGAAGCCGGGGTCATGGTGTCCGCTTTCGCGCTCGACGATGGTGGCGGCGGGAATGCCGGCGACCAGGGTGAGGGCGATGCCGATGGCGAGGGCAACGAGCAGGGCGTGGGGCGCGGAGTGCGTGAGCTGCGCGTACGCGGCCCAGAGCAGGAGGGCGGCGGCAGAGCCCCAGGTGCCAGGGCCGGGTTTGAGGAAGCCGATGCCGAAGAAGGTGGCGATGGTCCAGGCCGGCCAGATTCTTTTGGTGTGCTGAGTTTGGACGGGAGCAGCGGGAGAATGATCAGCGATCATCCGAGCCTCCGCTGCGATTTGTCCCCAAGCCGCCGAGGTCTTCGAGAACTTCAGGATCGAGGACGGGGGAGCTGATCTTGTAGGCGCCCATCGCCCACTTGCCGAGGTCGATTTTTCGGCAGCGGTCGCTGCAGAAGGGGAAGTCTTCGTCGTTGGGGCGGACGATCATACCGCAGGTAGGGCAGTGGAGCAGCTTGACGGATTTCTTTCGGGCCGGCATGGGTGCGAGTGGGCGCGAGAGCCGCAGTCAAGAATATGGTAGCGCTCGGGCGTGGGGGCAGACTCAGCGTCACCGCTTGCCGGGTGGGACAGCGTGCGGATAGGCTGTGTGCATTCATCCGACCGGAGGGTGTGCGCGTGGAGAACCTTGACGCAACGGGAATGCAAGATGTGACCAGCTATGCGCCGGCGCGGATCACGTTGAAGGCCCTGCTGGGATTCGTGTTCGGCGCACTGATTGGAGGGATGGGCGCGCTGGCGTGGTGGGCGACGGCGAACGGAGACATGAATCCAACCAAGCCCGGCGACATGCCGGTGTGGTGGATGTATATCGTGGCCGCGGGATTACTTTTGATGGGGATTGCATTCGTGATGGGAGCGGTGGGGGCCACGATCAGCGCATTTGCGCGCGACTGCTATTTCAAGGCGGCTCCCGAGGGGATCGCGATTCGCGTGCCAAAGCAGCGCATGTTCGGGCGGTTCCGAGTCACGGAGCACAATATTCGGTGGAGCGAGATCAAGCAGGTGGTGCGATTCATCCACCGGATCAACCTGATTCCCGTGTCGAGCGAGCTACGCATCGAGCCGAGTGCGGGGAAGACAGTGGTGATTCCCCGGCATTATTTCCAAGCCAGCGTGAAAGAAATCCAACAAAGGCTGATGGAGATTAAGGCGCTAGTAGGCCGGTAGGGCGGTGCGGCGTTGGAGTCCCAGGGCCAGACTCGGGATCTCCACCCCGCGGACGAAGACCTGTCCGCGGGGCCCCGGCTCTCCACCCCACGGACGAAGACCTGTCCGCGGGGACCCCGGACCCTTGGGGCACCCGTGGGCCGGTAGCGCGGCGCGCCCTACATCCCTTTGAGCAAGGTCTCCAGCCGCTTCAAGCCTTCCTGGCGGGCGTTGGCGTTGGCGGGGTTGGTATTAGTTGGGTCTTCGCCGGCACGCATGAATCCGTGGCCGGCGCCATCATAGACAACCGTATCGTACTTCTTTCCGGCGGCGGCCATCGCGGTCTTGGTGTCGGGAACCGTGGCCGTAATGCGTGCGTCGTTGCCGGCGTAGAACCCGTAGACGGGAGCGGTGATGCTCGTGAGGCTGTCATTGGGCGGCGGCGGACCGTAAAAGACGAATGCTGCGCTGAGGTCCTTGCGCTGGGTGGCGAAGAGGAATGACTTGCCACCGCCCCAGCAGAAGCCGACGACGGCGAGCTTGCCGTTTGCAGCGGGGAACTTGAGCGCGTAGTCGGCAGTGGCGTTGAGGTCGGCGGTGACGGTGTCGGGATTGAGGCCGGAGACGGCCTTGACTGCGGCCTGCGTGTCAGGGAAGGCGCTGGTGCCGCCGCCGTTGGGGCCGGTGCCGGAAAGCAGATCAGGCGCGATGACGATGTAGCCCATGGCGGCGATGTCGTCGGCCATGGAGCGCGCCCAGTCGGAGAGGCCAAAGATCTCGTGGATGAGCACCACGACCGGCGCCTTGCGGCTGACTTCGGGATAGACGACGAAGGCATCGACAGTTCGCGAGCCGTAGGTGACTTTGACCCATTCCTGGTGGCGCGGGGATTTGTTGAGCTTCGCTTTGGCCCAGTCCTGGGCGAAGGCGGCTGGGGCTGTGAGGGAGAATGCAGCGAAGGCGAGCACGACCGTGAAGCGGATGAGGCGGGGAAGCAGGTTTTTCATGGCGAAAGGATAGCAGAACGCAGGGATCAGAGGGCAGGGACGAGGGACAGGATCTTGTGCAGTCTGAAGCCGGTGTCCGCTGCGGAATTGCGTCAGGACTTCCAAAAGGGTGAGGGACCGATCCATTGCATGTCGTAGCGATTCATGAAATCGGCGGTGGCGGCCATCGAGGGGTGGGCGGCGGCGTCGATGAAGTACTGTTCCATTTTGCCGGCGGGCGTGAAGGCGATGAGCATGTGCGCTGGTGAGCCGACGGCGGAGAAGGTGTGGGGGATGCGCCGCGGAGCGAGGACGGACTCTGCTGTGCGGAGATGCACGCGCTGATCACCGACCTGAAAGACGACTTCGCCTTCCATGACGTAGAACCATTCATCCTGTGAGTAATGGAGATGCAAGGCCGGGCCGGTGTTGGGCATGAGATTGGTGTGCTCAATGACGAAGAGGTTGCCGGCGGTGTCAGAGGTAGCGACCTTGAAGGCGAGCGTGCTGAAGCCGAGGGAGTGGGGATGGCCGAAGCGGTCCTGGCCGGCGGCGACAGGGCGGAGGGTTGGCGCGGGCGGCGTAGCGGGGTTGGGCACAGAGACTTGAGCACCCCACCCTAGCCGGAAAGACAAAAGCCCGGCGAGGGTGGGGCACCCGGAGATTGCGGACTTGAGGAAGGTGCGGCGGGGAATGGGCATGGAGGAATGATAAGGGAGGGACGTAGGGACTGAGGGAATAGGGAATAGGGAGTAGAGGGTATGGCTAGTTTGCGGGAGAAACGATGCGGGCGACGAGGTCGTAGTCGTGGGCTTCAGTGATGAGGGCGCGATAGAAGCGGCCGGGTTCGAGGGAATCGAGAGGGCCGAAGTCGTTGATGTAGACTTTGCCGTCGATTTCTGGCGCGTGGAACTCGGTGCGGCCTTCCCAGAGGAGAGGCGTTTCGGCGCTGGGGCCCTCGGCGAGGAGGGTGACGTCGCGGCCGACCCAATTCTGTTTCGATTTGCGCGAAATGGATTGCTGCAGGCGCATGAGACGGCGACGGCGTGATTCGATGGTGCGGCGGGGGGCCTGCGCGGGGAGCGACCAGGCCTCAGAGCCTTCTTCGTGTGAATAGCTGAAGACGCCGAGCCAGTCGAATTTCGCTTCGGTGATGAATTCCTGGAGTTGCGCGAAGTCTTCGGGCGACTCTCCCGGAAAACCGACGATGAAGCTGGTGCGGAGGGCGATGCCGGGGACGGCGGCGCGGACCTTGGAGAGTGTACGCAAGAAGATATCGGCGGAGGCGCCGCGCTTCATGCGCTTGAGGACGGCGGGCGAGGCGTGCTGGAGGGGCAGGTCGAGATATTTGCAGATGTTGGGGCGGGCGGCGATGATCTCGAGGAGGCGGCCGGTGATGCGGTTGGGATAAGCGTAGAGGAAGCGGAGCCAGCGGAGGCCTTCGATGCGGGCGAGGGTGTCGAGGAGGGTGGCGAGGCCGTCGCGGAGGCCGAGGTCTTCGCCGTAGCAGGTGGTGTCCTGGCCGATGAGGGTGATCTCGCTTGCGCCGCGGGCGACGAGCTGCTCGGCTTCAGCGACGACAGACTCGAAGCGGCGGGAGCGGAAGCGGCCGCGGAGGTTGGGGATGACGCAGAAGCTGCAGGGGTGGTCGCAGCCCTCGGCGATTTTGATGTAGGCCGACGCGCGAGGCGTGGAGAGAAGACGCGGGGTGGTGTCGTCGTAGAGGTAGGTGGGCAGGGGATGCGAGGCGCCAGCCCAGGCGTCGCGAAGGAAGCGGCCGTGGAGGAGCGCGGGCGTGGGCTTCGGGGCGAGCCCTTCTCGTGGCGGATTCCGGCATTCTTGTTCCCGATAGGCAGATTTGGCGTGCGGTGCGAACTTGCCGGGCGCGTCGTGGTGAGGATGGTGAAGGGCGAGGGCGTACGGGTCGGTGCGGCGGCGGGGTTGAGGCCCGCGGCTTGCAGGATGGATTCGAGCTCGCCGGTGCCGACGACGGCGTCGACTTCAGGGATGTTTTTCCGGATCTCGTCGCGATAGCGCTCGACGAGGCAGCCGGCGACGATGAGCTTTTTGGCGCGGCCCTGAGGTTTTGTGGCGGGCCATCTCGAGGATGGTCGCGACCGACTCCTGCTTGGCGGTGTCGATGAAGGAGCAGGTGTTGACGACGAGGATTCGGCATCTTCGGGGCGGGCGGTGAGGCGAGCGCCGGCGCGGTCGAGCAGGCCCATCATGACCTCGGAGTCGACGAGGTTTCGGGGCAGCCGAGAGAGACGAATCCCACGGAAGGGGAAGATTTTTGGTGCGGTTTACTTACCTTATGATTGTACCGGGAGTGGAATTTTCTGGGCCTGGCCGGGTGATAAGGGGCTTCCCCTCCCCAGCGGGGGGAAAGCCAGATGCGATTTGCCTGGCGATTTACGTACGGGCTGAAGCCCCGTACCCTCCGAGGGCCTGTACCCTCCCTCAGCTCATTACTTGGGGTTAGCTGTCGTTGCGGTAGAGGAGGTTGCGGATGGCGCGACGGCGAGCAGCGTTAACTTCGGCTCCGTGCTTTGCGATCGGCGTAGTCCGTGGGAAGGAGGGGTTTCGGGCTCTTGGAGGATTCGGGTTCGCTGCAGGAGGGGCAGCGGTTGGCGAAGCCGGGCTTGCCGGGGCGCAGCTCAAATTCTTCGCCGCAAACGACGCAGGTTTTGATCGGGAAGGGCATGCGCAAAATATGTTAGCCAAAATGGGCTGTGGAAATCGAGAAGGCAGGGAACAAGGGACCGAGGGACCAAGGGAACGAGGGAGCGAGTCGGCGGAGTCGGTGGAGCAAGCAAGGTAGCGAGGGAGCAAGACGGCGGGGCAACGAGTCAGCAAGAATTCGATTGACGCTCCCGGGGGCTGGCGGAATCTCGTTGTTGAGGAAGAAAGCCATCCCTCAGGGGCTGAAGCCCCAGGTTTTATGCGCCTGTTACGGCACGGGACCCAGAGGGTGCCCCGCCGTGCCCTTTCAGAGAATCGAGTTTATCCGCTCGCCGCGGCGAGTAAAGTCGTGCCCTGACACTTCGTGCTCCCCCGGGGCTGTTTTTTCCCGCAGAATGAAGAGCCTTGCCCTTCCAAAGCTGGGATAACGCAGGGTGGGCGCGGAGTTCGCGCAGGGGCTGAAGCCCCGTCCTTTTTTTCGGCGATTGCGGCATCGCTGAAGCGATGCCCTGATACAAGGCCGAGTCGTTCGGGTTCGTGCAATCCCACCCTTTCCGCGACTGAAACCGCTGGAAAGGATGGGGCACCCACTCCTGGTGGAAAAACAAGCGATCAGGGCGCTAGTTGGCGAGG
>CAWIJW010000012.1:0-18928 GCA_963836525.1 uncultured Acidobacteriaceae bacterium
CGAAACCTGGATCACTTACAAGCGCACGCGCGAGTTGGCGCCCGTCAACCTGCGTCCCGTGCCCTACGAGTTCTTCCTCTACTACGACCTGTGAGGCGAGCTCAGACTCCTGCGTTGTTCCGAACGGCCAGTATCAGTTGATGCTGGCCGTTCTCATTTCCGATTCAATCTCTTCGGTCAGCGCCTCGGCGGCGTCGATGCACTCGCCTCGGCTCACGTCGCGGTGCGTCACCAGCCGAATCGCATCCGGCCCAAATGCGCCCACCAGCACTGTGCACGCTTCCAACGCCGAGACGAGTTCCCCGCGCCTCGGTCGGCCTGCTTATCCTCACCTCGACGGCCACCCCGAGAGATCGACCGGCTAAAATCATTTAAGGGCAGGTGCTTCGCGGACTCGAAGCTTGGGGAGCAGTATTTCAGGTTGTGCCGTTCGTTCTTGGTCGGGTCGCCGCGGCGAGGGTCTTACCCGAGCCGAGGCCCGCGACCTCTCTCCAATTTCCACTCGCTCTCGAATCCCGCCGTCGTGAACCACCGGTTATCCCTTCAATATCACCTCGCATTTCAAAAGGAGATTCATGTCCACTGAGTTACGTAATTTTCTCGCGCTCTCGTACGATGAGCTTGAGACTCTGAACCTGCAAGCCAAGGCCGACCGGCTGAACCGCGTTCCCGCCGATGAAATCCGCGAAAAACGCCTGAAGTACCTTACGGACGAGAAGCGTCTCAAGGCCGTCACGGTGCTGTTCTCCGATCTTGAGGGCCGCCTGCACCTACTCGACTACGACAAGAAATTCCTGCTGAAAGCGCGTGAAAACCTGACCTTCGACGGCTCGTCGATCCGCGGATTTACGGCGCAGAGGGAAAGCGACCTGCGCCTGGGCATCGACTGGAGCGCATTCTACTGGGTGCCGGCTGACGTCTTCGGCAATGGCAAGGTGGTGGTCTTCGGCAACGTCATCGACAAGGATGGCACCCCGTATGCAGCCGATATGCGCGGCGTGCTCAAGAACTACTCCGACAAGCTGTTCAAGGAAAAGAAATACACCCTGAATGCGTCCGCCGAGATCGAGGGCTTCCTGTTCGAGGGTAAAGATGCCGAGCAGCGCTACTACGAAACAGGCAAGTTTGAGTTCATCAACACCGGCGGCTACTTTCACGTACTGCCGCTCGATCCGCTGCGCCAGTTCATCGACACCTCGGCGGAAGTCCAGCGGGCCATGGGTTTTGAGAATGAGAAGGACCACCCTGAAGTGGCGCCCAGCCAGTTTGAGATTAACTTCAATTACGCCGAAGTGGTGGCCGCTGCCGACCAGATGCAGCTCTATAAGCTCCTGTGCCGGCAAATTGCCAACAACATGGGCTTCACGGCCAGTTTCCTGCCCAAACCGATCGTGGGCGTTAACGGCAGCGGTATGCACACCAACGTCTCGGTTACCGAGGGCAAAAAGAACCTCTTCTGGGACGAAAAGGGCGAGGAACAACTGTCCAAGTTCGGGTGGGACTTCCTCGACCGCATCCTGACTCACGCGCTCGATCTCTGCTTGATCTTCAGTTCCAGCGTGAACGCGTACAGGCGCCTGGACCCGCACTTCGAAGCGCCAAACCAGATTCGCGCTTCGGCGGTGGATCGCGGCGCTATGATTCGCGTGCCCATCGGCAACTCGCGCTCCATGCGCACTGAGGTGCGTGCAGTGGCACCCGACGCCAACCCCTACCTGGCGCTCTACGGCATCTTCAAGACCGGCATCGACGGCGACATTTCAAAGGCTAAGGATTTGCGTGCCGGCGGCCGCTACCTGCCCGACAACATCCAGCAGGCGATCAAGGACTTCAGGTCACTCGAAGTGGATTGCACAGATTCTTGGCCCCGATGTAGCAGGCCGCTATGCCGACCTCAAAGAGGCCGTCGCCAACCGATCTCCGCGCGAGCTAGGCACCATCGTCAAAGCCTCCGAGGTCCAATTCCACCACGCGGTCTACAACCAGTCCCTGTGGAATTTGTTCTAAGCGGCTTCCACCGGCGCACTGAAGCCCAATCTTCCCTCCGGGAGATTGGGCTTCTCGCTTTTACGTGGCCGAATTTCTTGCTCCCACTTCAATCTCTTCCGTCAGCGCCTCGGCCGCGTCGATGCACTCGCCTCGGCTCACGTCGCGGTGCGTCACCAGCCGAATCGCATCCGGCCCAAACGCGCCGGCCAGCACACCGCGCGCCTTCAGCCGCGCCACCAGTTCCGCCGCGCCTCGTCCCGCCGTCAACCGGAAGACCACGATATTCGTCTCCACCGTCGCGAGATCGATCGACACACCCTCAGTGTGCGCCAGAGCCTCCGCCAGCAAGCGTGCATTGGCGTGGTCCTCCTGGAGCCGCTTCGGTCCGTCTTCCAGCGCGATCAGTCCCGCCGCGGCCAGCACGCCCGCCTGCCTCATGCCGCCGCCCATCGCCTTGCGAAACACCCGCGCCCTCGCCATCCGCTCGGCGGAACCCACCAGCATCGATCCCACCGGCGCGGCCAGACCTTTGGACAAACAAAACATCACCGTGTCGAACCCTCGCGTCAGCGCCTTCACATCGACGCCCAGCGCCACAGCGGCATTAAAGATGCGCGCCCCATCCAGATGCAGCGGCAGCCGGTGCGCCCTTGCCCCGTCCCAGATTTCTTCCAACACCGGCAGCGGAGTCACCCGGCCTCCGGCAAGATTCGCGGTGTTCTCAATCTCGATCAACCCCGTCGCCGCACGGAACCCGCCATAGGGGCTGATCGCGGGTTCAATGTGCTTCCAGGTCAGGATGCCACCCTCGGCCGGCACGGCGCGGATCAGGCAGCCGGAAAACACCGCCGTCGTCGCCATCTCGTAGTCGAGAATGTGCGCCCGCGATTCGGCGATCACTTCCTGGCCGGGCTGCGTCAGCGTGCGAATCGCGATCTGGTTGCCCATGGTGCCCGTGGGCACAAACAGCGCCGCCTCGCGCCCAAACACCGCCGCCGCGCGCCGCTCCAGCAGATTGACTGTGGGGTCCTCGCCATAAACGTCGTCGCCCACTTCGGCCGCAGCCATCGCCGCGCGCATCTCCAGCGTCGGCTTTGTCACCGTATCCGAACGCAGATCAATGATCCCTGGCAATGCCTTGTGCCTTTCTGTTTTCTTGTTCCCTCGGTCCCTTGTTCCCTGCCTTTACGGTATCTGCGCCATCGGCAGCTCCATCACCGGAGTCCGCTTTCCGTCCTTCTCCGCATAGGCCCAGAGCCCGTGGAAGTTGGCGCGGATCCCCGGCTGCGCCTTGAGAAATGCGCTCATCACAGCCGTCGCCTCCGTCCGCAAAGCCGCAGGATCGGTGACGCCGGTCGACGCATACACCACCGCCAGGTCAGGTTCATGCAGTGAAGGATCGAGAACCACCATGTTGATCTTCCACGTGCGATCGCCATCGGGCAGCGACAACGGAAACGCGCTCTGCGGCGGCGTGATCAGCGACTGTTCCTGGCGCAGCTTTTCCAGGTTCGGCGAGGAGAGAAACTCCACCGGAAGCAGCAGGTAGCGCGCCGCGTCATAGCTGAACCATGCGCTCCACGGATCGGTCTTCGCCATCTCCCGCCCGCGTACCCAGTACCACACGCCGTCATGCCCGTCGAAGATGCCCGGCCTTATGGTCAGCCCGGCCAGCTTCCAGGCGGTTGCGGCGCTATCCCAGGCCAGAATCAGCCCCATCTGAGCAGCCAACGGCGCGCCTGCCGCATCCGCCAGCACTACGGCGTAACGTCCCGGGGGCAGCGCGTTCATGGTGATGGTCACGGTGAGCGACCCCGACGAGTTCGAGCAAAAGAACTGCGTGTCGGCCGGCGCGGTTTGGTTGCTCGCGTCCAGCAGATACACATTCCGCAACTGGAACTGTCCGCCCCTGACCAGCGGCGCAGCCTGCTCCACCGCTGCGCGAATGCCATCCCACTCCGACGCCTCCTGGGGCAACAGATCGGCCTGGAGTGTCGCAAAATCCTGTCCCGTCACAGCGCTCGCCAGCCGGCCCGCCATGGTCGCCAGCGCATCGCGGTCCAGCGACCCCATTTCGGCCTGCGAAGTGCAGGTTGCCGCGCGGCTTGCCCATGGCGCCAGCAGCAATGCCGCTGTAATTGTCCACACTCTCCATCCCATGCGCATCCCCGGCAACATCCTCTCCGCTCGAAGTTTCTTCTACCATCGCTCTTTCGAGCGTCTATCGACCACTGCTAGTCTATTACGTAGAGCAGCAGTCGAGCATCGCGGCCCAACGTGCCAGAGCATGGCCACGCGCTCAGCGCTGCCGCAAGGAGCCGATTCCGATGCGTATACAGCGAACGCCGCAAACGGAATTCTCGCGCAACCTCGCCTTGCGCCGGCGGTTGGGCCACATGGGGCGTAGGCCGCTTGCAGTTTTCGCGCCCCGCGCGGCTCTCTTCGCGGCCCTGTTCGCGGCCTTGGCGCTCTTGGCGGGTCCGATCCTTGCCGCGCAATCGTCTCCTGCACCGGCCCCGGCTGCTGCCCATGCGCACAAGCCGGTCCATTCGCTGAAGAAGCCCGTCGCCGGCCAACCCGCTATCCAGCCTGCGGCCCAGCCGGTTACGCCGCCGGCGCCTGCGCTGCCCAAAGCTCCGGATTGGCCGGCAAACGATCTTCCCGCCGAGGCTTCCGTGGTTTGGGACAGCCATGGCCTGCTGATCGTCGCTTCCAACTCCAGCCTGGCGCAGATCCTGAAGGAAGTTGCGACCCAGACCGGCGCCAAAGTGGAGGGAATGGACACGGATCAGCGCGTCTTTGGCACTTACGGCCCGGCTAGCGTCCGCGATGTGCTCTCTCAGCTTCTTGATGGCTCCGGCTACAACGTCCTCATGATCGGCGACCGGGGCCAGGGCACGCCGCGCCGCGTCGTGCTCAGCATCCGGACTGGAGGCGGCATCCAGCGCACCGTCAATAACACCCCTGGCGCGCCAAGCGAAGAGGACACCGAGTCTGACCAGCAGGCGCAAGAGCCGGAGCAGCCGCCCACTCCCGCCCCGAGCGGCTTTGCCCCCGCCGTTCCCGCGCGCCCCCCGCAGCAAATCATCCAGGAGCTCCAGCAGCGCCAGAGGCAGCTCCAGCAGCAGGGCAACCAGCAGAACCCACAGAACTGAGTGCGCGTACACGTCAGCTCTTCAGCTGGGAGCTGACAGACAAAAGCTGCGGTTTTACGAGATTCGCGCGGCCTGGGTTTGCGGCTTCACTGCAGCCGGCCGTTGCCGCGGACGCAGGAACGCAAAGCCCACACGCAGGATCGCATATGCGGCCAGAATGCCGAATGCCATCGCGCCTATTGAAGCGCAAATCAACATCGCCAAATTCAACAAATCCGACATTCCACCCGCCTCTGGGTTGATTGCGATCGCTTCCCGCAACCGGCGCGTCCTGCCGCCCGAGGATTCTCCCCGGCAGCCGGTCAACGTCTATGCGATTGTCTCAGAAGAGGGCGCCGCGTTGACCCTGATTTCTGTTGGCAAATAGAATACCCCCAAAGGGATGTTCTTCGCCTAACCGCAGCCGGCAACACTCGAGAGTACCCGCCGTCTTCGTATAGTCTCATCATGTCCATCACGCACATCTCGGTGCGCGGGGCGCGCCAGCATAATCTGCGCGACATCAGCGTGCGCATTCCCCGCAACGCCCTCACGGTCGTCACCGGCCTCTCCGGCTCGGGCAAGAGTTCCCTCGCCTTCGACACCATCTATGCTGAGGGCCAGCGCCGTTACGTCGAAACGCTTTCCGCCTACGCGCGCCAGTTTCTCGATCAAATCGAGCGGCCCGATGTGGACTCGATCGAGGGTCTCAGCCCGGCCATCTCTATCGAGCAGAAAACCACTAGCCGCAGCCCCCGGTCTACCGTGGGAACCATCACCGAAATCTACGACTACCTGCGCCTGCTCTACGCCTCGGTAGGTACGCCGCATTGCCCCAACTGCGGCCGGCTTATTGCCCGCCAGACCGCCGAGCAGATCGTGCAGCGCATCCTCGAGCTAGGCCAAGGCGAGCGAGCCACCGTCATGGCGCCCATCGTCCGGGGCCGCAAGGGAGAGTTTAAGGATTTGCTGGATCAGATTGATCAGCAAGGCTTTCGCGCTCGCGTCGATGGGGAGATGCAGGACCTTTCCGAGCCCCTTTCCCTCGACCGCCGCAAGAACCACAGCATTGAAGCTGTCGTCGATCGGATCCTGCTCAGGCCCCCTGCCGCCGAGCAGCCACCCGCGGCACCCGGCAAGCCCTCTGTCGAGAAACGTCTCGAGCAGGCCGTCGCCAAGGCGCTGCAACTCGCCAACGGCCTGGCTCTCGTCGCCTTCAGCTCCGGCCAGGAGCAGTTGTTCTCCTCCTCCATGGCCTGCCCTGACTGCGGCCTCGATGTGCCCAAGCTCGAGCCGCGCAGCTTCTCCTTCAACTCCACCTTCGGCGCCTGCCCAAACTGCCACGGCCTCGGCTCGCTCTACGATTTCGATCCCGCCAAAGTCATCACCGACTGGTCCAAGCCCCTGCTCGATGGCGGCCTCGGCCCTGGCTCTTCGTCGCAATACCTCATCAAGCTCATCCAACTCGCCGCCGACCGCTACAAAATCGACCTCAAAATCCCTTTCGAGGATCTCCCCGCGCGCCAGCAGCACATTCTCGTCTATGGCCCGCCCAAAGGCGAAGCGCCGCGCACCGGCTTTCACGGGATCCTCAGCTACCTCCGCGATAACGTCGAGGACGCGCGCAGCGACAGCTATCGCGAATACATGATGAGCTTCATGTCGGCAGCGCCCTGCCCGGTCTGCCGCGGCAAGCGCCTGCGCCCCGAGTCGCTCGCCGTCAAAGTCGGCGGCCTCTCCATCGCCGACTTCACCGCCCTCCCGCTCAACCGCGCCCTTTCTGCGGCCATCAATCTCCAATTTACTGAGCGCGAGTCGCTGATTGCCGAGCGCATCCGGCACGAGATCGCCGAACGGCTCGAATTCCTCTGCGCCGTCGGGCTCAACTACCTTTCTCTCGACCGCAACGCCGCCACGCTCTCCGGCGGCGAAGGCCAGCGCATCCGGCTGGCCACGCAGATCGGCTCCCGCCTCCGCGGCGTCCTCTACGTGCTCGACGAGCCCTCCATCGGCCTCCACCAACGCGATAACAATCGCCTGATCCAGGCTCTCGAAAAACTTCGCGACCTCGGCAACACCGTCCTCGTCGTCGAGCACGACGAGGAAACCATTCGCCACGCCGACTACGTGCTCGACCTCGGCCCCGGCGCAGGCCGCCTCGGCGGCAACGTCGTCGCCGAGGGCACGCCGGCGCAAATCATGGCCTCGCCCGCTTCGCTCACCGGCCGCTACCTGAGCGGCGCCGCCACCATGCTGTTGCGCGCCAAGCCGCGTTCCCTCACTGGCAAGTGGCTCGCCGTCACCGGCGCGCGCGAGCACAACCTGCAGGACCTGAACCTGCGCATCCCGCTTGGCGTCATGACCGTCGTCACCGGCGTGAGCGGCAGCGGCAAAAGCACCCTCGTCAACGACATCCTCTACCGATCGCTTGCGAAGACGATTTACGGCTCGCGCGAAGAACCGGGCGCGCACGACGCCCTCACCGGCACGGAGCAGATCGACAAAGTACTCCGCATCGACCAATCACCCATCGGCCGCACGCCGCGCTCCAATCCGGCTACCTACACGCAGGTCTTCTCGCCCATCCGTGATCTCTTTGCCATGCTGCCTGAGGCGCGCGAGCGCGGCTACAAGCCTGGCCGCTTCAGCTTCAATGTCACAGGTGGCCGCTGCGAGGCTTGCCAGGGCGACGGCCAGCGCCGCATTGAGATGAATTTCATGCCCGACGTCTATGTCCAGTGCGAGGTCTGCAACGGGCGCCGCTACAACCAGGAGACGTTGGCCGTCAAATTCCACGGCCATTCCATCGCCGACATTCTCGACCTCACGATTGAAGACGCGCTGCCGCTGCTCGCCGACGTGCCTCAGGTGCGCCAGAAATTGCAAACCCTCGTCGACGTCGGCCTCGGCTACGTGCACCTGGGCCAAAGCGCCACCACGCTCTCCGGTGGCGAGGCGCAACGCATGAAGCTCGCCCGCGAACTCTCCAAGCGCCAAACCGGCAAGACCCTCTACCTGCTCGATGAGCCCACCACCGGCCTTCATTTCGATGACGTGCGCAAGCTTCTCGAAGTGCTGCATCGCCTCGTCGATCTCGGCAACTCGGTGATCATCATCGAGCACAATCTCGACGTCATCCGCAACGCCGACTGGGTCATCGATCTCGGCCCCGAGGGCGGCGAAGACGGTGGCCGAGTCGTAGGCGAAGGCCGTCCGGCCAGGATCGCCGCCACGCCCGGCTCCTACACTGGCCAGTTTCTCAAGCGCTACTACAAATCCACCAATGGCCGCCTCGCGTCCGCCGAACCGGAAGAAGAAACCATCCCCGCCGCGGATGCAAACGGCACCGGCCTCAACTCCTCCGCTTCGGGATCAGCCGCAACCGATCCTCAGCCCGCGCCGCGTTCCAACGGGAAGCGCGGCCGTCAAAAGACTCCCACCGTAGCAACCACCCGCCGCAAGAAGAAGACAGAAAGTTCATGACCAACCTCCCCGAAGACGAACCGCGCGAGCCTGAGACTTGGTCGAGCGACGACTCCGCAAGCCTCGGCGCGCCCGAGGCATCTGCTTCCGCAGTCGAACGGCGCGTCGAGTTTTTGCCCATCGAGCCCAAACCGGCCGCGCCCGCCGAGAGCGAGCCGGGCTTCGCACCTTACCAGCCGCCGAGCACTGAGCCGCCGCTGTTCCAGTCCTGGGCTCAACCCCAGGTCCGCCCGCCCGCGCGCATCCCGCATTTCGGCCATCTATGCCTTTTGCTATTGCTCACAGCCATTGGCTTCGCTTGCACGGTGGCGTGCATCTTTGTCGCTACCCAGCTTCACCTCTTTGGCTGGGGGCCCACGACCTTGTCGGCCACTGACATCCATCTCATCCTTGCCAGTGAGGCAGCTCTGTATCTCGTCACCTTTGGCATCAGCCTCTTCGTCTTTCCGCTTTTTTGGAACGAGGGGTTCTTCGCCGGACTGCAATGGCGCGGCGCAGTTGCGCTCGACAGGTTTTGGACGCTGGCCGCCACGTCCTTAGTCTGCATCGTTCTCGCAGCCGTCGACGAGGTTCTCTTGCCCGGCCCCAAAAGCGCTCCGATTGATAAGATGATGCGGGCCCCGGGGGCCGCATGGCTGATGTTCGCCTTCGGCGTTACCTTGGCGCCGTTCTTTGAGGAGATGTTCTTTCGCGGCTTTCTACTGCCCGCCCTCTGCACCGCTTGGGATTGGGCGATCGAACGAAGCACCGGCAAGCCGGCGCCACCACTCGACTCCAACGGCCACCCTCAGTGGTCTCTCTTCGCCATGATCATCGCGTCCGTCGTCACCAGCCTCCCCTTCGCCCTGCTTCACGTCGAGCAGCAGGGCCATTCGCTGGGACCGTTTCTCTTGCTCATTCTCGTCAGCCTCGTTCTCTGCACGGTGCGCCTCAAAACCAGGTCCCTGGCTGCAAGCACACTGGTCCACGCCTGTTACAACTTCTTCATCTTCTCGGCGGCGATGGTCGAAACCGGAGGCTTCCGCCACTTCGACAAGATGTGAGAAATGCAGGGAACAGGGATTAGGGATTAGGAAATAGGAAAGCAGCCGGCCGCGGCTGACCTGCTGACTCGCTAGCCATTACAATCGCATTGATGCCCGCCTCCACCTTCTCACAGCAGCTGCTCTCGCTTCTCGCACGCACCAGCTTCAAGCTTGGGCAATTCAAGCTCTCCTCCGGCGGCACCAGCGACTACTACATCGATTGCCGCACCACGACGCTGCACGCCGAAGGCGGCCGCCTCACAGGGCACGCGATCCTCGAACTGCTTGAAGCGAAACAGATCGACGCCGAAGCCGTGGGCGGCCTCACCTTGGGCGCCGACCCCATCGTTTCTAACGTCGCGACCGCGAGCGCCTGGCGCGCCCTGTCGCATCCTCAACCGAACCCTCGCCCGCCGCTGCTCCACGGCTTCCTCGTCCGCAAGGCGGAAAAGGCTCACGGTACGGGCCGCCGCATCGAAGGCTTTTGCCGCGAGGGAGCCCGCGTGGTCATCGTCGACGACGTGTGCACCACTGGCGCCTCCACCATCGCCGCCATCGAAGCCGCGCAGGAAGCCGGCATGATCGTCGCCGCCGCCGTCTGCATCGTGGAGCGTGAGGAGGCCAACGGCCGGCCTGCCGTCGAAGCCGCTGCGCACGGCGCTCCGTTCCTTCGACTCTTTACGGCGGACGAAGTTCGCGCGGAACACGTAAAGCAGCTCCCGTCCACAGGCGCCTAAATACATCAGCCCTCGCAAAAAACGAAAAGGGCAGACCCTCTCGGTGGTCTGCCCTTCGTCCTTCCACAAAAAACTACTGTTGATAGAAACTGCCCAGCTCTCGCGTTACTCTTCCACCACGGTTGGCGAAGCCCCACCGTTCGCCGGTGTGGCCTGTCCGCTAGACGCTGTCGGCTGGCCCTGCGACTCTTGCTCTCCACTCATGTTCGAGAGCAACTGCACCTGCACGCGCCGGTTTTCTTTCCGTCCTTCTGCCGTATCGTTCGACGCCACATACTGGTCTTTGCCGATCCCGATCAAATAGAAGCGGTGCGCCGCGATGTTGTATTTCGCCGCCAGGTATTGCACCACCGCGTCGGCGCGGCGCTGGCTCAGGTCGTAGTTGTACTGTGCCGGTCCGGTCGAATCGGTCCCGCCGGTCACCTCCAGGATGTAGCTCTTCGCCGAACCCAGCTTGCTGGCAAAGTCGTCCAGCTGCGACTTGTCATCGTTGGTCAGCACGGCCTTGTCAAATCCGAAAGTGACGGAAACGTTTGCCACCTGCTTGTAGTTGTCCAGCCCCTTCACCACGCTTTCCAGCGAATCGGCGCGATGCGCCACATCATTGGCAGCCGTATCCGCCGCATTGGCCGCCTGGGTGGCGCTCTGCGCATTCTGGTTGGCAGTGTCAGCCGAGCTCTGCGCCTTGCTGATGCCCGCCTGCGCGCGGTCGTTCACGTCATGAATCTGCCGGTTGTTTTCCGCGGTCTTCTGGTCCAGTTGATCGGTGTGATCAATCAGCGGTCCCGTCTGCGTCCGCACGTAGTTCTTCGTGGCGCATCCCGTCACGCCAAACGCCACCAGCGCCGCTGCCGTCAACGCAAATCCGAATCGATGCATGGTCATTCACCTCGCCTCTCCGCCCCCCGCCGGCGCCTCTGCCGCGCTCCTGGCTCTGAGGGTCGTTTCCTCTGCTTCATAAATGAGCACGCGGCCATCCATTCAGAGTTCCTCTTGCAACTTATTGATCAATAGGCTCTTAGAACATCCCATGTGCATTTCTCGGCCGCCAATCGACCATGTAATTTTTACTTTTTCCGGTAAGGATTGCCCTATTCTTCGCCCCCCGTTTTTCGCCCTCGACCGCCGTCGCCACCCCAAAGGCGCTCGCTGCGGTAGCGCCGCCGCGATTCCCGCTATCCTAGGAATTGGCCCCGCGCGCACCGGCCCCTCCTCCAGAAACGCGAAATGGATCTCTACGAAAGAACCCGCTCCCTCCCCACTCAGCCCGGCGTGTATCTCTACAAAAACGCCGAGGGCGAGGTCATCTACGTGGGCAAGGCCAAGAACCTCCGCTCGCGCGTCCGCTCCTATCTGCTCGAAGCCTCGCAAGCCGACGCCAAAACTGGTTCACTCATGCGCGAGGCCGTCGACCTCGACTACATCCTCGTCGCCAACGAGCACGAAGCCCTCGCCCTCGAAAACAATCTCATCAAGCAGCGCAAGCCTCGCTTCAACATCCTGCTGCGCGATGACAAGACCTACCCCTACGTCAAGCTCACACTCGCCGACCGCTTTCCCAAGGTCTTCGTCACGCGCCGCCTGCGCAAGGACGGCTCGGCCTACTACGGTCCTTATTTTCCTGGCAACCTCGCCTATCGCGTGGTCGAGCTCATCCATCGCAGCTTCCTGCTGCCCAGTTGCAAGGTCGATCTCTCGCGCTACCATCCCCGCGCCTGCTTGCAGTACTACATTCACCGCTGCCTCGGCCCCTGCGTGGAGGGATTCACCACCCCCAAGGCCTACAAAGATGCGGTCCGCGACGCACAACTCTTTCTCGAGGGCCGCCACGCCGAGCTGGAGCGCACCCTCACGGCGCGCATGATGACCGCCGCTGACTCCGAGCAGTTTGAAGCCGCCGCGCGCCTGCGCGATCAGCTCTCCACCGTGCACCAGCTCCAAGAAAAGCAGCGCATCGCCACCGCCGAGCTCAACGATGACGCGGACGTCTTCGGTTATCACTTCGAAGACGGCAGCCTGGCGGTGAATCTCTTCCACATGCGCAACGGCAAAATCGTCGACCGCCGCGAGTTCTTCTGGGAAGACCTGCCGAGCCTGACGCAAGCCATCGATGAGCGCGAAGGAGAAACCAGCTCAAGCGAACCCGCATTTAACGCGGGCCACGTCTTCTCTGCCCTTCTCAAGCAGCTCTACATCGACCAGCACTACGTGCCGCGCACCATCCTCGTCCCTGTCGACTTCGACGACCGCGAAACCCTCGCCGCGCTCCTAACCGAGCGCACCGGCCACAAAATCGACATCGCCGTTCCCCAGCGTGGCGACAAAAAATCTCTCGTCGATCTCGCCGGCCAGAATGCCCGCCAATCCTACACGCAGCGCTTCCGCGTGCTCGAGCCCTCGCGCAAGGCCATCCAGGAGGCTCTCGCCGACTCGCTCATGCTGCCTGAGCTTCCCCGCCGCATCGAGTGCTTCGACATCTCGCACATCCAGGGCGCTGAAACCGTAGCCTCCATGGTCGTCTGGGAAGACGGCAAGATGAACAAGCAGCTTTATCGCAAATTCAAGATGAAGACCGTCGCCGGCGTGGACGATTTCGCCTCCATGCACGAGGTAGTCGAGCGCCGCTATCGCCGCCTGAAAGACGAAGACCAGCCAATGCCCTCACTCGTGCTTATCGACGGCGGCCTGGGCCAGCTCCATGCCGCGGCCGAGGCTCTGGAATCCCTCGGCTTCACCTCACAGCCGCTCGCGTCGATCGCAAAAAGAGAAGAGGTCATCTACCTCCACGGAAACGAAGACGAGCCTATCGTCCTCGACCGCCGCTCGCCGGTTCTCCATCTCGTCCAGCTCATTCGCGACGAAAGTCATCGCTTCGCCGTCGGCTATCATCGCCAGCGCCGCGCCATGCGCGACCGCGACTCTGAACTCCTGAACATTCCCGGCGTGGGCCCGCAAACCCGCCAGCGCCTTCTCACCCACTTCGGCAGCCTGCGCGATGTGCAGCAGGCCACTGCCGAATCCCTCGCCGCCGTCGTCTCGCGCAAGACCGCCGAAACCATCTGGCAACATTTCCACGAGACCCAAGTGATGAGTTAACTGAGGGAGCTCGAAATCGAAATGACCCCAGGGGGAAGCCGAACCGGGGCGGGGGACAGCTCACTTGTTTTCGTGCTGGACCAGCAGTTGAGTCAAGTCCTGTCTCCCCTCGCCCGTCGCCATCAGCAAAGGCGTGAAACCATGGACGTCCTTCGCATTTACATCGGCTTTGTTGTCCAGCAGCAGTGCTGCCACCACATAGGAACCGTCAAACACCGCCCAGTGCAGAGGAGTCATACCGTCGATGTCCCTGGCATTGACATCAGCTTTGTTGGACAACAGCAGTTCCGCCACATCCCTTTGTCCTGCCATCACGGCTACGTGCAAGGGTGTCCACCCGGCGTGTTGCTCCTTCGCATCAACCTCGGCCTTGTTGGCGAGCAGCACTCTCACCACATCCATCTGACCAGCACCTGCCGCGTAGTGCAAGGGTGTCCATCCATCTTTCCCTCTGTTAGAGACCAAAGAAGGGCTGCTTTTGAGCAGTGCCCCCACCTTTCCTGCGTCACCGGCTCGTGCGGCATCGCGAATCTCGCTACCCATTACCTCGTAGCGTATGCTCCAGACGATTACGGCCAATGTGATCGGTACAGCCAGCGCAGCCACAATAATGCCGATGCGGTGGCGAGTTGGGAATCGTCTGGATTCACCAAACAGAGAATTCTTCTCCATACTCCTTCCGATCGCCCGCTTCAGGGGAAAATCGACGAGGCTTCTTCACTCAGATTCGTGACCTCCGTGCTAGCTCAACAGCTTTCTCCGATGCTGCGGACATCCGCGGCAATCTTCATCCCGGCCCCCAAAGCGCCCCCATTATATTCCCGTCTTACCCTCGGTGCATCCGGAAGTCCGGCAAGCGGCCAGGACCTCGCCCGTCTCTCTCGCCGTCGTCTCCCGCAAAACCGCCGAGACCATCTGGCAGCGCTTCCATGCTAAGAATGCTGTCGAAGACGTGTTGAGGTAAAATCGGCGGCAATCACCCCGTGCGTTCGGGCACTTTATGAGATTCCTGTCAAAGTCCCGCAAGAACGACGACCACATCCTCGCGCACGACCACTGCAGACGCAATCGCGCAGAGTTGGAACAAAGTGAACTGTGTGGTTGCTTTTATTGTATGAAGGTCTTCCCGCCGACCGCTATCCGCGAGTGGATCGATAAGGATCAAACCGCGATGTGCCCTTACTGCGAGATTGACTCAGTCATCGGTTCCGCATCAGCCTATCCAGTCACGCCGGAGTTCCTCGAACGTATGCACGCGCAATGGTTCGACTCGGTGCTTTGACTGTCTTCGGAAAGCGCTGTGCCATTGCGTCCCGCTGTTACTCCGCTCTCACCAGCTCCCGCTTCCGCACCACAATGCGCTTGCTGCAAGCGGGGCAGGAGAATCGGTCAAAAAGCGCGACGCTGCCCACCGCTGACCCCGCACCACGGGCACTTCCCTTTCAACGCGTTGATTCCCATCAGCGATCCGATCAGTGGCGCGCATATGCCGGCGATAATCATCGGAACGCCGAGGAATACGCCGAGCCCGGTGAGGCAAATCATCCCGCCATAAATGATCAGAACCGGCGCCGCGAGGAATCCCAGCAGCAGTCCGCTGAACGCGCCCTTCACCGGCGCCTTTTCAGGGTCAGGGTGGCTGTGCGCCGGCGTTTGCATTGCCTGCACGCTCGCGGCCCCGCATTGCGGGCAGAACTTCCACGCCGCCTCAAGGTGCGCCTCGCACTTCGAACAGGTCCCGTTCATAAGACGACCGCTCCCTCACGGTCATGGGCAACCGGCTCAGGACTCGACGTAAGACAGACGGCGCTGCGCCCAGGCGATCGCCGCAGCTACTCTCGGCGTGCCGCGGCGGACCACCCAGCTTCCGCAGACCATCCACGTAACTTGGGCCCTGATGCGTCTGCAGCATGAGAGTAAGCCTGTTGCAGCGGCTCTGCGTGTGATTTGCGTCACTCCAACTCCCAGACTGAAGAAGGTGGCAAACCGTTGATCTATGATGCAGACTGGAACGCGGACAAGCCCTTTGGCTTGTGCGTCTTTCGCCAATGTCCGAACCCTTCGAAACAAGAGGCTTACGGTCTATGCTTTCTTCTGTCATGAGAGTCTTGCGCAAATCTGTCCTTCCCCTCGGTTTCCTTGCCCTCGCGGCCTCCTTCGCTCCCTGCTTGCCCGCACAGATGGTGTCTCCCTCCATCGACCAGCCCGGCCAGCCGTTTTCATACTTCTCCCAGCCCACCGACGAGATCGGTCTCATGGGTGCGGAGGCCGCCACGGAAATTACGCCGGAGGGCTATCTGCGCACGGGCTTCGAAGAGCTCATGTTCTTCGCCGGCCCGGATCTCGAGCCGGCCAACGTCCGCATCCGCACCCTCGAGCAAGGCCACCTGCCCATCATCCACTACGAATTCACGCGCGACGGCATCGCTTACCGCTTTACGATCTTCGAGGCCAAAATCGACAAGAGCGCCATCATACGCGCGCGCCGTCAGGCCAAGTTTCCTTTCCCGCCCGGCATCAATCCTGAAACCGGCGTCATCGAACCCTTGGTGAACTTTATTCGCGTCGAGATCACGAACCAGGCTCGCGAGCCAAATCGCACCGTCTTTGCCTCTGGCGTCCGCTACGACGGTCCCAACACCACCGGCGCTCCTCACGCCGACAACCGTTTCACGCGTCCCGCCGAGGGAAAATTCCCCGGCGACTACCGGCAGATCGGTGAAGATTTCGATCCAAACTGGATGAACTATTTCGATGACGCGAACTTCTACCGCTACAATCGCGATCTCTACACGTTCCCTGAAGGCTACGCCGACCGCACGTTCACGCTGCGTGAGCATGACCGCGAGCTGTCCCCCCCCGACATCCTCCGGCCCACGCGCCTCGGCCCCACCCCCACAACTCCCATCGGCATCGTCACCTACTCACGTCTGCTCAAGCCCGGCGAAACCTGGACGCTCGATTTCAAGATGCCGCTCATTCCCAACGCCGATCCGTTTATCATCACCGCCATCAATGAGGCCAGCTTCGACGCCGCCAAGGCGCAGATTATCGCCTACTGGCACGACATCCTCGCCTCCGGCATGCAGGTTGCGCTGCCCGAATCCAAACCCGTCGATACCTTCTACACCAACCTCATCTATGACCTCATCGCCATCGACCACATCGGCCCCGACTACATCCAGACCGTCAACAAGCTCCACTACCACGCCTTCTTCCTTCGCGACGGCGCCGACATCGTGCATAGCTACGACATCACCGGCTATTCGCAGGTCGCGCGCGAGTGCCTCGACTTCTTTGCCAAATCGCAAAAGCCCGACGGCAACTTCCTGTCGCAACCGCAGCAATACGACGGCTGGGGCGAGGCCGCCTGGGCCTATGGACAGCACTATCGGATCACGCATGACGAGGCCTTTGCCGAATGGGCTCTACCCCAAATTGCCCGCGCCGTCGATTGGCTGCATCAGGCTCGCGCCACCGATCCGCTCCACATCATCCCGGCGAGCGACGTGCGCGACAACGAGTATGTCTCCGGCCACATCACCGGCTACAACTTTCTCGCCCTCGACGGCCTCAGGCTCGCCATCCAAATGGCTGCCGATACTGGCCATGCTGACCTCGCCCAAACCTGGCAATCTGAGTATGACGACTTCCACCGGGCGTTCTTCAAGGTGCTCGATGCGCAGGCCGCAGCGCACAACGGCACCATTCCGCCCGCGCTCGACGGTCAAACGCGCGGCTACGACTGGGGCAATCTTCTGTCTGTGGTTCCCGAGCCCACTCTCGATGCGCACGATCCCCGCGTTACGGCGACGCTCAAGGCCACGCAGGCCAAATACGCTGAAGGCATCATGACCTACGCCGACGGCGAGTTCCTGCACCACTACCTCACCATTAAGAACACCCTCACCGAAACCATTCGCGGCGACCAGGAAGAGGCCATCAAAGAGTTCTACGCGATCCTCGTCCACACCAGCTCAACCAACGCTGGATTCGAATTCAACATCCGCCCCTGGGGCGACCGCAACTTCGGCGCCAACCTTGCGCCGCACGGCTGGTTCGCGGCCGAGTACCGCACGCTCCTGCGCACCATGCTTGTCCGCGAAGAAGGCAACCAGCTCCATCTGCTCTCCGTCGTCTCGCCGGCGTGGATCGGCAAGGGCAAGACGATCGCCGTCCGCCAGGCGCCCACCAACTTCGGCCTTCTCACATTCACGCTCGATCAGCCTCAGGACGGAGTCGCCGTTCTGCACCTGAACCCGGACTTCACGGCGCAGCCCGAAGCCATCATCGTGCACCTGCCTTGGTTCGTCGATCTGAAGTCGGCAACGGCCGACGGCAAATCCATCCAGCCCACCAACGGTGCGCTCTCGGTTCCCGGCAGTGCGCGTACGATCGAGCTCCACTGGACCGTGAAGCCCAACACCGTGCCGCTCAGCTACGACCGCGCCGTTGCCGGCTACAAGGCCGAATACGCGCGGCGTTATCAGGCGCTCATGCACGTGGAGCCGGCCGGCGAGCGCTGACGCGATGGTCAAGCCATCTTGGAATGAAATTGGCCGTTAGGCTGCCGTGGCACTGCGCTCCGCGCCGTTTGCCTTGAGATTCTCCGCCACCATGGCCAGAAGGTCTTGCGGCGGCACAGGCTTGTTGAGCAAGGTGAACCGATGCCCTGCACGGTGGGCTCTTGCCAGCAGGTCTGACGTTGACGCCCGCCCTGAGAACAGCAAAACCTTGCACTCTGGATAGATGCGCCTGATCGTGATGGCCAGTTCGATGCCGTTCATCCCTGGCAACATCACGTCTGTGATGAGCAGTTCGGGCGGTCGAAGCAGTGCAGTTTCAAGTGCACCGTTCCCGTCGTACGCTGCAATCGCGGAATAACCGCTCAATGAGAGGATCCTGGCGATGGTGTCTGCAATCACAGATTCATCATCGACAACCAGTACGCTTGGGTGATGCCCGCTCGCATGGACCGACGGCGCTTCTCCGGTCGACACGATAGGGAAATTTCGTGTTCCGTTCATAGCTATACCTCGGTACCTCTAGTCGCACCGTTGCAAATCGCGTTCCATTCGGGCCGGTTTCTCCAATTCTCGAAGCCACATGAGGGATTTACGCTGTAGACAACCAATCGCCAAGGTTCGCGACGTCCCACCTGGGAGCTGTGAACTTCTTACACGGTTAGGATATTTTTACTGGGTCAATACGCCAACGATACTCTAGGCATACGCCACTAGTACTCTTGCATCTCACCACAAAAGAGGAGCACGACTGTGGCACGTGACCACACCACCCATTCCGCTCCACTTAGGTTCCAGGCGGTGCGCCAGATCGATGTCCCCAAAGGCCGGGTAGGAAAACACAAACAGATCGTCGAACAACTCTTGCGCCATATCGATCAGTTGGCCGCAGACACCGCCCTCAAAGTTCCGCTGGCCTCCCTGCCTGACACAAAGGCGAA
>CAWIJW010000013.1:0-41250 GCA_963836525.1 uncultured Acidobacteriaceae bacterium
CTTCTTCTTGCTCGCGTCCACCTCGCCTCCGCCCGATTGCAACTCGCTCTGCCGGTCCATCCATTCATCCAGCCGGCTCCGCTTGAATCGCCACCGATTGCCCAGCTTGAACGCGGGCACAAAACCCTCCGAGGCGTACTTGTATAGTGTGTCGGGCGAGACACCTAGGCAGCCCGAGGCCTGGCGAATATCCATGACCTCGCGTACTTCAGGAACTAGCAGGTTCGAACGGGCTGCAGCGTTGCGCATAATAGCCTCCCGAAAAAGCGGGATAATGAAAGACGAATTCCGGCAAATTGTGCCGGTACTTCTGTATTTAACCCGAGTTGATCGGTTCATTCAAGGAGTTTCCGTAAGTTACAGGAATTCGAGGTAGTTTCGCCCGTCTCCATCCTGTCAATATCCCTGTGGAAAAACCCTATCCCTTGGGTCCACCGCCAACCCCCAGCGCAACCTGTTGCGCCCGTGAAGCAGATGGTCCGCCCCAATCACCCTACCCTTCAGCCCCGACAGCCTAGACTCCATCTCCCCGATGCGCCTCGCACGAGTGGACGGAGCGTACCAAAATTGATACACTGATTTTTGCGATCTGAACCCAAGCGGCTGCCTGCCCGTTTCTACCGCTCCGATGCGGGACGTGAGCCGGTGCGTGAATGGCTGAGAAGCCTTGCAGCGGAAGATCGGAAGGTGATCGGCGAGGACATCAAGGATGTTGAGTTTTCGTGGCCCATCGGCTTGCCCCTGGTACGCTCACTTGGCAAGGAGCTGTGGGAGGTTCGTAGTCGTTTGCCGCGTGGGAGAATCGCGCGAGTCATTTTCTGCATTGCGGACGAGCACCTCGTGTTGCTTCACGGCTTTATCAAAAAGACGCAGAAGATTCCGCAGAACGAAATCGACCTTGCGCTCAGGCGCAAAAAGGAGGGCATATGAAAAAGAAGAATATTGGCTCGTCATTCGATAGTTGGCTTCGCGAGGAAGGCATCTACGAGGAAGTATCGGCCGCCGCTCTCAAGCGTGTCCTAGCGCGCCAGGTAGAAGCCGCCATGAAAGAGAAACAGCTTTCCAAAGCTGCGATGGCGCGGCGGATGCACACCAGCCGTGCGGCCCTTGATCGGCTGCTGGATCCCGAATACGACGCTGTAACTCTGAACACGTTGCGTAAAGCAGCGTTGGCCGTAGGCCGCGAACTTCGGCTTGAACTCGTCTAGACCGATCTTTGCAACCTGCAATTAGGCGCGCGACGCGCCTCGGAAATTGGGCGAACCACCTCAAGGAAGTCTGTTCCCTGTTCCCTGCGCTTTTTAATCTCCGCCACCACGCCGTCTTCTCGTCGCTCAGGAACTTGGTCTTCTCCCCGCGAGACAGATGGAAATCCAGCACATCGTTTTTCTGAAACGTGGCGCAGTCCGGCCAGCTCGAGTCCTTCTGGAGATGCGTCTCTGCCTGATGGCTATCCACCAGCGTGATCTCCGTGGGAGTGCACTCGACTACGCGTTGCGCGTAGATCCAGAAGGTATATCCGGAAGGCGGCTCGGGCGGCATCTGGTTGGCAATCTTGGTCAGCAGCAGGATGAAAACAAAGATAGCCGCAACAACTGCAATCGCCTTCACGTCAAGCGAGCGGCTTGGAGTCTTCATGGCAAACCAGCGCCTCGGGAATCGCCCGTCGCGCGCCTGCATGGCCTCGTCCCGCGCAAATTGCGCAGCCGTGGCCCCGCCGCGCGCATCCGTGCCGTCAAGTATAGCGAAGAACAAGCCGGTAGAGAGCGCGCGACGCTCGCATCGGCGCGCAAACGGAAACGGCTTCCCTTCTCGGGAAGCCGTTCCCACTTGTCTCGATTGACGAAGCGTGAGCTCAGGCAGCGGGACGATAGCCACTTGCCGCTTTCTGATCCCTGTTCCCTTGGTCCCTCGGTCCCTGCCGGGGTCCCCAGCGAGCGATACTTGCTCGATGGGGTGGCAATTCCCTGCTTTTCAGTTCTGGTCGTCGCGGCGGTGCAGCGTCGGCGGCCCGTCGCCGGAGTCCGATGGGCTGCTGCCGGGCTGGGCGCTCGAATCGCCCGAATTGCCCGAGTCGCCTGGTCCCGTGCTCGCCCTGCGTAGTGATGGCCTCGTGACCCCCTTGGTGTCGACCAGCCGGCGCTTGTTCTCGATGCGCGCCAGCCGCGCCTTCACGTCATCGAACTCCGAGGTCGTAACCAGGTAATCGGTCTTCGCCGGCAGAATTCGGGCAATCTCCTCCTGTGTGTGCAGAATGCGGTCCGGCGTTTGCGGATGGTCTGAAAACGCCTTGGCCACCAGTCCTGGCTTGCGCTTCTCCAGCGCCTGCACCTTTTCAAAGAAGGTGATGAATGCCTGCGGATCGTAGCCCGACCGGTACATGTATTGCACGCCCAGGTAATCGGCCTGCGCCTCGAACTCGCGCGAGAACTCCAGGAACGTGATCGGAATTGCTAGTTGCGCGGCCTCATAAATACCGTATCCGGTCCACGTGTATCCGGTCATCATGATCAGCGGCACCATGCCGATCTGCGCATAGTTCAGCCGCGTCATCTCGCGCGCCGCGTGGTGCGCGCATACGTGCGCCGTTTCGTGCGCCATCACGCCCGCCAGCTCCGCCTCTTCATCCGCATTCAGAATCAGCCCGGAGTTCACGTAGAAGAATCCACCCGGCAGCGCCATGGCGTTGATCTCGTCGGAATCAATCACCTTGATCGTGAACGGCACCTTGCAGTCGGAGTTCTTCACAATGTTCTGCCCGATGCGATTGATGTACTCGTCGACCACGGGATCGGTGATAAACTTCGTGCTCTTCTCGATCTCGTCGGCATACTCCTTGCCCATTTTGATTTCGCCGTCGGTCGAGTACCAGTTGCCCAACCCGCGCGCGCCGATATCGCGATTCCCTACCGCGTTCACGTCCTCGATGCTGCCCGATTTCACCTTGATCATCTGGCTGCCCGGGTCGACCACCTTAAGGGGATCTACCCCGTCGGCTGACGCTGGCCCTGCGCAATCGCCGCCCGCGGCCTCAGTGCCCGGCGCAGGGCCCTTATTCTTCTCCTTCTTCTTGTCCTTTTTGTCTCCAGTGTTCGCTGAGCAAGGCGCCAACTGTCCGCTGCTCGCCCCACTGCTCGCCCCGCTGCCCGTCGTCGATGCGGTTCCGGAATCAGGCTGCTTCGCGGGAGCCGGCATGTCTCCGCCCACAGGCGTGGTGCCGGGAGCCGGCTGCGCCGTCCCCGATGTCGTCTGGCTCGCCGCCGGAGCCGTCTGTGCGTTGCCGCTATCCGGCGCCGTAGCCGGCGGAGCTTGCGCTGTTGGCGTGCTGGATGGGGAATTGCCTGCAGTCGAACCGCTCGATTGTGCCCAAACTCCAGTGGCCAGCGCCATCGCCAATCCTGCCAGAACCGCCGTTCTCAACCCGATGCGATCCATTGCCCTCATGACCTCTCCTCCACCGCAGTGGGCACCCGGTCCCACTGCCCCGCTTCGCTCTATGTCTTAGACGTCAGTATGTGCCACTTTGGCAACAAAGAAAAGCCGGATTTCTCCCCGTTTGCCCCAAACCGCCCGGCTCGCTCCCCGGGACTCGCCAGACACTCCGCCTCCCCGCGGCCCTCCATCGGAGCCCTTTGAGCTTGGAACCCCCTGCGAGTACATTGGTGAGGAAAACACACAGGGAGGCGCTTTGCGGTTGAGAATTCCAGCGGCAGTTTGGTTTGCCGTCAGTGGGGTAGCGCTGCTTGCTGCCCAGGCCGCACCTCCGTCCCTCAATCCCGCGTCTGCTGCCGTGCCCCAGCCACGCAGTCATGCCAAGCCCAGCCGGCCCTCAGCGCCGTCAGCCCCTCAGGTCATCTTTGATGCCACCAGCCTCGGCTCCCCGCTCATCCTCGACAAAGGCTGGCGCGTGGGGATCACATCCGATCCCGCTGCAGCCACTCCCGGTTTCAACGACTCCGCGTGGGCCATCCGGAACGCCCAGGCCGCTATGGACGAGGTTCCCGACGAGGATGAGACGCAACCCGCCACCGGCGCCAAGCAAACCTCCGGGTCTCCCGCACAGCAGCCGCAAAACGCTCGCTCGCAGCGCTACGCCTGGTTCCGGATCCATATCAAGCTCGCTCCCAACCACGGGCCCGTCGCGTTGCTCATCGAGCTGCCGGTCTCGAGAAGCGCTTCCTTCGGCCTCGATGCTTTGGAATCGAGCCCCGACGTCTTCGCCAACGGCAGGCGAATCCAGCCCGAGGGACCTCATGGAAATGCTCCCGGAGATTATCAGCCCATCTCCCGCATCTACGATCTCAATCTCGACCCATCGGAAACCTCGCTCACGCTGGCCGTGCGAACCATGTATATCCCCTTCGGCTACGGCGCGTACACCAGCTTCTTCTCCAACCGCACTCTGCGCCTGGGCAACCACGACGATCTCCAGAGCGAACTGAACCTCTGGTCCGATCACAGCCTTTTCCAACGCCTGCCCCGCCTCATCTATTCCGTGCTCCTCGCGGTAGTTGGTGTCTTCCTCTTCGCGCTCTACTTCGCGCAGAAAGGGCACACGTTGAGTACCTGTGGCTGGCTTTGCACGAGCTGGTGCAGGCCCCCATCGGCTTTATCGAACTGGCCGGCAGCTCCGCCAGCATCGACAGCCTCTGGTACGTGGCGCTGGCACTGCAGCTCGTTCTCGTCTCTGCCTACCTCTTCTTCGAGTTTCTCGTCGCCTTCCTCTCGCTGCCGCGGCGATGGTACATCAGGTGGCTCCGCTACACCGCGCCCGTTCTGGCTGGCGTGGGACCTGCACTCCTCTTCGTGTTTCACGGCGGAGCTATTTTTCTCCTGGCAAGCATCTTCCTGTCCGCCATGTTGTGGTTGATCGGATGGTCGATCTTCATCTTCACTACCCTCATCGCCGCCGCGCTGCGCCGCAACTTTGAGGCGGGTTTGTTCCTCGTTCCCCTCGTGTTTAACCTGGTGGGCCTCGTCGAGATTGCTGTCACCTCTGCCATGGGCAGCGAAAGCGGAGCCCCCTACGCCTCTCCGCTCACCATCCAGGCCGGCCCCATTCCCATTCGCATGAGCGCCATCGGCGACTTCACCGGCATCCTGGTCATCGTGCTCATCATCTTCTTCCGCTTCCTTCGCATTCATCGCGACCAGGAACGCGCCAGCACCGAGCTGGCCGCGGCCCGCGGCATCCAAGAGCTGCTCATTCCCCAGGAAAAGCCGGCCACTCCCGGCTTCGACGTGGACTCCATCTACAGCCCCGCCACTCGAGGTCGGCGGCGATTTCTTCCATGTGCAAACCGTCGGCATCGACGGCATTGTGGTAGTCATCGGCGATGTGGCAGGCAAAGGCCTCAAGGCGGCCATGAACGTTTCGCTGCTGATGGGCGCTCTGCGCCGTACCGAGGAGCGAAGCCCAGCCAGGATTCTCGAGGCGCTGAACGGCGTGCTCACCGGCACCGATTGCTTCACCACCTGCCAGGCCGTCTGGTTCGGAGCCAATGGCGAGATGGTCATCGCCAACGCCGGCCATCTGCCGCCCTATCTCAACACTCAGGAGATCACCTTGCCCGGCAGCCTTCCTTTGGGCGTGCTGGCTGAAGTCAGCTATGAAGAAGCCCGCTTCTACCTCCATCCCGGCGACCGCGTTCTCCTGCTCTCCGACGGTGTCGTCGAGGCGCGTCAGCCCTCCGGCGAGCTCTTCGGCTTCGATCGCGTCCGCCACTTGAGCCAGCAGTCGGCCACCTATCTGGCCGATGCCGCCAAAGCCTTCGGCCAGCAGGACGATATCACCGTCCTCACCGTCCGCCGCCAGGCGCAGGTTCTCGCCGCGTAGATTGCGATTGATGTGCTATCTTCAGTAACATTGAGTTCCACAAAAATCAAGCTGTCATCCTGAGCGAGTTTTGGCGCGCTCTTTGCGCCAAAATGAGTCGAAGGACCTGCGGTCGTCTTTCTAAACCGCGCTCTTCCGCCGCCCAATCTGATATACCTTCTCGCATGAAATCCGCGTACGTTTTTAAGCTATTTTTTGTAGTTGCGCTTGGCGTGCTCTCGGGCCAGCACACCACCCGAGACCTTGCGAGATGGCATGCGCTCGGCCGTGAAGCCTTCCTCGCCTACCAGGAACCGCTTCGACCGATACATGGCCCATCCCGCGTCCGGCTTAATGCACGTCATCTTCACCACGCTTATTTTGGCGGCGCTCGCGGCCTTGTACGAAGTCGCCGCGATTGGGGGAGCAAAGTGCATTTCTCTGATCGTGGCAACAATCCACGAACGTTAATATTCTGAATTTCCGCGAGGTTTCATGCCTCCTAGACCACCATCTGTTGCGAACGCAGGTCGCACTCCGTCTCATGCAGCCTCTCTCATCCTCGAGGCCTTTGCCTTCCTCGCCCTCATCCTCTCCTTGGTCTACCTCTTCAAGACCAATCCCGCCGCCCTGCACTGGGCGCAAGGCTACGACCCCACCGGCCACTGGGTCGTCTCCACTCTCATCGCCGCCTTTCCCATCGTCGTCCTCCTCGGCGCCATGGCCATTTTCCGCCTCAAGGCCCACGTTGCCGCAATCGCCGGCCTCATCACCGCTCTTCTCGCCGCGACTCTCGTCTTCCACATGCCCGCGCGCCTGGCCTTCACCGCCGCGGCCTACGGCGCAGGCTACGGCGTCCTCCCCGTCTGCTGGATCATCCTTCCCGTCATCTTTCTCTACGACCTCACGGTCAAAACCGGCCGCTTCGTCACCCTCCAGCAAAGCCTCACCGGCATCACAGCCGACAGTCGATTGCAGCTCCTCCTCATAGCTTTCGCCCTCGGCGCGTTCTTTGAGGGAACCTCCGGCTTCGGCACGCCCGTCGCGGTCTGCTCGGCCATCCTCATCAGTCTCGGCTTCCGGCCTCTTCAGGCCGCGGGCCTCTCTCTGCTTGCCAATACTGCCCCCGTCGCCTTCGGGGCCATGGGCATTCCCATCGTCGCCCTCCACGGTGTCACCGGCCTCGATCTGCTTTCGCTCACGCGCACCACCGCCGTCATTCTCGTGCCCTTCGACATCCTCGTTCCCTTCTGGCTCATCTGGGCTTTTGGCGGTTTTCGCGCCATGATCGAGGTCTGGCCCGCGATCCTCGCCGCAGGCACCACCTTCGCGCTCGCGCAGTACCTCATGGCCGCTTATAGTGGCCCATGGCTGGTGGCCATCGTCGCCGCCTCCGCCACCATCATCGTCCTCGTCGTCTTTCTTCGTTTCTGGCAGCCCCGGCGCACCCTTAATGTTCACCTCCAGGACATCACCGGCCACCAGCAACAGCGCCACGGCCACAGCGCCGCCACCATCTTCAAGGCATGGCTGCCCTGGCTCGTTCTCAGCCTCGTCGTCTTCATCTGGGGCCTTCCCCGCTTCTCCGCCTGGATGGACACGAGCACCACGATCAGAATCTCGGTCGCCGGCCTGCATAACGCCATCCAGCGTGTTCCTCCGGTCGTGGCAGCGCCCACAGCCGAAGCCGCGGTTTTCAACCTCAACTGGCTTGCCGCCACCGGCACCGGCATTCTGTTCGCCGCGCTTCTCGCCGGTCTTCTCATGGGACTCGGCCCCGTCTCGCTCGTCGCTGCTCTTGCGCGCACCGTCTTCAACATTCGCTTTACCGTCGTCACCATCGCCGCCATGATGGCTCTCGGCTACGTTACCCGCTATTGCGGCCTTGACGCCACGCTCGGCCTCGCCTTCGCCCGCACCGGCGCGCTCTATCCCTTCTTCGGAACCCTCATCGGCTGGCTGGGCACTGCCTCGACCGGCTCCGACACGTCGGCCAACGTGCTCTTTGGCAGCCTGCAACGCATGACCGCCCGCCAGATCGGCATCTCGCCAGTGCTCATGGCCTCGGCCAACGCTGCTGGCGGCGTCATGGGCAAGATGATCGCCGCCCCCAACGTAGTCGTCGCCAGCACGGCCACGCAGACCTACGGCCAGGAGGGCCCGATCCTGCGCTTCGTCTTCCTCCACAGCCTGGCCCTCGCCGCCCTCGCCGGAATCTGCGTCTCCCTCCTCGCCTACGTCCCCCTCTTTGCGAGCCTCGTCGCCCACTGACCCCGTACCCGCCAGCCGGCCCGCACCCACTACCTCCTGGCGAGTGCCCCTGTTCCCCTACCCCCTACTCCCTGTTCCCTGCCTTTCATTTTTCTCTCCCCTCCTATTGACAAAAGGTGTTACGATTACAGCGCGGTAAAATGTGAAATTGTTTCACGGGTGAAAAGAACGCCGATGCGCGCCTGTTTTCTTCTCAAGGTTCGCCAGGAAAAAATCGCCGACTACAAGGCCCGCCACGCCAAGGTTTGGCCTGACATGCTCAGGGCGCTCCGCGAGACCGGCTGGCGCAACTACTCCCTGTTTTTACGGCCGGACGGCCTCGTCGTTGGATATTGCGAGGCCGACGACTTTCAAAAATGTCGCGCCCGCATGAAGAACCACCCCGTGAATGCGCGCTGGCAGGCGGAAATGGCCCCGCTCTTCGAGTCCCCCAACGGCGATGCCGCGGATGATACGATGTTTCCACTCGAAGAAGTCTTTCACCTTGAGTGAAAGGAACCCCATACCGCAACGCGAACCCGACGTCTGCGTCCAGCTCGCGTCATTTGCCCGGTCGACACGCGCTACAGGCCATCCAGAAACCAGGACAGACTCCCGGAGGATGTTCGATGAATCCATTCAATTCCATGCGCCGCGATCTTCTTCGCGCGGGAAGCCTTGGCATGGCCGGAGCCGCGTTTCCGGCCGTTTCCCTCGCCGCCTCAAAGAGTGCAGCCAATCCCTCATCGCCCGGCATCTTTGACGTGCGCCAATACGGCGCCACAGGCGACGGCAAGACCCTCGACACCGATGCCGTCAACCACGCCATCGAAGCTGCCGCAGCCGCAGGCGGAGGCTTGGTCCTCTTCCCTCCCGGTACCTATCTCTGCTTTTCCATCCGCCTCAAGAGCCACGTCCACCTTCACCTCGAAGAAGGCTCGACCATCCTTGCCGCTGACTCGCCCCTCCCCGGCCAGACCACCGGCTACAACGGCGGCGCGTACGATGCGGCCGAGCCCAACACTGCCTGGGACGCCTACCAGGACTACGGCCACAATCACTGGCACAACTCCCTCATCTGGGGCGAGGACATTCACGACTTCTCGATCACCGGCACAGGCCTCATCTATGGCAAGGGCCTCAGCTTCGGCGTCGGTCCCGGCCGTCCCCCTGGATCCGAGCTGCGTGGTTTCGGACCCGAGCCTCCTCCCGGCGGAGTCAGGAATGCCCAGGCTCCCTCAGCCGCATCTTCATCCGCGCAACCCCCCACCCCCCCGTCACCCGCGCGCTTCGCCCGCGGCGACTACCCCGTTTACCAAGCCGAGCAGCCCGGCGTCGCCAACAAGGCCATCGCCCTCAAGAACTGCTACAACGTTCTGCTCCGCGACTTCTCCATCCTCAAAGGCGGCCACTTCGCTCTTCTCCTCACCGGCGTCGACAACCTCACCATCGACAATCTCCGCATCGACACCGATCGCGACGGCATGGACATCGACTGCTGTCAGAACGTCCGTGTCTCCAACTGCACCGTCAACTCGCCCTGGGACGACGGCATCTGTCCCAAGTCCAGTTACGCTCTCGGCTACGCCCGCCCCACGCGCAATGTCACCATCACCAACTGCTTCGTCACCGGCTGCTACCAGTTGGGCACCGTGATCGATGGCACCTGGAAGAAGTTCCCCGCCGGCGGGCGCGTCTTTGGCACCGGCCGCATCAAGTGCGGCACTGAATCCAACGGCGGCTTCATCAACATCACCATCTCCAATTGCGTCTTCGAGGGCTGCCAGGGCTACGCGCTCGAAACCGTCGACGGCGCCCTGCTTGAAGACTTCACCATCACCAACACCACCATGCGCGATCTCGTCTCCGGGCCCATCTTCATGCGTCTCGGCGCGCGCCTTCGCGGCCCCAAAGACACCACCAAGGTCGGCACACTCAAGCGCATCCTCGTCAACAATCTCGTCTGTCACAACGCGCCCATGCGCGTCAGCTCCATCCTCAGCGGTATCCCCGGCTACTCCATTGAAGACGTCAAGCTCTCCAACATCTTCATTGAGACCGCCGGCGGCGCCACGCCCGATGCCGCCCAAATTCAGGTGCCGGAGCGCGAAGACAGCTATCCCGAGCCCAGCATGTTCGGTCAGATGCCCTCGTCGGGCTTCTTCCTCCGCCATGTCCGCAATCTCGAGATGAGCCACGTCGAAATCGCCACCGCCACGCCCGACGCCCGCCCCGCGTTCTATCTCCAAGACGTCGAGCGCGCCGACTTCTTCGCCATTACCGCCCCGCGCACCGCCGATGGCGCGCTTCGCCCTCCACGACGTCCGCGATCTCCGCATCGGCTGGAGCCGCGCCGCCGCCGACATCGTCCTTCCCACCATCGACGCCAAAACGCTCTGATCCCGCCGCCTCTTCTACGGTTTCGGCCTTCGCCCCCGCGAACGCCGAAACCTAACCCCGCCAACTCCGCCAGCTCCCCACGGTCCCTCGATCCCTTGGTCCCTGCCGGGGTCCCCAGCGACAGGCCTTCGTCGCTGGGGTAGCTTGGTCCCTGCCCTTAGCACGTTTTCCAAAAACGTAATATCATGGTCTTTCCGATGAAATCCTCCGCCGGCCGTCGCGCGTCGCTCCCACTCCACACGCCCGCTGCGCCCAACTCCCATCCCAGTCTCCGCACCCTCTTCGACGACGCTGCCGGCAATCTTCGCGGCAAGGTCATCGGCATCTACGGCGTTCTCTTCCTCTTCAATGCCGGCGCGTGGCTCTGGGCCGCCGTCGCCTTTCGCCACTTCCCCCTCCTTCTCGGCACCGCCCTGCTCGCTTACAGCTTCGGCCTACGCCACGCCGTCGACGCCGACCACATCGCCGCCATCGACAACGTCACCCGCAAGCTCATGCAGGAGGGCAAGCGTCCCGTCGCCGTCGGCTTCATGTTCTCACTCGGCCACTCCACCATCGTCGTTCTCGGCTCGGCGGCCATCGCCGCCACCGCCCTTGCCCTTCAGCACCACATGGACGCGGCTCGCGACATCGGCGGCTTCATCGGCACTCTCGTCTCCTCGCTCTTCCTCTTCGCCATCGCCATCGTCAACATCATCGTCCTCGCCTCCATCTATCGCGCCTTCGTCCGCGTCCGTAACGGCGCCCCCTACGTCGATGAAGACTTCGATATGCTTCTCGCCAGCCGCGGATTCCTCTCCCGCCTCTTCCGTCCCATGTTCGCCATGATCCGCCGCAGTTGGCACATGTATCCCCTCGGCGTCCTCTTCGGCCTCGGCTTCGACACCGCCACCGAGATCGGCCTCCTCGGCATCTCCGCCGCCGAAGCCTCCAAGGGCCTTCCCATCTGGTCCATCCTTGCCTTCCCGTTCCTCTTTGCCGCCGGCATGTCGCTCATCGACACCACCGACAACATCCTCATGCTCGGCGCCTACGGCTGGGCCTTCATCAAGCCCGTGCGCAAGCTCTACTACAACATGACCATCACCTTCGTCTCCGTCGTCGTCGCTCTGGTCGTCGGCGGCATCGAGGCCCTGGGACTCGTCGCCGGCCAGCTCCATCTCGCCGGCAGCTTCTGGCCGGCCGTTCTCCGCCTCAACTCCAGCTTCGGCACCCTCGGCTACCTCATCGTCGGCTTCTTCGCCCTCAGTTGGATCGTCTCCATCGCCATCTACAAATGGCGTCGCTTCGACGACCTCGAATTCGGCGACTGAGCGGCGTGGAGGGGCGCATTTTTGCGGGCCGGTAGACGGCGGCGCAAAGGCCACGAAATGTTCGCTTTTGCGCGACCTCGACCCCGCGAAATGTGAAACCGGCGTTTCACAAATACCCCCCAATGGTCAATGATCCTTTCGCGAATCTTTGAGTGGTGCGCCAGAGAATTGCGCGAAATAGGGGCAAATGGTGCATGAGAATTTCACGAATCGAGGGAAAAAGTCGCAGAGAATTTCGCGTTGAACTTGTTTGCGCGCTAACTGGGCCTTAAAGGGGCTTCAGTAGGCTTTCGGTGTATTGTTTTGCGCGATCTTGCACACTGGGGCGCTGAGCGGCGATTCGAAGGTCCTGCGGTTGTTTTTCGCCTTGTATTAGGGCTTGGCTTCAGCCATGCCGCAAAACCGCCCGCCCACTTTTTGAGAAATATAGTACGCGGCGCAGCCGCGATTAAACCCACGGCCCCGCGCTCACGAGATCGCAGGACCCTTGCCGACTTCACGGTACCGATCCCCCAGACGAGACCGGCTTCTTCAGAGTTGCAGCCCAACAGCCGGACCGACCAATCCGTGTAGAATGGTGTGCAAGCTACTCTGGAATTAGGGGCTTGTCCAATGGATATGCGGGATTGCGCAGCTTGCCTGGTTCTAGGCGCCGTATATGCGGGAATTGGGTTCGCCCAAGCCCAAACGGACGCTCGAATCTCTGTGTCACAGGGGACTATCAACGCCGGTGATTCTCTTGTCGTGATTCTGACCGACCTTGATTTCCCTAGTCCATGTGACACCCGAATCGGTGTCGTCTTTAGATCCACAACTCCGGGGGGCCAAGCCTTCGGGGCGAGTGGCACCATCAAGAAAGGCGAAACGAGTTCGACGCTCAAAGTAGCAGATCTGCCATTCGATTTCCCAGCGGGCGTTTTCACATCACAGGAGGGCGATCTGAGCCCCTGCCCTGGATATACCCAAGCCAGGACCTTCACTGTTCCGACAATAACGGTGACCGTAAAGGCCATTCCCGATTCGAACCAGTATCCGACTAGCGCCAAGATTTTGCTGTCATTCACTCAGAAGCAGTTCTTAAACTCAAAGTCCTCTGAGCTCGGCGACCTGAACACCAAGCTTTACACGTATGCCACGCAGAACCCTGCCAATACCCCCCAGCTTCGGAGGTATCTCGCTGGAGTTGTGGTCGCCGCCGAAGATGCGTTGACGGCCACTGAAAAACAGTACCGCGAGCAAATGGAGTCTAAGGGTCCGCTTCCGGCCTTCTTCGCAGACTTCCACGCTCAGTATCAAGGTTTACGTAGCGATCTCTTGGGCGAGCCCCCCATAGAACAGCCGACAGCCTCCGCAGGAAGCGTGGCCTCTATTGTTTATGTCCAATTGCAGAAAGGGCCTTCCGGCCTGCGGCTCCTGGACAAGATGCCAGCGGATGCAATCGCCGTCCATAATGTGATCGGGGATAACCAAGCTGCGTATCAACTTATCGCAGCAAATGGAGAAGCCATATTCCACGCTCGGATAACAAGTGTCCCCACGGGTGCAAGGATCCGGTACAAGAAACTCATCGATGACGAATACGAGGACTATTCGAAACCTACGGACGTGCCGGATGCCACCTTCGAGCTAGCCACCACCCTGTTCGTCTTCCAAAAGGACGGATGTAAGGACGACGGCCCGGTGCGCATCAATCCTTACGAGGACACTCACCCTGTCATTGTCGGGAAGTTGCATTGCAAATGAAAACCCCCTCGCGCTGGATCGTCGCCGGCCTCTTAATACTTGGTCGAATTGCGATAGCGGTCGTTCCCTACTTCGGACACAAGGCCATTGATAGCCATTTGATCTGGCCTCCGATCGGGAGCATGGAGACATTCGCAGTCCCCTTGGCAGTGATTTTGATCGGCGTATTTGGCGTGGCACCTGCGCTCTTCAGGACAAAGTCACGAGCGAAGGTCGGCTTTGCAGTTGCCCTCGTTGCATCAATGGGTTCGCTGTTCGTCTATTCATACCTTCAGAATTACGTCATTCGCGTCGACACCCCATTCAACGGAACTCAGTACCGTGCAATTGGTAGTCAACGAAGCGAAGAGTGCCTTCGGAAGCTTCCGGGGAAGTCGGATGAGGAGATTCTTGAGATTGCGGGTCTCAAGGACGGAGACATAAAGCGGATGTGGACGCCGGACTCCGTATTCGAAGTCAGACTGGAACTCTTTACAGCGTACTTGGTCGGCTTGGCGTCATTGAACTTCGCCCTGGGCGCGTTCGCCAGGGCAACGGGCCAAGCGCCGTCGAAATGACGTCGCACGAATCTCAGCGTGAGCAACTGGCTAAGCAATAGCCCACCAACTGGTGCAAAGCCGGCAGCACGGTGCAGACTTGAGACCTCGCCTTCGCACCACCCAGAGCGAGCCGTTCTATACCGGCGAACAGGATCAGTCCTCGTAAACGCCGATGTCGTCAGCTAAGTCGCCCGCCGACTCTCCTTCGCCGCCTCCGCAACCCCCTCCCGGCCCATTTTCCCCGCAACCCACTGAAAACACGCCGAGAATTCTTTCCCCAACCAGCCGCGATAACTCCGCTTTCTCGCCGACTCGCTTCCTCTCAAGCCACCACCGGCCCTCAGCGCACCCTCACCGCAGTGGATAAGCGCCCGGCGTCGTTGCCTCCGCTTCGTTCCATCCCAGCAGCGAGCGAACCTCTGCAGGAAGCAGGTTGATGGCCGGCGCACCCGGCAGCGCTCGCTGCAGCTCGAAATGCCCCACGTCGGGCCCTTTCAGAACCGAGCGAGGAGAGCGATCGATCTCGACGCCGTTCTTTTCGAATGCAGGCTCGAGCTTGCGGAAGTCATCGAGCGTGGCCAGCCGCGCGGTGCATTTCTCTCCCTCCATCGGAGCATAGACAATCAGCGGCGCCGGCGCGCCCGAAGCCGCGGCTGAAGCCGTGCCCGAACCGCCGCCAGAGACGGCGCCAGACACGGTGCCCGAAACGACCCCAGAGACCGCCGTTGCCGCCTCGCGGATATACACGTTCCCATCGACCTCCGTCGCCTGCGCATGTTGCAGCTTGCCGCAGAGCGACGGCGTCCTCTGCAAAAACTCCAGCAGCGGCTCGCCATAAGAATCCGAAGCCGCCATCACGTTATGCAGAAAGATATGGCCTTCGCGCTGGTCCAGGCCCGGCCCTGTCGTGACATGCCAGTCGAAGGTGTCGCCCGCGGCCACGCGGTCATTCCGCTCGAAGTCTACGCGCGCATTGAAGAAGGTGTTGTTGTAGGCATGAACGTCCGCCGAGTTCAGCACACTAAGCCCGCGTACCGAGTTCACCACCACGTTGCCGGCGATGGTAAATCCGCGCGAGATCTCGATGAAGATGCCGTTCATCGCGCCTTCCACATAGTTGTCCACGATCACGCCGTCGTGGTTGCCCACGTCAAACCACACTCCGTTCGAGTAGGGCTGCTCCTGAATCAGGTTGTCGCGAAAGGTCACGCGATGCGTCTGGTTGAAGATCTTCACCGCAGCGGGAAAGTAGCCGGTCAGTTGCTTGATGTTGTTCCGCCGGAAGATGTTCCGCTCCAGTAGCACATCCGACGAACCGATCACGTAGATGCCTTCCGTGCTGGTATCGCTCACCAGCGAGTTGCGGATGATCAATCCGTCACCGCGAAAATAGCCCGCCACACGCGAGCAGTAGCTGATGGTGACATTCTCGATCAGCGTATTCCTCACCTCTTTGCCATAGGTCGCCGGATCGGAGAGGCCTACGGGCTCATTGGTGGGCTCGTCGGCCGAAGTGAAATGCTTCTTGCCCTCGATCTCCAGCGCGCGATACGCATACTGCGTGAAGGTGATGCCGCGAATCACCGGTCCTTTTCCGTCCGACACCTTGCCGTGCGCGGGCGCGCTGGTCCTCACCAGCGCGCTGTCCCAGGCGGTGATCTCCACCTGCCGCTTCGTGGGATCCGTACCGATGTACACGTACCCGTTCTTGTAATCGACGTAAAACGAATGCGCATCGAGTTCTCCCTCCCAACCCTTGGAGCTGAGCAGCTCGCCATCGATAAAGACCATATCCAGGTTGAAGCGGTGCAGCGGCGTCTTCATCCCCTCACGCTTGCGATTCCACCAGGGCAGAGGCTCCGAAGGAAAGAGATGCGGCCATGCCGTCCTCCACACGTTGTTCGGCAAAGCCTCCCACTGCTTTGCAATCTGCGTTCCCTTCAGTACCGGATGCTCCTCTTCGTAGGGCTGTATCGTGATGCCCTGATTCAGCACCAGGCCGCCGGTTCTGTAAACGCCGCCGCGCAGAACAATGGCGTCGCCCGTCACCACGCGCTCCATGGCCGCCTCGATGGTGGTCGGATGGGCAACTTCGGTCCCCGCCGCGTCGCTCTTGCCGTCCGGCGCAACAAAGTACACCGTCCCCGCCTTGGGAACCTCATAGCGCTGGTCGATCGGACCGTAAGGCCCTCCCGAAGGCTGTGCATGCACCAACCCGGCAACGAAAAACAACGCGAGAAAAAGAAGAAAGCGATGAGTCTGCATGAGACGTCCTTTGCGTGACCTTTGCCCGCCGCTTGTTCGACCTTTGCCTGCCGCCCCGCCCGGTCAAGATATGCGGCCAGCCACAACCAACTGCATGACTATGCTAGAGCATCAAGCAGAGACTCTTCGTCGCGGCTCCTCCTCATGCGCGACACAACGACCCAGAGAACCAAGGCAATTCGTTTCGGCTGCTCAAGCACTTCAAAAAACCAAAATCTACCAGAGCCAACGAAAACCCACTCGTTCAGCCGCTCTGCCCCCTCTGAGAAGAATCGATGAAGATTTCAACAAGTTTTGCACAGACAAGCGATGATCGCCGCAGCTTCAAAAACGGCGTCCTATCAACAGTCAAAGGAAAGTCCCCTGCGACAAAATCCGCCGTAAACAACCGCCTGTGATCCTAATCACGTCGTGCGGCCAGATTTGCGGCCTCTTTATTCACATCGTTGTCATTTTTTGCGCAAGAAACACGTGGACAATTCCCCAACCGGCATCTCGCGACCAAGGCTTCGAGTTTAGAATGCCTTGTAGCGACTCCCCCACAAGATCAACAGCCATCGTGTACTCGACGTGATTTTGGGCATGGCCTGAATGGAAGATGCGCGCGCTGGCGAGGGTGTTTCATGCTTGCTCTAGCATTCCCGGGAAGTTAATCCACAGATCCAGCGTGAACGCGGCCCATGCCTTCAGAGAAGCAACACTTGGAGCGAGCCGTGAAGATTACGAATGAACAAATTTCGGCGGAGATTGCAGATCTCACCTCCGAGGCAGAGCGTTGGGTCGCCTCAGCCAAAGCGCTTTTCCTCGAAGCCGCCAAGCTCAAAGCACAGGCCGATCATTTCCGGCGCCTTCTTGAATTGAGGACACTCGCGGAGCACCACCCGGGGCTGACCTCGTATGTTCTGCTAGGTTTTCTCCGCGAGAATGACCAGTCCCCAACCCCCTTTTGCGCCGTCACATGGAAAGGTTTACCTTCGGCGCCGCGAGACGTCCGCATCCTCCTCGCCTCCGATTGGACGAAGGCTTTGACCGGTAATGTTTTCGCCTATTTCAATGAAATGTTGAAGGACTGGGGGAACATGCTGCCATCCCAGCCGGAAACCGTGCTGGCCATGGTCGCGGACCTTTCTGCCGGTCCCATTCTGACCGTCGATCAGGGCACCATGCACGAAGAGCGAGTAGCGATTCTAGTCAAGCAGAAGCTGGGTGAGGTCCTGTTTTTTCCCTCGAGCACCATTCAAACCAGCGCCACTCAATTGAGATAGGCAGGCCATTCCGTTTCAGTCCTGGCCGCAGTTCCCGCACGCGAGCTGCCTCGGGGGCTCCTCATCCCTGCCCCCGTTCTTGTCCGCAGCTGTGCCGCACAGGCCGCTTCCGTCGCTCCACCTCACCGCATGGTGTGCGTGTCCATTTGCAATTCGCCCCGGAACGCCCTGCCCTCGACATCGCTCTTCCAGAGCTCCCAAGTCTTAAAGAGCCAATACGTGCCGAAGGCCGCAATACCCGCTGCCTCAAGATAGAACGCTGCGTGGCTCGAACCGTGCGCCAGAGCCCAGGCCAACACAGGCGCCACAATCATCACCAGCCCCAGAAATCGGTACCAGCGCCGGTAGAAAGCAATCAGCTCCTTCCGCTTGGGCAGATGTTGCGGCATCTCCTTCAGCGTCTTCTCCGAGCAAAACACGCAGGTAAATCCAATACAGACGAAAAAGGTAATGGCACTCGGATAATGAAACGAATGATAGGTGAAATGGCCTGTGTCGCACGGCCACGCCATCGGGAACAGCGCCACGCAAGGGGCCGTCACTCCGGCAATATTCAGCGCCCAGTCTTCCCACTTGCTGAATCCCTTGATGAAAAACATCGCCGCTCCGATAAAGAACAAATTCCCCACGAACCAGGTCCTCATCGGCCCGACCCCTTCATCCAGGCAGGGGACTGAGCAAGCGGCGCCGCCATTTTCCTGCGTGCAATCCGGGTTCGCGCACGCCGCAGTCGCATAGTAGTAGGCGCTCATCGACCCGGCGAATGGAACTCCCTGAATCTTCCCCACCCCAACCAGAATGAAAGGGAACAAGATCCCCATAACACCCACACCAAACCGCAAATGCACGAACATCTTCAACATCAGCTTCTGAATCTCTGTCACAGCCACCCACCTCCTCATCAGGTTTTTCGGGGTTGGCAAACATTACATCACAGAGAATGGCCGGGTGCCCCATCCTAGCTCTGCTAGGGTGGGGTCACGGCAGAGGGAGCGTGGGGCTTCAGCCCCACGAATTCCCGCTCACCCATTTTTCGAAAAACAAAGTACGCGGCGCAGCCGCGATTAATCCTCGCATCATTCACCTGTCATCCTGAGCGAAGCGGGCCGCGCTTCGCGAGGCCCGCGCAGTCGAAGGATCTGCGGTTGCTCTTCGGCGCTCTGAAAGGGCACGAGTTCAAAGCCTGCCCTGAGCGCAGTCGAAGGGTGCCGAAACCGCTCACCCATTTCCTGAGAAATCAAGCACACGGCGCAGCCGCGCCCAAACCTGAAGGGTACGGGCTTCAGCCCGTACATTCACCTGCCCACCCATTCTTCGAAAAATAAAGTACGCGGCGCAGCCGCGCTCAAACCCCGACTTGGCAAGAAATAGCGGGCCTTGCCCTTGCTATACTGCCCGGTAATGAACCGAGAAAACCTGCTCGCCGAGAATCGCACGGAGGAAACGAAAGGCGCTTGCCCGATTCGAGTTAGCTCCGCGTACGTAGGCGGTGTATGCGGGCGCACGATCCACCCTGCCCCGAAAGGGGTCGATGACGAGCCCGTGTGCCTCATGCACTCGAAGGATACAGGCAAGTTTTCTGGACCGTTCTGCGACGAATTCTGGGCCGAGTTTGAAAGAATTCTGAAGGCTGCGGCGCGCGGCACCGCGGATTTCGAAGGGTTTGTGTTTCCTGCTGCCAGCCTCGCTGGTAAGCAATTTCACGCAACCTGCAGCTTCGCCATGGCGACCTTCCTCCAGGAGGCCAATTTTGCGCAAGCCCAATTCGGGCGCGACGCGTATTTCTGGGGAGCAAAATTTACCCGCGATGCGCGCTTCGATAAGACCAGCTTTGGCGAGAGCGCCAATTTTGCTCGCGCCACTTTCGCCGGCCGGGCAGACTTCACTAGAACCGAGCTAGGGGGCAGTTCATACTTCAACTCTGCTACCTTTTCAGGGCAGGCAGATTTCAGTGAGTCGAAATTTCGGGCCGGCGCGAACTTCAATGGTGCCACGTTCGCCAAGGCAGCGAGCTTCAAGTTCGCCGAATTCGAAAAAAGTGCGGACTTTAGGGCCGCTGAGTTCGCCGAAAATGCAGAATTCGAAGTTTCCCTCTTTTCGGACGACGCGGACTTCATCGACACGCGATTCAAGCAAAGTGCAGCATTCACCAGGGCAACTTTCGCCCGACCGGCACTCTTCAGAGATACAGCCTTCGGCCAAACCGCAATTTTCTGGGGCTGCCGGTTTCTCGACAGAGCAGAATTCATTCGCGCAAATTTTGGCCTCCAGGCGGAACCGAAGCCAAGTGCGTACTTTGCGCTTGCGCTCTTTGCCAAACCCTCCCAGATCGTATTCGACAATGTCGACCTAAGCCGAGTTCTCTTTTATAACTGCGACATTAGCGAAGTCTGGTTCACGTCGTCAGTGAGTTGGGGAAAACGGAAGAACAGCCAAGGCCTCGCCGTTTTTGAGGAAGCAATTCCGCTTGAGAGCGACTTTGCGGTAGGTCTTACGAAAAACGGTAAACGCGACCATCGCGTTGTGGCACAAATCTACCGGCAATTGAAGAAGAACTATGACTCGCGGCAGGACTATTGGACCGCAAACGAATGTCACTTCGGCGAGATGGAAATGAAACGCCTCGCCGTGCCGGAAGAGGGACGCCTACTGGGCATTCGCCAGAAGTTCCATCGCAACATTAGCATGATGGCTCTCTATCGCCTCGCCAGTGACTACGGCAACAACTATTGGAAGCCAGCGGCCTGGCTAGTAATGCTCCTGATAGTTTTTGCCCTGATGCTGCCGCTTCCCGGAATCGGCCTCCTGCACCGCACCTCGGGCCAATCAGTGACGTACGCAACAGTATGGAGAGTTGGCGACAGCCTGGCACCAAATGTTTCGCGAGAAATCAAACTCGCGGGCAAAGCCGGGATCGCAGCCATCGACACCGCTGCTTTTCAACGTGACGCCGAATACGTTCCGGCCTACCCGTGGGGCAGAGTGCTGGCAATCATCACAACCCTTCTTACTTCGACGTTGTTCGCGCTCTTTCTCCTCGCCGTGCGCCGCCAGTTCAAGCGCTGACTGTCAAGCTCCTCCGCCCCTAACTCGCTGCGCCCACGCCATTTAGCCTTGCAGATTATTTCGCACAAAGGCGCACAATGATCTCATGATCTGCCACTACGCTATGGGCTAGGCGTACCGGCGGCCCTTCGCGAACCGAGGCAGAGCGAGTCAAAATGTTGACCAAAGAGTAATATTCGGGTCGAAAAGGCTCCCTAAATCCTTTGGATGGACGATCTTACGAAATAAACCTTTTGCAATCAACGGGTTGCGGCAAATGATCGCAGACCAAGTGGCTGAAAACAAACCCCTTCACCCCAAAACAGGGGGTGGGGGGAGGGGATACCAAAAAGTCAACAGACCGGCTTCTGGCTACAGTCTACCGCCTCGCCGGCTTCCCGGCTCGCGGCAGATGCGGCACAAAGCACGAAGGCCGCCCGGTTGCCTCGGCGGCCTTCCTGCTGCTTCTGTCCGGCCCTCCTGCTGCTTCTTTCCGTGATGCCGGTCTCACTTCGATGGAACGATCTGGTCTTCCACCTTGTAAGTGACTGTATGGTCGATGGTGCATGCCTTGTCTATCTCCGAAAAGGCTTCGTCGGGGCTCATCTCGGGATGGACTTTCTTCCAGCGGGTGATGAAGTCGGGGCCGAAGTAGTTAAACATCGAGTCCCAGGTGGGGAAGATGTCGACGCTGCTGACGCGGCTGGGGTCTTTGTCGCCGCGGGGCATGATCTGGATGTTCACGGCCCAGCCGTCCTGTGCGCCATCCTTCACCCCTTCCTCGGCGAAGGGTTGCCATAGCCTCTTTTGCGCGGCGACGCACTGGTCCACGTCGGTTGCTTTCATGGAGTTGAAGACCAGGTAGTCTCCCTTTTTCGATCCGCCAACCAGCGCCTGATACTGGGTGATGTTGTTGGAGACCAGATCGCCGACTGCGGAGAGGCGATCGCGCCACTCCTGCAGCGTGGAGGTGACGCCGGCCTTTTGCAAGACGGCCGTCATTTCCTCGTCGGAAAGAGGCGCAGGGGGCAGGCCGGGGTAGAAGGTGACGAAAACGTAGTCGCACCCCGCATCGGTCCCCGCGGGGATGATGGTGCGCAGCGCAATCCAGGCTGAGATCGCCCCCGAGTCAACGCGCGCCTGCTCAACCTTGCGATAGTCTCCGCTGAGAAGCGCGTGAAAGGCAGCGGATTGCCCGGGTTTGACCCGGACACAGGAAATGCTGTGATAACCAACCGGCGCTTGTTGAGCAACAAGTGTCACGGAAAGCACCGCAGCCAGCGCGGCGCCCCAAGCCATATGACGGATTCCCATTGCAAGACCTCCTTGGTCGTTGCTGTTTCGAGTTTGGTGTGTGATGCTCGACGTTCGAAGTGGCGGGGGAGGCAAACTTGAACGATGGCTGTGCTACGGGGAAGATTTGGACTGGCCGCCGCTCTAGCTTTTGAGCCAGTCTTTGACTTTCTGCACCGTCACGTCGCGGCTGATGTCGGAGATGGCGTTGGTCAGCGGAATCAGCTTCGGGCAGGCCTTCACGCAGTTCTGCGCGTAGCCGCACTCCTGGATGCCGCCTTCGCCGGCCAGCGCCCGCAGGCGGTCCTCTTTGTAGACCTTGCCCGTGGGATGGTTGTTGAAGAGCTTGACCTGCGCAATGGTGGCCGCGCCGACGAAGTTGGTCGTCTCGTTGAACTGCGGGCAGACCTCCATGCAGCAGGTGCAGCTAATGCAATTTGACAGCGGATAGTTCGCCTCCTGCTGCTGCGGGTAGACGCGCGGCCCCGAGCCGAGATCGTACGTCCCGTCCACCGGAACCCACGCTTTCACGCGCATCAGATTTTCAAAAAGTACCGACCGGTCAACCTGCAAGTCGCGCACCAGCGGAAATTTGGTGAGCGGCTCAACGCGAATCGGTTGCTCCAGGTTGTCGACCAGCGCCGAGCAGGCCATGCGCGCGCGGCCGTTGATCCGCATCGTGCACGACCCGCAGATCTCTTCGAGGCAGTTGGAATCGTAGGTGATCGGCGTGGTCGGCCGTCCGTCGGCCGTCACAGGGTTCGTGGCGATCTCCATCATCGCCGAAACGACGTTCATCCCCGGCCGCCACTCCAGCTCAAACCGCTCCCACACTGCCGGCGCCTCCGGGCTGGCCTGGCGCTTGATTTCCAAAGTGACCGTCCTCTTCGCCATGATCCCCTTCTACTGCTTCACTCTTCGCGCTCGCACAACTCTCGTCCAAAGCTTGCTGCAGATCCTTCGACTTCGGTCGCCGCTGCGACCTTCGCTCAGGATGACATCGGCGTGAACCACGCCGCTGTCACTTCACCGCGTCGTAGCGCCGCGGCCGCGGCTTGATGTACTGCGTATCGACCTCTTCGTACTCCAAACGCGGACCTTCCACGCAACCCGTGAAGCTCGCCTTGGTGGTCTTCAGGAACCGCTCGTCGTTGCGCTCGGGAAACTCGGGCTTGTAGTGCGCGCCGCGCGACTCGTCGCGCAGGATCGCTCCCAGCACAATGGTGCGCGAAAGCTCCAGCATGTTCTTGAGCTGCCGCGTGAAGGCAAAGCTGGTGTTGGCCCATTGGCTCTTGTCGCTCAGGTTGATCCGCTGGTAGCGCTCGAGCAGCTCCACGATCTTCTCGTCGGTCTCCTTCAGGTCCTTGTTGTAGCGGATCACGGTTGCGTGCTCGGTCATGGCCTCGCCCAGCTCGCGCCACAGCTTGAAGGGATTCTCGCCGCCCTCGTTGTTGAGAACCTTCCGGTTGATCTCCGCCTGCCGTGCGACCTCCGCCGCGGCGCCGCCGTCGCCTTCCGCAGCCGGCACGCTCTTGGCGTACGCGAGCGCGTTCGGCCCCGCCTGAAATCCGCCGAAGATGCAACTCACCAGCGAGTTCGCGCCCAGCCGGTTCGCGCCGTGGTACTGATACTCGCACTCGCCACAGGCAAAGATGCCGGGAATGTTGGTCATCTGGTTGAAGTCCACCCAAAGTCCACCCATCGTGTAGTGCATGCCCGGGAAGATCATCATCGGCTCCACGCATGGGTCAACGCCGACGAACTTCTCGTAGATCTCCAGAATGCCGCCGAGCTTGTGGTGCAGCATCTCGCGGTCAATGTGCGTCAGGTCGAGATAGACCATCGGCTGGCCCTCAATGCCGAGGCCGAGCTCGTAGACCACCTTGTGAATGGCGCGCGTGGCCACGTCGCGCGGCACCAGGTTGCCGTACTTCGGGTACCACTCTTCCAGGAAGTACAAGCGCTCGGCTTCGGGGATGGCCTTGACAGCGCGCTTGTCGCCCGGCGCCCGCGGAACCCACATCCGCCCGCCTTCGCCGCGCGCCGACTCCGACATGAGCCGCAGCTTGTCCTCGCCCGGAATGGCAGTCGGATGCACCTGGATGAATTCGCCGTTGGCGTAATATGCGCCCTGCTGGAAAACGGCGGACTGCGCCGAGCCTGTGCAAACCACGGAGTTGGTGCTCTTGCCGAAGATGGCGCCGATGCCGCCGGTGGCCAGGATGATGGCGTCGGCCGCGAAGGACCGAAGTTCCATGGTGCGCAGATCGAGAGCAACAATGCCGCGCGCCGCGCCCTTCGCGTCGATCACGGCGGAGAGGAACTCCCACCCCTCGTACTTGTGCACCTTGCCCTCGGCCTCGTAGCGGCGCACCTGCTCGTCGAGCGCATAGAGCAGTTGCTGGCCGGTGGTGGCCCCGGCAAACGCTGTGCGATGGTAGAGCGTGCCCCCGAAGCGGCGGAAGTCGAGCAGGCCCTCGGGGGTGCGGTTGAAAGGGACTCCCATCCGGTCGAGCAGATCGATGATCCCCGGCGCCGCCTCGCACATGGCCTTCACGGGTGTCTGGTTGGCCAGGAAGTCGCCGCCGTAGATCGTGTCGTCGAAGTGCTGCGCGGTGGTGTCGCCCTCACCCTTCAGGTTCTTGGCGGCGTTGATGCCACCCTGGGCGCAGACCGAGTGCGACCGCTTGACGGGGACGATGGAGAACAGATCCACCGTGCCGCCGGCCTCGGCAATCTTGATGACCGCCGCAAGCCCGGCCAGCCCTCCGCCAACCACGATGATTCTGGGTGCTGCCATTGTCGATCAAATCCTTTCCAAGAGGGCCGCTCTCTGTCTCCATGCCCTCGCCGTTCGCGTCGGTCAAAAAATACGCATCAGCATCGGAAAGCCAGTCAGACGGAACCACCGGAATGAACTGGCGCCGCCCAATAGGTAAGCGGCACGTTCTCAGGCGCATTCTGGAACTTCGGCCCGGTAAACGCCCAGATACTGGCGATTCCCATCGCTGCAAGCAATACACCCAGCGCGGCGCAGACGTAGCCGAAACGCCGGCGCGCCGTCTCTCCCGGCGTGATGCCCCACTTGGCGGCGAAGAGCCACACACCATACGCGAAGTGCCAGCAGACAGCAGCCATCGCAATCACGTAGACAGCGAGCATCCAGGGGTTCGCCAGCTCCATTTGCACTTTGTGGAAGGCGGCGCCGGGATTCTCAGGCAGGCTGATACCCATGAAGCGCTGCCTCAGTACGTGTTGAATGATGTACGCAAAGGCGATGAGGCCGGTGTAGCGCTGCGCCAGGTACATCCAGTTCCCCGCCCACGGGTAATACACGATGTTCGCTTTGCCGCGCAGCCAGATGTAGACGCCGAAAATGCCGTGGTAAAGGATGGGCAGAAAGATGAACACCCACTCCATAACCCGAACCAGGGGCAGGCTATTGAGGAACTTGACCTGCTCGCCGTAAGCCACCGGACCCTTCAATGCTTCGAAGTTCGAGAGCAGATGCTCAAGGAGAAAAGCGCCGATGGGGACGATGCCGAGCAGCGAGTGCAGCCTGAGCAGGAGGAAGCTGGCGCCCTGCCCTGTGCGTAAGGGCTCCACTCCGCGGCGGACTTGGGGTGCGGCGGAGGGTTGAACGGTTGCCATGGAGAATTTGGCTCCTAACGGTGCGGGCTGAAGCAGTCTTAGATTGAGGGACTGAAGGCTCTTGCTTTGTTTCTCATGCATTATTCGAGGCTGGCGCTAGGTCCGTCAAGGCGGCGCTTCGCGCTTTTGCGTTTTGGATGAGAGCGGTGGAGGGTCAGCGCGACAACATTGGCAGCAGCGCCGCGATCGCGCGGCCGCGATGGCTGAGCGAGAGCTTGGTTTCAAGATCGATCTCGGCCATGGTCTTCCCCAGCTCGGGCAGGTAAAACAGCGGATCGTAGCCAAAGCCGCCGGTTCCGCGCGGCGCATCGAGAATCACGCCTTCTACCGCGCCATCGGCCGTATGGCAAACCGCTCCGTCGCGTGCGGCCACGAGCACGCAGTGATAGCGCGCAGTGCGCTGCGTCGCAGGGAACGCCGGCCATCCGCTGCAGAAGCACCATGTTGTTCCACACGTCGGTATTGTCGTTGGCATCGGGTGAGTCTACTAAGGCCAGAGTCTGCGGCAAAGCGCGCCGAGCGAACCCCCGGAGCGCCCGAAAGCGCATCGACTTCGAGGCCGGAGTCGTCGGCCAGAACCAGCTCGCCCGGAGCGAAACGCGAGTAGTAGACCGCCTTGAGCGTGGCGTTGGCGGCGAACGTGTCGCCGTCTTCTGCGGCGCGGGGATCTTCTCGATGTCAGGGAGCGGGTCGATGTTCACCGAATATGCCTGCGCGGCGGTGCGGAAGTCGCGCAGCTTGCCTGCGCTCGTGGTGGCGGCATAGAGGCGTAGGGCCATGGAGTGAGTGTAAAGTAGCGCCGATCTCCTGACGAATGCTGGATCACCCTGCAATGAGATTGACAAGGCGCGCGCGCATTGCATAAGGTGATTCCGCCTGGGAAATCCTTCCTTATGAAAAATCTAGTGTTTGGTTCGATCGCGTGGGGAGTTGTTTTGAGCGTGGCAGCGGCAGCCCTGGCTGGCCAAAAGCCGGTAGCGACCACTGGTCCGGTCAATCTGCAGGTGGACAATCTCGTCACTCCGCTGGGCATCGACGATCCGGCTCCGCACTTTTCGTGGCAATTACAGGACCCTGCGCGCGGTGCGAAGCAGACGGCTTATGAGGTGCAGGTAGCGACACGAGTGGAGCTGCTGCAGTCCGATCAGGCCGATGTGTGGACAAGCGGGCGCGTCGAGTCGGGCCAATCCATCAACGTTCCGTATGCTGGACCGGCACTCTCGCCTTCCGCACGCTACTACTGGCGCGTGAAGCTGTGGAATGCGGCAGGCAAGCCCTATCCGGCGAGCGAGGCGAGCTGGTGGGAAACCGGCCTGATGAGCCTGGATGCCTGGCGCGCGCAGTGGATCGGATACGAAACGCCGGAAGAGGCCACGGTGCGACACGCGCCGGCGGTGTGGATCGCGAATCCCGACGCGAAGTCGCCGGAGTTGCAAGGCAGCGCTGAGCAGCGCTTCGCGTATCGCACCGCCGTCACACTCACGCAACCGGTGCGCTTTGCCGCACTCCACGCCACCGGGCAGGATACGGTGTCAGCGTGGATCAATGGAGCGCAGGTGCTCACCGAAGACCCATTGCCGCTTTACAAGCAGATGCCATGGAAAAAGTTCGTGCGCGCCGAAGTGACGGCGAAGGTGGAAGAGGGCGCGAACACGATCGCGATTGAAGGACTGCATTACATCGTCAATCCCAACGGCATGGCAACAGACGATGCGCCGCCGATGATTGCAACGCTTGTCGTCCAATACGAAGACGGGACCTGGGCGAGCTTTTCGAGCAGCCCGGAATGGAAAACTGCGCTTCATACCTCCGCCGGCTGGCAGCAGAAGGACTTCGACGACTCCGCATGGAAGAAGGCGGACGTTTGGCAGCCGATTTCACCGAAACGGTCGGAATCGCTGGGAGAGCCATGGATTCCCGATTCGGTGAAGGCGCTGCGGCACGCGTTCACGGTGAGCGCGCCAGTGAAATCGGCTCGGCTCTATGCCACCGCACTAGGCGCCTACGAAATGTTCCTGAACGGGAGATGCGTGGGCGATCAGGTGCTGGCGCCGGGATGGACGGACTACCGAGAGCGGGTTGTCTATCAGACGTACGACGTGACGGACTTGATTGCGCAAGGAGAGAACGCAATCGGGGCGCTGCTTGCGCCCGGCTGGTATGAGACACCGCTCGAGTGGTTCCAGCAGCCGAACAATTATGGAGTGACGCCACCGGCACTGCGCGCCGAGTTGCGCATCGAACACATGGACGGCAGCGTGGAGTGGGTGGCGACGGACGCGAGCTGGCAGGCTTCGGTATCGCACATCCTCCATGCCGAGATTTATGACGGCGAAGATCAGGACGGTCGTCGAGTGTTCTCGGCGTTGGGAGCTTTCCTCACCAGTGTGATCGCGGACGCCTGGCCGCATGCAATCACAATCGATCCAGCTCCCGTCAAAGTCGTGGCGCAAGATTTTCAACCCATCCGCGCCGAGCGCGAGTTGCACGCCGTGTCGCTTACCGAACCCAAACCGGGAGTCTGGGTCTACGACTTTGGCCAGAATTTCTCGGGAGTAGAGAGTATCCACATGAATGAGCGCGAAGGTACCGATCTGCGGCTCCGCTTCGCTGAGGTCTTGAATCCCGACGGCACTCTCTACACGGAAAATCTGCGCACCGCGAAAGCGACCGATTACATCATTTTCGGCAGTCCGAAGGTCGAAGGCTTCACGCCCCAGTTCACATTCCATGGCTTCCGTTACATGGAACTCACGGGCCTGCCCACTGCTCCCGCCAAAGATGACGTCACCGGACTCGCCATTCACACCGACGCACCGTTCACGGCGAAGCTCTCGACCGGGAGCGCGATGATCAACCAGCTGTGGAGTAACATTCTCTGGGGCCAGCGGTCGAACTTTGTTGGCGTGCCGACGGACTGCCCGCAGCGGGACGAGCGGCTGGGCTGGATGGGCGATGCACAGGTGTTCTGGCGCGCGGCCAGCTACAACATGGACCTGGCGGCGTTCTCGCGCAAGTTCGCCGCCGATATCCGCGGAACGCAGGTCGGCACGCCGTACTACGGAATCTACGCCCCGGGCACAGTCCGTTCGCACGAGCAATCGGCAGCCGGCTGGAGCGATGCGGGCGTCATTGTTCCCCGGACTGCGTGGGTACAGACGGGCGACACCACAATCATTGAGCAGAACTGGGCGGCAATGACGAAGTATCTCGACGCGATTGCTGCGGCCAATCCCGACGGGCTCTGGAAGAACGAGTCGGGTACGCCGTTCGGCGACTGGCTTTCGCCGGAGGGTAAGACCGATTACACGCTGATTGCCACGGCGTACTGGGCGTATGACTCGACTTTGATGCGAGAGATGGCCCACGCGACGGGGCGCACGGCGGACGAGCAGAAGTATGCCGCGTTGTTCGAGAAGGTTCGCGCGGCGTTTGAAAAGCAGTTCGTGCGGACGGACGGATTTGTGGCCGGGGCAGACAACAGCCCGTCGCAGTTCGGTGTGATCAACAACCCCAACGCGAAGAGCGCAGGCGGTGACACACAAACCGGCTACGTGTTAGCGCTGCACATGAACCTGCTGCCCGGTGCGCTGCGCGCTGCGGCTGCAAAGCGGCTGGCGGACAAGATCGAAGCCAACCACGATCTGCTCGGCACCGGCTTCCTGGGGACGCCGCACTTGCTGGAAGAGTTGACCAAAGCAGGCTACGCCAAACTGGCCTACACGCTGCTGCTGAACACGCGCTACCCGTCGTGGGGCTACATGGTGGAGCACGGGGCGACGACCATGTGGGAACGGTGGAACGGCGACCAGATGCGCAACGACCCGAGCATGAACTCGTACAACCACTATGCCTACGGAGCCGTAGCCGACTGGATCTATCGCTATGCGGCGGGCGTTGATACGACGCCGCTCGATCCCGGCTTCCACACCGTGGTGTTGCATCCTGTCTTCGACGAGCGGCTGGGGCACATCGAATTCGACTACGACTCGGCGTATGGGCCGATCCACTCGGACTGGACGGTGACCGGCGCAACCGCCGAGTGGCACGTGACCATCCCTCCCAATACCGCAGGCTGGTTGCCGAGGAGTGCTCTGCCACGATTCAAGTTCCGCGGCATTAGTCCGGGGACCACCGGCCTTATGATTCAATCCGAGAGAAACGGCGAGGCTGGCTTTGAGCTTGCGCCCGGCTCATACACGCTTGATGTGGACCTGGAGTGAGAAGGCGTAGAGGCGTTGCGCAGCCGGCGCCGGCTGTGACGACGATAAGCGGCTCGGCCGGGCGCACGCAGGCCGGAGCTGCCTTAATCGGATAAAGGAGATTTGACGATGAGCACTGCGAATGTCTCAGATCCGACACTCGGGATCTTCATCTTCATGCTGGGCGGGCTGGCGGGCGCGGTCTTTTATTTGCCGTTTTCCAAGGTCAAGAAGTGGGCATGGGAAAGCTACTGGCTGATCTATGCCCTGCTCGGCCTGATCGTGGTCCCGTGGATTCTCGCGTTTACCACCTCTCCGAATACGATCGCAGTTTTGGAAGCCGCGCCGCGCCGTGAGATCCTCTACTGCCTGGTCTGCGGCATGTTGTGGGGGTTTGGCGGACTGACCTGGGGTCTGATGATCCGCTATCTTGGCGTGGGCCTCGGCCTGGCAATGGGGGCGGGCTTGACCTCGGCGGCGGGCACGCTGATCCCGCCCATGCTGAAGGGCCAGGCCGCAATATTGGCGATGTTCCATTCCCCAGGCGGACAGGTTTCTGTGGTGGCGGCAGCGGTCTCGCTGTTGGGCATCATCTGCGTCGGGCTCGCCGGCCGTTCCAAGGAGTCGGAACTGCCCGATGAAGCGAAGAAGAAGGCCGTCGCTGAGTTCAACTTCCGCAAAGGGATCATGGCCGCGGTCTTTGCCGGTCTGATGAGTTCAGCCATGAGCTTCGGACTGCAGGGCGGGCCGGAGATACAGAAGCTTGCGCTGTTCACTGAGCCTGCAACCGCCGTAATCTGGGCAGGCATCCCCGTGCTGGTGGTGGTGCTGATGGGAGGCTTTGTCGTCAACGGCGGATGGTGCATTCTTCTCAACTTCAGGAATCGGACTCTCGGCGATTACGTCAACGGCAGCACGCCGGTATTGAACAACCTGTTTTTTGCCGGCATCGCAGGTGTTATCTGGTGCATGCAGTTCGTTTGCTTCAAAACCGGCGAACCGCGCATGGGTAGCACCTCCTATATCGGCTGGGCCGTGTTGATGGCGAGTTCGATCTTCTTCAGCCAATTGCTGGGTATCCTGCTTGGTGAGTGGAAGGGTACAGGCGGCAAGACGCGAGGACTACTGGCCACAGGTCTTCTGCTGTTGATTGGCTCGTCGGTGTTGGCCGGCTACGCGGGATCGCTCTAACAAAGCTCAGCGAAGGGTCTGTGGAATACTACACGATACGTGGCGCATCAGCAGTGCAAGGAGAATGAATGACATCTGCAGTAGCGGGAATCGGCTGGCATGTGCTGGGCGCCGCGATGGCCGCAAGCTTCTATGTGCCCATTGAAAAGGTGAAAAGCTGGTCGTGGGAGACCACCTGGGCGATCGCCGGCTGGTTCTCGTGGATTCTTCTGCCCATCGGCGTCAGCCTTGTGCTGTTGCCGGATTTTCACGGCTTCTACGCCGCGATGGGCTGGCCGCTGCTGCTGCGCGTGGCGCTCTTTGGCGCCCTGTGGGGCGTGGGCAGCATCACCTACGGCCTGACCATGCGGCACCTCGGCTTGTCGCTCGGCATCGGCATGGCCATCGGCATCACGCTCACCGTGGGCACGCTGCTTCCTCCGCTGGTGCACGGGCAGGCAGCCATTCTCTTCGCCACGCGCTCCGGGCTCATCACCATGGCCGGCGTGGTTGTGTCGCTGATCGGCGTGGCCATTGTGAGCTGGGCCGGCCATCAGAAGGAAGTGCAGCGGAAAGGCCATCTCGAGGAGTTCAACGTAACGCTGGGCCTCACGCTGGCCATCCTGTGCGGCTTCTCCTCGTCGGGGATGTCGTTTGGCATCGATGCTGCCAAACCGATGGAGCAGGCCGCGCTCCATCTGGGCGTCAACCCGCTCTACGCTGCGCTGCCAGCCTACGTCCTCATCATGGGCGGCGGAGCGCTGGTGAATTGGGCCTATTGCTTCTTCAGGATGTGGACGCTCAGGCATAACCCGCTGCGCGATTTGCGCCAGCCCAGTTCGGCGTTGGCCAAGAACACCGTGCTGGCCGCTACCGGCGGCGTCATGTGGTATCTGCAGTTCTTCTTCTACGCCTGGGGTGCGGCAAACATCCCCCAGCGTCTTTCCTACGTGAACTGGATGCTACACATGAGCCTCTACGTTCTTTGCGGCGGTTTGGTCGGCCTGGCGCTGGGCGAGTGGATCGGCGTGGGAAGCCGCCCAATTCGCCTGCTCTGGGCGGGCATCCTCGTGATCATCGCTGCAGCAAATCTGGTGGGCCTGGGAATGGCGTCGGCATCCTGATGACCGAGATCCTCGCACGGGTTATCACGCTTGTTGCGGCAATTGTGTTTTGCCTTGGCGGATTTGCCAACACTGCGGCTATCGTGGTGAGAATGCCTTGTCAAGGTCGGGTGTCGCCATTAAACTGACCCAAACATTCGTTCTCTCTCGTGTGGAAATCCTCCGGCGCATAAAAGAATGGATTGCTCCTTGATTCGGCACAAAATGTGCGACACACTCTACGCATTGGCGTGCGGTCGTCGCTGCATTGGCGGCAGATTGCACCTCATTCTCCTGTGCAGTGTTGCTGCGCTTTGCCTTGCCGCGCCGCAGTTCACAATGGCGCAGGATACTTCACCTCCGGCGGAGACGCTCGACACTCCGCCGATCGAGATCGCCGAAAAACCGCTGCCTAAGGGCCCTGTGGCAAGCGAGATCACCGTGGAAGGAATGGTCTCTTACGGCAATTACCGCATCTTCGCTTCCGGTGAGAATTGCAAGATCTACTACGTCGGTATCGAATACGATCGCCACTCCTGGGGCCGTTTTCTCGGTGCACGGACGGATTACGTGGCAGAGGTTTTGCCCATGGTTCTTATGAATCAGCCAACGCAGATGGACATCTGGGGCGATACCACAAGCCAGGACCGGAAGATTGTGCCCGGGGTTGACATTGCACCGATCGGCTTTCGCTGGCTGTGGCGCGACGGAAAAGCGATCAAGCCCTACCTCATGGCGAAAGGCGGCTTTCTCGTGTTTTCGCAAAAGGCGCCCTCGTCAAAGGCAACCTACGAGAACTTTAGCCTGCAATCTGAGGGAGGCTTGCAAGTCAAGATCAATGAGAGGTTCGACCTGCGCCTGGGTTTGTTTGGCGATTTTCATTTTTCCGACGGCTTCATTGTGCCGGTCAATCCCGGCCTTGACGTGATGAACGCGACAATGGGGCTCACCTATCATCTCAAGGGCAATCATCGGTTCTGGCTCCATTGACAACGTCTACCTCAGGGCAGAGGCAACTGCGCATCCAAGCCGGATTTCGCGAGGTCGGAGCGCAGCTTTTCCACGGTTGAGAAGATCAGCCCCTTCATTCCCAGCGCGACCGCAGGTTCGACATTGGCCGGCCTGTCATCGAGGAAGAGTGCTTCCTCAGGGCGAGTCCCGAGTTTTTTGAGGACGTAGCGATAAATGGCAGGGTCGGGCTTGGCCACGCGGAGTTGATAGCTCCAGACAAGCACATCGAATCGCGAAAGCCAACCGAATTCGCGCTCCATTTGTTCGAGCACAGCTATCGCCCATGTTGGAGACGATGGCTGTGAGCAGGCCGCGCTGCTTGAGCTCGACTTGCCATGCAAGCATGGCGGGGTTTTCGGTGGTCCACATGCGGGCGTCCCAGAGATTCAACTCTTCGATCGCAGATTCAGGCAGTACAAGCCCGGCGTCGCGAACCAGCTTGCGCCAAAAGCCGAGGCCAGTGAGCTTGCCCTCGTCGTAGGCTTGACGATCGGCCCAATACAAGCTCTCGAACCGATCCGCTGGAAGGCCAGTGATGCGCAGCAGAGCGGCACGGGCCACGGGGTCCGGTGGGCCGGTTAAGACCCCTCCATAATCGAAGACCACAGCACGCAGAGCCAACAACACCTCGATGGCGCCCATGTATCGTTGGAAGGGGCGCTTCTTTCATTGTGCACGATGGGCGATTGCGGTCCGGTAGAGTGACGGTGAAAGCCGTGCGGACAGAGCCGAAGCGCTTTTCGCAAAGGACGGATTGGAACACCGAGGAGAGCGAGCTGGCGCGCGCGCACCGGCTGCGCCTGCATGCCGGTCTGGCGATTGTCGATCTTACGGCATCGAATCCCACGCGCTGCGGCTTCGCGTATCCCGCGTCCCTGCTCGATGCGCTTACCGACCCACGCAGCCTCGACTACGATCCACAGCCCAAAGGCCTTCTCCACGCGCGCAAGGCTGTTTGCGAGTACTACAAAGCGCACGGCGTAGCTCTCGACCCGGACCAAATTGTCCTCACGACCAGCACCAGCGAGGCCTATAGCTTTCTTTTCCGGCTGCTTTGCGATCCGGGGGACGAGATTCTCATCCTGCAGCCAGGTTATCCGCTCTTCGATTTCCTTGCCGCTCTTGACAATGTGCGCCTCAAAGCCGCGCCGCTGATCTACGAGAATGGCTGGCAGATCGATCCGGCGGGGATTCGCCGCGCGATTACGTCCCACACGCGGGCAATCGTGGTGGTTCACCCCAACAATCCGACAGGCCACTTCACCAAGCCGTGGGAGGCCGCGGAGCTCGCCCGCCGCTGCCGCGAGTTCGATCTCTCGCTCATCGTGGACGAGGTCTTTCTTGACTACGGCATTGGCGCGAAGGGAGCCAGTTTTGCCTCGGGAGTCGAGGGGGTACCGGTTCACGTGGTGAGCGGGCTGAGCAAGATAGCCGGCCTGCCGCAGATGAAGGCGGCCTGGATCGTCGTTACCGGTCCGGAGCAGGAGCAGGCGCTCGCACGCCTTGAGGTGATTGCCGACACTTTTCTCTCCATGAATGCTCCCGTACAGTGGGCGCTGCCGGCCTGGCTCGCGGGCCGGGCGGCGATCCAGGAACAGATTCGGAGGCGAGTGGCCGCGAACCTGGCCGTGCTGGATCGTGGACTGGCGGTGGTTCCAGCAGTGGAGCGGCTGGCGGTCGAAGGCGGATGGTACGCGGTGCTGCGAGTTCCGGCGATCAAGCCGGACGAGCAGACGGTTCTGGCGCTGCTGGAGCGCGGCGTCTGGGTGCATCCGGGCTACTTTTTCGGGATGCCGGAGTCGGGTTGGCTGGTCGTAAGTCTGCTCGCAGCCGAGCCGGAATTCAGTAACGGAGTCGACATCCTGATTGACTACTTTAGAACGAATCACGGGGGTAACAGTACAAAGGACATTCTGTAATGTCTTCTTGAAGTAAGTGTCTTATGACGCTCTAAATAAAGCCTCTTCCATTGCGGCCATCTGGTTCAGCGCGATTGCAGGAACGGATTGCTGTGGCGCTCTTCCCCGATTGTCGTCGCCGGTCCGTGGCCGGGTAGAACCTCTGTTTCATCGGGTAGCGTGAGGAGCCGGGAGTGGAGGGAATCGATGATCTGATCGAAGTTGCCCCCGGGCAGGTCGGTGCGGCCGATGCTCCCGGCAAAGAGCGTGTCGCCGGCAATGAGCAGCTTGAGCGGGGCGAAGTGGAGGCAGACCGATCCCTGCGTGTGGCCCGGCGTGTGCAGCACCTTTGCCGGATAGCGCTCGAGGCCGACAAGCTGACCGTCGGCGAGCGACTCGTCGGGCGGAGCGGTTTCGGGCGTGCTCATGCCCAGCCAGGCCGCCTGCGCTGCCATCATCTCGAGCAGCGGCAGGTCATTTTCGTTCAGGTAGATGGGCGCGCCGGTGAGCCGCTTGAGCTTGAGCGCTCCGCCGACGTGGTCGATGTGGGCATGCGTCACGATGATCTGCTTGAGCTTGAGGCCCAGCTCGGTGAGGCGGTTGGCTATGCGGCTCACCTCGTCGCCGGGATCGATCACGATGGCTTCGCGGGTTTCTTCGTCGCCCAGAATGGTGCAGTTGCAGGCCAGCGGACCGACGGGAAACGACTCGAGGATCATGGTTGTATTTTAGGCGGAGCTAGCGGAGCTGGCGGAGTTAGCGGAGCCGATCCCGGCTTTCAGCTTTCGGCTCTCAGCTATCAGCTCGAAGCGGCGAGTCGGCGAGTCTGTGCGCCAGCCAACCGGCGGTGTTTACCTTTTAGTACCTACCCCCTCCCCCCGGTATGCCATACCTCCATATTTGATAACAAAGGGTTTACGGGAGGGGGTATGGACCCCATATCTGATTCCAAATGACTTACCAGCAAACGTACCGATTCACAGGAGTTAGGGGTCTTTTCGGCCAGAATTGTACTCTTTGGTGAACGGGAGAACAGTGGACAGTGGACAGTGAGCAGCAGACGGCAAACAGCAGACAGCAAGCAGCCGATACCTGGGAGCCGGGTTGGAAGCGGCGTTGGTCTGGTCGTCGATCATGGGACCATTGTGCGGCAAATGGAGAAATAATCTGCAAAGTTGGGAGAGAAATCGGGGAGCGTGGATCCGGTGGCGAATCAGGGAGTTAGCGGGTTTGCGGGGCGGGCGGCGGGTGGCGCGGGGGGTTGACAGAGAGGCAGGGATCAGGGAACAGGGGACGGGAAGGCAGGGAGCAAGGGAGCGAGAAGAGACGGAGTAGGGAGCAGGGAGTAGAAAGACAGGGATCAGGTATCCTTCGACTTCGCTCAGGACAGGCTCCGAAATATAGGGGGCTTAGGTATGTAGGGAGGTGGGGACTTAGGGATGTGGGCACATAGGGACTTTTGGCCCTAGGGAACGGGGCGGCGAGGCGGGGTCGCCCGTGGGTTGGAGCGATCATCGTCGCCTGTGGATATACATTCGCTGCCGCGACGCCTGGCGTTGCCAGTTCCTCGGCAAATACTCAGAAATGCGCCGCCCTCGAGGCTGCATTTCGCATCCTAAGAGGAGGTGATCCAGCTCGTGGAACGCGCCGGAGGATTCACCGACCAAGACGCACGGCTGATGGTGAATCAAGGGATTGAGATGGGGAGGGGTGGGATATTCCTGACCCTGACGGCGGAGCGGTATGAGAAGCTGAAACGATGAAGAAGCCCGACGCCACAACGATCAATGTGCGGTCTTCGAGCGCAGCTTCTCATTAAGCCTCTCAATCCGAGCCGTCGAGTTTGGCAATCGTTTCGTTTGGCGCCGCGAAGGCATCGAAGATCTGACGTGCGGAGATCATGGCAAGAACACCGAAGATGATGGAAAGAATCCAAAGCACCCAAGCCGCTGTCTCCCAGGAAGAAGATCTGGTGTGTATCAGCAACATGCGCAGCCTTCCCAAGCGTGACCACCGCAAAGTAAGTGTTCGCTGTACATAAAGACGGCCAACGCAAACCCCAACGGAACAGAGTCCAAAAACAGGATAGGGCGAGAACCCTCAGGTCTTTCCTTATGGAAGCAGTCACCGATATCCTCGACTCCACCCCGACTATCCGAGCCTTGAGTATCCAAAGACTGAGTCGTTGGGGCGGCAATGCGCAGAACTTTCGGATGGTAGGCCAAGCTAGCGTAATCCAAGCCGCTATAAGGCCGCTCAAAACGACGCCGAGCACCCACGTCGAAAGAGAGGGTGCGATGCGGACCATGAGGAGATTGCATCAGCCATGTCTGCCCTCTGCGCTTGATTTGCCATGAATGGTAGCACAGACGCTGAAAGGCCCTACCGGTTTCCCGAGGGGGCGGTTTTGTTCTTTGCGGGGTTTTAGCGGCGGGATAGGACCGCGCCGCACACTTTATTTTCTCGAGAAATGGGTACCAGTGGTAACCAGGCTTACGCCTGGGGCTACCGTCTTTTGCCCGCTACGCGGGCTTTGGCAAGGGGGCATGCATCGAATCCCCAGGCTCGCGCCTGGGGCTACCATCTTTTGCCCGCTACGCGGGCTGTGCGGTGGTGTTCTGCGACTGATCCCCAGGCTTGCGCCATGGGGCTAACGTCTTGCGCCCGCTACGCGGGCGGGTTGGTTCGGTGCGCGACCGCGGGGAGAGCGCGCCGGCGGGCGGGGTGATTTTGCATCTAGCCCGCAAAGCGGGCAGCATCAGGTAGCCCCAGTCGTGAGACTGGGGAAGAACCGCAGCTCGGCGCGCGAGCCCGCTTAGGCGGGCGTAAGACCTATTGCCAAAGGTAGCGCTCGTCGAACTGCACACGGTGGTTCTTCAGGAGGGCGAGGAACTCATCCTGGAAGGAGATGCGCCGATGATGCTGCGCCTGATCGCGAATGTAACGGATTACGGCTGCCCGCCTGGATTCGCTTACGCTGGAATCCTCCGCATACCCGCCCTGCCAGGAGAAATGACGCCGCTGGGGCCACCGCTCCTTCACCCATCGCGAAGAGTTGGTTTTCACGATCCGCAGGCAATCTGCCAAGGCGAGGTTGGCTGGCAGGCGAGTCAACAGATGAACATGATCGGCTGTTCCGCCAATCGCGATGGGGATGGCATCAAGTTCCCGGAGGATTCCGCCGAGATAGGCGTGGACCTCGGGGCGGATTGCATCGGTAAGCAGAGGCGTGCGACCCGAGGTAGAAAAGATGACGTGGATGAGGAGGCTGGTGTAGGTATGCGCCATTCTTACGCCCCTCCGGGGCTGTGGATTCAGGTCTCAACCCTTATACCCCAGGCTTGCGCCGTGGGGCTATCATCTTGCGCCCGCTACTCGGGCTGATGTCCGGGCCTGAAGGCCACGATGTGTGTTGCGCGGGAATTCAGGAGCCTGAAGGCTCCCGCTCCCTCCGTTTGATCCCGCCCGGAAGGAGGAGGGGCCTTGAGGCCCCGGGATACGGCGGCTCTTAAAAGGGGCCTTCAGGCCCGGTCTGTGCCATCCGCACATTTCAAATGCAATTCCTAACTTTTTTTGGTGCGTGTCACCCTCAAACATGGAACTTTTTTAGGTTACATAATCTAAAACGCAACTTTTCTAGGTAAATGTCCCCGAAAAATGCAACCTCTCAGGCCTACCTTTGGGGCCCAAAGCTAACCTTTTAAGCAAACATTTGAAGGGCCTTCCGCACCACCAAGGCGAACATTTGCCTTGATTTAACGCGCTTTGCGCCCCCGCATAAAAAACTGGCTTCCGCAATCGGTTTTCGAACCCACTCTACGCTCGAAAAAGAACGCGCCGAGGCCGGGCCACCCATGTTATCGGGCGGCGTCGAACACCGGCGCGAGGGCGACGAGGACGATGTCGTTGGAGCTCATGGGCAGGTTGATGGTGAGGGCGCCGACGTTGGAGGCGCGGAGGGTGCGGTCGGTTTCGGGGGCGTCGCGGGTGAGGAAGTTGAGGTGGGCGATCCGGGGCGGGGTGAGGTCGGTGGGTGAGCCCATCTCGAGATAGGCGGAGTAGGCGTCGTTGGAGTGGAAGCCGGTGCGGTGTATTTGGAGATGGTAGGCGGCGCCGGGAACGAGGTGGGTGACGGTGAGCGCGACGGGGGCGGCGGAGTGCGCGGGGATGATCTGGGTGTAGAAGGGGCGGTCGCTGAAGGACTGCTCGGGCTGCTAGAAATCCCAGAGGACGGCGGTGAAGTTGCGGCCGTCGGAGGCGAGCATCGATTGGGGATCGGCGGAGGGGATGGTGTCGCCCTGAAGGGCGTGGAGGTATTTGTAGGCGAAGAAGGCGGCTTGCGGATGCCGTCGCGGGTGATGAGGCCGAAGCCGCCATGAAGGCGGATGGCGGAGGGCTGGACTCCTCAAAGAGATCAGAGTAGGTCCAGTAGCTCATGCCCTGGAGGAGGCCGGTGCAGGCTTTGAGCTTGGACAGGATGTAGGGGGCGCTGATGTAGGAGTCGTGGACGGGGTCGCGCGCCGTGTAGCTGGTGCTCCACTCAGTGAAGTAGAGGGGCAGTGGGGGAAGGGGGATGCGGAGATTTGCTGGCGCACGCGGCGCACGTCGCCGGCGATGGCGTCGGGCGAGGGATCGAGCTTGACGTCGCTCTTGCCGTTGGCGTCGAGGAAGCCGCCATCGACGCCGTAGGTGTGGGTGGAGACGAAGTCGATGGGCGCGCCGGATTGGTGGACGTGGGCGAGGAAGTCGGGGATCCAGGCTGCTCCGGCGGTGGCGGGACCGCCGACGCGGAGGTCGGGGTCGATGGATTTGATGGTGCGGGCGGTGAGGTCGTAGAGGGCGAAGTAGGCGGGCTGGTCGGCGCCCTCCCAGAAGCCGCCGAGGTTGGGCTCGTTCCAGACTTCGAAGAACCAGGAGCGGACTTCGGCTGGCCGTAGCGCTGTTCGATGTGGCGGATGAACGCGGCGACGAGATCGGCCCAGGCCGCGGGCTGCGGGTGGGAGGTGTTGCCGTGCCAGTAGAAGATGCTGTTCTCGGAGGTGGCGAGGGCTTCGGGGTGAAGCTGAGTTCGACGAAGGGCTTGATGTTTTTGGCGAGCAGATCGTCGTAGAGCTGGTCGATTTTGGTCCAGTCGTAGACGGGCTGGCCGTTGACGACGCGGACGGTGCCGAGGATGTCGTGAAAGATGGCGTGAAAACGGATGTAGCGGAAGCCGAGCTCGTCGACGGCGAGCTGGAGCTGGGCCTGGCTGTCATCGCGGATGAGCGTGCCGGGAAAATCGGAGCCGACGGAGAGATCGAAAGAGCGATCGACGGGGCCGGAGGTGTGGTGGATGTCGGCGACGATGACGCGCGGCGGGGGTGGAGTGCTGGGCGGCTGCGGCTGAGCAGGGCGGGGGCGTCGAGGGAGCAGAGGGCGAAGGCGAGGGCGAGGGAGAAAACGAATACTGGACGAGGCGAGAATTTGAGAGGCATCGGATGCAGGCGCGACTCCTTTTGACCGCAAAAGCGACACCAGTATAAGGCGTTGTGGGCGGGCGTTGGCGGCTTCCTTGAGGAGGAAGCGGCTGACGGATGCGTTGTGGGAATGTATCTCAGGAGAAACCATGAGGATGGCGAGAACAGGGCTTGCAGTTCGCTCTTTATTCGCTGTAGTGCGAGCATGGCCGTCACTCGAAGGCTGGAGAGGTTCTGGATTTCCTCGAGGGGGGGGTGGGCCGGCGACAGCTACTTCGCCTTCCTTTGAAGAGATGCGCGGGGCATGGAACTGAAGAGCCTGGCCACCGTGCACAAGCACATGGCCGACCTGGAAGGAAGAGAGAGGATGTGTCTGGAACCAGGTGCACAACCGGAGCCGGTCAATCGACGTGCTGCCGCCGGGGACGCGGACGCGGTCGAGCCTGAAGTTGCCGCTCGCCGGGCGCATCGCGGCGGGGCAGCCGGTGGAGGCGATGGAGACGCCGGAGACCATCTCGCTGGCCGACGTGGTGGGCAACCGGGATGTGTTTGCGCTGGAGGTGCGGGGTGACTCCATGCGCGACGAGCACATTATCAATGGCGATTACGTGCTGGTGGAGCGCACACGGACGGCGCGGCAGGGGGAGATTGTGGTGGCGCTGGTGCACGGGGCGGAGACCACGCTGAAGCGGTTCTTCCCGGAGGGGAACCTGGTGCGGCTGCAGCCGGCGAACCTAGAGATGGATCCGATTTACGTTCCAGCGGCGCAGGTGGCCATACAGGGCCGCGTGCTGGGCGTGCTGAGGAAGTACCGGTAAAGCAGTGGTTAGT
>CAWIJW010000014.1:0-75670 GCA_963836525.1 uncultured Acidobacteriaceae bacterium
CGAACATGGCTACGCCTCCCGCTTCCGGCTTACGACAATCTCGTCGCCGCGCAAATGGACGTCGAATGCATCCAGCGGCCTCGGAGGAGGACCGGAAACGTTGCGGCCGCTGAGATCGTAGATTCCGTTGTGGCACGGGCACCAGATCTGGCGCAGGTCGGCGCGGTACTGCACGGTGCAGCCCAGGTGAGTACAAGTCGCGGAGAGCGCGCGATAGGTGCCGTCGTTTTCCAGGATCAACAGGCCGGGACGGCTGCCGAATCGGAAAATCTCCCCGGAATTCGGTTTCAGATCGCCCACCTTGGCGGCCACCACCTCGTCGCCGCCAAGATCGACGACCGGCGGCGGCACAAGGAAGCGCAGCACGGGATAGAGAAATGAGGCCAAAGAGGCAAGCACGCCACCGCCAAGGAAAATCTCAATCGCGTGGCGTCGCGTGGTTCGGGGCTGCGCAACATGGTCAGCGCACATCCTCGGCACCCCCTGCCGCATGTCGGCCCGAAAACTCTGAATGCGTCGTCAAACCAGAAACCAAGAGTCGCGACCTCCCACGAGAAGTTCGCCTGCACGCCTCAAGAGCGATTCATCGCTGAAGCACTCAGCGTGTAAGCTGTGCCAGAACGATAGAGATCGTTTGGGATACTGGTCTGTGACAAGGATCACAAATTGAGGTACATGAGAGATGGTTCTGACTTCTGGTCTTGTGATAGGGACCACAAACCCTCGGATCGAACCGGAGGAATCGGCTCTTTGTAAGGAGAAGTGGGCGCGGTTGCCACGACCGACCGGACGGCAGAAGTCGGTGCGGACGCGCGGCTCCCGGCGTCCGCTGATCAAATGGGCAGGTGCACTTTGGGGACGCACAATGGCTGCGGGCCATTCCGTCTCAGGTTGCAGAATCCTCCCATCACCTGCTTCGTCGACTGCTTAATGTCGCTCGCTTGTCACTTCTGCAAGGTGTGGACGTACTGGATTGCAGCCTTGATCTGAGCGTCGGTCAGCTTGCCGTTCTCCGCGGGCATCTTGCCCTTGCCATTCTTCACAGCAGCAAAAAGCTCAGCGTCCGAGGCCTTCATCACCTCGGGATCCTTGAACGACTTCGCTTTCAGCGCCTTGCCCGCCGGATTGTTCGCCATACCGTCCGGGCCATGGCACATGAGGCACTTCGCCTTGTAAATATCTGCTCCACTGCTTTGCGCAAACGCCGGAGTGACGAGGGCTGCCGCAAGACACAAAACTACCACGAGCTTGAGACTGACTTTCACGAGTGAGCTCCTTTGCGCCGCGATTTCTCTTCTGCTTTCCCGGCATCGCGCCAGTATACGCCGATCGCGCTCAGCGGCGTGCGTTTCCGCACGACCCGCGATCGTTAAATCATTGAGCTGCACCCGATGTTTCCGCACACCATTGAATTTGCGGAGACACACCGCCTGGCGACACAAGTAGAAGAACGCCTCTCACTCGATCTCGAGATGCCTTCCGACGTTCCGGCCCGATGGTCGGCCAACCGTCAGTTACCAAGTAGTAATCTCCGGTTTGCCGGTGATTCGGCCGGAATGCATAGGATCGCTGTCTTGTGGCTCGCCAAAATAGCGATCTGCCTTCAAATCAAACAGATAAGGGTCCGCCTGCCTATGCATATTTTCGTGTAAAACTGCTCTCATGTTGCGCTTGCTGAGACTTCTTTTCGTTTTGGCGACCCAAATCCTTCGCTCTCGCCGCGACCCGCTCATGGAAAACCTGGCTCTTCGGCAACAAATCGCTGTTTTGAAACGTCGGTGTCCGCAGGCGCGATTTGCCGTTTCCGACAAATTGTTCTGGGTGATGTTGCGGCGACTCTGGCCCGGATGGAAGCGGGCATTGATTCTCATCCAGCCGGAGACAGTAGTTCGCTGGCATCGCGCAGGCTTCAAGTTGTATTGGACGTTGCTCTCGCGGCATCAGACCCGAGTGGGAAGAAGATGCGTCAGCAGGGAAATGCGCGAGCTGATTTTCCGTATGGTTAGCGAGAACCAAACCTGGGGTGCACCACGCATTCATGGTGAACTAAGAATGCTGGGCCTCGATATTTCTGAGCGAACCGTGTTGCGTTGGATGCGAAAGGCCCCTCGAGATCCCGAGCCGGCAAAGCGTTGGGCCGCGTTTCTGAGCAATCATCGTGAGGCCATCGCCGCGATGGATTTCTTCACCCTGCATACGCTCACCTTCGGCGTGCTCCACTGCTTCTTCGTCATTGCTCATGACCGGCGGCGTATTCTTCATTTTAATGTGACGAAACACCCGACCAGCTCCTGGGTCATCCAGCAATTGCGCGAAGCGTTCCCCTACGACTCGGCGCCCGGCTACCTGATCTTTGATCGCGGCCCGAACTTTAACAAAGAAGTCATCGACACCTTGAAGACCTTCGGCATCCAGCCAAAACGAACCAGCTTCCGAAGTCCGTGGCAGAACGGTGTCGCCGAGCGCTGGGTCGGTAACTGTCGCCGTGATTTGCTCGATCATTTGATCGTCTTGAACGAGCGGCATTTGAAACGCCTGATGAACGAGTACGTCCGTTACTACCACGAGGACCGGACACATCTCGCGCTGGGGAAGAGCACCCCCACCGGTCGCGAGGAAGACAAACAATCCGGCAGCGGACAAAGAGTTGTGTCGATGCCCAGACTCGGCGGCCTACATCACCGCTACGACCTAGCAGCCTGATTCTGCACTTCAATCAACTCTCAAAAGCTTGAGGGTGACCGAGGGGAGATGTGTGCCTCCCGGCGCGGAACTGTCTACTTCGCCGCGTTTCTCGTTGTGCACGGAGGTCACTGAGGCGCCCCCTCCCAGTCAAAATTGCTGCCACGACCGCCCCCGAGTTCGGGAATCGGGCTCATTTGGCAACTGGATGGCGTTTTGTCGAGGCACAGCCGCTGCAAAGCCGCCCAGTTGAACAACGGCATTCAGAATTTCCCATTCATCCATTGTGGTGTGCATACTTGCCCAATATATCTAAGGAGTCGATATATTCACCCCAAAAATGCGACTTTTTCTTCGAAAGCCCTTGAGAATAGTATGCCTTTGAACGAAATTCGCAAGCCTCAATTCCGCCGGAAAGCTCCCAGTTCAGACGGGATTCGGTGTTGAGCGCAGGAGCACGCAAAAATGAAATCCGTAGGAGTCGCAATCCTCCTCGCCGCAGGTCTCTGTTTTGCCCAGGACACCGGCAACTTCCAACCCGCAGTCACCAACGTCTGGGATGCTTCTTATCCGCGCGTCGACAGCTCCTCGCGGGTCGAAATCCGGATAAAGGCGCCTGACGCCACCAGCGTTAAGGTCAATTTCTGGAGCGGTCCGAAGCTCGACATGGTGAAGCAGCCGGACGGATTCTGGACCGTTACGACACCGCCCCTTGTCCCCGGACTTCATTACTACACGCTGATCATCGACGGCGCCGAGGTGAGCGATCCCGGCAGCCATTCCTTCTTCGGCGGAGGAAAAGACGCGAGCGCGGTCGAAGTCCCGGAGCCCGGCGTCACCTACTCCCTGCCCCAGGACGTTCCTCACGGCCAGATTCGTGAAGTCTGGTATCACTCCAGCGTGACCGGCACTTGGCGCCATGCGCTCGTTTACACGCCGCCGGGCTACGACACGCAGACGAAGGTCCGTTATCCGGTGCTGTATCTCCAGCATGGCGGCGGCGAGGACGAGACCGGCTGGGCGAAGCAGGGGCATGTGAACTTCATCCTCGACAATCTCATTGCCGGCAAAAGCTGCAAGCCGATGATCGTGGTGATGGCGTATGGCTATGGTCGGCGCGCCGGCGTGCCCGTTCCTGATCTCACCGGCAAGCCCTTCGGTTCGCCGGAATGGACGCGCGCCATGCAGGAGATGATGTCGGTATTTGAAGACGATGTCATGCAGGCCTTGATCCCGTTCATCGACTCCAACTTCCGGACCTTCGCCGATCACGATCATCGCGCCATCGCAGGCCTCTCCATGGGAGGAATGCAGGCATTTCGAATTGGGCTAGACCACGTGGACACCTTCGCGTACATTGGCGGATTCAGTGGCGCGGGCGGCGGATTCGGTGGCCCGTTTGACGTCAAAACCGCGTACAACGGTGTCATGGCTGACCCCGTTGCGTTCGCCAAACACGTGAAACTGGTGTGGATCGGAGTCGGCACCGCCGAACCGGACCGCATGCATCAGAGTGTGCAGGGCTTCCACGAAGCTCTGGAAAAAGCTGGCATCAGGAATGTGTATTACGAGTCTCCCGGCACCTCCCACGAGTGGCTGACGTGGCGCAGAGATCTCGTGGATTTCGCTCCAAGGCTGTTCTAGCGGACAACAATCAAAAGAAAGAAAGGGAATCGGAGATGAGAACGGTTCTGCTTGCAGTCGCCATGGCGGCGTTGCCGTGGACGAGCATGGCTGCGAATCCTACCGTGAAAGTGGAACAGGGCAAGCTCGCAGGAACAATCGAAGGTGGGCTCGCCGTCTATCGCGGCGTCCCGTTTGCCGCGCCGCCCGTCGGCGACCTGCGTTGGCGTCCTCCGCAGCCGGCCGCGAAGTGGGACGATGTGCGCAAGGCCGACAAGTTTGCGCCGCAGTGCATGCAGGGGAACGTCTTCGGTCCGCCGCCGGCGGGGCAGCCAGCCCCGGCCATGAGCGAAGACTGCCTGTATCTGAATGTCTGGACGCCCGCGAAAAAGGCCTTCGACAAGATCCCGGTCTTCGTCTGGATTTACGGCGGCGGATTCAACGCGGGCGCCACTTCTGTTCCGGTTCACACGGGAGAGAAGCTGGCGCAAAAGGGCGTCGTGCTGGTCAGCATCGCCTATCGCGTCGGCCAGTTCGGCTTCCTCGCGCATCCGGAGTTGAGTGCGGAGTCGCCGCAACACGTCTCGGGCAACTACGGTCTGCTCGACATGATCGCCGCACTCCAGTGGATCAAGGCAAATATCGCGGCCTTCGGCGGCGATCCCAACAAAGTGACGATCTTCGGCGAGTCGGCCGGTGGGATCGCCGTCAGCATGTTGTGCGCTTCGCCCTTGGCCAGAGGGCTTTTCGAAGGCGCGATCTCCGAGAGCGGCGGCTCGTTCGGCCCTCCGCGTCCTCAAGGCGGGCCCGGCGAAAACATGCGCGCGCTGGCCAACGCCGAGCGCGACGGTCAGGCCTTCGCCGTCAGCGCGGGCGCCTCTTCCATTGCCGAGTTGCGGAAACTGCCCGCGGAGAAGCTGCTGGCCGCCGCGCGGGGCATGGCCTGGCCGATCATCGATGGCTGGGTCATTCCAACGGACCAGTACACGATGTATTCCGCCAAGCAGTTCAACGATGTGCCCGTCCTGATCGGCTACAACTCCGATGAGGGCGCGAGTTTCTCCCATGACCGCACGCCGAAGGAGTACATCGACGGCGTGCACAGGCGCTACGACGCGTTCGCCGGCAGCCTGCTGAAGGCCTATCCCGTCGGCGAGACGACGGTGCCCAAGACCGCGCGCGACTTGAGCCGCGACGCAGCATTCGGTTGGCACACCTGGATCTGGGCGACGCTTCAGTCGAAGCTGGGCGACTCGAAGGTCTTCTTCTACTACTTCGATCAGCATCCCGACTATCCCGCCGGTTCGCCGCAGGCCGGGTTGGGCGCGCCGCATGGCAGAGAGGTTCCGTACGTCTTCGAGCATTTGAATGAACTGCGGGGCGAGCAGCCCACCGATGCAGACCGCGCCGTCTCCGATGCCATGGCCACCTATTGGACCAACTTCGCAAAGCGCGGCGATCCCAACGGCAAGGGCCTGCCCAAGTGGCCGGCATTCAGCGACAGTAATCCGCAATTGATGTACTTTGCCGGGACTCCGCACACCAGTCCGGTTCCGAACGTGGAAGGGCTCAAGGTGCTCGACGCCTACTTCACCTGGCGCCGCTCGCCCGATGGCGTTCGCGCCTCCGCAACCGAGGATGCCAGGCCCGCAAGCACGAACGTGATGGGCGCGCAGTATCCGCGCGTTCTGTCGGATCACAGCGCGGCCTTCCAGTTCAAGGCTCCTGACGCCAAGAGCGTGGCCGTCGACATCATGGGCAAGCAGTACCCGATGACCCGCGGCGACGATGGCGTATGGAGCGTCACCACTCCGCCGCTCGTCGTGGGATTCCACTACTACCAGCTTGTCGTCGATGGCGTCCGCATCAACGACCCCGGCAGCCATACCTACTTTGGCGTGGGCAAGGACTTCGGCGGCATCGAGATTCCCGAAGATGGCGTCGACTATTACCTCACCAAGGATGTGCCCCACGGCGACGTCCGCATTCGTGTCTACCTTTCGAAGGTCACGGGCCAGTGGCGTCGCTGCTTCATCTACACGCCGCCGGACTACGACTCGAACCCCGGCGCGCGCTACCCCGTGCTCTACCTGCAGCACGGCATGGGCGAGGACGAGACCGGATGGATCTTCCAGGGCCACGCCAACCTGATCCTGGACAATCTCATCGTCGCGAAAAAAGCCGTGCCGATGATCGTCGTCATGGATAACGGTTACGCGTCGCGCCCGGCAGGCCCGTTCGGACCGCCCAGCACATCGGCCATCGGTGATTTCGGCGCCTTCGAGGACGTGATCGTCAAAGACGTCGTCCCCATGATCGACTCCGCCTTCCGGACCATCCCAGACCGCGACCACAGGGCCATCGCCGGGCTTTCCATGGGCGCCAATCAGGCGCTCCACATCGGAACCGACAACCTCGACACGTTCGCCTTCCTGGGCGGATTCAGCGGCACGATGAACGGCCTCAGCACCGATGCGCTCGACCCGGCCACCGCTTTCAACGGCCTGTTCAAAGACGGCGCGGCCTTCAACGCGAAGGTGAAGCTGCTCTGGCTCGGGATGGGCACCGAAGAACCCATGCCGTTTCCGCGATCCATCGGGGCTTTCCGCACAATGCTCGATAAGGCAGGAATCAACTACATCTACTTCTCATCGCCCGGCACGGCGCACGAATGGCTCACCTGGCGACGGGATTTGAACGACTTCGCTCCCAGGCTGTTCAAATAGGGACCGCCTCGGGTGAGCGACTCTCTTGTCCGTCGGAGTCACTGGCCCGAGGCTCTGTCCCAATGAGGATTCTGATTCAGCGCGGATTTACTCGCGTCGCTAGCGCCGCCGAGGCGCGCAAGATCTTCACGGCTTCCCGTCTGGCCGGTGGGCTCACCACTTTTTTGATAGCACCGCGTTGAAAGCGACAATGTCCAGCGCCTGCTCGGCGACCAGCTGCTTCAACTTGCGTTTCTCATCTTCCACCTGCCGCAGCCGCTGCGCCTCGCTCACATCCATGCCACCGTACTTCGCCTTCCAGGCATAGATGGTGTGCTTCGACACCCCATACTCCCGTGCCACGTCTTCGACCTTCCGGCCTGCCTCCACCTGCTTCAGCGCAGCGATCATCTGCGCCTCCGTGTGCCTGCTCTTCGACATAAATCCGCCCTCTCCAAAGACGATTTCATACTCGGTTCTGTGCGGATTTTGGGGAGCAGGTCAGCAGCCCGTGCGGCATTGGTGTCGGGATATGTATCAACGGAGCCAAGGATGCGCTTGCGGTGCACCCGCTTGCCATTAGGACCCTTCTCCCACCAGCGGAATTCCCACACATCCGGTCCTTCGAGACGAGTCTTTGTAGCGAGACCCCCGTGTTGCATATGCATCCTCCTGAAACCGCTATAGCGGTTCAGAGAAGGTGTTCTCCGATTCGAGGGGGAGAAACGAACTTGCCTACAAGATCGCCACAGTGCGCACGTGAATGCTTAGGAGAAGGGAAGTGAACTATCTTGCGACGGCAGTGATCTCGGGAACCCCGAGGGTGATTCGTTCTACAAACACAAGCCGCTTATGAGGACGTTCTGAATAGAAGGCAACACACGATCTTCCTGCACATCACTCTTTCCGGCGGGTTGGAAAACGCTCCGTGCCGCGCAGCGGACAAACGAAATCGGTAAGGCGATTCATTGTGTTGCCCAGAGCCGTTCAAGCTACCGCTGTTCAATTCAGTTCCACAGGCGGCCTCAATGAGGTTTCCTGTAATAGTGGTTGGGCGCGCCGGGTGTGGAGACGTTGTCGGAAACCGGCGCCCCGATGGCATGCGCCCGGGTCAATGGAGCAGCGAGGGTGATGCCGGTGCCGGAGACCTGCGCGCCGGGCGCGTGCGCATGCGTGAGCGGCGCGGCGACGGTGATTGTGGTGGCGCCGAACCTCCTGATGGAGGCGACAACCGCCGTCTCAGAGTTCGCGCCAATGTCAATGGTGATGGTCTGGCTCTCGCGGAAACCAATTGCGCTGGCGACAGGAATGAGGGTGGCGCCCACGTCGGTGGAGGTGCCCACGGTGGTGGCGCCTGACGTGCCGACTGTCGCGATGACCGCGGTCTCGAGGTTCGCGCCCATGTCAATCATGATCGTTCGGCCTGCATCAAAGCCTTCCACGCTGGCGACTTTGATATTGGTGGCGCCGGCTTCTGAAGCGGCCGAGAACGTAGCAGCCGCCTGCGTCAGGAAATCGGTGCAGTTGCTGCCGGTGTCGGAGCCGTCAGGGAAGCGGCCCGCGCTGGTATCGGACACGCCGGCGGCCAGCGCGAACGGGCCGAAGCCACTGGCCGACCCCGGCGCAGTCACGTAGCAGCCACTCTGCCCCGATCCTGAGGTGGCCTGATAACCCTCGGCAGCCCACGGGTCGACGAGGAGACCGTCGTTGAGGCTGTCGACAACCAGGCCCGCGGCGTCGCGCACCACCATGCTGCCTTCTTTGAGGGAGACGGTGCGGTCGAAGAAAGGAACGTTGGCGGAGAGCTCGGGTCCGCCAAACCATTGGTTGGGTGCCGGCGTCCCCTGGTAGCCCGCTGTGGTAACTGCGGCGTCACGCACAACCGCGTCGACCGCGTGGTCGTTGGCCAGGGGTTTGTCGAGCGTGATGCCGGTGCCGAGCGCCTGGACGGGCTCGTTGCTGGAGTGAGCAAAGGCCGTCGCCGGCTCGAAGCTGATCCCCGTTCCCCGGTCGCCGAATGGGAGGTTGGACGCATGGTTGAACTTGAGCGGCGCGGCGAGGTCGAGGCCTGTGCCCGGCTCTACGACTTCCTGGCCGGTGGGATACGCCTGGGAGAGAGCCGGCGTAACGTCAATACCAGTGCCGGCCGGACCCGGGGTGCCGACGGCGGTGATGGTAACCGTATTCTTGTTCCCCGATGTGCCAACAATAACCTTTTGGTCCACAGCGAGACCGATCACGCTGCGGACTTTGATGTTGGTCGCGCCGGCGCCCGCTTCCGCTGAGAGCGCCGTGCGGATCGCTTGCGTGCCGACGTGCGTGACCGTAACCGTCTCGATCCCATGGCCGACGCTGTCGATGTCCAACCGGATCTTGTCACCGATGGAGATGTTGTTGACGGACGTCACCTTGATGTTGGTTGCGCCGACGGGCGCGTCCGCTGCCAGGTAGGCTTGCGTGCCTTGCTTGCCGACCGCGGTGACCGTGGCCACCTCGTACCGCTCCACCCCTCTCGCGACGGCGGGGTAAGTGGCGCCGTAGCCGAGCGCGATCTTCTCACCAACCGCAAAGCCCGCCGCGCTCGTCACAGGCACGTTGGTCGAACCGGCGGGGATGGTGATAACCGGACCCTCGGGCAGGGGTTGCCACAACGTCGTTTTGCTGCTGGCTTCCGTCCCGACGCTTACGACTTTGCGGGTCTCGATGTTGGAGCCGGTGTCGATGCTGATTGTATCGCCGACCTTCATGTCGGTCGTGCTCCTCACATGGATCGTCGCATCGCCCGCGCGCGCTGCGACCGCCAGCCCGGAGTTCGAGAGGCCGAGCAGGTAGAATCCACCGGCCGCGAGCTTCGTTCCGGCCGGGATCTTCACCGTCGAGAAGATAGCCTGCTGCGTCGGGTGCTCGGTCAGCGTCCAGTTGGAGAGGTCGACTTCCTTGGCGCCGGCGTTGTAGAGCTCGATGAACGAGTCCGTTGAGTTTGTGGGAGGACCGGCGCTGATGCGGAACTCGTTGATCTTGATCGGGCTCACGTTCCGCACCTTCTCGGCCGCTGTGTCGGATAGTTTCGCGCCGCTCGCCTGGTTCGTCCACCAGGCGTTGCCGACTAGGTCGCCGTTGAAGGCCGCCGGACCCGAGGTGACCTTGAAGGTCGCACTCACGCTCGCACCCGGCGCCACCGGGTCAGCGAACGTCTTCGACGTCTCCTTGGTGCCCGCAACCACCGAAGTCCACTGCTTATTGGGCACGGAAATGCTCAGCTTGACGCCTGCTGCGGGCGCCCCGATGGTATTCGTGAACGTTACGGTGGTGTCATGTGAAGACCCAGGCGTGAACGTCTGGAGTCCCGGCGGAGCGGCAGTTGCCGACGCCGGCGCCAGGCTCAGCGGCTGCACGTCGTACTTGGCAGCCACGACGTTGGCCTGCACCAATTGGTCGGTGGCGTCGGTCGGGAAGGTGCCTGCGGCCGTCATCGCGCCTTCATAGAACGTGCCCTGCGAGCTGTTGCTGTTGTCGCCGCCGTTGCCCAGGAGGATCGCCCCCTGCTTGCGCATCGGGTCGTAGGTGGAGTTGACGCGCGGTCCGTCGAACATGACTGACAAGGCGCCCTGTTGTGCGTCGCCGCCCATGGAGGTCCAGTGGTGCGGCTCGCCCTTGGCCATCGCCGTCACGAATCGCCACGTGATGCTCGGCAGGTTTACGCAGAGTTTGGATCCATCCTGGTTGACACAACCGGCCAGATTGTTCTCCTGGTCGGTCATGATCCACGGGCCGGCGCCTTTCCCGTGATACCAGGGGGTGACGTCGCCATAGTAGGCGGTCTCCATGGTGCCATTGTCGTCGTCGCGGCTGTCGATCTCGGCGTTGCCGTAATCGAAGCAGCAGCCGGAGTTGAAGTGCAGGCCGTTGATGACCCAGTACTGCCCCTCCGCCTGGTCGTCGACTGCGGTGCCCTTTGCGTCGTCCTCGCGCAGGCCCATGCCCGGCTCGACAAAGACGCCGTAGGCCTTGTGGCCCATGATCGTAATCGGAGCCATATCGGCGATGGGGAGGTTGTTAAACCCACCCATGGCCGGGCCGCTGAATCCGCCTCGGGGCGCCTGGGTGAGGTCGTTGTGTTTGGGAGATTGGTCGTAAACGGTGGTGATCCAGCAGTACGTGTTGACGCAGAACGCGTCCTGCTTGGCCGCGTCGGCGTATCCGCCCGCATCTGGGACCGGCGAGGCGACGGGCTGGACGACGCCGATGTCCAGCGTTTTGCCGTCTGACTGGCGCAGGACCTGGTAGAGCGGGCCGTTGTAGGAGGCGTACAGCGCGCGTGTAGTGCTGTGGGCGGCCACGCAGGGGTCGCCGCCGCCGGCGTAGATGTCACATGGGCCCTTCGGCCTGGGCGGAGCAACATTGGGTCCCGCCCCAGTCTGTTGGGCTGTTGTGATCGTGGCGCCAATCGACGTCAGCGCCACTGCGAGCGCAAGTGCAAGATCAATTCTCGTTTTCATGCTTATCCTGTCTGCCTTGCCGGGTTTGTTGGGGCATTAGAATTCTCACGGTTTCGCGACGTCACTCTCGCAAAGAGCCTCGAATGCGAGAGTTTTGGACCATACGGCCACACCTCGTTCTAAACCCAGGACAGCAGACTAAACGTTTACCCCGCCGGAATGCTAGTATGATTTCGCGTTCAGAGCGCCCCGGAGCCCTCTTGATGTTCAAGCCCATAGCAGTCGGCGCACTTACATGCCTATGGATCGCGCCCATCGCCCCCCGCACAGTCAAAAGCGGAGGACACGGCTGCCGGCAATCGCATCATGGTGGGAAGGCTCGCCAACGGCGCCTCTGTCTCATTTGTCCGTGCCGGGGCAGGAGATTGGGGCATCGAAGTCTCCGGTGATACCGTCCCAAGCCTGACACAGCAGAAGCCCGCACAGATCGAGGTCTATCGCGGCGAGGGAAATACAACGCAGTTCGCCTCTGGTTATCAGTCTTTGCAAACGCAGGCTGGTGCCGTGGTGGCAAAGGCAAAGATCACGGGCGATGGCCAGGAAGCGTTTTCTGTCGAAGACCGTTGGAGAGTCTCGGGCGACGTACTATCGCTAAGCCGAAAGGTCAGCGTTACCAGCACGAAGGAGAACGCGGGCTTCTACTCAGCGATCCGGCTCATGACCAACCCAAAGCTTTCATGGCCAGAGGCCGAATACCTCGCTCCCGGTCTGCTCTACGGTGAGCCGCACACCAGAGCTACTGCCCCCGGCGGCAGTGCGTACTACAACGCCAAAAACTTCTCGATACGCGAGGACTATCTGCCAGCGCCGATGTTCGGGCTATCGTTCCGCGACGGACGCTGGGTAGCGGTAATGGACATGGCGCCGCACGGCGATACCACCGCGGCCGAGACTACAGCGCTAGCGACAACGCCGATGATCGACGAACACATTCAGTTCGGGGCGCTGGGCGCGCGCGAAGTTCCCGGTGGCGGTGTCGAGTTTGGCTTCTGGCTTCCAGGCACAACAGACGAATTCTCGGGTGGGTTTGGGTTTGGAGACCGCCCAGCGTCTCCGATCACGCCCGTGGTGCGGCGGCGATACAACCCTGTCAGGACCGGGTTTACCCAGAATTATCAGGTCGGGTTCCGCTTCGGTGACGGCGCGTCCTTTCACGAAAATCAAATCCAGCGGTCGGGCGGTTTCGCTAGATTCCTACTCAGGTAGCGACTTCGTTCCCATCACTCGGAAGTTCCCGCTCACTGTCGGCGCCCCAGTCTTGGGCTGCCCCCCGCCAATCGACACCGAATAGGTGCCTTCCACAATCATCGGTTCGCCCGCTTCGCTCACCATACTCAGATCGCGATCCTTAAGCTCGAAGCGCAACCCTTGCGACTCACCTGGCTTCAGGTGAACGCGCTTGAAACCGCGCAGGGCTCGCAACGGAGCTCCAGGAACGCTCGGGAAGCTGAGGTAAAGCTGCGCAACCTCATCGCCCTCGCGCTTTCCCCTGTTCGTAACGGTTACTTCAGCCTTAAGTGGGTCACCTGCGTGAATTGCAGCCTTCGGGATCATCAAATGAGTGTATGAGAATCTTGTGTAGCTCAAACCATAGCCAAACGGGTACAGAGGCTTGCCGTGGAAATAGCGATAGGTGCGATTCTGCATTGAATAGTCTTCGAAGGGCGGCAACTGATCAATACCCGTGTAGAAGGTTGCCGGCAGACGGCCAGCAGGGTCATTCTTCCCGGAGAGAGTTTCGGCAATCGCTGCGCCTCCCTCTTCGCCCGCATACCAGGACTCTAGAATCGCGTTCACATGTTCGCTGGCCCAGTTCACCGCAAGCGGACTTCCGTTCGCGAGCACAAGGATCACGGGCTTTCCTGTCGCCGTCACGGCTTCCAGCAATTCCTCTTCCGGTTTCGGCAGATCAATGCTGGTGCGGTCGCCGCCCTTGAATCCGTCCTCATTGACCGGCATCTGCTCTCCTTCGAGGTCGCTGGTAATGCCGAGGACCACAATGACTACATCTGCGTTCTTCGCTGCGAAGACCGCCTCAGGGCTGGGTCTGGGATCGTATTTGGACCAGATCAATTGCGCCTCGACAGGCCCGGCTTTCGACAGCCGATACCTGACCTTGACAGCCACTTTCTTCCCTTGCTCAAGGTGTACGTGTCCGGTCTTTGCCTGCGATTGCTCGCTGTCCAGGTACTGCATCGCGAGTGGTTTACCGTCGATCAGGATCATGGCGAAGTTACCCTTGCCGCGCACACCAATGCTGTATTCGCCGGTTTCGTTTGCGGTAAGAAAACCATTCCATTCGACCGACAGCGGATATTTGGCTGAGGCCTCTTGAGGAATGTCCTCCGATTTCAGATCGACGTTGCTCACTTGCCGCGTCGCTAGCACGGTGCCCCTGTCCGGGAACCCATCTCCTGTAGAGAACTGGACTATCAGACCCGGCTGTCCCTCCGGCGTGGTCAGCGCGGACGCCGGAACCGTGTCTCCATCTGCCCGCAGAAACTGCGTTCCGGGCACGAACGTGATCTGCGCATGAGGGAACTCCGCCTTGAGTCCTTCGAGCACAGATACGGTGTGCGTCGGAGTGCCGTGGTAGTTGCCGAGCAAATATTTTGTCTGGTCAGCCAGCGGGCCAACTACTGTAATTTTCATTGCGCCTGATTTGAACGGCAGAACGCCGTCGTTCTTGAGCAGCACCATCGACTCGTTCGCCAGCCTTCGCGCTAGCATCCGATGCTCAGCGCTATCAAGCTCCTTCTCATCGATCTTCGAATACGGCATCATCTCGGGCGGATCGAACATGCCAAGTTTCATCCGCGCCGTGATCAGCCGGATTAATGCGGTATCGATCTCGCTTTCCTTCAAGATGCCTTGCCTATAGGCATCGAGATACGCCCTGTAATCGTGATCATCGCCTACCTTGGCGAAGTCGATGCACTCGTTGTCCATGCCGCGCTGAATAGCTAATGCGGAAGCTTCAGGCAGCGTCTTGGTGAAATGATGATCGCGGTAGATGTTGACCACAGCATCGCAATCCGAAACCACGTAGCCCTGGAATTTCCATTTGCCCCGCAGCTGATCCTGCAGCAGGAACTCGTTTGCACAGGCAGGCTGCCCATTGATGCTGTTATACGCGCACATCACAGAGCCAGCCTTGCCCTCGGTTACCGCCGCCCGGAATGCCGGAAGGTAGGTGTCCAGTTCGTCATGCTTGCTCACTTCTACGTCCGCCGTATGACGCGTCGGCTCGGGTCCGCTATGCACCGCGAAATGTTTTGGAGTCGAAATCGCGCGATAGTATTTAGGATCGTCCCCCTGCATGCCCGTGACGAACGCAACAGCCATACGGCCGGTGAGGAACGGATCCTCCCCGTAGGTCTCCTGTCCGCGCCCCCATCGCGGATCACGAAAGATGTTGACGTTTGGCGCCCAGAAGTCAAGACCTTCGAATACATTGCTATGCCCTTCGCGCATCGCCTGGACGTGCTTGATCCGCCCTTCGATCCCAATCTGCGTGGCCATCCGATGAATGGAATCCGGATCGAAGGTCGCGGCCAGCCCGATCGGTTCGGGATACTCGGTGGCTCCGGGCCTCTGCACGCCATGCAGAGCTTCGCTCCACCAGTCGTATGCCGGAATGTTCAGGCGCGGCACCGCGCGCGACTGATTTACGAGTTGCGAGACCTTCTCTTCCACGGTCATGCGATGAACAAGATCGGCAGCACGTTGTTCCGCGGATAGCGCGGGGTTTAAATACGCAGGATGGTCAGAGCTCTGGGGCCACAGCCTGTCTGCACACAAGAGAGCAATCATTGCAACCAAAATTCGGATGTTCGCTATTCGCATGTCTCTCCTTCCAGTTTCGGGTCGCTCCAGAAATTGAGCCTCACCTCGGCGGCGTCAGGGGCTTTCACCCGGAATTGAGCCTGCGAAGCGCCGTCAACGCGGGGATATTCCGCCCCGGAAACATTCGTAGCGGCGGGCTGAAAGTCGCCCGAACCCTATGTGCAGCATAAACTGCCAAACAGGAGCATCATCACTCCGACCCACTTCATCTCCCGTCTCCCCGATTGCGGACTTGTTTTCGACTCTGCCAGTTACGGCGCTTGCGGGAAGTTTCTTGCTTCTCGGTGCGAAGGAACTGGCCGCGCGAGTAAGCGTTTCCCCACGTGGCCGCTTTGCAGCTTCCGTCCATTCCGCGCGGTCAAACATCCGAATCCTAAGCTCCAGGGACATCGATCGAAAAGCATTATTTTTTCACGCCAATACATCGATTTATTCGATATATTTGTCGGTGATGAAGACGACCCTGGATGAATGGGAAATCCTGCATACTGTCGTTCAGTTGGGCGGTTTCGCAGCGGCCGCCAAACAGCTCAATGGCACGCAATCGACGGTCCGCTACGCCGTCACTCGCCTGCAGGAACAGCTGGGGATAAAGCTGTTTGAGCCGAAAGGGAGAAGAGCCCATTTGGGGGAGGCGGGCCGCGTATTGCTGGCCGATATCGAATCCCATTTGACAGGATTTCACCACCTCGAGCAGCGAGCTCGCTCACTCGCATTGGGTGGACAATCGGAGATTCGACTGTCGGTGGATGTCATTTTCCCCAATGAGCGGCTCTTTGCTGCTCTCGCGGAGTTCGCTCGGCGTTTTCCGTATGTCCATCAGAAACTCCGCCAAACCACCTTTCTATCTGCCGACTCCGAGGTCAAAGCCCGGGCGGAGTTGCCGGGCATGAACCGCGAACGGGAAGTGATTTGAGCAAACGTGCTGTCGGAGCCGAATTCAGAGCGATTCCGGTGCGGGCGAAGACCCATCGACAGAGTCGATAGACTTAAAGCGATTGATTCGATTTGCTCAGAGTCTTTGCGCTTCTGTATAGTTCAACTCCCAGAGAACGCTTTCGCGATTCGATCGTCCGGCCCTGCGGCTCGCAATCCGACGCGACGAGGGTCGCTCACCGTCGATCCGCGGCAATCTCCCTTGGAGTCGTCATGAATTCAGGCGGTGTTCGCCTCGTCCTTCGCATGTCTCTTCTGATGGCTTCGACCGTGCCGCTTTTGGCTGCGGAGAATGCTCATTTATCCATCGACGCATCCAAAGCCGGAGCGAAGATCGACCGCAACCTCTTCGGCCAGTTTGCGGAGAATCTTGGACACGGACTCTACGGGGGCATCTGGGTTGGAGCGGATTCCCCGATTCCGAATACGCGCGGGATCCGCAATGACGTTGTTACTGCGCTTCGGGCGTTGAAGGTGCCCGATGTCCGCTGGCCGGGCGGCTGCTTTGCCGATCAATACCATTGGCGCAAAGGAATCGGCCCAGCCGGGCAGCGGCCGTCAACACTCAACTCCGCATGGGGCAACGTGGTCGACACGAACAGCTTTGGCACCGACGAATTCATGGATTTTATCCAGCAGATCAGCAGCCAGGCCTACGTCTCAGTCAACGTCGGATCCGGGACTCCGCAGGAAGCGGCCGAGTGGCTGGAGTACATGACAGCGGCTGCTCCTACGGCGCTGGCCAGGGAACGGGCCGCCAATGGTCATCCCGACCCCTACAAGGTCGGCTTCATGGGCATCGGGAATGAGAGCTGGAGCTGTGGCGGCGACATGACGGCGGACTACTATCTGAGCCAGCTAAAGATCTACAGTCGCTTCGTCAGCAATGACAACCCTTCCCAGCAGGGCCCGAACCAGATGCTCAAGATTGCCGTCGGTCCGGGCTTTCCCGAGACCGACTGGACCGAGGCCATCATGAAGGCCTGGCAGCACCACGACTGGAGCTGGAATATCGATGGCCTTTCGGTGCACTGGTATACAGTGCCCAATGGATGGCCGCCCTCGACGCCTTCGACAGGCTTCGGCGTTGACGATTACGCCAAGACGCTGAAATCTACATTGTTCATGGACGAGTTCCTGCGTAAGCAGGAGACCGTTATGGACAAGTACGACCCGCAGAAGAAGGTCGCGCTGGTGGTAGACGAGTGGGGCGCGTGGCATGCGCCGCTGCCCGGCACGAATCCGAGCTTCTTGGTTCAGCAAAACAGCCTGAGAGACGCGATTCTGGCATCGCTGAACCTGAACATCTTCTCGCGGCATGCGGACCGCGTGCGTATGGCGAACATCGCCCAGATGATCAACGTGCTGCAAGCGATGATCCTGACGGACAACGAGAAAATGGTTCTCACTCCGACCTACTACATCTTCAGGATGTATGTGCCGTTCCAGGACGCGACGTTTGTTCCAGTCGCCTTTGACGCCGGAACCTACACACAGGGCAGCATCAGCCTGCCGCGAGTGGATACTCTCGCTGCCAGGGACGCGGCGGGCAAGCTCTGGCTCGAAATCACGAACCTTGACCCCGAAAAGCCGGTTGAAATCGATGCGGAAATCACCGGCATGACCGTGAAATCGGCAAAGGGAGAGACGCTGACGGCCCCTGCCGTCGACAGCGTGAACACATTTACAGCGCCCAACACCGTTGTGCCGAAACCTGTCTCCGCAAGTGTGATGGGCGGCAGGCTCGTATTGACGGTTGAGCCGAAGTCGGTGACGGTCATCTCGTTGGAGCCATGACAGCAACCGCGCTCAGCCGCCATCGACTCCAGGAAGGATCGACAGCAACACGTAACTAAAAACCCAGCCCTACGCCATCGGCCATTCAGTGAACTGGATTCTGCCAAGGAGCTATCCATCATGCAATGGGCAATAAGAAGATCCACGTTGAAGGTGTCGGCCCTGTTGCTGGCAGGCCTTTTCCTCTCGCTCGTGTCTGCGGCGCAGACGCAAACGGTCAATGTCAGCATCGATGCGTTGAAGACCCGACCGCCGATCTCGAAGTACCTGTACGGGCAATTTTTGGAGCACGGCGGAAACATCGTCAACGAAGGCGTATGGGCGGAGATGCTGGAAGACCGGAAGTTCTACAATCCTGTCACCTCGAAACCGCCAGAGCAGCCCGCCGTTCCGGCGTGGAGGCGTCGCGCCCCACTCCGCTATTGGACGCCGGTTGGCGGCGACGGAGTTGTGACGATGGATACGAATGACCCGTTTACCGGCGATCACACGCCACTCATCAAACTCAGCGGCAATGACGCGCATGGAGTCCGGCAAACCGGTCTCGCCGTGCGCAAAGGGAAAGCGTACACCGGCCGCATCGTGCTGGCCGGCAGCCCGGGCGCCATCGTAAAGGTGACTCTGGCTTGGGGCAGCGAAGCAGGTGAACGTCAGACGGTGACCATTCGCGCCCTCGGCTCAGCGTATCGGACGTTTCCTCTGCACTTCCAGGCTGAGAGCGACACAGACGATGCACAGCTCGAAATCACCGGAACCGGCACGGGCTCGTTTCACATCGGAGCGGTCTCGCTGATGCCGGCCGACAACATCGAGGGCTTCCGCGCGGAAGTGATTACCGCGCTCAAGCAGTTGCACTCCGGCGTCTATCGCTTTCCCGGCGGCAACTTCGTCTCCGCCTACGAGTGGCGGAATGGCGTCGGCGATCGAGACAAGCGCCCGCCGATCTATGATCCGGTCTGGCATGCCATTCAGCCCAACGATGTGGGCACGGATGAGTTCCTCACGCTCTGCCGACTACTCGGCGTGGAACCCTACATCACGGTCAATGCCGGCTTCGGTGACGCCTGGTCCGCGAAAGAACTTGTGGAATATACCAATGGCGCCGTCACAACGCCAATGGGAAAATGGCGCGCCGCAAACGGTCATCCGCAGCCCTATCACGTCAAGTTTTGGGGGATCGGCAACGAGCCCTGGGGCGATTACCAGATGGGCGCCATGTCGACTGAGCAATTTGCGCTGAAGCACAACATGTTCGCCAAGGCGATGCGGAAGGTGGATCCATCGATCACGCTCATCGCCGGGGGAGCTATGCCCGACGTCATGACCGGAGCCAATCAGTCCAAACGCATTGGCGGCAAGTTCGTCCCGGATTATCTCTCTACGGCGGACTGGAGCGGCTACATGCTCGCTCACTGCCTGGACAATATCGACATGCTTAGCGAGCACTACTATTCCTCCAGCGACATGCACACCGATCTGAAGCTAGAAAAGAAGGTCAATATCGGGCCCCAGCCGCTGATCGAATGGGAGCGCGCACCGGCAACGCAGATCCGCGTGAAGTACGAGCACTACCAGGAATACCTGAAGCTCATTCCCGCACTCAGGGCGAAGCCGGTCCCGATTGCCATCGATGAATGGGCCTACATGGGCGGGGGACCGAACTCTTACAAAGTGGTTCCCGCCTATGCCTGGGCCTTTCACGAGATGTTCCGGCACTCAGATTTATTTCAACTAGGCGCCTTCACCTTCGCCACGGCCATGATGAGCGAAACCAGGACGGAGGCCGAATTGAACCCGACGGGGCTGCTCTTCAAGATGTACCGCGATCACTTCGGCACCATCCCGGTCGAAGTCTCCGGCGACTCGCCGCAGCCCAAGCCCATCTATCCTGCCGGCGGCGACCAGCCCGCGGTCAACCCGGGCAGCGACACCTATCCGTTGGATGTAAGCGCCGCGCTCAGCGAAGATCGCAAGACGCTCACGTTCGCAGTATTGAATCCCTCGGATTCGAGGCAGACCATGAAGCTGGCGGTCAATGGCGTCAAGCTCGCAAGCCAGGGGCGTCTGTGGCAGATGGCGCCTTCGTCGGTGAATGCGGCCGTCGCGGTCGGCAAGAAACCGGAAGTCGCGGTGGAGGAGCATACGCTTGGTGCGGCTCCGGACACGATCGACGTTCCGCCGTTCAGCGTCAACATCTACTCGTATCAGCTGCAGTAGCTTGTCTTGCCGCGGGATCCATGCCGCCTGCGGGGATCCGCTTCCTCCTTATTGGGTGAGAGCCAGCCCCACGCAAACCGTTGGTCGGCGAGCCGCACCAAGGACCGGTGAACAAAACTCGGCGTTCAGATGAGCTAGACAACCGAGAAAGGGAGATGGATTGCCAAAATCAAATTCCGAGAATCGCTTTCTTTTGAACCGTCGCGAGGCGATGCTGCTGTCGGCGACGGCGGGCATGGGCTAGGCCATGAGCACGCAGGCCGGCGCTTCCGACAGCACTAAAACCGGAGTTCACCAGCAGGAGCCCGGAAACTGTTCTGCGCCGCGCACTGTTGTGGCCAACATGCAATACGGAAAGGTGCGTGGATTTGTCGATGGTGGCGTCTTCACTTTCAAGGGCGTTCCCCATGAAGCATGGGCTGAAGGCGGCGCCTGCCTACACGTACTACTTCACTTGGCAAACTCCGATTCTCGACGGCGTTCCCGGCACATGGCACACCGCCGAGTTCCAATTCTGCTTCGATGACACCAAGCGCTGCAAACAGGGCACCGGCAACACACCGGAGGCGCAGGCGCTGGCGAAGAAGATGGCCACTGCCTGGGCAAACTTTGCTGCTACCGGCAATCCCAGCCAGCCAGGCTTGACCTGGACGCCGACTGACCCGGATAGCAACAAGACCATGGTCTGGGACAACGAATGCCGCATGGTAGACGATCCTGAAGGCGAAGTGCGCAGGATTTTGCTGAGTTGAGAAGAGTTGACGAAAACACAAACAACACTTGAGCGGAATTCAAGAAGATCCTGAGTCCGGATTTAGATTGTTTCCACTTCGCGGTTCGCTCCCAGAAGAGCCGCGAGGTAATTTCTTTCAGTGCTGGCCGAATCTACGTCTTTACAAATCAGGAAGAACCGCACTAACCTTTCGCCTCCCATCGTAAGCCGCAGGCTGGTCAATTCTCCCGAGTCGATGTAGGGCGCAATTCTGTAAACCGGCAGCCAGCCAAAGCAGATTCCGCTGCGCACGGCTTCAATCGCAGCATCAATAGTGTTCACCGCCAGATACCGCTGCAAGGGGCTGTGCGGCTGCTTCTTCGGTGTCGGTCCGACTGTCCCCTCGATGATCACCGCAAGACGCTGAATCAGATCCAGGCGCGTGAGTTGCCGGGTTCCCCTGTTCAGGGGATGATCCGCGCGGGCAACGGCACGCATTCTGATATCGAGAATCGGCTTGGCAAAATACTCACGCGTGGGTAGCCCCGAAATACACAAATCGGCACCAGACGATGCGAACTCGTGAGCGGACGAAAGAAACATCGTCTGGCGCAGTTGCGGATGTACATGGGGGTACAAACGGGTCAGGTCCGCAAGAGCCGCGAAAAGCCTGCTATCCGGGAACACGCTGTCGACCGAAAGGCGTATCTCTGTTTCGCCGCCGGCGCCCAGCGCCGAAGCTCTTTGCTCAAGTGCCCGGAACCCGGTAAGAATAGGCTCCACATCTGCCAGCAACGCCTTTCCTGCCTCGGTAAGTTGCGCTTTGCGGCCTTTCAGTTCAAGAAGAGGAATCTTGAATTGCTCCTGAAGGCGTGAAACTGCGTAACTAATTGTCGATTGCGAGCGGTTCATCTTCGCTGCGGCAGCCGCAAAACTCCCCATCTGAATAACAGTTTCCAGCACTTCCCATTGGTCAAGCGTCGTATTCATCCTTCACCCCTTGAGCGCGCCGACTCGTCTCCGCATTCGACAGAACCCCGCAGCCGGCATCGAACGAATGAACTTAGAAGTCAATATGGTATCCAATTCTCCGCTTTTGCGTGGTGCTCAAAAAGCTTTCAAGGCGCGATGGCACCCAGTTGCCGTCACGACCTCGATTCCGTGTTTGACCCGATTCCCTGCTCTGGCTAACCGGCAAGCGGGTCACTCATGTTCGCCTGCTACTGCATCACCGCGAATTCATACACGCTGATGCTCGTCGCGGGCGGTGTGATCGTACCCAGCGCCTGCGCGCGGCACGAGTTGCGGTTTTGAGTTGATCTCGTTAAAGAATCTTCGGTCAGTCAACTTCATAATTTGCCCCATTACGTTTCCGTGAAGTGGTACTTTATCGAATGAAGCCAGGCGGTCGCGACCGCCGTGGATCGCCAGGGGGAAGCTGGTACGGCTCAAGTATTGAGGTGAACTTCTCAAGCAGTGCGCGCAAGGTGGGCATGTCGGGTTGACCATTGCGCAGGAGGATCACCTGCCTGGAAGGGAGAATGTGCATGGGCGCCAATTGGGCAGCTTCGAGAAGATTCGCCGAGACTTCGGCCAGGTCCAATCCAGTTTCCCAATCCGGGTTTGGGTCCGCCAGCCACGTCTTGTTTTTCGTCACTGCCTCCGTAAGATAATTCTCGCGGTCAGGAACATCTTCCACAACATTGTCTCCACGGTTGCGGAAGAAGCCGAGGAGCGCGGCGACGATGGAAGGATCGCGAACTGTGCCATCCGGATAGAACACGCCGTGCACCGTGCCCCAGTTGCCGGTGATCATCAACTCCCAGATGTACCATCCGACGTGGGCTTGCATGTGCTCTTGCAGCGTGACGTCATAGGGATTGGCACGCGCGATGCATCCGATCTCGCTATTGATAAGCGGCTTTCCAGTCTTTTCCGCGTACTGTTTCGCTTCCGCAATACTGGCGCGAATCTGTGCGCGCGTCGGGCTGTAGTTGTGGAACGAAAGCACATCCACGGCGTCGGCCATGGCAATCATGTTCTCCGCAAACGTCGCGCCGATCGTTACCGGTGTCACGGGATCGAGTTCGTGGAACACCTTGGCCATGTATATCGCATGCTCCATGTGCAGCCGATTGTCCGGTGTGGGAGGCAGGGAGCAACACTCGGGCTCGTTCTCTACGTCCCAGATGGCAAGGCCTGGCTCCTTGCCGATAGTGGCCACCAGATCGGCGACAAACTCCCGGGAATTTGGCCAAGCGGCCTTATCTCGCCATTCGCCAAACTTGTACTGCATGGTCGGCATCACGCCGATTCCGCGTTCGTGCGCCGCGCGCACAAAATGAAGGAGGTTCTTTCTGAGTCCTTCTTTGTTTCTCTCCCAGGCCGCGTATGGAACGAACACTCGAACCTGATTCAACTGAAGCCGCTTGGCGTATTCCAGGTCGCGTTCTGTGACCGCGGGGTTGTATTGAAGCCAGAATTCAACGTGGCCGATGGTTTCGGCAGACTGGTAATTGAATCCTCTGGTGCCGCTCAGGTCCTTGGGCACGCGACGTTGGGCAGCCATTGGCAGGGCGAGAGTGGCAATGAGCACTGCTATTGCACAGCGATGTGTTCGCATGGGTCCTCCGGATCGTTCTAAAACTGCGTTCATCGGATGGCTTCTCTGTTCGATCCGACCTTTGACAGTTGGCATTTGGTTTCCCCATCAATACGGCCGCACGTTCTGTGTAACGCCGGGCCAGGTGTCCGTCCGGAAGGGAGCGGCCGGCAGTCCAGCTCCATTGAACAGTGTCGCCGCGGGATTGGATTGCCAGGCGTAGCGGACCTCTATTGGATTGGGCACCGATGGCGATGAAACGACGACCGTATTGCCTTCGATGCGGGCGTCGGCCCAATACCACTTCCGGTCTTCCCCGGCGATGGAGAACTCCGCGAGCTTCTGCCCTTTCACGACCAACCCGCCGCCGGTATGCGCGAAGTGCAACCGGATGGAGCCTGGGAGCCGTTCGGCGGATTTAAGGGTTGGCCCCGAATACACAACATGCTTGTGGTAGTACCTGGCCAGCGCGCAATACGCAAGTCGCTCGCCTACGGGGAGCTTGTCCTTTGCATGAATGTTGTCAGGGTCGCCTGTATCAATCGTGACCGCCAGGCATGTGTTAGGAACACTGGCGGCCGTGATTGCCTGCGACTCTCGCGTCTCGGCCCACTCGTCGCCGTCGACCGGCGTTGCGCTGCGCTGCTTGAACGCGGGCAGGCTGACAATGTAGAACGGAAAATCGCCCTGCCCGAAGAGGCTGCGCCAGTCGGCGATCATCGCGGGAAGAACCTTGCGGTACTCGTAGGCGCGCGTCGAATTCTCTTCGCCCTGGTACCAAAGAATGCCCGCGATCGACAGCGGCGCTACGGGCTTCAGCATCCCCTCGTAGAGAACCGTCGGCATCACCGGCCAGTTCTGATAGCCGATGGGCAGCGGATGCGGCGGCCGGGCATCCACGCTCAGCAGGCCCTTCCAGGCGCCGGCCAGCGGAATGTTGGTATTGTCACCAAGCACGAGGTGCAGCCCTTCAGGCTTGCTCATGAATCCGCCATCGGGCTTGGTCTTCATAATGCGAATGGCGATGATGTTGCGTCCGGGCTTGAGCACACCGGGGCGCATGAAATAGACGCGCGGGTTCTCAACCCAGGCGCTGCCGCCGGCATCCTTTCCGTTGACCCAAACTGTGTCCATGCGTTCGATGATTCCGAGGAACATCATGGCCCGGCCCGCCGGAAGTGGATCCGGTAGATCGATCTCTTTTCGGAACCAAGCCAGGGCAGGCGTGTCCGGCACACCCAGTTCGGCGAAGCCGCCGGGAAGTGTTACCGGCTTCCAGGTGGAATCGTCGAAGTCAGGTGCAGCCCAGTTCCCCTTTAGCCCAATGTCGTACTGATCGTACCAGTGCTGGATGTAGTCGCCGTATTCCGGCGCGCCTTCGGCGGCCAGGCGGTCAACTAAATCGAGCGGAACATCGAAGTCCTTGAGCGGACGCAGTGCGGCGGCGCTGGTCCAGGCCTCCGCCGGCGTTCCGCCGACAGCATCCACGATCAGACCGATGGGAATGTGGACATCCTTCTGGACCTTGCGCGCAAAGTAATACGCGACCGCCGAAACCCGTGCTGCCGTCTCTGGCGAGACGACCTTCCAGCTGCCCGCAATCCAGCCGGTGTGATTGTAGGCAGAATGCCCAAACACGTCGAAGAAGCGAATATCGGGGTAGTTCGCCGCCTTTACTTCATCGGCGCCATTGAGCGCACCCCCGAGAGGGACCAGCATATTGGACTGGCCAGCGCACAGCCAAACGTCGCCCACCATGACGTTGTGCAACTCCACCGTTTGGTGGCCAATGATCCGCACCGTGTATGGTCCACCTGTCTTCGGCGGCCGCATCTGCACCTGCCAGCGGTGGTCCGCGTCTGCAACGCCGGATGCGGCCTTGTTTCCGACTTGTACGCGCACACGCTCCCCGGGTTCCGACCAACCCCAGATGGTATCCACCTTGCCGCGTTGCAGAACCATGTCATCGCCAAAGAGCGGGCTGACAAACGGGAAGGGCTTGAGGGCGGGAGGTGCGGGAAATGACCCCTGCGCAAAAGCGCTGCAATCCTGCCAAAAAAGGAGACCCACAGCAGCGGCTACGAGAAGAACGTGTCTGGAATTCATGGATTCGATCCTCCTTTGATCAGCCAGCTACCAGGAGCGATGCGCCAGGAATCAACGCCAATTCAATTGCACACCTGCTGGTCCATACCCAGGACAAGTTTGTCGAGCGCGCCGCAGAACAAACACAAGGGCAGAGACCTTCTCATTTGAGAGCCCAACACAAATAACTCCTGCTCAAACTCCGCTCATCAAAGGAAGGCACAGGCATATCTGCACACAGGAATTTTGTGAAAGCCGGCGAACTGATCATTGATAGACCGGCAGCGCCCGCGCTGGGCTTGAGAAATCTGCAGCGTGTGCGATGAACCATGAATGTGTCCTGCTGCAGGTTCTGTGGCCGAGGCGCGCGAGAAAACGTTTGCCAATCAGGCAGCTTATCTCGTGCAATCGAACTTGTAAAGCGATTCATTGAGGAAGAAAACTCTCATCCATGATCACAAAAGCACCTGGAATCGACCCAGGTCCGGATCAGCTCGTGGGGGGCTCTATTGCAATAGTCTGCAATCTTCCTGTCCCTGCTGCCGACGAAAAAACGAGTGCGCGAGCGAGCTACAATTGGGCGTCGTCTACGAGGAGTTCTCATCATGATCCGTTCCGCAACCTTCGTGGTTCGATCCGTAGTGCTTGGTGCGCTCACGTGCCTATTGGCGGCGGCTACGACGCCGGCGCAGCAGAAACAGGCGGGTACAAACACCGCGGACCGCATGGAACTCGGCCGGCTCAAAAACGGCGCAGTGGTAGCATTTGTTCGCTCCAGCTCCGGTGGCTGGGGCATCGAAATCTCCGGCGACGCTGTTCCGCGCCTGACGCAACCGAAGCCCGCGCAGATCGAGGTCTATCGCGGGGGCGACGACGTGCGTCAAATTGCCGCCGGCTACCAGTCCGCGCGAAAGGAAGCCGGCGTAGTTGTCGCGAGGGCAAAGGTGGAAGGTGGGGGCGAGGCCTCATTTGCCATCGACGACCGGTGGAAGATTTCGGGCAACGTGTTATCGCTCAGCCGGACCGTGCGCGTGACCGGCGCGGAGGACAAGGCCGGGTTCGAATCAGCGATCCGGCTCGCGACCACGTCTGAAATCACCTGGTCGGACGCGGATTATTTTGCTCCGGGCGTTCTCTACGGCGATCCAACCTACGACGGCGACAACTCTCCCGGAGGTGTTTTGAATGACCGCGCCAGGCGCTTTGCTCTGCGGGAAGACGAATTGTCCGCGCCGCTCTTCGCCCTTTCATTTCGCGATGGGCGGTGGGCGGCGGTCATGGACCTGGCGCCGCGCGCCGACACCACATGGGCGGAGACCACCGCCCCCGCCACTACACCCGTGATCGACGAGCGCATTCAGTTTGGAGCTCTTGGGGCGCGTGAAGCTCCCGATGGCGGCGTCGAGTTCGGCTTCTGGTTCCCAGGCACGACCAGCGAATTCACTCGTGGGTTTCAAACCCCGCCCGCTCCTGTTGTGCGGCGCCGTTATCATCCCGTGAAGGCAGGGTTCTCGCAGAGTTACCAAGTGGGATTCCACTTCGGGCAGGGCGCATCTTTCCCCGGCATGGAACGCGATGCGTGGCGCTGGGCGTGGGAGACGCTGAAGCCGCCGGCGATGCGGTTGGATCTCGAAGTCGTCCGCCGCGTGCTGACCGACCATCTGGCAGATCATGTCCTTACCGTCGATGACCGGGCCGGCGTTCCTTTCCTCTTCGATGCAGTCACGGGGAATCCCGGTTCATACCGCAATTGGAGTCGGTATCGCGATTCCTTCCCGACGCCACCCCGCCTCCCGGCCAATATGCCGGTTACGGCCCATGAGCTGAATCCGGAGAAGAGCGGGGAGTTAGCGGCGTGGGCCCGCCCCCTAGGCGTCGATGTTGACCCCAACGCAAACGAATTGGAGCAATGGCCGAAGGTGATCATGGGTTTCGTTTCCAAGGGCATCGAGGTAGCCGATCAATTGCTGATCGAGGGAGACCGCGATCCAAGCGCGCGCGGGCAAAGAATGCGGAAGGATGGACTGGCGATCATCGATAGCTTCATTCGCCTGGCGCCCATGTCTCCTCCCGCTGGGGAAGGCTTCAACCTGTGGACGGGCAAGGCGGACTCCTGGGCCGGCGACACCATGACTCTCAGAGGGCCGTCGGAGGGCATGCGCACTCTTCTGGACGCGTATCGCCGCGAGAAGAAGGATGGGCGCGAACACCCGGACTGGCTGCTCTGGTGCCAGCAATTTGGCGATTGGCTGCTGACGCAGCAGCGGGAAGATGGCTCCTTCCCGAGGAGTTGGCAAGGTGGCACCGGAAAGGTGATGGAAGTCTCCGGAACCAGCAGTTACAATCCTGTGCCGATGTTGGTGAAATTGAGCCAGGAGACCGGGCAAAACCGCTACCTCGACGCGGCAATCAGAGCCGCGGACTACGTTTGGGACAACTACGGAAGCCGAGGCGTGTTCGTCGGTGGCACAACAGATAATCCGAACATCACTGACAAGGAAGCCGGCATGTTGTCCCTGGAGGCTTTTCTGGATCTTTACGAAGCCACGAGGGAGCCTAAGTGGCTGGAACGCGCCAAGGCGGCTGGCAATTACACCGAAAGCTGGATCTGGATCTGGAATGTGCCCATGCCGCTGGGCGCCATCGACTCCGATCTCAACTGGAAACGCGGCGTGCCCACCGTAGGCGTACAGGGTATTACAGCGCGCGGGCCTGGCGGCGTGGATGAGTACCTGGATTGGGCCGCGCCTGCCTATGCGAGGTTGTATGAGGACACGAAGGACCCGCACTATCTGGATGTCGCACGCATCCTTCTGCTCGACACCAAGAGCATGCTGGCTCTGCCGGGACGCACGTACGACCTCCTGGGACCTGGTTGGCAACAGGAACACTGGGGGATGGCAATGAACAGAGGTTTTGGAACCCACCGCAGTTGGCTGCCATGGGTTTCAGTCAACCATCTGTACAGCATCACCGGCCTGGAAGAGTTCGATCCCGCCCTCTATCAACGGCTGGCCAAAGGGGATTGATGTTCGTCGCGACCCTGCGCCGTACCGGTAGTTTGTCTCATACTCAAGGCGCCGGCATTGCCTTGAGCAGCGTCATTTCAACCGGATGAGATAGCCAACGCGTGTCATTTCCGGCGCCAACATGCTCGGATGCGAGGTTGCTGCGAAACATATGCCATCGGTCTTCGGCCATCCGTTGACATTGGCGGAGAAACGCTGTAAAAGTTCCACATCAAGAAAGCGTTTGCTGAAAACTCACTGTAAATCCGGGTTCGCGCGAAATGCCCTCACATAAAAGGAGATCCATGAAAAAGACCGCGATCGTTTTGGTGTTTCTTGCATCAGGAATCTGCTGGGCGCAACCCCCAGCCGACTGCAAGCCGTCCGAGCTGAATATTCCGGGAGCTCCGTACCCCTGTGTTTTTCCTGATCACCGCGCCATGTTCCGCGTGGCGGCGCCCGATGCCCAGAAAGTGCGGGTCCGTGTCGGAACCGGATTCGATATGACGAAAGAAGCGGACGGGCTTTGGTACGCCACGACCACGCCGCTGATCGAGGGGTTTCATTACTACATGATCAACATTGATGGGGCCGCTGTGTCTGATCCGGCGACCCAGACATTCTTTGGCAGCGGTGAATGGAGCAGCGCTATCGAGATTCCCGCGGCTGACGCCGATTTCTATAGCCACAAAAATGTACCTCACGGTGTCGTGCGGATTCAGTGGTACTTCTCCACTGTGACGCAACAGTGGCGACGCTGCCTCATCTACACACCTCCCGATTACGATACGAATCCGAAAGCGCGTTATCCGGTTCTCTACCTTTTGCATGGTTGGGGAGAAAACGAGCTGGGCTGGACCTTCCAGGGGCACGTCGACCAGATCATGGATAACCTGATCGCTGCGGGCAAGGCCAAGCCGATGTTGATCGTCATGGACAATCTCAACGCCGTGAAACCCGGCGAGGATGGGACGCTTTACAACGCACGAGGCGTGCTGACACAGGCGGTGCCTCAGCCTCAGGCGCCCCCCGGCGGAGCGCCGGGAGCGGGTCCAGGCGGACAGCGGCCTGCTGGGGGTGCGACGCCGGCCCGCCCGCCGTTTCGGCTGAGCACAACGTTCACTGAGATGATGTTCACCGATCTGATTCCGATGGTCGAGAAGAACTACCGGGTTGCGCCGGGCCGTGAAAACCGGGCAATGGCCGGTCTTTCGATGGGCGGAATGCAGACCTTCACCACGGGTCTTCAAAATCTCGACAAGTTTGCCTATCTGGGCGGGCTTAGCGGCAATTGCGGCTCCTTCGGCGGCCCGTTCGACCCGAAGACGAGCTGCGGCGGCGCTTTTGCGGATCCTGCGGCCTTCAATGGGAAGGTCAAGGTGCTGTTCTTGTCCACGGGCTCAGTGGAAGGGCCGCGCGTCAAGCAATTCAGCGATGCGCTGACCCAGGCCGGCATCAACAATGTGTACTTCGAGTCTCCCGGAACCGCCCATGAGTGGCTGTCGTGGCGGCGAGCCCTGGCTGACTTTGCTCCAAGGCTTTTCAAATAGTATTGCTGCATCAGAGTTCCGAATGCCCGGCTCCGAAAGAACAGGATTCAGTATTAATCTGTTCACTTGCGCAAGCACCTCAACTTCATGTGACCGGTATGAAATCAGAGCAAAAGTCTTTCGTCTCGTATCAGGATGCGTCAGTGTATGAATTTCCCAGCCAACCCATCGATCGCCGGAGCTTTCTCCAGTATGCGGCAGGCGTGGGTGCGATGGTTGCTGTCGGCGGAAGCGTCTTCGGCCAGGCTCAGAATGATGCCGCTACTGGTACAGCCCAACCCGACCACAAAGCTGCGTCGACGGACTCACGCCTGCCCGACGGCACCGAGTATGTTTCCTGGGAACAGCCGCTGACATTTTCGAAAACGTACTACGTGGACAATCAATCCGCCAGGGCCGACGACAACGGGCCGGGCGCCAGGAAGCGGCCCTTCCGTACCATCAACAAGGCCGCCCAGGTTCTGCAGCCCGGCGAACGCGTGGTTATTGCCTCCGGCACCTACCGGGAATGCGTGCGCCCGGTGCGCGGTGGCACAGGTCCGGCGCAAATGATCAGTTACGAGGCTGCCCCGGGTGCGAGAGTCTTCGTCAAAGGCTCTGAAATCCTGAAAGATGGCTGGCAGCAGGAGTCGGTTTCGATGTTTCGTTTCGGCCCAGCTGGCCAAGGTGCTAGCGAAATCACCGCATGGCGCCACGAGCTCCCCGGCACAATGTTCCCCGATGCCTACAACCCCTTCGCACTCGACAGTGCCCCGGGCGATCGGGCTTGGCTCGACACCAAGACGGTCGACATGGGTCCGTATTTCCGCCGCCGTGGATTGGTCTTTGTGGATGGCAAGCCGCTGGAGCCGATGGAGCAGCTCCGCGAGCTGGCAAGCGCGCGCCTGCCCGGCCCCCCGCCTCCGGGTCAACCCGTACCTCGCACCGGCCTGCCTCCTCGCGTGCGCGGCGGGCCGATCATGCAGGAAATCGGCGGCTCGCCGGATGCCAGGTTCTGGGTGGAAAACTCTGGAGAGGCCATTCACGTCCGTTTGGCCGATGGCACTCCCGCCGAGCACGTAATCGAAGTGACCAGCCGTGAGCAGGCCTTCGCACCCTTGCAGAAGGGTCTTGCCTACATCCGGGTCAAGGGAATTACCTTCCAGCATGCCGGCAATGGTTACCCGGTCCCGCAGCGCGGCCTGGTTTCTACCGCCGGCGGTAATCACTGGATCATCGAAGACAACACCATCGAATGGGCCAACGGCGTCGGCCTCGACATCGCCAACGGCGACTGGAACGCCGCTCCCACCCCGCAAGCCGGGGCATCGCAGATCGTCCGCGGAAATACCATTCGCTACTGCGGCGTCGAAGGCATCGGCGGAATGGGAACCCAGGATGCCCTCATCGAGGACAATCTCATTGAGTGGTGCGGCTGGGCCGATGCCGAGCGCGCCTGGGAAGCCGCCGCAGCCAAGTTCCACGGCGCCCACAACCTGCTCTTCCGCCGCAACGTGGTCCGCCATATCCGCCACGCCAACGGGGTCTGGCTCGACAGCGGCAACGTCAACTGCCGCATCGCCTGCAATGTGTTCGCCGACGTCCTCACCGTCAGCGCCGCCGTACACATGGAAATGAACCTGCAACAGAACCAGATCGACAACAATGTCATTTGGAATGTCCGCAATGCTGAGCCGGGCACTCCCGGCCAGAGAGGATGCGCGGGATCGGGCGTGTTCATCAATGCCAACGATCGTTTGATCATCGCCCAGAATCTGATCGGCCGCTGCGACAACTCCGGCGTTTTCGCCATCACGCGCCCGGATCGTGCCGGCAGTGGAACTGCTCAAGAGAACAAAATCTATAACAACATCTTCTCCACTTGCCGCAAATCAGCCATCGTGTTCCTCAACCAGAACAACGAGGCCGACGGCAACCTCTATGTCTCCATGCCGAATGGGTTTCTGGGGTTCTTCACAGGAGACTCGAAGCAGTGGCTCGACTTGCCGACCTGGCGCCAGACGTACGGCTGGGACAAGAACGGAGCTTTGGGCGACATGCAGGTCGACTTCGATCCTGACCGCCTGGAGCTGACGATCATCGAGCAGGCAGCCGTTCCCACAGGTGAGTGTAGTCAATCACATTGAGAACGACATGCTCGGCAAGGTCACTGGAGAAACCAGGGCCCCCGGCCCCTTGGCCAACCCGGGGGCCAAGCGCATCTGGCAGGTTGATCCCCGATCGGTGCCCTAACAGAAAACTAGGCTCGATCAATAACTCCGCTCGGGCGGGGGAAGGCGCGCGTCCCCGGGCTCTCCTCGCTCATGATCCATGAGCATTCGTGACCCGGGTTACGATGTTCCCCTTATTCAAACGCGATTTCGTATTCCCGGTGTGCTTCGAGGCGGACTTGCCAGACGCCTCCGGATTCACTCGCTGGCACAGTTCGGCCAGCAGATTGAACTCGGGCGATGCGCTGGCCATGCGGCGGCCGGAGTTCGAACACGCCCGCGACTCCCGGCCGCAGCGCTCCGGAGATTGCCCGGCCATCCTTCCAGGATGCGTCTACTTCCATGTCCCCGCGAGCACGCAGTCCGCGAAAGTGGCCTTCCGGCCAGGCCGACGGTAATGCCGGCAGAAAGGCGATGACTCCCGAGTGGCTTTGCAAAAGCATTTCGGCGATCCCGGAAGTCGCACCAAGGTTGGCGTCGATCTGGAAAAACCTGCGCCCGGCGTTGAGCAAGCTCTCGGCGGAGGTGGCCAGCAGGTCGTTGATGTGCTGGTTTGCGTGATCGCCGTCTTCCAGCCTCGCCCAGAGGTTCGCGTACCATGCCGCGGACCAGCCGCTTCTGCCCCCGCCATTCTCCACCCTTCGCTCCAGTGAGATGCGCGCTGCCTTTGCCAGATCGGGCGTGCCTCGCAGGGTGATCTCATCGGCGGGAAAAAGCGCGAACAAATGCGAGATGTGGCTCATTCCCGGATTGGGCTCGTCGTAGTCTTCGCTCCACTCCTGTAATTGACCGTGCTTGCCAATCTTCAAATCCGGGATGCGCTTGAGTGCGGTTTCAAGCTTGGCGCGGTAACCTGCGTCGATCCCCAATATTTGCGAGGCGCGCATGGTGGCATGGAAGAGGGTGTAAATGATCTCGTAATCCATCGTCGCCCCAACTGTCTGCCGGCCCACGGTTCCATCTGCCATGCGATAGCTGTTCTCCGGCGAATAGGAGGGATTGGTGACCAGGTGCCTTTTGCCGTCATCAATAAGGTAGTCGAGAAGGAACTGCGAGGCCTCCTTCATGATGGGATAGGCTTCGCGGCCAAGGAAAGCGCGATCCATTCCATATTGATAGTGTTCCCAAAAATGGAGCGCCAGCCACGCGCCGCCCATTGGCCAAACGCCGCAATAGGCGTAATCGACAGGCGCGGTATCCGCCCATGCATCGAGATTGTGATGAAACACGAAGCCGCGGGCGCCATACATCTGGCGGGCCGTGCGGCGGCCACTGTCGAGCGACATGTTGACCAGGTCGAAGAGAGGCCCAAGCGTTTCCGGGAGGTTGCCGACCTCGGCCGGCCAGTAGTTCATTTCGAGATTGATGTTGGTGGTGTATTTACTATCCCATGGCGGAGCCATGCTTTCGTTCCAGATGCCCTGCAGGTTGGCCGCCATGGTGCCTGGACGGCTGCTCCCCATCAGCAGATACCGGCCGAATTGGAAGTACAGTGCGGCGAGGCCGGGATCATCCTGGCCTTTCTTCACCCGGGCCAGACGCTCGTCAATAGGGAGGGTCTCGATCGAGGGATCGGCGGCCGGCGGCGCCAGTTCCAACTCGACGCGGCGGAAGAGCTTTTCATGGTCGGCCACGTGCCTCGATCTTAGGCTGGAGTACGGCTTGGTGGCGCGAGCCAGGTACCGGGTGCAAGCGGCACCTGGATCGCCGCCTCGATAATCCGTTGCAGCAACAATCACGAGCGTCACCGCGTTTGCATTGGACACGATCAGTTCGCTGTCGGCAACCTCCACGCGACCGCCTTCGTTCACAGCGCGCAGCACCGCGCGGAATTTCACGCCCGTCGGTTCGAGCTGGTCCCGTTCGGCTTTCAAGCGATCGGGAGTTAGGCTTGGAGTGATCCAGAAGCTGGTGTGAGCAATCGCTTCTCCCTGTAGGATGATACGGTCAGGTGCGACGACCGTGGTCTGGCTATCCTGCGAGCGCGTCAGCGTTGCGTAAAACGACAACTGGCCGGGCTGGTCGCAGACGATGCGGACGATCAACGCTTGGTCGGGCGCCGAGGAAAACACTTCGCGAGTGTAATGTGCATCGCCGATGCGATAGGTTACGCGCACAATGCCGGTTGCCAGGTTCAGCTCGCGGCGATAGTCGACAGCAGTGTGATGGCCGGAAAACTCGATGTTCAGGTCGCCCACCGGCTGATACGGCGGCTGGCGATTGGGGATTCCCATGAACGTTTTTTCCTCCAGCGCCTCCGCCTCGCGCGGCTTGCCCTCGAAGAGCAGACGGCGGACTTCCGGCAGTGCCTTGAGCGCCTCCGGATTAATGCGATCGCGTTTCTTGCCGTTCCAAACCGTGTCTTCGTTCAGTTGGATGCGCTCTTTTGCGATGCCTCCAAAAACCATGCCGCCTAGTCTGCCATTGCCGACGGGGAGTGCATCGCCCCATCTTTGGGCCGGGTGTCGATACCAGAGCACAGGGTCGGCAGAAAAGAGCGGAGTCGAGGCGACGAGGAAAAACAGCAGTGAACGGAGAACGCTGCTCATGAAGCCCATCCTAAGGAAAATGCGCTCGGCTGCGTCGCCGAACCGGGGCCAATTCAGGAACCTGATGTGGAAACCGAATCATACCATCACTGCTCCGTGGCGGGTGGCCCAGGTCTCGAGGATGATGATCCAGCTACGACACGGGGTGCCCCGGATCTCGCTTTTGAAACCCGGGAGGGCACGAATCCGCCAGCTGTCTCCTTCGCAGCAGTCGGCGTATGCTGGTGGGAAATGCCCTCAGGATTACACCGCCACCGGTAGACGGGTGCGTGGCCTGGGTCTCAGGAAAGCTAACTCAGCAAAGATCTGGCGTGCCCCGGCGCCTGAATCCATCGCAGCAGCGGCGCATGCAGCGCGATCCCGCTCACGATTCTATGAACGCCAGAGAAGGAAACCCATGAAACTCATCGCACGATTCAGCACACTGGCTTGCGTCCTGTGGTTGGGGCAAGCCTCGATACCAGCAAGCTCCGCCGGTTCGAATCCCATCGTCTCCGTCAACACTGGCACGCTCCGCGGCAGCCTGACTCCCGATGGCGGAGCGGTCTTCAAAGGGATTCCATTTGCGCAACCGCCGACGGGCAACTTGCGCTGGCGGGAGCCGCTTCCGGAGAAATCCTGGACCGGCGTCCGTGATGCGAACGCATTCGGGCCGCAATGCGTCCAGGGTGGCGCTCTAGGCGTGAACAGTAGCGAGGACTGCCTCTATTTGAACGTGTGGACGCCGCAGTGGCCCATGAAGTCGCGCGCAGCCGTGATGGTCTGGATCCATGGCGGAGGGAATTTCGCTGGTGCGGGATCGGACCCAATCTTCGACGGCGAGAATCTGGCCCGCCGCGGAGTGGTATTGGTAACCGCGAATTACCGGCTCGGCATCTTCGGTTTCTTCGCGCATCCCGAACTCACCAAAGAATCGCCGCACCATGTCTCGGGAAACTATGGGTTGCTCGATCAAATTCTGGTTTTGCGCTGGGTGCACGACAACATCGCCAAGTTCGGCGGCGACCCCGGGAATGTCACGATCTTCGGCGAATCGGCGGGTTCGCTGGACGTGAACGTGCTGATGACTTCGCCTTTGAGCAAAGGGTTATTCCAACGGGTCATCGGAGAGAGCGGGCCTGTCGTTGCTCCACCGCCGCTGGCCGAAGCGGAAAAGAAAGGGGAAGACCTGGCTGCCAAGTTGAACATGACTGGCGGGCCGGTCCTGGAAAGACTGCGCGCGCTCTCCAGTGCTGAGTCTCCAGAAGGCTACTGGACAAGGGTTGGCGTTCCTCGGTCCGATGCTGGGAGTTTCAGTCGACGGGTGGGTATTCCCGGAGTCGCCTATGAAAGTCTTCGCCGCAGGCCGCGAACAGCGGGTGGGGTTGCTGCTGGGCAGCAATTCTCAGGAGTTGCAGAGGCCATTTTTCCCGATGCCTGCAGGTCTCCGCGAGGCGATTCAAGAACAGTACGGCGTGCTGGCCGATCAAGCGCTGCAGATGTACGGACTGAATGGTACGACCGAGCCCCAGCCCGACCCTGAGTTTGGACCGGTGCTGGCGCAGTGGGCCACGGACACGCAGTTCCGCTGCGGCTCGGTTGCGGAACTGGTCTGGCACACCACCGCGGGAAATCCGGGCTACCAGTTTCAGTTCTCGCGCTCCGTGCCGGGAAGAGAAGCGCTGGGAGCGCCCCATGGCAGCGAGGTGCCTTATGCCTTCGGCACGCTGGGAGTGGGGCAGAACACGCTGAAGTACGACGCAACGGATCAGAAAATCTCGGCGGAGATGCAGGAATACTGGACCAACTTCGCCAAGACCGGCGACCCGAATGGCGGAACCCTTGCACGATGGCCGAAGTTCGACCCAACGTCACGCGCGTATCTTGATCTCACGGATGCCGGCCCGGTTGCCAAAGAAGGATTGCGGCGGCCGATCTGTGACCTGTATATGGAGAATCAGAAGCGCCAGACGGCGAAATAGCCCCGGGCTATCCTCGCCGGCCAGGCGCTGCTGTCGCCCCCCCTACATTCGAGACAATCGGCTCTCGTGCGGTAGGATTGTCCCGCATGATAGACATGTGGGATGAGCATCTCAGAGGAAAACGTCTGGATGCACATCTGTTCCAGCTAGAGTCTTGAGACAAGGAAGTCGGAGTAGGAAATGGGCAAGGGATGCATGTGAATTCGAACCACCGTTATCGGAGTCTTCCACCCATACGCTACCTGCTGGTGCTCTGGCTATTTGTCATGAGCGCGGTGGCATTTCTTGACCGAACGAATATCTCCATCGCAGGCATTCATATCAGCCGCGAGTATGCGGTTGACAATACGCATCTGGGTTGGGTCTTCAGTGCATTCCTCATTGGTTACGCCATCTTTCAAGTCCCCGCGGGTCTGCTCGCCAGACGGATTGGCCCGCGCCGCGTCCTGAGCTCTCGGCATCGCGTGGTGCAGCGTCTTCGCTGCCTTAACGGCGCTCGTTCCTCCAACGCTGCGCGGCGCGTTGCTTGTATTGGCGCTGGTGCGATTTGGCCTGGGCGTTGGCGAGGCCACCATGTACCCTGCTGCCAGTCAATTCGTCGAGCGCTGGTTTCCTGTGGGCGAGCGCGGCAAGGCAAATGGATTAATCTTCGCCGGGGTGGGCATCGGTGCAGGACTCACGCCTCCGCTAGTCACTGCGATCATACTGCGCCACGGTTGGCGGGCGGCCTTCTGGTTCAGTGCCGTGATCGATGTAGTGGTCAGCCTGGTGTGGTACCTTGCGGCTCGCGATAACCCCGCGGAACACCCATTTGTCGGGGAAGCGGAAAAGACCCTGATCGGCGGAGAACAGAATCAGTCCAGTCCCTCCATCGTTCGAGGCGAACCCGCGCGCGACGCCAAACGATCGATTCCCTGGACGAAGATCTTCACGAGCAAGGAGGTCTTCGCCCTGACCTTGAGCTATTTTGCGTTCGTCTATGTTGCCTGGATATTCTTCGCATGGTTTTACATCTATATGGCGCAAGTGCGCGGGCTTAACCTCAAGACCAGCGCCGTCTTCTCCATGTTGCCGTTCATCGCCATGACGATCGGTTGCCTCGGGGGAGGCGCTGTTAGCGATTGGATCGCGGCCCGATTTGGCCTGCGTGCGGGCCGATGCCTGTTGCCCGCTCTATCGCTCGGACTTACGGCGATTCTTCTGGTGACGGGATCGCGCGCTCACAGCGCGGCTACGGCCGGAGTGACTCTTGCCTGCGGCGCGGGTGTCTTGTACATCTCTCAGAGCGGCTTCTGGGCTGTCTCGGCTGATATCGCCGGAGAAAACGTCGGCGTGGTTTCCGCAATCATGAATATGGGCGGCCAGCTAGGCGGAGCTTGCTCGGCTTCTCTCACTCCCCTCATAGCAGCACACATAAGCTGGGAGATGTCGTTCGTCACCGCCGCCTCCATCGCAGCGCTCGGCGCAGCGGGATGGTTGATCATCGATCCAATGAAGCCCTGCGGCGAAGCTGGCACAAACTCGATGATGAGGCATTCGTAAATTCGGTGACTTCATCAGTCTTCCGAACTGAATCCGCCCGCGTGGCGGGCGACACAATTCCCTTACGCCGCACCGGGAAATGCTCGTTTTCTGACCTCGCGCACGCTAGGTTAGAACGCTTCCCGAGAGAGGACAAATCAGTTCCTCTGAGCCTATGTGCTAGTTTCTTTGTTGAAAAAGTTCTTGTCCAAACTGGATTCTTCTGGTCGTTCGAATCAAGCCAGACACAAGGAGATGTGAAATGCCCATGAATCGACGTGAGTTTTTGGCGGCTTCGGTTGCAGGCGCTGCTGTGTTGCAGCAAGGGATGACGGCCTTCGCGGCTCCGGCGGGAAATCTCCAAGTCGCGATCGATGCGTCCAAAATTGCCGGGCCGGTGAACCCGATGATTTTCGGAGGCTACATGGAGCCGGCGACCACACAAGTGTGGGCCGAGATGCTGACCGACAGGAAGTTCGCGAGCCCGATTACCAGCGCAGTCGCGGCGGCGCCGACGAATTCGTTTTTCCGCCGCTTTTTAGGCGAACCATTCAAGCCGGTGGGGCCGGAAGGGACTGTCGAAATGGACACCGTGCTGCCGTTTGTAGGCAAGCACAGCCCGCGTGTCAAGCTTGACGGCTCCGAGCCCCACGGCATTCAGCAATCCAAATTGCGCGTGGGCGGCGGCAAGTCTTACGAAGGCCGCATTTATCTTGCCGGCGATTCCGGCGCTAAAGTTGTGGTTCGCCTGGTCTGGGGGTCTGGCGCTAGCGACTCTCAAACCATCACGATCCCATCGCTGTCGCGCGAGTACCGGAAATTCCCGCTCAAGTTCACGCCGGCGGCAGACACAGACGATGCGCGCCTGGAAATCCTGGGAACCGGCAGCGGCACATTTCACGTCGGGACCGCTTCACTGATGCCTGCCGATAACGTGCAGGGATTCCACGCCGGCATGATACGGCTCTACAAGGAGGCGGGATTCAAAATGTTCAAGTGGCCCGGAGGCAACTTCGTCTCCGCTTACGACTGGCGTGACGGTGTTGGCGATCGAGATAAGCGCCCGCCGCGTGTGCAACCGATGTGGTCCGACAGGGTGGAGTCGAACGATGTCGGCCTTCATGACTTCATTGCCCTCTGCCGGCTAGTCGGGGCCGAACCCGATTTAGCGATCGACAGCGGGTTCGGTTCGGCTCGCGAGGCGGCCGAGGAGGTGGAGTATTGCAATGGTTCAGTGGAGACGCGCATGGGCAAAATGCGGGCGGAGAAAGGCCATCCCGAGCCTCTCAATGTCCGCTACTGGACCATCGGCAACGAGATGTACGGTCCCTGGCAGTACGGCCACATGTCGTTGGACCAGTACTGGGTGAAGCACAATTACATCGTCGAGGCCATGAAGAAAGTGGACCCGAGCATCAAGGTGACTGTGTCCGGGGCGAGCATCTGCGAGAAATCCGTAGGCGGCGCGGAGAAGAAAAACAATTTCTTCCCGAGCATCTGGGAGCCGCCAATTACTGAAACGCTACCCTATGAGTTCGGCAGTGTGTATGACTGGGACGGCTGGCTGCTGGAAAAGTGCGCCGACAACATCGACTTTCTCTCCGAGCATACCTACGCCTATCCTGACCTGGCATTCGACGCTGAGAAGCAGCTCTTTGTGGATGTCCACGATCCGCTGCAGTTCAGAGCCCGGAGGCTGGCCAACCGCATCGGCGAAGCCTTTGAGGCATGGGACAAGTATGTCGAGAAGATGCCGTGGTTGAAAGAAAAGAACATCAAATTCATCTTCGATGAATGGGGCAATCGTCTCCGGTCGGCGTCGGGCAATGGAGGCGGAGGCTTCATGCAGCAATCCGGAATGCTGATGCCACTCTCGTACGCACTTTGCCTGCACGAAATGTTCCGTCACTCCGATATGATTGCGGCCAGCTGTGCGACGGGAGGATTGCGCTTGTTGACCGACCACACCGGCGAGGCTGTGGGCTTTGCGGCTGAGGGAGTGGTGATGAAGCTGATGCAGACTCACTTTATCAATGCTCTTCCAGTTGCGGTCGACGGGGATTCGCCCCAGCAGTTGGTGCCCGGCACACCGTTTGTCGACAGGGGTACAAAGCCCACTGGAAGCCCAACCTATCCTCTAGATGTTCTCGCGGCGTTCTCCAGCGATCGCAAGAAGTTCCTCATTTCCGTGGTCAACCCCACGGAAGAGGGCCACAGGCTTCACGCCGAAGATCAGCGGCGTCAAGCTGCGCAGTCAGGGCAAGCTGTATCAGATTGCGCCGCCCAGTGTGAGCTCAACCAATGAAGTGGGCAAAGAGCCCGCCGTCAAAATCGTTGAGACTGCGCAAGATGGACTTCCGGAGACCGCGCAGGTTCCGCCCGTTAGCGTTAGCCTCTACGAATTCGACATTGCGCAAGAATGAGTCGCCGTTGTTGTTCTTCCAACTGCGACTCCGTTTAAGACGGGAACAATCGCCGTTCATCTCCACGATGTGAACGTGATGGGTAAGCCGGTCGAGCAGTACAAGCAACACAAGCGCGTGAAGGAATTGATCGCATAGAGAGAGGTGTTGAATGAAACGGCGTGATTTTCTGAAGAAGAGTTCCGCGGCGGCAATTGCTTTAGCCGGTTCTCAAAAGATGCTCCAGGCGTCCGCTGCTGGCGTACATGGCCAGCAAGACTCATCACAGGTTTCAAGTCCGCCTGCTGCAAAAACAGCAGTTGTTTCTGACCAGGGCTCTTTAGTTGCCCATGTCGGCAGTACTCCAGAAAGCGCTTTCCTGCCGAAGCCGCCGCTGCTGGCGCAATCGCTTCTCCAGACAAAGCAAAGGACCCGTCCGATGCCGCTTGACGAAAGGGTTCGCCGTGGTCTCGTTCCGAAGCGAGGCATGTGCAGCGTGAATCCCGGTACGTCGACCCGCGATGGTCTTGTTTCCGGCAATGGACCCGTCTACGTCGAGGTGGCGTGCGATCCGTTCTCCGAGCAGGTTCTTTTCCACCACGACAGACTGATGCTGCCATGGAAAAGACCGTTCGAGGCCCCCAAGGTCGCGCCAATTCTCCCCGATCTGCGAAAACTCATCCTCGCCGGGAAATACCGCGAGGCCGTGGACATGGCGTTCAACGCGATGAATCTGGCTGGGCTTCCGGTCAATGAGTATCCGCACGCGACCATCTCGGCATTCCTCATGCACCTCGAGATTCCGGAAGAAGGCGTGGCGGAAAACTATCTCCGCACCACGGACTTTGAAAGCGGCGAAGTGAAGGTGCACTGGACGGACCAGCGTGGGCAGTGGGTGCGGCAGATCTTCGCATCCAGCCCCGACAACGTCATCGCCCAGCTAATCACCGCTCCCAAAGACCACTTGGTGAGTGTCAAGATCGCGATCGTCAACCCGCCCGTTGGCCCCAGGGCAGACGGTGGTCCCATCACATTCGAGCAGGATGCAAATGAACATCGGATCATTTTCAAGGGCCACTTTGATCCAGGCGTCAACAACAACGGGTATGCGGGTGTGACTCGCGTGATTTGCACGGGCGGTTCGGCGCACATGGAGGATGGAACGCTGGTCGTCGAGGGCGCGCAGTCGGTCACGCTCCTTACCCGCATCGAGTGGTTTGCGGACTTTACACAGGATCAGCTAGACGCGCTGGTCAAGGCGGTGGACCAGGTCGACCCGGACTACGCCACCCTGCTCGCGCGCCATCGGCTGATCCAGGCTCCGATCTTCAACAGAGTCTCGTTGGATTTCGGCGGCGGATCGCAACAGGCCTTGGCGGGCGAAGAGCTGATTGACGACCAGAGGACGCGCTCCGGCTTCTCGCCTGCCTTGCTGGAGAAGCTCTTCGACATGGGCCGCTATTGGCTCATCGTCACTGCCGGCAATTACTTTGCCGAAATCAATATCAATATCAATCTGCAAGTTTCCCCTGGCGTAATGGGCAACCTGCCGGAGGCCATGGGCACTTTCTACGATTGGGTCGAGAGTGTGCTTCCGGATTGCCGCAAGAACGCGGAGAATATCTTCGGGGCTCGTGGGGCGGTATATCCCATTCTGCCCAGTTGGGGACTTGGGGTCAGCTTCCATTATGCGGTCTCACAGGGTTACGGCATTTGGCCCCACCCTTACTGGATCTCCGGCGGCGGTTGGTGTTACAGCCCCTTCTGGGATCAATACCTGGTGAGCGGGGATCAGGAGTTCCTTCGCAAGCGCATCGTGCCAGGCCTCAAGGAGTTGGCACTCTTCTACGAGGACTTCCTGACAGTGACCGACGAACGCGGCAACTACGTTTTTGTTCCATCGTTTTCTCCGGAGAATGCACCGCTCAATTCCGAACCGCTGCCGTTGCCTCAATGGCCGGGGCTCAGCAACAGAGATTCACCAGTGCGTCCGCCCACGACTCTGGTCGTGAACGCCACTATGGATATCGCGATGTGCCGGGAAGTGCTGTCGCACCTGATTGAAGCCTCGGAGATTCTGGGTACCGACCTCGACGAAGTGCCGAAGTGGAAGGCCATGCTGGCGAAGCTGCCACCCTACCTGCTCGATCCGGACGGCATGTTGAAGGAATGGACATGGGCCAGCCTTCAGGACAACTGCGACCATCGCCACGTCTCACACCTGTACGGAGTGTGGCCGGGCGACGAGATCGATCCCGACCGCACATCGAAGCTCGCCAAGGCGGCGTTGCTCGCGGATCGCAAGCGCACGCCGGAGACTCTGGCCGCCCACGGTCTTTGCCACCGCGCTCTTGTCGGAGCCCGGCTCAAAGACAGCTACCTGGTGCAGTCGCAAATGAAGCAGTTGCTCGAACAGGGCTACGTTGCTGCGACGATTCGGACTTCGCATAACCCATACCTGCCGCCGATGCCCGACGCGCAGGGCGCGCTGCCTACAATCATGATGGAAATGCTCGTCTATTCACGGCCGGGCGTAATCGAGTTGCTGCCTGCTCTTCCCGATTCGCTGGGAAAGGGAGCCGTCAACGGTGTGCTGGCTCGCACCTTTGCGAAGGTCGACACCCTAGCCTGGGACCTGGAGGCAAGGAGCGCGGACGTATCGATCACTTCGCTCAAGGACCAACACATCACGCTGATTGTCCGGTACGGAATCGAAAAGATTTCGGCGCCGGCCGGAGTTTTGGCGAAGATGCCCGACCCGGACGCGATCTCGTGCGACTTGCACCTACCGAAAGGCGAGCCGGTTCGGTTACACCTGACACTTGGCCGGCACAAGCCGCTTGATTGGGTTGATCGGGTGTCCGAATCCTGATCCGGCCATTGTGTTTTCTACCGCCCCGGATTCGGATGAAGCGAATTAACCGGGAAGGTCTTCGCGCTTCTGGAGTCCCCGACATTTCTTGGTCCAAAGGGGAAGTTCGTCTTTGGCGAGAGCTTGAAATGATTCGGCCGTCGTGACGCGAACCTTAAGCGAGGACACACAAATACCACAACGAAACCATCCACGGTCCTTTTCGCGGGGCGCGGCGGTTATTGAATCTCAAGCTGCAAAAGCACGACGATGGCCGTGGGTCAGCTGCCGCTGTTAAATGTTTGCCTCGATTCCGGCATTGCAGGACCGCCCCACTGATCCGTTCGATCGATTATGAGACTTCCTTGCTGGGACCCGGAGGAATTGGTGGGACTGATCCATACGTTAAAGATCATGGCGCAAGTGAAAGGGAATCTAGGAATTCCTGGGTGTCCCGGTGCAGGCAGACAGGCTCAGATCAAAGAACTTATTGCAAGTGATCACTGGAAACCGTCTCAATGATGCTAATGCAAATGAACCATACCCCTTGACAGAGAGTAAATCGGTTTCGTAGTCTTTGCGGTCTTCAGGACTTTCGTCTGAAGTTCAGCGCGTCTGAAGATCTTCGCCGATCAATGTGAAGTGGGCGTTTGTCCAGTAATCGCTTGCTTATGGAACTCGGTCAAGTTAACTGAAGGAAAGGTCTCCGGGGCTTATGGCTCAATTTTCAAGAAGGTCAATGCTGAAGGGCACAGCCCTTACGGCATTAGGATCACTCTCTCCTTTTTCACTTCCTGCCTTGGCGCGGGCTATTCAAACCAGGAGTGCGCCTTACCAGAGGCCCAAACTCAAAATCACCGGTGTGCGCACTGCGCAGGTACTCGTGCATGGACCGCAGACGCACGTGAGAATTTACACGGACCAAGGCATCTACGGGCAGGGTGAGGCAACAGATGCCGCGGTCGGAGCCCCCTCGCTGATCCATGGTTGGCGGCGCATGCTCATCGGACGCGATCCGCTCAATGTTGAAGCAATTTGGGAAAGGATTCGCACCCTAGGATTATTCTCTGGAGCGCAAGCCGGGCAGTATGTCTGCGCCTTGTCGGGTGTAGAGATTGCATTGTGGGATCTTGCAGGCAAGATCCTCGGATTACCCATTTACCAGCTTTTGGGCGGAAAGTTCCGCGATAAAGTTCAGATCTATTGCGACTCGGATATGGACGTTCCCATCGGGCCCGAGGCGGACCGGAAACTCCCGTGGATTAAGGCTCAAGGCTTTAAGGCCATGAAGATCGACCTTGATGATGCCACGGATCCCGCGCGCTGGGATAGTGTTAACTGGACTGCAACCAACGGCGAGATTGATCGCATGGTGAAGTGGGTCTCGCATGTGCGCGAGTCCATTCCGGACTACATGGCTCTGGCCTGTGATATGCACGGCCGCTACGATGCTACGACCGGCAAGAAAGTCGCGAGAGCGCTGGAGCCATTCAAGCTGATGTGGCTCGAAGAGCCGTGTCCACCCGAAGACATCGACGCGATGGCGGACATCCGGCATTCGACCTCTACACCGATTGCCTGCGGCGAAAACTTATACATGCGATGGGGATATAGGGAACTACTTGAGAAGGAGGCTGTCGACATCATCCAGCCCGACTTTGAGAAGGTCGGGGGGCTTGCCGAAGCCCAGAAGGTTGCCAATATGGCGCAGGCCTACTATGTCCCGGTGGCGCCCCACTGCGTAGTTTCGCCGATCGGGCAAATGGCAACTGCACACGCATGCGCGACGTTTCCGAACTTCTTGTGCTGTGAGTGGCATTGGATCAATCACATCGATCTATGGCAGTCGTGGGTCAAGGAGGGGGAGATCATCGTCAACGGTTACGTCACTCCGCCAGACAAGCCGGGGATTGGCGTGGAGATGGACGAGGATGTTGCAAAGAAGGCCCAGATTCCCGGAACGCCATGGTTCGAAGCTGAAAGTTAAGAACCGCAAGAAGAGCGCCAATCCAAGGGAGTAGAAAAGATGCGAAAGATTGTTGCAATTGTTCTAGCTGGTGCGGCCTTCGCAGCGCTGACTCCGTGCCTCAAGGCGCAGCAGGGCCTGTGACGGGGGGGATGCGATCAGTTCCGCACCCGAATGGCATGGGGAATTCTTCACGCGGGAGGATGTGATCAAATACACCCGCTACTGGAATGGGGAAAGGTTTCCCGACGGCCGGCCCAAGGTGCCCGACGACATTCTGGATCGCATGAAGACTGTGACGCTCGAAGAAGCATGGGCAACCCTGCGCGCGGCGGGCTTTATGCACCAGTACGAAGATGGCTGGTATTCGATCCATCCCGATCAGGTACTGGTGGGCAGGGCACTGACGGCCGTGTGGATGCCCGGGAGACCTGATGTTGAAAAAGAGATTGAAGAGCAGGGAGTAGAGGATCATCGACAGGGAGGTACGAACGCATGGCCCGTCGATATGCTGCAGCCGCGGGACGTCTACGTAGGCGACCACTTCGGACTCAAGCAGGATGGACCATCTATCGGCGACAACGTAGGCAACGCTATCTATGCGAGATCAGGTAACGGCATCGTCTACGATGGCGCCGTTCGCGATATCAACGGCCTGGAAGAGCTGCCGAACTTCACATCATTTGTTCGCTACTACGATCCTTCACATCATTTCGGAAGTCTCGCGAGCGGAAGACTGCTCAACTCAACCATGGTGAGCATCAACGGGCCGACCCGCATTGGCCAAGTCCTGGTAATGCCGGGAGATGTGGTCCTGGGACGGAATGGCGGTGTGATCTTTATCCCACCCCAACTAGCGGAACAAGTCGTCAAGTACTCGGAACGCACTCATCTTGAGGACATGTTTGGACACCAGCGCCTGAGAGAGAAAAAGTACACCGCTGGACAGATCGATGCCAGATGGACACCGGAAATCGAACAGGACTTTCACGAGTGGCTGAAAGAGAATGAGGACCATCTGCCCGCGCCAAAGTCCCTGATCGAAGAGATTCTGAAAGGGGGCAATTCACCGGATTAAGAGTTTGGGGAAACCGCCGTGGAGGGCGCCAGTTCCTCGCCACAAGCGACAGAACCCCGGAGCGAGCATCGAAAATTTCGATAAATATAGTTCAAAAAATAAGGCTTGTCAGTTTTTCATTTGGATATGTAGGATGTCCTACAACTTTCTTTATGAAGAAGATTCACCTAACCCGTGTGCAGCGGGCCGGCGTAAAGAATCAGGTTTTCGCGCAGATCCGGGACCGGATCATGGACCACACATGGCCACCCGGCGCGAAGATTCCCTCGGAGAACGCCCTTGCCGAGACGCTTGGAGTGAGCCGCGTCTCGATCAGGGAGGCCCTGCATATGCTTGCGTCCCTAGGACTATTGGAGACAAGGCACGGCGGGGGCACATACGTGCGCGAGTACACCGGGGAGATCTTCCTCAATCCCCTTCTTCCCTTGCTCGCCCTCGATAAGCTGGACATCCTCCACGTCCTCGAATACAGGAAGATCGCGGAGAAAGGAAATGTGTCCCTTGCGGTAAAGCGAGCTGGAAGCGCGGAGATAGAGGAATTGGAGCGCGCCTTCCGAGCCATGGAGGAACACAGGAACGATCCGCGCGCCTTCGCTGAAGCGGACCTGAGCTTCCATCTCCTTGTGGCAAAGGCGACGGGAAACCCTATCGTCATGAAGGTGAACGCCGTCATCGCAGACATTCTGAAGATCTCGATGTATGGCATCGTGGAATCGCTCGGCCCCAGGGACGGGCTGTACTACCACCGGAAGATCCTGGATGCCATCATGAACCGGGACGTACCGCTGGCGGAAACCCTCATGGAGGAACACATCGAGCGCACAATCCGGAGATTGAAACGCAAGCGTGGCGGGGATCGAATTTCTACGCCCGAAGGAGGAGGGGTGGCAAAGCCTGATGAGATTCAACGGATTCAAAGGATCGCATAGAACCTCAGGGAGAACGCCGTAAGGATGGTTCGACGTCGGTCCTGGAAGTTTCACGGGCCCCAAATCGTTCCCCCATCAATGAAAGGAGTCCTAAGCCCACGCGATTTAGCTCCCCCGGTTGAATGGTGTGGGTCGGGTTCTTAACGAATTCGAACGAGGCTGCTCTTTGCAGCGGAGGCTAAGTCGACCATGTTAAACAATCATGTCCAATGATGCATCAGGAAATGGACGCGTTGCGCCATTTCTCATCTCAAATTCCCAGGTCACAGAGGAATCGCTCGGTCGTGCACCGATGGTCCTGAGAACCATCAAATTGCTCGGGCGATGCAGTGCTTTGATTGCTTGCTGCATCTTCGCATTCCTCGTCACGTCCTCGCCTGCCAGGATATCTGCGCAGACTGCGGGAACAATCTCAGGGCACGTCGCCGATGCGACAGGCGCGGTGATTCCAGACGCAACTGTCACGCTTACAAGTGTGGGTACCGGCATGACGCGCACGACGGTGACCACCGGTGCAGGAGACTACACGTTTACCGAAGTTCCGCCGACAACTTACAAAATCCAGGTGACGCACCCGGGCTTCAAGACTGCCTCGAGCAGCAACTTTGAATTGCTGGTTCAGCAATCGTTGCGCCAGGACTTCACGATGCAGGTGGGAGCGGTGACGCAATCGATCACGGTTGAAGCCACCGGTGCGCTGCTTCAGGTGGAGAATGCTTCGCTTGGCACCGTGATCGAGAACAAGTCCATCAATGAACTGCCACTGAACGGCAGAAACTACCTGTCACTGGTAGCTCTTTCGTCCAACGCCAATACGCTTTCTCCCTTCGCCGGCCAAGCTGGCAGCCGCCTCGGCGGCGATCGCGGCAGCCAGTCCATCTCGGTCGGCGGCCAGCGCATCATGTGGGACTACTACACGCTCGACGGCGTGAACAACACCGATCCCGACTTTGTGACGTATGTCGGCCTGCCTTCTCTCGACGGTATCCAGGAATTCAAGGTCCAAACCGGTGTCTATCCGGCTGAGTTCGGCCACGAGGCGACACAGGTCAACGTGGTCAGCAAGAGCGGCACCAACACCTATCACGGCTCCATGTATGATTTCATCCGCAACAACATTGCGGACGCAAATCCCTACTGGTTCCCCTACAACGCTGCTCCTGCGAAGGTATACCCCTACAAGTGGAACGACTATGGATTCGAACTCGATGGAGCGATCAGAATCCCAAAACTTTACAACGGCAGAGACAAATTCTTCTTCATGGTCGACGACGAATGGAGGAAGATCCGCACCATTGGTCAGGGCTCTGCAACTGTGCCCTCTCCAGCCATTGCGAGCGGCGATTTCTCGGCGTTCACTACTGCCGCTGGAGTTCCGGTCACTATCTACGATCCGGCAACTGCAGACGCCAACGGCCTGAATAAGACGCAGTTCTCCTGCAACGGCAAACTCAATGTCATCTGCCCGAACAGAATCGCCACGCAGTCCACGGCGTTGCTGAAGTACCTGGGGACAAGCACGCAGCCGTTCTACTCAGGCGGGAAAGAGGTCGCGAACTACGCCTATGCCACTACAGCACCGCAAAATCGCCAGGGCCTGGCGGTCCGTGGCGATTACATCCAGTCGCAGAGGTCGCAGTATGCGTTCCGTTACAGCTCTGGGAACGAAAACATTCTATCGACGGGCTTGTTGGGAGCAGGCAGCAAGATCGTCACCAATTACTACCAGTACATGGGATCGAACACCTGGACGTTCAGCCCCACGATCGTCAATGAGGCGCGGTTCGGCTATAGCCACTTCTTCAACTCTCTCGGTTTGTTGTCGGCATACACAAACGATGTGGTAGATGCGGTCGGGATCCCGAACCTCAAAGGCGGCCTCCCCTCCACGTGGGGCATCCCAGATTTGAGCTTCAGCTCGGGACCGGCAGGCACAACACCGTCCATCTGGCAGGAAATTGGGGATATCGGCGGTGATGGCCCCTACGTTGTGACCGATCCTACCTGGCAGATCGTCGACAATCTCTCGTGGGTGAAGGGCAAGCACTCGCTGCGGTTCGGGTTTGAGTACAGCCGGCAGACCTTTAACCAGCTTGGCAATCAGTTTTCGCGTGGGCAGTTCTTCACCAAGCCCCTCGCTACTGCGCAATCCAGTGGAAGTTCGCTTTCTGGGGGCGATGCGATGGCTGACTTCCTGCTCGGCGATCTTTATCAATCCGTGGTGGCGGTGGCCGTGGCGAATGCGAATTACGTGCGCAACGTGCAGGCCTACTACGCCGACGACACCTACAAGCTCCGTCCCAACCTCACAATTTCAGCAGGCATAAGGTACGAACTGACCCCCCCATGGAACGATACCTTCGGCAATAACTTCACTGTGGACCTTCCGGTCATGCCGAAGATCACCGACACCGCAAGCACCTACCCGCAGAGCCAGTGGCCCTTCTATGTCCGCCAAGGCAACTGTACACCTGCCAATGTGTATCAGGGCCTTTCCATCAATTGGACGGCCTCTTCCTTAGGCCTTGGGTCGCCGCCGGTTTGCAGCAATGGGACCTTGCCCAATGGCCCGCTCCTTGATACTCATTACCTCAATTTCGCACCGCGCGTGGCCATCTCCTACTCGCCAAAACCAACCCTGGTGGTTCGCGTTGGCTATGGCATCTTCTACAGCCAGGATATCGGCAACGCATACTTCGACATGGCGCGGAACATCGCCGGGCGCGTGACCTATACGAATACGAACTCGACACCGCCTTATGGAAATTCGAGTCTGACCTGGGCCAACGCGGCGCCGGGCGGCGGCGGCGCAGTCGTTAATCTACCTGCCTCCACCACCGCTTTCGTGGATGCTCTCTCGCACAAGACCACGTATAGCGAGCAGTACCTCTTGAACATCCAGCAGCAAGTGGGCCAGGACTGGTCGTTCGAGCTCGGATACCAAGGCTCAGAGAGCCATCATCTTTATGGGTTCATCAATCAGAATATAGCGAATCCATACGGATACACAAACGCTGGCACCGTGACTTCGGTCGCTTCGCGGACCCCCTTCGCGAACATGGGCGGGATTCAATTTGTGCACGACTGGGCCAACAGCAATTACAACGCGTTCAGCGTGAAGGCTACCCGGCGCTGGAGCAACGGCCTCAACGTGATCGCCTCGTACACCCTGGGCAAATCTCTCGACGACACCAGCGGAATTCGTAGCCAGGGCAACGACGAGTTGTTTCCGCAGAACAACCGGTGCGTCTCATGCGAATACGGCCCTTCTGCGTTCAATATTCGCAATCGGATCGTCGGCTCGGCCCTTTACGAACTGCCCATCGGGCCCGGCAAGCTGTTGCCGGTTAACAACAAAGCCTTGAATGCGGCGATTGGCGGCTGGCAGATCGGGGGCATCTTCACCCACCAGACCGGCGCGGTCGGGACTGTCATACTCGGGTATGACAACTCCGCTATCGCGGGCGCGGGCGGCAACTTCGATCGCCCGAATCCAACTGGACAAAACCCCTACTTCAGCGGCAGCTCAAGATCGCTTAACACCTGGATGAACAAGGCCGCCTTTACTCCGGCGGCTGCGGGCTACTTCGGGACGCTGTCTCGCGGTACCATCGTAGGCCCGGGATTTACCAATCTCGATGCATCTCTGCATAAGCTGTTCAATATGCCCTACAACGAGAAGCACCAGTTGGCGATCCGCTTCGAGGCCTTCAACTCACTCAACCACCCGAACTGGAACAACCCAACTTTGACTTACTCTTCCTCCACGTTCGGCCGCATTGGCGGAACCGGGGCCATGCGCCAGTTGCAACTGGCGGCGAAGTATCAGTTCTAGTTCGCAGCAGCAGTAAGGTTGTTGATTGATGAATTGAATCTGATTTCTCCTTGCCGGAGATCCTTGCTAGCCCGAGTGGTTTCAGTCTCTCGGCTAGCTTTGATCTCCGGCGCGCTATTTATCGGCATAGAGCATCAACCACGGAATCAGAATCTCGGGAGTTCGAATCTTTCCGGGCGCGCCATAAATCTCTCTTGAGCTGCATCCCTCCATTTAGTCTAGCCAGAGTGAGAGTTCTCCGATCATGACCGGCCCCGGGAATTTTGGACCACGGCAAATGTTGGTCCTCGGCAAGGATGAAGGGGCCGGAAAATCTGGACCACTCTTGTACTGCCGGGAGATTCTCCCTGCGCATTTCTGTCCACGATCAGTATTAGGCAGCGACAGGGATCAAGACCGAGGCAGCCGTGAGCGATAAGGAGCGAAGGTAGCCAGTCGAACCATGATGAATCGCGCTGAACGGGCGGAGAACCGCGAAGCCCTAGCTCGCTGAAAATTTCATTTGTTGCGCAAAAGGGTGTTGAAACTTTCATCAATTTCGGTTTCGATGTTTCAGCTTTTGCTGGCTTCGAGGTGTCTGAGCTATTGATTTTGCCAACTTGAGAATTTCACTTTACGTGTCAGCCCACAGCTTCGATTGAAACTGAATCAGGGGCACGGAAGGCCAGGAGACAATCTCCTGGCCTTTTTGTTTTGACCGATTGGCGCGAGGCTGCAAAGCGCGGGCGGTGGCTGGAGCGCGTCGCGCAGACGCGACGCGCGCGGTTCAGGCGTTGCCAAAGACGGGGATGGATGCGCCGTGAATCAGTCGCGCTCGGTCGCTGGCGAGGAAGAGCACGACCTCGGCGATGTCCTCGGGCTTGGGCCATTTGGAAAAGTCCGCACTGGGCATGGCTTTGCGGTTGGCCTCGGTGTCGATGATGCTGGGCAGGATGGAGTTGACGCGAACGCCGGAGCCGATGAGGTCAGCGGCGAGCGAATCGATGAGGGCTACGGCGGCGGCCTTTGTGGCGGCGTAGGCCGATGCTCCGGCAGCGTGATCCCAGGCGGCTTTGGAGGCGATGTTGACGATGGCGCCGCTTTTGCGAGCGAGCATGGAGGGCGCGACGGCGTGGGCCAGTGCGTACGATCCGCGAAGGTTGAGGTTAATCTGCTGCTCGAAGACCTCGGGATCGAGTTCCCAGAGCGGCGTGCCGCCCGCGTAGCCGCCGACGGTGTTCACGAGCACGTCCAGCCGGTTCCAGCGGGCCACGATTTGGTTGACGAGGGCGGCGGTTTGGAGAGTGTCGGTTACGTCGACATTGAATCCCCAGAGGCGGGCGGCGTGATTCGCGGCGGCGTCCTTGAGGGACTGGAATTCACTTTCATGGCGCCAGGTGACGGCGACTTGCGCGCCCTGCTCAAGAAACGCGAGAGTCACGGAGCGGCCGAGGCCGCCGGTGCCGCCCGCAACTAATACGACTTTCTCTGAGAATTCAGATCCCATCGGCTATTTTCCTCGAGGCGATTTCCGACCAATCGTGCCCCATCAGTATCCCATGGCGGCGGATCGGGGAACCTGGGAATCGGCAGTGGAGGGCGGCGCCATTGCCATGGGTGGGATTTACCGATCGTGCGGTAGAATCCTCAGCAGGAAGCTTCCCCCCACATCCCCGACCAGGTACAAACTGCCATGACGAAATTGGAACGAACCCGTGCTTGGGTAGCGGCAGGAGCGCTGGCGCTTTTTGCGCTGGTGAGCGGCGTAACGCGGGCGCAACAAGAATCGCAGCAATCGCCGACACCGACGCTGAAGGGCGGCGTTACCTACAACGACCAATCCTCAGAGAGCTGCGAGAAGCAGAACGAGAATAATCCGTATACGGGCATGGACCCGTTGAGCTGCTACGGCGTGATGGCGCCGACGGACTCGCGGGGGCAATGCAGCCTGGGCGGCATGCAGGTTTGGAAGCAGGAGGGCAATACCTGCTACTACTGCCAGCCGATCAATCCGCCGATCAGGGGCATCATTATTCCGCTGGACGATTTGGCCGCGGCCGACGCGCAGGGGTTCCGGTGCGGCGTGGATCAAGCCGATGCGTGCATGGCGGTGTGCAGCGGCGGTGAATCGTTCACGCCGCCGCCGGGGACAGTGGAAGAAGGCGGAGGTCCGGGTACGCCGCAGACACCGGGCGGGGAGCTTGGGCCACTTCCACCGGGGAATTCCGCGCCGCGTCCGGGGCCACCACTGCCGGGCCAGATCAGCGCGGGAGGGAATCCGTGCCTGCCGTTCGGCCCGGGCGGATATGACTACTGCGCGAACCCGCCAGGAACGCAGCCCGCGGGATGCGTGTGCAGCAAGCAGCAGCCAAGGCCGCCGCAGAACGGATCGAAGCCACCCGCCAAGCCGCCTTCGAATCCCATCGCCGACGCGGGACAGTACCTGCACGGTGTCGTAGACGGATTCGGCAACTGCATTCAGGGAATGGCCAAGGGAATCGGCAGCCTGATGGCGGGCGCGGGATTCTTCGCGCAGGGCGATTTTGTCAATGCGGCGAAGGCGTGGGGACTTTCGCCAGGTCAGTCGGTGGTGCTGAAGACGATGTACGCCGAGATGACCACTCCTGTCGTGGGGCAAAATATCTCGCCCTACGAACAAGGCGTGACCGCCGGGCGCAGGCTCTGCGCCTACGCAGCGGTTCCGGGCGTGGCCAAGGCGGCAGGCACGGCTTTGAAGGGGGCGCTGTCGCCCGGCTCCACGTTTACCAATCCCATCAAGGGCAGCGCACTGCAAGACGCCATTAACAGCGCTCCGAAGGGCCTTGCCAATAAATGGGTGCAGACCCCGAAGGGGCCGGTGCAGCTTGGCGCCTATGCCGGCCAGGGCAGCTTTGCCAGCGTGTTCAAGTTCGGCAAGCCAAGCGTGATCAAACTGAGCAGGAACAATCCCGAGACGATGGGATACGGCCCCGGGTCGATTGAGGGGCAGAGTACAGGCTCGGGACGGGTGCAAGCGGCGGGCGTTGATACGCCAAAGGTTTCGAACTATGAGCCGGGCGGCTCAGGCCAGCCCTCGACGCTCGTGGCAGACGATGTGGCGCAAAAATATCCTGGGTCGTTCCAACTCTCCAGCACGAAATACCACAGCCTGAATCCGGCCCAGCAAGGCGAGGTGCTAAGCGCAGTGGAGAATGCGAGCAACAAGATCGCCGCCCGCGGGTACGCACTGCTCGACGTCAATCCCGGGAATTTCTCGCTGCAGTCTCTGGGCAATGCCATGAAGGCGATCATTCACGACCCCGACATGGTGATGACGGCCGACGAGATCAGAAATCTGGCGCCGGATTCGGTGCCAAGGGGCGTACTGAACTACGCGCTGGATGTCGCCGGAGTGCCGCAAGACTTCCTGAACCAGCCGTTCACAGCGCAATCGCTGACGAACGTTCTGAACATCGCGCGCGAAAGGTTGATCACGGGAATCACCAATGTGCCCGGCTCGACCGTGGCGCCGCTGGCGCAGTGACGAAGGCGATTGCGGCGGGATGGGCGATGCGCGGACGTGATAGGATGGCTGCGCCGATTTGAGAATCCGCGCGAGAAGATGCGCGAGGATCTTGCGCGGGTGGAGCGCCGGAGATCGATCGATTTGGAGATTCTATGCGAAATGGAGCTGCGCTGATTGGGGCGGTGGTGTTTTTGATGGCCGGGGCTGGTCCGGCGGCCGCTGCGACAGCGGAAGTGCTCAAAAACGAAAAAGTGATTGTGGCCGAGGAGACGCTGGCGCCGGGCGAGCGGGAAACGGTGGCCGGAAATCACGCGAGCGTGGTGGTGTATTTGGGCGGCGATGAGACGGAGATCAAGTTGGCCGGAGGTCCGGCGCAGCGCGAGACGGTGAAGCGTGGCGAGACGGTGAACGAACCGGCGGGAGCCGCAACGCTGACCAACACGGGGCGGTTGACGTTGCGCCTGGTGCGCGTGGAGTTCCTGATGGCGGGAAGCAGCGAGACGTGGGGGATGACGGGACTGCCACCGAATTACAAGGTGCTGTTCGAGGACCAGCACAGCCGCACTTACGACATCAGGATTGCGGCGCACGCGTGGGAGCAGAAACACACGCATCACGATCGCGTGGTGGTTTGCCTGAGTGGCGCGCGATTGGAGCACGTGCTGCCCAATGGCAGCAAGCAGGCTTCGACACTGAAGACGGACGAGGTAGCGTGGCGGCTGGGACAGACGCACAAGGGGCATAACCTGGGCGATACGGATTTGTGGGTGATTGCCATTGAACCGAAGTGAGCGGTACGAGCGCCGAGAATTTGGGCTGCGACGGATTTCGATGAAAACGAAGCTGCGGCGGTGGACGACGGCCGGCCTGATGGTGTTTGCCGCTTCGATGATGGTGCGGGCGCAGGCGCCGGAGGGCGTGGGTGCGAGCGGCCCGGTGTTCAATGTGGTGGACTTTGGCGCGAGGAACGATGCGTCGGCGCCGGCGACGGAGGCGTTCAGGCGAGCGATTGGAGCAGCGAAGAAGGCGGGCGGGGGCACGGTATTTGTGCCGGCGGGGCAATATGTATCGGGGCCGATTGAAATGGTGAGCAACTTGACGCTCGACTTCGACGCGGGCGCGATGGTCGAGTTTCCCGCAGTGATGCTGCCGTTTACGCCGGGGCGCCAGCAGGGCATCGAGACGCTGACGCCGGTGCCGCTGATTGGCGGGCACGATCTGGAGAATGTTGCCGTGGTGGGCCGCGGCGTGCTGATGAGCAACAACGCGGATTGGATGAAACTGCACGGAAGGGAACAGCCGGAGGGTGACAATCCGGGCAGCGCGAACGGACCGCACTGGGAGCAACTTCTGAACGACCTGAACGCCGGCAAGACGATTGCGGAAGAGGAGTACAAGGAGGCGGCCGCGGAGTTGAGGCCGTCGTTTGTGCGCTTCATGAACTGTAAGAACATTCTGGTTTCGGGGTTGCGCTTTGCCGGCTCGCCGATGTGGACGGTGCACCTGCTGTATAGCGAGAATGCCACGGTGGAGAACCTGGTGATCGAGGCCTATCCGGGCGTGCATACGGACGGGATTGTCGTGGATTCGAGCCGGTTTGTGAGGATTGCGAACGACTACATCGATACGGGCGACGACGGCATCGTGATCAAGTCGGGCAAGGATGCTGACGGACTGCGCGTGAACCGGCCGACCGAAGACGTGGTGATCACCAATTGCACCGTGCATCATGCGCATGGAGCGGTGTCGATCGGGAGCGAGACGTCAGGAAGCATCCGGAATATCGCCGCGAGCAACATGACAGCGGTCGATACGGAGAACGGAGCGCGGATCAAGAGCGCGCGGGGACGCGGAGGAGTGGTGGAGGACATCCGTTTTGACAACTGGACGATGGAGAACGTGGGCGAAGGAATCGTGGTGACGAACACCTACTTGATGGAGGGCGAGCGGCGAAGGGGGCAGGAGCCGGTATCGAAGACCACTCCGGTATTTCGCAACATTGCGATGAGCCATATGACGATCGATGGAGCGAAGACGCTGATCGATATCGAGGGACTGCCGGAGATGCCCATTCAGGATTTGAGAATCAGCGACGTAGTGGGAACAGGGAAGACGGGAATAAGGGCGGCCTACACGGACGGGCTGGAACTCCACGATGTACAACTGAATGCCGCGGCAGGGCCGGCGTTCAGCGTGGAGCACGCGAGCAATCTCGAGCTAGACGACGTGACGACGCGGCAGCCGCAAAATCAGACGCCGGTGATTCGCCTGGAAGATACGCCTGGCGCGATTGTCCGCGACTGCAGAGCGTTCAAGGGGACCGGAGTTTTTCTATCCGACGGGGAAGGGCGAGTTGCAGAGGATCGTTCTTGAGGGGAACGCGCTGGGGGATGCGGCGATGGCAACGCAGGAATCGGACGCAGGACGAGAACACGCAGTGAGCGAAGCGCGCAGGCCTTCAGGGGGAGTTGAACGCGAGACGGTTCGATGAGAGTTTCGCTCGATAGCGATACATGGTAGGATTTGCGGAGACTGCGAGGAGCCGATGGCGGAAGCTGCCCCGATTCATGTCCGCATTTCGCGCCGCGAATGGATCGTCATCCTTCTCCTCGTTCTCTCGGTGGTCATCAATTACGTTGACCGCAGCAATCTGGGGTTAGCGATGCCGCTGCTCGAGCGGCAGTTCACGTTCTCGTCACTGCGCGCGGGTGAGCTGTTGTCAGCGTTCTTCTGGACCTATGCACTGGTGCAGCTCTTTGGGCTGGCGGGTGAGTTGACAGACCGTTTTCCAGTGGGCTGGGTGCTGATGCTTGGGTACCTGCTGTGGTCGGTGGCCACCGCGTTCACGGGCCTGACAACGAGCTATGCGGCGCTGTTTGCGCTGCAGCTCGTGCTGGGATTGGGCGAGTCGGTCGCGTATCCATGCTATTCACGCATCTTTGCCGCCATGCCGCAGGAGCACCGCGGGCGGGCGAACGCGCTCATCGACGCGGGAACCAAGCTGGGACCGGCTGCGGGCGCGTTTGCGGGCGGGCTGGTGCTGGTGCATTTGGGATGGCGAATGCTCTTTGTGATCTTCGGAGTTGGCGCGCTGCTTTGGATGTTGCCGTGGTATTTCGCGATGCCGCGGGGCGAGCAGAATGCGAAGGCGCAGAGCGGGGAGCCGAAGCGGGTGGGGCCGAGCGCGGACGGCGATCCATCGATTGCGAAGCTCCTGCGGCTGCGGTGCGCGTGGGGCGCTTTTCTGGGCCACTTCAGTGGGAACTATTTTTACTATTTCCTGCTGGCGTGGCTGCCGACTTACCTGGTGCAGGAGGAGCATCTTTCGATTCGAGGCATGTCGAGGCTGACCGCGGCAGTGTTTCTGTTGATCGCCTGCACTACGATTCTGACGGGGTGGATCTCCGACCGGCTTATCGCCAGCGGCGCGTCTCCGACAGCAGTGCGCCTGACGGCCGTTGTGGGCGGCCAAGCCGTAGCCTCCAGCTTGCTTGTGCTCTCGCTTTTTCACGGGCATCCATTGGTTGCGCTGGGCCTGCTGGTAATCGCTTGCATGGGGCATGGCGGCTACGCTTCAAACCACTGGGCGATCACGCAAACGCTGGCGGGACCGGCGATGGCCGGCAGGTGGTCGAGCCTGCAGAATGGAGTGGCCAACTTTGCGGGAATCGCTGCGCCGTGGCTGGCGGGTTTGATTGTGCAGAAGCTTGGAAGCGCGCGTCTGGCGTTCGTGGTGACCGGCGGCGTGGCGTTGGTTGGGGCGCTGTCGTGGGGATTGCTGGTGCGGCGTGTCGAGCCGGTAAATTGGGGTTCGCCGACCGCAAGCCGGCAGCGGGCGTAGAAGAGTTCTGGCTTTCTGGGGCCCGTTAACACTACCCGGACGGTGGCGACGGGAGCCAGTTTTCCCCAGTTCTAGGAGAGAGGAGCGACGCATACCGGGTGTCTGCTAGCGACGAAGGACGACGAAATGGGGAAAACTGGCCCCGTCCCTCCGGGTTGCGGCGAAAATGGGACCAGACTTCGTTGTCGTCCTAGGCGGTGGACCCGCCACAGCCGTCGTCCTCCGCCTCGTGTGGCCCCATTTTCGCTCGCAACGCCATCCGCCCTGGTAGTGTTAACAGGCCCTAGCGCACGGCGGCGCGGGCTTCGAGCTTGCGGAGGGATTTGAGCATCTCGGCGAGAGTGGTTTTGCCGATCTCGCTTTCGAAGTCTTTTTGCATGCGGTCAAGAGCGGCGATGACGCGCAGGGCGCAGCGCTTTCCCTGCGGCTTGAGGGTGAGGAGGTAGGCGCGCGCATCCCGGGGATCGATCTTGCGCTGCAACAGACCCTTCGCTTCTAGGGACGAGATGCAGTGGCTGAGGTTGCCGCGCGTGGTGGCGAAGGTTTCGGCGAGTTGCGACGGCTTGACCGGGCGCGGGGCTTCGAAGAAGAGAGCCGCGAGAACGAGAGCTTCGAGAAAACCGAGGCTGTCGGCGGCGAGGACGCGGGCGGCGAGGGATTCAAAGCGGCGCGCCGCGCGGTTCACGGCGAACATGGGGCTTTCGCGGAGAAAGGCTTCAATGCGCATGGGCAGCCCGAGTTAGTTTAGCACTTCAACTATTCGAGATGATACAAAATTGTTGTTGAATGGCGGGGCGGCGCGGGTCATGCTGAAGCTGAGCAGGTCGATGCGTCGATTTCAACTCACACTTCTCGTCTGGAGCGGGCTTGTCTGGAGCGCGTGGTTCCTGGCGCTGGCCACTGGTCTGCGCGTGGCCATGGCGCAGGATGCGGCGACGCCACCGGCTGCACCGGTGAAGGGGAAGACCGAAACGATGGTGGTGTTGGGCACGGCCACGCCGGTGCCGCTGGCCGAGTCGCAGCGCTCGGTGGAGGTGCTGCCGGTGAAGGGTCAGTCGCTGGCCGCCGAGTCGCCGCAGGATTTTCTGCGCAAGGATTCATCGATCTTTCTCCAGGAGCGCGGCGAGGGCGGAGGACAGGCGGACCTGGTGTTGCGCGGGGGCAGCTTTGAGCAGACGCTGGTGCTGCTCAACGGGTTGCGGATCAACGATGCGCAAACTTCGCATCACAATCTCGACCTTCCCGTGCCGCTTGACGCGATGGATTCCATTCAGGTTCTCGAAGGTGCGGGATCGACGCTGCACGGATTGGATGCGTTGAGCGGGGTGGTGGATTTTCTGACGGCGGCGCCGGATCACGATTCGCTGTTCTTGCGCGCGGGCGAAGGCAGCTTTGAGTCGAACGAAGAAACCCTGCTGGCGGGCGCGACGCGGGGGCGATGGAGCGGCCGCGCGGCGGCAGAGCGCAACTTTTCCACGGGATTCATGACCGACCGCGACTACCGCAACGAGGACGCGTCGGCGGAGAGCTGGTGCGCTCCGCGCTTTGGCGTTTTGGACTTGCTTTTTGCTGCAAGTGACAGGTCGTTTGGCGCGAACCAGTTTTACGGCAATTTTCCTTCGTGGGAGCGGACGAAGGGATGGTTTGCATCGGCGCGGCAGGAGCTGGGCAGCCGGACCGTGGCGGCGTTCGGGTACCGGCGGCATACGGATGACTTCGTGCTGTTCCGCGACGATCCGGCGATTTACGAGAACAACCATATTGATGGCTCGTGGCAGGGTTCGCTGCGACGCACGGAGAACCTGCCCGCGGGAACGCTGCTGCTGATGGGCCTCGAGGCGGACGGGGACAGCATTCACAGCAACAATCTCGGCATCCATGCACGGAATCGGGGCGCGGGATACGTGGATGTGGACCTGCGGCCGGCGAAAAAGCGATGGAGCTTGTCGGCGGGGGCGCGGGAGGAGATTTTTTCGGGCGGCGGCAAGGGAGTGTTTTCACCGGAGCTGGCGGGGAGCCTGCGCGTGGCGAGCAGCCTGAAGCTGCGCGCGAGTGGAGGATATGGGTTCAGGATTCCGACGTATACCGACCTCTTTTACTCCGATCCGGCGACGCTGGGCAACGCGAATTTGAAGCCGGAGTCGGCCTGGAGCGGCGATGCGGGCGCGGATTGGACGCCGTCGGAGAAGCTGACGCTTTCGGCAACGGGGTTCTATTCTCAGCAGCACGCCACGATCGATTACGTGAAGAGCGCAACCGTGCCGAACGCGTATCTTCCCGCGGGATGTCCGGCGAACATTTGGTGCGCGGCGAATTTGAATGGGCTGAAATTTGCCGGAGTTGAGGCGAATTTCACGTGGCTTCCGAACAAGTCGCAGACGGTGCGGATCGCGTGGACGGCTTTGCACGGGGCGCAGACTGCGCTGCACGGGCTCGAGTCAGAATATGTGTTCAATTACCCGGTCGAGAACATTCACGCGTCGTGGAGCTGGGCGATGGGGCACGACATCGTTCTGACGAATGCGGTGCAGACTTGCCGAGCGGTATCAGCAAACGGTGTATCCGGTGTGGAATTCGACGTTGACGCGCGACACGGGCAAGGTGCGGCCGTATCTGCGGTTCGCGAATCTGAGCAATACGGGGTACCAGGAGATCAGCGGCGTAAACATGCCGCCGCGGACGATCATGGGCGGGGTGGCGGTGCAGGTGGGGCGGTGAAGGACTAGGGGTCAGGGACAGGTTTCAGGGATCAGTGGTTCGCGCGTCTCGGAAGCGGTGTGGTTTCCTAGGTCTTCAGGCGAGAACTTCACCCCCCGACGGAACCCGTCGCTGGACTCTGAGACCCGGGCTACCAATGGGGCGGTCAGGCCAGGTGCTTCTGGAGGAATGCGAGTGAGCGCTGGCGGGCTTCTTTGGCGGCTGCGGCGTTGTAGCTTGCGCGCGCGTCACAGTTGAAAGCGTGGCCGGCGTCGTACCAGAAGATATCAACTTCGGGGTGCGCGGAGTGGATCTTCTCGACTTCTTCGGCGGGAATATGCGCGTCCTGGCGGCCGAAGTGCAGCATGACCGGGCAGGCGGGCTTCTCGGCGGCGTGGTTGCCGATGCGGCCGCCGTAGTAGCCGATGGCCGCAGCAGGATGAAGCCGCGTGGCGGAGAGCCAGGCCAGTGGTTCCGCCGAAGCAGTAGCCGACGACGCCGACTTTCCTGCCCGTTGCGCCAGCGGCAAAGTCGATGGCCGCGGCAACGTCGAGCAATCGGCTTCTCCGCATCGAGTTTGGGGAAGAGGCTCATGGCGGTTCGCATGTCGGCAGCCTTCGTAGCCGAGCTCGATGCCGGGCCGGATGCGGTCGAAGAGCGCGGGGGCGACGGCCAGGAAGCCGTCCTTTGCGAAGCCATCGGCCACGGAGCGGATGTGAGAATTGACGCCGAAGATTTCCTGGACGACGACCAGGCCCGCAGTTGGCTCGCCTGCGGGTCGCGCGACATAGGCGCTGAAGGCGTGGCCGTCGGCCGCGCGCAGAGAGACAAATTCACTCATGGATTGATCTCCTCTGGCCTTCCAGTATCCACGCGGCGAGGATGCGGGATCAAGCCGGCCGGCAACGTGCGGTGAAGGCGAGAGAAGGGGCCGGTTCAGTTGACGCGCGGCGGGAGCTGGAGCGGCTTGCGGGGGCCGAGTTCCCGGCGCACCAGCGAGAGACCGAGGATGTAGCGCTCGAAGTGGTCGGAGAGGCGGGCGAAGAGCGGAGCCTCGTGCTCGTACTCGAAGAGATTGAACTGGCTGACGATGAAGTAGCTCTGCTTGCCGGCGCGAATGAGCTCGTCGAGGCTGGGGTAATGGTGGCGGAGGCGGCGGCTGGAAGCGATGGCCTCGGGATACATGCCGGCGACGAAGAGGGCGTAGTCACCGATGTGCTTGCGAAGCGCGCGTTCCTCATCGAAGGAAGCCGCCGTGCCGAGCACAGGATCAGCGGCGCGCTCCATCTCTTCGAGCTCCTCGATGGGGCGGCCTGCCTCATCGCGGATGCTGTAGAGCTTGTCGGCCTGGGAAAACTCGCAGAGCAGGTGCGCCACGTAGCCGGTCACATCGGGATCGTGCAGACCCAGCCTGCCTTCGCAACTATTGCGGACGGCCTGCTGAAAGAACGGTTCGAGTGGATGAGCCTGAGGTTGCATACACACCTCCCGTGGGCGGAACCGAAGAGGAATTGTCTCCGGATACCGCTGCGGCTGTGCGCGAGCAGCCGGGTTGCTCACGGGACCCGGCTGTTCCTGGTCGTGCTGCGCGGGGAACGTGCCAGCCGCGGCCCGATTCACCATCGATTTAACACTGAGATTATCGGAACAGTTGCGTTTGACAAGAGGGGAGGGCCAACTTTGTTGGCAGAGGCGAGGTTCGATTGCAAACTGCGCGGAGAAGTGAAGGGCAGCCGAGACGGGCTGCCCTTCTTGTGCCGGATGGGATTGGCGCGGAGCTGGGGATGCGCTCAGACGGCGGCGGGCGTGCGCGATTCCAGCTCCGCCAGCCGCTTGGCGAGCAGCGTCTCCAGCTTGACCAGCGCGGCCGAGAAGCCTTCGATGCCTTCCTTGAGCTTGTCGGTGGCCATGCGATCGGCCAAGTGCATGCGGTCGAAGGCGGCCTTGTCGACATTACGATTCTTTCGATCGCCATCGCCTGGGCTGCCTTCGGATCGAGCTTGCGAGGCAGGTCGCCCTGGGTGTTTTCGAGCTCGGCGAGCAGTTGCGGCGAGATGGTGAGCAGATCGCAGCCGGCGAGTTCGCAGATTTCGCCGATGTTGCGGAAGCTGGCGCCCATGACCACGGTTTTGTAGCCGAACTTCTTGAAGTAGTTGTAGATGCGGGTGACGGACTGCACGCCGGGATCATCGGCGCCGAAAAAGTCCTTGCCGGTGTCTTTCTTGTACCAGTCGAAAATGCGCCCCACGAACGGCGAGATGAGCGTAGCGCCGGCGTCGGCCGCGGCAATGGCCTGGTGCAAACCGAAGAGAAGCGTGAGGTTGCAGTGGATGTCCTCTCTTTCGAGGACTTCAGCGGCGCGAATGCCCTGCCACGTGGAGGCGATCTTGATGAGCACGTGATTCGCGGCCGATGCCTGCCGCGTCGTATTGCGCGATGATGCTGCGCGCCTGCGCGATGGTGGCCTCGGTGTCGTAGGAGAGGCGCGCGTCAACTTCAGTGGAGACGCGGCCGGGGACGATGGCGAGAATCTTTTTGCCGAAGGCGATGGCCAGGCGCTGGAAGGCGAGGTTGGCTACGGCCTGGTCGGTGGCGCCGTCGCCGAGCTCGTTTCGCGCATCCATGAGCACACCGTCCACGATGGGCTGGTACTGCGGCATCTGCGCGGCGGTGGTGATCAGCGAAGGGTTGGTGGTCGCGTCCTGGGGATGAAACTGCTCCATGGCCTCCATGTCGCCGGTGTCGGCCACGACCACGGTTACCTTGCGCAACTGTTCAAGAAGATTCTGCGGCATGATTCCTCCTCAAGGGGAATGGGGGGATTTTTGGCTGGCGTCCTACGGCACCAGTGTACCCCTTCTCCTAGGATGCGGCGAGGGCGCGCGGGGTGCACGTTTCGCCGGCGATGCTCACTCCGCTTTGACGGTGTTGGAAAGTACGCCTAGGCCGGGGGCGGAGACCTCGACGCGATCGCCGGGCTTGAGCGGACCGACACCGGAAGGAGTTCCGGTGAGCACCAAGTCGCCGGGCTCGAGCGTGAACGCGGACGTGATGAAGGCGAGAAGCTCGGGGAGCGGGAAGATGAAGTCGAGCGTGGAGGCGTGCTGGCGGAGTTCGCCGTTGAGGCGCGTCTCGAGGGTCAGGCCCAGGTCGAGATCGAGCTCGTCCGTGACCAGCGGGCCGATGGGGCAAAAGGTGTCGAAGCCCTTGGCGCGTGTCCACTGATCGTCTTTGTTTTGCAGGTCGCGGGCGGTTACGTCATTGGCCAGCGTGAAGCCGCGGACGACTTCTCGCCATGGAGCACCGGGCTTGAGATGGCGCGCGTGGCGGCCGATGACGACGGCGAGCTCGCCCTCAAAGTCGACGCGCTCCGAAACAGCGGGGAGCCGCACCACGCCGCCCGGACGGAGCAGCGACGAGGGCGGCTTGAAGAAGATCAGCGGTTCGACGGGCATCTCGTTGCCCAGTTCGCGTACATGCGCGCGATAGTTGCGGCCGACGCACACGATCTTCGACGATGTGACCGGCGGGAGCAATTCGGCGGCGCTGAGCGGCATGGGGGCGAAGGCGGGCGAGGCTTGCGCGTGCTGGAGCTTCCAGGCCAGATCCTCTTCGGGTGCGGGTGCGGGGCCAACGATCCACGTCTCGCCGTTGCGGATCTTCGACGGCGCCGTAATGGGTTTGGCCGTCAAGGAAAAAGCGGCAATACTTCATGGGGTGTGACTCCTTAGGGCTGAAATGGGTCAGGGTCAGTTAGCAGACCCTACGGTCCGGGTACGGTTTCCTGCGCCTCGGCGGAGCGCGCGCTCTCGTGACCCTCGCGATCGATGGCGCTGACGGCATAGGAATAGGTGTGGCCGGGCTGGACATTTGCGTCGTGAAAGGCTGGTCCCACCACAGGCTCGGCGGGCGAGATACGCTGCCAGGCGCCGGCGTCCCACCCCAACGACGAGGACCTGTCGTTGGGGACCCCGGGCTCGCGACGGTAGACGATATAGCCGGCGAGGTCGACTTCAGTGTCTGGCAGCCAGCTCAGATCGATCGACGGAGCGGCGCCGTTTTCGCCTGCCGTGGCCACGGCGACCAGGCCCTTCGGTACGCCGGGCGGGAAGAGATTGAGAGCCTCGACGCGCAGGGGCGCAGAGAGCGGCGAGGCCAGTTCCAGAGTTTCGCCGTTGACACTGACTGCGGGCGACGCGCTGCGCGCGGTACTCGTAGGTCTCGCCAAAGCGAATGCTGGTGTCGAGAGCGCGATCGGCGTGCGAACCGGGGCTCGACGAGCAGGCTTTGCTCGAGCGGCTCGGCGGGAGGGGCGAGCGGGCTTTGTCCGATTTTTTGGGGGCCAGGATTCTTCGCGGGCGGCGTGAGCAGCTTGCGCACGAGGCGAATGGCAACGGGTGAGGCTTGGGGCGGGGCGGGTGTCCAGCGCAGCAGCACGCCGTCCTTGCGCATCTCCGCAGTGAGGCCGTCGACGGCGGGGGGCGCCTCGCCCGCCAGAATCTCGGCACCGTTTGAAAGGCCCGCTGAACGGCCTTTGCGATTGTCCAGTTCCACAAAGTAGGTGAGGACGCGCGGCGCGCCTGCGGCCAGCGCCGGCGGCAGCGCGTCAGTAAAGGCGGCGTCGGCTCCCGGAGCCAGTTGCAACGTGGCGGCCACGGAGCATGTTGCGGAGGCTGTTTGATTGCGGCACACGCGCACAGCGATGTTGCCCTTGAGCAGCAACTTGTCCGTAGTTCTTCGTGGGTATGGTCCAGGTGAGGGATACCTGGCCGCCAGTGCGCACGGCAGAGAGATCGTTGACGCGAACGGGTAGGTTCAGCGAGGGCGGTTGCGGCGCGCCCGGCATGCCGCATCCGGCGAGGGCGAAAGCGGCGGCCAGAGTTGCTATCAGCGCGGCCAGGAGTGCCGCGGCCCGGGGGCGAGCGCCCAGGTTTCTTGCAGGATGCATGGCGCTTTCAGTCTAAAGGAGCGGTGCGGGAGCAGGCCAAGCGAGGGATGTGAGCAGGCTGAGTGTGCGGAGGCAACGGGTGTGGCGACAGACGCAGATTCCAATTGACTCCGCGCCGAGCGCTTGGAGAGAATTGTGCTCTCCGGTTCCCCAGTATCCAAGAAGCGAGCCCGGCGCGGCAGCGAGACAGGCAGCAGAAGCGCCTGAACCGGCAGCGGTCCCGCCCAAGGCACGATGAGCATGCGAATGCGAATGACGAAGGGAGGAAGCCGATGGCATTTTTTCGCAGCTACCTGAAGGAGATCGGAATTATTCCCGACCCCAGGTTTGACGAGACCGATGAAGATGTCCTGGTGCAATTCCTGTTACAGGCACGCATACGCGGCTCTGTCGCCAACCTGGAGATCAAGACCGGGTTCTTTGGCAGGAGGGAGTTGTACCGTGATCTGGCGGACCCGAAGGCGAAGGACGCATTGAAGTTTGTCGCCGGATTTCTTTGTCACTTTGTGACGAAGCCGGTGGGGTACCAGCGGGAGATGGAGGATTTCAAAGCAGTACTTCATTCCGGGGTTTGCGAAGGACCGATCGAAGCAAGCGCGACTGGCGCGGGGCTTACGTGAGGAGTTCTTTCACGCGGCTCTGGAGAGCCTGGAAACGGCCGAGACGCTGGACCTCTACTTCGATATCAGCGAGCTGAACGCGGCGGCAGGCGCGACGGGTTAGGGCACACGACGGGCTGCACTGAAGCGATGTGCCGTGGCTGAGATCAGATCTTGCGCAAATTGGCGAACTTTTCCATCAGCTTCTTGATGCCGTGGCGGGCGAAGAGCACGGTGAGCTTGGCATCTTCGCCGTCGCCCTCGCGCAGCAGCACGGTGCCTTCGCCGTATTTGGCGTGGTGGACGCGCTGCCCTTTCTTGAGGCCGGAGGCGCCGTTGGGCGTCGGGATCTCCATCGAGGGGCGATCATCCCTCCCAGGTCTCAGAGCCGGGGCCTGGGGCTCCCGGCTACCATGCTGGCCAAGGGATTTCGCGCCGAAGAAGCGCGCGATGTTGTCGATGGAGCGCTCCGGCGGTGCTGGCTGCACTTGAGTGCTTCTGCTTTTTGGAACCGGCGCACGGCGCGGCGAGGAGCTGGGCGCGGCGGAGTGCGGAATCTCCTGGCTTTCGTCCTCGTAGTTGAAGTGGGCGCCGTCGGAGCCGCTCGCGCGGTGGTGACGGTGGCCCGGGCCATGGGCTGGGGTGTACGCGTGAGTGGACCAGCTCGGGACTTCGGCTGCCAAGATTCTCGATGAGCTGCGGGGGAACTTCTTCAAGGAAGCGGGATGGGATGCTGGCCTCAGGTACGTCGGCGCCGTAGCGGCGGCGGTAGTGGGCGCGGGTGAGGATGAGCGTGTTCATGGCGCGCGTCATGCCGACGTAGCAGAGGCGGCGCTCTTCTTCGAGATCTCCGAGCGGATCGTTCAATGTGCGCGAATGGGGAAAGAGGCCCTCCTCAAGGCCAGCAAGAAAGACAAGCGGAAACTCGAGGCCTTTGGCCGCGTGCAGGGTCATGAGCGTGACGCGGGCATTGGGGTCGAACTGATCGGTGTCGGAGGCCAACGCGGCGTGGTCGAGGAACTCGGCCAGCGTCTCGCCGCGCTCCTCGGCATCGTGCGCGGCGTTGGCCAGCTCCTTCAGATTCTCAATGCGGCTGAAGGCCTCGGGCGTGCCCTCGGCTTCGAGAGCTTTGATGTAGCCGGTGCGGTCGATGAGGAAGCGGATAAGCTCTGGGAGAGTGGCGGCGTCGCCGGGAGAACGAAATGCAGGCTCTTCGTCGGATTTCTCTTCTGGGTCTGGTTCTTCTGCGGGGCTCCCGCTCGCAGCTTCTACCGGCGCGGCCTCGCCAAACGTGAAGTCTGTGTCGGAGTCGCTTGCGTGGGACTCGGCCACGTCGGCGGCGAGCTTGCCAGCGAAGTCAGGATCCATCATGGCCTGCGCATCGAGAATGAGCTGGCGGAAGGATTCAAGCGCCATGAGCGCGCGCGCTGAGATGAGGCGATTGGCGATGGCCGCAGCGACGGCATCCCAGGTGGAGACGCCGGTTTCGAGGGCCAGCCGCTCCACGCTTTCGAGCGTGGTTTTGCCGATGCCGCGGGCAGGCGTGTTAATTACGCGCTGCAAGGCCATGGAGTCGTGTGGATTCTTCACCAGGCGCAGATAGGCAAGAAGGTCCTTGATCTCGGCGCGCTCGTAGAAGCTGAATCCGCCGACCATGGTGTAGCTGATGTTGTAGCGGCGCAGCGCCTCTTCGACGAGACGCGATTGCGAGTTGGTGCGGTAGAGCACAGCGCAGTGGCCCGCCGCTCCGCGGTCTTGTGTTTCGGACGAGTCTTGTGCTTGCAGGAATGCCTGAATCTTATCGGCGATGAAGAGGGCTTCGTCTTCGCCGTCGGGCGCTTCATAGTAGCCGATGAGCGAGCCGCCCTGGCGCTCGGTCCAGAGCTTTTTGCCCTTGCGGCGGATGTTGTTGGCGACGACCGCGCCGGCGGCTTCCAGAATGATCTGCGTGGAGCGGTAGTTCTGCTCGAGGCGGATGATGCGGGCGTTAGGAAAGTCTTTTTCGAACTCGAGGATGTTGCGGATGTCGGCGCCGCGCCAGGAGTAAATGCTCTGGTCCTCGTCCCCGACCGCACAGACGTTCTTGTGCTCGCTGGCGAGGAGCTTCATCAGCTCGTACTGCGGGCGGTTGGTGTCCTGGTACTCGTCGACCAACAGATATTGATAGCGGCGCTGGTAGCGCTCGCGGACTTCGGCGGAGGCCTTGAGCAGGCGAACGGCCTCGAGGAGCAGGTCGTCGAAGTCCATGGCGTTGTTCTTGCGCAGCTCGGCCTGGTAGGCCTGAAAGATGTGGGCGACGCGCTCGCCGGCGGGGTCTTTCGAACTGAGGAAGAAGTCCTGCGGATCGACCATGTGGTTTTTGGCCCAGGAGATGCGGCTCTGCACGGTGCGCGGAGTGAGCTGCTTGGTGTCGAGCCCCATGCGCTTCATGATCTGCTTGACGATGCCTTGCTGGTCGTTCTCATCGAAGATGGTGAAGGCGCGGGTGAGGCCCTGGGCGCCGGCGATCTTCAGGGCCTCGACATCGCGGCGAAGAATGCGCACACAGAACGAGTGGAAGGTGGAGATCAGGGGCTTAGCCAGTGATGTGTGGCCGAGGAGCTGGTCGACGCGCTCGGCCATCTCGCCGGCGGCCTTATTGGTGAAGGTGACGGCCACGATGGAGTCGGGCGCGACGTTTTTCTCGCGGATGAGCCAGGCGATGCGGTGGGTAATGACGCGGGTTTTGCCCGATCCGGCGCCCGCGAGGATGAGCAGCGGGCCATCGGTGGCCTCGACCGCGGCGCGTTGTTCGGGATTGAGATGGGCGAGGAGCGGGTGCAAGGCGAATGTCCGGAGGGAAGGTTCCTGAGTCTAGTGTACTGTTCGGGCGAAGGACGTGGCGGGGAAGGCTGACCGTCAGACAGAAGCGGATGCCACTGTTTGCAATCCAGGGAGTGTTCCGTTATCATCGATCCATATGCTCAGGGAGATCCCTGGGTTGTCATTAGCACCACGGCTTTTGGCTCCTGGCTGGAGGGGCGGCGTTTTGGAAGGCTGCCTTGAGGGTTCGATGGGGTCCCGCGACGGGCGGGCTGGCAGAGGCGGTGGGAGACGAGGGAAGCATGTCCGCTGGAAAGAATATTGCGAAGGCGCGCGCCGCTATCACCAAGCCGGCGTATCCGCTGCCTGAAGCAGTGAATCTCCTGAAGCAAGTGAAGTACGCAAAGTTCGACGAGACCGTCGATCTGACGATGCGTTTGGGCGTGGACACGCGCCATGCCGACCAGATGGTGCGCGGGACGGTGGTTCTGCCGCACGGTTTGGGCAAGACCAAGACCGTGGCCGTGATCGCGACCGGCGACCGGCAGAAGGAAGCCACCGCGGCCGGGGCGGACTTTGTGGGCGGCGAGGAGATGGTGGAGAAGATCCAGAAGGAGAACTGGACCGCCTTCGACGCGCTGATTGCGACGCCGGACATGATGAAGGTGGTGGGCCGGCTGGGCAAGGTGCTGGGACCGAAGGGTCTGATGCCGAATCCGAAGACCGGAACCGTGACCATGGACGTAGCCGCGGCGGTGAAGGAGATCAAGGCGGGCAAGGTGGAGTTTCGCGCCGACAAGACCAGCCTGGTGCACGTGCCGGTGGGCAAGCTGAGCTTCGAGCCGCAAAAGCTGATCGACAACGCGACGACGGTGATTACGTCGATTGTGCGCGCGAAGCCTTCGGCGGCCAAGGGCAAGTACATCAAGAGCGTCACGCTGAGCTCGACGATGGGGCCGGGCGTTCCACTGGATTCGGCAGTTGCCGATGCGGCGGGGAAGAGATAAGAGCAGGGAATAGGGAACAGGGATCAGGGAACAGGTGATGCGGGGATGCGACTGGCTTTGACTTGAGCCGAGGATTCTTGGGGCAGGGTTTTGAGGCCAGCTTCCGGCGTGGCCGAGCAAGGAAAGAGCAGGGAGCAGCAAAAGGATCCTAGTGGGCCGAAAAGACCGACCACTGATCACTGACCACTGTTTACTGTTTGGAGCAGAACGATGGCAATTTCGAGAGCGAAGAAGGCGGAGAAGGTGAAGGGGCTGGCTGCTGAGCTGGCTTCGTCGACTACCGCGATTATCGGCACCTTTAACAAGCTCACTGTGGCCAAGGACTACCAGCTGCGCAAAGTGATTCGCGAGGCCGGCGGCAAATATCGCGTGGTGAAGAACACGCTGGCCGCTGTCTCCGGCAAGGGCACGCAGGTGGAAGCGGCGTTGAAGGGCTTGAAGGGCGTGAACTCGGTTGCGTTCACCGCAGGCGATCCCGTGGCGCTGGCCAAGGTTTTCGCCAAGTGGGCGGGCGAGAACGCGGAGTTCCAGTTCAAGCTGGGCATTGTGGACGGCAAGCTGCTGAGCGTGGACGAGGTGAAGGCGCTGGCGACGATGCCGGGCAAGGAAGAGATTTACTCGAAGCTGCTGTTCCTGATCAATGCGCCGGCGCAGCGACTGGTTACGGTGCTCAATGCGGCGGGGCGCGATATGGCCGTGGTGCTGGGACAGGGCGTGGAGAAGGAGAAGTTTGCCGCGGGAGCGGTGGCCTGAGTTTTGGTCTCCCGCCCTTTCCGCAAAAAGCGGCGGAAAGGATGGGGTGCCCAAGGTTTTACGGGTTACTGGCCGGGGAGCAGATTGAAAGGGCGCGGGTCTGGCGCATCGGAAACTTTCGAGCCTGCCGAAGCGGCCGGGGAAATACCAATTCAAACGGTTCTGATTGGAGAAGAACATGGCGGATATTGCACAGTTGGAAGAACAGATTGTGAGCCTGAGCCTGCTGGAAGCAGCAGCTCTGGTGAAAAAGCTGGAAGAGAGGCTTGGCGTTTCGGCGGCGGCCGCGGCACCGGTGGTGGTTGCGGGGGGCGGCGCGACGGGGGGCGGGCCGGCTCCAGTGGCTGAGGAGAAGACCGAATTTCAGGTCATCCTGAAGGACGCAGGCGCCAATAAGATCAATACGATCAAGGCGGTACGCGAAGTCACGTCGCTGGGCCTGAAGGAAGCCAAGGACCTGGTGGATGGGGCTCCGAAGCCGATCAAGGAAATCGCGACCAAGGAAGAAGCCGAGGCCATCAAGAAGAAGTTTGAGGGCGTGGCGACCATCGAGGTCAAGTAAACGGCACGAGACTTGCAAGGGACGCCGGGACGCGCTAAGATGTAGAGTGCGCGTCTTGGCGGTTCCGTTCCGCTTACCCCGGGGACGGAGCGGCCAGGTGGCGCGATGAGCGGAGCGTGGCGTTCACGCAAGCGTTCGCAACCCAGAGCAGTATGAGGGTGCTTGGGTGCGGGCGTCATGAGTTGGTCAAGTTATTTTGGGTCAACGACTTGTCCTGAGTTCAGGCGGGGCAGCCGTTGATGAAGGTCGGGCAGCTGGCAAGTCGCGGCGGAAGCGGATTTTGCAATCGGCGAGGGCAATGGAAGAAAATTCGGAGGGGAGCACTGGCGATGAGCCGCGCTCGTGAGGCATTGCGTCCTTACGGGCTTTTCGTGTCTTCCCGGGGCGCTGCACAGAGGATTTCTTAGGCTCTGGCAACTCTATGCGCACAACTTCCCTTTGCGGTCAACCCCGAATTTCCGGGATCAGCCGTTGAGCTCGCAACTTCCAATTGTGCGCAGTCTAGCGCACCTGCCCGATGCACGGCAATATCTGCCACACGTTATTGACGCAACTCTCACAGAACCCGCCTGATCCGGGTTCTTTCCGGCGAGCTGGGAATCCATTTTCCGGGCTGCCGTCAGCATAAGAGCGGGAAATTCATTGCCTGCTCCCATGTATTTTCGATTTCTTCGGGAACTTTACCGGCGTCACCGAGACTCGGGCGCCGGCCCGGCACGCGTACGGCGCCGGAGCGACGAGGCTCAGGAGTGATCATGCCCAACGAGAAGCGCGCGATTCGCAGCCGGCTCGATTTTTCCAAGATTCCCACTGCCACCCAGATTCCCAACCTGATTGAAGTGCAGCGGCGCAGCTACGAGCGGTTCCTGCAGATGGACAAGCTGCCCAACGAGCGCGACGACAGCGGGTTGCAGTCGGTGTTTGTGTCGGTGTTCCCCATTACCGACTTCCGCGGCATCTCGCAGTTGGACTTCGTGGACTTTTCCATCGGCAACTGGGAGTGCAAGTGCGGCCATCTGAAGGGACTGCACCACCTGCGCACGGCGTGCGTGCACTGCGGGGCGATGGTGATCACGGATCCCTTCCTACCCAGCGACGTGCTGTGCCAGAAGTGCGGCACCTACAACAAGAACACTCCCGACTTCTGCAACAAGTGCGGCGACCCGGTGAGCCTGCAGTTGAAGTACGACCAGCAGGAATGTGAAGAGCGGGGCATGACGTTCAGCGCGCCGTTGAAGGTGACGGTACGCCTGACTATCTACGATAAGGACCCCGAGACCGGCAACAAGACCATCCGCGACATCAAGGAGCAGGAGGTTTTCTTCGGCGACATTCCATTGATGACGCCGAACGGCACGTTCATCGTGAACGGCACCGAGCGGGTGATTGTTTCGCAGTTGCACCGCTCGCCGGGCGTCTTCTTCGAGACCGCGAACAACCGGACTTACTTCCTGGGCAAGATCATTCCCTACCGGGGATCGTGGGTGGAGTTCGAGTACGACCAGAAGAACACGCTGTACGTGCGCATCGACCGCAAGCGCAAGTTTCTGGGCACGATCTTCCTGCGTGCGTTGGGGCTGCGCTCGGAGGAGGAGATTCTGAAGACCTTCTACACCGTCGACCGCCTGCACGTCGAGGACGGCAAGTTGTTCTGGGCAGTGCCGCAGGATGTCACGAAGGGCACGCACCTGGTGGGCGTGAAGCCGGCTCATGCGCTGCGCCACGGCGGCGAGGAGATCGCGCACAGCGGGCGCAAGATCACGCCGCACGCGCTGAAAGCAATGCGCGCGGCGGGCATCGACAAGGTGGAAGTGGAAGCCGCCGAACTGGATGGTGCGGTGACCGCTGCCGACGTGGTGGATACGTCTACAGGCGAAGTGGTGGTGGAGGCGAACGTCGAGTTGACCGCGGACCGGCTGCACAAGGTGCTGTCAAGCGGAGCGGCGAACTTCGAGGTGTTCTTCCCCGACCGCGACGACGTGGGCAACATCATCTCCAACACGCTGAAGCGCGACTCGGTGCACAAGCCGGAAGAGGCGCTGATCGAGATTTACCGCAAGCTGCGGCCGGGCGACCCGCCGACACTGGACACGGCCACGGCGCTCTTCGAGGGCATGTTCTTCGATCCGCGCAAGTACGATTTCTCGCGCGTGGGCCGGCTGAAGTTCAACATCAAGCTCTACGAAAACCAGGACGCCACGCCGCTCGATCACCGCACGCTGACGCCCGAGGACTTCTACGCGACGATCCGCTACCTGCTGAAGTTGCGCAAGAACATCGGCGTAGTGGACGATATCGACCACCTGGGCAACCGCCGCGTGCGCGCCGTGGGCGAGCTGATGGAAAACCAATTCCGCATCGGCCTGGTGCGCATGGAACGCGCCATCAAGGAAAAGATGAGCGTGTACCAGGAGCTGAACACGGCCATGCCGCACGACCTGATCAACGCCAAGCCGGTGATGGCGGCGATCCGCGAGTTCTTCGGCTCCTCGCAGCTCTCGCAGTTCATGGACCAGACCAATCCGCTGTCGGAGATTACGCACAAGCGGCGGCTTTCGGCCCTGGGGCCGGGCGGCCTGTCGCGGGAGCGCGCCGGATTCGAGGTGCGCGACGTACACCCGACGCACTACGGACGCATCTGCCCGATCGAGACGCCGGAAGGCCCAAACATCGGACTCATCAGTTCGCTGAGCTGTTTTGCGCGGATCAATGAGTACGGATTCATCGAGTCACCTTACCGCAAGGTGAAGGACTCGAAGATTCTGGATTTCGTGGAGATCGTGAATGCCGGCGAAAGCGGACTGCGCGTGGGCGATCGCATCGAGAAGGACGAGGCGTTGCGGTTGAACACGCAATTGAAGAAGGCGGGCAAGCGCACCATCGACTTCATTCCCTACAGCTTCTACCTTTCGGCGTGGGAGGAAGACCGGCACACCATCGCGCAGGCCAACATCGAGTTCAACGAGAAGGGCGAAATCACCGAGGACCTGGTGAATGCGCGCCGGCAGGGGAACTTTGTACTGGTGAACCGGGCCGAGGTGGATTACATCGACGTCAGCCCCAAGCAGTTGGTTTCGGTGGCTGCGTCACTGGTGCCGTTCCTGGAGCACGACGACGCTAACCGCGCGTTGATGGGCGCGAACATGCAGCGCCAGAGCGTGCCGCTGCTGGCAGCCGAAGCGCCGCTGGTGGGCACGGGCATGGAAGGCGTGACGGCGCGGGATTCCGGCGCCGTGATCCTGGCCAAGCGTAACGGACTTGTGGATTCGGTGGACTCGGAGCGCATCATCGTGCGCGTCGAGGGCGAGCACCATCCCACGCAGCTCTCGCGCGAAGTGGGTTCCGACATCTACCAGCTCATCAAGTTCAAGCGGTCGAACCAAAACACGTGCATCAACCAAAAGCCGGTGGTG
>CAWIJW010000015.1:0-29967 GCA_963836525.1 uncultured Acidobacteriaceae bacterium
TGGCGGCAAGATGATGGGGCTGATGAAGCGGTGCGAGAGGAATGAGGCGGCGCAAATCGGCGATCACCGACGCGTCGATCCGAACCGGCGCGGTATAGAGTGCTCCGCCATGCACCACCCGATGACCGGCCGCGACAGTCGATGGTCATGAAAGTGGCCCTCCAACCAGCGCAGCAGCGCGCCGAGCGCGTCTTCGTGGGTCGTCCCTTCTGCCAGAAATTCGTCGATCAGCGACACTTCGGCGCTGTCTCTCGCCGAAAAGTGCACGCGGTGCCCTATGCCCTCGCATTCCCCTTCGCATATGAGGCCCTGCCGGCTCGGTCGCCCATGGCCGGGGAAGATTGCGAATTTGATGCTCGAAGATCCCGCGTTCAAGACGAGGATAGCGTCGCTCACAGCCTCGCCCCCGCCTTGTGACGCGCCAGCAGCAACGCGATCGCGCAGGAGCCGAGCCTCGCCAGCGTCTTGTCGGCGCGGCTCGTCAGGATGATCGGCACGCGCGCGCCAAGCACAATGCCCGCGATCTCCGCCTCCGCAAGGTATCGAGCTGCTTGGCCAGCATGTTGCCGGCCTCGAGGTCCGGCACGACGAAGATGTCGGCCGGCCGGCGACCGGCGAGACGATGCCTTTCGTCTTGGCGGCCTCCTCCGAGACGGCGTTGTCGAAGGCAAGCGGGCCGTCGAGGATGCCGCCGGTGATCTGCCCGCGGTCGGCCATCTTGCAAAGCGCGGCGGCGTCGAGCGTGGACTTGATCTTCTCGGTGACGGTCTCGACCGCCGACAGGATCGCGACCCTTGGCTCCGCGATGCCCAGCGCGTGGCCAGATCGATGGCGTTCTGGACGATGTCGCGCTTGTCCTCAGCGTGGGATAGATGTTGATCGCGGCGTCGGTGATGAAGAGCGGCCGCGGATAGCCCGGCGCGTCCATCGCAAAGACGTGGCTGATGCGCCGGGCGTGCGAAGGCCGCGCTCGCCGTCGACCACCGCGCGCATGAGCTCGTCCGTATGGAGGCGCCCTTCATCAGCGCCTCGACCTTGCCGGCGCGCGCCATGGCGACGGCTTTCGCGGCCGCGGCGTCGCTGTGCTCGGTCGGAACGATCTCATAGGGCGCCAGATCGAGCTGCGCCTGCTCGGCGGCGGCGCGGATCTTGGCTCCGGCCCGACCAGCACCGGCACGATAAGCTTCTCGCGCGCCGCCTCGATGGCGCCGAGCAGCGACGGCGTGTCGACCGGGTGGACGACGGCGGTGCGGATGGGCTCCAGGCCGCGGGTCATCTCGATCAGGCGCTCGTAGCGCGCCCTTTCTCCCGCAGTTCGACTTCGGGGAGCACGACGCGCGGGCGGGAGATCTTCTCGGTGGGTGCGATCACCTCGGCGATGCCGGTGATGACCACCTCGCCGCGCTGGTTCGACGGCCTGGCAGTCGAAGATGACCTGATGGGCTTCTTCGGTCTTACTCGTCACCTTGACCGTGACGGTGATGGTGTCGCCGAGGCCTACCGGCCGGTGGAAATGCAGCGACTGGTCGAGATAGAGCGTGCCCGGGCCTGGCAGCTCGGTGCCGAGCACGGTCGGAGATCAGCGCCCCGCCCCACATGCCGTGCGCCACGACCTTGTGGAACATGTCGCTCCTGGCGAAGTCCTCGTCCACATGCGCGGGATTGACGTCGCCGGACATGATCGGCGAATAGCTCGATGTCCTTATAGGTGAGCGTCCGGACGAGGCTGGCCGCGTCTCCAGCCTTAAGCTCGTCGAAGGTCCGGTTCTCGATGCGCTCCATTCCGGACCTCCGAACTCGCCTGTTAGCCGACGATGTGATAGCCGGCGTCGACATATTCGATGTTCCCGGTGAGTGCGGCTGCGCCGTCGCTAACCAGGAAGGCCGCAAGATTACGACAGACCCTCGATAAGGTTGAACATTATCGTTCTCCGATCGCGACTTATGACAGGATTGGGGAGTGCGCAAGAATCTCATTTCGCGAGCCGCTTGCGGATCGACTGCAATTCCTGCCGGCGCTTTGCGCCCGTTTTTGGATAAGTCATTTCGAGTCCTTCGAGCGTGTCGAGGACAATCTGGGAAACGATCAGCCGGGCGTTTTCCTTGTCGTCGGCGGGAACGACATACCAGGGCGCGTCCGGGTGCTCGTCGCACTGAGGCATTCCTCATAGGCCTTCATATAGTGCTTCCAGAATTTCCGCTCCTCGATATCCGCAAGGCTGAATTTCCAGTTCTTCTCCGGCTCGTCGATCCGTCAAGAAAGCGCTTCCGCTGCTCCTCCTTCGAGAGGTGGAGGAAGAACTTGATGATGCGCGTTCCGTTGCCATAGAGATGCCTCTCCAAATCCACGATGGAACGATACCGGTCGTGCCAGACCTTCTTCTCGTCGATGCAGGGCGTCCGGGAGGCCTTCGCTGCGGAGAATCTCCGGATGCACGCGGACGATCAGCACCTCCTCGTAGTAGGATCGGTTGAAGATGCCGATCCGCCCGCGTTCCGGCAGATCGCGGGTGGTGCGCCAGAGAAAATCGTGTTCCAATTCGGTGGCGCTGGGATGCTTGAAGCTGAATACCTGGCAGCCTTGCGGGTTGACGCCGGACATCACGTGCTTGATGGCGCCGTCTTTTCCGGCCGCATCCATCGCCTGGAAGATCAGCAGGACGGCATGGCGGTTGGCGGCATAGAGAAGCTGTTGCTGCGAGCTCAGTTGCTGCAACGTGCTCTCCCAGAAGTTCTTGATACTGCTCCTTCGACTTGTACACGGGCTCCACGTTCGTCGGCCATTTCTTGAGATTGACCTCGTCTCCTTCCCGCACGCGAAAATCGTTTGAATTGATTTTCATCTCGATGTTTCGCTCATTCCGATCATGCGGCGGATCACGTTCAAGTATAGCCGGCCCGGTCTCGCTGTCAATGCTCATCAGTCTATTTTACGCTCAGCGCCTCGAAGCCGGAGATCACGTCGAACAGTTCCTCGTCGATGCCACTCTGGCGCAAACGGTGGAATGTGCCGTGGAGATCCTCCAGCAATTCGTCGATGTTTTTGTCGGCGCGTTCCATCGCCGCCAGGCGGCTCGCGTTCTCGCTCGCGAGGGATTCGGCGCAGGCCCGGAAGAGCGAGATGAAAAGATATTCGCGGATGAGCGCCCGCAGGGTCGCGGTGCCGCCACCCATGACCTCGGGCAAGTTCCTCGTCGGCCAGGGAAGTTTGGCCAGACTTGCGTCGCCAGTTTTCGTCCAGCGGCAGCAGCCGCTGGCTGACGGGCTCATAAACCGCCCCGGACGTGGGGCGGTTGTGGAAGAGGTGGAGTTCGGCGACTTCGCCCTGGCCGTGGCGCGTCTCGCTTTCCATGAGAATCTGCCCGACGAGCGGGGTGATGGCCTTGACGGAATTCGGCACGGTGAAGAGTCCCATCAGCGGCAGGCCCGCGTCCGCCAGGCGCGCATGAACGCGCTCACCGACGGCCCAGACTTGGGGTTTGCCGGGCAGAGCTGCGAGCGTCTTGATCGCATAATCGGCCACCACCTCATTGAACTGGCCCACCAGTCCCTGGTCGGAACCGAACACGACCGCGCCGATCGCACCCGCATCGGTTCGTCCTTTCCGTTCTGCCATCAAGGCCGCCGGCTCGCTTTCCCGAAAGCACGCGCCCAACCCCAGCTCCACGGTCCGATAGTAGTCGGCCAACGCGCGCACCGATTTCTCGTATTGCCCGATGCTCGAAGCGGCCAGGGCTTTCATCGTGCGGACGACGGATTGGAGATCTCCGGCACTGCTGATCTTTCGGCGCAGGCTCGCCGTGGTGTCGCTCATGACTTCTCCTTGGGTGCCGCCTTGGGCTTCGGCTTGACCTCGGTTTGGGCCTCCGGCTTGGACTCGGGTCTCGGCTTGGGCTTCGGCTTTGGCTTCGGGCTTGGGTTCCGGCTTGGGCTGGAAACGGGCGAGCGCTTGGCGGGCGATTTCGATGATCGTTTGCGATCCTCGTCGCTCAATTTGTCGGCGGTTTCGAATCGCGCGCACACCTCCGCCGGGATGTTCGCCGCCGCCTCATGCACGGCGTGCTCGGCGTCCGTCATCTGGTCAATCGGCACCGCGGTCGAAGAGTTCCGCGGTCAACGCCAGCAGGACGGCGATTTGTGCGGGCACGGACACCGGGGCGAATTCCGGCTGCTTGAGGCAGGCGCGGATTCGCCGTCCATGCTCGATGATCTTGCGGGTGTCTTCATCCAGGCGGGCGCCGAACCGGGCAAAGGTCTCGAGTTCCTCGAACTGCGCGTAGGCGAGCTTGAGGTCGCCCGCCACCGCGCGGTAGGCCGCCCGTTGCGCCTTGCCGCCGACGCGCGAAACGGATTTGCCGACATCGACCGCGGGCAGCACGCCCAATTCGAACAGCGACGGCGAGAGGTAGATCTGCCCGTCCGTGATGGAAATCAGGTTGGTCGGAATGTAGGCGGAAATGTTCTGCGCTTCGGTCTCGATGATGGGCAGGGCGGTGAGCGAGCCGCCGCCGAGTTCCTTGCGCAGATGCGTCGCGCGTTCGAGCAGGCGCGAATGGATGTAGAAGATGTCGCCGGGAAAGGCTTCGCGACCGGGTGGCCGGCGGAGCAGGAGGGAAAGCTCGCGATAGGCGCGGGCGTGCTGCGTGAGGTCGTCGTAAACGATCAGCACATCGCGACCCGCTTCCATGAAATGCTCCGCGATGCTGGTCGCGGCGTAAGGAGCGATGTAGGCGAGACCTGGCGGGTCGTTGCCTTCGGTCACGACCACGACGGTGTAATCCATCGCGCCCTTCTCCCGCAAGATGGCCACGGCCTTCGCCACGGCGGAAGCGCGCTGGCCAATGGCACAATAGACGCACAGGACATTCTGGCCCCGCTGGTTGAGGATGGTGTCGATCGCAATGGCGGTTTTGCCCGTCTGCCGGTCACCCAGAATCAACTCGCGCTGGCCGCGCCCGATGGGAATGAGCGCATCGATGACTTTGAGGCCGGTCTGGAGCGGCACGGTGACGGGCGCGCGGTCCATGATGGGCGCGGCGGGGCGTTCGATGGGCAGGCGCTCGCTGGCGGCCACCGGCCCGTTGCCATCGAGTGGCCGACCGAGCGGGTCGATGACGCGTCCCAGCAATCCGTCGCCCACGGCCACGTCCATGACCCGGCCCGTGCGCTCGACTTCATCGCCTGCGTGCAGATGCCAGTATTCGCCGAGCAGCACGACGCCGATTTCGTCCTCGTCCACGTTGAACGCGATGCCGAGCACATCGCCGGGAAACTTCACCAACTCCTCAAAGCCCACGCTGGGAAGGCCGGAGACCTTGGCGATGCCGGTGGCGACACTGGTGATCGTGCCCACCTCCCGCGGCGTCAGTTGCGGCGTGAAGGCTTCCCGCACCTGGCTTATTCCAGCGAACGCGCTGTCGAAAACGTTCTGGAGGCTCTCAGGTTCCATGTTCATTGGCTCTTTGTTTCGGGCTTAGGTTCTTCAGGTTTAGGCTCGGCTTTGGCTTCAGGCTTAGGCTCGGCTTTGGCTTCGACTTCGGCTCGGCTTGGCTCAGTTCTGACTGCTCGCTTCGGCTTAGGCCTCGCTGCTCGTGGTTCTAGGCTCGCTTGGCTAGATCTGCGGCTCAATTGGCTCGGTGTCTTGGCTTTGGCTTCAGGTTTGTCCTTCTCTTTCAGAAGTTCACCGACGCCCTTTTCCAGCGACGCCAGATAATCCGCGATGCTCCACGCCACTTTTTGTCCATTCGTGGTGAGTTCGATCCCGCTGACCAGGTCCGGCGCGGTCTCGAACCGGACGTGGATTTCAGCCGAGAAGGTTTCGTTGAGCGCATTTTGTATCGCCGCGCGTTGCTCCGCAGGCAGGTCAAACGCGCTGCGCACGAGCGCGGGGTCAGACGCTGTCTTGAGGGCCTCGGCGAGGCCTTCTTTCGCCTTGCCGTCCATCTCTCGCAAGCGGCGAGTGAACACCTCGCCCAGGCGTTCTTCCAGACTCGTCGTGGCGAGATCCGTCAGCGCCTTTCGCGCGATGGCAAACACTTCCTGCTGGGTCCGGCGACTGATGGCTTGATTCAGGTTATGGGCGTCGTTTCTCAGCGTTTCCTGTCGCTTGGCACTCAAGGCATCGGCCGCCTTCCGCGCTTCGTCGAGGAGCCGCTGACGTTCGGCTTTCGCCTCGTCCGTCGCCTTGCTCAAGAGTGCGGCGCGCTGCTGGTCGAACTCCTCGTTCTTGTGCTGGAACTCGTCGCGCTCCTTTTGGGCTTCGGCCTTTTTCGCGTCGGCGTCCGCGAGTTCCGCGGCGATCCGCTTCTCCCGCGCGTCGATGGCGTGGAGGATGGGCTTGTAAAGAAAGCGCTTCATCAACCACACCAGGATGAGGAAGTTGAGCGCTTGCGCACCGACGGTGAACCAGTCGATGAGCATAGGCTTACTTTCCTGCGGCTTGGGCGATGACGTGATTCCAGAACGGGTTGGCGAAAATGAGAATCATCGAGACCACGAAGCAGTAGATGGCCGTGGACTCGATCATCGCCAGACCGACAAACAAGGTCCGGGTGATGGTGGCGGAGGCGTCGGGCTGCTGCGCCAGCGCAGTCAGCGCCGTCGCGACCGACCGCCCTTCGCCCAGCGCCGGCCCCATGCAGCCGATGCCGGTGGTGAGGCCGGCGGTGACGATTGAGGCGACGGCGATGAGGGTCATGTTATCCATAGTATTGTCCTTTGGTTGTTGTCGTTGTTGTTTCAACGTTTTGGGCGCTGGCTCAGGCTTGGGCTTGCGCGTGCGCGTGGCGGCCGCGATGTAAACCGCGGCCAGGATGCTGAAGATGTAGGCCTGCACCATGCCGGTGAGCAGACCGAGCGCCGTCATGACGATCGGAAAGATGAAGGGCGTGATGGTCAGCAGAATGCCGATAATCATCGCCCCGCTCATCATGTTGCCGAACAGGCGGACGGCCAGGGCCAGCGTGCGCGAAAGTTCGCTGATGATGTTGAACGGCAGCATGATGACCGTCGGCTCCACGTAGGACTTGAGGTAGCCGCCCAGGCCCTGCTCCTCGATGCCGAAAAGCGGCACGGCCACAAACACGCACAGCGCGAGTGCCGCCGTGGTCGAGAGCGAGCCCGTCGGCGGCTCGTAGCCGGGAATGACGGTGCAGAGGCTGGCCAGGGCGACGAACAGGAAGAGCGTGCCCAGAAAGCCGAGATACTTCTCCGGGTGGCGGAGGCCGACGTCTTCGATTTGTTTCTCGATGCCGGTGACGACGATTTCCAGAAGGTTCTGCCAGCGGGAACGTTTCAGATCCGTGGAAAGTTTGCGCGTGATGAGTTTTGAACCGACGGCCAGCACGAGCATCAGTCCCCACGTGAACACAATGGTGCCGTTGAGTTTGAGAAACCCGTGTTGCCAGAAGATCATCTGGTCGGGACTAAGGCGCATGGCTGGCCTCCTGTGCCGGGCGAGTTTGGTTTTCTCCCGACGGCCGGGTCAGCCACGTCACGACCAGGCGCGCCATGACAAATCCAAGGAGACACACCAGCAGCCGCTCCCAATGACCGCGCCCGACAAAATAAAATCCAGCCAGGGCAATGCTCATCCGCAGCAGCAGGCTGCCGAAGAACCAAAGCGCCGGCTGTTTGGACGAAACGCCCTTGCGAACCGTCCACCAAAGGCCGCCGAAGAAAATCGCGCCGAGCAACACGCCCGCCACCCACGCCAGCGCCAGAGTCAAGAGTTTCATTCATCGTCATCCTCCTGTTCGTCCCGCATGGCCTTGTCTTCCTTGGCGACCCAATGCCACGCATTCAAACAGCCGATCGCGAGCCCGGCCACCAACAGCGCCAGCGTCCAGGAATGCTTGCCCGGATGGTGTTTGTCCAACCAGATACCGAGCGCTGCGCCGAGCAGCGTCGGAACGCCACCGACCAGCCGATCAGCCCCATCATGCCCAAGCCGAACCAGACGCCCTGCGTGGAGTTACGCCGCGCCTTGAGCTTGCGCGCCGCCTTCGCGCCGACCTGCCCGGCGAAGGTCGGCTCGTTCTTCGAGGTCTTCTTTGGCTCGTCATTCATGTTGAAAGGTCGCGAAGCGGCGCAGAAATCCAGTTTCCAATTTCGCCATGACCGAGCGCACGCTTTGCTCGTGCTCGTCCAGGGTCAGAAACTCCTTTTCCACCGCATCGCGCAATTGGCCGAGGTCCGTTCCGCCGATCGCCCGGCGCACGGAAACGAGCACGTCCGGGCCGGTCTTGACCAGCACCCCTTCATCCACGGCCACGAAAACTTCGCCGTCCGCTTCGGTTTCGTAGATCAGAATTCCCGGCGCGAGCGCCGCCACACAATCGAGCCGGTGCGGCAAGAGTCCAAACGAGCCCTCGCGCGTCTCCGCGACGATGCGCGACACGCCGGTTTTCTCGGCGAAGATTTGGAACGGCAGGAGAACCTTAAGATTCATGAGTGTCGGCGGCATGTTCGACCTCCGGTTGAGGTTTCGGCTCCGGGTTCGGACTGCGGCTTTGGGCTTGGAATCGGCGGCGGTCTTCGGGTCGGCCTTCGGCTTCAGGCTTGGCATCGATTCGGCGGGCTTAGTGCTTGGCTCGGGTTTGGCCTGAGGCGCCGGCGGGTCGGGCGGGGCTTTTTCTTCGCTTCGCCAATCGTCCCGATCATGTAGAGCGCGCTCTCCGGGTAGTCTTTGAATTCATCGCGCAGGATTCGCTCACAGCCGTCCAGCGCGTCCTTGAGGCTGACGAGCTTTCCTTTGAGGCCGGTGAACTGCTCGGTCGTGAAAAAGGGCTGGGTGAGAAAACGCTCCAACCGGCGGGCGCGGACGACCACGTTGCGGTCCTCCGGCGAAAGCTGCTCCAGGCCGAGCATGGCAATGATGTCCTTGAGTTCCGCGTATTGCGCGAGCGTCCGCCGGATTTCCTGCGCCAGGCGGTAATGCCGTTCGCCGACGATGCCCGGCGTGGCCATCTTGGAACTGGATTGCAGCGGGTCGATGGCCGGGAAAAGCCCTTCGCTCGCCCGCTTGCGCGAGAGCACGATCGACGCGGAGAGATGCGAGAACGTATGCACCGCCGCCGGATCGGTGAAATCGTCCGCCGGCACATACACCGCCTGGATCGAGGTGATGGCGCCGGTATCGGTGTTGGCGATGCGCTCCTCCAACCCCGACAGCTCGGTGCCCATCGTGGGCTGATAGCCCAGACGCGACGGCATTTGGCCCATCAAGCCGGACACCTCCATGCCGGCCTGGATGAAACGGAAAATGTTGTCGATGAGCAGCAGCACATCGCGGTGCTCGTCGTCGCGGAAATACTCGGCCATCGTCAGCGCGGCGTGGCCCACGCGGAACCGGCTGCCCGGCGGCTCGTTCATCTGGCCGAAGACCATCACCATGTTCGGCAACACGCCGGCTTCCTTCATGTCGCGGTAAAGCTCCTCGCCTTCGCGGCAACGTTCGCCGATGCCGCAAAAAATGCTTACGCCCTCGTGGTGCCCGATCATGTTGTGGATCATTTCGGTGAGCAGCACCGTCTTGCCCACGCCCGCCCCGCCGAAAAGTCCCGCCTTGCCGCCGCGCTCCAGCGGCACCAGCACATCGATGACCTTGATGCCCGTTTCAAAGATTTCAGACTTGGTGGAACGTCGTGCCAGCGGCGGCGGAGCCCGATGCACCGAACGCCATTGGACATCGGATAACGCCGCTCCGCGGTCGATGGCGTTGCCAAACACGTCGAACATACGCGAGAGAATCCCTTTGCCCACCGGCGCCTTTAACGGCCCGCCCGTGTCCTCCACCGCCATGCCGCGAGCGAGACCTTGCGTGGGCGTCAATGCAATCCCGCGCACGTGATGTGCATCACGCTGCGCCAGCACCTCGATGACGATCCGTCGTTCCGCTCCAGCGCGCAGCACCGAGTAGATCGGCGGCAAATGCTCATCGAACTGTATATCCACGACGCTGCCGCGCACCGAGACGACCGCGCCGAGATTCGCGCTCTTTGGCTGATCATTCATGCTCCAAGCCGTTTTTCCGTGAGGGTCAGGAAGAGTTTTGTGCAAATTCGCGTCTTCCAGGCCGCCGCCGAAGGAATGTGAAGAGTCGGAAGCCACCTGCGGATTGAGCATACACCGATTTGCGCTGGATTCTGGTTGCTCTTGGACGTTTGATTTCATGCCCGAACCAGCCCCCCTGGCACCGAAGCCGTTCCTGGTCTGATTTGACTCGGCTCCTCGGTCAATGGTGGCGGTTCCGCCGATCGTGGCGCCGCGTCAGGAACGCTCTTCAAAACATCTTCAATCGCTTTTCTCAACAGAGCGACCTCGGCCGAGAGTTGATGAATGGATGTCAGGTTAGGAATTTCTGAATTGGGATCCTCAGCATCCCGCCCGATAAAAAATGCGGCAAAGACCGCGGTAAGATAGCCGAATATTGCGACAGCAAAGATGGAAACACCGAGACAGAGCACATGCCCACCAAATGTTACCGGCCGAGTACCGGATCCAATATTCGTTAGCTGCATTGCGACCCACCAAAGAACTTTCGGATAGCTGTGAATGCCTTGTGGATCCGGTGAGCCGTTTTCAAAATGAAGCATGCCAGCCGCACCCGCCAAGATCACAACCACCGTGAAGGTGAGCGCGTAGCCTGTGCCTCTGCGTCCCATGGTCCGACGGAGCGAGCGCAATCCTTGATCGGCCGAGGCAAACATCCAAATTACCTGCATTCCAAAGGTCGCCGTCAGCGCACGCGCCAGTGGAAACGTTTGAAGGAAAGGGAAAAACCGAAGTACCGGCACGAGAATAGCCAGGACAAAGAGCCAATTCCGTTTCAGAAAGATCCCTCTATTGGGAACGATTGCCAGTCTCAGAGCGAAATAAATAACAAACAACGTCCAAAGTACTGTCCCTAGACTCAGTAGTAACGGACTCGTGCCATTTACCAGTTCCGTGATAATGACTAGAAACCATATGAAGCTGAGAAGCAGCATGGGACGTTCAAGTTTTCGAGGGAGCGTCTTAAGAAAACTCGGCCTGGCAACAACGTGGCGTGGGTCCTCAGTCATGGTGGGACATGCTCGGAATGTTCGTGACTGTTATTTATGGGGTTCAACTTTCCGAATCTCCCGCTCCGCCTGCCCCCAGTCCTGAACTGCTCGACCGTCCTGGCGGCCTCGCTGCTCGTACAGTCTCATAGGCACGCTTGGCGATCTGCGGGGTCACATCGACCGGTTTCTTGGCCACGGCGTTAAGAACGCGCCATTTGATCATCGCGACCTTCACGGCGTCGTTCACGCCGAGGCACGCGACCATCGCATAGACAAAAATCGCGAGCGTCTGCCACCAAGGCAATGGCATGAGTCCCGGGAGACCCACGAACGTCAGGACGGTGCCCGCGAGTGCCTCGGCCGCGAGGGCTGCCAGGAAGATCTTGCTGGGCATCGTCGCCCAGAACCAGCGGCGCTCCCGCGCGGACACGATGGAGAATACGGCAAAGTAGAGCAGCATCAGGAAGCTGAAGGTGTAGAGGGCATTGTTGTTGGTTGCCAAACCGAAATGCGACCAACCGATCCACAAGAGGAGGAGCGTTTCAGCGACCATCGCGACACCCAGCACCACGGATACCGTGATGAAGCCTCCGATGTTCCATGTTTCCGGTTTCTTGGACGGCCGAACGTGGTCGGTGGCAAGGGCGATCTTCGCGAAGTCCGTCATGAAGACCAGCAGCAGCATCGCAAAGGCGGAGACGACGAACTTGCCGGTCACCACGAACGCGATGGCCACGAAAGCCGCCTTCAGGATCGTCCGGCTGATCTTGTTGATGATCCACGTCAGAATGCGTTGGTAAATTGTCCGCCCCTGCTCGACCAGCGCCACGATGTTCGTCAGCCCCGGTTCGGTCAGGACGACGCTCGCGGCGCCCTTGGCCACGTCGGTCGCGGTGCTGACGGCGATGCCCACTTCGGCCTGGCGCAGCGCGGGCGCATCGTTGACGCCGTCGCCCGTCATGCCGGTCACGTGCCCTGCGGCCTGCAGGTGCTGCACCACGATATATTTGTCCTCCGGATACACCTCGGCGAAACCATCGGCGCCCGCCAACAAGTCCACCGCCTCGTTGCCGGCCTGAGCGCCCGCCGCCTTCAGGTCCGCCACGCGCCGGATGTTGGGCAACCCGACTCCCTGGCCGATCTCACTGCGCCACCGGCCAGCGCGTCGCCGGTGAGCATCTTTACCGGAACGCCGAGGTCGTGGAGTTCGGCGATAAGTTGCTTGGCGTCCGGCCGAGGCGGATCATACAACGTCACCAATCCGAGCAAGGCGGGGGTGCCCGTCTCGGGGCCGCGCGCCACCGCCAGCGTCCGATATCCCTTCAGTGCCGATTCGCTGACCCGCGCCTCCAACGCCTCGATCGCCGGGGGCTGGAGTCCGCAGGCCTGGGCGACGGTTCGCACGGCGCCTTTCATCACGCGCAGCCGCTGCCCGTTCTGTTCGACCACGGCTTCCGTCCGCCGGTTTTTCGCATCAAACGGCGCGAAGGAGACGGGCGTGACCGTCGGCACTGCCGTCGAAAATGTGCCGCTCTTTCGCCGCGGCCAGGAACGCGAGGTCAATCGGATCCTGGTTGGCTTCTTGCGACGCGAGTGCGCCGGCGAAACAGCACGTCGGCTTCCGTCGCGTGCTCCAGCGGGATCACGCCGGTGACGGCCAATTGGTTCATGGTGATCGTGCCCGTCTTGTCCACGCAGAGCACGTCCATCGTCGCGGCATCCTCCGCGGCGCTGAGGCGTGTGACCAGCACGCCGCGCTTCGCCAGCTCCTTCGACCCGACGGCCATGCTGACCGTGAACATGACGGGGAGGGCGACCGGCACCGCGCTCATCAACAGAACGAGCATGAGCGGAACCATCTCCAGGAGCGGCGCGCCGCGGATCAGCGACAGCACGACCACCACGCCCAGCAGCGCGCCGACGATGACGAAGAGCCAGCGGACGACCTTGGCCACCACCGCTTCGATGTGGAGTTTCGGACGCGCCTCCTGCACCAGTTCCGTGGTGCGGCCAAAGTAGGTCTTCGCCCCGGTCAGCATGACCACGCCGTTGCCCTCGCCCCGGCGGACGACGGACCCCGACGAAAGCACTTCGCCGGGCGCCTTGTCGGCGTCCTTCGACTCGCCGGTGAGCGCCGACTGGTCAACGCTCAACGCTCCGGTGAGGAGTTTCACGTCCGCCGGGATGATGTCGCCGGGGCGCACGCGAACGATGTCGCCGGGGACCAGCTCCCGGGCGGGAATGACCTGCCAGCTCGAATCGCGCCGGACGCGCGCACTGACCTGCAACCGCCGCCGCAGTGCCTCAACGACACCGGCGGCCCGGCGCTCCTGCATAAAGCTCAACACGGCGTTGATGACCAGCAGCGCGCCCACCACGAGCGAGATCCGAGATATTTCCCGAGCACGGCCGACAGCACCATGATCAGTTCGAGCATCCACGCCGAGAGTCCCCAGAATTTCCGGAGGAATTTGAGGACCGGGTGCCCTTTTTTTTCGGCCACTTCGTTGTAGCCGTGCTCCTTCCGGCGGACGTCCACCTCCGCGTGCGTGAGCCCGGTGTCGGGGTTGACATGGAGCGCCGCGAGCGTGTCGGGAACCGACGCGGAGGCGATGTCAGGGGGCTTGGCGTTTGCTGGCTTCGAGGGCGCCGGCTCGGCTTCGGATTTATTTGGGGTCGTTCGCATAGTGAACATCCTCCGCGGCATTGTATTCGCCACGGCGCGCAGCCCGGTTGCACCTGGCTCGATGATACAGAGCTTGCTGTGCCGCCAACACGTGGGCTTCCTCGCCTTGCCAAATCTCCAAAGCCGGTTGCTGGATGGCGCGGGCAAACGAAAACGCCAACGCCCAAGGCAGTCGCGACTTGAATCGAACATTCATGGCATTCAAACGGGCCGAGGCCAGTTCAGCGGATTGGCCGCCCGACAAGAACGCAATCCCCGGAACGGCAGCGGGGACGGCTCGCAAGAGACACCTCACCGTGGCATCGGCCACTTCGTCCACTCTTCCAACCCGTCTTGCTCGCGGTCGGTCAATCTCACTTGATACTGCTGTTCCCCGATGGCCACTTCTTTTACCTCTTCTTGCTTGGGGCAGGTCAATCCCGGAAGCACCATGTTGGGCTTCAGGATCATACCCTCCAGCATCACCCGTTGTGTGTAAAGCTGGTTGAAAACCGTTCGCAGGACTTCCTCCGTTACCTCGCCGCACCGCTCCAGGGTATGCTCGCCGTCCATGAGCACTTCCGGCTCGACGACGGGGACCAGTCCGGCTTCCTGGCACAACGCGGCATAGCGAGCCAACGCCTGCGCGTTGGCCTCGATGCAACCCCGGCTGGGAATGCCATCGCCCACGGCAATCACCGCGCGCCACTTGGCAAAACGGGCGCCCATTTGAGAGTATTCCGCCAGGCGGTCGCGCAATCCGTCCAGACCTTCGGTTATTTTCTCTCCGGGATGACCTGCCATGTCCTTTGCACCGGTGTCAACTTTGATGCCGGGAATGATTCCCGCATCGGTGATGACTTTAACAAAGGGAGTGCCATCTTTCTTCTGCTGGCGGATCGTCTCGTCGTAGAGGATCGCGCCACTGATGCACTCACCGAGACCGGGCGTGGTCACAATCAACTCCCGATAGGCGCGCCGGGCCTCCTCGGTCTGGGGAATCCCCAACTTGGCAAATCGTTTGTTGCAGGTTGGATTACTTTCATCCATCGCCAGCAGGCCCTTGTCGCCGGCGACCAGCGTCCTCGCGGTGTCTATAAGCTCTTGCGCATTCATTTGGGGTTGCTCCATTTCCAGTTCCGAATTTCCGGCAGGTCCTCGCCGTATTTGTCGATGTATTGCTTGTGCTCGATCAGCTTGTCCTTGAGCTGCTGCTTCAGGTAGATGCCCTTGTCGCCGGTCTGCGGCAGGCGGTCGATGGTGTCCATCACGAGGTGGAAGCGGTCCAGATCGTTCAGCACCGTCATGTCGAAGGGCGTGGTGATGGTGCCCTCTTCCTTGTAGCCGCGGACGTGGATGTTGTCGTGGTTGGTGCGGCGGTAGGTCAGCCGGTGGATCAACCACGGGTAGGCATGGAAGGCGAAGATGACCGGCTTGTCCTTGGTGAAGAGCTCGTCGAAATCCATGTCGCTCAACCCGTGCGGGTGCTCGGTTTGCGGCTGCAGCTTCATGAGGTCGACGACGTTGACCACCCGGATTTTCAGGTCGGGCAGATGCTCGCGCATAATGGAGACGGCGGCGAGCGTCTCCAGCGTGGGCACGTCGCCACAGCAGGCCATGACCACGTCGGGCGCAACGCCCTGGTCGTTGCTGGCCCACTGCCAGATGCCGATGCCCTCGGTGCAGTGCTTGACGGCGGCGTCCATCGTCAGCCACTGCGGCGCCGGGTGTTTGCCCGCGATCACGACGTTGACGTAATGGCGGCTGCGCAGGCAGTGGTCCATCACCGACAGCAGGCAGTTTGCATCCGGCGGAAGGTAAACACGCACGACCTCGGCCTTCTTGTTCACGACGTGGTCGATGAAACCGGGATCCTGGTGCGTGAAGCCGTTGTGATCCTGGCGCCAGACATGCGAGGCCAGCAGGTAGTTTAACGAGGCGATCTTCCGCCGCCACGGCAGGTGCGACGTGACCTTCAGCCACTTGGCGTGCTGGTTGAACATCGAATCGACGATGTGGATGAACGCCTCGTAGCAGTTGAAGAGTCCATGCCGCCCGGTGAGCAGGTAGCCCTCGAGCCAGCCCTCGCATTGGTGCTCGCTGAGCATTTCCATCACGCGCCCGGTGGGCGCGAGAAATTCGTCGTTCGGCACGGTCGCGGCGTCCCATTGGCGTTTGGTCACTTCAAAGAGGGCTTCCAGGCCGTTGGAGAGCGTCTCGTCAGGGCCAAAGACCCGGAAATTCCGCTGCTCACTGTTCAGCTTCGCCACATCGCGCAGGAAACGCCCGAGCACATGCGTGTCGCCGATGCCGCGCACCCCCGGCGAGGGCACGTCCACCGCGTAGTCGCGGAAATCCGGCATCCGCAGGTCGCGGAGCAGAATGCCGCCGTTGGCGTGGGGATTCGCGCCCATGCGTCGTTCGCCCTTGGGCGCAAGTTCGGCCAGTTCCGGTTTCAGGCGGCCCTGCTCATCGAAGAGTTCCTCCGGCCGGTAGCTCCTCAGCCAGTCTTCCAACAGCTTGAGGTGTTCGGGATGGGTGGCCGGGTCGGAGAGCGGCACCTGGTGCGAACGGAAGGTGCCTTCAACCTGCAGGCCATCGACCATCTTCGGCCCCGTCCAGCCCTTGGGTGAATTGAGGACGATCATCGGCCAGCGCGGACGCGCGAGGTTGCCGTGGACGCGGGCGTCCTGCTGGATTGCTTTGATCTGCTCCACCGCCGTGTCGAGCGTCGCGGCCATGGCCTCATGCATCAGCTCGGGCTCGTGACCCTCGACGAAGTAGGGCGTCCACCCGTAGCCGCGGAGCAACTGTTCCAATTCCTCGTGCGTGATGCGGGCCAGGACGGTCGGGTTGGAAATCTTGTAGCCGTTGAGATGCAGGATCGGCAGCACCGCGCCGTCGGTGGCCGGATTGAGAAACTTGTTGGAATGCCACGCCGTGGCCAGCGGTCCGGTTTCCGCCTCGCCATCGCCGACGACGCAGGCGACGACGAGATCGGGATTGTCGAACACCGCCCCGAACGAATGGCTGAGCGAATAGCCCAGCTCGCCGCCCTCGTGGATCGAGCCGGGCACTCCGGCGATGCGTGGCTGGGAATTCCTCCGGGAAACGAAAACTGAATAAAGAGCTTCCGCAGCCCGGCCTCATCCTGGCTGATGTTGGGATAGATCTCGCTGTAAGTGCCTTCGAGGTAAGTGTTGCCCACGACGGCCGGGCCGCCGTGCCCGGGGCCGGAGACGTAAATCATGTCGAGGTCGTATTTCTTGATGACCCGGTTCAAGTGCACGTAAATGAAGTTCTGCCCGGGGGTCGTGCCCCAGTGTCCCAGCAGCATGTGCTTCACATCCGCGAGCGTCAGCGGCCGCTTCAGCAGCGGATTGTCGTAGAGATAAATCTGGCCGACCGACAGATAGTTGGCGGCGCGCCAGTAGGCATCCATCTTGTGGAGCAGTTCCGGGGAAAGAGTGTTTGTCTTCATGGTTCAGTTCGCTCAAGCCGGGAGTCGTGAATAACAGCTCGCGATAGGCGCGGCGGTTCTCCTCGGTGGATGGAATATTTAATCTCTGAATCGGTTCTCGACGGTCGGGAAGGTCTCTTCTGCGGTTCAAAGGCCAGTGCCTGAATCCAAAAACGCTTGCGCCGTCGATTGCAGTATGGTTGGAAAACTCAGGGTTCGCGTCGGTCCTTCTTCTCGGCTGCTCGGGCGGCCTGCACCATTTGATCGTGCTCCGCTTCGGTCACGCCTTCCTCGACGAGCCGCTCATTATCGCTCCGCCCCTCGTCATCCTCATCGTCGCCGGAAGGCACCAGCACTTCATGTCCAGTAGAGCCTGGCACTGGGTCCCAGCGTTCGGATTCGGGCGCTGATTCAAGGGCAGCCTCTTTGGGGTCCGTGTCCGGCTCACCCGTCAGCTCCCGTCGGGCCTCTTCACATTCCGATTTCGACACGCCCTGCTCGGAACGACCGGCGATGACTGCCAATTCGGCCGCTCGCTGGCGCACCATCCTAGGGGTTACCGTGCCGATTCCCGCGGAATTGTCGGTTAGGACACCTTCCTTCAGTGGGTTTGGTTTCATAGGGTAATAGTTCCCGTGCGTGCGGAAATGTTTGTGGGTTATAATTGTAATTCTTCCGTTGGTTGCTCAGTGATTAGTGTGTTTGGCGCCGTCAATCTACCGCGCCGACCGGAGCCAAATGGTGTCCGGAATCGCATCCCGCTACGCAGCTTTCTTTTCTTCCACAACTTCAGCGTCGATGATCGGGCTTTCGTCTTCCTTGCTGCCTTCCTGAGCGCCACCTGCTTCAGGTTGCGTTCCGGATTGGCCGCCAGCGGGGCCTTGGCCGGCGCGGGCCTTCTCTGAAGCCGCTTTGTAAAGTTCCGCCGAGACCGCCTGCCAGGTTTCGTTGAGCTTCTCGCTAGCCGTCTTGATGGCCGCAGCGTCGCTGCCCTTGAGCGCTTCCTTCACCTCGTTAAGGACGGATTCGATCTTGCTGCGGTTAGCGTCAGAAATTCTCTCCTGGTTGTCCTTCAACAATCTCTCCGTGCGATACACCGCGTTGTCGGCCTCGTTGCGCGTTTCAAGCTCTTCCTTGCGCTGCCGGTCCTCTTCGGCATGAAGTTCGCCATCCTTGCGCATCTTCTCGATCTCGTCCTTGGAGAGGCCGCTGCTGGCAGTGATGGTGATTTTCTGTTCCTTGCCGGTGCCGAGGTCCTTGGCGCTGACATGCAGGATGCCATTGGCATCAATGTCAAAGCTGACTTCGATTTGCGGCACGCCCCGTGGGGCGGGCGGGATGTCATCGAGCTTGAACTTGCCGATGGTCTTGCTGTCGCGGGAAAACTGGCGTTCTCCCTGCAAGACATGGATTTCCACGCCGGGCTGATTGTCCGCGGCGGTGGAGAAGGTTTCCGACTTGCGGCACGGGATCGTGGTATTGCGCTCGATCAACTTGGTGAATACCCCGCCGAGAGTCTCAATGCCGAGCGACAGCGGCGTCACATCGAGCAACACCACGTCCTTGACCTCGCCTTTGAGCACGCCGGCCTGGATGGCGGCGCCCACCGCCACGACTTCATCCGGATTGACGCCCTGGTGCGGAGGTTTGTTGACCAGCGTGCGCGCCGTTTCGACCACGCGCGGCATCCGGGTCATGCCACCGACCAGCACCAATTCATCGATTTTCGTGGCCGCGAGGTCGGCGTCCTTCAAACAAGCTTTCACCGGCGCGATCGTGCGTTCGAACAACGCATCACAGAGTTGCTCCATTTTGGCGCGCGTGAGTTTCAGGCTGAGATGCTTGGGGCCGCTGGCGTCCGCGGTGATGAACGGCAGGTTGATATCGTATTGTAGTTCGCTGGAGAGGGCGATCTTGGCCTTTTCCGCCTCTTCCTTGATGCGCTGCAAGGCATCCGGCTGTTTGCGCAGATCCATCCCCTGGTCCCGTTTGAACTCGTCCAGCATCCAATCCATGAGGCGATTGTCCCAGTCGTCGCCGCCGAGGTGAGTATCGCCGTTGGTGGCTTTGACGTGGAACACGCCTTCGCCGAGTTCCAGCACCGAGATGTCGAACGTGCCGCCGCCGAGGTCGTACACCGCGATCTTCTCGTCCTTCTTCTGTGTCCAAACCGTAGGCCAGCGAGGCGGCGGTGGGTTCGTTGATGATGCGGAGCACTTCAAGGCCCGCGATGCGGCCGGCATCCTTCGTGGCCTGGCGCTGCGAGTCATTGAAATAGGCCGGGGTCGTGATAACGGCCTGGGTGATTTTCTCGCCCAGCCGCGTCTCGGCATCCGCTTTGAGTTTGCCGAGAATCATGGCCGAGATCTCCGGCGGGCTGAATTGCTTGGGTTTGCCGCCAACTTCCACTTCCACGGCGGCGTCGCCGTTGGCGGCCCGGACTACTTTGTAGGGGACGCGTTTGATTTCTTCCTGCACTTCGTCAAATTTTCGCCCCATGAACCGCTTGATCGAATAGATCGTATTGCGGGAGTTGGTGACGGCCTGCCGTTTGGCGGCCTCGCCCACGAGGCGGTCGCCGGTCTTGGTGAAAGCGACCACGGAAGGCGTCGTGCGTTTGCCTTCGGAGTTCTCGAGCACGGCGGGTTCGCCGCCTTCAATGACCGCCATGCAGGAGTTCGTAGTCCCTAAATCAATGCCAAGTACTTTTGCCATAAAATTGTCAAACTGGGGTTTAGTGTTGTGATGCGGAAAGCAGGGGGTGTTGCCGGGATTTGCGCCTGAAGCTCTCGCGGTCGTCCGCTTCGAGCCAGTCGAACGTGCTGTTCATCTGCGGATTGAGCCCCAGCGCGGAGCAGCTCTCGATGAAATAAGAGCGCTTTTCCGGGTTCTTCATCAGGCTGCTGGCTTCTGTGTCATCCGACCAAGCCTTGATTTCAGCCGGCGTCCTCGCCGTGCCGTTGGCCTGCAGCCAGGCGCCGACCTCCCCATAATTCGTCGAAGCCTGAACGGCGGTTTTGAATTGCTCGCCGGTGATGCCCTTGAAGCTGAAGAGCATGTTGTCGAGGGAACAATCGTAACGATATTCACCCAGGGTTCCCGCCAGGCTGGCGCGGCATTTATCTACGGCACGATTGGCGATCACGAACCCGGCGAGGCGTTCGCGCGGGCTGTGCGGGGCTTGTTTAGTCAGGTCTCGGGCGATAATGGGGGTGTTCATAATTCTATAACGGTAATTCTGTTACCTTTTGGCTGTTGCTTTGTTTGGCCTCGTCAATCAACTGGCCACACCGTTCGGAGCCAACTGGTGTGCGGGTCTTTGCTGGACGGCTTCCTTGGTCAAATTCACGAACACTGTGGAGTCCGCATAACTGATCCGGTCCACCGCACGCGTCGGTATCTGCACTTCCTTGCCGGAAAACCGGTGGCCGGTCTTAACGACCAGTTGAGGAATCCCCCAGCTCTGGGCGTCCATCATAAAATCGCAGACATGGCCGATGATCCCGTCGCTCGCCTGGAGATGGTAGCCGACCACGGCTTGCGTGCTTCGCAGATGCGCATCGGCACGTCCGGGTTGCGGGCCAATGAAAGTCGCAGGCGCGCTTGGGAGGTTGGCTGGCAGTTCCAAAATCGGAAAGCCGCTCATGCCCCACAGCGCGTCACCCTGCCAGTAGTAGGGCCAGCCGTAATATCGGTAATACTCCTCTTCGTGTTGTCGCGACAACGGCGTGTGCGATTCAATCGGAGGGCTATCCTCAATCTGTTTGCGGGTCAGATTCACGACCAGGAGCTTTCCGGCCAGGTGGAGACTGCCGAAGGCATGGGGAGAGAGGAGCACCTGTCGCCCTGGCAGCCAGGAACCCGTGTCCGCGACCACATAGCGAACCGCCCAGTTCTGATCATCAAAATAGAAATCCTTCACATGGCCGATTTCGCCATCTGACGCGCCGAGTTTGGTTCCGTAAAGCTCCTTAACAATTCGTAACATAAGCCTGTCTTTCTACTTTCGGTTATGAAAACCGTGAACTCGCGTGAGGTTGTGTTCTGCGATCAATTGCGCTTCGGCGGCCAGCCAGTGCTGCACATCGCGCCCGGGCTGTGCACCCTGGTTCACATAATTGAGGTACGCCATTCTGGCCACTTCATCCGGTGATGGCACAAAGCCAAACCCGCTTTGGTTTACGGCCGCAGCCGCAGTTGGCCGTAAGGCACGGGGTGGTTTCTGGATTTGGTTATGGGAGGATCGATTGGACTTCATATTGGGCATTACAACGTTGATATGCTTGTTTTCGTAAGTTCTTCTCTCTCCTCTAGCTAGCGGAGGGCCAACCTGACGCCAGGCTCTCTAACCTCCTCAATCCAGGCTAATTAAGGCGATTTGACGTGGGCTTTGATGAGCGCTCGGGGATGTAAAGTCATTGCAACTTGCACGAGGGCTGCCCGGGCATCGTGCGTTCTGCAATGTGGTTGTCAGTTTGGCAGGATCGGTTTCGTCATGGCTTGGTACATCATTTCCTCGCTGAGGAACGGTGGACCATAAAGTTCGTAGCCGCCGCTGAGTTTTTCGTTAACCTTTCGCGCCAACTCGTCATGGGTTGCGGCATCGGCGTGAAAAGGCACCGCGACGATTGCGTATTCGATCGAAGTTTTCATGTTATCGTGAGTCACTTATTCTTTCCCTTTTTCTTGCACTGTCCCACCAATTCGGTCGGCAGGGGCCAACTGTGTCCTTGAGCGAGCAGCCCTTGAACGTCCTCCGGTCCCCAGGTGCCGGCGGCGTAATTGGGAAAATCACTGGGCGGAGCCGCCGCCCATACGTCGAGCACCGGCATCAACAACCGCCAGGCGGCCTCCACCTGATCGGAGCGCATAAACAAGGTGGCGTCATTCTTCATCACGTCCCAGAGCAATGTTTCATAAGCCTCCGGCGACCGGGTGGCGAAGGTGTCCTGGTAATTGAACTGCATCTCCACGGAGCGCAGGTGAATTTGCGCCCCGGGGTGTTTGGCCTGAAAGCGCAGCACAATGCCTTCGTCGGGCTGGATGGACATTACCAGCCGGGAGGACTGCCAATCGAGAGTGGACTCGGCCGGAAACGACTGATGCGGCACGCTGCGAAACTGGATCGCAATTTCCGAGGCCTGCCGAGCAAGCCGCTTCCCGGTGCGGAGGTAGAAAGGCACGCCCTGCCAGCGCCAGTTGTCGAGGAACAGCCTGAGGGCGACAAACGTCTCCGTTTGGGAATCAGGCGACACACCGTCTTCTTCGCGGTAGCCAGGGACTTTTTTGCCGCCGACCCAACCTGGGCCGTACTGCCCGCGCACGACGCATTGGTGGACGGCGTCCCGGGGAATCGGACGAACGGCATGAAGGACATCCACTTTCTTGTTGCGAATCTCGTCAGCTTCGAAGGAGACCATCGGTTCCATTGCCACGAGACAGAGCAGTTGCATCAGGTGATTCTGCACCATGTCACGCAGGGCTCCGGCGTGATCGTAATAGCCGCCGCGATGTTCGACCCCGACCGCTTCGACCGCGGTGATGGTGACACAATCCACATAACGCCGATTCCAGAGTGGCTCGAAGAGTGGGTTGGCAAATCGGAAGGCCAGAATGTTCTGCACCGTTTCCTTGCCCAGATAATGGTCAATGCGGAAGATCTGGGATTCCTCGAAATTGGCGGCGAGGATGGCATTCAGGGCGCGGGCGGATTCCAGGTCATAGCCGATCGGTTTCTCGACCACAATCCGCGCCCATTGCCGGTCCCGCGCCAACCCGGCCTTGCCGAGGTATTTGGGGATTTCGCCGAACATGCTTGGCGGGGTGGCCATGTAAAAGACGCGGTGGACCTTTGCGCCCCATTCCTTTTCCAGCTTCGCGCATTGTTCGCCCAGGGCCGCATAAGTTTGCAGCTTCTTGAAATCGCCCTGCTGGTAGCTGATATGCCGGGCAAACTCGCCCCATTCGCTGGTTTTCGCCATTCCCTGGCGCGAGAACTTCCTGACGCCATCGTGGAGACGCCGGCGGAGCTTTTCGTCGCTCAAGCTAACGCGGTCCACCGCGATGATCGAATAATTGGCGGGCACGCTTCGGTCCTGCGAGAGGTCGAACAAGGCCGGCGCGAGTTTCCGCCAGGTCAAGTCACCGGCGCCGCCAAAGATGACGAACACCGTCGGTTCCAGTTGATCATTTGTTTTCATGTTTCTCACTCCTTCTCCCATTCTGTGTGAAACGTGCCCTTGGCGTCGCTCCGCTCATAAGTGTGGGCTCCAAAATAATCGCGCTGGGCCTGGATGAGATTGGCCGGCAGCCAGGCGCTGCGAAAGGCGTCGAGATAACCCAACGAAACCATCAACCCCGGGGCCGGTATCCCCAACTCGGCCGCCAGGCATACCACCTGGCGCAAATCTTCCTGATGCTCCATCACCTTGCGCGACAAGGTGGGATCCAGCAGCAAGTTCGGCAAATCACGCTGTGCATGAAACGCGGCGCAGATGTCTTCCAGCAACGCGGCGCGAATGATGCAGCCACCTCGCCAGATCCGCGCCACGGCTTCAAGATCGAGGTGATACTCGTATTTGTCTGAGGCAGCCACCAAAAGCGCCATGCCTTGTGCGTAGATGATAATCATCCCGGCATAAAGCGCGCGGCTCAGTTGCCTGAGGAACGTGTCGTGGTCGCCGGTGAAGCGCTGCTGGGATCGCTGATAAATCGCGCTGGCCTGCTCACGATCCTTCGCGAACACGGACAAGTCCCGCATCGCCACCGCCAGGTCAATCGTCGGGATGGGCACCTGCAGTTCCATTGCGCTCTGCGAGGTCCACATGCCGGTGCCTTTCTGCCTGGCCACGTCGAGGATTTCATCAACCAGCCGTTTGCCGGTCTTCTCGTCCCGTCTGGAGAAAATATGGCCGGTGATCTCGACCAGGTAGCTGTTGAGTTCGCCTTGGTTCCACGCTGCATAAACGTCGCGCAATTCGTCGTCGTTCAATCCCAAGCCGCGTTTCACCAGGTCGTAGGTCTCGGCGATGAGCTGCATCACACCGTATTCGATCCCGTTGTGGACCATCTTCACGAAATGGCCGGCTGAACCCGGGCCGAGCCAGGTCACGCACGGAGCGCCGTTCGCCTTGGCCGCCGCAGCTTCAAAGATGGGACGGACTCGCTCGTACGCCTCTTTCGGCCCGCCGGGCATGATGCTCGGCCCATGACGCGCCCCTTCTTCGCCGCCCGATACCCCAACGCCAAGGAATTGGATGCCTTTCCCGGTCAGGTTGCGCGCGCGCAGGTCGGTGTCCTTGAAATACGAATTGCCGGCATCTATGATGAGATCGCCCTGGTCCAAGTGCGGCAACAAATCCTTGATAACCGAATCCACGGGAGCGCCGGCAGGCACCAGCATCATAATGGCGCGTGGTTTACGAAGCAGGGCGATGAACTCCTTGATATCCGCCGCGCCGCGGATGTCCCGGTTCTCCGCCTCCTGCCGCAACGCCGCGACTTTGGCGGCATCCTTGTCGTAGCCGGCCACGGAATGCCCGTGGTCGGCCATGTTCAGCAGGAAATTGCGCCCCATGACGCCCAAGCCGACCATGCCGATTTCATATTGTTGTTGTGGTTGTATGTATGTCATAATTCTGTCTTGAGACCGCTTACTCGTTCCCTTCGCCGAGTGTTCCTTGCGCCGCAATCGCGCCGGCGGCAGTGGGCTTTCCTCTTAGAATCCATTCAAAGCCCACTGCCACCAGGGCACCCAGAATCGGCCCGACGACGTAAATCCACGAGGTATTGAAATTGCCACGGACCAGGTCGGGCGCAAGCGATCGCACCGGGTTCATCGAAGCCCCGCTGATGGGAGAAGCCCAAAGTCCGGCAAGAGCAATGTACGCGCCGACTGCAAGGGCGCCGTTGGTGCCGATATTGCGTGCGCCGGATGCCGTGCCAAGGATCGTGTTCACAAGGCCCGCTGTCAGCACCAGTTCCATTGCCATCGCCTTAGCGCCTCCGATTCCAATACCGGGCACGGTTGCACCGAGCAACGCCGACCTTCCCGAACATCGCGCGGAGAAAAACTGCTGCCGCGATACCGCCTATCAGTTGAGCGAGAAAATATCCCGGAACACGACGCCACGGGAAATTACCTCGGACGGCGAAGGCCAGGGTGACCGCGGGGTTCAGGTGAGCGCCACTCACCGTACCCATAAAATAAATGATCGCCATTACCATGAGCCCAGGCGCAACGACGATCATGGCCAGACTTAAACTTCCTCCACTCAGGTCTCTGACGACACCGCCTCCAGCGGCCACGAGGACCAGCAAGAAAGTGCCCCAGACTTTCCGCGAACATGCGCCGCCATTCCAGCGTGGAATCCAAAAAGTCGGGAGCCACCTGCGGGTTGAGCATGCGCCGAGTTGCGCTGGATTGTGATCGATCTTTGCCGTTTGATTTCATACTTGTGGCTGCCCCGTTGCCCCCGAAACCTTTCCCCGTTTGATTTGACTCGGCTCCTCGGTCAAGGTGGTTCGGCCAATCGCGGAGCCGCGTCGGGAACGCGCTTCAGAACATCTTCAATCGCTTTTCTCAACAGAGCGACCTCGCCCGAGAGTTGATGAATGGATGTCTGGTTAGGAATCTCCGATTTCGGGTCCTCAGCATCCCGCCCGATGAAAAATGCGGCAAAGAGCGCAGTAAGATAGCCGAATATGGCAACAGCAAAGATGGAAATGCCGAGACAGAGCACATGCCCGCCAAGTGTCACCGGCCGGTACCCGGATCCAATATTGGTTATCTGCATGGCGACCCACCAAAGAGCTTTCGGATAGCTGTGAATGCCTTGTGGATCCGGTGAGTCTTTTTCGAAATGAAGCATGCCGGCCGCACCCGCCAAGATCACGACCACCGTGAACGTGAGCGCGTAGCCTGCGCCCCTGCGTCCTATGGTCCGACGGAGCGATCGCAATCCTTGATCGGCCGAGGCGAACATCCAAATCACTTGCATTCCGAAGGTTGCGGTCAGCGCGCGCGCCAGTGAAACGTTTGAAGGAAAGGGATAAAACGAAGTATGGGTACGAGAATAGCCAGGACAAAGAGCCAGTTCCGCTTCAGAAAGATCACTCGATTGGGAACGATTGCCAATCTCAGGCCGAAATAAAAGACGGTTCTTCCGGAATCTCCTGGTGATTTTTGATTGGCTCGTATGAGCGAAGGATGCGGAATCGAACAAGGAGCTTTTAGAATGAAAACCAAGATGGACCAGACCGGGCAAGGCGGGACTGAATGGTGGGATGGTGGGCGAACCGCTTCGCGCCGGTTCTGGCTCCGCTCCGCTGCGCTCGCCCGGTGTTCGGCCATTGCCGAGCCACCAAGGCTGAGTCAAGCTCCAGGGCTTGAAAGACATTCAGTTATATCAACAGATTTTGGGACTGGTAGCCCCGTGGCAGGTGGAGAGTGTAGCCCTCAAACCCAAGGAGCGAGAGATCGAGGTGCGAGTGAGCTTTGCCGAGACGCTTTGGGCCTGTCCGCAGTGTGAGCAGCGAATGGTGATTCACGACTATGAAGAGCGGCGGTGGCGTCATTTGGACAGTTGCCAGTTCAAGACGATCCTGGTGTCGCACGTGCCGATGGTGCGGTGCCCGGAGCATGGCTCGCAAACGGTGGCGGTGCCCTGGGCCGAGAAATATGGCCGGTTTAGCCGGCTCTTCGAGCGCTTGGCCATCGATGTGATGTTGGAGTGTTCGATCAGTGGAGCCTGCGAGATTCTAGGCATCAGTTGGGATGAGGCCGACGGGATCAAGCAACGGGCCGTCAAGCGGGGGCTGGCCCGGAAAACCCCGAAGGTGATGGCCCGCTTGTGCGTGGATGAAAAGGGGATGGGACATGGGCACCACTATATGACCATCGTGGCCCACGCGGAGGAGGGGCAGACCACGGTGCAGTATGTGGGGGAGGGCCGCGAACAGGAGAGCCTGGACGCCTTTTGGGAGGGCTTGATGGCGGAGCAATTGGCCGGAGTGGAAGCCATCGCCATGGACATGTGGAAACCCTATGTGCAATCGACGCTGGCCCACGTGCCCGGGGCCGCGGGCAAGATCGTGCATGATCCCTTTCACCTGGTGAAGTATATGAACGAAGCGGTCAATGACGTGCGCAAAAGCGAGCATCGGCGCATGCAAGCTCAAGGCGATGACACCCTCAAGAGCACCCAGCAGCTCTGGCTTTATGGGATGGAGAACGTGCCCGCCAAACACGCCCAGCGCTTTGAGGAGATCAAGGAACTGAACTTGGAGACCTCACGAGCGTGGGCGATCAAGGAAGTGTTTCGGAGTTTCTGGCTGTGCGACACGGCGAAGAAGGCCGGGCGATATTTTGGCCAATGGTATAGTTGGGCCATTCGCAGCCGGCTAGAGCCGGTCAAGAAAGTGGCGCGCATGTGCAAGCGACACCTGAGCAACATCCTGACCTTCTTCGAGCACCGGCACACCAACGGCCCCATGGAAGGATTGAATAACGCCATCCAGGGATTGATCAAAAAGGCCTATGGCTATCGCAACAAAGAGCGGTTCAAGATCGACATCTTCTTCCACCTGGGTGGATTAGACCTTCATCCCGCTCAATGAAAACCCCCCAGAACATTCCTTAAGAGGCTAAAAGACAAACAACGCCCAAAGCACCGTGCCAAGGCTCAGCAGCAACGGACTCGTGCCATTTACCAGTTCGATGATAATGACTAGAAACCACACGAAGCTAAGAAGCAGCATGGGCCGTTCGAGTTTGCGAGGGAGCGTCTTGAGAAAGCCCAGCCTGGCAACAACGTGGCGTGGGGCGTCAGTCATTTTGGGACACTTGTTTGAAACTGAAAACCTGGCAGCCTGGCGGATTGACGCCGGACATCACGGACCGGATGGCACCGTCCATCGCCTGAAGAATCAAGAATAACACATAGCGGTCCCCCGCTGTCCAGTGCTTCTCAACGTGTGGCGTCATTGGCAGCACCCGTCATACTCAAATCCCCATGCGGCGAAGTGTTGGTTGCAAGCATATTGGTGGTTCCTCCGATTATACCGTTGTCATAGCTCACACTTGAATTGGTGGATTGAGGATTGGTTGAAGTGCTTGGACTTTTTGGATTACAGCCCACCAGCGCCAATGCAGTCAGAGCTGGAACTGCTACCCGTAGAATAATTGATGCCATAAGTGTTTGTTCAATTATTGCGCGTTCTGTCTTGCATGTGTGTGGTTTCGTTTTCAGAGCCCTTTGCGGATGGATTTCAATTCCCGCCGGCGTTTCGCGGTGGTCTTGGGATAGGCCATCTTAAGCTCATCGAGCGCATCCAGGACGATTTGGGAAACAATCAGCCGCGCATTCTCCTTGTCATCGGCGGGAACGACATACCAGGGCGCGTGATGGGTGCTGGTCGCGGTCAGGCAAGCCTCATAAGCCTGCATGTACTGCTTCCAGTATTTCCGCTCGTGAATGTCCGAAAGGCTGAATTTCCAGTTCTTGTCCGGCTCATCAATGCGCGCGAGGAATCGCTTCCGCTGTTCCCCCTTCGACAGGTGCAGGAAGAATTTGACGATCCGAGTGCCGTTACGGTGGAGATGCTCCTCCAAATCCACGATGGAGCGATACCGCTCCTCCCAAATGGTCTTCTCGTCGAGCAAGTCATCCGGCAGCCCCTGGGCGCGGAGAATCTCCGGATGGACGCGAACGACGAGCACCTCCTCGTAATAGGAACGATTGAAGATGCCGATCCGCCCGCGCTCCGGCAGCCGGCAGGTCGTGCGCCAGAGAAAGTCATGTTCCAGGTCCTCGGCGCTCGGCTGTTTGAAACTGAAAACCTCGCAGCCTTGCGGATTGACCCCGGACATGACGTGCCGGATGGCGCCGTCCTTGCCGGCCGCGTCCATCGCCTGGAAAATCAGCAGCAACGCATAGCGGTTGGACGCGTAGTGAAGCTGTTGCAGCGAACTCAACTCCTCCACGTGCGCTTCGAGGAGTTTGTGGTATTGCTTCTTCGATTTGTAAACCGGCGCCACATGCGTCGGCCACTTTTTGAGGTTCACCTTTTTCCCCGGTGGCACTCGGAAATCCTTTGAATTGATTCTCATCATTTTTTGGTCGGCCATGTCAGCCGCGTTGTTGGCACCGGCCTATTTTTTGGTTCCGGCCCCTGGAATCTTCTGCTCCGCCTCTTCCAATTCCTGAACGGCTCGAACGTCCTGTCGCCCCAGGTCCTCGTAAAGTTTATGCACTCGCTTGAGGAGCTGCGGCGACACGTCGGACGATGGCTTGACTTTGGTTGCCGGTTTCGGTTCGGCTTTGGCATTGGCCTCTGGCTGCGGTTCAACCTTTGATTCAGGTTGAGGTTCGACTGTAGGCTTGGCTTCGGCCCCAACCTTGGGTTTAGGCTCGGGTTTGGCCTCATCCTTCCGAATCTCCCGCTCCGCTTTGTCCCAGTTCTGAGATGATTGACCGTCCCGATGGCCCTGCTGCTCGTAGAGTTCATAGGCCCGTGTGGCGATCTGCGGCGTCAAATCGGAAGTTGTCTTGGCTTTGGCTTCAGGTTTTGCCCCAACCTTGACTTCGGGCTTAGGCTCGAACCTTTTCTGCTTCCGGTTTCGGCTCGGCTGTGGGCTTGGCTTCAGCCCCAGCTTTGGCGTCCGGTTTGGGTCCGGCTTTGGTCCCAGGCTCGGTTTCGGCCTTAGCTTCAGGCTTAGGCTCGGTTTTGGCTCCGAGTTTTGGTTCGACTATGGCTTCCGGCTTCGGTTCAGCCTTGCTTTCAGTTTTAGACACGAT
>CAWIJW010000016.1:0-23533 GCA_963836525.1 uncultured Acidobacteriaceae bacterium
GGCGCGAATCGAGCAGGTTTGCAATTCGCTTTCGGTAGTGGGCAAGGATCGCGAGACGCATTTCAGTTCGAGAACCATCGAGTCCACATCATAGGAATTTGTTGTCCGCAACGCTTCGCATCGACTCAGTCCGCCCAATCTCCCATAACCTGGCCTGCGATGTGGATCGGCCCCAATCACTCGAGCATTACGTGCCGGAGGTGCTCGCGCATCGTGGCCAGCTACGCTCTTTCATAGATCATCTGGCAACTTGATCGTCGATGCATGCAGGCAGGTTGCAGTTCGCCATATTGATGCGCATTTCATCACGGATGCCAGGCACTTCGTCACCAGTTCCGGAATGCAATAGGCCAAATCCCAACCAATGCAGGGATCTTGAGTGTTCCCGTCCCACGAGCTCACTTCACTCACGATTAAGGCGACGTGAATCTCCGTTCGTCCCATAAACCAAGTCAGTCATCACATAAACTCCAGAAACTCCGCAAGAGGAATCGCACGTGCAAGGACAAGGGCGGTTGGCCAGTGACAACCGTTGCATGTGCGGAGTGGAAACCGCCAGGAAGATCCCGATCGGTGAACTCAGAAAGAGCGATCGAACCCTGAGATTGGGCCAAATAGGAGGCCGCTTGGCGGCTTCCGCTCCGCGATGCCGCAATTCCTCTGGCAGGCGCAATTCTGCACGATCGAGTTGCGTTTGCCAACGCAATGCAAATCCCAACGAGGTGATCCACGTGCGAACTGTGAAGAAGTTGGTCTTAGGCTGGGCCGCGTTCGGTGTCGGCGCGTTTGCGCTTGGCCAAGGCATTACAACAGGCACCGTTCAGGGAACTGTTGCCGATCCATCGGGCGCGGTAATTCCATCCGCGCAGATTGAAATGAGAAGCGATACCAGCGGGCTCGACCTCAGCAGCCGCTCGTCCGGTGACGGATCCTTCAAGTTTCTTCTGGTTCCCGTAGGGACCTACAACGTGATCATCAGCGCCAATGGATTCTCGAACGAGACTGTCAAGAACGTCGCGGTACAGTCCGGCGAGACAACGAATTTGAACCAGGTTACGCTTCACATCGGGGCGGCGGAACAGGTGGAAGTTAACGGATCCGAAGTTGCGCTGCTGGAAACGACCGATTCTCAGGTCACAACGATATTCGATACGCAAGCGGTGCACAGCCTACCCCTGAACAACGGCTTTGATACCGTGGCCGAGGTGATTCCCGGTGTGGTGAGCACCGGAGGCCGCACCTATGGAGACAATTTCTCCAATAACAGTGGCGACAACTTCTCGGTGAACGGGCAAAGCGGGCGATACAACAATTTCGAGATTGACGGCCAGTCGAATAATGACAACTCCATCGGCGGACCGCAAGTGTTCTTCGGCAACCAGGACGCAATCGAGGAGATCCAGGTCGTCACGAACGACTACAGCGCGCAATACGGACGAAATGCCGGCGCGGTAGTGAATTACATCACGAAATCAGGAGCGAACACGTTTCATGGAAGCGGTTTTGAGTTTTATCAGGGGCAATTCCTAAGCTCTCTCGCGAATTTCGAAAAGAGTCCAAACTTCGGCTTCTGCGCTCCCGGAGAGAACCCATCCACCACGGGCTGCGCGGTCCCGTTTCTGCCGCGATATGTGGAGAACCGCTATGGCGGGACGCTTGGCGGACCTATCATCAAGAACAAGCTTTTCTTCTTCGGCAGCACCTATTGGGATCGAGTCCGCACGGGCGCGGCGCCGTCCCAGTCTCTGCCTACTCTCACACCCGACCCAACCGGTCTCGCGACCATCGCATCGGCGTTCTCCGGCGATCCCGGCGCTGCTGCCATCGAGAGTTTCGGCCCCTACTCCATCAAGCAAGGCAATCCGCAGCCGATACCCGTGCCGTCGGTCTTCTGCCCCGGCACATCGACGGGGAGTGGAGCCTGCATGGAAACCGTTACTGATGCCTCCGGCAGGTCGGCCTCCGTCGAGTTCGCTGGCGTTGAGCGCACGATTGCCAGCCCCTCCAATGACCAGGAAGAGCTGGCCCGCCTCGATTGGCAACCCACTACGAAGGACCACCTCTTCGCGCGCTACTTCTACCAGCCGCAGCTTGCAACCGGCGTCGCCGGAGCGTACTCCCCTGCCGCTGGCGATTTCATCGACGTACCTGCGACCGCTCATTCGATCGGAGCCGATTGGGCGCACACATTCACTGGCAATCTCGTCGATCAATTGCGTTACAGCTTCCAGGAAGCCAAGGTCTACTTCGAGGGCGGAGCCTATCCAAACTGCGTTGCCACAGACTTCGGCGCATGCCCGGCGCAAATTCACTTCTCCGGCACCAATAACGACTCTGATTTCGGTGGAGACGCGAACTTCCCGCAAGGGCGCACGGTGAAGGTCACCCAGGTGCAGGACAATGCCACCTGGACCCACGGCAGACAGACGCTTGTCTTCGGCGGAGAATTCGATTATCAGAACTCTCCCAATGCGGGCATCTTCTACTACAACGGCTTTCCGATCTACGGAACTCTCAGCAACCTGCTGGGGACGCAGGACGCTTCGCTGCCGCCCGGCGCATCCAGTTACTCCTATCTCGCGAATGGCAATGTTGTCATTCCGTTCACTGAGCCCGACCTCGCCGCTTACTTTCAAGACGACTGGAAGGTGCTTCCCACGTTGACCTTGCACCTGGGCGTGCGCTGGGAGTTCTTCAGCGATGCGGTCAACAAGCTGCACGACGAAACCGTCGCGCGCGAGTCCAATGCCAGCACCGCGTTCTGGGATACATCATTGCCCCTGGCGAGTCGCACCGTACCCCAGGCCGGCCAGGTTTACACGAACTTCGAGCCGCGCATCGGTCTGGCATGGAACCCGGATTTCGACAAAAAGCTGGTGGTCAGTGCCGGCTACGCCATCAATGCGAACCCGGCGTTTTATAACATGTTTCTGCTCGTCGCCGACGGTGCGCCGGTCACCAACCTCGGCGCGTTCCTCTGCGGCTCCGATGCTTGTGTGCCCTCGAGCGGCTCCATCCTGAGCAAAGACTTCCGTGCGCTCAACCTGCCCAGTTTGCCCACCGGCGGAGATCCGGGCCAGGATGTCGAGACCACCATCCCAACTTCATTCCGCACGCCCTATGTACAAACCTACACGCTCGGCGTCGAACGTCAGTTAGGCGGTGCGGCGGTGATGGAAGTACGCTACGTCGGCACAAAGACCACCGACGACTTCCAGTCGATCGATGCCAATCCTTTCCTGCTGCCCGTCGCCATGGCCTTCCCGAATCTCGTCTCCGCGTCATCGCTTTGCAAGAACCCGTCTGCCGATGGATACGGACGCCCCAATTGCAACTTCAGCAACGTATCGGAATTCATCAACGGAGGCTGGGCGAACTACAACGCGCTGGAGCTGAACCTGACCACGCAGAACTATCACGGCCTGACCTCAACCGTTTCCTACACATTCAGCAAGGCCATGAACAACGCTACCGATGCCTTTCGCAGCACTGGCTCCGGAGGCAGCACCATCGCCTTTCCCCAGAACCCTCTCAATCCCGATTCTGGAGAACGCGGGCTCGGCGGCAACGACTTCCCCAACGTGACCGGCATTGCGTTTACCTATAATCTGCCGGCGTTCGCGCACCGGAGTGACGTGTTCTCAAGGCTAGCGAACGGTTTTATGTTGAGCGGTGTCTATCGCTTTAGCAGCGGTCTGGTTTATACGCCGTATCAACCCATCAATCTTGACGGCAACACCGGCGATACGAGCTTCTGCGACGGGGCCTTCAACGCCAATGTCCTTGGCGTGGATACTTGCCGGCTGGTCCTTTCGAACAAAAGCGCACCGATCAACACTGTTGCCTACCTCAACCCCTTCGTAAATAGCTCCACGCCGTTCACTCCTATTCCAGGAACTCCCACTTACGTCGTATATGGCAGCGACGGCTTCGATTCGAGCGGCAATTACATCCCGGGTACGCCCACCGATCCCACCAAATCGCACTGGATCATCAACAACCAGGCCTATGCACTTGCGGTGAACAATCCATACCCTGGTTCGGGCAGAAGCCTGCTTCGCGGGCCGGACTTCAGCGAACTGGATGCAACCGTCACCAAGACGACGAAGGTCACGGAAAGAGTGTCGATACAGTTGTCACTCGCGGCCTACAACACCCTGAATCAGAAGTATCTCGGCCCCGGAGATCCCAACGTGTCTTCCTCCGCATTCGCAAGCAACGTTTTCAATTCCTCCGGGACCACGACTCCGGGCAACGCCTCCGGCAACCGGTTCTTGATCCTCGGCGGCAAGGTTGTCTTTTAGGCGCGGCTTGAATGGTTTCGCGTGCGGCAGAGAGTTCCAACGGGACGATTTGGCGCCCACACCATTTTTTGTGCGGCAACCGAAGGCAAAGCGGCCCGTCCGGAACATCAGATGCGCCGAGCCGCACGCGCAACCCTCCGCCTGCGTTCTCACAATTTTGAATTTGTGACGAATCGCATTCTTTCCGTGACCAACTGCACTCCAGCGAGTTTGTGACGACTGCCCCGCGAAGCGGGCCAAGCTTGTAGATCGTTCAAAGCAAATAACATTCGCCGAGCCCACACGTCTTCTCGGTAACATTCGATGCTTCCCCGTTCGATTGCAAACCACAAACCCCGGCGCACCGCCGCCTTACATGGGAGAGAGCTCATGACACGCAAACACGGGAGTGATCACAGATGGTTCACCATCCCCGCACTGATCTTCGGCGGATTTCTTGTCCTGGCGTCGAGCGTATCTGCCGCCCCCCGCGGCGAGCCTGACGTTTCATCGCTAAGAGCCGCGCACGAGCCGCGCTCGATTGAACAGGAGATCAAACTCGCAGATGACTACCTCGCGGGTCGCGGCGTGGCGCAGGATTTCAAACAGTCGGCCTACTGGTATGAGAAGGCGGCGAATTCCGGAGCCCCTGAAGCGCAAATGCAGATCGGCTATTTCTACCAAGCCGGCATCGGCGTGGCAAAAGATCTGGAGCGCGCAGCGCACTGGTATCAGCTCGCTGCTGCGGGCGGCCTGGTCGACGCCAAGGTAAACCTCGGTATTGTCTATCTGTGGGGAACCGGCGTTAAGAAAGATGAACAATTGGCCGCCCAGCTCTTTCGCGAAGCAGTGGACAAGGGTAGCGGGTTGGCCGCTTGTTACCTTGGCGACATGTATTACTTGGGAGTTGGAGTCTCACAGGATAAGGCTGCAGGCGAGAAGTGGTATGAGAAAGGCGCGGCGCTCCACGATCCCCGCGCAGAGTACGATCTAGGTCTCCTTTTCTTCGACGCGAAAGATCACGTGCACGACCTCGGAGCCGCCGCAAGATTACTTCGGGAGTCGGTCGCAACCGGCCATGTTCCCGCCATGTATTCCCTCGGACTGCTTTTGGTTCGCAATCCCACGCTGGCAAAGTCTCCTCAAGAGGCCATCACGCTGCTGACCAATTCGGCGAACGGAGGCGTCTGGAAGGCGTCTATGATCCTCGGTGTGCTCGCGCGCGACGGCAAAGGCATTCCGGTTGATGACAGCGCAGCGTACTACCATTTCCGAGTTGCCACGCTGCAAGGGGGAGCCGAGGCGAAAAAACTGCTGCATTACGACCTCCAGAGGCTATCCTCAAAGCTGGGGCCCAGCCAAAGCTCTGCCCTCGATTCCCAGGCGGAAGATGGGTACCAGCACCACCATTTTGTCCTTTTGTTCGTCTACAGAGATGGGCAGAACCGGCCCGGGTTCCCCGCCTACGCCCTCGCCGCCCCGGAACAAGGCACGCACATAACACAGCTCATTCCCGCGTTGCCCATGGAATAACGAGGAGAACGGGGTTTGTATGCTCTCGACAACTTGCGCTTCATGCTTCTCTCGTGCCCCGATGGAATGCATTCCCGCGCGTTTTTTTTGAGCGGTAAACTGGCAGTCAACTGACAATTCAATGACACCGCAATTGGTGTTGGCGGTTTTGTTTAGGACGGAGGCTCGTGTCAACCCAGATGAACTCGCGGCATCATCCGCCAAAGCCGGTGTGGGCGCGCCCGGCGCGCAAACGGTCGATCCTGATGCACCCGGCTGTGTTCATCGCCTTATTCACGCTGCTGGGAACCTTGTTTGCCCTGCAGGAGTGGGTGAACATGCGCCGTGCCGGGTATCACATTGATGCCACGTTGGTCTTCGAATCATGGGGATTGCAGTACTTCTTCTGGGGCATTACCGCTTGGGTGCTTTGGCGCCTCTTTCACTCGTTCATCCAAAATGTGGACCTCCTTCGCATGGTCACCGTTGTCCTTCCGGTGAGTGTTATCACCTGCCTGATCGAGGAGATGATATGGGTGGTCTTTTTCCCGCACCTGCCCTTGAATCACGCACCCATGCACTACTGGGAACGTGTTGCTTTTAACTTCAAGGCAGATCTGGCCGAAAGCATGGCCATCTTCTGGGGCGCGTTCTTCTTCTTTCGCGGAACAGGCTACTATCAACAGCTTCGCGAAAAAGAAACCGTGGCCGCCCAGCTTGAAACGCAACTGGCCAATGCCAAGATCGCGGCGCTGCGGATGCAACTGAATCCGCACTTCCTCTTTAATACCATGAACAGTATTTCCAGCCTCATGCGAAGCGACATCAATGCCGCCGACTCGTTGCTGGAACAACTCAGCAGCCTGCTGCGTATGACCCTCGAGCGCAGGGACGTTCAGCTCATTCCCCTGCATGACGAAATCGAGTTCACTGAGACCTATTTGGCCATGCAAGACATGCGTTATCTAGGGCGTGTGACGCGGACACTTTCAGTCGACCCGGACCTGCACGATGCATTGGTTCCCGCGATGATTCTGCTGCCGATTGTGGAGAACGCATATGCCCATGGGCTTGCGAAGCTCGACCGCGGTGGAGAGCTTTCGATCGAGGTTCGCAAGGACGGTGAGCAGGTGAAGGCCCTGATCACAAACAGTGGTTTGGGCTTGAGAACAGGCCTGGATGAAGATTCCAGTGGTTACGGCGTAGGGCTGGCCAACGTGAAAGACCGGTTACGCCTGCATTACGGAGACAGTTGCGCATTTTCCATACTCGAGGTGGATCCAATGCACGTACAGGCCTCGATCTCCTTTCCATTGCAGCTCTCGGCGGAGCTTGCCGAAAGCGTCACAAGGTTTGGTGTTTGATGATTCGTGCAGTGGTAGCAGACGACGAAGTTCTGGCCCGTCAGAAACTACGGCAATTGCTTCGCGACTACAGCGATATCGAGATCGTGGGTGAATCCGCGACTGCCCTTGAAACCATCGAGCTCGTGCGCGCGGCCAACCCCGAGCTCCTGTTTCTCGATATCCGCATGCCCGGCATGGACGGCTTCGATGTCGTCGGGGCATTGTCGAACCTGACAGAAACTCCGCCGCCCCGCGTCATCTTTACGACGGCTTACGACGAATATGCGGTGCGCGCCTTCGAGGTGAATGCGGTGGATTATCTTCTTAAGCCGTTTGCGGCCGAGAGGCTCCGCGCTGCCATTCAACGAGTCCGCGAACAGTCCCAACTCCGGCAACAGAATGTGAGCCCGGCGAATGGCGCTAGCAAGGCTCCTGGTCTCTACACAAATCGGATCATCTTCAAATCGCGTGGCCGCATCCTCTTTCTTCCCGTCTCTGACATTCGCTGGATCGGCGCCGAGGGGAATTACGTGCGGCTTTGCACGGCAACCGAGTCTCATCTCCTGCGGGAGACCATGGCTCATTTGGAAGAGAGATTGGATCCGCGGGGATTCCTGCGCGTGCATCGCTCCTTCATTGTGAATCTGAAATATGTTAAGGAAGTGCGTAGAGAAGCCAGCGGCGATTCCGTGGTGATTATGGAGAGCGGCCACAAGGTGGCCCTGGGCCGCAGTTATCGATCACTACTGAATGAGCAGCTCCATCAGTCCTGAACCTCCCGATTTTTGAAGGATTCGCTACTTATCTATGACTGTCATGCGATCAAAGTTGGCATTCACGTGCCCCGCGGTGCAGTTCATCACAGATTCTTGGCATTCCAGCTCGGAATCCTCAATTCTGAAAGAACGAATTGCAAAACTCCGTAAGGCAGTAACGAGAATTCGCTCCGCAAGCCACGACTCGGGGTCTTATTAGGCGGTTCACCCCGCGGAGCGGCCGGACACACCGCCAAGCATCCGTCCATCACATTTCCTCAGTGAATGTGCGATTTGGGTCAACGGCGTGCACCCGTCCAGCAAGGGGGATTGGATCACGATGGAAATTGAGCTGGATTCGTTGGAGCAGGCGACAGCAACAAGCGCCCCAGGAGTAGGCCGGGCATGCAAACCAGACTGGAATATTGCCATGTCCATCAACGTGAATGCAGATACGCATCGTATCTGCCAGGCGCTGACGGTCCCTGAATACCTAGAGGCATGGATCCGCATCCCCGATCAGCCCGCAGGCTCGCAGACCCTGGCTTACGAGCACGCCAACGGCTATCGCCTCGATCATTCCGCTGCGGGCCGCATTGTCGCCAGCATCCACGGCTCCTATCTGTTTCGCCACCGGCGGAAGATGCGGTTGTTCTGGCGAACGACCCGCGGGCTCACTTGCGCCGAGAGTCTTGTTGATTTCCGGCTGCGCGGTAACTTCGGCAGCAGCATTCTTGAACTCCGCCAGACCGTGCTTACCCCCGGGAAGACTGTCTCTGGCATCGAAAATTCTGGCAAGGATCGCTGCAAACGCTGGCATCTCTTCTGCGCTTTGCGTGACCCCACAAGCATCTCTGCCTTCCGATCAAAAGCATCTGGTGTTCAGATCGCCCCTTGGGGTGCCCGGCAAATTCTGTGGAGAGTTCGCAAGAATCAGACGGGGAACCTACAACTCACAGGCCGCGAAAACGCGCTCTGAGCGCACTCTATTTGGCGGATCCACGCTGTTTTGCACGGTCTCAGATGGTATCGGCCGACCTGCATGTTGTTGAGAAATAAGACTATTCGTGGAGCAGAGTCCTACCTGAGGAGCCGATCCATCAACCATTTAGAGCACCTGAGACTTAGAGCACCTGAGACGATTGGGAATCGCGAGACTCACGCTTGCGACGCCTGATTTGCCATCCGGTTGGCTTCACAAGCGGCACCCGTTCCAGAACCGTTCGGCTCAGATTCCCGGCTCGCAATGGGCGGTTCAACGCTTGGTTTATCTTGCTGTCATGGTTCAGAATCACGTATAAATAAGTCAAAAGCCCCGCAGAATTCCTGGTATTACAGAATTTGTCAGGCCTTCAAATTTACGGCCCGGCTGAAAGTGAATGTGTATCGTTTGCCGCATAGACTTTGCTGCTGCGCGGACCTTGCCTGAAAAAGAGGAAGATCGATGAAACAGGGGAAATCCAGCATCGCCAAGCCGCTGACGACGAACAAGCACCTGATCCGCTGGGTGGAGAAGATGGCCGAGCTGACGCAGCCGGCTAGGATCCACTGGGTAGATGGAAGCCAAGCGGAGTACGACCAGCTGTGCGAGGAGCTGGTGGCGTCGGGGACCTTCATCCGGTTGAACCAGGAGCAGTGGCCGGGGTGCTTCTATGCGCGCTCGGACCCGCGGGATGTGGCGCGCGTGGAGGAGCGGACGTTTATCTGCTCGCTCTCAAAGGACAACGCCGGGCCCACCAACAACTGGATCGATCCCTACGAGATGCGGCGCAAGCTGAAGGAGCTGTTCAATGGCTGCATGCGGGGGCGGACGATGTATGTGCTGGCCTTCAGCATGGGGCCGGTGGGTTCGCCGATGTCGCGGATCGGGGTACAACTGACGGATTCGCCCTATGTGGTGGCGAATATGCGCATCATGACGCGGATCGGGCTGCCGGTGCTGGCCGAGATCGACCGCGGCGCGGCGCGCGTGGTGCCTTGCATGCACTCGGTGGGAATGCCGCTGGCTCCAGGGCAGAAAGACGTGCCCTGGCCTTGCAACGACCTAAAGTACATTGTGCATTTCCCTGAGACGCGCGAGATATGGAGCTACGGATCTGGCTACGGCGGCAACGCTCTGCTGGGCAAGAAGTGCTTTTCGCTGCGCATTGCCTCGAACATTGCGCGCGATGAGGGCTGGATGGCCGAGCACATGCTGATCGTGGGCGTGGAGTCGCCGCAGGGCGAGAAGACGTATGTGGCGGCGGCGTTTCCTTCGGCTTGCGGCAAGACCAACCTGGCCATGATGGTGCCGCCAAAAGCGCTGCGGGACTGGAAGGTGACGACGGTTGGCGACGATATCGCCTGGATCAAGCCGGATGCCAACGGGCTATTCCGCGCCATCAATCCCGAAACAGGGTTCTTTGGCGTGGCGGTGGGAACGAGCGAAAAGACCAATCCCAACGCGATGGCAATGCTAAGCCGGAACTCGATCTTTACCAACGTGGCGCTCACGCCCGACGGCGGAGTGTGGTGGGAGGGGATGACGGATGCGCCGCCCGCTGAATGCCTGGACTGGCGCGGCGAGCGTTGGACGCCCGAGATTGCGAAGCAGACTGGAGCGAAGGCGGCGCATCCGAACGGCCGCTTTACCGCGCCAGCCTCGCAGTGCCCCTCGATCGATGCGGCGTGGGAGGATCCGGCGGGGGTGCCCATCAGCGCGTTCGTCTTCGGCGGGCGGCGCTCGACGATTATACCGCTGGTCTTTCAGGCCTTCAACTGGAGCGCTGGAGTATACGTGGGCGCGACGATGGCGTCGGAGACGACGGCAGCGGCCAGCGGCGCGGTGGGCCTGCTGCGTCGCGATCCGATGGCCATGCTGCCGTTCTGCGGTTATCACATGGGCGACTACTTCCGGCACTGGATCAAGATGCAGCGCTCGCTGAGCTCCACGCCGCGCATCTTCCATGTGAACTGGTTCCGCAAGGGCGAGGATGGGAGGTTCCTGTGGCCGGGCTTCAGCGAGAACATGCGCGTGCTGAAGTGGATTGTGGACCGGGTGCACGGGCGCGCGCAGGGCAAGGAGACGCCGATCGGCTGGACGCCTTACTACGAGGACATGGAATGGGCCGGGCTGGACTTCTCGCGAGAGCAGTTTGAGCAGATGCAGGAGGTAAGCCGCAATATCTGGCGCAAGGAGCTGCTCGGGCATGAAGAGCTCTTTATCGACCTGCACGACCACTTGCCGCCGGAGATGATCTACCAACGCGAGCTGCTGATCTGCAGGCTGTGAGCGCGGCGGAATCAGGGGTCGGGCAAACGACAAGACTGAAAAATCTAGCTCTACTCGGAGATGTGTTCGATCGCCGGGCGGAAACCGAGTTGCCGCAAGAATTCGCTTACGAGGGCCGCGGTTTCGTCACTGGTGGCCGGGGCGGCTCGGAGCAGAAGATCGGGGCCGGCGCCGGCTGTGAGGGCGGCAGGCGAAGCCGCGATGGCGATGCACTTTTCCGGGCGGTTGGTGCAACTGGCGAGATCGGCGATGGAGAGGCAGGCGGACGGGGTGGCGATGACCGTGCGCGGCGGAGCCATGCGGTCGACCAGCCAGAGAATCTCGAGCTTGGATTCGAGCTCATCGGGCACGCAGTCGATGACCAAGTCGGCGTCGCGGACGGCATCCTCAATGGAAGAAACGAAAGCAACGGCGGGGAGGGCCTGCGCGCTGAGGTCCTGGCGAATCGACTCCCGCGCATGGTGAAGGTTGCCGGGCATCACGTCCTCAAGCAGGACGCGAAAGCCGGCGCGGGCCGCGCCCAACGCGAGCCAGCGGCCGAGGGGCCCGGCTCCGATGATGGCGACGGTGGTCACAAGGGTCAGGAGACCTTAAAGACTCATTTGGCGGTGAGGGCCTCGGCAACGTCCTCGGCGCTGGGGCGCGCCTGGAAGAGGTGCTCGGCGACCTTGGCGCGCTCCTCTGCAGGGAGCGTGGGGATCAACGCCAGCACACGGCGGAGGGTGACGGCGACATCGTCAATGTAGTTCATCAGGCGTATGGCTTCTCCGGAAAGCGGCATGGTTCTCCTCTACGGGTGTGTTCCGCTCCTATTGTAGGGCGTGGCGGTGATGGGCAATCATTTTTTGCACGATCTTGTCTCCCGGGAGCTGGGTCACCTGGCCGCGTATGCTGGAGCTGACGGCGAAAGGTATCTTCCAGTTTGTGCCTTGCAGACCTGGCTTGCCGGGTCCACCGAGTGGTTTTTTGGGGCACTCCTCGCGGCGGGTTTTGGCCCATCACCGGCTTTTCACGAATAGGGGGCACGTCATGAGTTTCGAAGTCACGAGGCGGCGGTTTGTTCAACTGCTTGCTGCCTTATCAACTGCGGGCAGTTTGCCTTGGCGCGCCCGAGCGAGCGCCGCGCAGGCACTGCCGTCCGGTTTGAAGACTGTCAATCGGAAAAATCTTGTGGCGACCCAGGTGAAGGCTTATGCCTGGCAGGATGAAGGGATCGAGACGCTGCTGGACAACCTGCAGGAGAAGGGCAACGTAAATACGGTGTTCGCATTCACGTTCAACTCTGAAGCGACCGACATCAGCGGCAAGATTCCATTGCCAGACCATGGAACGTATTCCAAGGCTCACCCCGAAATCGGAGGCGCGTTCTACGACTACGATCCGAAGTATTTCACAGACACCAAGCTCAAGGATTTTCATGCTTCGGGCAGATTCAATGTGATCAGCGAAGTGGCGCCGAAGATGAAGGCGCGGGGCATGGATTTCTTCGCATTCGACTACAACAACACGAACGCCAACATGATGCGGCTGATTCCGGGGTTTACCGAGGTGGCGGAGATCGACGTGTATGGCAGACACACTGACGGTGCGTGTTGGAACCATCCCGACTACCGCGCACAACTCACCGGCAGGATTGAATCTTACCTTTCCGGTTACTCCGACCTGGTGGCGGGCATTATCTGGGGCTGTGAGCGCATGGGCCCGTTGGATAATCTCATCGGCGGCGGCTGGGCGACGACCGGGATCTCCTGCTTCTGCCCCTATTGCCGCGCCAAAGCGAGGGACCGCGACATCTCCGTGGAGAGAGCACAAGAAGGGTTTATCAAGCTCGATCGGTTATTCCAGACAGCGGGTAAGGAGCAGCGCCCGGCCGACGGGTATTTCGTAACCTTCTGGAGAATTCTCCCGGAGTACCCGGAGGTGCTGGCCTGGCACCGGATGTGGAATGACAGCTATCACGAGATCCGCTTAGCGCTGTACGGGACGGCAAAAGCGATCGCCCCGCAGAAACCGTTCGGGTTTCATATGATGCAGAACATCACCTTCAGCCCTTTCTATAGCGCGGCAGACGACTACGCAACGGTCAGGAACTATGCGGACTTCATCAAGATCGCGACCTATAACAATGCAGGCGGCGGGCGAATGGCAGGTTTCATCCAGAGACTCTGCTCGACGATCTTTGCCGATGCGGCACCGGAGGATTTGACTCCGCTCTATTTCAAAATGATGGGTTACAACGAAGCACCGTACGGCGAACTCGCCGCCAAAGGGCTTTCGGTGGACTACATCGCACGAGAGACGAAGCGCGCAATTGCGGATACCGGACATTCCATTCAAATCTACCCAAGCGTGGACATTAATGTTCCGATCCAGTCTGGCTGGAAACAAACCACGCCCGAAGGCGTGAAGGCAGAGGTGCGGACGGCCTTCGCTACCGGAGCGGACGGCGTGGTTCTTGCAAGGGAATACACGGAGATGTGGCTCAAGAACCTGGCGGCGGCGGGCGACGCGACACGGGAAATCTTCGCCAAGCCGTGAAAAAAGCGGACCAGTCGGCCGGATCTCTGCGGGAGCTTTTCGGGGAGATTCTTGAGTGGTGGCAGGTGGTGATCGAAACGGCGATCGACCTGGCGGGCGATTGGCTGAGAGCTCCCGATGCGCCATGGGAGGATCTGTTTGCGGGCTGGATCACCCGATTGAATCATCCATCGATGCGGCCTGAGGACGCGGGCGTGGCTGACGGTGGAGGGTTTGGCGACCGGCTCCGCTGCCATGGAGCAGCGCGGTTGAGGGGTCTTTCTCTGGAGGGTGTTTAGGCTCGGGAGGTTGCGCAGAAATGTGGTGGCTCGTATCGATAGTGTTCATGGGGTTGTTCGCACTGTCCGCGATCAGGAAAGCGGAGCAGACCGGACAGTGGAGATGGTCAAGGTTCGCATTGTCGCTCGGATTTGCGGTTTTCGAAGGATTCCTGATCGTCGCTCCACTGTTTCTGCTGGATACGAATGCGCCGTATTCCCTGTGGGTGGCGATCGCGACGTGGGTGTTAGCGGCCGCGCTGATGGTTTGGTTCGCTATTTGGGCGCGGCGGTGGAAGCCCGGAAGTGGGCGGACGCCGCTGCAAGCGGATGGGGAGCAGCGGCAGCGATAGGGAACGAGGCGGCCGTGAAAAGACAGTAGCCAGTGGTCAGTGGTCGGAATCAACCAATGCTCTCCGTCCCCATGTTCCGTGTTCCGAAAAATCTCCCGTTCCAATTTCTGTTCCGGTTTCCCAGCTCTCTGCCAACTGTCCGCTGTCACGGATACTGCTCGATGGCGATCTTCGCGGTAGCCGTGTTTCCTGAGGCGGCGAGGCCGAGGAGATTGGTGGCGACGCCGGGCAGCGATGCGGGGATAAAGGTAACCGAGCCGTCGACGACGGAGGTGGCCATGGAGGCTTGCGTAGCGAGGAGCGCGCCCTGTGTGCAGACCGCGTGCGGGGCGCAGGGCGGCGACCAGGCGTAGAGCGCCTGGTAGAGCGCGACCATGCCGCCGGCCATGGGGTTGCCGTCCATGTCGAGGAGGCGAAGAGCGATCTGGCTGGGCGTGCCTGCTGCGGCGAGGGTCTGGGCGGTTCCGGAGATGGGTTCGAGGATTGCGTACTCAGGGCGCGCGCCGTAAGCGGTGAAGGCGACGCACTGGATGGTTCCGTTGAGGCAGGCGTTGATGCTGACGGTCTGGCCCTCGGCGAGCGGGCCGACAGTGAGTGTCTTGGTGGCGATGCCTGCGGAGTTGGTGAGGGCGGCGGCCGAGCCCTGGGCGGCGATGCCACCCCCGGAAGGAGTTTGCCAGGCGACAGACTGACCAGCGAGAGGGACGCCTTTGTTCAGGACAAGCGCCTGGACGGTCCAGGGGAAGGTGGTGCCGGCGGCAAGAGAGAGCCGCGGCATCAGGGACGAGATGGTCGGTGGAGTTCCGCCGGTAAACTGCGCCTGGAGGCTGGAGCCGTTGGTAAGTGACGCGGTGATGATGGACCACGTGCCGTCAACCGCGGTGACGCTCATGGTGGCGCGGCCGTCGCCCGTGGCCGTGACCGAGCAGACGGGTAGGCCGCAGGCCAGCGTGGCCGTGCCGGATGAGACGGTGTAGATGACGGTGACGCCGCCGGCCGGAACGAGTGTGGGACCGAGCGCGGTGACGGTGAAAGGAAGAGGCACGCCGATCGGCACAGTGTTCATGGGTGCGGTGACGAGGGTGAGCGCGTCGCCCGAGCCGGAATCGTAGCTGATGCCGCCGGGGATGATAGCGGCCGCGTAGAGGGTGGGTAGATCGTCGACCTCGACGTCGACCGAGCCGGTGACGCCGGGGGCCGCGGGCGGAGCGATGGCGGTGATCTGGTTAGGCGAGATGCTGATGACGAGCGCGGGCTGGCCGCCGACGAGCACGGTGTCGGCAAGGCGAAAGCCCATACCTTGAATGACGATAGGGCCGCCTGAGGCGGGAAGGTGCGGGGGCGAAACTGTGTCCGCGTAGAGGAGCCAGCCATTGTAGGCGTAATCGGGGCGGCCGTCGCCGCGGAGGTCGGCGATGCCGAGGCGCACGATGTCATCGGCGCTGGTGGCCACGCGGAGCCAAGTTTCGCCAGTAACGAGGCCGTTGAGGCCTGGGGCAGCGCCGACAGGTGTCGCGCCGACGGGATCGAATGCGTCCCACACGCCAATGGAGGGCATGGCCTTGGAGTTGGAGGGGGAGCCGGATTCGTCGAGGGCTTGGGTGACGACGGTGAAGATGCGATTTGCACGGACGGGGAAGGTGAGCCAGTCGCTCTGGCCGATTTGGCTCAAGCGCCCGCACCAGAGGCCACTCGCGGGCATGGGGCGCGGTTGGGACTCAGCGCCGATGGCGTCGTTAAAGCCGGCAACGGGCGAGCTGGCAGCCGTGACGGTGAGCGTTTGCGTGCTTCCCTCCGAGAGGTTCGCGAGAGTGATGCCATCGAGGGTGCCGGAAGGCGTGACCTGGCCCTGAGTGTAAGGGCCGACGGAGTTCTCGAGGATGTAAAGCGGGTTGATCGCCTCAAAGACAATTTGGTAGCTGGCCGTGATGACGCCGGGCGGGAGCGGGATGTCGCTGAGATCAAAGAATCCTTGTAGGAAGGAATCGTTCGAGCCCCACATGGTGAGCGGGTTGCCGCTCACATCGGAAAATCCAGTAACAGGGTTGCCGTGGTTGCCGTTGAAGGATGCGCCGGTAACGGCAGTGACGGTGTACTGGTAGAGGGGATTGCCGTTCGAGTCGAGGGGGCGCGCGACGACGTTGACGCCCTGCATGCCGTAGCCGGAGCGGAAGGCGACTGTGCCCTGGATGGAAATGGTGTTGGCTGCGGTGAGTTGCTTGCCGGGGAAGCTTGAAAGGTTGGCGGCGGTGATGGGGTAGATACGATTGAGGGCGGCGATGTCATCGTAGCGGAGGACAGATGGGTTGGGGATGCACTGGCCGCCGCTCGCGCCACAAGCGCCGCTCGAGGGCTGCATGATGGGCCAGCCCTGCGTGCCGCCGGCCTCGCCATTGGCGAGGGCTTCGGGATTGACCTGGGAGTAATCGAGGCCCAGGATGCGGCCGAAGGCGCGCTCAAGCTCGAAACTCATCATTGCGAGGAGGTCGGCGTTGGTGGCGCAGAGGCCGTTGAGGAGGATGACGCCGTGGGCAATGGTGGCGTCGGGGTTGAGGTCGTCCATCCAGACGTAGACGCCGTTGTTCTGGCAGGCGTCGGGCTGGCTGGTGGTGGCGCCGAAGATGGCGTTGATGACGGAGCCGTCGGCATCGTAGATGACGGCGAGAGGATAGTTGGCGGCCGAGGGCGTGACGTCGGCGGGCGCGACGATCTGGCCCGAAGAGTTGACCTGGATGCTGGAACCGTTGACGTCTTCGTTGAGCGGGCCCTTGTCGACGAGGGTGACGCCTGCGGTGGGCACGGCGCTCCAGAGAGCCGCTGCGGCGTCGACCATGGCCGTGGCCTGCTGGTTGGTCACGGAACTGGAGAGCGGGCCCTGATCGACGTAATAATTGACTTGACCACCTGCCCAGTGAACGGGTACGCCAAGGACGGCGGGGTTGAAGAAGCTGGTTCCGGCGACGTATTTGGGTCCGCCGGCGAGGGCGATGCAGGGCGCGAGAAGGAGCAGGGGCAGGCTGAGTGGGTGAAGTATGCAGCGGCGTAGCGCGCGTCGGTGAGGGGAGGAAGCACGAATCGAAACGGGGCGCGCAGGCGCTGAAGCAGAGATAGGCACGGAGTCCCCCAGATGGGAGGGTTGGGGGCATCCATGGCGCCAGAGGATTCTGCTGAATCTTAGGAGTTCCTCATGCAGAAGGGGCAGGAGATTAGAAGGTTCTCATCAGGGATACACGCTGATTTCGGACCGCGCAAAGCAGACTCTACGCATCGATCCGAGTCAAATCTGGCGCGTGTGTCATCTTATCTGGAGCGGGGAACGGGGTCTCTACTCGTGCTGCCCACCGGCGCAGCGACGACGCGGCCCTTCCGTCTACAATCGACACGGGTAAACCCATGGCAGAGATACGCGATACTGTGATCCTTGGCTCCGGCTGCGCCGGAATGACGGCTGCGCTCTACACGGCGCGCGCCGGGCTGAAACCGCTGGTTCTTGAGGGCCACGAGCCCGGCGGCCAGCTTTCGATTACCACGCTGGTGGAGAACTTCCCCGGCTGGCCGGAGGGGATTCAGGGGCCGGAGCTGATGGACAACATGAAGAAGCAGGCGGCGCGATTTGGCACCGAGTACCAGCTTGCGCACCTGGTGTCGGTGGATGTTGGCGCGCATCCCATCCGTCTGCGCACCTCGGCGGGCGAGCTTGAAGCGCGCACGCTAATTGTGGCCTCGGGCGCGAGCGCGCGGTGGCTGGGACTGCCCAGCGAGCAGGCGTTGATCGGGCACGGCGTTTCGAGTTGCGCGACGTGTGACGGGTGTTTCTTCCGCGACAAGGACATTGCTGTAGTGGGCGGTGGAGACTCCGCGATGGAGGAGGCGATGTTTCTGGCGCGGTTTGCTTCGAAAGTGACGCTTCTGCACCGGCGCGACGCCTTCCGTGCCTCGAAGATCATGCTGGAGCGAGCTATGGCGAATCCCAAGATTGAGCTGCGGACAAACACGGTGGTGGACGAAGTGCTGGGCGTGGAAGAGGGTGAAGTGAAGGGCTTGCGCCTGCGCGACGTGAAGGACGGCGAGCAGAGCGAGCTCAAGGTGAGCGGGCTTTTCCTGGGCATCGGGCACGAGCCGAATACGAAGATGTTTGCCGGGCAGATCGACCTGGATGAGGACGGGTACATCAAGACGACGAACAACGTGTTCACGACAAAAAATGGCGCGATTGTGCCGGGCGTGTTCGCCTGCGGCGACGTACAGGACCGGCGGTACCGGCAGGCGATTACGGCGGCGGGCTCGGGGTGCATGGCCGCGCTGGAAGCGGAGAAGTATTTGGAAGAACACGGGCGCTGAGCGGCGATGGGTGCACGATGACGGCGCTGAGAGAAAACCTCGAACGGCTGGAAGAAGCGATTGCGCAGGCTTGCCGCGCGGCGGGGCGCGGGCGCGGCGAGGTCGAGCTCATGGCCGTGTCGAAGACCTTCCCGGCAGAGACGATTGCCGAGGCTGCGGCGCTGGGGCTCACGCTGTTTGGCGAGAACCGCGTGCAGGAGTTTGGCGCGAAGGCATTGCGTGCAGCAGACCTTTGGACGAGTAAAGTGGCAGTGCGCGCGCGCTTTCATTTGATCGGACATTTGCAGACAAACAAGGCAGCGAAGGCGGCGGAGCTGTTTGACGGTGTGGATTCGCTGGACTCAGTGCGGCTGGCCGAGCGATTGAACGAGGCGGCAGGCAGGTTCGGGAAGCGGCTGCCGGTGCTGATTGAGGTGAAGCTGAGCCCCGAGGCAACGAAAACGGGAGTGGAACCGGAGTCGGAGGAAGCAGCGCGGCTGCTGGAACGGCTGCCGGATCTGGAGCATCTGGAGGCGCGCGGTCTGATGACGATTGCGCCGTGGGGCGCGCCGGAAGACGTGACGGGGGCGTGTTTTCGCAGCTTGCGTATTTGGCGGGATCGGTGGGCAGCGGCGCACCCAAGGTTGAATCTGGAAGTGCTGTCGATGGGGATGAGCGGCGATTTCGCGCTGGCCATCGCGGAGGGCGCGACGCGCATACGCATCGGCACGGCGCTGTTCGGCGTGCGCAAGCCGCAGGCGGAGCGGCGAAGCCAGGAATCGGAGCTCGACTGATGTTGCGCGCGACGACGGATGGAGTGACGCTGGCGGTGCGCGCGCAGCCGGGTGCAAAGAAGACGGCGATTGTGGGCATTTACGGCGAAGGCGCCGCCGCGCAACTTAAGATTGCCGTGCAAGCCCCGCCGCTCGATGGGCGCGCAAATGAAGCGTTGATTGCGTTTCTCGCTGGCACATTCGGTCTGCCGAAGAGCGCGGTGGAGCTCGAGTCGGGGGAGTTGTCGCGGAGCAAGGTGTTTTTGCTGCGGGGAGTGGCGATGGCGCGGGCGACGGCTCTGTTGGCGCAGAGGATCGATGTTTGAACTATTTTTTTGTCGCCGACTGGCGCTGTAGTTTGGTCTCGAATGCCTGTTCGCGATCGGCGATATAAGCCTTGTAGCCGGCGGGGTCAATGAAGGCGTCGCGATCGCCTTGCTGAAAGCGCGCGTATTTTTCCTTTAGGTCAAAGTAGGAGCCGTGAGCGCCGAGGAAGATGTCGCAGGGCAGGCCCTTGAGCACCTTAAAGCCGTGCGCGAAGTCCGTAGCGATTTGCGGATAGGCGCTGTTGTTCACCAGCTTATAGCCATCGTTGACATTCGGGCTGCCGACGATGACGGCGTGGAGCGCACGACCGCCTTCGGTCTCGTCCATTGTCCAGGTGGTGGTTCCCTTAGTGTGGCCGGCGGTGAGATGCGCGGCGAGAACCGTGCCGCCGAGGCGGACGGTGTCGCCGTCGTGGAGAACGCGATCGACATGCGCCGGAGGATAGCGCATGAACGTGTCCGCGCCGTATTGAAAGTCGGCCTTGCCGCCGGACTCGACGACCGGCACATCGGCATCCATCACGTAATATTTGGCGCCGGTGAGTTGGATGATGCGCGTGCTGCCTGCGCAATGGTCGTTGTGCGCATGGCTGATAAGCAGAATCTTGACGTCGCTGAAGCGGAAGCCGAGAGATTCGACGCTTTTCCGGATCAACGGCACAGAGACTTCGAGGCTTGAGTTGATGAGGATAAGACCGCGCGGCGTGGCGATGAGGTAGGAGGCGAGATCTTCGCTGCCGACGTAATAGAGATTGCCGGCGATGCGGAAGGGCGGAAACGGTTTGGTCCACGCGGGTGGATACTGCGCGGCGAGCGGAATGGCGCAGGCAAGCGAAGCGAACAGCGCAAAGCGTACGGCTGATCTGGCAACGTTCATTTTGCTTCCCCAGATGCAGTTGGATGGGTCACGGCGTCGATGGCGCGCTCGAGGTGAACGCCGCGTGAGCCTTTGATGAGGACAACATCGCCGGGGCGGAGATTCTCCGCGAGCCACTGTCCGGCAGTTTCGGCGTCACGAAGAAAGACCGCTGGAACTCCGCCAGCGCAAGCGGCCGTGGCCAGGTGTTCCGCGTTGCCCTGAACGGCGACGACGAGATCGAGGCCGGCTTCGGCAGCGGCGCGACCGCATGCAATGTGAAGCGCGGGGCCATGCTCGCCCATTTCGAGCATCTCGCCGGCGACAAGAATGCGGCGGCCGTTGGCGGGGCGCGCGGCCAGCGTGCGAATCATGGAGCGAAGGGCTTCGGGGTTGGAGTTGTAGCTATCGTTGAGGATGGTTGCGCCGGCGATTTCGATGACCTGGCCGCGCTTGTCGCCGGCAGTGAGCGAAGCGATGGCCTCGATGGCAGCGTCGATCTCAACGCTCGCCTCGAGCGCGACGGAGAGGCCGGCGATGGCGTTTACCGCGTTGTGCGCGCCGAGCATTTGAAGGGTGAAGTCGCCTTCGCGACGGCCGACGCGATAGCGGACGTGCAGGCCGTCGAGATCTTCGGTGGCAGAGAGGATTTGCGGGTCGGCGCAGGGACCACTGCCAAAGTAGACGACATGGCCGGGAAAGTCGCGGCCAAATTGCGCGGCGTAAATGTCGTCGCAATTGAGGAAGGCTACGCCGTTGGCCGGGAGCGCGGCGACCAGCTCGAATTTGGCGCGGGCAATGCCCGCCTGGCCCTCGGCGAAGAACTCGATGTGCGCCGATGCCGACGTTGGTGATCACGCCCCAGTCGGGCGAGGCGATGCGCGCCAGCGCGGCAATCTCGCCCGCGTGATTCATGCCCATCTCGACGACGGCGAATTCGTGTTCCGGCATGAGGCGCAGCAGTTGCAGAGGCAGGCCGAAGTTGTTATTCAGATTGCCCTTCGGACTTGAGGACGTGAACTTTGCGCCGAGGGCCGCGGCGCGGCTTCCTTGGTGGTGGTTTTGCCCGCTGAGCCAGTGATGGCGACGACGCGGCGGCCCCACTGGCGGCGCACATGCGTGGCAAGCGATTGCAGGGCGAGGAGCGGGTCTTCGGCGATGAGGAGCGGATGGGCGAGCGCCGCATCGGGCAGCGAGGCTACACGCGCGCGCGAGACCACTGCCGCCACGGCTCCGCGCTCGAGAGCCGCGGCGACAAAATCGTGGCCGTCGTGGCGCTCTCCGCGAACGGCAAAGAAGAGCTCGCCGGGCGCGACGGTGCGCGAGTCGATGGAGTAGCCGGTGACCTCGAGCGCGCCGGCGTCGGCCACGCTGGCCGGCGCCTCAAGCACCGCGCCTGCGCCGATCGCCGCTTCTGCAAGCGTGAGATTCATTGCCCTTCACCATAGCCCAATTCGGCCAGGATGGAAAGCGCAACTTCAGCATCGTCGAAGGGAATGGTGCGGCCGGCGAGAATTTGCTCTTTCTCGTGGCCTTTGCCGGCGATGAGAACCACGTCGCCTGGTTTGGCGGCCTGCAAGCGCGAGGCGAATAGCGGTGGCGCGATCGGCTTCGACGGTGTAGGTGACGCTGGTTGACTCGAGGCCCGGCTCGATTTCGGCGAGGATGGCCGCAGGATCTTCGGAGCGGGGGTTGTCGCTGGTGGCGACGACGAAGTCGCTGCCTTCGCCGGCGGCCTTGCCCATTTTCGGGCGCTTGGTGCGGTCGCGGTCGCCGCCGCAGCCGAAGAGGGTAATGACGCGGCGCGGCTGAGGGCGCGACCATCTGGCGGGCGAGGGCGGTGAGGTTACGCAGGGCGTCGTCGGTGTGCGCGTAGTCGACGATAACGGTGAAGGGCTGGCCGGCATCGACGGGCTGAAAGCGGCCGGGAACGGGGTTGAGGTGGGGACGGCGTCGACGAGGTGGAAATGAGACGCCGCGCGCGTGGGCGGCGGCGAATGCTGCGAGCAGGTTGAGGATGTTCACTTCGCCGGCGAGCTTCGAGTTGATGCGGGCTGAGCCAGCGGGGGTTTCCAGATCGATGGCCGCGCCGGCAGGCGTGAGCGTGTAGCCGGCGGCGCGCCAGTCGCCCTAGGCGATGCCATAGGTGCGGATTTCTGCGCCGGCCTGCGGCGGCGGCGGCCAGATCTTCGCGCGGGGGTCGTGAGCGTTGATGACTGCGACGCGCGGAGGAGGATAGACCGTGCCATCAAAGAGCAGGCGCTTGGCGGCGAAGTACTTCTCCATGGTCTGGTGATAGTCGAGGTGGTCGCGGGTGAGGTTGGTGAAGACGGCGACGTCGAAGTTTTCAGGCCATGCCGGCCCTGGTCGAGGCCATGGCTGGAGACTTCGGTGACCAGCTCGGTTGCGCCGCGCGATGCGCCTTCGGCCATCAGCTCGAACAGGTCGCGCGACTCGGGCGTGGTGTGGATGGAGGGGCGCACTTCGCCGGCTACATGATATTCGATGGTTCCGACCAGGACGGTAGTGCGGGCGGCGGCGTTGAGCAGAGCTTCCGTGAGAAATGCGGTGGTGGTTTTGCCGTTGGTGCCGGTAATGCCGGTGGCGGCGAGCTTGCGCTCAGGATGCCCGAAGAAGGCTGCCGAAGCCTGGGCGAGTGCGCGACGGCCGTGCTCGACTTCGAGGACGGGCAGGCCTGCCTGGAAAACGGTGAGGTGGTCGAAGGTCTGCGCGGAGTCGGTGATGATGCCGAGTGCGCCCGCGGCGATGGCTTTGTCGACGATAGCGGTTGCCGTCGGTGGAGCCGCCTTTCATGGCGACAAAAACTGAGCCGGGGCTGACGCTGCGGGAGTCGTACTCGATGCCGGTAATGGGCGCGTCGGATCCGCCGGCAGCGCCGACGGCAGCGATTTCAGCGATAAGGTCGTTCCAAATCATCCCGTG
>CAWIJW010000017.1:0-121392 GCA_963836525.1 uncultured Acidobacteriaceae bacterium
AAGCTGCACCAGTGCGGGCTGCCCAAGAAGATGGCGCTGGAGCTGTTCAAGCCGTTCATCTATCACCGCCTGGAGCAGACCGGCCAGTGCACCACCATCAAGCAAGCGAAGGAAATGGTGGAGATGCAGGAGCCGGTGGTGTGGGACATCCTGGAGGAAGTGATCAAGGATCATCCTGTGCTTTTGAACCGCGCTCCCACGCTGCATCGCCTGGGCATTCAGGCCTTTGAGCCGGTGCTGGTGGAAGGCAAGGCGATCAAAATTCACCCGCTGGTTTGCACGGCGTTCAACGCCGACTTCGACGGCGACCAGATGGCCGTGCACATTCCGCTGTCACCGGAGGCGCAGATTGAAGCCAGCGTGCTAATGCTGGCCTCGCACAATATTCTGTCGCCGGCCAGCGGCCAGCCCATCACCGTGCCCACGCAGGACATGGTGCTGGGGCTCTACTACCTGACCAAGGCCAAGAAGGGCGCCAAGGGCGAGGGCCGCGTCTTCGCGAACACCGAGGAGATCCTGATGGCGCTGGAAGCGGGCGAGGTGGAGACGCTTTCGCCCATCCGGGTGCGCTACACGGGCAAGGTGCTCGACATGGCCAACGCCTATGACGACCAGGACCTAACCCACACCGAGCCCGTGGACTTCGACAAGGAGTATCTGTCCACCACCGTGGGCCGCGTGATTCTGAACGACGCGCTTCCCGCCGGCATGCCGTACGTGAACGGCCTGCTGAAGAAGAAGGGCATCGGGCAACTGGTGAACTATTGCAACCAGAACCTGGGCCTCGAGGTGACGGTGGGCATGCTCGACCGCATCAAGTCGCTGGGCTTCCATTACGCTACGCGCTCAGGCCTTTCCGTGGGCCTGGACGACATGGTGATCCCGGAGAGCAAGTACAAAGTGGTCGACGACGCCGACAAGAAGGTCATCGAGGTGCAGAAGCAGTACATGGATGGCGCCATCACCAACGGCGAGCGCTCGAACAAGGTGATCCAGATGTGGTCGGCGGTGACGGACCAGGTGGCCGACGAGATGTTCTCGAACATGAAGAAGGCGGACGACGAGGGCGCCATGAACCCGATCTACATCATGGCCGACTCCGGCGCCCGCGGATCGAAGCAGCAGATTCGCCAGTTGAGCGGCATGCGTGGGCTGATGGCCAAGCCTTCGGGCGAAGTGATTGAAACGCCCATCACCGCCAACTTCCGCGAGGGTCTGACGGTGCTCGAATACTTCATCTCGACGCACGGCGCGCGCAAGGGCCTGGCCGACACGGCGCTGAAGACCGCCGACTCCGGCTACCTGACCCGCCGCCTCGTCGACGTGGCGCAGGACGTGATCGTGACTGAGCCGGACTGCGGCACGCTGGAAGGCATCTACGTAGGCTCCATCGTGGAGTCGGGCGAGATCATCGAGCCGTTGCGCGATCGCATTATCGGCCGCGTGTCGCTGGAACGCATCAAGGACTACGACGGCAACGTTGTGGTCGAAGTGAACCAGCCCATCGACGAGGACATCGCATCGGCAATTCAGGGCGCGGGCGTGGAGAGGGTGAAGATCCGCTCCGTGCTGACCTGCGAGTCGCGGCGCGGCGTGTGCGCGCTGTGCTACGGGCGCAACCTCGGCTCCGGCCGCATGGTGGAGCTGGGCGAGACCTGCGGCGTGATTGCTGCGCAGTCCATCGGAGAGCCGGGCACGCAGCTCACCATGCGTACCTTCCACGTGGGAGGCACGGCCAGCCGCGTGGCCGAAGTATCGCGCCTCGACGCCAAGAACAACGGCTTCGTGCGCTTCATCAACCTGAACACGGTGGAGAGCAAGGCGGGCGTGCTGGTGGCCATGAACCGCTCCGGCTCGATCGCCATCGTGGACGAGCGTGGCCGCGAAAAGGAGCGCTACCAGGTGGTCTATGGCGCGCGCCTCCGTGTCCGCGAGGGCTCGGCAGTCAAGCTGGGCGACGCTCTTGCAGAGTGGGATCCCTACACCTACGCCATCCTCACGGAGATCGGCGGCGCGGCGCAGTTCAAAGACCTGCAGGAAGGCATCACGCTCAACGAGGAAGTGGACGAAGTAACCGGCCTCTCACGTTGGGTGGTCGCCGACTCGCCCGACGAGAAGCGGCAGCCGGCCATCGCGGTGAAGGGCGCGAAGAGTCACAAGCGCTACCTGCTGCCGCGCGGCGCGCACCTCATGGTGCAGGACGGAGACGAGGTGGGCCCGGGCGACGTGCTGGCTAAGATTCCCAAGGAGAGCACGCGGACCAAGGACATCACCGGCGGTCTGCCGCGAGTGGTGGAGCTTTTTGAGGCGCGCAAGCCACGCGAAACCGCGATCATCAGCGAGATCGATGGCGTGGTGCGGTTCGGGGAGGTTAGCAAGGGCCAGCGCAAGATCTACGTGACCGCGGACAACGGCGACGAGAAGGAGTACTCGGTGCCGCGAGGCATCCACGTCAACGTGCAGGAGGGCGAACGCCTGCGCGCAGGCGATCCACTGATGGACGGCCCGCTGAACCCGCACGACATTCTCGCCGTGCTGGGCGAAAAGGAGCTACAGGCTTACCTGGTGAACGAAATCCAGGAGGTCTACCGGCTGCAGGGCGTGGCCATCAGCGACAAGCACATCGAAGTCATTGTGCGGCAAATGCTGCGCTGGGTGCGGATCGACGAGGTGGGCGACAGCAACTTCCTGCTCGAACAACAGGTCGATCGCTTCCGCTTCAAGGAGGAGATCGAGCGCGTGCTCCAGAACGGCGGCCGTCCGCCGATTGGGCGTCCGCTGCTGCTGGGCATCACCAAGGCGTCTCTCTCGACCGACAGCTTTATCTCCGCCGCCAGCTTCCAGGAGACAACGCGCGTGCTCACCGAGGCCAGCATCAATGGCGCGGTGGACAACCTGCGCGGGTTGAAGGAGAACGTGATTGTGGGGCGGCTGATTCCCGCCGGCACGGGGCTGGAGTACTACCGCAATGTCCAGCTTTCACCGGAGCTCGAAGAAGCAGCGGCTCGCGTGCAGGAGGAAGTGCACGCCGAGATCGAAGCCGCCGAGCGCGAGCTGGAGATGATGCGCCAGGAAGGCGAAGCGGAGGAGATGGCCGCCGAATAAGCCAGGCTTCTCGAAACGCTTAACACACAACGGCCCGGCGCAAGCCGGGCCTTTTTATGCGCATCTTCTGGACGCGAGATCGTTTTCTGCGCCGCCAGCCGGCTTCTGCTTACCGTTCTTCCGGGATTGTTTTACCGCGTACATGGCGGCGTCAGCCTTGCTGAGCAAACTGTCCTCGGAGGCGGCGTCTTCAGGATAGAGAGCGATGCCGAGGCTGGCCGAGCCGTGAATAACACGGCCGGCGATCGCGAAGGGCTCGGCGAAGCAGCATTCCAGGCGGAGCGCAATTTCCTCGACCTCGGACCGATTGCGAACCGTCGAGACCACGACCGCAAATTCATCGCCGCCTAGTCGCGCCAGGGTGCCGCCAGGACGGAGTTGCCGCTTCATGCGTAAGGCCGCTTCCTGAAGGTACAAGTCTCCCACCTGGTGCCCAAACTCATCGTTCACCTGCTTGAATTGATCGAGGTCGATAAAGATGAAACCCAAGACATCGGCCGACTGGCGGGCCTGGACAATCAGCGATTGCAACTGTTTTTCCAGCGAGAAGCGGTTGGGAACGTCGGTGAGCAGATCGAACTCCGAGCGGTGGACAAGATCGGAGTAGAGGCGAGATGTTTCGATGGCCAGTGTGGCCAGGCCCGCTCCCAGGGAAAGCGCCTCGGCCTCTTCTGCGCAAGGCTTGTTGAAGCGGTTGATGGCGGCAAAGATGGCGCCGAGCACAGCCCCTGACCGGCCGGGAATGTCTAGCTGAATGATTCTTTGCGAGGTGATCTTTGGCGGCCGTTTACGGCCCGAGCGGCCGAGAGGCGCCGTTCCGCCGGAAGAAGCGAGGGACCGCTCGATGGGGTCCCCGGCTGTCGGAGACCCCGGCGTGCCCAGTCGCGCACCATCGGCGATCTCGCACCAGCATGCCGCACCATGCAACTTGAAGGAGACGATCTCGGTGATGCGCTCGATGATCTCACTAAGCGGGCGGGAGCCGTTAATGTCCTCGAGGATGCAGCTTCGCCGCTGCTCCAAGTAGGCCAATGCGGCAGTCTTTTGTCGAACCTTGTGTTCCAGGGCCCAGCTTCTGACGCCGATGGCGATGACCACGCCAAACAGCAGGGCGACGATCAGCAAAAGATGGCGCACGTTCAACCACAGTGGCCGGGCGACGACCACGATGTCGTCGAAGTTGCGCATGAGGATGTTGAACGGCACCTCGCCATTGAAGGGGTTGGCGTCCGCCAGCATGCAGATGCCGGTGACGCGGACGCGCGAGCCCAGCGGGACCTCTTTCATCGGGGCAAGTGGTGTGCGGCTTACGGAGCCAGGATGGCGAAGAATGGCGGAGAGCAGATGACCGTCGGACTCGAGCACATACTCGTCTTGGGTGGCTTGCCGCACCTCGGTAACCACCTGACCTTCAACGGAAACCAAGTCGAAGACGTGACTATGGCCATCGTTGCCGCCCTGCGCCAGTTGACGCCAGGTGAAGAGCGAGGGAGTAACCGGCGCACGCGTCGACGTCTCGTGTATTTCGCCGCGGGTGAGAGTGAGGAAGCCGTTCTCGACGGCGGGGAAGCCAATGGTGTCCGCAACGTCTCCCAAGCGCAGGGGGTTCCAAGTGTCGGTGTTGATCCAAAGGCTTTTTGAGCCGTCCTGGAGCACCAGAGCCACACCGGGCTGGTAATACGTGATGGTTCCGTGCACCAGCAACCGGTTACTCTCGTCGCGCACCCGGTAGCCGGCGAGAATCCGGTCCATTGACGTCACCGCGATAGACCACGGGTCGACATCGGCACGCTTTCGAATCTTGACCTGGTTCAGCGACTGGACATGAAGCAGGATGCCGGTCTGCTGCATTTTGTTATCGAAGACACCAGATTGGACTCCGGTTATCTCCACTTCGTCATCGAGGAGGTCCTTGAGGCGGGTTGGGTCGTCGCTGTCGATGGTGGCGTCGGCATGCCCTCCATCCATGAGGATGCTTAGTTCCGTGGTGGAGATTGGCGCTTGCGTGTTGGGCGCAAGATCGGCGGACTGGATGACAGCGCGCACCGTAACGAGTTTGCAGTCGGTCTCGGCGCGGATCATCTGCCCAAAGCTGGGCTGGAAGGGCTTGGGCAATGGACCATGGCCCAACAGTGTAATATCGGCGCTCTCTACGTACGGCCGGAAGCTCTCATGCATGGTTCCGCGCACCCGGATGCGATCGCCGGGAATGAGCCTGTGCATGACGGCGGGGCGCACATAAATGGCAGAGTCCCCATCCTGGACAAACAAGTTCCGCTCATAGGCGCGGTAGTAGGTGACGGTGGCCTCGAAAGAGATGGGAAGGTGTCGGCTAGCCTGGGTGTTGGTGAGACGCGCCACGGCCTGCAATGTGGTGATCTGGCCAGGCGGCTGGGCCCACGCGCCCGAAGCGTACAGTGAAAGCATCGCAAACAGGAAGACCATCCTCTTCATAGGCGCGGCTCAGCGGGGCGGGATGCAACTACGTCCCGCTCTGAGAGTCCCTATCGGCAAATGAGAGAAGAAGAATTAGAGCAGTTTCGGAAGTACTGCGTCTGGTCAAGGAATTGCGGAGGGAAGCGACAATTCTATGAATGCTCTTTTGGCTCGGGTTCGCCGTCGGGCTGATCCTCCAGAACCGGGGCTTTCCCCGTCCTGGTGTACTTAGTCACATACATGGCGGCGTCGGCAGCACGAAGCAGGCTGTCGGCGGAGCTGGCGTCTTCAGGATAGACAGCGAGGCCAAAGCTGGCCGAGCCGCGCAGGCTATATCCCTCTCCCTCGAACGGTTGTTCGAAGCAGTATTCAAGCCGTGCGGCGATCTCCTCCACCTCTGTGCGGTTGCGCACTTCTGAAACGACCACCGCGAATTCGTCTCCGCCGAGCCGCCCCAGCACGTCGCCAGGGCGCAGCTGCCGCTTCATCCGCCGCGTCACTTCCTGCAGGTACAGGTCTCCGACCTGATGCCCGTGCACGTCGTTCACCTGCTTGAATTCATTCAGGTCAATGTAGATCAGGCCGAAGATGCCGGCCGATTGGCGCGCGGCATGAATCTGCGCGCGCAGAGTCTTCTCCATTGCGAAACGATTCTGCACGTCAGTGAGCAGGTCGAACTCCGAGCGATGGACGAGATCGGAGTAAAGCCGTGAAGTTTCAATAGCCAGCGTAGCCAGTTCCGCCGCCATAGCCAGAGCCGCATTCTCTGTATGGTTGGGATCGGTGCGAGCGTCGAAGGCGGCGTAGATGGTGCCCAGGGCCGGGCCGGAGCGGGCGGCGATTGGATGCTCAACCGTGCGCATGGAAGATGAAGCAAGCCGCGGCGGGCGGTTGCCCAGCGTGGATCCATCCGCGACCTGGCACCAGCAGGGCGCGCCATTCAGCCGCACTGAAACCAATTGGGTGACCCGCTCCAGAATCTCGGCCAGCGGCTTGGAATGGTTGATGTCTTCCAGGATTTTGCTACGCCGCCGCTCCAGGTATGCCAGCGACCCGATTTTGCGGCGGCTTTTTCTTTCCAAGTACCACCCGCGCAGGCCCAGCGTGATGACAAGGCCAAGCAGGACGCCGACGATCATCATCAGATTGCGGACACTCAGCCAAGGCGGCCGGGCAACGACCACGATGTCGTCGAAGTTGCGCATGAGGATATTGAAGGGCACCTCGCCGTTGAAGGGGTTGGCGTCCGCGAGCATGCAGATGCCGGAGACGCGGATGCGCGCGCCCACGGGGATTTCTCGCATGGGGGGAAGCGGAACCGGATGCAGCGAACCGGGATGGCGCAGGATAGCGGAGAACAGGAGACCGTCGGACTCGAGCACATACTCGTCCTGGGTGGCCTGGCGCACCTCAGCCACCACCTGACCTTCGATCGAAACCAGGTCGAAGACGTGGCTGCGGCCCGCGTTACCGCCCAGAGCCAGTTCCCGCCAAGTGAACAGGGAGGGGATGATCGGCGCCTGTACCGGGCTCTCGCGTATTTCGCTCCGGGTGAGCGTGAGGAAGCCGTTCTCGACTGCCGGGAACCCAATTGCGTCTGCGCGGTCCCCCACGCGTAGCGGGCTCCAACTGTCGGTTGTGATCCAGAGACTTTTTGAGCCGTCCTGGAGCACCAGCGCCGTGCCCGGCTGGTAGTAGGTGATCGTTCCCTCAACGCGCATGCGCTGCGCGAGATCGATCGACCGGAAGCCCGTGATAATGCGGTCCATCGGCGTAACCGGCAGCGACCAGGGATCGGAACTGGCGTGTTTCAGAATCTGCACCCCGTCCATCGACTGCACGTGGAGCAGGATGCCTGTTTCCTGCATTTTGTTGTCGAAGTGTCCCGCTCCTGCCCCGGTGATCTCGACCTCAGCGTCGACCAAGCCTTTGAGGGCGTCTTCATCGTCGCTGTCGACGTTTGCGTCCACTGGCCCACCGTCCATGATCATGCGCAGGTAGGTCGCCGGTATGGTGGAACGTGGGTTTGGCACCAGATCGGCAGAGCGGACGAGGGCGCGTACAGTGACGAGCCTGCAATCGGTTTCCGCGCGAATCATCTGCTCGAAGCTGGCGTGAATGGGTTTGGGCAACGGGCCGTGGCCCAACAGAGTGATGTCCTTGCTTTGGACGTAGGGACGGAAGCTTTCGTGCATGGTGCCGCGCACCCGGACGCGATCGCCGGGAGCGAGCTTGAGGCCGGTGGTGGCGTGCACATAAATGGCATCGCCGCCATCCTGGACGAACAGATCTTTGTCGTAGGAACGGAAGTAGGTGACGGTGGCCTCGAAGGAGACCGGCGAGTGCTGGATAGCTTCGGTGTTGGAGAAAGTGGCCGCGGCATGCAACGTGGTCAGCGGCGCCGGCTGAGCTGCGCCAGCCGCGTTGACGGCTGCAAAGAGGATGGCGGCGGCGATGGCAACGCTTTTCATCGGGTCAAAGCTCGTTCTCCTTTGTAATCTCGTGAGCTCGACGGTCCGCACCAATGCCTGCCCGCCCCCATTTGCCTTTGCGCGGACTTTACGCGCCAGAGTCTCTGGATCGTTCAACGAGCTAGAACAATTCAGGGGAAAATCTTCCTCCATCTTACTCGCACGAAAGTGTTTGAAAATAACACTTTCGGTGCGTGGGGCGCGTCGTTTTCGAGTCATCCGGGCGGCGACAGGAGCGGCGATCCGCAGCGGAAGCATCGCATGCAGAGTGGCGATTCTTGAGTCACCTGCGCCGGCCGTGATTGCAGAGCCGCACTCGCCGGCCAGGGATTCCAGATGGGACGCAGCGTGGGGTTCTACACTGAAGGAGGACCGTATTTGAAACGGGAACGGCGATTCGACGGGAACATGGCAAAAAAACTCCGGGTGGGCATACTTTTTGGCGGGCGCAGCGGCGAGCATGAGGTTTCTCTGCTGTCTGCAGCCTCGGTTCTGGGGGCGATCGATCGCGAGAAGTTCGACGTGACGCCCATTGGCATCACGAAGGAGGGCCGCTGGCTGGCGGCCGCGGACGCGCGGGGACTGCTGGGGGGTGATTCGAGTGCGGTGGCGCGGCGGCTTCGCGCGGGCGATCCCGAGGCCACACCCGGCGCCAAATTGCTCCACGAGGGCATTCCTACGCTGCTGGCGCCTGAGCCCGGCCGTGGCGCTGCTCTCAGGCAAAGCCAGGGCATGGACGGCCAGTCCTCGGCCGGCGCGGCTCTCGATGTCGTCTTTCCGGTGCTGCACGGCACCTTCGGTGAGGACGGCACCATTCAGGGTCTCTTTGAGCTGGCTGGGATCGCCTACGTCGGTTCGGGGGTGCTGGGCTCGGCCGCGGGCATGGACAAGGACGTGATGAAGCGACTCTTCGTCCAGGCCAAGCTGCCCATCGTCAAACACCTCACACTGCTCCGCACCGATTGGGAGAGGTCGCCGCGCAAAGCCATCGCGCTGGTGGAGCGGGTGCTCAAATTCCCGGTGTTTGTGAAGCCGGCGAACCTGGGCTCCTCAGTGGGCATCACCAAGGCGCACAATCGCGAAGAACTGGGGCCGGCGCTGACGGTGGCCGCGAAGTACGACCGCAAGATCGTTGTGGAGCAGGGCGTGGGCGGCAAGGCTCGCCGTGGCGGTCAGGCGGCGCGCGCCCGCGAGTTCGAAGTGGCGGTGCTGGGCAACGACGACCCGGAGGCGAGCGTAGTGGGAGAGATCATTCCCGGGAAGGAATTCTACGACTACGAGGCGAAGTATCTTTCAGAGGGCTCTGTGCCGGTGATCCCGGCCAGAATTGCAAAGGAGCAGAGCCGGCAGATTCGGGAGATGGCGGTTGCGGCGTTCAAGGCTTGCGACCTGTCGGGGCTTGCGCGCGTGGACTTCCTGATGGAGCCCGACGGCAAGAAACGAATCTTTGTTAACGAAGTGAATACCATGCCGGGCTTCACGCGCATCAGCATGTATCCGAAGCTGTGGGAGGCGTCGGGACTGAGCTACAGGGAGCTGATCACGCGGCTGATTGAGCTGGCGCTGGAGCGGCAGGCGGAGAAGAACAAGACGACGTACAGCAGGGAAGAGTGACGCAGCAGGGAATTGGGAGTAGGGAACAGGGAACAGACTGGCGGTGTCTAATGGAAAGGGTGTGTGCTCTTGCGGGGCAGACGGGTAACCCTTGGCGCTTCATGCATCGGGCACAGTTCCCTATGGTCTACTCCCTTCTCCCAGCCTTTCCGCCGTATTCTGAATCCGAGGAACGACTCCGATGACTTTGCTCGATGCTCCGCAGTTCGATGCCGTGCGGTCCAGGCGCAACACCCTGATTGTCGAGTGTTGCGCGGGCGCGCTGGTGGTGCTTTTCGTGGCGTGGTGGCTGGTAGCCAGCCGGCCCGTGGACTGGCCCTGGAACTGGAACCGATATATGTTTGGGCGCGCCACGGTTAACAAGTTCCTGACTGCGCTCGAGGCCAACGATTTGCCCAAGGCCTATGGCATATGGGTCCACGACACGAACTGGCAGCAGCACCCGGCGCAGTATAGCGTGTATCCCTTCAGCCGCTTCCAGGACGATTGGGGCGCCAACAGCCCGGACAATGAATACGGCGCCATCCGCAGCCACAAGATCGCGCTCGCCGGCCGCTACGGCAACGGCCTTCTGGTGGCGGTGCTTATCAATGGGCGCAAGAGCGATGCGCTCGACCTCGACTACGACCCGAAGACCGGCCAACTCAGCTTTGCGCCGCCGGGCGTGAACCTGTATCTGGGGCCGTAGAGGGAGTCGCAAGGGCCTGTCGACCCGATGCTTTGGAAATCCTGCAAGAACAGCCCATCGAGAGGTTGTCAACCTACTGGTCGGGGACGTGAAGGGGAATCTCCAGCGATCCGGCGCGGTCGGCGTTGAGGTCGTGGACGCCGATGCGCAGATCGACTTGGCCGGCGGGCAGGTCGAATGGCAGGCGCACGGAGATCCCCGATGTCATGATCCGCTCGAACTGCGCGGCCTTGAGTCCAAGCTGGAACGCATGTGTGTAGTAGCTCAGCCGCTGGCCGTCGCTGTCATAGGCGATCATGGCAAGCTCGATGGCGGCCTTGTGGCTTCCGTCGGGCGAGGTGTCGAGGGCCAGGCCATGCGCATCGAGCGTGAGATCGACGATGTACCGGTGCGCCGGGCCCTTGAATGAGGCTGACTTCTCTCCGGTCGCGCCGCTGGGAAGGCTTACGCCCTGGAACACCGGATCGGCAGCGGGCAGGACGCGTGCCTTGAGCAGGATCCCGGTGGTCGCTGGAGCGTCGTGGGTAAGAGCCGCCGCGAAGACTCTGGTCTGCTCGTTGCCGGACGGCGAGAATCTGCCGGGGGCATCAGCGTAGTAGCCGCGGCGGTAGGCGAGCTTGAGGCCATGGTCGTCATCCAGCCGCACCTGAATCTTGCGGTACTTTCCGTCGAGCGCGGCGTTCTTCGGTACCAGCGTGTTTCATAAACATTTCCGCAGCGTGATCCAGAAGCATGCGAGGTAGAAGAAGGCCCGGTAGGTGGTGAGGAGATGTTCATGACGGACCAGCAATCGGCGGAACTGTCCCAGCCAGGCGTTGGTGCGTTCGATGATCCATCGGCGTTTGTAGCGTCGCAGTTTCCGGCCGTCCTCATAGCGTCTCACTGTGTTGTTCTTTCGGTAGGGTGCGATCAGTTCGATGCCGCGTCTCTTCCATCGCTCTCGCAGCGGGTCGGAGTCGTAGCCACGATCCGCGATCACCCGTTTCGGCTTCTGGCGCGGCCTGCCTTTTGCTCTAGGGACGCGGACTTCTTGGAGCGTGGCGTCCGCAAGCGTAACTTCTGCCGGAGAGGCACTTTCCAGCCGAACTCCCAGCGGAATACCTTGACCGTCTCCCAGTACCATCCACTTCGTTCCCTTGCCGCGCTTGGTTTTACCGACTGCCGAGCCCCCTTTTTCGCCGGGGCGAAGCTGCCATCCAGAAAGGCTTCGTCCCATTTCAGAAGGCCCTCTGCATCCAGAGCGCCCAGCAATGTTCGCCAGGCGCTGAGCCAAACGCACTCGTCTTCCCACTGTTTCAGCCGTCGCCAACAGGTCGAGGGCGATGGATACTCGTCGGGCAAGAACCGCCACGCCGCCCCAGTTTGCAGAACCCACAGAATGCCTTCAAAGCATGCCCGGTTCGATGCCCAGGGACGACCCCGATTGTCTCTCCTGCGCCGCGGCTCGGGAAACAACGGCTCGACCAGCTCCCACTGCTCATCCGTCAACAGCTTCTGCCGCTTCTTCATAACAGAAGCTCAACAGTTCATCCGTTTCGATCGTAAGTACCTGATCTGAGGCCGAATCTATTTATGAAACACGCTGGTACATAAGCAAGGGTATAGTAGCGTGCGCCGTTTTCCACGGCGCTGGCCACAGCCCGATCCAGGTCGTTGGTCTCGAGGTACGCCTTTCCGCCGGTGTCATCGGCCACCTCCTGCATGGTGGCCTGATCGTTGTAATGCTGCTCCCGCTGCTGAGACCACTGCGCGCTCTGAGCCGCGTTCTGGTTCACGATGTTGTTGGCTGCGCTGAACTCTGTGGGCGCCCACAGCCCGCTCGCATCCACCGGGTAGATGGCCACGCGCGCGGCGGTGAGCATGTCGGCGGTCTCCTGCACTTCTTCGCGAAAGCTTCCGACGTTTTCGAAGGGCCTGGATTGCGAGGCATCGGGCAACATCACCAGCGGAAAAGCGCCGGAGAACCAGATGACATTCTTGCGCCCCGCAATGCCGCCGAGATAGCCGGCCAATTGCTTCATGGCATCGAGCGTGATTTGCGCGCGCGAACCCGCCTGCGCGGCGATCTGGTTGGCCTGGAACTGCTGGAGAGCGGCGACGGCGTCCATGGGACCTGGCTGCGATTCCCGATTGGAGACAGAGGGCGGCGTGGCGGGCTGCGCGCCGGCCACCGCGCTCACCTGGTTGTTGTCGAGAGCCGTTGACGATGGCGTTTCCAGCAGCGGCGACTGCTGCGGGTTCGCCTTTGGCTTCTTGAGCAGGGTCAGCAGGGCGGCCGGATCGTCGGTGAACTGAGTCACGAGGCGCAACTGCGTCCCCAGTGTGAAGATGGCCAGCATGGTGCCGGGCTTCACCGTGCCTAGGTAGTCGATCATCTTGCGGCGCACCTGCATCTGGTCGCCGAGGGGCGTGTTCAGCGCGTCGAGCAGCAGCACGTTTACGGCGCTCGACTCGGGGTAGGCAGGCAGGTTCGTGTAAGTGTTCGGCGGCAGCGCCGCGGGCGCCAGAAATACGGGCGGAGCGCCGGCGGGCTCGTGCTCTTCAAACGAGAAGATGGTTTGCTCGTTGCCATCTTCGGAGATATGAAAGCGGCTCCGTTCGAGGCCGTGCACAGGCACGTCGTGGTCCGTGACGACAACGTCGACGAGGACAAGGCTGGTGTTGGCGCGGAGCGCAGGCGCCGAGACGTTCTGGGAGTATGCGCCGGGCAACGCGAAGAGCAGCGATCCGGAAAGAACGAAGAGCACGAATGAATGAAGGAAACGCATACGGCAAACCCCTATCGGGACGATTTGGAGAAGAGCGCGACCGTGCCTCCGCCTGTTCCTATGTTGCGCTGCCGGGACGGAGCGGCTGCAACAGTATCCCATCGGCCAAGCGCTGATAAGCGCTGTCCGAGAGGTGCTCGAAAGCGGAAGCGCTCTGGTTCACCGTGCCGCCTCTACCAGCGCCTCAGTCCCCTTGCTCATTTTGGCGGTGCGCTGGATCTTGTCCCAGTTGAAGGGCTTGCCGTCGATGGCGCGCTTGAGCGTCTTGAAGAGCACGATAGAGAAGAGCTGGCGGTAGGCGAAGCGCTGCAGCCAGATGTGGAAGAGGAGCCAGCCGTCGCCCTTGTTGGCGGGGTGGCGCCGCTCCAGGCTGAAGGCCGCCGACGAGGTGATGAAATCGATAAGCAGGAAGCCAAGGAAGTAGACCACCAACTTTTCGAAGCTGGCCGCGGAGGCCGCCTCGGGGTGGTAGTGCCGGTCGACGAAATAGTTCACGATGCCGGCCGCGAACATGATGTCGATGAACGGTGAAACGAGTGGCAGGAGCATCTGGAAGATAAGGATGTTGGGCAGCGCGAAGAGTCCCATGGCCTTGTTGCGAACGAAGGCGGCGCGATGCTTCCAGACCGCTTGCAGCGTGCCGAAAGACCAGCGGAAGCGCTGGCGCATCAGACCCCGGGCGTTGATGGGCGCTTCAGTAAAGGCGAGCGCGCGGTCTTCGTAGTCGACCTTCAGTCCCTGTTCGAGGAGGTTCATGGTCAGATCGGCGTCCTCGGCCACGGTGTTGAGCGGATAGCCGCCAGCAGCTTTCACGGCAGCGGTGCGCCAAGCGCCGATTGCGCCGGGCACGACGGTGATGACGTGGAAGAGGTCGAGAGCGCGGCGCTCGAAGTTCTGGCTGGTGATGTACTCGAGGGCCTGCCAGCGCGTCCAAAGGTTCACGCGGTTTCCCACCTTGGCATTGCCGGCGATGGCGCCGATGGTGGGATCCTCGAAGTGAGGAATGAGCTTGGAGATGGCGTCGGCAGCGATGACAGTGTCGGCGTCGATGCCCACGAAGATCTCTTCATTCATGCGATCGAGGGCGTAGTTGAGCGCGGCGGCCTTGCCCTCATTCCGCTTGGTGAGAACCTGAAGCCTTCCGGCGGCGATCTCCTGAGCGTAGGCCGCGGAAGCCACTTCGGCGGTGCGGTCCAGCGAGCCGTCGTCGATCACGATCACGTGCAGGTTTTTGTAGTCGGAGTTGAGCACGGAGCGGATGGTGCGCACGATGACCGGCTCCTCGTTGTATGCCGGAATAAGAACGGCCACGCGCGGGTTGTAGCCGGGCGAGGCCTGGCGATGCGGCTTTATCAGACGGTCAATGACGGCGAAGAGGCCGACGATGACAAGGCGCGCGCTCATAAGAATGTCGCCCACGAAGAAGACAATGACGATGAAGTTGCCGATGATGTCGAGCGCGGAGAAGGCGATGGAATCGGGGATGGTGCGCATGCGCTGCCAGAAGGTGAGCGGGGGCATGACCTGCGCGGTGGTCCTGCCCATCAGAGCGGAGACGGGAACGAACTGATAGCCATGAGCGCGAAGGGTGTCGATGATGGTTGGCAGCGCAGCTACCGTGGCAGAGCGGTCGCCTCCGCCGTCGTGGAGCAGGATGATGGAGCCGCGAAACTGCGGCTTGGTCTTCATCGTCTGCAGCTGGGTAAGCACGGAATCGGCCATCTCGGCAGGAGATTTGCGGGGGTGTTCGTTCCAGTCATTGGTGTCGATCTTGCTGCCGATAATGGTCAGCCCGTCGCGCTGGATGCGCTCGACCGGCGCGGCTTCGTCGTCCGTCTCCGGTTCTTCGTCGTTGTCGTAGGGCGGACGGAAATAGAGGGGTTGCACGCCGAGTTTGCTCTCGAAGAGACGCTCGGTGAGATTGATCTCCAGGTCCAGTTGGCCGGAGGAGATTTCACTGATGTCGGGATGCGTATAGGTGTGACTGCCGATCTCGTTGCCCTCGCGCACGATTCGGCGCATGAGACTGATGTTGTCCGCACCCTCGGCGCCGATCAGGAAAAAGGCTCCCTTGATGTTCTTTTGCTTCAGGATGTCAAGAATCTTCGGCGTCCACTTGGGGTCAGGACCGTCATCGAAGGAAAGCGCAAGCTCATTGGGATGGTATCCGTATTGCTCGATGGTGTAGGTGCGCGGATACACGTCCATATGCTCATCCACGATGAGCTTTTTGCGCGGATCAGACTCGTCGGTATCCACTTCCACGGTGCGCTTGCCGGGCTGCGGCAGGCCGGTGACGCGAAGAATGTCTCCCTCGCCCTCGGTGTCGACAACGTGGCCCGGCTGGACGGTGCCAAGCACCTGCAGCGAATCCGGGTTGCTGGGCTTATCCCAGATGCTCCACAGCGAGCTGTCTTCCTCGCCCAGGCGCCATAGGGCGAAGGTTTGCAGGCCGAGCTGCCGCGCAGCCCGCAACTCATCCAGAACCGTGACCGCATCGAGAAACCACACCACGTGACGCTGGTTGTTGTCCTCGTCTACGTACTCAAAGTGAGGATTGAGCGTATCGTAGTCGAGATCGAGGTCGGCGTCCGCGTCGGAGGCACGCTCCCATGCATCGGAGACCGAAAGATCCTCAGTATTCAGAACCTCGGGCTTGCGATGCCCGCGATCTTTTGGATTGGGGATGGAAAGCGTCCAGTCGTAGCCGTAGTTGCCTATGGCGCAGATGAGCCTTTCTTTGGGCACGATCTTGAGAACGCGGACGAGATTGCCGACGAACCACTGCTGTGCGGCGACCGGACCGGGATCGCTCGTGACCTGATGCTGGTCGTAGTTCATCAGCACAATGCCGTTGCAGTTGGCGGCGATGGTTTTCAAATCGCTGTCGCTGGTGGCGACGGCGACGTTGACGTAGAGCCGCAAATTGCGCGGGCTCATCTCGGAATAAAGCGCTTGGATGAAGCTGAGGTAGGCGGGGTCATCTTCGTCGGGGATGCTTTCGATGTCGAGCGAAAGGCCGCGGTAGACGGGATAGGCAGCGAGAAAACGAATGATTTGCTGACGCAGGGCGGCGCTCTTTTCCGGGTCGGCGAGCACGGCGCCGACAGCGGTGTCCCAGCTTTGCGTGTGCGGGTTGTAGTTGTTGAGGTGGGGAAAGATTTCCGTGTCTTCCGTGGTCACCTGAATGACCCGCTTGACCTTGCTCAGGTCGTCAGGATCGTGCACCGTGGCGCCTTCGATGACCGGATATTCGCGCAAGTTGTCGCCGCTCATCATCATCAGCGTGCCGTTGGGCGAATCCACGTGCAGCCACTGCGGGAACAGCAAGTCGATCTGGTGGATGTGCTCCTTGAGCGAGGAGTAGCTGGCCGCGTCGTCCTGCACATAGTAGGCGGCGCGCAAGCCTTCACCGGTGTTCAGGGGAATGTCCGAAGGTTTGCGCGCGGTCTTGCGGCGCGTGGGGCGCTGATTTTTGGCGTTGCGCAGCAGAAGAGCCTGGTCGGGCAGTGCTCGATAATTATGCCTGGGGATGGGGAGCAGCAACTCGGGCAACTGCTGGCTGCGCAGGACATTGAAGATGAAACCGGCCACGACCAGCGTGGAGACCACGGCACCCGCATCGAGGATATGGCGCAGGCGCTTCCAGCGCTTGCGTTCCGGGTCGAAGAAGATCTGTCGGTCTGGCATGTCTTGTGCGTTACAGCGGTTCCAGGGTAGTTATACCCGTGTTTGACTGTCTTCAAGGTCGCTGCTCCCTGTTGGTCGCATCGACTTGAGTAAAGTGGCTTCGCGGTGCAGTAACCCTGGAACCGCGATCGACGGCTTCGCGAAAAGGACACAAACGAACGGCCGCATTCCCCGAACGCCGCGGCCTTGACGGGTGATGGGCAGGGGCGCGGAATTCCTGGAAATGCCGTACGCTATACATAAAATCGTATGGAAGCTGGTGAAGGGAGTCAATTGACGGCGTGGCGACGCATGGCCCGACGCGGGACCCGAACGCGCGCCGCGCTGCCCGTGGCGCTGCCGCTTGCCGCGGGGCTGGCCCTGCGCCTGTGGATGCTCCGAAACGTTTTTCAGGTCGTCGGGGACTCGCTGGTCTATGGAGACCTGGCCAAGAACCTGCTGCTGCACGGCCGTTTCGCCTTCACCCTGCGCAGCGGGGTACTGTATCCCACACTGATCCGGCTGCCCGGCTATCCGCTCTTTCTCGTAGTTTGTTTCCGGCTCTTTGGGATGGAGAACTACTTTGCCACGGCGTGCGTGCAGATTGCGCTCGACCTGCTGGGCTGCCTGTTGCTAGCCAGCTTTGTGCGGCGTGTCGCGCCGACCACGCTCAAGCGTGGAGCCGAGCTGGCGACGCTGTGGCTGGCTGCGCTTTGTCCGTTCACCGCGTCGTACGCAATTACTCCGCTCACGGAGGCGCCGACACTCTTCGTGCTGGCTCTGGCGATGTGGGCGATGGCCCGGTTTTGGGACGAGCCGCGCTGGGCGTATGCCCTCTGGTTCACCTTCGCTGTCACCTGTGCGGCATTGTTGCGGCCCGATGGAGTGCTGGCAGCTGTGGCATTTTCGCCCGGACTGGTGATCGGATTGCCGTGCGGCAATGGTCCGGGGAAGATTCCGCTGCGAAAACTGGTCCGCATGATGGTGGTCTGCATTTTGCTGGCGCTGGCTCCGTTTGTTGTATGGACGGCACGCAACTGGCGCGTCTTTCACGTCGTCGAGCCGCTTTCGCCGCGGCTGGCGACCGATCCGGGCGAAATTCCCAACCTGGGATGGGAGCACTGGGTGAAGAGCTGGTGCCTCGACTTTGTCTCCACGTTCGACATTTATTGGAATGTGCCGGGGAACAATCTGGACGTGAGCAAGCTGCCCAACCGCGCCTTCGATACGCCCGCGCAGTACGCTGAAACGGTTGCTCTGGCCAATGACTACAACGACAACATGGATATCACGCCGGAGATGGATGCGCGCTTTGAGCGGCTGGCGGAAGAACGAATCGCCGCGCACCCGGTGCGCTACTATGTATGGCTGCCTCTGGGCCGCGTGGCCGATATGTGGGTGCGCCCACGCGTGGAGAACCTGGACATCGATCTGGACTGGTGGGTCTATGCGCATCATCACAGGGAGACAGAGTTCAGTTGGGGTTACGTGGGACTGAATATGCTCTATCTGGTGCTAGGATTCGCCGGTTTGATCATGCGGCCGCGCTTTTGGGGCGCGCTCGTGGCGTATATGTTGTTGCGCAGCGCACTGCTGCTGACCATTGCAGCACCTGAGACGCGCTACACACTGGAGTGCTTTCCGATGCTGTTTGCCACGGGCGGGATCGCGCTATGGGGTATGGCGTCGCGGATTCACTTGCCAGTGTCGAAGCTGAAGGCGCCCTTCGGCAAAAGCTGATTCACCTTGATGTCGGTGTAATAGCAGACCCGAGATTGCCCTTCGCCTTCATCGAAGACCTGTCTGAGGCTGACGGCGCGGGCCGTGTCGAGCCAGATGGTGACTTTGGGAATGTTCTTGCGAACGGTCGGATCCTTGGCAATCAACTCGAGTTTATCGGCCGTGATCTCGCCGATTTTTTCCGTGCCGAGGTATTTGATGCTCCATTTCTCCTCAAGCTCGCGGCCGCTTGCGCCGAAACCCAGCATCAGATAGCTCTCGTACTTGCTGGCCTGGGCGTAGGCTTTCGCGTCGCTTTCCTTGCCGGTGTCGGACACGCGGAACACGCCGCCCGAGAAGATGTACGTTCTCGCCGAGGGCCGATCATTGTGCTTTGTGATGTGGGCGGCCATCTGGAAGTGACCGTCCCTATGCTCGTAGTAGGCGGTTCCAGTCATGACGTCTTTGTCCGGAATGGGGTCCGTTTGGATGGTGTCGAACTCGAAGGTGGCCGTTGTGGCATGAAAATCCCTGGCCGCGGCGTCGAGCTTTTCGAGGACGGTGGTGAGGTCGCCAGCGCGGGCTCGCTGAGCCGGCAACACTGCGGCCACAAGGACGGCAAAAAGGACAAGCGTACTTTTCCGGTGCATAGTCTTTCCTATTCTGTTTGACGCTGATCAGGGTCCGGCGGATACGTGAAGCGGGATCAACGGTGCGCCCAGACCCTCCAGCCGAGCTTTCCCTGGGCATCGGTGAACGTCTCCCATCGCTCGACAAAAACGTCGTCTCCCATGACGGGCTCGATGGCTTTGCGCAATGCTTTCTTCACTTCCGGATCAGAAGCGCCCGGGGGAATGTTCACATCCGAAGCCTGCACGGTGACGATGACGCCGCGGCCACTGCCGACGACCTGGAGAGGATGCGAAGAACCGGCGACCAGCGACGGCTTGGCGCCATAGTCCCACAAGTGCGGGGTGACGAAGATAAAGAGCAGGATCAGCGTGACCATGACGTCGTAGTGGATCGATCCGCGCTCATAGGTCCAATAAAAATAACTGCTCAGAATCTGCTTGACGCCGCGCCTGGGCTGCGCGACCGCTCCGCTCGATGTGGAAGATGCCATCATGGCTCCCTAACAATTCTATCGAGTCCGCCCATGTAGGGGCGAAGGACCTCAGGGATGAGGACGGAGCCGTCGGCCTGCTGATAGTTTTCGAGGATCGCGAGCCAGGTGCGGCCCACAGCCAGACCGCTGCCATTGAGCGTGTGCACAAACTCGGGTTTGGCCTTGGCGCCTTGCGCGGCGGGACGATAGCGGATGTTGGCGCGGCGAGCCTGGAAGGCGTCGAAGTTCGAGCAGGAGGAGATTTCGCGATAGAGATTCTGGCCCGGAAGCCAGACTTCAAGATCGTAAGTCTTGGCCGAGGAAAAGCTAGTGTCGCCGGTGCAGAGAAGGACGCGGCGGTACGGCAGGTTGAGCGCCTCAAGGATCTCTTCGGCGTCGCGGGTGAGGCGCTCGTGCTGCGCGTCGGATTCTTCAGGCCGCGTGAACTTGACCAGCTCGACCTTCTGGAACTGGTGCTGGCGGATGATGCCGCGTGTGTCCTTGCCTGCCGCCCCGGCCTCGGCGCGGAAGCACGGAGTGTAGGCTGTGAGCGAGATGGGCAGACGTGCTTCGTCGAGAATCTCGTCGCGGTAGAGATTGGTGACGGGAACCTCGGCGGTGGGGATAAGCCAATGATCGCTGTCCTTGTATTCGCCGCGAGCCGCGGCTTCGGCATCGGCATCGGAGCAGCGAAAGAGGTCCTCGACAAATTTGGGCAAGTTCCCGGTGCCGAAGAGCGACCTGGAGTTGACCATGAAGGGCGGCAGCACCTCGGTGTAGCCGTGCTTGCGCGTGTGGAGGTCGAGCATGAAGCTGATGAGCGCGCGTTCGAGGCGCGCTCCGGCGCCCATGTAGACGGCGAAGCGAGCACCGCTGAGCTTGGCTGCGCGTTCGAGGTCGAGAATGCCGAGAGCTTCGCCGATTTCCCAGTGGGGCCTGGGAGTGAAATCGAATTTGCGCTGGTTGCCCCAGGTTTTGACGGTTTTGTTGTCCGCTTCAGAGGCGCCAACGGGGACTTCGTCGCGGGTGAGATTAGGGATTCGGGCGAGGGACTGGCGCAACTGCTCGTCGAGGCTGGCAGCGATCTTATCGAGCTCGTCGAGTTTCTCTTTGAGGGCGCGCGTCTCTTCCATGACTGCCGCAGCTTCGCCATTCTTGCCGGATTTTTTGAGCGCACCCACCTGCTGGCTGAGTTCGTTGCGGCGGGCCTTGTACTGCTCGGCCAGGGTGATGGCCTCGCGGCGGCTCCTGTCGAGGGCGCGAAAATCGCCCAGCACGGCTGCCGGATCAACCCCTCGCGCGCGCAAGTTTTCTTCCACCAACTCGAAATTGGTGCGAACAAATCCCAAGTCGAGCATTCTATTCCCAGTTTACTCGACGGCCTTCGACGCGGCTTGTTCGCTTGCTTCGGCCGGGCCAGCCTCAATTTGATCCTGCCAGCCTGGGAGGTGCTGATCGCCGGTGATGAGGCGGGCGCCGCGCGAGAAGGTGAAGTAGGTCCAGGCCCAGGCGGCCATGACGGAGAGCCGGTTGCGGAAGCCGATGAGAAAGAAGATGTGCACCGTGAGCCAGGTGAACCACGCAGGAAAGCCGCTCATGTGCGCCTTGAAGGGCCACTCGACTTTAGCCACGGCAGACATGCGGCCGATGGTGGCCATATCGCCCTTGTCGAAGTAGCGGAAGGCGGGGCGCGGCCGGCCGCGAAGGTCGGAGGAGATCATTTTGGCCACGTGATCGCCCATCTGCATGGCGGGCTGGGCTACGCCGGGGACTTGATGGCCTTGCTGCTCGAAGTGGGCCAGATCGCCGAGGACAAAGACCTGGGGCAGTCCCGGCGGATTGAGCCTGTCGTCGACGATGACGCAGCCGCGGCGATCAAAACTCACTTTGGGCGGCGCGCCCAGCATTTTGCCCAGAGGCGAGGCCTGCACGCCTGCGGCCCAAAGCGTGACGGCGGCTTCGATCCGGAGATTGCCGCACTGGCCGTTGGCTTCAACCCATCCGGGACCGACGGCGGTGACCTGCGTTTTGGTGTGCACTTCGACGCCCAGCCTTTTGAGTGTGGCTTCGGCTTTCGCCGAGAGGTCCTCAGGATAGGCGGCCAGCACGCGGGATGAAGCGTCGAGCAGAAGCACGCGGCTCTTGGCGGGGTCGATATGCCGGAAGTCGTGGCGCATGTAAAGCTGGGCGATGTCGCTGATGGCCCCGGCGAGTTCCACGCCCGTGGGACCTCCACCGATGACAACGAAATTGAGCGGAGGGTGCCAGCCCTGTTCGAGCATCTGGCGCTCGGCGAGCTCGAAAGCGAGAAGCACGCGGCGGCGGATCTCGATAGCGTCTTCGATGGACTTGAGCCCCGGGGCGAGCGGCTCCCATTGGTCGTGGCCGAAGTAGGAGTGGGTGGCACCGGTGGCGAGAACGAGGTAATCGTAGGCAAGCCGTGCTCCGCTAGCCAGAGTGACCTGTCGCGCGGAGACGTCGATGCTGACGACTTCATCCATCAGGACCTGGGCGTTGCGTTGGTGGCGCAGGATGGTACGGATGGGCTGGGCAATGTCTGCGGGCGAGAGCACCGCCAGCGCCACCTGGTAGAGCAGCGGCTGAAAGGTGTGATGGTTGCGGCGGTCGACCACGGTTACGTCGACGGGCAGGTGCGCGAGCCCTTTGGCCGCGTGAAGGCCGGCAAACCCTCCTCCCACAATGAGCACGCGGGGACGGCGAGCCGGAGGTGCACCGGTTCCTCCTCCGGGATTGGTTTCAACCTGCTGGATCGATTCGCTCACGCTGCGCCCCTCCCCCAAGCACATCTTTTTGTGCCCCTGATTAAAGGATGCGCGGGCCCGGCCGGAGGTGACAGCGATTCAGGCCAGATATGCCTCATGCGCTGACATACCGGCTTGGCCGCCGTGACGCGGCGCGCGGAGCTAACACTCACTCCATAGCCGTGCTGTAGCATCCAGCTATGATTGCGGGCGTTTCCTGGGCGTGGTGGTTAGGGTTCCACGCGGTGGTGGCGGCGGTCCTAGTGGCGGATTCGTTGCTGCCCGGCCGGAGGCGGGAGTCGCGGCACGCGCAGGTGTTTGTTTGGCTAGGAACGGCGGGGTTGGCGCTGGCTGCAGCCGGTTTCGCGTGCTGGATCGCAGTAGCGATGGGCAGGCAGACGGCGCTTGAATTTGTAGCCGGCTACGTTATCGAGGGCTCGCTCAGTGTCGACAATCTCTTCGTCTTTCTGGTTCTCTTCGAGGGGTTCCGGATCAGCCGGCAACGCCAGCACAAAGCCCTTCTCTGGGGCGTGTGGGGCGCGTTCGTGCTGCGGGCCGCGTTCATTGCCGCGGGCGTCACGCTGCTGCGCCGCTTCGAGTGGGTTACTTGGCTCTTCGGCGTGTTTCTGCTCTATGCGGCGTGGCGAATGGTGCGCGGCGGATCGGCGCGGGCGGCGATTCCCGAGTGGATCGCGCGCCTGCAACCGGCCAAAGGGTCGCTGTTGCCGGTGATCCTAGCCGTGGAAGCCACCGATCTGCTGTTCGCCACGGATTCCATTCCGGCGGTGCTGTCGGTTACGCACAATCCGTTTGTGGCGTACACGTCGAATGTGGCGGCGATCCTGGGCCTGCGCTCGCTTTACTTCGCGCTGGCCGCGATGCTCGATCGGTTCCGATATCTGCACTACGCGCTGGGCGCGCTGCTGGCCTTTGCGGCGCTGAAGATGCTCGCCGCGCGTTGGATTGAGGTGCCGGTGACGCTTTCGCTGGCGGTGATCGGCGCGATTCTTGCGGTGTGCGCGGTGGTGTCGACGGCGAAGGGCAGTGAACAGCGACCCAAGTAGGCCTGGAGTACTCGCTTTGGGTCTCCGGCAGCCACGGCGAAGCGAGACCGTTCCCTGTGGGCCGGGGGGTGTGGATCATTGACTGGCGACAGGCAGATTCTCAAAGAGCTGTTCGTCGATATCGATCTTTCGGGACAGCAGAATCCAGCCATCGAGCGTTTTGTAGACGACGAATTTGACGATCTTTGGCTGCTTCTCGAAGTTCAGGGCGAGATAGATGACGCGCAGTCTTGGAGTCAGGTCCTGCACGCTCACGGTATCAAAGTTCTGATACTTGCCGCAGGTTTCGAGGATGGAGCGAAGCTCGTTCGAAACCGGCCGACCTTCCGATGGGCTGCCCCGGAACCACGCCTTCTCGGCATCCTCAGGCTTTTGATCGCCGAGCTGATGCAGCCCCTCGAAGATGATGGGCGGAATTTTGCCGGCCTCCGGCTCGCGTGAGGAGGGAGCCTGCGCATTCGTTGGAAAAGGCGCGAGGGCGAAGAAACAAAGACACAGGAAGATCGTGGAGTCTCTCATGGCGGCCTTTCTTGGTGACAGAAGCGAGTGAAGAATTGTTGCCGTTCATCAGCATAGACGGAGCGAAGACGATGGACGCTCTCGATTGGGGAGCGCATGCCGGATGGATCGGAGCTTAAGCCGGTGGGCCGGGTCACCACGCTTCGAATTGCACCCGGCCATTATGGCCGATGACCGAGTGCTTCTGGAAGTTCACGTCGTCGCGGCGGGAATAGTCGCTGCGGAAGTGGGCGCCACGGCTCTCGGTACGGGCCAGGGCGGAGATGAGGATGGCGTGGGCGACGCGGCACATGGCCTGCGCTTCAGCCAAGCGACGGCTTGTCCGGCCACCAGCGGCGACCTCGGCCAAAGCGGCTTCGCAGGCGGCCTGCGCGGCCAGGCCCTGGAGAAGCGAAGACTCTTCGCGGAGCAGGCCGGCATTGGTCCACATGGAAGCTTGCGAGGCGGCAATGAGGTCCTCCACTTGCTTCTCTTCCGATGCGCGCAGGCGCTTCGAGGCAGGTCCGGCGTCGGCCACGACGGACGCGGGCGCGAACGGGAGCGAGTCAGAGAGCATGGACTGCGCTGCGCGAGCGCCGAAGACAAGGCCTTCGAGGAGGGAGTTGGAGGCCAAGCGGTTGGCGCCGTGCACGCCGGTGCAGGCGGCCTCGCCAGCCGCGTAGAGGCCGGCGATGCTGGTGCGGCCGCAGAGATCGGTGCGAATGCCGCCCATGAGGTAGTGCGCCGCGGGGCGAACGGGAATGAGGTCGCGGCGGAGGTCGAGGCCGTACTGCGCGAGGAAGGCGCTGATGCCGGGGAATCGTGCGGGAAGGTCGATGTTGCGCACGTGGCGCATATCGAGGTAGACGGGGCGCGGTTCTGGGGTTGAGCCAATCTGCGGCGCGGCCGGGTCGAGATACGCGGCCGGATCGAACATCCCTTCGCGAGCGATGGCGCGGGCGACTACGTCGCGCGGGGCGAGTTCCAGCAGGGGGTGGTAGCGCTCCATGAAGCGCTCGCCGCGATCGTTGCGCAGGTAGGCGCCTTCACCGCGGAGGGCCTCAGAGACCAGGAAACGCGGCGCGCCGGCGAGCGAGAGTGCGGTGGGATGGAACTGGTAGAATTCCACGTCGGCCAGCTCGGCGCCGGCGCGGGCGGCGAGAGCGATGCCGTCGCCAGTGGCCACGGCGGGGTTGGTGGTGTCGGAGTAGACCTGGCCCGCGCCGCCGGAGGCGATGAGGATGGATCGCGCGGCGACGCGCATCTTCCGCCCCAACGACGAAGACCTGTCGTTGGGGACCCCGGCATGGGCGGCCAATCCGTGGGTGCGGTGCTGGCTATGGCCTGCCGAGCCCAGGTCAACCGTGGATGGCTCGGCACTGGCCAGATCGGCGGCGACGACGCGGCCATCGGCAACGATCAGGCCGGAGACACGAGTCCACTCGGCGAAGCGGATGCGCTTGTGAACGCAGGCAAATGCGGCAAGCGAGCGGCTGATCTCGGAGCCAGTGGCGTCACCGCCGGCGTGCAGGATACGGGCAAGGGAATGAGCGCCTTCGCGCGTGCGGAGGAAGTGACTGCCGGAAGGATCGGCGGGCTCACTTTCGCGGTCGAAGTTTGCGCCCCACTCGATGAGCTCGGCGACGCGCAGAGGGCCTTCGCTGACGAGCGCCTCGGCGGCGGGGCGGTAGACGAGGCCGTCGCCGGCGTTGGACGGTATCTTCGAGGTGCAGAGCGACGTCTTCGTCGCCTTCCATGGCCACGGCGATGCCGCCCTGAGCGTAGTGCGTGTTCGATTCGCCGAGCGATTCCTTGGTAACGACCAGGACATCGCCGTGACGGGCCAGCTCGACAGCGGCGCGAAGGCCAGCAACGCCCGCGCCCATCACCAGGAAGTCCACCTGAGGGCCCTTTGCCATAACCTTTGAGGCTAACACTCAGAGGCAGGGAGCAAGCCACCCCAGCGACGAAGACCTGTCGCTGGGGACCCCGGCGGGACCAAGGGACCGAGGGAACGAGGCGAGCGAGTCAGCGGGTCAGCAAGTTGGCAAGTCAGCAAGTCAACAATTCGGCGAGCGACAGAGATCAGGGATCAGAGAAGATGGGACGCGATGGGCGTTGCGCGGCGAATGCGGTGCTGAGAAAACATTGGTGGTGTAGGATGGGGGCAACTTTCGCGGAGGGACAGCAGTGGGCCGTACCAAGTGTGTTCTACTCGGCATTTTCTCTATCCTTTTTCAATTTGCGCTGGCGATTCTCGGTTGGGGCGGGGTGAGGGCGTTCTTCTCGCACGCGGCGATCCGCAGCATGACGGTTGCCACGGTAGTGATTGCCACAGCGGCGTTCTTCGTGGGCGGGAGCTTGAGCGCGGGCGTGAAGGAAGACCGCGGCAACCGGTGGGTGCTGAAGGCCTTCAGCCTGATCGCGATTCTGCTCGCTTTTCTCGCTGCGTATACGGACCGGATCGGATTCTGGACGATCGATGGCGACGCCGTGCGGTGGGCGGGCGTTGCGGTGTACGTGGTGGGAGGCATTCTGCGCCTGTGGCCGGTGTACGTGCTGGGAAACCGGTTCAGCGGGCTGGTGGCGATCCAGCCGGGGCATACGCTTGAGACGCACGGAATTTACGGCGTGATCCGGAATCCGAGCTACCTGGGCATGCTCGTCAACGCGTCGGGGTGGGCGCTGTGCTTTCGCTCCGGCGTAGGCCTGGCGCTGGCAATGAGCCTGCTCGTGCCGCTGGTGGCGCGCATGCACGCCGAGGAGCGGCTGCTGCGGGAGCATTTCGGAGCGGAGTACGAAGCGTATTGCTCGCGGACGTGGCGGCTGGTGCCGTGGATTTATTAGAAGCAGGGAACAGGGATCAGGGAACAGGGAACAGAGAAGCTGGGACCAAGGGAACAAGGGAGCAAGGGAACGAGTCAGCAAGGTGGCGAATTCCGGATTGTTTATCATTTGATACATACCCCCCTCCCCCGGTATGCCATACCTCCATATTTGATAACAAAGGGTTTACGGGGGGGGTAACCCTATCCATATCTGATTCCAAAGGGTTTACCCGTAAACGTACCGATTCAAAAGGGTTAGGTAACAGTGAACATTGAACAGTGGACAGCCGGTAGCCAGTAGCCGGCAGCCAGTAGCCTACGGATTCGCCTGGTCGAATGCTCATGGTCTGAGTATGCGCTGAAAGGCGGAAATGATCGGCAAACTTGGGGAAGGGAATTTAGCGAGTGTTTTGTGCGGGTTGCGGGGAGTTGAACTGGCGCAGGCACTTGACATCAAGGAAGGGCGGCAGGGCGGGGATGGTTTCCCGGGGAGCGAGGGAAGAATATTCTTAAGTTTATGGCGGAATCATGGGACAAAGAGGAATTTGAGAAACTGGCGAAATTCCACTTGGAGCTCGGAGTTTCCTCGGGATCGATGCATGCACAGCTTCGGGCTTTTTTCGGCGAAGCGTTTGCACACTACGAAGGGGCCACGGCTGAAGGTAAGGCCTTCGTTGACGGCATGATGGTGAAGATGGTCGGCATCTTTGACTTAATGCTGGAGGCCGTGCCTGATACCGCTGATGCGCGCAAGATGAGGCGGATGATCGGCCTTGCGAAGGGCAAACTTCCGCAGGCTAAGAATCTCATCAGTCATTTTCAAATCCTAGCTGACGACACGGACAAGCGAATCGATGAGGCTAAGGGCGTTCTTTGCAATACCCTGCAGTGTCTCCTGGACATAATGCACGACGCGACGCAAAAATCTCACAGCGGAGTGGCTAAAGTATCCAACATCGGCCTGTTCTATTGGCTCGTCGATGAACTGGTTGCTGCGCAGTATCTGGCGCGCCGCGGCTATAGTACGCAGGCTTACACACATCTGAGAATTAGCTTGGAGATTCTCGACAAGATTGAGTCGTTCACCCGATTTCCGGAATTGGCGGAGGTGTGGGGCTCCGGCAATGATAAAGAGATTTTTGAAAAGCTCGCGCCTCCTCGGGTCAGAGAGAAGTTGGGTAGGGATAGCCGAGATCCGATGTACAAGTACTTCTCCGAGCAGGGCTCCCATGCCACATTTACAGCGATGCAGCCCCGCCTGCGGGGAAAACAGCACACTCCAGCAGATGACATGGAGATAGGCATCACGGTTGGCGGGAGGAAGGAGCCGGCTCGCCAGATTAGTATCCTAATCTATTGCATCCTCGTGACGACTCAGGCGATTATTAAGGCCGCGACTGCATTTGAGGATCGACTTAACGCGGAAGACGTGACGCAGTTGGTGACGTCCGCTACTAACGACTGCTTCGGCTTCTTCGGGCGATTCCTTGACTCAATAGATCGTTCGAAAGATGATGTCGCACCTCTGGAAACAATCCTTGCGTCTTGGCAAGAGATGCGCGAGAAGGGGCAGTTGTGACTTTTCAATGAATTCGGGTCCGCTTTCCAAATGGTGCTTTACGATTGGGTCAATGCGCAAACGATGCGGTTGAAAACGGCCTCGGCGAAGTGAGATGTGCTTCCGGGGAGCGGATTAGTGGAGACGCTGGCGCGGATTGTACTGGAGGGGTGCGAGCGGCGGGACGAAGTATGGCTGAATCTTGCTGGTCGTGATCGGCTTTCTGGGCTCGGGATTGGGCTACCTCGTATCTCGAAACCGAGACCTAGGGCACCCTATCTCCGAGCCGGGACGAGCGTTTCGATACACTTACACGGCTTAGCTTGACTTTGTTGAGAGGAAGGATCATGGCAACTAATAAGGCTTACGATTTTCCAGAGAAGTTCCAAGACTTTGTGATGATGCCGAAGTTTACTGACGATATTGCGACGTTGTCGTCGATGGCTGAGCCGGAGGACTGGACTTATAAGAACGCACCGTCCATTCATCCCAATCCCATACTCCGCAATTATTTGACTTACACATATCGAAGGGTGGCGGAGGAGAAGAAGATCAGTATTACCCCCGACGAGGGGAGCTGCTGTTGGAATACGGGCCTGATTACCTCGGCTCAAGAGCCAATATTCATCCTCTTTTCGAAGAATATGATGGCCGGTGCCCTCCCTTACTGGCACTTTTGGAAATTTGCCAGAAAAGGAGAGTGGGAAATGAATCGCTTCTCGACGCTCCCTGAGATAGCCCATTACTTTGAAGATCCCTCTGTGCTTGTTCTGGACACAAGGAAAGAGCTCCGGGTGAATATCGAACACGTAGTCTCCGAGAACGTCACGAGGTTCCCAGTAAGCCTCCAATCGAGACATGCATTCGAGCTGCAGAATCTCGTAAAAGGGGCCATCGATTCCGCGATTCAAAGGGTCAAGAGGAACTACAAAACGGCAGTTCCCCAGTACTACCAAGGCTCGGTACAGCTTTTGCTTCCTTTGGCACTCACAGACCCTTCCCGCGCCGATCTCGCGCTGGTCGTTGAAAGATTCTCAGATTTCTACAGGGCTGCGACGTGTCTGACCCTTGACATGGCGTACAACAATGCGAGGCAATTGGCTCGCCCAGACCGCGATTGGCTTGCCCCTTAGCGCCGACAAGCTTTTGAAGCATGAAGTCAACCTTGCGACCGTCCCTGAGGCGCATGGGACGGTACGCGGATAGCCTTGGGCACTTTGCGCTCCTCTGGTCCCATTCTCCGAATCTCCGCCGTTTAGGATTAGTGTGTGCAGACGATACGGGTAGAGACGCCATCGGCGAAGTACGACGTGGTTGCGGGGAGCGGGTTGCTGGAGACACTGGCGCCGCGGATTGAGCGGGCGGTGGGGCGGCTTCCACGAAGAGTGTTTGTGGTGACGTCGCCGGAGATCTGGGCGCTGTGGAGCGAGAGGTTTCTGCGGTCGTTTGCTGAGCCGCCGGTGACGCTGTTTCTGCCTGCCGGAGAACAACACAAGACGATCAAGAGCGTGGAACGGTTGACGCGCGAGATGGTACGGGCAGGCGGCGACCGGAGTTCGCTGCTGATTGCCTTTGGCGGCGGAATTGTGGGCGACGTGGGGGGATTTGTGGCCGCGGTGTTCCTGCGCGGGATCGAGTATGTGCAGGTGCCGACGACTTTCCTCGCGCAAGTGGACTCAAGCGTGGGCGGCAAGGTGGGCGTGAACCTGCCCGAGGGCAAAAACCTGGTGGGGAATTTTCTGCAGCCGAGGGCGGTGTTTGCCGATATTGGCGTGCTGGGAACGCTTCCCGACCGCGAGCTGCGCGCGGGGCTGATGGAGAGCGTGAAGGCGGGGATCATTCGCGACCGTGCGCTGGTGCGGTTTATGGAGGAGCACGCGGAGGAGATTCTGGCGAGGGAGCCGAAGGCGCTGGAGCGGGTGATTGCGGCGTCGATCCGCATGAAGGCCGAGGTGGTGCGGCGGGACGAGCGCGAGAGCGGGCTGCGGATGATCCTGAACCTGGGACACACGGTGGGGCACGCGCTGGAGCAGACGACGCGCTACAAGGCAATGCAGCACGGCGAGGCGGTGGCGTGGGGGATGGTGGCGACGCTGGCCGTGGCGCGGAGGCGGGGAACGATTACCGGCGGACAGATGGAGCGGATGGAGAAGCTGATCTACCGCTATGGGCCGCTACCGAAGCTGAGGGTGAGCGCGGCTGCCGTGATGGCGGCGACGGGGCGCGACAAGAAGAATGTGGGCGGGGTGAGGCGGTTCGTGCTGCCGGTGGGGATTGGCGACGCGGGCGTGGTGGAGGATGTGACGGCGCAGGAGTTGGAGGCGGGGGTGAAGTACATGCTGGTGAGGGCGAGGACGGCAGGCAGGGACCAGGGATTAGGGACCAGGGATTAGGGAACAGGGATTAGGGAACAGGGAGCAAGGCAGCAAGGGAGCGAGACAGCGAGTCGGTGAGTCGGCGAGCCAGCAAGTCAGCAAGCGAGCGAGTCTGCAAGTTAGCGAGTCAGCAAGTCAGCGAGTCGGCAGGTCAGCGAGTCGGCGGCGGTGGTTTCCCAGGTCTCAGAAGCGAGACCCTTCGGTAAGCTCAGGGCAGGCTCTGGGGCACCCAAGTGGTCAGCAAGGGGGCGAGGCAGCAAGGCAGCGGACCAGCTAACCCCACCCTAGCCGCAAAAACGAAAGCGCGGCGAGGGCGGAGCACCCAAGTTTCGTCGTGAAGTTGCAACGGAAGCGAATTAGCATCCATCTGATTGAAGTATGCGTCGAAATAATGGGTGGTGCGCGGCTTCCCCGGCTTTCTTTTCGTTTGCGTCACCGCGGCTCTTTCAAGGGATTCCATCACCCAGGTCCGAGATCCTCAGGGGCTGAAGCCCACTCTCTTTCTTTTGGCATGTACGGCACGACTAAAGTCGTGCCCTGACACGAAACTGATTTGAACGAATTCCCACAAAGGGCGAGTGTGCATGAGTGAGCAGGGTATGTACCGGTGGCTTGAGCAGCAGGGCGAGGCGTTTGGCGGGCCCGGCCTCGAGCCGCGTTGGACTTCGAGCGTAAAGGATGCCGTGGTGACGGCGTATGCGGCGTCGAGCCGGCTCTGGTTTACGTGCTCGCATGGGATTCTGAACGAGGTGTATCACCCCACGATCGACCACGCGCAGGTACGTGACATGGAGTTCCTGGTGAGCGATGGGGAGACGTTCGTGCACGAAGAGAAGCGCGATCTGAAGACGGAGTTCGCGTACATCGATCCTGAAGCGTTGGGGGTGCGGTATGTGAACCGCGACCCTGAGGGGCGGTACAGCCTGACCAAGGAGATGATCTCGGATCCGCACCATGGCGTGGTGCTGATGAGGGTGCGGCTGGAGGGGCGCGAGGACCTGATGCCGCGGCTGAAGGTTTACGCGCTGCTGGCGCCGCACTTGGACGGCGGCGGGGCAGGGAACTCGGCGCGAGCGCTGGACCTGGCCGGGCACAAGGTGCTGCTGGCCTGGAAGAACCAATGGTCACTGGTGATGACGGCGAGTTGCGGGTTCACGCGGATGAGTTGCGGATTTGTGGGCGCAAGCGACGGCTGGCAAGACCTGATGGAGAACTTCCGCATGGATTGGGAGTTTGGGTTGGCAACCAACGGGAACGTGGCGGTGATGGGCGAGATCGACCTGGGGTGCAGCGAGCAACTCGGGGACGGTTTGGGCGGATCCAGAGGCGAGGGCGCGGCGGCGGGCGGCGAGGGAAGGGCGGTGCAGGAGTTCACGCTGGCGATCGGGATCGGCGAGGGCCACCACACGGCGTTGCAGAAGACGATGGGCTCGCTGTCGGTTCCGTTCGAGGAGCAGAAGAAAAGATTCATCGAACAGTGGAAGCGGGCGGCGCATCCGGACTGGATGGCGGCGAAGTCGCGCGACGGAGGCAAGCTAATGCGGGCGAGCCATGCGGTACTACTGGCACACGAGGACAAGATTTATTCGGGCGCGTTTGTGGCCTCGGCGTCAATTCCGTGGGGACAGGTGAAGGGCGATGACGACCTGGGCGGCTACCACTTGGTGTGGACCCGCGACATGGTGCAGACGGCAACAGCTCTGCTGGCTTGCGGGCGGGCGGAAACGGCGCGGCGGGCGCTGGTGTACCTGGCGTGCACGCAGCAGCCCGACGGCGGATTTGCGCAGAACTTCTGGATTGACGGGAGGCCTTACTGGGGCGGCAAGCAACTGGATGAGGTAGCGTTTCCGCTGATTCTGGCTTGGCGGCTGTGGAAGGCGGGGGGCCTTGGCGAGCTGCACATGTTTCCTTTTGTGGAGCGGGCGGCGGGGTTTCTGGTGCGCCATGCGCCGATTACGCACCAGGAGCGCTGGGAAGAGAATGCGGGGTACTCGCCGTCGACGCTGGCATCGGTGATTGGCGGGCTGATCTGCGCGGCGGAGATGGCGCGCGCGCACGAGTCGGCGGAGCTGGGTGAGTTTCTGGAGGAGTATGCGGATTGGATCGAGGGGCATCTCGAGGACTGGACGGTGACGAACGAGGGCGTGCTGCATCCAGAAGTGAAGCGGCACTACATGCGGATCAGGCCGCCCGAGTGCGGGGAGGCGTGCGCGCATCAGGGCTGCGGGGACGAAGTGGTCCGGCTGGCGAACCGGCCACCGGGGACGCGGACGGAGTTCGAAGCGAGGGAGATTATCGATGCGGGGTTCCTGGAGCTGGTGCGGTATGGCGTGCGGCGGGCGGACGATCCGCTGATTGTGGATTCGCTGAAGGTGGTGGACGCGGTGCTGAAGCGCGAGTTGCCGCAGGGACCGGGATGGCTGCGCTATAACGGGGACGGCTACGGGCAACGGCCTGACGGCGGACCTTACCAGGGATGGGGCCAGGGACGCGTTTGGCCGCTGCTTACGGGCGAGCGCGCACACTATGAACTGGCGGCGGGGAAGGAGATTGGGCCGCTGATTGGGACGTATGAGCGATTCGCGACCTGCGGGCAGTTGCTGCCGGAACAGGTTTGGGACGAGGCCGACCGGCCGGAGCGAAGTTTGCGGAAGGGACAACCGGCGGGATCGGCGGTGCCGCTGGTGTGGGCTCATGCGGAGTATTTGAAGCTATTGCGCTCGGCGGTGGACGGCAAGGTGTTTGACAGAATTGGGCCGGTCTACCAGCGGTACTGCGAGCCGGAGGGGCGCGAGCGGCGCCGGTGCGGCTTGGAGATGTATAGCCGCAGGCGGCCGATCCAGCGGATGGATGCGGGGAAAACGTTGCGGATCCTGGACGAGGGACGCTTTGAATTGGTGTGGACTGACGACGGGTGGCAAACGGTGAAGACCGCGGGCAGCCGGGGGCTGGGTAGCGCAGGATTCAGCGCGGACATTACGCCTGCGGGCGGGAGCGCGGAAGTGGAGTGGACGATGCACTGGCCGGAATCGGACGCCTGGCTTGGATACAATGTGAAGGTCAAGGTGGATGCGCCTTAATACGTAACCGGCCAGTGCGTTGCGCACTTCAAGGAAAGGAAATTTCAGGGACTCATATGGCTTCAGGCGTTGCGTCTCTCTCTCTCGACCAGCTTTCGATCGATACCTTGCGTTTGCTCGCCCTGGACACGGTGGAAAAGGCCAAGAGCGGCCATCCTGGAGCGCCGCTGGGCTGCGCGCCCATCGCGTATCTGCTGTTTCACAAGCTGATGAAGCACAATCCGGCGCACTCGAAGTGGGCCGACCGGGACCGGTTTGTGCTGTCGAACGGGCACGCATCGGCGCTGCTTTACGGAACGCTGTTTCTCTCGGGCTACAAGCTGACGCTGGACGATCTGAAGAGCTTTCGCCAGTGGGGATCGCGGACGCCGGGACATCCAGAGTACGGATTGACCGACGGCGTGGAAGTGACAACGGGGCCGCTGGGGCAGGGATTTGGGATGGCGGTGGGCATGGCCATGGCGGAGAAGCATCTGGCGGCGACGTACAACCGGCCGGGCTTCGATGTGGTGAATCATCACACCTATGTGCTGTGCGGCGACGGCGATTTGATGGAGGGCCTCTCGCACGAGGCGGCCTCGCTGGCGGGAACGCTGGGGCTGGGCAAGCTGATCGTGCTCTACGACGATAATCTGATTTCGCTCGACGGACCCACGGAGTGGAGCTTTACGGAGAATGTCTACAAGCGCTTCGAGGCCTACAACTGGCACGTGCAGCGCGTGGCGGACGGGAACGATCTGGACGGGATTGAGGCGGCGATTGCGGCGGCGAAGGCCGAGACCGACAAGCCGTCGCTCATTGCGGTGCGCACCGTGATTGGGTACGGCAGCCCGAGAGCGGGCACGAACAAGGTACACGGCGAGGCGATGGGCGCGGCAGACGCGGCGGCGACGAAGAAGTTCTTCGGATTCCCCGAGGACCAGAACTTCTATGTGCCGGAAGATGCGCTGGCCAACTGGCGTGAAGCGGTGAAACGCGGCGCCGGCCAGGAAGCGGAATGGAACAAGCTGTTCGCCGGGTACAAGGCGGCGTTCCCTGAAATGGCGGCGGAGTTCGAGCGCACGCAGGCGGGCAAGCTGAAGGCGGGGTGGGAGAAGTCGATTCCGAGCTTTCCCGTTGGCAAGCCGGTGGCGACGCGCAATGCAGGCAACGCGGTGATGAACGCGATCTTCGCGGACGTGCCGGAGCTGTTTGGCGGTGCGGCGGATTTGACGGCTTCGACGAAGACGATCTTCAAGGCGAGCCCGCACTTTGCCGATGATCCGGCGGGGCGCAACGTGTTTTTCGGCGTGCGCGAGCTGGCGATGTGCGCGGCGGTGAACGGAATGGCGGCTCACGGAGGCTTGCGGCCTTTCGGGTCAACATTCTTTGTGTTTTCTGACTACGCCAAGCCGGCGCTGCGGATTGGGGCCATCATGGAGGTTCCCTCCCTGTTTGTGTTTACGCACGACTCGATCGGGGTAGGCGAGGATGGGCCGACACACGAGCCCATCGAGCACCTGATGGCGCTGCGCGCGGTGCCGCACATGACCGACTTCCGCCCGGCTGATGCGAACGAGACGGCGGCGGCGTGGCGGCTGGCGCTGAAGCGGAAGGGACCATGCTTCTTTGCGTTCACGAGGCAGGATGTGCCGGTGATCGACGCAACGGCGCACGATGTGTTTGCCGGCGTGAGCAAGGGAGCGTACGTGCTGGAGGATGCGGCGAATCCGCAGGTGATACTGATCGGGACTGGCTCGGAGGTTTGGACGGCTCTGGATGCAGCAAAACTGCTCGCGGCCGAGGGAATTCGCGCGCGCGTGGTGAGCATGCCGAGCTGGAGGCTCTTCGAGGAGCAATCGGCTGAGTACAAGGCGAGCGTGCTGCCGCCGAACGTGCCCAAGCTGGCGGTTGAGGCGGGTGCGACACTGGGATGGTGGAAGTATGTAGGCAGCGGCGGCGACGTCATCGGGCTGGATCGCTTCGGAGCGTCGGCGCCGGGACCGAAGGCGATGGCGGAGCTGGGATTCACGGCGGAGAATGTGGCGACTCGCGCGAAAAAACTGCTGGCTCGCTGATTTGCCTTGTTGAAAGGAAAGACATCTTGAAGTTAGTGATGAGTTCGGATCATGCGGGATTTGCTCTGAAGGAGGAGTTGCGCGCGAACCTGGCGGCGGCGGGGCACGAGGTAATCGATCTGGGAGCGTACAAGTGCGAGCCTGAGGACGACTATCCCGACTTTGCCGAGAAGGTGGGCGAGGCCATCAAAGGGGGCGTGGCCCCGCGCGGAATCGTGATTTGCGGCAGCGGCGTGGGCGTGTGCGTGGCAGCGAACAAGATCCCGGGAATCCGCGCCGGGATTTGCCACGATACCTACTCGGCGCACCAGGGCGTGGAGCACGACGACATGAATGTGCTGGTGCTGGGCGCGCGGATCATCGGCTCGGCGCTGGCCATGGAGCTGGCGCGCACGTTCATTGGGGCCAAGTTTCAGGCGCAGGAAGGGCGGTTTGAACGGCGCTTCAAGAAGGTGCTTGCGATTGAGGCCAAATACCAGCGATAGGAAGAATTGACGCCAGCGGCGTCAGTAAACAGGGCTGCGATTCCTCGGGTTCAGGCTTTCATCGAACTGAAATCACGATGCTTTCCCATGAAGTATGGGTTGAGTTGTTAGCAATTTCGGGCCGGCGGCTCCCGGGACCCTGCATACGCCATGCCCTTTGGTTCTCCCCAATCATCTGCTGAGCAAGAACGCGCACAGCGCGGGAAAGAGATGCCTTTGTCCCCTTTCGACGTGATCCTGTTTGATGTGGGCGGAGTCCTGTTGACCAACGGATGGGACTATCGTGAGCGCGCGGACGCAGTAGAACACTTTCAACTGGACGCGCAGGAACTCGAAACCAAACATGCGGAAGTGAGCGCGGCATGGGAGCGCGGCGAGATCGATCGCAACCAGTATCTGGACGCGACGGTGTTTTATGAAACGCGCAGTTTTTCGCACGACGAGTTTTTTGATTTCATTCTGGAGCAGTCCAAGCCGCTGCCCAACGGGGCGCTGCCGATCGTTGCGGAACTTTCCGCATCGAACCACTACTTGCTGGGCGCGCTGAATAACGAAGCGCGCGAGACCAATGAGTTTCGCTTTGGCAAGTTTGAGCTGCGCCGGCATCTAAAGGTGGCATTCAGCTCGTGTTATCTGGGCACGCGCAAGCCGGAGCCGGCGATGTACCGGCGGGCACTCGACATTCTTGGCTCCACACCCTATCGGACGCTATTTATCGACGATCGGGAGGAGAACGTGGCCGGCGCCGTGGCGGAGGGGATCAAGGCCGTCCGGTTTACGGGCGCGGGGGCGCTGCGGAGCGAGCTGGAGAAGTTGGAAGTTCTTTAGCGAGTCAGCAAGTCAGCGAGCCGGCGAGTCGGCTGGAGGCTGGAATCTGTGCTTTCCCACCCTTTTCCGCGAAGGATGCGGAAAAGGATGGGGCACGGGGCGGGTCAGCGGGTCAGCGAGTCGGCAAGGCAGCTAGCAGGTGCTAACTCCCAGCCTCGGGCTTTTCGTGCCGGGGTGTGGTTGGAGGCTCAATTCAAATTTCCCCTTGGTACAAATCAACGGAGGTCACGATGCAACTTGGGCTGATCGGACTGGGCAAGATGGGCGGAAACATGGCGGAACGGTTGAAGCTGGGCGGGCACCAGGTGGTGGGCTTCGACTTCAACCCCGATGCCGTGGCGCGGCTGACGAAGGCCGGCAATGTGGGTGTTTCGTCGCTTGAGGACCTGGTGAAGAACCTGAAGGGGCGGCGGGCGATCTGGATCATGGTGCCGCAGGGCAAGCCGGTGGATGACACCATCGCCAAGCTGGAGCCGCTGCTGAATCCCGGCGACATTCTGATCGACGGCGGCAACTCGATGTACAAGGACTCGATGCGGCGGTACAAGGAAGTGACCGCGAAGGGATTCCAGTTTGTGGACGTGGGAACCTCGGGCGGCGTGTGGGGATTGAAGGCGGGCTACAGCATGATGATCGGCGGCGAGAAGGAGCCGGTCGAGTATCTGCGGCCTATCTTCGAGACGCTGGCCCCGGCTGCCGATAGAGGATGGGGGCACGTGGGCCCGGCGGGCGCAGGCCACTTTGTGAAGATGGTGCACAACGGAATCGAGTACGGCATCATGCAGGCTTATGCCGAGGGGTTCACGGTGCTGGAGAAGAAGGAAGAGCTCAACCTGAACCTGCCGCAGATTGCCGAGATCTGGCGTTATGGCAGCGTGATTCGAAGCTGGCTGCTGGATCTGACCGCCGATGCGCTGGCCGGCAATCCCACGCTCGACGGGTTGCAGGCATACGTGGTGGATTCGGGCGAGGGGCGCTGGACGGTGTTCGAGGCGATTGATCTGAACGTCTCCGCGCCAGTGATCACGGAGTCGGTGATCCGGCGCATCCGATCGCGCGAGGAGAACAACTTTACCGACCGGATGCTGGCGATTATGCGCAACGAGTTTGGCGGGCACGAAGTGAAGAAAAGCTAGGGAACAGGGAACAGGGACTAAGGATTTTCACTGGGGAGATGATCTGTCGGCGCGTTCCGTGACCGTGGTTGAAGAGCGGGATTCTTGCTATTGTGCAACGGCCCTTCTGATCCGTAATCCATGACGTCTGATCTCTGCGTGCCGTAACCCTTGGGGCGGTTTGGTGTCTAATCCGACAGGGGATGAAGACAGCCGTGCGCCGATGGAGTTTTTTCCCGCTTGCGGGATTTCTTGCCTTGATGTTGACGGCCTTGGCGCCTGCCGCGGCCGGTCAGTCCGGCAGTTTTGAGATTGCGCAGAATGGCCAAGCGGTCGGCACGGCCAGTTTCCAGTTCACCGCGACAAAGGAAGGGTACGATTCGACATCGCTGGTGAAGGTGACGATGCAGGGCCTTGACTATGCGCTTTCGAAGAACGAGCAACTGACCCCGGCCAATCGGCTTGAACAGTGCTGCTGAGCGCCACGGTGAACGGCGAGGCGGTGAACGTAGTGGCGGCACCGGATTCGGCCCAATTCCTGCTCAACATCTCGGCGAATGGAAAGAGTTCCACCACGCGACTGGCCGCGCATCCCGGCGCAGTTTTTATGGCCGACTTCGACCCCGGTGCGCTGGAAACGCTGCTGGCTCTGGCGGTGGAGCAGAACAACCGCGATCTTTGGGCGATTCTGCCCAAGAATACTGGGTCCATCGAGCCGGTGCAGTTGGCCACGTACGCTGACCAGCAGGGGACTCTTGACGGCAAGCCCATCACGGTGCACCATCTTGTGGCCACCATCGCCGGGGCCAATACGGAGCTCTTTTCCGGCCCGGAAAACCAGCTTTTGCAGGCCGAACTGCCGCAGGAGGGGTTTGCGCTTGTTCGCAAGGGCTTTGTTCTGAAGCCGCCGGCGAAGCCGATTGCTCCGCTGGGTGGCGTGGAGGGCGCGCCGCCGGCACCGCCTTCGCAGTAGCGTTATCAGACCCTGGAGCGAACCGGCTGGCGCGGCAAACCCGAAACGGCGAAGGCTGCGTCCAATTATCAGACAAGTCCGCATCCGCGGAGGCACTCGGAGAAGGCTGCGGATCGACGTAGACTGGAGATGTTCTCGATTGTCCGCACCCTCCCCCATGTGCCGGACCGCAATCATACTGGTTGCGCTGGCAGCGCTCACAGCAAGTGGCGCTCGCGGCGCGCAGGTTTCGGCGACAAAGACGCCCCGGAAAACTCCGGCAGCGACCAGTGTGCATGCAGCCCATCGCACGGCGCCCGTGCGCGGCACGCATCAGGCCACACCCACCCATGCGAAAACCCACTCCAGCAGTCGCGCGAACGTGAACGCGGCGCGCGCGAATCCACAGATCGGCGCCCGATCGAAGGTGAGCGCCGCTCGCAAGCGCACTCCCGAAGAGGTTGGGCGCACGACGGGACTCGCGATCCGGCGACAGCTAGCGCAAAGGCAGATTGCGCGCCGCGGCGCGGCACCACGAGTGGAACGTGTGAGGGTTGTGAGCGCGGCGGGAAGCACACGAGCGTCGCGGTCGCGTGTGGTGACTCGTGGCGAGCGCCCGGTTGAGCGAGCCCGTTCCGAAGGATCGGTTCGCTCCGGCTCTGCCTGGGATTTTCCCGCCGCGTGGACAATGGAGACAAGTCCGACCTCCTCTGCGGTGAGCGCTCGGACACCCGAAACGGAGGAAACAGAGACCGTTAAAACGCAGGCAGCACAATGGCCGCGCGAGCCGGCAGGAACTGAGCCAACGGATGACTCGATGCGCAGGTCAATGCCGGCGGAGCCGCAACTGCGAGAAAGCGAAGAAGGATCGGACGATGTTGCGGCGAATGCCGTGCGGCCGGGGTTGGCCGGGGCTGCAGACGGAGGAGGGACCCGATTCAGCGACGCTCGACGGTCGAGAAACCGCAGAGAGCAAGCAGCCGTTAGAGAACGGCGCGAGTCAACTCGAGGTACCGCAACCTGCGCCGCCCGCGAGGCCGACGACAGAGACTGAAGAAGCTTCGCTGCGCGTTCCGCGGGGCGGGATGCCGGCGCCGCTGCGAGGGATCGCTCGCGTCGCTGGAGCGGCAGAACGCGCGCCTGGATGCGGAGGGGCTGGAACGGATCGAGGACGAAAACGACCTGGCGGCGCGCATCGCCAACAAGCTGCTGGTTCCGCTGCCGGCATCGAACGCGCTCACGGTGAATGCCGATTTGCCTGAAAATCACCGCTATTGCCGGCCGTGGACGGCGCGGTTTCTGGCCGACCTGGCGCGGGGGCACGAGGCGGCGTTCCACCGGCCGCTGGAGGTGAGCTCGGCGGTGCGGACGGTCGAGTACCAGAAACGGCTGATGGAGACGAATGGCAATGCGGCAGCGGCCGAGGGCGAAATTGTGAGCCCGCATCTGACCGGCGCCACGGTGGACATCGCCAAGAGCGGCCTGAGCCGGGCAGGAGATTGCGTGGATGCGGCGGCGGCTGGCCGGGCTGCAGGCGGCGGGCAAGATCGACGTGGAAGAGGAGTTCCAGCAGGCTTGTTTCCACATCACCGTGTATAAGAGCTACGCGCCGGCGCACCCGGCTGTACAGACGAAAACAAGACCGCACGGAGCGAGGCGCCACAAGGCTCCCGATGCGGACAGCCAGGCCGCCGCGGAAGGCATATAGAGAGAGCCGCGGCGAGCGGGCAATTCCACACTGGCGATAATTCATTCGATTCCCGACGGCTGGCAAGAGTACAATCGCGGGCAAATGCAAAGCGCGCGGCGCGGACGAGATGAATCCTCCGCGAGCCATGGCTCTTGCGGGCCGGCTGAAGCTGCTCGCGGGAGCGCGGTTCTGCACCGGAGCCAAGTTGTGCAAGAATTCCGAGATTGTACTCGAAAGGCGAAACCATGAGCGATATGGGAGTTCAACCTGTGGCCGAAGGAGCGCCCGAAGGCACCGGCCTGAGCCAGTGGCAGCGCGTGGCGAATACATTCGCCGCGCCGTCGAAGACCTTTGAAGACATCAAGCGCGGCAACAGGAGCTGGTGGCTGCCGCTGATCATTGGCGCGTTATTCAGCTACATGCTCTTCGGGGCTGTAGTCCAGAAGATCGGCATGCAGCAGGTGGTGGAAAACCAGATTCGCCTCGATCCCAAAGCACAAGAGCGAATGGCGCAGGCCACTCCCGAACAGCGCGAGATGGGCTACAAGATCTCGATCGGAATCACGGAAGGAGTGTTTGTCGCCGGGCCGGCTGTGGGCTTGGCGTTTGTCGCCATCTTCTCGCTGGGTCTGATGGCCACCATCAATTTTGGGTTTGGGGGAAAGGCGAAGTTCGGGAGCATTTTTGCCGTGTTTTATTATGCGTGGCTGCCGGCTTCAATCAAAGCGCTTTTGGGGACGATTGTGGTTTATTCAGGCATGGCGCCGGAGTCGTTCAACATCAAAAACTTCTCGCCAACAAACCTGGGTGCGTTTCTCGATCCGGTTGAGACCAATAAGGCGCTGTACACGTTGGCCACGTCGCTGGACGTGCTCACAATCTGGACGCTGGTGCTGCTGAGCATCGGCACCGCCGATAGTGGCGGGAACCAAGCGCAGCTCCGGCTACATTGCTGTCTTTGGCTGGTGGGTGCTCTTCGTGCTGATCGGCGTGGGCTGGGCCGCGATGATGGGATGAGGCTGAGTTGATGGCGGGCTGACGGCGCGGGTTAGGGCGCGAAGCTGCGCTGCTACAATCGAGTAGGCGACGATCCGGCAGATTGCGCAGGCGCGATGAGCGAGTTGGTTGACGCTCAAGCCGTACGGCGCACACGCCGGGCGATGCACGAGCCGCAGAAGCAATGACCCTCCGCCTGTTCAACACCCTCACGGGACAAGTGGATCCGCTGGAGCCTGCCGACGGCAAGGCGCTGCGGATGTATGCCTGCGGTCCCACGGTTTACGACTACGGGCACATCGGCAACTTCCGCACGTTTTTGCAGATCGATGTTCTACGCCGCTTTCTGCGGCTGATCGGCGTCCAGCTCCGGCACGTGATGAACATTACCGACGTGGACGACAAGATCATCCGCAACGCCGCTGCGGCCGGCATCCCGATCAGCGAGTACACGGCGCGGTACGTCGAGGCTTTCTTCGAGGATTTCGAGGCTCTGCGCATCGAGCGCCCGGAAGCAGATCGTCCGCGCCACGGAGCACATTCCGCAGATGGTGGCGCTGGTGGAGAAGCTGGCGGCAGGCGGGAGCGGCGTACAAGGCCGAGGATGGGTCGTGGTATTTCCGGCTCTCCGCGTTTCCTGAGTACGGCAAGCTGAGCAAGAAAGATCTGAGCGGCATGGAAGACGGAGCGCGCGTGGACGTGGACGAGTACGAGAAGGATTCGGCGCGCGACTTTGCGCTGTGGAAGGCCGCCAAGCCCGGCGAGACTTCGTGGGAGACGGCGATCGGGCGCGGACGGCCCGGCTGGCACATTGAGTGCTCGGCGATGGCGATGGAGTACCTGGGCGAGAGCTTCGACCTGCATTGCGGCGGCGAAGACCTGATGTTTCCGCACCACGAGAACGAGATTGCGCAAAGCGAAACCGCGACGCACAAGCCCTTCGCGCGGCATTGGATGCACGTGCGCTTCCTGCTGGTGGATGGACGCAAGATGGCGAAGAGCGAAGGCAATTTCTATACCGTGCGCGATTTGCTCTTGAAGGGCTACAAGGCTTCGGCCATCAGGCTGGCGCTGATTTCGGTGCCGTACCGGCGGCCGTTCAACTTTACGTTTGACAGCCTGACAGATGCGACGAACGCCATCGACCGGCTGCGAACGTTTCACGAGCGGCTGATGACGGGCACGCTTCGAGCGGGCGAGAATCCGGCGATCCAGGAGGCGGCGAAAAAAGCACAGGCCGAATACCGCGAGGCGCTGGCCGACGATTTGAACACCGCGGAGGCGCGCGCGCCTATTTTTGAACTCATCCGCGCCGCAAACACGGCCATCGATCAGGGGCAGTTTTTTGCAGCCGATCGCGATGCCATTTTGCCGGTGCTGAAGGACTTTGACGCCGTCTTCGATTTGCTGAACGACGGCGACGCGGAGCCAACGCAGCGGGCGCTTGCGTGGGCGGAGAAAGCCGGCCGTATGGGCGATGTTGCGCCGGAATTGCTGGCCGCGCAGTCGCTGACCGATGAGGCCATAGAGGCGCTGGTGGCTGAGCGCACGCAGGCGAAAAAAGCGCGCAACTTTGCCCGCGCCGACGAGATTCGCAACAAGCTGGCGGGAAAAGGCGTCGTCCTGGAAGACTCGAAGGACGGGGTTAGGTGGAAGCGGAAGTGAGGAAAACAGCTTCTAGCTGCTAGCTTCTAGCCTGATGACGCTGGAAATCTGCTTTCTTGCTCTCAGCGGAACGCAAAGGGACTGGACGAGACGGAAGTCAATTTGCGGTGGATCAGGGTGCTGTCCCCTCCCGGCACGCTAATCTGGCGTTTGCCAGGGGTCATAAGACCCCGCGGCACGGGGCTGGTGCTACCCACCGCAGAGTGGGATTGTATGATGACTTCAGGCCTCGTACCTGCAGGCCTTCCCCGAAGCCCCCCCAAATTCAAGATGAAGAGGCGCAACCCAATGAGTGCGAGCGATGTGCAGGACCTCAAGGAGCATGCGGAGCACGGAGCGAACGAAGAGGCGATGCGGCCTGTCGCCTTTACGATGAGCGTGCTGGCGGTGCTGCTGGCGGTGACCACGGTGATGGGTGAGCGCACGCACGCCGATGCGATCATCGACCAGAACCTGGCCACCGATCAGTGGAACGATTATCAGGCGCACAAAATCCGATCCAACGATGAGGAACTGGTGACCGGTCTGATGAGTGTGGTGGCGCTCAGCGACAAAGAGGCCGCTGCCAAAAAAGTGAAGGCATTTGCCGACCAAATCAAGAAGTCGACAGGCGAACAGAGCCAGTTGCAGGCCGAGGCCAATGCGCTGCAAGCCAAAGTGAATGTAGGCGAGGCGCGCTCAGACCGCTTCGATCTGGGCGAGGTGCTGCTGGAGATCGGGCTGGTGATCACGTCGGTCACGCTGCTGACCAGGAGCCGCATTTACTGGTACCTGGGGATGGCTTCCTCAGCCATTGGTGTCGCGGCGTCAGCCTCGGCCTTCTTTATCAATTAGCGCCGGATTGGCTGATGAACCTTGAGGTGGCCGCGGCTGCGCGCCTGTTTTCAAACTTTGAGGTGGTGAGGAGAAACACCGCGAGCAGGACGGCAACCATGCCCGCGAACTCCTCCGGCGCCGGCCGCTCGTGAAGCAACAGAATGCCGAGCAGCACCGCGATGACGGGGTTGACATAAGCGTAGGACGCGACCTTGCCGACGGGGACGTGCTCCAGCAGATAGATATATCCGCTATAGCCGAGCAGCGAGCCGCAGGTGATGAGATAGGCCTGCGACCAAAGCGCTGCGGGGTTCACGTGGAATCGCGGCCATTGGCCGAGGAGCGTGCCCAATACGGTGCTGCAAGCTCCGGCAGCGAGCATCTGCCAGGTGGCGGCCACAAAGCTGTTGACGCGGAGACGCGCGCGGCGGGAAACGATGCTGCCCACGCTCCAACAGAGGGCACCAGCCAGCAGCGCGGCTACGGCCCAGAGGCGGGCGCGGTCGCCGGCGAGGCCGTGACGAAGCGAAGGCCACAAGAGGGCGACGAGGCCAGCGAGGCCGAGGCCCATGCCAAACCATCCGCGGGCGGGGAGCGGCTCGCCACCGGGTAGGAACATCTCAATGAGGGCCACGTAGAGAGGAATGACGGCCAGAACGAGAGAGGCGAGGCCGCTGGGGACAATCTCCTCAGCGTAGACGAGACCGACATTTCCTCCACCGAGAAGCAAGAGACCGATGAGGCAAAGAAGGAGCATGTGTTTGGGCGGCCACACCAGGCGAAGGCCGCGCCAGCGGCACCAGAGCAAAAGGATTGCGCCAGCGGCGAGGAATCGCGTTCCGGCGAGCAGGAGGGCGGGCATCTGCGCCACGCCGACGCGAATGACGGTGTACGTGGAACCCCAGAAGATGTACACGCTGGCAAAGGCAAGCACGATCCGGACAGCCGTTGCGGCAGGGTGTTTTGCGGCGCCAGGTTGGAGCGGAGGTGCGGACATGGAAGTTGATTCCATCGTAGCCGGGATCAAGGGTGGGCGTGGCAGCGGCGGCGCAGGGCGTGGTATTCTCCACTTTAGCGGAGTTTCCATGCAAACGCGCGCCAGCAGAGCGTTGCCGCAGGCACCAGCCACCAAGCGCTGGTCGCGGACACGCGTGCAGTGCATGAGCCTGCGGCGGCACTTGCGCGTGCTGCCCACCCGCACTCGACCTAGCCTCTTCGGCGGCGATTAGCAACCCTCCGCCGAAGATCCTCGCCTGCAATGGACCCTGCATGGGTCTGCAGAAATGAGCGATCCCACTCGCTGGGATTTGTGGCCGCGCCGCATCCGTTGACCAACGCTCGGATCGATCGTGCGCAGGCCGCGACAACCGAATCAGCCGAGGAGAATGTTCGATGACGAAGCAAGAACTACACGCGCAGTACGGACCCAAACTTGTTTGTGCGCTGCCGGGGCCCAAAGCCCGGGCAGCCGTCGAGGCCGACCATCGGCTCATCTCGCCCAGCTATACGCGCTCTTATCCGCTGGTAGCCAAGCGCGGACGCGGCGTCCGCGTGGAGGATGCGGACGGCAACGAGTTTCTCGACTTTGCCGCCGGTATCGCCGTGGTTTCAACCGGCCATTGCCATCCTGAGGTGGTTGCCGCAATTCAGAAGCAGGCGGCCGAGCTGATCCACATCTCGGGCACCGATTTTTACAACGAGCATCTCACTGATCTTGCCACGCGGTTGTCGGCCGTGGCGCCCATGCCCGGCCCGCACCGGTTCTTCTACGGCAACTCCGGCGCCGAGGCCATCGAGTGCGCGCTGAAGGTGGCTCGCTATCACACGGGCCGGCAGCAGGTGATCGCGTTTCTCGGCGCATTCCATGGGCGGACGATGGGCGCGCTCTCGCTGACCGGCTCGAAGCCGCAGCAGAAACGGCGCTTTGCGCCGCTGGTGCCGGGGGTGACGCACGTGCGCTATCCCTACGTTTATCGCGGCTGCACCGGCGGGGCGCAGGAAGAGGAGGCCTTCAGCCTGGGCTGCGCGCGCTACATCGAAGAGAAGCTCTTCAAGACCATCCTTCCGCCGGAGGAGGTAGCCGCGATCTTCGTCGAGCCGATTCAGGGCGAGGGTGGCTTCATCGTGGCGCCGGACAACTTCCTGCGCGAACTGCGGGCCATCTGTGACCGGCACGGCATTTTGCTGGTGGTGGACGAGGTGCAGTGCGGCTGTGGGCGCACCGGCAAGTGGTGGGCCATCGAGCACTCGGGCGTGGAGCCGGATATTGTGTGCCTCGCCAAGGGCATCGCCAGCGGCATGCCGCTGGGGATTTGCATGACGAGAGCGGAGATCATGAATTGGGAGCCCGGCTCTCATGCATCGACCTTTGGGGGCAATCCGGTGTCGATTGCTGCTGCGCTGGCAACCATGGACATCATCGAACGCGAGGCGATGGCGAACGCGGCCCGCGTGGGCGAGTTCATCCTGGAGCGGGTGCGCGGCTGGAAGCAAAGCCATCCGCTGGTGGGCGATGTGCGCGGGCGGGGCCTGATGATCGGCATCGAGATCGTAAAGGACAAGGCAACGCGAGAGCCGGCGGCGGAGCTGCGCAACCGCATCGAGACGCTAGCCTTCGAGCGCGGGCTGATCGTGCTTGGCTGCGGCGAAACGTCGCTACGGCTTTCGCCTCCGCTCATCGTCAGCAAGGAGGAAGCCACCGTCGCGCTCGACATTCTGGAAGAGGCGCTGACGCTGGCGGAAAAGGAACACGAGCGCAGCGCGGTGGCAGCCGCGACGGCGTAGCAGTCGAGCGGAGGCTTTCCGTCGCTTTGCGGGAGGCGGGGGACAGCGATTTGCGCCGCTCCGGCATCCGAGCCGACAATGGTTGGCGATGGCGCGGGTGGCACAGTCGCGGGGAAGATTGCTGGAGCGAGCGCTGGCCTGGATGGACGGGCTGGCCGCGCGCCGTGGCCGGGAGGCGACGTTGCCTGCCCATTTGCTGACGGGATTGGAGGGCGAGGAAGCCGCCTTTTCCCATCTGCGCCGCAAGGGCTACACGGTGGTGGCGCGACGGTGGACGGCAGGCAATCTGCCCGGAGATCTGGATCTGATCGCCTGGCAGGGACCGTTGCTTTGCTTCTTCGAAGTGAAAACCCGGACCGCGCACGATCTGACGCCTGCCGAAGCCGCCATCGACTCCCACAAGCGGAATGTCCTGCGCCGATTGGCCCGCCAGTACATATGCCAGTTGCCAGGCGAAGCCGCTCCGCAGGCGCGTTTCGACGTGGTCAGCGTGTATCTTGTGCCGGGGCAAGAACGGGAGGTCACGCACTTCGAAAACGCCTTTGGCTGGAGCGAGAGACAGGACGATCGGCGGCGATGACCCGAAAAGGGGAGTCGAAAGCCTTAATCGTTGTAATCCGTGATGGCGCAGGCCCGGCGGGAATCGGCCAGAGCACGGCGACGAAGATATTCATTTGATTCTAAATAGGATAGGAGCCAAACTGCGACGCTCGCGGAGCTCCGCCCCGGCCTGTGCAGCGCGAGGGGGACAGCATCCCAGGGCTTCGTGGACTGTGTATGATGGTTCCTACAGCTTTGACAGAGCGTGGACCAGGCTCTGTGGCGACGAATTGCGCCTTTTGGGCTGAGATTGGGGCGATTGTGGGCCGGACACCTGAGGGACGCCGGTGGTGATCGGGTTCTGCGCAATGCGACCGGGTGTGAGACATGCCACGATGAACGAGACAGGCGTGTGAGGCAGAGGTCCACCGCCATGACCGCATTTTTCCGCTTTGTTGGCTCTCATCTCGCGACGATCGACAACCGCTTGAGACGGTGCAAGCATGCGACGCGAACGCTGCTTTGCCTGTTGCCCGTTGTGTGTGGGATTGCGGCTGCTCAAACCACGACGATCATCGGAACGGTTTACGACCCGCGAACCACTTCCAACGCGCTGCCCCTGCCAAACGTGCTGGTGTATGCCACCACGGCTCCGGTGGCGGCGCTTCCTGCGGGAGTGCAGTGCCTGACGTACCAGGCGCCGACCGCCGTGGTGAGCTATGCCTACACTGCTGTGGACGGAACGTTTACGCTCTCCAACATTCCTGAAAACGCCACGTATACCGTGGTCATTCAGGCGGGCAAATGGCGGCGGCAGTTTCCCAATGAGGCTGTTGGGACAACTCCGCTCACGGGGCTTGTCCTGAATATGCCGGCGAACCACACCCAAGGCGATATTCCCATGATCGCCATCGTGACCGGGAAGGTGGATGGAGCGGAATGCGTGCTGCTGCATATGGGCATTGACCCAGCGGAGTTTACCGACGACACCGGCAGCGTGAATTCCAGCGGCCACATCCACCTTTACAGGGGCGACGGAGCCCCCGGAGCGGAGATCAGCGCATCAACGCCGTTGGAGTCGACGCTGACCAACAATCCAGCAACCCTGACTGGCTACGACATGGTGATGTTTCCCTGCCAAGGCGCCCCGTTCGTGCAATCGTCCACTCCACTCGCCAATATTGCGACCTACGCCAACGCCGGCGGCCGCATCTTCACCACGCATTACAGCTATGTGTACATCGACCCCAATGCGCCTATGGACGCGCAATTCGCGCCGGTTGCAAACTGGACTACGACCAACGAGCAGCAAATCAACGCAGGTGTGGGGACGGTGAGCACGGACTTCAGCGACGGCGCAACGCTGGCGCAATGGTTGCAAAATGCGGGCGCAACCGTGGCGGGTTCAGCGAACCAGATCAATATCAGCACGCTTCGCACCGACGTGAGCGGAGTGATTCCGCCGACGCAGTCGTGGCTGACCCTCAACAGCGGCACGTATCCCGGCCAAACGGGCAATCCGGTGATGCAGATGACGTTCAACACTCCGGTGGCGGCGCCGCTGGCCAGCCAGTGTGGACGCGTGATGTTCAACGACTATCACGTGATCAATATTTCCACCCCCAGCAACACGATTTTTCCCAACGAGTGCCCGGCTGAGACCACGATGAGCGCACAGGAGGAGATGCTTGAATACGCGCTCTTCGATCTTTCCACATTTGTGCAGCCGGTGGTGGTGCCCACGCTCAATATCACCTTCAAACCCAGCCCGATCGTGGTGAAGTCGGGTGACACGGCCGACCAGGTAACCGTGAATGTGACCAACACCAGCACCACGACGGAGATCGCCAGCTCGGCGATTCTGACCTTTACGCTGCCGCCGCAAGTGACGGTGACAGCCATGACCGATTCGACTGGCGGGTGGACCTGCAACGTGAGCACCCTGACCTGCACACGCAACAACGGACTGGCGGCCAATGTAACCGATTCCGTGACCCTGACATTGAACGTGGGGACATACACGACTTTGGCGAGCTATACGGGACAACTGACCGCGACAGTCTCGAGCGTGACCTTCTCGAGCAACGTAACGGCCTCGGACAACGTGATCTTTCAGCAGGCGCCTGCGATCGACTGGGCGACGCCCGCGCCGATCGTTTATGGCACGCCGCTGAGCGCGACGCAGCTCGACGCCAGCTCGCTGGTGGCGGGAAGCTTCACCTATTCGCCGGTGGCGGGAACGGTGCTGAACGTGGGACAGCAGACGCTGACGGCGACGTTCGCGCCGACCGATACCACCGACTACATTCCTGCGACGGCAACCGTGACGCTGAACGTGATTCCGGCTACGCCGGTCGTTTCGCTTTCCGCGTCAGCTAATCCGGTCTTCATGACCAATGCGGTTTCCTTCACAGCCAGCCTTCCCGCGTACGCGAGTACACAGACGGGGACGATGACCTTTTACGATGGGTCATCGCAGATTGGGACGGCCAACGTGTCGGGTGGGTCGGCCATCTTCACCACAACGGCTCTGGCGGCCGGTGTTCACTCCATTAAAGCGACCTATTCGGGTGACAGCAACTACGGGCCGGGGACCAGCAGCGCTTTGTCAGAGAACATTCAGGACTTCACGCTGGCCTTCGCCGAGGGAGGCACGGGAACAGCGACTGTGCCTGCCGGAGGGAAGGCGGTTTATACACTTGTGATCACGCCGGTAGGGGGCGCAACGCTGCCGGCAGGCGTGACTCTGGCCGTGCCCGACACGCCACTGGGAATGACGCCGACCTTCTCTCCGGCTACGGTTACGGCAAGCTCCGGGACAACCACTGTGACGCTCGAAGTGACCCTGCCAAGCAAGTCGGCGAACGAGCGGCTACGCGGGCCGTTTGGCGGAGGAGCGCTACCGGTAGCGCTGGGGCTCATCCTGTTGCCTTTTGCGAGCAGGCTGCGCAAGGCCCGGTTGCGCTTGTCGAGGCTGGCCATGCTCGTGGCGCTGAGCGCGGCCCTGATGCTGGGATTCACAGGCTGTGGTGCCAGTCTGTCTCCGCAGAACCTGTCTTTCACTGTGACCGCAGCCTCGGGATCACTGTCCCACTCGGTTAGGGCGCAGCTCACGGTGAAATAGCGCCTGGCGGCGCTCCTTTCTGGTAAACGCATTCTCCCGGATGTAAAAGAAGAGAAGTCCTGGCGGCCCATAAGCTCGGCTTGCCGAAAACCGTAATTCCATGAAAATGTGTGTCTTAGGTGGATCAAGGCCGACGCAAATTCCCTCAATGGGACGGCGTGGCAAGTTAAGACCTGGACGAATCGCGTTTCCGAAGTGTCGCTAAGTTGCAGCATGTAGGGCAATTGCCCAATAAATCGCTTTTTCCGGGCCAAAGAGGGCGGACAGTTAACGGTGAAATGCTCAATAAATCGCTTTTTTTGCGGGGGTAATCAACTTTTCGATTGACAACGATTCCAACCGCTGTCTATAGTTTTTGGCGCCCAGAGATCGCAGTGTGTTTTGCTGCGAAAAGCTGTGCGCTCAGCCCAAAGGTGCAGTACAAGCTGAGATCTTAGGAGGAGAAGTGATGAATCGAAACAGAATTACAAAGGGGGGCCTAACCTGGCTAGCGGTTCTTCCGCTCCTGGTAGTTGGGCTCATTGGGCTCGCCGTACCGTCGGCCCTGAGAGCTCAGGTCACGGCGACGCTATCCGGAACAGTCGAAGACCAGTCTGGCGGCGTGATTCCTGGTGCTCAGGTTACGCTGACCAACGAAGCAAGTAAGGACAGCCGCGTGGAGCAGACCAACGGCGCCGGCCTCTACGCGTTTCCATCTCTGGTGCCTGGCACCTACGACATCAGGGCAGCCGCAAAAGGCTTTAAGGCCAAGCTGGTGACCGGCATCGTATTGAACGCCGGCGATGCACGCACAGTTCCCGCATTGAGCCTCACTGTAGGTACGGAAACACAGACAGTAACGGTTTCCGCAGATGAGGAGATGATTCCCATCGTCAACGGCCAGAGGAACGACGTTCTCAGCACCGCCGATATCGCGAATTTGGCACTGGGAGGCCGCGACGTGACCGAACTCGTCAAGGTTCTGCCCGGCGCGACCACTGTCTCAAACGGTCTGACGAACGACTCTCCCATGTTCAGCGACCTCGATGTCCACGTGCAGAGTAGTTCGGTGGGCATGGGCATCAACATCAGCGGCGCGATCTACCGCAGCGGTACCTCGCTGTTGGCTGACGGCGCCAACATCATCGATGTGGGCGACATGGGGCAATCGCTTGATGTTGTCAACCCGAATATGACGGCGGAAGTCAGCGTGCAGGCCTCAAACTTCGGCGCTGACACTCCTTTTGGTCCGGTCGTCATCTCCACCATCAGCAAATCGGGCAGCGCCAACTATCACGGCGAAGGCTACTTCAACGCCCGCAACAGCGTGTCTGAATGCGAACGACTGGCAGGATAATCACCAGCACGTTCCGCTGGGACCACAGCACTACTACTATCCGGGCGGCAACTTTGGCGGTCCGGTTCCCGGCACGCACAAGCATCTCTTGTTCTGGGGCGGCTACGAGCGGTGGCTGCAGAACCAGGGCAACGCCAACGTTCTGAAGTCGTATATCCCGACTCCGGAAATGCTGGCGGGCAACTTCAGCACCGACAACACCGATAACACCACCCTATGCCCCAACGGATTCTTCGCGACCCCGACCAGCGGCTATCCACAAGGCAACTGGTGCAGCGACCTTGGCGGAACGGTGTTTGCGAACGGGGCAACCACAGCGACGGCGGCACCCTCTGCCAGCCTTGCAGCCTATGGAACGGGCGGTGGAGACGTAGGTCAGAAGTTCCCCTCCGGGTTCCTTGATCCCGGTGCGGCGGCACTGGCCAAGATCTGGCCCCAGATCTATGGCCGACAAGGCCAACTCACCAATCCGGCAACGACTCCAGGGCAGGTACAACTACTACCGCCGATTCCGAACATCGACAACGGATGGATCTGGCGTGCGCGCATCGACTACATCATGGGCGACAACACGAAGATCTATGGGAGCTACCAGCAGGCCTACGATGCGGACCTGGCGTCAGGGCAACGGCGCGCACCTCTACTGGACGCCGGGCAATGCCATCCCGTTCCCGGGAGGCGGCGAGCAGCAGGTGTTCCGCGGCAAGAGCATGGCCGGCCATGTGGTTCACAGCTTCAACTCCACAACGACCAACGACTTCATGGCTGCCTGGGCGTTTGGCAGCTTCCCATTCACCGAGCCGAACCCCTCTGCCGCATTCAGGTCCACGCTGGGCTATCCGTATGGCACGGTGTTTGGGACTAAGGCACTTAACATCCCCGCGTACTCGAGCGCTGGCACGGCAACCTTCCCAGACTTCTCGCAGGCATCGATCTTCGAGAATCCTCCAGGGCAGTATGGCGTGCGCAAGGAAGCTCCACAGTTTGCCGATACGTTCACCAAGGTCTGGGGACGCCATACGCTCAAGTTGGGCGGATTCACGCAGACCACGGATAACTGGCAGAGCACCTTCGGCAGTTACATGGACGGGAACCTGGGCTTCGGCGCAGGGCAAAACCCCGATTACTATCAGACTGTTGTCTTGAAGAATTCGACCGCCCCGAATATTGGTGCGCCGCACAACGCGGTGGCCAACTTCGTGATGGGCATTGCGTCGAGCTACAGCGAGAACAACTCGGCGCCGATCGCGGACTTGGCCTACATGTCGACGGCAGCCTTCCTGGACGATAGCTGGAAGGCGAGCCGGCGCCTGAGCCTGGAGCTCGGAATCCGCATGGAGCACGTGGGGCACTGGTACGATCGCAATCGCGTCGGAATGCCGGTCTTCTATCCGGATAGGGTGCTGAACGACTTCTACACCGGCAAGTATGCTCCCGGATTCTACTGGCACCAGATCGACGCGGGTGTACCGCTAAGCGGCCAACCGAACCGCTTTGTGTATCCCGATGCGCGGTTTGGCATGTCCTACGATGTGTTCGGGACCGGCAGTACGGTGGTCCGCGGCGGATGGGGCGTGTATCGCTTCGTCACCCAGACTAATACCCCCGGCGGCGCATTGCCCACAGCGCAACATGTGTTGGGCTATAACCTGCCTGGTGGAAACCGACTCCAACTGCAGAACATCGGCAACCTGGCGTATGTACCCTGCCCGCCATTCGCCACCGGTAAGAATAATTGCGGCGTGCAGGGAGGGCAGACAGGCGTGGATCCGACTGACCCCGGCCAGCCTTTGACCTACGCTTACAACCTGACCATCGACCGTAGGCTCCCTTGGAACTCGCAGGTCGAAATTGCCTACGTCGGCAACCAGACCAGCCAGCTTTCCGATGACGCCGAAGACATCGAAGGCAGCAACTACAGCGAACTGGCCAACCAAAACAAGACGCCAATCGGGGCCTTCTTCTCGCCCGACCCGGTGACTGGTGTCCTATCCACCAACCCGGAGAGATGTCGGGAAGAATCCCAACGGCGACAGGATTCACCGCGACAGGCAACCAGAACGCTGATTACCATCCGTTTGGCGTTGCGTATGGAACGGCCGGCGTCTTCATGATGCAAAACACCGCGTACTCCAACTACAACGGAATGCAGCTTTCGTGGGTCAAGACCACGGGCCGGTTAACGTTCAACTTGAACACAACCTGGTCAAAGGCATTGGGCACGAGCCTGCAGGAGAACCCATACAACGTCAAGTTGAACTATGGCCCAATGAATATTGACAGGCGCTGGGTCTTCAACTCGTCGTACACGTACAGCAGCGGCACGCTCCACTTCGGAAGTGCGGTCGTGAATCAATTGCTCGGCGGCTGGACGATCAACGGCCTTTCCACCTGGCAAGAAGGCGGCTACATTCCTGCGTTCCTTGGGAATGGCGGCCCAAGCTTCGGGCTGGGGCTGACCTACATCAACCTCCCGGCCGAACGCAAGCGCGTCCTGCGCCAGTCGGGCGGCTGCAACCTTGCGACGGACAGGGAATCACAACGGCATCGGATCCGCGACGTATTTCGGTACGGACGAGGGCATTCCGATTCTGCCGGTGCTGACTTGCAACCCGACCGCGGGTCTGGGCCACTACCAGCTTCTGAACGGAACCTGCTTCTCGGCTCCGGCGGTTGGGAAACAGGGCGGCAAGGCGTATCCGTACATGCACGCCCAGCCGTATTTTGACAACGACCTGGCGATCTCCAGAACGTTCCACATCTACGAAAAACAAAATGTGCAGTTCCGGGCGAGCGCCTTTGACTGGCTGAACCACCCGTTGCCGCAGTTCAGCAGCTTGACGCCGCTGACAGTGGCCTACAAAGTGGACTACAACAGCAAGGCAATCACCCCGAACTACGTGACCAGCGGCACCGGCGCCTTTGGTGTCATGGACACCAAATCGCAATCGGGGTACCAGCGCATCATCGAGCTGGACGTGAAGTACTCCTTCTAATCCAGCGTCGAATCACAGCGGGAGGCGGGCTTATCAGCCCCCTCCCGCTTTTTCTTTGCGCATTCGCATTTCGGCAAACCGGGCGAGCGATCCCCGCCAGGAGCGCGTCCACGCAGCCGGTGCGCTCTGATTCGTGTCGACCCAAATTCATTCGCCCGCTGTGACAAAATAGAGACGTCCGCGCCATGCTGGAAGGTGAATGAGGATGTTGTGCCAGCATGCCAGATCAGTTTCGGAAATACTATGTCCAGTGATTGCGTTTTTGAAGGTCGTCGCTCCCTGATGGTCGCGCCGACTCGGATTTGGTGAATGCGGATGCAGCATTTCCGAAACTGCCGTAGGCTCGTCATGTTCAGACTTGTCGTTTCCAGCATTCTCGTCGTGTTTTGTTCTGCCGCCACCGCGCAGCCGCGGACGCAGGGCGCGCAAACCGATCGCGCGACTCTCCAGGGTCTATACGACGATGCTCTGAGGCTCCAGAAGGCGGGCAATCTCAATCAGGCTGCAGGGCAGTACCGCGCGTTCCTCGCCGCGGCGCTGGGCGAAGTGGCGAATAGCCGGGCCCAGGTTCGTGATTATGCCAAGGCGTCCGCGCTCTTCGACGAAGCATTGGCGATAACCCCGGACTCGCCGTCGCTGCGCAGGGACTACGCAACGGCGGCTTTGCAGGGCGGAGATCTGAAGCGTGCGGAGACCCTGGCCAGAGCGCTTCTGGATGACTACGCGAATGATCCAAAGGGCCTGGCACGGGCCCACCGGATCCTGGGACGCACACTGCACGGGATGAACCGGGATCAGGACGCCAGAAAAGAGCTAGAAGCGGCCGTCGCGCTCGATCCCAGCTTCCCCAATGAATATGACCTCGCTGTGGTTTGCCTGGACCTTGACGACGAGAAATGCGCCGTGCAGATGTTCGATGGGATCGAGGCGTCAGCCGGAGACAGCCCGGCACTCCATATGCAGATCGGCCGAGCTTACGGAAATTCGGATTTTACTCCACGAGCGGTCACTGAATTCAAGAAGGTGATTGCAGAAGACCCACAGTACCCTGGAGCGCACTATTGCGTGGCCGCGGCCCTGCTGGCGGCAGGCGAGGACGAGAAGACGCTGCAGGAGGCGGAGACGGAACTAAAGGCGGAACTGGCAATTTCTCCGAACGACTTCCTGACCTACGCGGCGCTGGGCAAGATCGCAGCAAGTTATCACAAGTATGCCGAGGCCGAGGGGTACCTGAAGCGAGCCATCTCGCTGAATGCCAAGAATCCTGACGCCTATCTCTATCTGGGACAGATGTACTTCGACACCAACCGCCCCACTGAGGCGGAAGCCGATCTTCGCCGGGCCATCGCGCTGACGACGGATGTCTCGAGGAACCACTTTCAAATCCAGAAGGCGCACTTTCTGTTGGGCCGGATTCTGATGCAGCAGCGTCGGGAAGAGGAAGCGCACGCGGAAATGCAGATCGCGCACGCCTTCACGGATAAGGCGTTGTTGAAGGACAAGAGCAAACTTGCAGGGATGCTGCCGGACAGTGCGACATCGCCAAGTCCTTCCGATGCTCAGGCAGACTCCGCGGCGAACCCTCCAGCCACTTCGAGCGCTGCGGATCCCGCGGCCGTGAGCAAGCAAAGGGCCTTCGAGAAACAGCTCACCCCAGCCATCGCAGACAGCTACAACAACCTGGGCGCCATCACGGCATCGGAAAGCAACTACGGGGATGCATTGAAATACTTTCAGCGTGCCGCTGCGTGGAGCCCCACACTCGACGGGCTGGATTACAACATGGGCCACGCCGCATTCATGGCGTCGGATTTCTCTGATGCGGTTCCGCCGCTTTTGCGCTATCTCAGGTCGCATCCCAGCGATTCACGCATTCGCGGCGCGCTGGCGATCAGCCAATTCATGACCCATCAGTACGGCGCGTGCATCGATGCACTCAAGGGCGCCGGAGAGGATGTGAAGGCCATTCCGCAGATGCAATACATCTATGCGGAATCCCTGGTCAAGACCGGCCAGGTTCCCGCGGGGAAGGAGCGGCTGGAGGCACTGGAGACGGCGCATCCGGAGATCGCCGAAGTGCACCGGGGCCTGGGAGAGGTGGCGGAGCTTCGGAGAGATTGGCAAACCGCAATCAAGGAACTGGTCCAGGCGATCCAACTGAATGCGAATGACCCTGAGACACACTTCGACCTTGGAAGGACGGAGCTGGAGAGCGGGAACACCGCGGAGGCGATCGGCGAACTAGAGACCGCTGTGCGCCTCATGCCGGGTGATGCGAGCTATCACGAGGAGCTTGCCGGCGCATACGAGCGTGCTTTCAGAATGGCGGACGCGGAAAAGGAGCGCCGCATGTACGAAAAGCTGCATAGTGCTCAGGCGCCGGCGGCGAGTAGCGGAGCGTCAACTGGGACGAGAAGTCCCGGCAAATGAGCGATTGACGCGAACTCAGTGACCTGACCCGGCAGCATGCGGCCTCAGTTTGGGCCGGATTTCATCCGCGGGAACAACTCCGTGACCTTCCAAGACTGGGTAAAACTGATCCGCGGCAAGACTGTCGAAGTGATCGACGGCGCCGGAAGGCCAACGAATCTCGACACTGTCGATCTTTGTAGCCGAGCCGAGGCCAAAGTGCAGGCGGAGATCGCTCTGCGAGAGGTAGCTCCCGCCGCTGTGAACCTCGTCGGTTTGCGTCATTCCTCCGGCGACGATCTTGACACGGGCATTCAGGGCCAGGCGATTGCTCTTCGTGCCGGCGAGCTCGAAACTCACCCAGTGGCGTCCCGTAACCCCATGATTCCTCAGGATCATAGGGCTGCCATCGATATTGTTAATCACAACGTCCATGTTGCCGTCGTTGAAGAGATCCGCAACCGCGAGACCGCGAGAGACTTGCTTTTCTCTGAGCGCGGGGCCGGCCTGATCGCTGGCATCGCAGAAGTTACCATCGCCGAGATTCAGGCTGAGGAGCTTGGGCTGCCGATAACCAGGATCGGATGGGATCAGGTCGGTTTGCGGATACACATGGCCGGTTATAGTCATGAGGTCGAGCCAGCCGTCGTTATCGAGATCGACAAATGCGGTCCCCCATTTTACCCACGGCAAGGCGGCAAGGGCCAAGCCGGAAGGAAAGGATACTTCGGAAAAGTTCCAGTCACCATCATTGCGATACAGGTCGGGGTTTTCGTTTTCGAAGTTGTTAACATAGAGGGAAGGCCGGCCGGTGTGGTTGTAGTCGCCGACGGCAATTCCCATCGATGCCTGCTCGGAGCCGTCGTTGCTGAGCGCGGTTCCGGATTCAAACCCGATCTCTTCGAATTTTCCGTTGCCCAGGTTACGGTAGAGGAATTTCGGCGTGGAGTCATTTGTGATGTAAATGTCGGGGCGGCCTGTGTTATTGAAGTCGGCCCAGATGACGCCGAGGCCGTAGTAGCCGTTCGAATCGCTGACGCCCGCTTGTTTGGAATCATCGGTGAAGGTTCCGTCTCCGTTGTTATGGAAGAGCGCGTCGCCTGCACCTTTCAAGCCGCGTGGGCCGCATTGCACATCGACACCGCGATATTTGCAGTAGGACGAGCTGCCGAATTGCGGCAGATCGTCGAGGCGGAAGTCAACGTAGTTTGCCACCATGAGGTCGACAAATCCGTCGCCATCGTAGTCTCCGAAAGACGCCCCCGCGGACCAGCGGCCATCGGCCACGCCAGCTTTGGTAGTCACGTCAGTGAACGTGCCGTCGCCGTTATTGTGATAGAGAATATTTCCGCCCATGCATGTGATGTAGAGATCGGGCCAGCCATCGTTGTCATAATCGCCGACGGCGCCGCCCATTGCCAGGCACGGTTTGGTTAGTCCCGCTTTTTGCGTCACGTCGGTGAACGTCCCATCATGATTGTTGTGATAGAGCGCTCCCAGGGCTGTTTGTCCATCCTGGGCCATTTTGATGGTGGGCGCGTTGGTGAAATAGATGTCGGGCCAACCGTCGCGATCGTAGTCGAATACGATCACGCCGCCAGTCATCGACTCGAAGATGTACTTCTTGTCCTTGGACGATGTGTGGGAGAACGTGATCCCAGCTTTCGCGGTAATATCTTCCAATTGAGGAACAACGCGATTGGTGCATTTTGGGGATTTGGCTCCGGGTGGGAGCGGCCCAGTCAGAGGGTGCCCCATGCCTTGACAGTTAAGGTGGCCGGCTGACAGGACTGACACGGCCGTCAAGCACAGAAGCGCCCTCAGCAGCGGTGGAAGGGTCATTCTTAGATTTTAATTGAGACGATTCGTACTGTCGTAGCGGCTTGAGCGCAGGACGGCGAAGGCGCCAGTGCGCGCAGGCCCAGCGGACAGGCGAAAGCCTCTGATGATTTGCACTCCGTGCAGCGATCCTTCATCGCTTGCCGCAATCGATCAGGGCCGCGGGAATGCGCTATACTCCAGGGGGCAGTGTGGAACAGGAGGATTACGATGCGTTTGCAGGCCATTGGGAAGGTTGTGGCCGCCGCGACGATCGTGGCGGCGCTGGGAGCGTCAGGCTGGGTCAGGGCACAGTCAGGCGTGAACACCGTGCTGATGCCAGCCGACCTAGAAAAGCAGCTTCCGGCCATGGTGTATTACTGTGGGCAGAATGCGCCCGTGCAGGTGCGTAACTCCGGCGGGGTGAAGTTCGCCGACGGCCATTACGTATTGGCCAGCCTGGTTGACACCAGTGGCTACTCGTCAGGCATAGCGGCGAAGTACCAGGGGTACCTGATCGCCGAGGTTCCGCTCAAGATCGGTGGGAAACATCTGCCGGTGGGCGCCTATGGCATCGGCTTCGTGGGCGACAAGTTCATTGTGACCGATCTGGGCGGCAATGATGTGCTCACGGCGCACACGTTCACGGACGAAGCCATGAAGCGTCCGCGGCCGTTGGAGGTGACGGACGATCCTGTCGGCGGCTATCGCCTGTATGCGGGCCGCAGCTACGTGCAGTTCGACCGGTAAGGCGAATGGCTGTGGGCTTCCGCCAGCCAGGTTTCCACGAAAGGCGCTGTTTGCGGGCCACAGCACGCAGAGTGTTTCCAGGAACCCTCCGGCGGCTGGCCGCTGCCTCGCTTCTGGGCTGCGCGGCCACCGCGGTCGCGCTTGAACTCTCTACATCGCTTGCAAATTACGGACGGCAGGCATGGGCCATGGAGAACGGCCTGCCGCAGAATACCGTTCAGGCGCTGGCACAGACACAAGATGGTTTTCTCTGGCTGGGCACAGAGACGGGCCTGGTGCGCTTTGACGGCGTTGAATTCCAGACCTACGACCGCAATTCCAGTCCGGCCCTGCCAGGCAACGATATTCGCTGTTTGCTCGCGACCGGGGACGGGGCGCTGTGGATTGGGACGAACTCAGGGCTGGCGCGGTGGAAGGACGGGGCGGTGAGGACGTTCACGACGCAGGACGGACTGCCGGGCAACGGGATATTGACAGTGGACGATGCCTGGGAGGGGCGAATCGGGGTTTGGACAGAACAGGGGCGTGCGGTGCGAGAAGGAGATCGATTTCTGCCGGTGCGGAATGTGGATTCTTCGCCTCAGACAGCGCTTCCATTGCATGGTAATTCTCCCGGACCGTACATTTTTGAAGAGCAGCTGCCCAAAGATATCTTCGTCGTTGGTAATAGAAGCGAACTTGTGTTCATGCAGGGCAAGAAGCCCCCTCTCACGGAATTCCGGCTAACCGTGGGCAGGGAGTTGCCGGGCGGGCGAATTCAGGCAGTATTCGCGGACCGGGAAGGCGCGCTCTGGATTGGCACCAATGGCGGGCTGGTGCGATGGGTAAAGGGCAAGGTGGAGCGCTTCCCGGTCACCGACCCGCTGGCCACGGCGTCGATTCTGGCACTCATGGAAGACCACGAAGGCAATCTCTGGGTGGGGACAGAAACCGGCGGGCTGGACATCCTGCGCGATCAACGCTTCCGCACCCTGGACACGCGGGAGGGGCTGTCAAGCGACCGCATCACGACCGTGGTGGAAGACGAGGCCGAAACACTGTGGGTGGGAACACAGGAGGACGGCTTGAATGCCCTGCACCGCGATGAGCCGGCCGGCTGGCGCGTCGCGCGCACCTTTTCAGTGAACAATGGGCTGGCCAGCAACGTGATTCTTTCGCTGGCCGCGGCGCCAGACGGCGATCTGTGGGTGGGCACACCGGACGGGCTCAACCGGATCCACGGGAACCGGGTGGACACGTTCACGTCAGCCGATGGACTGCCCGACGATTTCATCCGTTCGCTTCTGATCGACGCCGATGGGTCGCTGTGGATCGGCACCAGGCGCGGATTGACGCACTGGACGATCGAGAAGGGCGGTTTGAGTGGGCCACTTTCCGGCACAGGGATGGAAACGTACACGCAGGCAAGCGGGTTGGGCAGCGACTTGGTGGGTGCAATGGCTCGCGACACGAAGGGCGACCTGTGGGTAGCGACGCTGGCCGGGTTATCGCGGCTGCGTGGCGGCACAATCTCCAACTTCACCGCAGCAGACGGGCTTTCGAGCAATGTGGTGACGGCGCTGCTACCTCGGTCCGATGGGACGCTGCTCATCGGGACGCAGGATCACGGCTGGAACGTGTGGGATGGGAGCAAATTCACCGCGGCGATGCATAGCGGTCTTGAGCAGACGACGATTCACGCGATCATGGACGATAGGAGGGGGCACCTTTGGTTTGCAACGGGCAATGGAATTGCGCGCTGCGACTGCAATGAAATGGGCGGAACAGGCCCCGCGCCAAGTTGCTCGCACTGGATGGAGTTCGGCACCGCCGACGGACTGCACAGCCGGGAGACGGCGACCAACAGCCACCCTTCGGCTTGGCGATCAGGCGACGGGTATCTGTGGTTTGCCACGCCGAAGGGGCTAGTGGAGGTGGATCCGGCGCACTTTCCGGTGAACGAGCTTCCGCCCCCGGTGGCGCTGGAGCGGTTTCAGGTGGATGATGTGACGCAGACCTTGCCTGGGCCGGGTTCCTGGCTGAAGGTAAAGGCCGGACATGTCCATTTTGAGTTCGACTACGGTGGGTTGAGTTTCGTTGCGCCGCAAAAGGTGCGCTACCGCTACATGCTCGAGGGGTTTGACCGTGGCTGGACCGAGGCAGGCGCGCGGCGGGCTGCCTATTACACGAATATTCCGCCAGGGCGGTACACCTTCCGCGTGCAAGCGGCAAACAACGATGGCCTTTGGAACACATCCGGCGCGGCGCTCAGCTTCGAGCTGCGGCCGCATTTTTATCAGACCGTGTGGTTTTATGTGCTGCTGTTGGCAGCCGTAGCCGGAGCAGTTGTGCTGCTGTTGCGGCAGCGGCTGCGCCGGGCCGAGCGGGAGTTTCGCGTCGTGTTGGGTGAGCGCAGCCGGATCGCGCGCGAGATTCATGACACACTGGCCCAAGGCTATGTGGGAGTGTCGGTGCAACTGGAAGTTTTGGCGGAGCTGTTGCGGCAGCGGAAAGCAGAAGATGCCCAAAAACAACTGGACCAGACGCGCGAGTTTGTGCGCCATGGGCTGACCGACGCGCGGCAATCGATTTGGGCTCTGCGCACGCAGGATGCTGACGAAACCATCCTGCCGGTGAAACTGCGGCGCATGGCGGAGGCAGCCGAAGGCAACGGGCTGACATCCCGGTTCAGGCTCTTTGGCGCCTATCGTCCCCTGCCGCCGGAAACCGAGCAAGAAGTGATGCGCGTGGTGCAGGAAGCGATTCATAATGTAAAGAAGCACGCCGGGGCCAGTGAACTTTTCGTCCAGTTGGAGTACGGGCCGGAGACGATCGCCCTTGAGGTGAGGGACGATGGACGGGGCGGCGCTCAAGAGCGGACGGCCGAGTCAATACCAGGGCACGTTGGGCCGGGGCACTTTGGACTGACAGGAATGAGAGAGCGCGCGACGGCCATGGGTGGAACGCTTGAGGTGAGCAGCACGCCGGGCACGGGAACCACGATACGGTTGTGCGCACCGGCACGGGGAGACGTACGCGACCAGACGGAGGCATAAGAGTGAAGACGGAATCCATCCGGGTGCTAGTTGTCGAAGACCACAACGTGGTCCGCCAGGGATTGGTGGCGCTACTGAATGTGGCGGAGGGTTTGAACGTGGTGGGCGAGGCCGCGGATGGCGTGGAGGCCATCGTCCAGTTTCGCAAGCACCAACCTGATATCACACTGATCGACCTGCGGCTGCCAAGGATGAGCGGCGTGGATGCGATCGAACGCATCCGCATGGAGACGCCCCAGGCGCGGTTCATCGTGCTTACCACCTACGACGGCGATGAGGACATTTACCGCGCGCTGAAGGCCGGCGCGCGGGCGTACCTGCTGAAGGGAATGACTAGCGAAGATCTCATCTCGACCATTCGTGTGGTCCATTCGGGCAAGTCGCATATTCCACCCGCCATCGCCGAGAGGCTGGCCGAGCGCATGGGCGCTCAGGATCTGACACCGCGGGAGTTCGATGTGCTGGAACAGATTGTGCACGGCAAGAGCAACAGGGAGATTGCAGCTGAGCTGGAGGTTTCAGAGGCGACCGTGAAGACCCACATCAACAGTTTGCTGGGCAAACTGGGCGTGACGGATCGGACCCAGGCGGCCACAGCGGCGATTCAGCGAGGCATTATTCCACTGGAGTCGTTGAGAAAGCCTAAATCATGACCAAGAGAATTATGCGAAGCGCGATTCTTTGCGGAGCGTTTCTATCGTTGTTGACGCTCGAAGCGCCGGCGCAAAAAACAACGTGGCGGCAAGCCACGCCGGCAGAACTAGCGTCGGTGCTGCCGTCGCGGGCGCCCGTGGAGAGCGAGCATATCGAAACGGAGATGCGCACGGCGTCGGGAATTGTGGATGAGCGCGGGCGCTTCATTGCGGGAGTCGTGTTGATCACGGCCGGCTACTCGGCGGAAGGGAAGTACTCGCACTACCTGATCGTGCAGGCGCCGGTGGAGATCGGAGGCATCGCGCTGAAGCCGGGCGAGTATGCCTTCGGATGGGGCCGCGAGGACGGGGGAGATACGCTTAGCGTCCACTTCAACCAGGCGGCGACGGGCGCGCTAGTAGGAACCACGGATGCACACAGAATCGCGGGATCGAGCCGGGTGGAGATCCTGCACATCTGGCCGCCAGGAAACAAGGCACTGATCCAGATTGGGCGGTTTGGAATTCCATACAAGCTGGGCAACGAATAGCGGCGAGACGCAAGACGGAAGCCGCAGATTTTCGGATCTGCTCATCCTGCTGGGCGCGAGTGCCGACGGAGAGTTCGCTGGAAGCGGCTGAAAGGCAACCTCCACCTTTTGGTCGAGACTGCCATGCACCTGAGCCCGTATACTTGCGGCGATGTGTAAGCCGATCCACGCTTTCCTCTTCTTTATCCTGCTTGGCGGAGTTGTTTCGCTTGCTTCCGCACAAGTCACGAACCCCCGTGCTCTTTCCCCAGGGCAACAAACCCAAACAACCTTCGAGGCTTCTCAGGCGCCGTCGACAGGCGGCGAGGCAACCGGCTCTCCGCAGCCGGCCCAGTTCGACGAGCAGCACCGGCCGATCACCGCCGGCGGATTTGTGAAGAGCGGCCCGGTCATCTTCGAGGACATCTCGGAAAAAGCGGGGCTGACTCATTGGACCCACAAGATGGGCACCAAGGAGAAGAAATACATCATCGAGACTACTGGGTCGGGCGTGGGCCTGATCGACTACGACAACGACGGATGGCTCGACATTTACGTGGTAAACGGGTCCACGTTTGATGCGCTGGACGGCAAAGAGACACGACCCCACGCGGCGCTGTTCCATAACAACCACGACGGGCACCTTTACGGATGTCGCGGCCCAGGCCGGGGTGACCAATGATCGCTGGGGTATTGGCGTGGCCATTGCCGATTACGACAACGACGGATGGCCGGACATTTACGTTACCAACTGGGGAAAGAACCGGCTCTACCACAACAACCACGATGGAACGTTTACCGACGTTGCCGAGAAGGCGGGCGTGACACTGGGGAACTGGTCGACCGGGGCGACGTGGGGCGACTATGACGGCGACGGGCTGCTGGACTTGTTTGTTCCGGGCTACGTCCATTTCGACCGCAACAATCTGCCCTCTGGCGGCGAGAACGGCGTACCGGACACGTTCTGCACGTTTCGCGGCGTGCAAGTGAATTGCGGGCCAAGAGGGCTCAAGGGCGAACCGGATCATCTCTTTCACAATAACGGCGACGGGACGTTCAGCGACGTGAGCGAGAAGGCCGGCGTGGCCGACATTCCTGGCTACTACGGGATGAGCTCGCTGTTTGTGGACATCAATAACGACGGCAAGGTGGATCTGCTGGTGGGCAACGACTCGACGCCCAACTATCTCTACTTGAACAAGGGTGACGGGACGTTTGAGGATGACAGCTACTCGTCGGGATACGCGTTGAACGAGGGCGGGCGAGAGACCGCGACGATGGGCATTGCGGCGGGCGACTTTGAAAACAACGGCATGGTCGACATCTTCAACACGACCTTTTCGGACGATTACAAGCCGCTCTACCGCAACGAAGGCGACGCGAACCTGACGGACATCAGCTACCAGTTGGGCATCGCCGATATCTCGGTGCCGTTTCTCAGCTGGGGCGACGCCTTTCTGGACTATGACAACGACGGCTGGAAGGACCTGATGATGGCTGACGGACACGTCTATCCGCAGGTGGACCAGCACCCATGGGGAACAAGCTGGGCGCAGCGGCCCATGCTCTTCCACAACATCGGCGGCAAGAAGTTCGAGGCTGTGCCAGCCGTGGAAGGCTCGGGGCTGGCTGACGTCGTGAGTGGGCGCGGGATGGCTGTAGGCGACTTGTTCAACGACGGCAAGCTGGACGTAGTGATCAACGTGATGGACGGGCACCCGGTGCTGTTGCGCAACGTGTCGCCGGACAAGAACCACTGGCTGGAGCTGAAGCTTGTGGGTGGGCCCAAGAGCCCGCGCGACGCGGTGGGCGCCACGGTCTATGTGACCGCCAACGGCATGAAGCAGCGCGAAGACGTACTCAGCGGCGGCAGTTACGCCTCGACCAGCGACCCGAGGCCGCACTTCGGCTTGGGCCAGGCGACGAAGGTCGACGACATCGAGGTGCACTGGCCGAGCGGCAAGGTGGAAAAATTCACCGTGCCGGGAGTGGATCGCATTGTGGCGATTACCGAAGGGACGGGCAAATAATCCCCCGCAACCAGATGCCAAACGGGCACTAGAACTGGAGCCGCGCGCTCAGCTGAATCTCGCGCCCCGGCGTTGTGCTTTCAGTAATGCTGCTGAAGTTTGCGGTGTTCACGAACCGGTTGGGTGTGCCCAGATTGGTGTGGTTGAGGGCATTGAAGAACTCCGCCCTGGCTTCGAAACGGGTCTTCTCATTCAAGCTGAAGCTGCGCACCACTCCCAAGTCCATGGTCTCCATGCCAGGCCCATAAACGGAGTTGCGGCGCGCATTGCCGAAGGTGTAAGCCGGCGGCGCCGCAAAGGCCGCAGGATTGAACCATGTGGTCGAATTGTGCGTGCCCGAGGGGAAGACCTTCGCTCCGGTCACGTTGGCGCGGATCGGGTTCTCGCCTACGACGGTTCCGGTGTTGGCGGTATCGCCAAATACCGAGATTGTGAAGGGGAAGCCGGTTTGCGCCTGGAACACCATTGAACCGCGCCAATCGCGCGTCAAGGCTCGCGAGAGATTCGACCGATTCCAGGACGGGGGGTTGTAAACCATGCTCAAGGCAAACCGATGGCGAACATCGCAGCCCGGACCCTTTTCCGCATTCAGATCGTAATCGTTCTGGGGGATCGCGGCCTCGAACATCGGCGAACGGAAGTCCGGGGCATTCTCGAGCGCCTTGGCAAACGTATAATTCGCCAGCAAGCTGAGGCCGCGCGCATAACGGCGGCGGAGGTTCACGTAGCCGGCATCGTACCAACTCTGCGACGTATTCTCAAGCAGATTGACGGTGGTCACCGGGAAGGTGGTGCTCGTGACCGTCACGTTGGACGGAAATGTGGAGTTTGCAACGAAACTGATCTTCGGAAACGGCCGCCGCGGCTGGATCAGGCCCGCGCCGGGTTGCGCGTTGTTGATGAGGTGCGAGCGCTGCAGGTGGAACCCGCCTGCGCCCAGATATCCAACCTCCAGTGTTGTCTGGCTGCCCAGCTGCTTTTCAAGCGAGACGCTCCACTGTTGGATGTATTGAGGCGGTGCGTGCAACTGCAGCGCAGTAAAGCTGACCGCGGTTGTTCCCAATACCGGCGACGGGAGGTTGAATGTGTTGATGCTTGGGATGTAGGGATCGCTCTGCGCAGTTTCAGGGAAGACGTAGGGTACGTTATGGCGCTGATTGCACCAGGTATTCATATCAACCGGCGTGTAGAAGATGCCATAGGCGATGTGCGCTACGAGGCCCATTTGCGGAAAGCTCTGCGCCAGTCCGAGGCGCGGAGCAAATCGAGCCAGGTTTGGATACATGAGCCCGCGCGGGTACCCATTCTGGCCACCGATGAAGACTTGGGGCGTGCCGGTGCTCAAGTCCAGATTGCTGTTGGTGTAGCGAATATCGACCAGCGGACTCATGAACTCGTAGCGAAGGCCGTAGTTGAGCGTCGTGGTGGATGTGAGCCGCCAGGCATCCTGCGCGAATCCGTCGGCATACCATTGGCGAAGATTCATCTGCGGTATACCAGCTTGACCCTGGCGCGCGGCAGGCAGCCCTAAGAGAAAGCTGGCCAGCGCAGATCCCGTGCTGTTGTCGTTGAGAGCGTACTGGGTCGTAAAGCCATTTGTGAACTGGTAGTAACCGCGATTCTGGAAAAAGCCCCACATGGGCCAGATGAACCTTTGATACGCCGCTCCGAACTTGGTGCTGTGCCGGCCGATCTGCCAACTGAGCGAGTCGCGGCCTTCGACAACGGTGTCCCAGGCCTTCATCGGCGTGGCCAGATAGTTGTCGCCGAACGGTGAATAGCCCTGAACCGTGAAGTAGGGCGCACCCCATGCCGCGGGACCGCCAAAGCCGGTCCCCGTAATCCCCAACTGGTCCACAATGTCGCTCTTGTTCGCGCTCTCGGTAGTGTGCGACATGGCCAGGCGGGACACGGCCAGCGAAGCTATGTTCACCATGTGGTCAGAGATCACGCGCGTCCAGGCCGCGGTCGATTGCTGGGAAAAGTTGTCGTGATAGATGCCGAACCCCGGCAATCCCTCGGGCATAAACCCGGACTCGCTCCCGCCCGAATAGCGGACAAACGCGGTATCGCCATTGGCGAAGATGTGATCCGCCCGAAACGTTCCCTGGTCGTGGAACATTCGGTCTTTGCGCGCATCGAGATAATTGTTGGCATCGTTGCCTGCGCCGATGACCGTAGGCTGGCCCATCATGGTCATTCCGACCATGTCCATGGTGTTGGGCTGTGGCGTGTATTTATTCAGCATGATGCTGGCCGCGTTGCTGAGCCGATTGGGCGGGATCACGTTCAGTTTGCCCTGGTAGGAAAACTGCTGGCGAATGTACTGCGGATTTGATGGGCTCGCCGGCTGGGATGGGTTGAAATTCGGATTTGGGGTAGTCGAGTTTGGGTCGTAGATGTTTACGCCGCTCTGGCTGAAATCTCCCGCATCTTCGGCTGCGGTTGGAACCGTGTCAACCATGACCATAGTCTGAACAAGCCGCAGCCCCTCGTAATTCGCAAAGAAGAATGTTTTGCCAGCGTGGCGCACGGGACCGCCAAGCGAAGCTCCAAAGTTGTTCTGCACGAGGAATTTCATGCCGTTCATCTCATTGAACGACTGCGCATCCATGGCGCCATTGCGCAGGAACTCGTAGGCCGTGCCATGGAAGTGGCTTGATCCTGAGCGGGTGACGATATTGATTTGGCCGCCTCCCGCTCCGCCCATCTCCGCCGAATAACTGCCTGTCTCCACTTGAAACTCCTCGACGGCGTCCGGAGAGGCGCTGAAATTCTGTGTGCTGAAGGTGAGGTCGGTATTGGTGGCGCCGTCCAGCAAAAAGTAGTTACCGTTGGGACGGCTTCCGCCAATGCTCACCGCCGAGCGCTGGCCGGGCCTCCAGTAGAGAGCGTTCATGTCTCCGGTTGCGGCTCCGTGGCTAATGTGCGCTCCGGGCACCGTGAGCACCAGGTCGATCAACATGCGCCCGTTCAGCGGCAGCGAATCTACCGAGTGTTGATCCACAACCTCACCCACGCTAGCATCCTGCGTCTTGAGCAGTTCACCCGTCGCGTTGACCAGGACCGACTCGGCATTTGCGCCCACCTGCAACTGAAGGTCAAGCGTCGCCTGCTGGCCTACTTCCAGGTTCAACGTCTGCGTCGCCTGCTTGAACCCGGAGTGGTCCACAGTCAGGGTGTACGCGCCGGGCTCCAAACCCGCGATCTCGTAGAGGCCGTCATCGTTGGATACAACTTCGCGCGCGGCGCCAGTTTCACGGGTCAAGATGTGGACCTGCGCTCCAGCGATCGGGTGGTGCTGCGGGTCCAGAATCGATCCACGCACAACCGCGTAGTTGCTCTGAGCGTGAATCGCCACGGCACTGGCAAAAAGGCAGGCGAAGATGATGGGAAGCTTTCCAGTCACAGGCACTCCTCCGGTGTGCGGTCCTCTAGCGGACGCGCACGTCATTGTGGTGATTGAAGATCCTCCGCGCATGGCGCTGTAACTTCCGTGCGCACCTTTCTCGAGCCAGGTTTGAAGAAGCCGGTAAGATGTGGCGGAAAACCGGCAAAAGACCGAATGAACCCTGAAAGCAGCCTCCGGAAAGGGGATCAGGAAGACCGCTGGACTTGATGAACACCATCCTCTTCGCCTGATTGCATCCTTGTCTTCACCAGATTGGTGGGTCGCGTCCTCGTCCAATAGGTTGAGAGGGCTCGACTTTGGCCCAGGCCGACGCATGAATCCGCGAATGCAGCGATGGGGGCGACCTCAATTGGCCACAGAATCGTCGCGTTCGCTGCCAATCGGAGCCCTGTCGATATCGATCCGGGCCTGGCCTACAACCTTCGATGGAGATTTTTCCTCGACCAAGGTCGGATACAAGGCGCCTGCCGGGCTAATAGGATGGTGAATGCGATGCTTCCCCGATCTTTCGCCAACCCAGCTTCTGCGAGCGATCAGCAGTGTTCTGCTGATGGCCACTGTTGTCTGCGCTCTGATGGCGTGGCGGACCCGACAGGCCTATGCGGCCGACGATCCGGCGATGCAGCGGTCGCAATACTCGCAGACCATCGCCTCGCACTACAACTTCCGCTTTGGAGCGGATAAGCCCTTTCTTCCTTCCTACGCCACCACCGACACGGGAGAGTTCATCGATCCACAGAGCTTTCCTACGGCAAAGTACTGCGGGCACTGCCATCAGGCGGCGTATGCCCAATGGCGCCAGACGGCACACGCGAACTCTTTTCGCGCTCCCTGGTACATCAAGAACGTGAACCTGCTGATGCACGGAAAAGGGATCGAGTATGCCCGCCACTGCGAAGGGTGCCACAATCCAATCGCTCTGACTTCCGGCGCGATGACCGAGAACTCACCCGTGAATCGCAAGTTCGACGCTGACGGCATTACCTGCACGGTTTGCCATTCGATCCAGAAGGTGGATACGCGGGGCACCGGCAGCTACGTGATCGGCGTGCCGGCGGTGCTGGTGGACGCCGACGGGAAGCCCATCTATGGCGAGGTTCCTGATAAGGAGATCCTGGCCCACCTCGATCGCCACTCCAAGGCGGTGATGAAGGACTTTTATCGCACCAGCGAGTTCTGCGGCGCTTGCCACAAGGCTGCCATCCCCAGGATGTTGAACGGCTATAAGTGGCAGCGCGCCATTTTTCTCTACGACGAATGGCAACAGGCTTCCTTCGCCAAAGAGTCGCCGCTTCCGTTCTATGTAAAGGACAAGGTGTCAAACTGCCAGACGTGCCACATGGCGCCGGAAGATATCGAGCAGCCGGATTATGGAGCGGAGCAAGGTAAGCTGATGTCGCATCGTTGGCTGGGAGCCAACACGGTGTTGTCGAAGTACTACGGATACGATGAGCAACTGCAGAAGACCATTGCTTTTCTGCGCAACGGAGTTCTGAACGTTGACCTGTTCGGAATCGAGCGCAATGGCGGCAAGCTGATCGCCCCACTGGGGAGCGAGCCCGTCGAGATTGCTGCGGGTGATGTTCTTACGGTTTCCGTGGTGATTCAGAACAAGGGAATCGGGCATACTCTCGTTCCCGAGCAACGCGACTTTTATGAATGCTGGGTTGAATTCGAGGCTAAAGACGCGGCGGGCCATACGCTAATGCACTCCGGCGGACTGGGACCGGACGGCTCGCTCGATCCCACCGCGCACAGCTTTACCAACCGGCTGGTGAACGATCACGGCACGCTGAACGACCTGCACCAGGTGTGGGACACGCGGGTGATCCCGTATAACAACACTATTGCGTCGGGCCGCTCGCAGATCGTGCGCTACCAATTCAAGGTGCCGGAGAATGCTGCCGGGCCTATTACGATCACCGCTAAAGTGAACTATCGCCGCTTCAACCAGCACTTCATCGACTTCGGCATGGGCAAGCACTATGACTTGCCGGAGGTGGAGATGACATCGCGCACGCGGACGCTGGCGCTCGATGCCAATGCCGCCACGGCGCCCGATCCCGCGGACAATCCGGTGTGGATGCGGTGGAACAACTACGGCATCGGATTGCTTGACGCGCAGCAGTACGCGGATAGCGCCCGGGCGTTCGAGCAGGTGGCTCAGTTGCGCCCGGATTATGCCGACGCCTATACCAACGTCGCCATCGCCGACTTCTCGTGGCAACGCTACGACGGTTCACGCGCCAATCTGGAAAAGGCGCTCCAGCTTGCTCCGCACAACGCCCGCGCGCTTTACTATCTTGCCCTGGTGGAGCGCATTCAAGGCCATCCTGACACTGCGATCGCCGATTTGCTCGAAGTGATTACGCAGTTCCCCGCTCCCGCGACGCGCACCGCGAGCTGGGCTTCTCGTTCTATCAACAGCACAAATATGATGAGGCGCGAGCCGAGTACGAGACGGTGCAATCGATCGATCCCGACGACCTGGCCGCGCATTACATCCTTTCGATTGTCTATCGGCGGCTGGGGATGAAGGCGGAAGCGGCGCGCGAGGCTGCGGCCTTTGCGGACCAGAAGGACGATCCAACTGCCAATACCTACGCTCTGGAGTTTCTCCGCAATCATCCTGAAGTTACTTCGGAGAGCGTTCCCTGGCATGTTCACAGCAACGTTGCGGACGATCATGAAGAGCATGGCGGCGGGACCGGGCAATGAGAGTATTGCAGTCGATCGCTGTCTTCATTGTGGCTTTTTGCTCGTTCGCGCTTGCTTCGTCCCGCAGCCAGCGGGCGCACGGCGCCGCGGTATTCGAAGAAAGCGGATGCCAGCATTGCCACAGCATTCACAATGCCGGCGGGCACAAGGGGCCAGATCTCTCGGGCGTGGGCAGGAGGAAATCGAAGGCGGCAATGCGCCGGCAGATCGTTTACGGCAGCAAGGTGATGCCGGCCTTCGGAGACGATCTTGAGCCGGGCGAGCTAAACGATCTGATCGCCTACCTGCGATCATGCCGCGAGAAGCCGGCAAAACCGCTGAGATCGTCCAGTTCCAATTAACGGGCGGGCGGCATTGTCCGCTCACGCTGCGGATGAAATCGCAGCGTGCAGGGCTTCGGCCACCTGCTGCTGTTGACTCTCCGCGATGTTGTTGAAGAAGGGCAAGGCCAGCGTGCGCCTGGCGATGGATTCGGTAAGAGGTAGATGTTCTGCGCGGCTGCCGCGCGCGCGCCAGGCCGGCTGGAGATGGATGGGAGCGAAGTAGCGGCCGGTAGAGATGCCGTGACGGGCAAGCGCGGCCTGCACACCTGCGCAGACCACACCCTCGGGCAGGCGGACTACGTAAACAAACCAACTGAGCGCGCGGCGCGGGAGCGATAGCGGCGGGCGCTCAAGGCCTGGAATTCCGGCAAGGAGTGCGTCGTAGTGCTCGGCGACATGCCTGCGCCGCGCGAGTACCTCGTCCATCCGCCGCAACTGCACGCGGCCGAGGGCGCAGGCCAATTCCGAGAGCCTGTAGTTGTAGCCCGGCTCAACGTAGTCGAACCAATCGACGGTTGTTTCGCGGCCCTGGTTTCTGAGTCGACGCAGGCGCGCGGCGTGCATCGGATCGCGGGCCAACACCGCGCCGCCCTCGCCGGTGGTTATCTGCTTATTGGGGTAGAAACCAACCACGGCCAGATCGCCGGCGCTGCCGACACGGCAGCCGTCGAGTTCTGCGCCGATGGCTTCGCAAGCATCTTCGAGCAGGACCAGACCATGCCGCAGCGCAAGATCTTTGAGCGCGCCCATGTCGGCAGGGACGCCGAAGGTATGAACAACGAGAATTGCGCGCGTGCGTGGAGTGACGGCCCGCTCTACGGCGGCGGGGTCGAGGTTGAGGGTTATGGGATCGATCTCCGCAAAGACCGGCGTGGCGCGCACCTGGAGCACCGCGTTGGCTACGGCTACAAAGGCAAAGGAAGGCAGGATGACCTCGTGGCCCTCGCCGACGCCCAGCGTGAGAAGCGCCAAATGCAGCCCGGCTGTGCCGGAACTGACGGCCACCGCGTGCGCGACGCCGTGATACGCAGCTAACTCCGCCTCAAATGCCGCGAGTTCCGGACCACGGCTAAGATGCGGCGTACGCAGGACGGCAGTAACGGCCGCGATCTCGGCCTCGGTGATGTCGGGCGCGGAAAGGGGAATGCGCGCGGTCATGAGCGTTCCGGTTGCGCCGTTTCCGCCGTTTGCGGCAGCGGCACGGGCGGCTTGATGAGCAGGCGCTCGAGCGGCACGGAAGCCAGCACGCGCGCGATGGTTTGCGCGGCGGTTCCGTCGCCGTAGGGATTTGTCATGCCATGGAGGCTCTTGCGGAAGGCAGGGCTTAGGGCGCGATCGAGCGCGGCGGAGATGGCGGCAGCTTCAGCGGGCGCATCGATTATGTTTCGGGCGCGCTCGCGGCCCTGTTGGCGAATGCCCACGTTGACGACCGGCAGTGCAAAAGACGCGGCCTCCATGAGGCCGCTGGAGGAGTTGCCGACGAGCACATCGGCTTGGCCGAGGAGGCTCCAGTAGGTTACGGCGTCGAGGTTGATGAAGATATGCGTGTGAGGGCGCGTCTCCGCCAGGGCTCTGGCGCGTTCAATGAGCGCGTGGCTTCCAGCGTCGGCGTTGGGATAAACGAAAACGATCTGGCCTGGGGCCTGAGTGAGCGCGGCGAAGAAGGCATCGGCCTCAGCATTGGTGTCGCGCAGGATGGTGACGGGATGCCAGGCGGCAATGAGTGTAGGCGGCGTGAAGGATAGGCCCAATCGCGCTTCTAATGATGTGCGGTCGGGCAGCGCGGAGCGGCGCAGGTGGTCGAGCGAGGGCGCTCCAGCGCAATACACACGCCACGGCTCTTCGCCCATGGCGATGACGCGCAGGCGAGCCGTCTCGGTCGAGGTAAAGTGGATGTGCGCCAGCTTGGTGAGAGCGTTGCGCACCGCGTCGTCGATAGCGCCCTGGCTGACCTCACCGCCTTCGATATGGGCAACCGGGATGCGCAGAGCGAGCGCCGTGGAGGCTGGGGCCAGGACCTCGTAACGGTCGGCGATGAGCAACAGCAGATCGGGACGCCAGGCAGTGAGAGCGTCGGCCAGGCTCAGAATGGCGAGACCGATGGTCTTGGCCATGCCGGTGTCGGTGTCGGAGTTGAGCAGGCACTCGATGCGCGCCTGGATGGGAAAGCCGTCGCGCTCGATCTCCTGCAACGTGTTACCGAATTGGGGTGCGAGATGCGGGCCGAGAGCGAAGATGCCCAGCTCGATTTCAGGTTTTCCGGCAAGCTCGCGCAGGGGCCAGTAGAGATGGCTGTAGTCGGCGCGTGAGGTGGTGACGACGCCAATGCGGCGCCGAGCGGCGCGCGAAGGCGAACCCGGTGGCGCAGGAAATTGGCGTCCGTTCGATTCATTTCGTGGCGCAACCACAGGAGAAGTATAAATTGCGGGCGCATCGACGCCGTTTCTGTACGCTGCGCCTGCCGTTCTGCCGCTTGGCCCCGCGCTCGCGTACACTGGAGGGTTCCGCGGCGAGGGGAGAGTTGCAAACGTGAGTGTAAGAACGATGCGGGGAGTCTGGGCATGGGCGCTTGCATTCCTGGCGGGGATTCCGGCGCCATGCGGGGCGCAAAAGCAGTACGACGCAGAGGCGATCCGGTTGAACAATCGCGGTGTGGCGCTCATGGGCCAGCAGTTCACCGAGCGCGCCGCGGATAGCTTTGCCGAGGCATTTAAGAAAGATCCAAAGCTGGCTCAAGCGGCCATCAACGAGGGCATTGCGCTGCTGACGCTGCAGAAGCTGGACCAAGCTAAAAAGTGGCTCCAACAGGGCATCGCGGTGGACCCGACCAACGCGCAGGCGTGGTACAACCTGGGATTGGCCCAGCATGCGGGCAATGAACTTGCAGACGCACTGGCCAGCTTTCAAGAGGCAGCAAGGCTGGATCCGAGGGATGCTGATTCGTGGTATTTCGAAGGCGGCTGCTACCAGGAGATGAAGGAGTTCGACAAGGCAATTGAGATTTTCGAGAAGACGCTCGAGATCAACCCTCAGCACGCTTCGGCTGAGTTCGGCCTTGCACGGTCATTGCAACGCACAGGCCACACCGCAGAGGCGAAAGAGCACCTCACGCGCTTTCAACATTTGACGAGCACCAAGATTTCGTCGGCGCTGGGGCTGTCTTACGGAGAGCAGGGAACCTACTCGACGGTAACGGCGATCGAAGAGCTGGAGACGGTCCAGCACGCGATGATCCCAGTGCAGCTGATGGCGCAGCCGATCATCGAATCGCGCTCTGGAAGAGCATCGTCATGGACGACTACCGGCGGGGCATGCATGATGGACACGACTGGTTCCGGGCAGATGGACCTGGTGCTGATGCAATCGGGTGAGCAGGCCATTCGCGTGTTGCACAATCGCGGCGGCGGGAACTTTGAGGAGATGGATGCGGAGGCAATGGGTCTGAAAGTGAGTGGCCATGCGGTGGCCTGCGCCGTTGGAGATTACGACGGCGACGGATTGAACGACTTGGCGGTAGCTCTGGACAACCACGTTCTTTTGTTTCACAACCTTGGTCACGGGCAATTCAAGGATGTTACGGCGGAATCGGGGATTGTGCCGCGCAACCGGCCCACGGGCATTACGTTTGTGGATTACGACCACGATGGCGATCTGGACCTCTTTCTGACTGGTGCGCCACTTAAGCCGGTCGGCGCGTCCAACGTGCTCTGGCGGAACAACGGCAACGGAACCTTCACCGAGCAGACGGAGCCGACGGGATTGGGCGGGAGTGGAAGGACCGAGGCGGCGATACTGACCGATTTCAATAACGATCGCGCCGTGGACCTGGCGGTGACCGGCGACGGCCCGGCGCCGTTGATCTATGTGAACCCGAGAGAAGGGAAGTACCCGACGCAGGCGCTTTATACGGAACGCCAGCGAGTGATCGCCTCAGGGAGTCGGCTGCCCGCGACTATTGGCATTGCGGTGCTTGACTACAACAAGGATGGCTGGATGGACATTGCCGTGACCCATGCCGGCGCGCCGGGGCTAACGTTGTGGCGGAACGTGGAGAGGCCGGATCACATCGGGCGGCGCTTTGAGCGGGTCGCGTTGCCGCTCAGAGACGCAGTGCGCGGATGGGGTGTGACAGCGATTGATATTGATAACGACGGATGGATCGATGTCGCGGCGATTTTGGGAACAGCCGCCGGGCCGCGGGTGAAGGTCTTCCGCAATCGCGGAGATGGAACGTTTGAAGATGTGAGTCATGCGCTGGGACTGGATGCGGTGAAACTGAAAGCGCCGCGCGGATTGATTGCCGCCGATGTGGATGGCGATGGCGCGCCGGACCTGATTGTGACCCAGGAGAATGCTCCGCCGGTGCTGCTGCACAACGTGGGCGGGAACAAGAATCACTTTGTGCGCATTGATCTGACCGGCCTAGCGGACAACAAGACGGGGCTCGGGGCGAAGGTTGAGGTGTTCGCGAACGGACTGTGGCAGAAGTGGGAACTTGCCGGCGCATCAGGCTACCAGACGCAAGCGCCGCCGCAGATTCTTGTGGGTTTGGGCGATGCGCCGGACATCGACTTGCTGAGAATTCTGTGGCCCACAGGCGTGTTGCAGGACGAGATCGATTCGCCTCATCAACAAGTGATCGCAATGAAGGAGGCAGACCGGCGCGGCAGCTCGTGCCCGGTTCTGTTCGCGTGGGATGGGCATCGCTACAAATTCGTGACCGATGCAATCGGGGCGGCCGTGGTGGGGCACTGGTTCACGCCCAAGCGGCGGAACACGCCGAACCCCAGCGAATGGGCGAAGATTGACGGCGCGAATGTCGCGCTGGTGAACGGGAAGATCAGCGTGCGCTTTATGGAGCCGATGGAGGAGGTGAACTACATCGACCAGTTGCGGATGGTCGCAGTGGATCATCCTGAGGATGTGGAGGTGAATCCTGACGAGCGATTCCTCGACGATCCGCCATTCGCTTCGGGCCGCGTGGTAGCCAGTGCGGGCGCACGCTTGCCGGCAGGCGCGTGGGACGGGGAAAGGCGCGATGTGCTCGAGCGGCTAGCCTGGCGCGATCACGTGTTTGCCAGCGGATTTACGACGCTGCCCTACGATGGGTTTGCGAATCTGCATGCGCTCACGCTGGATTTGGGCGAGATCAAGCGGAACGCGCCGCTGCGGCTCTTGATGACGGGCTATGTGAACTACTTCAGCGCGACTTCACTCTATGCGGCGTGGCAGGCGGGGTTGAAGGAGATTCCACCATACGTGGAGGCGGAACTGGCTGACGGCACGTGGCGGCGGATTCCGGGCGATGCGGGATTTCCCGCTGGACTGGAGCGGACGATCGTGGTTGACCTGACGGGGAAGCTGCCGGCAGGGACGCGGCGCATCCGGCTGATGACGAACCTGCAGATTTACTGGGACCAGGTGTTGATCGACCAGAGCACGGACGCCGAGGCGCGGACAACGGAGGTTCCACTGGCCGGCGCGACGCTGCATTTTCGCGGCTACCCGAAGCAGATTGAAGGCGCCAGTCCGGGCGACCTGGACTACGACTACAATCTGGTGAGCCTGACAGGACCCTTCCAGCGTGAGCGAGGCAACTACACACACTTTGGCGACGTGAGATCGCTTCTGGCAAGCGTCGACGATCGGTTCGTTGTCTTCGGCAGCGGCGAGGAGATTGCGGCGGAGTTCGACGCGACAAAGCTGCCTGCGCTGCACGCGCATTGGAAGCGCGATTACTTTTTCTATGCCAACGGGTTCGTGAAAGACATGGACTGGTGGGATGCGTCGCCGTTTACCGTTGCGCAATTGCCGTTTCACGGGATGAGTACATATCCGTATCCGGCGAGCGAGAAGGTTCCCGGCAACGATGATTCGATTGACTACCAGTTGAACTGGAACGACCGGTTCGACTCGGGCAAGCCGGTGCGATCTTACCGGTTCGACTATCAATTCCTGCCGTCGGCGCCGCTGGAGGATCAGACGACGCAATCGCCGCCGGGAACGCAGCCATGAACGATGTTGTGCTGACGCCGGCGGTGAAACAGCTTGAGCTCGTGCGCACGGGGCAGCTCTCGGTGACTGAGCTGGCCGAGGCCCACATCCGGCAGATCGAGCGGCTGAATCCGGAACTCAACGCATTCGCCGACTTCGACGCAGAGCGCGTGCGCGCACAGGCACGGCGGCTCGACGCGGTGCGAGAGTCGCGAGGCCTGTTGCACGGTTTGCCGGTCACCATCAAGTCTTCGATTGCGACTGCTGGTTACCGCTGTGAGATGGGCAGCGTGCTGCATAAGGGTGAGATTCCAACGAAGGATGCGGTCGTGGTGGCGAGGCTTCGCGCAGCGGGAGCGCTGATCCTGGGCACGACCAACTGTCCGGAGTTCCTGATGGCCTACGAGACGGCGAACCTACTCCATGGTCGCACGCGGAACCCATGGGATCTTGAGCGCTCGCCGGGCGGATCGAGCGGAGGCGAATCGGCGGCCATTGCGGCGGGAATGTCTGCGGCGGGATTGGGAAGTGATAGTGGAGGATCGGTGCGAGTTCCGGCGCACTTCACGGGCATTTGCTCGATCAAGCCGACTCCCGGGCGGATTCCGGGGCGAGGCCATCTGCCGCCGTGTGTGGGGCCGTTCTCGATTCTGGGCGCAATCGGTCCCATTGCGCGCACGATCGCCGACGTTACGCTGCTGTTCCGCGCGTTGAGCGGTCAAGATCCGCTCGATCCAGTCAGTTCTCCGGTCACGCTGAACGATCCGAGCCCGGAGGAATTGCGCTCGAAAGCGATCGGGTACTTCGAGGATGATGGGCTGGTTCCGGTGACGCGGGAGACGCGCGCGGCGGTGAACGATGCTGCGCAGGCGCTGCGCGAGGCCGGCTTTCGTGTCGAGCCCTTTCGTCCGCGCACGCTGGAACAACTGCGAAAGCTGTGGTGGATGTTCTTTGTGAAGTGCGGGGCCATGTTTTACGAGCCGGAGATTCGAGACAGGCGTGAACAACTGAGCCCCATTTTCAAAGAGTTTCTCTCGATTTCGGAAGGTACGGGACCGATCACCGCGACGGAGTTGCTTAATGCGTGGGCCGAGTTGGACCTGCTACGGGCAAAAACCCTGGCTGAGATGAACGAATTTCCAGTTTTGCTCTGCCCGGTAGCCAGCATTCCGGCATTCCGGCACGATGAACGCGCGTGGATGGTCGATGGCACATCGGTCAATTACCTTGACGCCGTACGCTACACGCAGTGGTTCAACGCGCTCGCTTGCGCGGCGGTGGTGGTTCCCGTGGGCTGTTCGCCCGAAGGACTGCCGATTGGTGTGCAGATTGTTGCGCGGCCATTCGAGGACGAGATTGCCTTAGGCGTCGCAGCTCAGGTTGATGCAGCTTTTGGGTACCGCCCGCCGCCGATGGCGCGGGTGTGATTCGCGCCAGGCTGTGCTTATCCATCAAAAATAGACTTTTGCAGGGGCCTCGAATCTGGCTGCGGGCGCTGGATCCGGCCTCAGAGCGCTCCCGGCGCGCCTGGGGCGTATCCACCTTTCGATTGAGGCGCTTCCCGAACAATCGCGCTACACTGACGCTTCCCCGGATTGGAGCGCGTGGGGTGCGTGAAAGCTGGCAAGAACGGTTTGCCGAGACCCCCGATGTTTTGCTTGGCGCGCAGGGCCAGCGGACCATTGTGCCGGTGCTCGATCTTGCCGTCGGCGGAGACGAATTCGTCACCATGGCGGGGCCGTGCTCGGTGGAAACCGAGCTCCAGCTCATGGCCACCGCCCATCACGTGCGCCGCAGAGGCGCGCGCGTTCTGCGCGGAGGTGCCTTCAAGCCGCGCAGCTCTCCCTATGCATTTCAAGGACTGGGCCTGGAAGGCCTGAAACTGCTTGCCGCAGCTCGCGAAGAGACCGGTCTCGCCATCGTTACTGAGGTGATGTCGGAGTGCGATGTCCCCCTGGTTGCCGAGTATGCCGACATTTTGCAGATCGGCTCGCGCAGCATGGAGAACTACACGCTGCTGGAGGCGGCAGCGCGATCCAGACGTCCTATTCTCCTGAAACGCGGCATGATGGCCACGATCGCCGACTTGCTGCGCTCAGCGCAGTTGGTTCTGGACAACGGCAACCCCAACGTCATTCTGTGCGAGCGGGGCATTCGCACCTTTGAAACAACGATGCGCAACACCTTTGATGCGGCGGGCATTGCGCTGCTCAGGCAGATCACGCACCTACCGGTGATCGCCGATCCCAGCCACGCGGCCGGACTTCGCGACCTGGTTCCAGGGCTGGCGCGGATCGCCGTCGCCGCTGGCGCGGACGGCCTGCTGGTCGAGGTGCACCCCCATCCCGACGAGGCATGGAGCGACGGCGAACAGTCGCTTGACTTTGCGGAATTTGATGCGATGATGGCCGCGCTTGAGCCATGGATTGCACTGCGCGGAATGGCGCTGCACGAAGAGATGCTGGAGCAGCGCGAACTTGCCGGCCTCCGTCCCACGGAGGCTGTGGGATGAGGTTGCTGTTCGCTGCGTTGGTGGCTGCCGTGCCGGTTGGAATGATGCTTTCTCCCGTTTGCGGGCTGACGCCTGTTGCTGAATCGAGCACTTTTCCGGATTTCATTGTGACTGCCGCGCCCGCTTACGAGCCGCTGGCTGAGTTGCGCGGGCAGGAACGATTCCCAGAGGGCGCGCAACTGCTGCTTGTTCATGCGGGCAAGGCGGAGCCGCTGGTGACCGGCTTCGCGGCTTCAGCAGACGCGAACGTGTCTTTCGATGCGCAGACCGTGCTGTTTGCAGGCAAGCAGTCCGCGGGCGATCCCTGGCAGATTTGGGAACTGACGCTGAAGGACCGCGCGGTGCGCAAGGTGATCGCTACGGTGATGGACGCGGAGCGACCCTTCTATCTGCCTGGCGGGCGGATGGTTTGGGCGCAGCGCACGCCGGCAGGATTTCAATTGCAATCCGCGGAGGATGGGCATCCAATGGCGCACGCGCCGTTGAATCCGACGGCGGGGCCAGGGGTATTGCCACTCACGTACATGGGGACGAGCGCGTTCCCCGCAGACGTGCTGCGGGATGGGAGGATTCTGTTTGAAGCCGACTTCCCGCCGGGTAAGGGTTCGACGCCGGAGTTGTATCTGGTGTACGCCGACGGCTCAGGCGTGGAGTCCGTGCGCTGCGATCACGGGCGGGCGCGCTGGGGTGGAACGCAACTGGCCTCGGGCGACTTGGTCTTCACGCATGGAACGTCACTGGCGCGATTCACCTCGCCGCTGGCGCACGAGGAGGCGATTCAAGCGCCGCGCGGCACTTATGCGGGCGCGATTGCGGAGACGGCTACCGGAGCGTGGTTGGTGAGTGCGCTGGGGGCAACAGACACGCGATACGCGATTAGGATCTGGAGCCCCGGCTCGACGACGATGCACACCGTATTGTCCGTGGGTAGAGAGGATCTCGTCGAGCCTGTATTGGTCGCGCCGCGCAACAGGCCCAATCGGCACCCATCGGGTCTGCACCCGTGGGACTACGCGAACCTGCTCGCGTTGGACGCGCGCGTTTCACGCGACGGGATATTGAAAGGGACGCCCGTATCGGTGCGCCTGGAGACGCAGGACGGCGCAGGCCGCCCAATGACGATGGGCACGGCGCCGGTTGAGCGGGACGGATCGTTCTTCGTGAAGGTTCCGGCGGACAGACCCATCCGGTTTGCACTGCTTGACTTCAAGGGCGCGGTTCTACGGCAAGAGCACGGGTGGTTCTGGGCCCGCGGCGGCGAGCAGCGCATCTGCGTAGGCTGCCACGCAGGGCCGGAACGCGCCTCGGAAAACCGCGTACCGGCCGTGCTGATGCAGACCACCGAACCTGTGGATTTGACCGGCGCAAAGGTTGTTGCGGGATTGCAGACCGGAGCGCCGGGAGGCAATTGATATGAAGTTTGCTGTCCTTGCCGTGATTTTCGGCGCGGTTGTGGTGACGGGGGCGGTTCTTGCCGCGCAATCGGCGCCAGCCGGGCCGCAGGTGCCTGCACAAGGGGCGGCTGGCAGTGCGCAGGCGCCACATCAGTCCGTCATCCGGTTTGAAGACGCCACGGACAAATCGGGCATTCACTTTATGCATAGCTTTGGGTCGGCGAAGCTGGGATCACTGCTTGAAGGCACAGGCGGAGGTTGCATCTGGTTCGACTTCAACAACTCGGGCCGTCCTTCTCTTTACGTGGTGAGTGGCCGCCCACTCGACGACTCGATGCATCCCTATCCACTGAAGGAGAAGCCCAGTCCTCCGCCGCACAACCATCTCTACCGCAACGACGGCAACGGCCACTTCACCGACGTGACCGAGCAATCGGGCCTGAACCCGGATATGTATTCGATCGCGGTGACGGCAGCGGACTACGACAATGACGGTTACGAAGACCTGCTGGTGACCAGCTACGGAAAGGTAGTCCTCTATCACAACGACGGCAACGGCCACTTCACCGACGTGACCGAGAAGGCGGGCATCAAGGTCAACGGCTGGGCGATCAGTTCCACCTGGCTCGATTACGACAAGGACGGTTGCGTCGATCTGTTTGTGGGCCGCTACGTCAAGTTTGATCCCAAATACCGCGCATTCTACGCCGCAGACAACTATCCAGGACCGCTCGACTACGCCGGCGAAACCAACATGCTGTTCCATAACAACTGTGACGGAACATTCACCGATGTGACGGACAAGTCGGGCATTGGCGCGTATGTGGGCCGGACGATGGGAGTGACGGCGGCGGATTTCGATAACGACGGATGGGACGACATCTACGTGTCCAACGACCGCACGGAGAACTTTCTCTTTCACAACAAGCACGATGGGACGTTCGAAGAGATTGCCAATGACACCGGAACGGCCTTCGGACAGAATGGCGAGGCCACTTCGTCGATGGGCCCGGTGTTTGCCGACTTTGGGGGCAGGGGAGTGTTGGACCTTTGGGTGACCGACGGGAACTATAACCGCCTCCTGCGAAACCTTGGAGCTCCTGCAGAGGGGTCGTCCGCCGTGCAATCGAACTCCGCCAAGGCTGGCTTTGAAGATGAGGGCGCGTCCGATGGCATTTCGCAGACCGACGCACAATACGTGAGTTGGGGTTCGGGTGTCTACGACTTTGACAACGACGGCCAGTTCGACATCCTCGTGTTCCACGGCGGGCTGATTCACTTGATTCCGCAGGAGCACACGCTGTTTCGCGGGCTGGGCAACGGCCGATTCCAGGACGTCTCACGCGAGGCTGGATCCGTGTTGAGCGAGCGCACCGTGGCTCGCGGAGCCTGCTTTGCCGATTACATGAATGACGGCAAGGTGGACGCCTACGTTGTGAACCTTGGCGCCGAGGGCAAGCTCCTTCACAACGTCTCCACCGATACCGGCCACTGGATCGAGCTGAAGCTCGTAGGCACAAAGAGCAATCGCGACGGAATCGGCGCGCGTGTGGAGGTGATGGCCGAAGGCAGACGATGGACAGCCGAGCGCGTGGCGAGCACGGGCTATCTTTCTCAGGACGACAGCCGCTTGCACTTCGGGCTGGGCGCGGCAAACACCATCGACAAACTGATCGTTCGCTGGCCCAGTGGGCGCGAGCAGACGCTCGAAAAGGTCAGCGTGGACCGTGTGCTGACCGTCGAAGAGCCGAAATAGAGAAGCGAAGCAAAGCGATGCAGAACGCAAGGGCAAACACGAGAACGCGCAGTTGGAGCAAGGTAAGACGTGGAGTGTCGGCAGCGCTCGCAGCGTGCGCCACCGTTCTGCTCGGCTTTGCGCTGCGACAGGGATTGGAGCGGCCTGCCTACGCCGGCACAATGCCAGCAACGCCGCAATCTCCCGCTGGCCAGCCAGATTACGCATCGCCACTTGAAATTCTGCTTTCGCCCGACGGTACACGGCTCTACGTGCTCTGCCAGCAGAGCGAAGACATACGCGTGCTCGACTCGGCCAGCTACCAAGTCATTGGAACCATCGCCGTTGGCCGCGTCCCGCGCGGCATGGCGCTCTCGCGCGCGGGCGACCGGCTCTTTGTCACCAATTCCTGGGACGACACGCTTTCGGTTATCGATACGCGCGCGTTGGCCGTCGTGGATACCTGGAACGTGGGCGCAGAGCCGTCCGGCGTGGTCGAGGACCCTGCGGGCAAGCACGTTTTTGTCGCCAATCGCATCTCCAGCGACGTTGCCGTGCTCGATGCGCGGACGAGCGCAGAGGAAAAGCGCCTGCTGGCCGGGCGCGGCGCCAGTTATCTCACGCTTTCGCCCGATGGCAGGCAGATTTACGCGACACACATCTATCCGAATCCTTCTCCGCTGCGGACGGGCCTCGAAAATCGCTCGGCGCCCGAATCGGAGATTACGGTCATCGACGCGGAACGAGCGGAGGTCGTGGGTCGCATTCCTCTGCACTCGATCGCCGGCGTCTTTCACCTGGCCCTTTCAGAGGATGGGCGTCTTGGCGCGGTGGCCGAATACCACCCCAAGAATCTTGTGCCCCTCGCCCATCTGGAACACGGCGGCGCGTTTGCCTACACTCTCACTCTGTTTGGCGCCGATGTGGGCCAGCCGGTGGAGGTTCCCCTCGACGAACTGGAGCGCTATGCTTCGCAACCTTTCGGCGTGGCCATTGCGCCTGATAAGTCGCGGCTGTATGTCACTGCAGGTGGTTCGGAGTGCGTGGTCGCCATCGATATAGCTCGGCTGGTGCGCTTCATCCATGCACACCCGCGCCCCGCGTTGGGCTCGTTTACGCAGGATCTATCGGCCAGCGGCAATTACCTCGTAGCGCGCATTCCCGTGGGCCATAATCCGCGCGGGCTTGCACTCAGCCGTGACGGGCGCAGGCTCTATGTTGCCAACCGGCTCGACGATACCATCAGCGTGATTGATACGGGCACACTCCGCGTTGCATCAACCATCGCTCTGGCGGGGCCAAAGGCCGTCAGCACGCTGCGTCGCGGCGAGCAGACGTTTTATTCGGCGCGGTACTCCTTCCAGGGCCAGATCAGTTGCTCCAGCTGCCACATCGATTCAACCTTCGATGGGCTGCAGTGGGATCTGGAGCCGGACGGCTTCGGAATCGACATCGTGGACAACAAAATGCTCGAGGACATCAAGGACATCGCGCCCTACAAGTGGAACGGCGGCAACCCTAACCTGCCTACCGAGTGCGGCCCACGCACGGAAAAATACTTCTGGCGCTCGGAGAATTACGATGACCGGCTGCTGACCGATCTGGTTCTCTATGTTCGCAGCCTTCCCGCCCGACCCAACCGCTGGCGCCTGCCGGGCAATTTGCTCACACCGGCGCAGGATCGAGGTAAGGCAATCTTCGAGCGCTCGGTCGACAAGTTTGGCAAGCCGATTCCCGAGACCAACCGCTGTTCCAACTGTCACAGCGGGCCACAGGGAACCGGCCAAAAGCTATTTGACGTGGGCACGCGTAAACCCACCGACACCACCGGGGTTCTTAAGACGCCGCAACTGACCAACATCGCGGTAACGGGACCCTTTTTGCACGATGGATCGGCACGCACGCTGGAAGAGATCTGGACGATCTTTAACCCCGAGGACAAGCATGGCCGCACCAGCGACCTGACCAAGGACGAACTAAACGGCCTGATCGAATATCTGAGGACGCGATGAAGAAGTTTGCCGATACGAGGTGGTTTGCGATTGCGTTGACGGTAGCCACGCTGACTGCGGCCGCGGCGCCGCGGGGATTCGCACAGGCGGCGCATCAGACTCATCGCGCGTCAGTGTCCGCCATCGCTTCGCAGATGCCGCGCTTCCGCTTTGAGAACTTCACCATCGAGAATGGCCTGCCTGACAATCACGTGTACGCCGTGCTGGTGGACGGCGGCCGCATTTGGGCCGGCACGGACAATGGCCTGGGTGTTTACGATAAGGGCAATTGGAAAACCTATACCACGAAAGATGGCTTGGCGCACCGCGCCGTGCTCTCGCTGGCTCTGGATAAGCGGACCGGCGATGTGTGGGCCGGAACCATGGGCGGGCTGAGCCGCATCTCCGGCGGGCGCATCGTCAGCTACACACAATTGAACTCGGGACTGAGCAACGACGTGGTCTACGGTGTCTCAGTGGAAGGCGAAAACGTGTGGGTGGCTACGGCAGCCGGCGCCGGCCGACTCAACCTGCGCACCGGAGAGTGGTCGCTCTACAACGAGCGCAACACGCCGATGGTCGAGATTTGGGTCTACGGGGTATCAGCCACTTCGTCGAAGGTCTACTTCGCCGTTTGGGGCAGCGGATTGCTGGAGTACAACCAGAAGACCGGAGCCTGGGACAAGTACAGCGATCCCGATGATGAGACCGAATTGGTGCTCTTCAAAGACCAGGGGCTGATCCACGACATCGTCTCGTCGGTGAGTTATGTAGACAGCGTTGTGTGGGCGTCGACTTACTTCGGAGACAGCCGGTACGACGGCCGCTACTGGCGTAACTTTCTAACGAAGGACAGCGGACTGCCCTCGAATTTCACCAACTTTGTGAAGGGCGTGGATGCGAATCACGCCTGGTTCTGCACCGATAAAGGACTGGCCTACTACGACGGCGCCAACTGGGCCGTCTACACTCGCTCGCTCACCACCCACAAACCGGTGATGACCGTGCGCGATGCGGAGGGGAAGGTCACGGAGATTCCTGTGACCACCGGTCCCGCTCACAACTACATTCTTGGTATCGACTTTCAGGGCAGCGACATATGGGTTGCGACGGCCGATGGGTTAAGCCACGGAATACTCGAACGATGAAGATGAAGGAGTTAACAATATGAGCGCATTTGCTGAGATTATCGAGACTATCGCACACAAGCCGATCAAGAAACGCGCGGTTACGAATCCTGAGGTGCTCAACGAGGCCTACGCTTACGCCAAGCCGAGTGCGTTTTCGCGCGGGATGAGGATCGATCTGAACGGGGTGACGATTCTGCTGATCTCCGGCACCGCATCGATCGACGAGAACGGCAAGAGCGTGCACATCGGCGATTTTCGCGCGCAGATGCGGCGCACACTTTCGAACATTAGCGGGCTGCTGGCCAGCGAAGGATGCACGTGGCACGATGTGGTGCGCACAACGTGCTACTTACGCGACATCGAGCGCGATTATGAGGCCTTCAACGAAGAGCGCGCCGCGTTTTACAAGGAGCAGGGGCTCGATCCCCTGCCCGCGTCGACGGGAATCCAAGCTATCCTCTGCCGGCCGGAACTGCTCATCGAGATCGAGGCTATCGCCATGTTCCGCACGGAAAGAGCCGCTGACAGCAAGGAGTAGTCGTGATGTGCAAAGGAGTACTGTCGATTGCGGTCTGCGTGCTGGCAATTGGCGCCGCAGCGCCCGCCGGGGCGCAGAACTCAGGCGCATGCGAATGCGGGAAACATCCTCCGGCCCCCCCGCGAGACCGGATCGTCGCGCCGTACGCCGGTGAACCGCAAGACTTGAGGCCGTTCGCCAAGTTTGAAAAACCGTACTACGAGAACTATCTCCAACCCAACATTTATTCGGGTGCTGGCCGCGACACCCCCGATCCCAAGGACGTCACCGAAGTGAGGATCGGCTTCTTCGGCCCCGTTGAGCCCGCTCCGGACCAGGTGGATGGTTTGCGCATGCTGCACGGGGCGCAATTGGCGGTAGAAGAGGCAAATGCGCGCGGCGGCTATGGCGGCAAGCCATTCAAGCTCATGGTGCATAACGACTACAACAACTGGCAGGCCCAAGCGGTCTACGGCACGAACCGTCCTACCGACTCTACGATTTGGGGTTCGGCCGCGGACGAAGCCGTGAAAATGATCTACGACGACAAGGACTGGGCCATCTTTGGTTCGATCAGTTCTGAGTCGACGCATATTATGTTGCGCGTCGCGCTTAAAGCCGAGATCTCCATCGTCAATTGCGCGTCGACCGATCCCACGATTCCTGAGACTTATATCCCCTGGTACTTCACCGATCTTCAGGATGACCGTGTACAGGCTTTTACTCTGGCTCGCCACATCTATACGGAGCTTGGCCTGAAGCGCATTGCGCTGCTTAGGGTAAACAGCCGATATGGCCGCATGGGCGTTCCAAAGTTCCGGAATGCATCGGTCCGCCTGGGCCACCCCGTCGCGATTGAGCAGAAATTCCTGCCAGGCGACACGGACTTTTCGCGTGAATTGCAGATTATTCGCGGCTCGCGCGTCGACGGGATCGTGCTCTGGGCAGATGAAACCGAGACGGCGAATATCCTGAAGCAGATGCGCGCCATGGGCATGAAGCAGCGTGTCTTCGGCTCTTACCGCACTTTGGGACCCGATCTGCTGGCTCAAGCCGGATCCGCCGCGGATGGTTTTGAAGCTGTCTTTCCCTACGATCCGACACGCAACGATCCGCGCTGGCTCGATTTCAACCACCGCTTCGAGGCTCGCTTTCATGAGCAGCCTGAGCAATTTGCTTCGCTGGCCTATGACGCGATGAACGGGCTACTTGAGTCCATCTGCAAGGCGGGGCTGAATCGCGCCCGCATTCACGATGCGCTCGCCGACATCGAAGAGTATGACGGCGTGACCGGGCATATGATTTTTGATCCCAACCAGAAAAACGTCGCGCCGATGTATCTGGGCACAGTGCACAACGGCGCGATCACGTACCGGCTTGCGACGATGGACAAGCAGCCCGCGGCGCAGGGCTCTGGCAGTACGCAGGCACCGTCTGCGACGTTACAAGTACCGTATGCGCGCGTGGGCGAAGATGAAGTGAGTTACGTGGGTCCGCGATCCGCCGATCTGCCGCCGGGCCCGGTGCGTGTGGTTCTCTTCGGACCCAAATCGGTGGAGATTGCGCAGTCACCGGAGGTTCTGGCAGCGGTGCGCGCTGGAGCACCGGGCGACCGGCAATGGACAGTGATGCCGGTGGAGAGCGGTCAGAACTGGGGCGCAGCTTCAACTCAACTGGTTCATGCCCTGATGGATGAACACGCACTGGCGATTGTGGCGCTGGATCGAGACGCCAGCCACCTATCGGAACAACTGGCCTTGAAGTGCTTTGTCCCGGTGGTGGCGCTGAGCAACGATGAGTCGCTCACGTCGGCCAATGTTCCCTGGATCTTCCGTCTACCGCTCGGCGCCACACCTGCATCGGCGCTGCACCTACTGCGGGAGGCGACCGGGCGGGGCGGACCCAACCCGGCGCGAGTCAGGGAGGTTCTGGCTTCGGGGGAGGCGATTTCAGGAATGGCCTTTCTTCCGACAGGAGAACCGCGCGCGCAATAGCGACCGGGCCGTTCTCCAAAGCCCTTCGGCGACCGCCCTAAACACGCACTCCCGCCGGCACGCTGCTTGCCGCCCTCCTCCCGTGCAGCGCTTCGCGCGTAACTCTATTTCTGTCCAGCAGCCAGCACATGCACATCGGCGTAAAAGCTCTTGATCGCATCGGAGCCCGCCGCCGTGGAAGAAATCATCATCCAGCGACAGCCCGTCTCTCTTGCCAGCGCCTCGGCCGGCGGCACACCCGCTCCGACCCGAACGCCATACGGCTTGCCGCCCGCAAACAGATCCACCAGCCGATCGAGCGGGAACCGTTGCCCATCCAGCGAACTGGCATCGAGGATCATCGCATCAATGTGTAATGGCCCGGGGAAGAACTCCTCGAACCCGTTGTTGCCTCCCGGAATGAAGCTGGGAGGTGCAGCCTCCCAAACCCAGGCGAGGTTGTGCAATCCATCGTGTATGGTCAGGCGGTCATAAAGTCTCAGATACAGCTCGCGCGAACCCTCCGGGCCGGGACGGCCCGCCCACCAGTTGACGCTGCTCTTTTGAGCGCCGTTGAACGGTGGAAACCCGCTCGGAGCATTGACTGCATTGGAGGCCGGATAAGGACTCCAGAGCACGGCCAGATGAGCGCGGGCCAGCGGTCGCAGCAGCGCGGCTGCTTGGTCGGCCTGCGCGGTCCAGCGCTGGCAGAGATCCGTTCCAGGCTCCAGCAGCTCCTGCCATTCGAAATCCGTAAGCGCGCCGGTCGCCGCATCGTCCGTCGGCCTCGGAGGCGACCAGCGCACCAGGGCTAGCTCCCCCTGATCCGCGGCTTTGCGCACTTCGGCCAGCAGAGTCATCGCATCGGTTGCAGCGGTCACGTCGAGCTCCACAATCGCCGGCAACTTGCCGGTTGCGGCCAGCACCGTCTGCGTCTCGGCAAGCGTCGCGCCGCCATTCTCCGCAATGCTCTGCCCTGCCAGAACTCCTTTGCCCTTCGTATCCGCCAACTTCGTCAGCAGGGCGCGCACCTCGGCGCCGGCTTCAGGATCTCCGGGCAGTGGCGGCGTCGTAGGTGCGGGGAGTGGCTTTGAAAGGCGCGCATCGCCGCGATTGATGATATTGGGCTTGTGAAACATCGTCCGCAACTCATCCGGCGTGTTTACCCCTTCGGCCATTCCGCTCCACATCATGAAGTAGGCCCAGCGCGGCTCCTGCGCCAGCGTCTCCAGGCTGGGCAGCGCTCCCACCTCGGCCAGCGCAATCGGCTTATGCAGCGGGTCGGCCAGCGTAACCATGCTGTTGTAGAAATCCGCGCGGAACGGCTCGTAATTATCCATGGTCAGCACGTCCGCGTAACCCGCACCGGGAAAGTAATCGCCGACAGCTCCGGCGCTGGTGCCGCTTGGGCTGTTCACGTTCCACACCCAAATGAGGTTGTGGAGGTGATCCACGTGCACATAGCGGTCGAAGAGTTGCCGGTAAAGCGCGGCTGAGCCATCGGGACCGGGTCGCCCGCCCCACCAGAACCAGTCCCCGTTCATCTCGTGGTAAGGCCGGAAAAGCACCGGAACGCCCGCGTCCTGCAGCTCCTTCAGGTACCCCGCGATCCGGTCTACCTGCCTGCACCAGCGGTTATAAAGGTCGGTGCCGGGCGTAAGCAGCTGATGCCACTCCCAGTCAGTCAGATGTCCCTGCACGCTGTCCCGAAAGGTCACCGGCTCGTCGTCTGTGGGCCGTACGGAGTGCCACGTGAGCGCAATCACGGCGCCGCTGCGGTACTGCCGGATCGCCTCGGCGATCATCGAAGGGCGTCCCAGCGTCGAGTCCTTATCGTCTCTACCCGCAAAACCGAAATCCTGCCCAAAGAGCCCCGGAAACTCGCTGGTCAAATCGTAGACGCGGTCCGAGTAGCGCGAAACCGTGTTTGGGTAGTTGTGTTGCCCGCCGATGGTGGCGTGGCCAGAGATCGTATCCAGATCGTGAAGGAGAGCCCGTGCGGCCGGTGTCGCGTCGATATCAACGGGCTGTGCGTCAGGCGCCTGCGCCAGCGCGATCCAGGCCGTGCCCATGCAGAGCAGCGTCGAGAGCAGCAGCCTGCACGCAATCTTTCGCCCCAGCGTGGCGCCAGGGAGCGCCATTGAAGGTTGTCGTTTGGATTTGCCTGCTGGCATGGTCTGCCCTTCCTGTGCCGGAGATGCTGCATATACTGCGAGCCATTGCTGATGCTCACCAGTTTCAGCGTCCATGACACCGTTCTCAATCAACGCGATAATCTTACGGTATCTTTCCGCGCACGCGGCGTCATTCCGGAGGGAGTCAGGGACATGCTGGCGTCGGGGGATGCGATCGATGGAATGGCTTTCTTGTCAACAGGTGAGGCGCGCGAGCAGTAGGCTTGGCTGCTTTCCACACAGCAAGAGTCGCCCGGAATTGACGGTCCTCAGGATTCGGTGAAGCGGAGTCGTGGCGCCAAGCTCGCTGTTCGCACCTGTATCACATAATTACATGATGCGGGTTTGTCGGACAGGCCGATTCCTATCACCGGACAGATTCAAGGCGTCCTGATTTACGCAAGACCACGCTCAGCTTCGATGGCCAACAGATTGAGACCAATCCGCATCGCGGAATGCGCATCGCCGCGGATTGCTCAAGGAGCGTGCCCTTGCACGCCGCGCCGATCGCTCTCGTCGTTCTCGCGATTTTCGCGAGGACAGTCAAGTGAAGGTGAGCGGATCGATTCGACTGCAAAAGAAATGGGCGCGGAAGCCGTTGCTTCCGCGCCCCAGTTCATCATGCGGCAAAGCTCAAAACGTGAACCGCCCGGAGAACTCCACCTGCCGCGGGTCGCCGGCGCCTATGACGGTTCCGAAGCTGCTTGTCGGTCCGGCCCAGGTCCCTTGCACAATTGTGTTGGGATGGTTGAACACGTTAAAGGCTTCTACGCGAAGCTTGAAGCCGATTCGCTCCGTGACTGGAAAGTTTTTGTCAAGAGCGACATTGAACGCCACTTCTTTGGGTCCCCGAACATCGCCTGCATGCGCATTCCCGAATTCACCCCAGGCAGGCGCCTGGAATGACGTTGGGCTGAGATACGTCGAGTGTCCGAGATTGGTCTTGCCGTCACCAGGATGAGTAACCGAGGCGATTTGGTTGGGACGAGTGGCCAACCCCGCGTTGCCCACCCCAAGAGATGGATACAATGCCAGTCCGCTCTCAAGAACGGCCAGGCCCGACAGGCCCCACCCAGATAACACTTCGCGCTCCAGCACGTTGCTGGAATGCATGAAGAAGGGCGTCTGGTAAACCCAGGCCGTCGTAAAGACGTGGCGGCGGTCAAAGTCGGGGGCACCGTAGTCGAGCCGCTCGTTTCGAGGATTCTGGAAGCTCGCTGACTGATCGTATCCAACGCCAGTTCCGTTTGCTCCAGGATTCGAGGGTTGTACATCTTCCAGAGCCTTGCTCCAGGTGTAGGCCACATTCCAGGTCAAATCCCGCTGCTTCAGGACCAACCCGGTCTGCAGGCCGTTGTAGTTGGCGATGCCGCCATTGTTGGTCCCGCTGATGCTCCCGTAGCCCAGATAAGGCGCGTAATACAAGGAAGAAACTGACCCGGCGTTCAGGCATGGATCGTAAAGGTAGCTCGTGGCTGGGGGTCCTTTGTAAGAGCTGCTGTTCGCCGGATTGTTGGCATTCGCCGCGCAGGCCGCGGTGCCGGACGAGGTTCCGTTGAGCGCGAAGTTGTAGTTGTAACCCTCTGCCATTACATGCTTCGAGATGCTGCCTGCATAGGCAACCTGCGCGACGGCATTGGGCAGCAACTGGCGCTCCACGCCCAAGCTAAACGTAGTGGTGACCGTAGGACGATAGTCGGGTCCGATCACGGTGAGGCTTGGGATGCCGGGGGCCCCTGCCGCTCCTCCAGCCGTTGGCAGGCTGAGCAAGCTGTTGGAGATCGTCGTGCTTTGCACGAATGGTGGGTTTGAAATCAATGAGGATGTTTCCAGCATGGCGATCTGTGTGTAGCCCGTGCCGGCCCCTCCGTGAATCGAGGTCTTGCCATCATTGGTCAGGCGATATGCAAAACCAATGCGTGGCCCGAATTCCGCTTTGCGGGGATCGTCGAAACCGCGCGGTGTGCCGGCCACACCCGCATACACCAGTCCATTTGTCAGATTGGCTACTGTGCCGCCGGTCGTCAATGGCTGATTCGACGAGTTCAGTGTCTCGTGGCCGCCGGTGTTGATCGTGGGAGCCTGTGACGCTACCCATGTGCTTGCTTTGAAGTTCGTAACCTGGTCGCCTTCCTCCCATGTCGGCCGGTAATAGCTCCAACGGACGCCGAGGTTCACGGTGAGGCGCGGAGTGACCTTCCAATCGTCCTGCACGTAAGCCTCGAACCAGCGGTTATGGAAGCGTCCGGAGGCTTGCTCATTGGTCTGAGTGTAAGTCGCATCGAGGCCGAGCATGAGGTCGGCAGCCGAGTCTCCCGAATTCGCCCCGGTAAAGCTGAAATTTCCCATCGGGAAGGCGCTCGCGTTAATATGCCGAATCGTAAACAAGTACAGGATACCTGTCTGCAACAGGTGACTGCCTTTCATCCAGCTCAGGTCGTCAGACGCCACTCCCACGCCATCATGAATGTAGTTGGGCTGCGCGCCCACGCCCATCCATGCCCAGGTTCCTCCGCCGTTCACGCTGATGTCCGGGATGCGATTGAGCGGATCGGCATTTGGGTATTGCTGCGCGATCGTCGCGCCGCTTGGCAATGTGTAATTCGTCACTCCCAGCAGCCACTTGTTGAAGGTTTCTCCTCCTTGCAACGTATTGATCAGAGTTGGCTTGATTGTGTCGGACCAACGGATCATTGAATTCATTCCACGGCTGTAAACCGTAGAGCCGGGATTTGGCGAGGGGTCGTTGTAGTTTCTCGAGGGGCGAAGGTTGTTGACTTCTTCGGTCGTCCACCTTCCCGTGATCAGGTTGTTGTTGTTGATGTTGTGATCAACCCGGTAGTTGTAATCGTTCTCCGAGTCCAATTCTGACCCGTTATTGATGTAGTTGATGCTGCTGCCTGTGTCGTTCGGCAGTGGCCAGAGACCGTTTTTAGGGTCTAACAGCACTTTCGCCGTGGGATCCATGCAGTTGGGGTTCAACTGGTCGTACCGGCCGGTCGAATCCGCCGTGATGCAAGTGGACGGGGTCAAACCTCTGTACGTGCTCAGCAGGTTGGCGCTTCCCGGTGTGAGCGAAAGGCAGGGCGTCAATCCTCCCGGACAACCCGAAGTGTTAGTGAGCGAAGGACTTGCGCTAAAGTCGCCATTGCGCATCGCCTGCGGAATCATGTTCCGCGTGTGAATGGCCGCGGGGTAGTGGTTGATGCGCCACTCGCCGCCCGCGAAGAAATACGACTTCCTCGCGCGATTCCCGTTGTAAACGCCCGGAATCATCAGAGGCCCGCCGAGTGTGTAACCGAAGATGTTGTAGTGCAGTGCCGCGATGCCCTGAGTGGGCGGGGTCGTATATGGCTTTGCAGTGCCGATGTAGTTGTTGCGCACGTACTCGTAGCCGCCGCCATGGAACTGGCTTCCGCCGCTCTTGGTCTCGATCAGAATCTGCCCGGCGCCTGCCATGCCGTATCTGGCGCTGTAATTGTCTTTCAGGATTCGAAATTCCGAAATCGAATCGATCGTCGGCAGCACATTCACGTTAATGAGAGCATTGGGGTCCATGTCGAATAGGCCATCGATCGAGTACGCCGTCTTCTCGATCGAAGTGCCGCCCACGACGATCTCCGTCTGCCCCAGGTATCCACCCTCACCGTAGTTAGGCAGCGCGTTGGCGCCGCTGGCCGCGCTCACTCCGGGCACAATCAATGCCAACGTCTGGAAGTTGCGGCCGTTCAGCATCAGGTTTGAAACTTCCTTTTCCGAAACGGTGCCACCCAGCTCTGCGCTCTCGGTCTGCACCGCTACGGCGTCCGCCTCAACCGTCAGAGTGGTTGCCACTTCGCCAACTGCCAGTTTCACGTTCAGTCCGCGGCGCTGGCCGGGATCAAGGTGGATGTCCTTGATGACCTGGGTTTTGAAGCCGATTTTTGTTGTGGTGACCGAATAATCGCCCGGCGCCAGCGATTCCGCATCGTAAAAGCCGGAGCCATTGGTGGTTTCAGTGTGCGACAGGCCCGTGGCCTGGTTGGTCGCAGTCACCTGTACATCGGGCACGACCGCGCCCGTGGAGTCAGCCACTGTGCCAGTGATCGCACAACTAGTAGTGTTCTGTGCGTGTATCCACGCGGCCGCGCATATCACGGCTACCGCTACACCCAGCCGCCAGATGTTCCGCAATTGGTTCAATCTCATGAAGGCCTCCTCTGGCTTGCAGTTCGCTCTCAATACTTCCCCCAAGAGAGCGGGACATTCCTCTTACCGGGGGGAACAGTAAGAAACCGTCAAATTCGGTGTCAACGGGAAAACCAATTTTTCGTCGCACACGAATCAGGGAGGAATCGCCCGGCAGAACGGCCACTGCGACCGCCCGCAGATTTTCGACGGGCTAGTCCGCAATGCGGAACATTTTTTGGGTTGAATCGAACGCACGATTTTCGCTTTTTTGGGTGTTGCTGAAGTCCGACTTTGCTTGGCACGCGCTCCACAAAGAGACTCACGGAGTGGGCGTAAATACTTGGCGGAAATCGATTCAAGCCCAAAAATTCTGCTCATTCCTGAGAGCCCGGAGGTCGTGCTTCTCTCTGTTTACTCGCCGGTCTCCAGCGCTCGATAACGGCTAACAGGGCGCCTTGCGCGCGAGGACCTCTTGTGGGGCATTGAATCTCTAGTTTCCGCAGCGGCCGGAGTGGCCTTTTGGTTCCATTATCCGGAACGTAAATGCGGGCTCTTGCGGCTGCTGCATCGGCAGTTTGATATACAGGCCGTCCGCCGCCTGTCGCCAGGAAATGGCGTCGCTTGAGCCCAATAGCTTGACTCCGCAGACAGGGCCCTTGAGGTAGGGATTCCCCTTCCAAAGCGTGTGCACCCTTAGTTCTCCGGTCTTCGGCCAACCAAGCGCGATGACGTACAGCGCGCCATTATGTGTCGTGAAGCGAATGTCCTCGGGCGTGAATTCCTGCTGGTCAGAGGATTTCGCCGAGCCGGTCACCTTAGTCGGCCCTTCGCCGTAGAGAAGCCAGGGACGCGATCCGTAAATCGCTTCGCCGTTTGCCTTGAGCCACGCACCCATCTGCAGCAAAACGGCGCGCGCCTCGTCGGGGATGGTTCCATCCGCCTTCGGTCCCACATTCAATAGTAGGTTTCCGTTCTTACTGACCACGTCCACCAGCTCGTCGATGAGCGATTTGGCGTCGCGATACTCGTCGTTTTTGACGTAGCCCCAGGAATGAATGCTGACCGATGTATCGGTTTGCCAGGGCAGTAGCCGGATCGTGTCAAGCTTGGCGCGCTCGATATCGAGGACGGCGGCATTCCCGGGAAAGTCGTGCTGTTTGTAGGTGAGGACGACGCTCTGATTGCGGCGCGCGGCATCGTCGTAGTAGTAGGCGGTGAAGCGCTGCAAGTACGGTTGAAACGCCGGCTGACCAATCCACCAGTCGAAGTACAGGAGATCGGGGTGATACTTGTCTACGAGCTCCGACGAGCGGGCCAGCCAGTCGTCAAGGAAGGCCTTGTCCGCCGGCAGCCAACGTTCCAGGTGGTCCGGATCGGGTTCCTTCGAGTTATCGTCCCCTGGCAGAGCCATGGGCCGAGCGGGACCGTAGAGCCCTGCGTAGCGGGTATCGCGGACATCAGAGTCGAACGTGGCACCGACGCCATACCACCACCAGTGCTCGGCCCGATGCGAGGAGACGCCGAAGCGCAGACCGTGGCGGCGCGTGGCAGCTGCGAGTTCGCCGACGACGTCGCGCTTCGGCCCCATCTTCGCGGCGTTCCAATCGGTAATCCCCGAGTCGTACATCGCGAAGCCATCGCAATGCTCCGCAACAGGAACGATGTACCGCGCCCCCGCTTGCTGAAACAAATCGACCCAGGCATTGGCGTCGAAATGTTCCGCCTTGAACATCGGAATGAAGTCCTTATACCCGAAGCGGGACTGCGGTCCGTAAGTCTCGACGTGATGCGTGAACGCAGGGCTGCCCTCGACATACATGTTGCGGGAATACCACTCGTTTCCGAATGCCGGAACGGAGTACACGCCCCAATGGATGAAGATTCCGAACTTGGCGTCGCGAAACCACTGCGGGACGCGATACGCTCCGAGGGAATCCCAATCCGCCTTGAACGGCCCGCTCCGCGCAGCCGCATCCACGCGCTCGATCTGCCGCTCGCCGCTGTCCGCCGTCTGGCCATTTGCCTGCGCAGCAATCACTGTACACATTGCCATTCCGGCCAAAGCAATCGGCAATGCGGAATGGAAGACCATGCGATTCATGCCAACAACCTATCACCCTTCTGTGGCGCCGCGAAATGCGTTTATGTCCATTGCGAGTTCCGGCCCCGCTGCTGTATCACGTCAATCATGGCTTCGTCCACGACTCCGCGCAGTCAGCGGCCTGGAACTCTCCTTGGCTGGCTCAGCGCCGTCATCTTCATTGTGGCCACCGCCGGACCTGTCGCAGTTGCCGCGCCACCAGCCTCGCGTCTGCTTCAGCCCAACGCACTGCGCTGCGGGGGCCAGGCCGATCCCCTCGACGTCATTGACGCCCACCCGGAGTTTTCCTGGCAGCTCGACGCCGCACGGCCGGCCATGCACGGAGTGGCACAGTCCGCGTATCGAATTCAAGTGGCCACTACCGAAAGCGATTTCGCGTCTTCGCGGAACGTACTTTGGGACACCGGCATCATCTCCAGTCCCGCGATCTTGGGCATCCGGTACGCCGGGCCGGCGCTCGAACCCCAACACCGATACGCGTGGCGCGTTCAGGTCTGGGACGAGCAGAATCGCCCGTCCGGCTGGAGCGCCGTCGCCCACTGGGTCCAAGCTCCGGATTGGCGCGCCCCATGGATTGCCGCGCACCCGACCGGCGACGACGATGACAGCGAACGGCTTCCGCTGTTTCGCAAGACCTTCAGCGTTAACCAACCCATTGCCCGCGCGCTTCTTTACGCGGCCGGATTGGGCCAGGACGAGGTTCGCATCAATGGCCGCATGGTGGGCGACGACCAGCTCACTCCCGGCTGGAGCGACTACCGCAAGACCATCTATTACGACGCCTACGACGTGACAAGCCTGCTGCGCGAGGGCCCCAACGCCATTGGCGTGATGCTGGGCAACGGCATGTTTCGCGTCGCCCGCGTTCCCGGCCGCTATACCAAGTTCGCCGGCAGTTTCGGCGAGCCGCGCTGCACCGTTCAGCTCCACATTGAGTTTGCCAACGGGACGTCCGCCGACGTTCTTTCAGACAGCACATGGAAGACCGCGCCCGGTCCCATCACCTTCTCTCATGAGTACGGCGGCGAAGACTTCGATGCGCGGCTTGAACCGAAAGGATGGGACCTGCCAAGTTTTGATGACGCCTCGTGGCGCGCAGCCGTCGTGATCGCAGGCCCTGGTGGCGCGCTGCGACCTGAGATCGCACCGCCCATCCGAATCATGCATGTCTACACGCCGGTCAAGATTACGCGGCCAAGGCCCGGCATTCTGATCTACGATCTCGGACAGAACTTCGCTGGCTGGCCAGCCATCAGCGTTTCGGGCCTCGCGGGCGCAACCGTGAAATTGATTTCCGGCGAGCTTCTCGATCAGGACGGCCTCGTGACACAACGAAGCTCCGGCGGGCCGCAATGGTTTTCGTACACGCTGCGCGGCACAGGGGTGGAGAATTGGCATCCGCGCTTCAGCTACTACGGCTTCCGCTACGTTCAGATTGAAGGGGTGAGCACGGAGGCAAGAGAAGCCGGCGCCCGGATTCTTGCTCTTCGCGGCGAATCTGTCCACAGTTCATCGCCGCTGGCCGGCAGCTTCACATCGAGTGACGAACTTCTCAATCGAATTCACACTCTCATCGTTCACGCTATCGAGAACAACTCGGTCAGTGTTTTCACCGACTGTCCTCATCGCGAAAAGCTTGGCTGGCTCGAGGAAACGCATCTTCTCGCTCCTTCAATGCTCTACGACTTCGACCTCTCTGGTCTTTACGCAGCCACCGCGCGCAACATCGCCGGCGCGCAGCGAAGCGATGGGCCGAAAGCCGGAATGGTGCCCGAGATCGCGCCGCAGTACGTGGTCTTCGATCCTCAATACGATGTCTTCAACGACTCGCCGGAATGGGGAAGCGCCGCGGTGCTCGATCCCTGGTACGTGTACAAACGCACAGGAGACCGCGGGTTTCTGGCTGAGCAGTACGTCGTGATGCGCGCGTATGTGGCGTATCTCACCACGCGAGTACATGACGGCATTCTCGACTACGGCCTTGGCGACTGGTATGACATTGGCCCCGGCGAACCCGGATTCTCAAAGCTCACCACCGCCGGCGTGACCGCGACAGCGATCTACTATCAGGACCTGAAGGTGATGGAGAGAACGGCCGCAGTGTTGGGCAGGAAGGACGAAAGCCAAGAATATGCGCGGGAAGCTGAGCAAGCGCCGCGCAGCATTCCATGCGCGATTCTTCGATGCGGCGCGGCGGCTCTACGACAAGGGCAGCCAAGCGGCGCAGGCCATGCCGCTGGCGCTGGGAATTGTTCCGGAGGGCGAGCGTGCGGCTGTGCTGGATGCGCTGGTGACGGATATTCGGGCACACGGCAATCACACCACCTGCGGTGAGGTGGGCTTCCACTATGAAGTGGATGCGCTGCTCGAGAATGGGCGATCGGATGTGTTGCTCGACATGCTGGAGCGAACCGACGCGCCGAGTTACGGCTACATTCTCGCGCAGGGCGCCACCTCTCTCACTGAGTCCTGGGACGCTGGGCATTCGCAAGACCACTTCATGCTCGGCAGCGCGGAGGAGTGGTTCTATCGCGGGCTCGGAGGGATCAACGTGAATTTCTCGCGCGAGGGAACGGAGCAGATCGTTCTGCATCCGACGGTGGTAGGAAAGCTTGCGTGGGTGCGCGTGCGATACCAGTCCGCGGTTGGGCTGATCGAGAGCAAATGGCGCCGGGGGGCAACGGCGACGGTGTATGACTTCACCGTTCCGGTAAATGCGAGGGCCACGATTGAGGTTGATTCCGCGGCTCCTGGCACCGCGACGGTGAACCGTGTAACGGCGAAGAGGGCGGGTGGAGTGGTTGCAGTGAGCGTTGACGGAGGCAGGTTGGAGCTGACAGTGGAGTCAGGGAAGTATCAGGTCCGCGCAGAGAACCCCACGCGATAAAGGCAGACCGAACGATTTCTCACCATGGCTCGGAATGCGCCACGGAGATGCCGCGCACCTCGTGCGGCCATTTGCCCGAAACGGCGCAATAGAAGTGGTAGAGCGCTCCGTCGTGGTGGAGCACGCAGGGCTTGTGGGCAAAGGTTTCATCGACGGAGCCTGGCATGCCCCTGTCAATCATGATCTCGTTCACTTTCTCGAAGTGCCAGGGATCGCGGCCGAGCGCCAACAGTTCGCGGGCGGCGCCATGGCGGTCGAGCCCAAAGTAGTACATTCCCCACAGCCTCTTTGTGGTGGACGACGAACGGGTTGCTGGCAAAGCGCGCGTCCCACGATTCGGGGCCACCGTTGCGGAGGATGGGATTGCCTTCGTAACGTGTCCAGTGCTTGAGATCACGCGAAGTGGCCACGCCCGTCTGCTCGCGCCAACCTCCGCCCTCGCTCTTCGGCAGCAGATCGGTCTTAGCGTTGTAGAAGAGGTAGAAGATCCCGTCGTGCTCGATAAGATTTGGCCGGTAGAGCCCGCCATGCTCCCACGGCGCACCATCGGCGGGAAACAGGATGGGTTCAGTCAGCTCCCAATGGAGCAGATCGTCGCTCCAGGCGAGGCCAATGACAGCAGATCCCTCTTCGTAGCCCGCATTCGGGTATGCATTCCACGCGCCCAGGTAGCGGCCATGCACTTTCTTCAAGCGCCCCGATGAGGTGAGGCCGTTTTCCCGAACAACGAAGCTCAGCGCCACGTTGTAGCGCGTGTACCTTGAGTTTGGATTGCGGCGGGCCACGCAGGCCACGCGCTCCCAGTTGACCAGGTCGAAGGATTTGGCCAGACCTGTCTGGTAGCCGGTTCCGTCAAAGCCAATGTAGAGCATGTGAAACGCGCCCTCGTGGAGGAAAACGAAGGGGTCGTCAACGGATTTGCTATCGAAGGCATTGGGATCGGGCGAAGCCGCCAGGACCAGCCTGCCGTACTTGTAGGGCGTGCGGAATGGGGCAATCTGGTTTGTGCTGAATCCGTCGGCAAGAAGCCTGGCGCCGCGCAAAAGCGGGAAGCCTGCCATGGTCACTGCCAGGGCGGAGGAGAATCTTCGGCGCGTGAGATTTGTGGTCATCGAATCCCGCCTCGCGTCCCAATGATTCCATGCGCCGTATCAGTGCGCATCGGCCGCCAGCACGGCCACGCCTTGCGGCGGCAGATCGACGCTCGTGATGGTGCGTCCATCGCGCAAGATATCGTGCATCGTGGAAGGTAGCGCGATCTGCGTTTCCGCTTCTCCATGATTAATCAACACAAACACCGTGTGGGAATTGTCCATACGCCGGCACACTTCCACCCCCGAGGGCACGGCGGGAAACTCGGCTTCGATCTTGGCATCGCCGGCGGCCCACGCCACTACGCGTCGCATCAGGTCAGGATCCAGCAACGCGCCCAGATAGGTGATGCGCCCCTTATCTACGCGGCGCGTGACCATCGCGGGCTGGCCATCCAACCAGCCATTTGACTTGCCATAGCGAAGCGGTACCTCGACATCCGACGCGCTGGGCGAGAGTTGCTCAGCCCATAGCGAGGCAGTTCCGGAACCGAGCGTTCCGCCAAGCTGCACGACGGAGTCGAGCGCGTAATACTGTTCTACGCGGCCGCCGAGCGGCGCGACCAGGGGGCCAGGCTGCCGCTCGACGTTGAGCGCGTTGTGCTCGTCCTTCATGCCCGAGCGCGGGCCAAGGAGCAGATGGCCGCCCTGCCGCACATACGCGAGCAAGTGCGCAGCGAGATCTGGTGAAATCACGTTCAGGCTCGGCGCCATGACGAGTTTGTAGCTGTCGAGTGGCGCGTCCGCGCTGACGATATCGACCGTGAGCTGCTGGTCGCGAAGGGGGCGATAGTAGCCGAGGAGCACGTCGAGCTGGTCGTAGTTCTTGTTGTGCGGCTGGAAGTCGATGGTCCAACGACTGTCATACGTGTGGAGGAGAGCGACCTGAGCGACGGGCTTTGTTCCTTTCAGAGCTGCTGCCGCGCGCTCGAATTCGCCGCCGATGCCGCGGACTTCGTCGTAGATCGGCAAGGGTGCGCCGTCAGGGCCGACGAGTGCGCCGTGGTATTGCTCCTGGCCGTTGAGCGCGTCGCGCCATTGCCAGTACAAAACGGCGTCAGCGCCGTGGCCGATGGCCTGCCAGGCCATGGCACGCGTTTCGCCGCGGTCCAGCGTGGTGTTGACCGGCGCCCAGTTCACCGAGCCGGGCTGAGTCTCCATGACCCAGAAGTTTTCGCGCTTCCAACCGCGCGCGAGGTCATGCACGGCGGCGTTGCGCGCGACGTTCAGGTGACCTTCGCCCACGTAGTCGTCCCAGGCGGCCAGGTCGAGCGGGCGTGTGATTTCGTAGTGGTCCCAGTTGTCGGACCAGCCGAGGCCACCGATGTTTGTGGTGATGAATTGGCGCGGATCGGCGTACTTGCGAATAACGTCAATCTGCACCTGCTGAAAGTCTCGCCAGGTATCGCTGACGAAGCGGCGGTGATCGAGCAGGAGTCCTGGGTTACCGCCCGAGGAGGGCAGGGGAATCTCATCCCAGCGATCATAGGTCTGGCTTTAGTAGGCCGTTGTCCAGTCGCGATTGAGCGCGTCGAGTGTGCCGTACTTGCGCTTGAGCCATTCGTCGAATTGGCGGCGCGTATCGGGGTCGAAGGACTCCTCGCTGTATTCATTGCCGATTTGCCAGCCGATGACGTTGGGATCGTGACCGAAGCGCCGAGCCAATTGCTCGGCGATGGCCGCGCAAAAGAACCGATACTCCGCGCTGGCGTAATTGAACTGCCTGCGGCCACCGTGTTCCGCGCGGCGGCCCGAAGCATCGACGCGCAGTGTTTCAGGGTGCGCCGCGGTGAGCCATGCCGGCGGAGCGTCGGTGGGTGTGCCGATAACGACCGCAATGTGATGCTTTTCCGCGAGGCGGACTGCGCGCTCAAGCCAATCCAGGTCGTAGCGGCCTTCGGAGGGCTCCATGGTGTTCCACGCGAACTCGCCCACGCGCACGACGTGCAAGTGAGCGGCCTCCATTAACTGCAAATCCGCATCCCAACGCGATTCCGGCCACTGTTCGGGATACCACGCCGCGCCCAGCAGGGATGGAAGAGCGGTGTTTTCGCTTTGCGCAATAGCCGGACCGCACAGGATGGCCAGCACCGCAATCGCCAACATCAGCCGTGCGCACTGCGCCACAGCCGCAGGAACCCTGCTTCCGATCATGGTCCGTTTCCTCATTCGAGGTTTTTGTATCACATATGGCCAGTGGCCGACGGCTCTCGTGCACCGGGTATCGTTCCGCGTACCGGAATTGGAGCGCACAATGCTTATCGCGGCTCGCAAGGGCTGCGCAAAATGAGGTAACTTGTGGAGCAATTGAAATCCGGCTCGCTGCACCGGCTGCAATCGCCGCAAGGTTTCCGGTTAAGGCTTGACAGGTGAACGAGACCGCCGCATGGAAAGGCAGACTGTTGTGACTCACACCGCACCGACCTTGGCTCTCATTCATACCAGCCCTACACTTGCGCCTGGTTTCACAAAACTCTGCCATCGGCACCTGCCCGAGGTCCAAGTATTCCACATGGTGGACGAGAGTCTGATTCAGGACACAGTCAAGGCCGGGGGCCTGCGCAAGGCCACGATCCGCCGCCTTATCGAGCAAATCGCATTGGCGGAGGTGGCCGGAGCAAACGCGGTGCTCGTGACCTGCTCGTCGATCGGACCGGGGGCCACACTGGCGCGCCAACTGTTCGAGATTCCCGTCCTCCGCATTGACGATGCCATGGCCGAGAAGGCGGTGCGGCAGGCACACATTATCGGCGTACTGGCGACACTGCGGACTACTCTTGATCCGACCAGTGCACTCCTGCGCGAGAAGGCGGCCGAAGCAGGGCGGAGGGTGGAACTGGTAGAGTGCTTGTGCGAGGATGCTTTTCCGGCGGTGCTCGCCGGAGACACCGCGACCCACGACCGCCTGCTGCAGCAGGCACTGGCGCAAGATCTGAAGGGAGTAGACGTAATCGTGCTCGCGCAAGCCTCCATGGCCCGAGTTCTCACCACGCTTGCAGCCGACGTGGTGCATGCGCCGGTGCTTTCCAGCCCGGAACTTGCTGTTTTGAGCGCGCGCCAGGCGCTGGCATTGCCCGAGGTGGCGAGGGCCAGGTCTTGAAGCAGCGCCACAGGGTCTTGGTCCTGCTTGGCCTGCTTTCGGTGCTCACGTTTCTTGACCGCCTTGCCGTGGCGGTGGCTGGTCCCGCGATCCAGGCAAATCTACACATTCAGCCACAAAACTGGGGCTGGATCCTGAGTGCGTACGTGCTTGCGAACGGGATTTTTGAGGTGCCGTCAGGCGCAATGGGCGATCGCCGTGGCCAGCGCGGCGAAATGACGCGGATCGTGTGCTGGTGGTCGTGCTTCAATGTGCTGACCGGGTGGTGCCGCGGCTTTTGGCAACTGTGCGCGGCGCGCTTCTTCTTTGGGCTTGGAGCAGCTGGCGCATATCCCAACATCGCCGGCGTGATTGCGCGCTGGTTCCCATCGCAGGAGCGCGCACGGTGCCAAGGCCTAGTGTGGGCTGCGAGCCGGCTGGGCGGAGCGCTGGCGCCGGTGCTGATTGTGCCGCTGGTGCATTTTTTCGGATGGAGGGCAGCATTCCGCGTGCTGGCGCTGGCGGGGTTCTCGTGGGCCGCGGTGTGGTGGTTCCGCTTTCGCAACCGGCCGCAGGACAATCCTTCAGTCAGCGCCGCTGAGCTTGCAGAGATCGGCGAGATTGGCTCCGGGCACAGCGAGACGTCGATACCCTGGCGGCGGCTTTTCCGGTCGCGCGCTCTCTGGCTCATTGTTATGGCTTATGGCTGCTACGGATGCGGAAGCTGGTTCTATTTCTCCTGGTTTCCCACGTGGATGGTACACTCAGCCGGCTTCTCGCTCAACGGTGTGCTGTTTGCCTCGCTGCCATTTCTCGTGGGCCTGGCCGCGAACCTCGCGGGAGGGCAAGTGGGCGACCGGCTCACGATCCGCTGGGGCGCGCGGCTGGCCCTGCGATGGATCCCCGCGACTTGCCTGACACTGACTGCGCTGCTGCTCATCGCCATGGCGCTATTTCACGGGAAGATTGCTGTAGTTGCGCTGTCGAGCCTCGGCTTTGGCATGATGGACCTCATGCTGCCTTCGGCGTGGGCCTTGTGCCTGGCGATCGGCGGTCGGCTGAGCGGGACGGCGACCGGGATGATGAACACCGCGGGACAGGCCGGGGGATTCTTGTGCACGGTGCTCTTCGGCTATATTGTGCACGCGACGGGCAGCTACAATCTGCCGCTGTGGTTCATTGCTGGCATGGTGTTGGTGAGCGCCGCAATCTTTACGCGCATCGATTGCACGCAAGGTGTGGAGGCACGCTCATCTGCGTAAGACGGACGGGCGGCTCGATTCGCCGTCGCGGACCTGGGCGAAAAAGTCGTCGTGGCCAATCTGGCCTCCCTTGAGGGCGAGCTCCATGCCGTCGAGCGGTGGCGACGCGGCATGGCCACGGCACAGTGGCACGCCCGCCACCAGCGGCGCCACAAAGGTGAGCGCGTCAAGCATAAGCTGCTTGACGGCGTGGGTTGCTGTATCGCCGCCCGCAATCAAAATCCGGCGCACACCAGCGGTGAGCACGAGCTGGCGTAACATGGCTCCCAGTGCCGCGCCAAACTCCTCGCCGTGTTTCTCGTCTTGGGTTTGCGGGCCCAGTGCAGTGTAGAGCACGACGCTTCGGCCGCTCTTCAGTGCTTCGCAGGCCCTGGCAGCCTGTGCAGTCCAGGGCGCCGCGCCTTCTAAGCACCACGCTGCGAAACCCATCTGACGGGCGCGACGAATTTGCCGGGCAGTCACCGGCGAACAGCTTCCACTCAGCACCAGCAGCCGGTCGACCGCTCGCGCGGACGGCGGCGTTTTCGCAGGGCCGATCAACCCGATCGACTCCCAGTGATGCAACAGACCATAGGTGAGGCCGGAGCTGCCGACCGCAAACAGGGACCGCTTGACCGCGCGCTCCCAAATGAGGCGCGCCGTTTCTTCCAGCACGAAGTTTGAGAAACCGTCGAAGACCACAGCACCGCGACGCGCATCCAACTCGGTCTGCCATCGCTGTTGAGCTGTGTACGCCTGGAAGGCCGTGAGATCGACAAGACTGATCGGGAGGGCCGTCTGCTGGGCCAAGTGCAAGCGCAGGTCAGCCTCTTTCATGGGCGTGACCGGGTGCTGGCGCATGGTTGGATGGCGATCGATGCGGACCATGGCGCCCTCGGCTTCAGCGAACAGGTTGCCGAAGACGACGGCGCGGCCGAGATGCGGCGCGCCCACGACGATTGGAATCGCGCCCGAGCGAAAGACAGCGCGGCCCAGCTCCATGGCGCGGCCAATACTGCCGACGAAAGGCGAGCTATCGAAGGTCGAGCAGACCTTATAGTGATTTACGGGCGCGCCCAGGCGACGCATGGCGCGAAAGATCGCGGGTAGATTGCGGCTCATCCATTTGGGATTGCGGCTGCGGCTTTCGCCGGCGATCCCAATCGCTGGGCAATCGGAGAAGGCCATAAGGCCGCGCGCATCGGGTGTGCGCGTAAACAAGACGGCCTTCACGCCGTGAAGCGCCAAGGCCTCGAGCACGTCGGTCGAGCCGGTGAAGTCGTCGCCGTACCAGGCATAGAGCGGACGCGATGATTCCATGGGGTTCACGCGGCAAATGCCTCCAGCGCGGCGCGTAACTCCGCGTGACGCTTCGCATATTCTGCGAGCGGGACGTTGGCCGCTGCTGCCTCCCAAGCCTGATGCAGGCTGCGCACGCCGGCGGCTGGCCCGGCAGGATGAGCGAGAATTCCCCCGCCGCAGGCGTAGATCAGATCCATTGAGCCAAGCGCTTTGTACGTGTCAGGAGCCTGGTAGGCGGACTGGCCCGAGGAGAAAACGGGCATGATTTCGCAGCCTTTGTGCGGCGCTGGAAACATGGGCGTGAGGCACTCGCACGCGGAGGCGATGACGCTGGCGTCGTCCTCGCAGAACTTGTTGCGTAGCCCGTTAACGTGGATGTGGTCGATGCCTGCGAGCCGCCAGAATTTCTGAAAGGCGATAAAGCTCATGCCCGTGGCGCGCGAGCGGCTGAACATGCCCCATCCGTTGCGATGGCCGTGTATTGCGACTTGTGCATGACGGCGGAGGGCCGTTAGCGCGGGTAATCCCACGCTGTTCACGCTGACCATGACGCATGTGCCACCGGATGCGACCACCAGATCGTGGCGGCGCAACATCTGATCGAACTCGCCGGTGATGTTGGCGGCATACATCGGATGCTTGCCAGTTTTGCCCGCATATTCGTTGAGGGCGCGGAGAACGGCGGGGACACGCTGATTGAACGGGCAATGCGGCCCGTCGGCTTGCAGTTCGTCATCCTTGATGAAGTCCACGCCGGCCTCGGCCAGCATCTTGACTTGTGCTGAAGTCTGTTCTGGCGTCATGCCCACGCTGGGCTTGATGATGGTGCCGATTACGGGCCGCCTGTAGACGCCTGTGAGCCGGCGCGTTCCTTCGACGCCGAATTGGGGGCCTTGATAGGAGGTCAGGAAGGCTGGCGGCAGCGTGATGTCGAGCAGTTTGAGACCGGAGAACGGCTTCAACTCGAAGAGATTGCCCGCGACCGTGGCGAGAAGATTCGGCAACGATGGGCCCATGTTCTCGAACGGCCAGGAGAGCGTGACCTCGGCAGTGCGGCGCACCAGGGGGCCAGTGTGCCCTTTCGGCAGGCCTGAGCCTGTGAGCGATGGTGCATCGACCGTGCCAAGCTCGACGATCCGCTCCATGCGCGCCGCATAGCGCTCGCGCAACTCGTCGGTCTCGTCGGGAACGCGTACGAAGGTTCCCGTCGACTGCTCGCCCGCCATGATCGCCGCTGCGTCATCGAGCGGATACGCGGTCTCAATCCAATAGCGAGCGTGGATCCGGTCGGTCATCGCATTTTCACTGGTCATCTCTGGTCTCTAACTGCGTATGGAGTACATGGTGTAGCTTTCATCGCGCACTAAATAGAATGGCGCGTAGACGCGTGTTCGGCTGGCGGCACGAGCCGAGAACGCACCCAGCCTTTGCTCTACGGGACGGAGCGAATCAGTGCGCACCAGCATGGGTTCGCCCTCCGCCGGGTTCAACTCAACATAGACCAGTGGCCCACGCAGCAGAGCCACGGTTTCAGGATGCAGATCGTCGATTGCCTCGGTGCGGAAGGACTGCTTGAGCTCGAAGGTGAGCGTATCGCCCCCGCTCCAGCGGCGCCGCACGGTGGCAAAGCCGCTGCGAATGTCCGTGGTTGCAGGATCGCCGTTCACGCGGACCATCGGCGTTGCGGTCATCCATCCCGGAACCCGCAACTGGAGCGCGAACTCCACGGGCGCCGGACAGGTAATGTGCAGAGTGACTGTCTCGCTAAGCGGGTAGTTTGTCTCCTGCGTGAGGGTAATTGGCGTGCCATGCTCGTTCCACTTCACCTGCGAGGGCGCGTACAGATTCACTGCCACGCCGTCTTTCGCGCGGAAGTAGATGTTCTTCACGTAATCCGCGACGGCCTCGACGAGCGTTCCCGAGCAGCATGGCCATTTTTCCGGATAGAAGACCTTATGCGCGCGCGCCCCGTAGGTCGAATAGTAGGGATAATCGCCTTCTGTGTCCGGATCTTTAACGGCCAGCACGCCATTATGGAGCACGCGCTCAAGTCCGTCGCCATAGCGAGCATCGCCGGTGGCGCAGAGCAGATAGCGGGCAAGCTTGATGGCCGCATAGCTGCCACACGGGGTCTCAAAGTGGTCGTTGGTAGTGCTCAGGCTCTCGCAAAGTTGGCCTTTGTGCGGCTCGATGAAGGTTTCGTTCGGTCCCCATCCACCGGTCGCGTACTGCTGCGTGAACTCAAGCAGATCCCAAGCGTTCTTCATCGCGCGTAGGTACTTTTCATCGCCCAAAACCAGACGCGCTTTTCCGGCCGAGCTGAGCGCGATGACGTGGCTGTAAGCGTGGCGGCCAGGCAACACGTCTTCGCCACGAACGAGCGGATCGAAATACTCGCGATCGAGCAGGTAGGCCGTGGCACGATCGAAAAACGCCCGCTCTGCAGTCATTTCATAGGCGAGGAAGAGAGACTCGGGCAGAACATAGGTTTCGTCGTATGGCGGGTCTTTCTTGCCGATGCGGTCGCGTCCGAGCTCAGGGATGTACGGGAGAGCCCCGTGAAAGACGCGGGGGATAAGGTCGCGTGCCTGCGTGACGCCGGCCAAGTTGTACGCGTCCAGCAGCCCGGCCAAATGTTTGTCGAGGATGTAGCACGGCCAGACTTTTTCGGCGTTCGGTCCGGCAAAGCACTGGTCCTTTGGGCCGAGTGTGCCCGCAAATCCCTCGACCAACTCGGCGACCTTCGCCGCGCAGCCTGGATCGCTGGTGGCTCGGCCGATGCGCGAGAGTCCGGAGAGGTATTGGCCCAGTGAGTGTCCGGGCACGAACCCGTCGCGGCCATACCAGCCGCCCATCGGCGCTCCGGGTGCGGGCAGACCGGCGCGTTCGCGATAGACCTTGAGCAACCGATCGTTATCAAGCGAGAGATAGGCCGCGCGGATGCGGTCGTATTGGCGTTTGAGCGGCCCTTCAGTTAGTTGGACCGCGCCGTAATCGAACTCCGCGAGCGGGTCTGCAGTCTGTTGCAAGGCGGGTACACGAGTGCCCCCCGCAAAAGCAGCCGCTGTTGCGCCTACCAGGAACTCCCTTCTTGTGACTCCAGTTCCCATCCCGACGCGATTGTCCTCCCTTGGACACTACGGTGTGGCTTGCGGTGCTTCGAAGGTCAAACCTCGACGGCCGTTGAATTCCGCAATGCGGAATTCTCCGGCCCGCCAACCGCTTTCCGCGCGGAGCCGACGATGGCCTCGTCCAGCGGATACACGAGGTCCACGTTTCGCGGGGTGAGAAGCTGGTGTTTGACGAAGATCGCGGCGGGCGCAGGCTTCTGCTGCAAAATGTTGAGGGCTAGCGGAATCAGTTCATCGCCGTACCGCTCGGGGAAGTAGGCCACCGATCCAACGAGGCGCGTGCCGGGCCGGCGCAATTCCGCGCGGGCTTCGCGTAAGGCATTCTGGCCCATCACCGCGCACTGCTGCGATGCTCCCGCTTCTTCAAAGGCGCGGAGCGCAGCCAGCGCACAGATGTCGTTGACCGTACCTACGAGCGTGCGCCGAGGGCTGCGCCGGCGCAGATATTTGCGCAGCACATCGAGCACCTGCTCGAAGTTTCCGCGGCCGTTGAGCCGGACCAGCGGCGTCTCTACGATCTTCGGGAGCTCGGCGCGCAGACCATCGACGAGGCCGGAGAGGCGCAGCTCGAGGAGCGAACCTGCGATTGGGAGTTCCACAAGAACGAGCTGGTCCACCTTGCCATCCCAGTTCTCTCGCGCCCAACGGCCCAGTGCGCGGCCACCGATGAGGCCAGCCTTGTAGTTATCCGCGCCAAAATAGGTGGCGCCGGGATGCGGCACTTCAATGGCGATGACCGGCACATTGGCTGCAAGGAACTTGGAGGCGATGACCGGCGCCACGCGCTCGTAGGTCTGGAACTCGAGGACGAGATCGACGCGTTCGCGAATGAGCACGTCGGCGTTGCGCAGCGCCTCGCGCGCGCTGTAGCGGTTGTTAAGTGTGATGAGCTGCACGTGCTCGCGTGCCGCAGCGGTGACCATGCTGCGCGTGACCTCGCGAGCGAACTCGGTATCGCCCTGCGTGGCAAAGCCGATGCGGAAGGGCCGTGCCGTAACCGGTCCGAAACTGTTGCGGTAGACGCCTGCACTGACCCGCTCCACGAGGCCGCCGTGAATGAGCGTGCGCAGCAGCCGGAAGGTAGTGGTTTTGGGCAGGCCGGTACGTTCCATCACGCTGGTAAGGGGCAGTTCTTCACCCAAATGGCGAAACGCCTTGAGCACCTCGCAAGCGCGGAGGACGGTCTGCGATTCATTGCGGTCGCCATTCCGGTCGCTGTTGCGTCGGGCTGTATCTCCACTGTCCCGATCCCGTTCCAAGTCGTCGATGAATTCGCCATTTTCGCGCCGGGCCACGTTCGTCCCCCTGGTTTTCTGTGTTCAGGCGGTACAGTATATTCCGAAAATCGGAATTGGCAAGTCCGATTTTCGTGTGGCAGGTCCCGGGTTGGGATGGGCATTCCGATGTCAGCCGAGGTCGGGTAGATCAAACTCGCCGAGCTGGAGGGGGTAGACGCCGTACTTACGCACCAAGCGCACTACGTAATCGTAATTCTCGGCGGGAACGTTCGACGGAACCGAATGGTCGGACTGGAAGATGAAGCCGCCACCCTTGGCGGCATTCAGCTTGGTGAGAACAGCTGCGCGCAGCTCTTCCTTGCTGCCTGCGGCCCACAGTTGTACGTCCATATTGCCGCAAAAGCCGAGCCGGTGGCCGAGCCGCCGACGCAGGTCGACTGCATCGAGGCCGGCCTTATATTCCAGGGGATTGTAGGCATCCACGCCGATCTCGATGAAGTCCTCAAAGATGCGGTTGACGTTGCCGCAGCCGTGATAGATGACGGGCAATCCACGGCTGTGGCATTCGTCGATCATGGCTTTGACGCCGGGCTTGAAGTGCTGGCGCCAGAAGGCGGGCGAGAAGAGCATGCCTTTCTTGTAGGCCACGTCACCCCAGATGATGATGCCCGCCAAGCGCCCTTGCGCAGCCTCGATCTGGGCGCGAAGGATTCCCAGATTGAACTCGTGCAGGCGCTCGACGAAGCGGGCGATGGCGTCGGGATATTCGCCCATCCACAGCATCACGTTTTCCGTGCCGACGATGCGCCAGATCATTTCGTGCGCCTCGCAGACGCCTCCATAGACCGGGAAATCCGGGTACTCGGCGGCAACGCGATCGACAAACGGCGCCAGATTTCTCTCGAAACCGTCGCCCACTCCGTTGATCTGGTCGTCGCCGGCGCGGAAGTAGCGGCGCTCATCGAAGGGGTCATCGAACTCAAAGACCTCCATTTTTTCGATGGTGTCGGTGTCGAAGGCCACGAAGGCCGGCATGGGCAGATCGAATTTCTTGCGGATGGTGGCCCCGAAACCGGTATGGACGGTGACTTCCGTCGCGTCGTTGCGGAGGATCTCGAACTGCCGGATATGGGGGTCCATATTGGGCGCGACCACGCGCCAATCGAGATCGTAGTAACGATAGATGTCGGTGTCCGCGGCCAGCCCCATCTCGCGGCGCCAACGGCTGAGGAAGCCGTCCCAGAAAAAATCGCTGATGGGCACGCGATCCGGCTCCTCATGGCGCAGCGCCTTGTTCATCCGCGCCAGCTTAGCGAGGCAGTTTGCGGTTCGTTCCATTCTCCGTCCACCATTGCTTTCCAGATGTGAGGTGCGTTGGAACGTGCCGAGTGCAGTGGATCCGTTTGCAACGCGGCTTGTTGAATTGAAGAGGATATCTTAGACCCGTTAGGGCTAGCGATCCCATGCCGAATTCGCGCTGGAAGGCAAAGACGGCTGTGAACAAGGCGCTTTGGAGCACCAGGTTCTCGTTGGAGTCCGACAAGCGGAACGGCCTGCCCGCGGGCCGCCCCGGGGAGGCGAGGTTAGTCATGGCCGGGTGGAGGGTTTTTAACCCCAGTCATGCGACAAGCCGGCTCATCGCCGCCGATCTATCAGTGATCGCGATTCGCCTTCGTATTTTTCATCACGCTTTTTCCGGGTCTGGAGCTGCAGTGAGCAGGCCTCGGCGCATGGCACTACGCTTGATGAGAAGGAAAAACACGGGAACGAGAATCAGAACGTGGATGGTGGAGGTAATCATTCCGCCGACGATGGGAGCGGCAATCGGCTTCATCACGTCCGAACCGATGCCGGTTTCCCATAGGATCGGCGCGAGACTCAGGATGACCGCTGTTACGGTCATTAGCTTGGGCCGCAGCCGCTGGACCGCGCCGTCGATGACAGCCTGCAATAGCCCCGTTTCCGTCATCGGCGCATCTTGCGCAAGGCGGTGCTGGAAAGCTTCATCCAGATACACGACCATCACAACACCGGTTTCTACGGCAATACCGAAGAGCGCGATATAGCCCACCCACACGGCGACGCTGAAGTTATAGCCGAGCGCCCATTGCAGCAGCAGGCCCCCAGACATGGCGTAGAAAGTGGGAAAGATAAGCACCGCGGCTTCGGCGGCGGATTTGAAGACGAGATAGAGCAGCAGGAAGATCACGAAGAAAACGATAGGCAGAATGATCTTAAGCCTCTGCTTGGCGCGCATTTCAAACTCATACTCTCCGGCCCATCGCCAGGTGTAACCCGCGGGAAGCGCCAGCTTTGCGTTGAGCATCTTCTCGGCGCGATTCACGAAGCCTCCGTAATCGTGCGTGTTCAAATTGAGATAGATGTAGCCGGTCAAAGCGCCGTCTTCGTCGCGGATCATGGCGGGACCGCGCGAGTAATAGACGCGAGCGACTTCGCTGATGGGAATCTGCTCGCCGGATGGAGTTGGAATCAGGGCCTGCGATAAAGCTTCAGGATGGTCGCGAAAACTGCGCTGATAGCGCACGGCGATGGGAAAGCGCTCGCGGCCTTCGACATTCTGGGCAATGTCGGCTCCGCCGATCTCCGATGTGATGACCTGCTGCACGTCGGCAACCGTGAGGCCGTAGCGCGCGGCCGCGGGCCGGTTCACTTCGACATTCAGATAGAATCCCTGCGCGACGCGCTCCGCAAAAACGGAGTTGGTTTCCGGCATGGCGGAAAGGACCTGCTGCATGCGCGCGCCGATATCCTCGATGTGGGCCAGGTCTGGTCCTTGAATCTTGATGCCGACCGCGGTCTTGATTCCGGTCAATTCCATGTCGAGCCGATTCTCAACCGGCATGGTCCAAGTGTTGGTGAGGCCTGGGAACTGGAGTTTCTCATCCATGTCGTGGATCAGCTTTTCGTAAGTCATGCCGGGGCGCCACTGGTCGCGGGGCTTGAGCATGATGGTGGTGTCGTACATATCAAGAGGCGCATTGTCGGTGGCGCTGTCAGAGCGGCCCACCGTGCCGAACACCGTTGCAACTTCAGGAAATGAGCGGATGATGCGGTCCTGCTCCTGCATGAGCGAGACCGCCTGGGTGATGGAGATACCCGGCAGCGCGCTTGGCATATAGAGAGCGGAGCCTTCATAGAGTGCGGGCATGAACTGGCTTCCCAGACGAAAGTAGAGAGGAATCGTCGCGCCCAGGAAGGCCAGATTCAGCGCGACGACCAGCTTCCAGTGCTTCAGGCTCCAGCGCAATACGGGAAGATAGATGGCCTGAGTGACGCGAGCGGCGGGATTCTTCGATTCGCTGCGCAGCTTGCCGCGCAGGCAGAGCGGCATGAGCGCCGGAACCAGCGTGATGGAAAGTAGCGACGAGAAGATAAGAGACAGCGTTTTGGTCCAGGCCAGCGGACGGAACATGCGGCCTTCCTGCGCTTCAAGCAGAAACACCGGCAGAAACGACACCACGATAATGATGAGCGAGTAGAAGAGCGCCGGCCCTACCTGCTGCGCGGCGCCGACCAGAATGCGGCGGCGCTCGGGCTCATCCGGAACATCGGAGCGCTCGGCCAGATGGCGGTATCCGTTCTCCACCATCACAATCGCGGCATCGATCAGCACGCCGATCGCCAGCGCCAGTCCACCGAGCGACATGATGTTGGAGCTGACACGCAGGTAGTACATCGGAATGAACGCGGCAAGCACGGCAATGGGCAGCGTGAGAATGGGGACGAGCGCGGAACGGAAGTGGAAGAGGAAGACAATGCTGACGAAGCTGACAATGATGGCCTCGGCGATGAGGTCCCGCTTTAGCGTGTGGATCGACTCGTTGATCAGCCAGGAGCGATCGTAGCCGGTGACGATTTCAACGCCGGCGGGCAGCGAGGGTGCGATCTCTTTGAGCTTGGCTTTTACGCCGTCAATCACATTGAGGGCATTCAAGCCGTAGCGCATGACGACAATGCCGCCCACAGTTTCGCCCTGGCCCTGCCAGTCAGCCGCGCCGCGCCGCTCGTCAGGCCCAAACGACACCGTGCCCAGATCCCGCACCAACACAGGCGTGCCATTTATGGTCGCGACGGGAACATTTTCGAGATCAGAGAGCGAACGAAAATAGCCGAGGCCGCGAATCATGTACTCGGCCCCGCTCATCTCCAGCACGTCTCCACCGACCTCATTCGTGCTCTGCCTGACCTTGTCGATCACGGTGGCGGCGGAGATGCCGTAGGAGAAGAGCTTGTTGGGGTTGAGGTTCACCTGGTACTGGCGCACAAAGCCGCCGATGCTGGCCACCTCTGCCACGCCGGGCACGGTTTCAAGCTGGTAGCGCAGATACCAGTCCTGCAGCGCGCGCAAATCGGCCAGGCTCCGTGTGTGACTGCGATCCAGAACGGCGTACTCGTAGACCCAACCGGCGCCGGTGGCATCCGGGCCGATGGCGGGATGCACGTCCGCGGGCAGCCGCCCGGCGATCTGTTGCAGATATTCGGTCACGCGCGACCGCGCCCAGTAGAGGTCGGTGCGGTCCTCGAAGATGACGAAGACATAGGAATCGCCGAACATGGTCTGGGCGCGCACGTTCTTGACGCGCGGTGCCGCAAGCAGAGCGGTCACGATCGGGTACGTGACCTGGTCTTCAATTACATTCGGGGGTTCGCCGGCCCACTGGGTATGAATAATCACCTGAACGTCGCTGATGTCGGGCAGCGCGTCCAGCGGCATTCGCTGAAGGCACCAGATGCCCGCAGCGACCAGAAGAATGGCCCCGGTGAATACAAGGAAGGGATTGCGTGCGCACCACGCGATGATGCGTGAAATCATCACATGCCTCCTGTGGCGGTGACACTCAGTTGCTTTGTGGCCAGCGTCTGACCGCCGCGCTGGACGGTCACCGTCACCTGCCACGTGCCCCCCGAGGAGAGTTGTAGCGAGCCTTCATGTAGCCCGCTGCCCTTGTCTGAGAGCGTGGCTGTTGTGTGCTCCGCGGGCATTCCCATGGCGGGCATCGCTGGCATAAAGAATGTTGCAGTCACCAGCGCGCCAAGCAACGGCTTTCCATCAGGACCGGTGAGCTTCACGCGCACTGTGTTTGCGCCTTTGCGCGGCGGAGAAGGATCGGTGTTCAGGTCGATTTGTATGTTTGCGGCGGGAGCCGCGCCGGCACCCGGCGGAGGCGCGGCAGGCGCAAATGCTCCGGCGGCCGCCTGGAGCTGCGCCTCCGAGTCCACAAGAAAATTGGCGGAGCTGACGACGTTGTCGCCGGCTTTCAGCCCGCTGAGGACGACCACCGAATCGTCGATTTGCGGCCCGGTTTCAATGGTGCATGGCTCCAGATTGCCGTTGCCGTGGTCGACAAACGCGATGGCTCGCGTTCCCGTCTGCAGAACCGCGGAAGCCGGTATCACCATTTGCCGCCCCAGCCGGATTGCGATCGCAACATTCACGTACATTCCGGGCTTCAAAACTACGCCGGGATTACTGAAGACAAGGCGCACGCGCACGGTGCGCGTCGCCATATCCACCTGGGGCAAAATCTGATCGATGCGGCCGTTGAAGTGGCGTCCCGGATAGGCGTCCACCGTCACCTGCGCGGGGTCGCCGGGTTTCAGCCTGCCAACGTCGTTCTGAAACACATTGGCGTACACCCACACCGTGGAGAGATCGGCAATCGTGTACAGCTTCGTATCCGGTTGCACATACGCGTTGGGCAAGGCATTGCGCTCGATAATGTAGCCCGAAGCCGGCGATTCGACAGCGATGTTGCGCTGCACTTTGCCGCTCTGCTCCAGATCGGTGATCGCCTGCGCCGGGACACCAAATTGCTGCAGACGCTCTTCGGCGGCTTTCAGCAGCCAGCCGCTCTCCTGCGCCCCCATGCCGTGCGCATCCTGCGAAAGGGCATTGTTGTTCTGGCGAGCCAACAGATACTCCTGCTCGCTGCTCACAAGCTCCGGACTGTACACGGTGAATAAGCGCTGGCCCTTGCGTACGTACTGGTATGTCGCATTCGCAAAGACATCCTGAATCCAGCCGGGAAAGCGGGTCTGCACATAGGAGAGACACTCTTCATCGATGTCGACATTTCCGGGAACGCTCAGATTGTCGTTGACGTCCTTTATGCCCACCGTCGCAAATGTGACGCCAATCTCCTGCATTCGCTGCGGCGATAACTGCAACGGCGCCAAAGCGGGCTCGGCATTTGACGCTCCGGCCACAGCCGGCGCAGGCGGAGAGGCCATCTCCGGCCCGCGCGCCACAACCGGGTCCTGCGGGGTTGCCTGCGCAGCCGCACGGCCGCGATGCATGAGCACATACCCAAGTGTGGCCGCAAGCAAAACGCAAACAGCTAATGCCGCCGCCAATGCAAACTGATAGCTGCGAGTCTTCACGGTGTCACCTCCGTCGCGTGAGAACCTGACTGATCGAGAGCAGTGCCTGTGGCGAGTTCGAGATCTGCCAGGCGTGAATCGTAATCTGCCATTGCCTGAAACCAGGCAAGGTCGATGTTGATGATCATCATTTGGCTGTCGAGCAGATCGAGAAAGTCCGTCTTGTCGTTCTCATACGCAATTACGCTCGATTGAAGCGTGGCTTCGGCTTGAGGCTGGAGCTGGTCGTGGTACATGTGCGCCAGCTTTTGTGCCGCGTTCGCTTCGACGAGCGCTTCCTGAATTTGCCCGAATGCGGCGTTGCGAAGCGCGGCCAGCTCGGCATCCTGCTCGGTCGCCTGCATCGTGGCCTCGGCAATCTCGGCATCGTGCTTGCGGTGATTGAGCCAGGGTAAGTTCATGGAGCCCTCGATCATGTAGGCGTTGCGCGCGAAAGCACCAGGTTGCTGGATCATGTATCCCGCTGAGACGGTGAAGTCAGGCACAAAAGCCTTGCTCGCCAGCGCCTGCTCTTTGTGGCTGCGCTCGGCGGCCTTCTCCGCGGCTTGCAGATCGGGGCGGGAGCGAAGGGCAAGATCGTCGAGGCTCGGCGCCTGAGGAAGAGGGGCAAGCACGGCCCACACTCCGACGACTCGCAGCGGCGCGTTGGGATCACGCCCCAGAAGCGTATTCAGGCGGGCCCGCGCCAGATCGGCGTCATGATCGAACCGGATCATATGTTCCGCGAGCGCCGTGAGAGCCACCTGGGCTTTCAGAATGTCCTGTTGCGATACCTTCCCGACCGAGTACTTGATTTGCGCCGCTTCAATGGCCTGGCGTGCAATGCCCACATGCTGATCGTGAATCCGTATTTCGTCGTCGACGCGCAACAGGTCATCGAATGCCTTGTGCACGCGCACGCGAACGTCAAGGCGGACTTGCTCTAGGTTGGCCTTGGCCTCATCCACACTGGATTCGGCTACGCTGGTGCGCAGGTCCCGCTTTCCCCGGCCCGGCAGCGTCTGGCTGATACTGAACATGTTCTGAGCCTGGTTGTAGTTCCACGGCTGATTGAGCGGAACTCCCCACCCGCGGTACATCGCCATGGGATCGTCGAGCGCGCCGGCGATGGGGACGTGTGCCTGGGCAATGGAGACTCGGCGGGCAGCAACCGCGATCTCAGGGTTTTCGGCAAGCGCCAGCCGTTCGACTTCTTCCAGAGTCAGGGCCGGTCCGGAAGCCTCCGCCTCGTGGTGTTCCCCGCTTTGTTCATCGAGCAGTGCGGCGAGGCTCGAGAGGCCGTCGCTCTCCGCAGGCATCTGTGCACGCGAAACGCCAGCGAACTCAATAGCCGCAAGAACACAAAGTGCAGCAACAAAAGATCTCATGACTCCCTCCAAAGGAGACTCGGTGCTTGAGCCTAGCTGTGCGCTCGCAATGAGCATGGGTGTGCAAAGGCGCACGAAGGTTCAGGTTCAGCTTGCGATGGAAGGAGTTTTAGATTCGAAGTGCGAAGGCGCCGCCGGGTGGGAACTTCGGTGGCGGCGATTCGAGTGCATTCCCGTACGCGACGCTTGCAGTGCCAGGCAATTCCACGTCTGCCTGATGCGCCGGGAAGGCCAGCTTCTGCGCATGCCCAACTGAGTACGGTGGGACTGAAGGAACAGCCGGATTCTTCCCCTGGACTCGGCAGCATGAACTGCTTGCGCCCATCCCGGGCGAGTCAGGTCCCTGCGCCATGGCGCGGCAACAATCGGGCTGGCCGGTATGTCCCACGACCAGCAGGCAGGCGGACGCCGGCATCGTGGCCCAGAAGACCACAACCGCCAACATCAACAACGCGCCTTTTCTGCCCCAATGCATGGTGAACAGGTCTCAAGTCTTACTCAGGTCTTAACTGTAAGCATCCGCCGCCGGGCTTCGTGCGGCGGTGATTTAGATCACAATCGCGAAAACCGCTGCTCGCAACTGCTTGTAATAAACGTATCAAATTCCTTGGATTCTGTGTCATGCAAGCGTACAAAGGCGCCTATTTGCGAATCGCGAGCAATTCTGGCGCCTGAAGGGCGTGAATTGGGTCAGTAACGTCGCTGAAATTCGTCTGGATGAGCGCTCTTGTGGCTCGAGATCGGCGTGGCTCCCCGTGGCCAGCAACTCGTGCCGTGATCCCTATGGCTCGCCTAAGTCGCGATATGCCTACCATTTAAGAAGGTAGGAGCTTTGGGAAACGCGCGAAAGGTGGTTCGGATGAGAGGCCAAAAGCCCAGTTCACCGTAACGTCTACACAAATCTCCGCGAAGAGCCTCCAAAATCGCGTGTCAGGAAAGCTACAGACATCACCAGATCCTAGGGCAGACTCTGACCTGCTCCCCTAAATCCGCACAGAACTGAGTATGATTTCGTGTTCGGAGCGGGGGGTTTATGTCGAATGATGGGCGCGGGTCTCGGAATGTCGACCCGCCACAAGAAAGGGGGTGCCCCAGGTCTCGATTCTGAGACTTGGGAAAGCATGACATTCGCACTGTGGCTTGCGAAGAGACATCCTGCAGATCGATGCCGTTAAGTGGTCG
>CAWIJW010000018.1:0-3139 GCA_963836525.1 uncultured Acidobacteriaceae bacterium
CTCGGCGCGCAACCTCAGCATCATCCCCATTGTTGACGATCAGCATCTGGTCGGAATCGTTACGTTGCAGAACCTGATGCACTCCATGTCGCTGCTGGCCGAAAGCCGGAAATTGCGCCGGGAAGCGCTGGACGCTTAGCGCGAAACCAGAGTTGCTGTGACCAGAGGTGGCGGCCGAGCTGCGCTCGGCTTGGACGGCCGGGGGCGACCGTCCCCACACGAACCTCCGCCTTAGCGCACCGCCTTGGCGTACACTTCCTGCGCTGCTCGCACCGCGCAGCCAAACTCGACCGCCTTGCCCGTGGCTTCGGCGATTACATGTTCTAGTGCAGCGAGCACTCCTACCGTGTCCAGATAATCGTAGTAGCCGAGGTGAGCGATGCGGAAAAGCTGTCCTTTCATTTCCGCCTGTCCGTTGGCCACGACCGCGCCAAACTGGTCGCGGAAGCGTTTGCAGATGGCGGTAGAATCGGCTCCGGCCGGGGAAGCGACGGCAGTCAGCGCGGCCGCTGGCGAACTCGGCGCGAATAACTTCAGTCCCAGCGCTTCGACGCCGGCGCGCGTCATGGCCGCGCATAACTCCGCGTTTGCGATCAACGCATCGCGGCCCGCTGTCAAGCTGCCGTCCCCCATTTGACGGACGTAATCGAGCGCGGCGGCCAGTCCGGCAAACAGGGAAGTGGCGGGCGTGTACGCCGTCTCCGACTTGGCGGCCGCTTTCCGTTCCTTACGCAGGTCGAAGTAATAGCGCGGAGAAGTCGTCGTCTCCATGCGCTGCCACGCCCGCTCGCTGATGGCGCCATAGGCCAAGCCGGGCGGGATCATCAGGGCCTTCTGCGAGCCGCCAATGATGATGTCGATGCCCCAACCATCCACGTCGAACCGCGTTGTGCCTAATCCGGTGATGGCGTCGACGACCAGCAGGGTATCGGGCAATGCGCGCACCAGCTTGGCGATCGGCTTGACGTCATGCCTTGCGCCTGTGGAACTTTCGGTCGCTTGCATATAAACGCAGCGGATGTCGGGCGTCAGCTTGCGGCGCACCTCCTCCAGCGAAAAGGTTTCGCCGTAGGGAGCGGTTACCGTCTCCACGGCACAGCCAAACGCCTTGGCCAGCGAGACCCAGCGCTCGCCGAACTTGCCGGCGGTCAACACCAGCACGCGGTCGGCGGGCGACGTCAGGTTTGAGGCCGAGGCTTCCATGAAACCCGTGCCGGACGAGCTCAGCACGAGCACGTCGTTCTTCGTGCCGATGAACTCCTTCACGTCGGCCAGAACGCGGGTGAATAGAGCGCGGAACTCGGCAGTGCGATGGTGCGCGCTGTAGGACGCCATTGCCAGTTGCGCTTGCGGCAGCAGGGGCGTCGGTCCGGGAGTGAAGAGCCTGTTCTTCTTGAGCATGGGAACAATCAGAATATGCGATGAGAGGAAATTCGGGAAGGGATGGCGGAAGTCAGAAGTCAAAAGTCAAAAGTCAAATTGCAAAAGTAAGATCAAGAGCTCTCGATGCCGACAGGGATGGGGTCACTTCTACAATTTGACTTCTGACTTCTGCAATCTGCCCTCTGACATCGTTCTATAATCCCCTCATGCCCCTCATCGACCAGATCCAGAAAGACATTGTTGCGGCCATGAAGGCCCGCGAAGAGGACCGCCTTTCCTGCCTGCGCATGGTCAAGACCGCGCTCAAGAACCGCGAGATCGACAAGATGGCGCCGCTTGACGACAAGGAATCGCAGCAGGTGCTCTCCACGCTGATCAAGCAGCGCAAGGACTCGGTTGAGCAGTTCACCAAGGGCGGACGCCTGGAGATGGCCGACAAGGAAGCCGCCGAGATCAAGCTGATCGAAACCTATCTGCCCAAGGCTGCGGGCGAAGAAGAAATCGTGGCTGGAGTCCGGGCGGCGATTGCCGAGATTACGCCTGCTCCTGCGATGAAAGACATGGGGGCGGTGATGAAGGCCGCCATGGCCCGCTTTGCTGCGGCTGGGATGCGGGTGGATGGGAGGGTGGTTAGCGAGGCGGTGAAGAGGGAGTTGGCGGGGAAGTAAGATTGCGTAGGGGCGGACGCATTCGTCCGCCCCGTCGAGCGAAGCTCGACATAAGGCTGGTCGAAATTAGAATGATCGCCACCGCACTGTCAGTGACGCCTGGACATCCGCAGCGTGAGGTTTTTGGCAGAGGAGAACAATTGCCGAGCTGCGCTCGGCTGCCCGGACGAATGCGTCCGGGCCTACGTGGGTCTTGCTGTTACTTGGCTTTTTGCCACTCGCGGTAGGCTTCGCTCTTGCCAATGCCGCGCTCTTTGGCAACTTTTTTCAACGCGGTTTTTTCGTCTGCCTTCTCCGCGGACATGATTTCGCGCACGCGCTGGGCTACGCTTACGGACGAGGTCTCAGGTTTCAGGTCTTGGGTCTCAGGCTTTGCAATCAGCAGGGTGATTTCGCCTTTGACTTCTCCTCGGGCTTTGAGTTGATCCAGAATGTCTTGGGCGCGACCTCGCAGAAATTCTTCGTGAATTTTCGTTACTTCGCGTGCGACCACTACGTGGCGGTCGTTCCCCAGAACCTCGACCACGTCGGTCAGGGTTTCCAACAGGCGGTGGGGAGCTTCGTAGAATACCTGCGTGCGCGGAGAGTCTTTCACGCTCTCCAGCAGTTTGCGGCGTTGTCCTGACTTGGCGGGGAGGAAGCCGCTGAAGCGGAAGGAATCGGTGGGCAGGCCGCTGGCCACCAGGGCCGCCAGGAATGCCGACGCTCCAGGAATTGGAATGACGGGCACGTGATGACGGATGGCTAGCGCTATCAGGCGGAATCCGGGGTCGGAGATGCCGGGCATGCCGGCGTCGGTGACGAGAGCGATCTTGGCTCCGCCTTCGAGGTCGACGACCAGTTCGGAGGCTTTGGTCATCTCGTTGTGCTCGTGATAGCTGACCAGTCGCGTCTGGATGCCGTAATGACTGAGGAGTTTCAGGGTCTGGCGCGTGTCCTCACAGGCGATCAGGTCGACTTCCTTGAGCACGCGCAGGGCGCGGAGGGTGATGTCTTCTAGGTTGCCGATGGGCGTGGCTACTAGATAGAGGGATGGGCCTCCAATCACTGTGCCTCGTTCGGCGCTATCGCCGTTTTGTTGCTCTTTC
>CAWIJW010000019.1:0-7615 GCA_963836525.1 uncultured Acidobacteriaceae bacterium
AGTTGCTGCCGCTGGGGCGCGAGATGAAGTTGAAGTAGCCCTCTATGCGGATCTTGACCTGAACCCTTCATAGGTCAGGTACGCACCCAGCACGAGCGAGAACGCCGTCAACGAATAGAAGTACGGCCCCCAGTTGAGCGCTTGCTGGGTGAATCCCTCCAGCCACTTCGCTGGGAGAAGCAAATAAAGAATGCCCTTTATGAGTGTTAGCCAGCCCACAAGTGTGACAATCACCACCACTGGGCATTTTGACCACATATTGTGCACGAGAACCATTGCCAGCCCGGCGAGCACAGTGATCAACGATATCCACAACGTGGTCAATGGGTTGCTGAAAAGCGTTGCCAGCGCGTCCGTAAAGACTTGTCTGTGAACGATCAGCGCCAGGCCGCAAACCAGGCAATAGAGTCCAAGCAGCCGGCTAAGAAACAATGTGCGTGGTGACATAGCGTCCTCCGGTTGAATAGGAAATCTGCGAACATCTTACGCCGTGGCGAATTCCGGAAACGCAGCGGCGCGCCCTGATCTACGACTGAATTCTTCGCAGCAGGCCCGAACCTCGGCAACGGAAGAGCCGCAATCTGGACAGAACACCGGGCGCCGCACCTTCTCGCCCGGTTCAATAGATCCTGTTGCTGAGGCCTCGAATCGTCATCAACCCGCCTGCCGCAATGGCTGTATAGCCGAGCGCAAGCAGCCACAGACCGAACCCTGCCACGGATTGAACCTTGGACACGAAGAGCAATGCCAGGAGGTTCCCCGGACCGCAAAGCGCGCCGAGCAACACCAGGTAACCAGCGATCATCAGCTTCCGCGATGCCGCCGCTTTGCTGGAAAAGTAGCAAAGCGCGCCTGCGGCGATGGCTATCAGAAGGATGAGATACACGGCTCCGACGGCCTTGGCCAGATCGAGGCCGCTGAGACTTATCCGCGCAGCCCCCGCTGCGCCCAGCAGTGGAGAAGCCGCTCCTTGATTCGATGCGGATATCCAGGGCAGGAAGAAGCCTACTACTGCGGCAAGCGCTCCCGCACCAGAGAATTTCTCGCCCATGGACAATTTACCGATCAACGACTCGCCCATTTGCACAACCTGAGCAGCCGGGACCGCGACAGGCGCCGCAGGAGCCGGGCCTGGCGCAGCCGTTAACGGGTTGGTTGCCAATTGAGCCTGCATGCTGGCTCCGCAGTACTCGCAAAACGAGGCACCGTCCCTATTTGCCTTTCCGCAGGCGGAACAGTTCATCGTACTTCTCCTTTCAATTGTTTTGTCCCGGGGCTGTCTTGCGCGGGATTCCGATGTTGCGGAACCACACGCAAGAAAAAAGTACATTGGCTGGAGCGCAGCCGAAGGCCCGCGCTCCACGCCAGAAACGCACCGCAAAGATGAACTTAGAAGACGGAGAATCGTATGGAAGAGGGTTGGATTGTGTCAAGGATGAATTGAAGCAGGGCGAAGGCGCGTGAACGAACTACGGCCGGGTTCTTGCGGTATTCTTATTCCCTTGATTATCAGGACAGGAACCATGCTTTCCGATTCTGTATCTCCGCTGCACATGATCGACATCATCCGCAAGAAGCGTGACGGCGGCGCACTGAACGCGCGCGAGATAGCATTTGTGGCGGCAGGCGCGGCCAATGGCTCGATTGCGGAGGCCGAGCTTGCCGCGTGGCTGATGGCAGCGTGGATCAAGGGGCTGTCGCTCAGCGAGACGCGTGCGCTGACGCTGGCCATGCGCGACTCGGGGGAGAAGTTTTCGCCGGCGAGGCTGGGCAAGCGAGCCGTGGACAAGCACTCCTCGGGCGGGGTGGGCGACAAGACCAGCTTTCTGGTGGCACCGCTGGCGGCGGCATGCGGCGTGGCTGTGCCCATGATCAGCGGGCGGTCGCTGGGCCACACCGGCGGAACGCTGGATAAGCTGGAAGCGATTCCCGGATACCGCACGGCGTTGACGCTCGCCGAATTCGAGGCGGTGATCGCGAAGTGCGGCGCGTCGATTATCGGGCAGACGGACCAACTGGCGCCCGCCGACCGCAAACTCTACATGCTGCGCGACCGCACCGGGACGGTCGAGAACCCGGGCCTGATTTGCGCGTCGATTTTGAGTAAGAAATTGGCCGCGGGGCTGGACGGGCTGGTACTGGACGTCAAGACCGGCTCGGGCGCATTCCTGCGCAAGGTGGAGGACTGCGAGTTTCTGGCCGCGCTGATGGTGGCCACGGCGGAGGCTGCTGGGACGCGCACGGTCGCGTTGCTGACGGACATGGGCCAGCCATTGGGGCGTGCGGCGGGCAATTGGATTGAACTGGTCGAATCCGTGGAGCTGCTGCGCGGCAAGCGGCCGGCGTGGAGCGAGGATCTGCGCGAGCTGTCGCTGATCCTGGCCGGATGGATGATCCATTTGGGTGGTCAGGCGGGATCGCCGCAGGCCGGGTACGCGCTTGCGGAAGCAGCGTTGACGGATGGGGCGGCGCTCGCCGCCTTTATGAAGATGGTGGATGCGCAGGGGGGAAAAGTATCGGTCTTCGACGATATGGAAAGTTTTCACAAGCCGGGCGCGACGCAGGTTGTGGAGGCATGGGAGAGCGGCTATGTGACGGAGATGGACACGACCGCGTTGGGCTGGGCGGTGCAGCGCACGGGCGCGGGCCGCGAGAAAGCCGGCGAGCCGGTCGATCGATATGCAGGGATTCTGTTCCACGCGCGCCGCGGCGCGCGGGTGGAGCGAGGAGAGCCGCTGGCGACAGTGTTCGCGACAACGGCAGCGCAACTGGCAGAGCCGGTGGCAATTCTGAAGCGGGCAATTCACTTTTCCAAAACTCCGCCCAACGCAGTTGCACTGGTGAGACGCGTGTTCGCGCGCGATTCAGCGGAGAAGCATCTGAAGGCGGTTTCTAGCTCCTAGCTTCCAGCTTGTCCCCGCCCGCCGCTTGTTTTTTCGATGGGATTGGGTTTGCAATGCTGTAACTTAATCGAATAACAGCTTGTCGCTCTTAGATTCTGGCTACGATTTGCGGAGCGAACGGTCTTGATGATCGTGGGCCGTCACTGGCGCGATCGTCGCGGATCGCATCGCGAGGGTCGGGGCCAGAAGCTGGCAGCTAGAAGCTGCTGTAGGAGGCAATCGCCTTGGCTCGATACACGGGAGTATTGGGGATTCTCGCGGTACTAGGTGCCGCGTATCTTTTCTCGACCGACCGCAAGCACATTCGCTGGCGCACGATCGCTTGGGGGATTGGCCTGCAGATCGCATTCGCGTTCATGGTGCTGCGCTTCAATCTCGGCCGGGATGCAATGAGCTGGGCCGGCGACGTGGTCACCAAGATGCTCGCCTGCACCTTCGCCGGGACCAAGATGGTCTTTGGCGAACTTGGCCTTCCCAACTCCGGCGCGTTTGGCAACTTGCTGGGAGTGAACAAGGGCGCGATCTTCGCCTTCCAGGTGCTGCCTACGATCATCTTCATCTCGGCGTTCTTCGCGGTGATGTACCACATCGGGCTGATGCAGCAGATCATCCGCGCCTTCGCGTGGATCATGCTGAAGACGATGCGCATCTCCGGCGCGGAGAGCATGAACGTGGCGGCGAGCATCTTCATGGGCCAGACCGAGGCGCCGCTCACCATCCGGCCGTTTCTTTCGAAGGCCACGCGCAGCGAGCTGATGACCATCATGACCAGCGGCATGGCGCACGTTTCGGGCGGCATCATGGCCATGTACATTTCGCAGGGAGTGGAGGCGCGGCACCTGCTTTCGGCTGTGATCATGACCTCGCCGGGAACGATCCTGATGGCCAAGATGCTGGTGCCCGAGACCGATGTGCCGGCCACCGAAGGCAAGGTCGTGATTCCCAAGGACGAGTTGCACGCGGAGGAGAACTTTGTCGGCGCCATAGCCCGCGGCACCATCGACGGCGGCAAGCTGGCCATGAATGTGGCCATCATGCTGGTGAGTTTTCTGGCGCTGGTGGCGCTGCTCGACAGCCTGCTTGGCTGGACACATTCGCTGGCTTACATGCACTGGTTTCCCAGTTCGCTCGGCCAGATCCTCGGTTTCCTGTTTGCGCCGGTGGCGTGGCTCATCGGCGTGCCGTGGAAAGACTGCATGGCCATCGGCAACCTGCTGGGTACGCGCATGGCGCTGAACGAGGTGGTGGCGTACATCCAGATGGGCGCAGAAAAGGCAACGCTGCTGCCGCGCTCGTTTACGATTGCCACCTTTGCGCTGTGCGGCTTTGCCAACCTAGGATCGATCGGGATGCAAATCGGAGGCATCGGCGCGCTGGTTCCCGAGCGGCGCAACGACCTGGCGCGGCTGGGCGTGCGGGCCATGCTCGCCGGGACGATGGCGAACCTGATTTCCGCCTCGATTGCGGGGATTTTTCTGGGGTAGAGAGCTTCGGAGGCGAAAGCCGGAAATGGTCTGCGCGCGTGGTCCGGCTTGACCTGTGCGCCAAATGGCGCAATAATTATGCCAGGTGGCGGACATGAGTATTGCCGAGATCGTGGAAGTTCTTGGCGGCAGAAAGACCTTCAAGCGCCCGGTCAGAAGCACGGACGATCTGGCGCAACAGGTGCGCTGCGGCCTTCCGGCATCGACCGTGACGCTGCTGGCGGCAACGCTGTCACTGCAGCGGGGGCAAGTGGCTGAACGTCTCAACATTCCACCGCGAACGCTGAGCCGGCGGCTGGCGACCAAGTCGCGCCTGACGCACGACGAGTCTGACAGGACGCTGCGCATGGCCAGAGTGGTGGCGCTGGCGAAGGAAGTTCTGGGATCGGATGAGAAGGCCTCCCGCTGGATGAGCCATCCGAACCGAGCGCTCGGCGGCAGGAGGCCATTCGACCAGTTGGACACAGAGCCCGGCGTGCGATCGGTGGAGGAGGTCCTGCACAGGATCGCCTACGGGATGTACAGCTGATGCAGGTGTGGAGGCTCTTCCCGGGGCGTTTCCGCAGCACGGCTTTCAGCGGCACCGGGGGCCTGTATGCGGCGGGCCGATGGAATCATGTGGGAACCGCGATGGTGTACACGGCCACTTCGCGGGCGCTGGCGGCGCTGGAATTCTTCGTCAATCTGGAACCGAACGAGGCGCCGGACGATCTCGAGATCGCCGAAGCCTCGGTGCCCAATGAATGCGTCGAGCCGATCAAACTGGATCTTCTCCCACGCAATTGGCGGGGACTGAACAACCAGCGCTGCCGCGATCTTGGTTCTAATTGGGCTGCAAGCCTGCGATCGCTGGCGCTCAAGGTGCCGTCGGCTGTCGTCGAAGGGGATTGGAATGTGCTGCTGAACCCGAAGCATCCCCAATTCGCCAAGGTGGAAATCGGTTCCGCGAAGCCATTCCGGTTTGACGAGCGAATGTTCCGCTAGCGCGGCCGGCGGGCGGAAGTTCTCGTTTGCGAAACTGCGAAAAGAGAGGTCATGGGCGGAGAATCTGAAGAAACGCAAAAACCCCGGCTTAAAGCCGGGGTTTTTGAAACCATTGATGCTCGATGAACTGAGCACGCCCGCGAAGCAATTCAAAGTTAGCTCGATTCGAGCGACATTTCAAGCACACCTGCCGAGGCGCGGCGAACGATGCGGCGCCCAAAACGGCGAGCCTAACCTGGGTACGCGCCTGTAATGTAGTCCTCGAGCGCCTGGATGGCGTGCTCCTGGCCGGAGATGACCCACTTGACCATGTCCCCGATGGAAATGATGCCCACTACGCGGTCGCCCTCCAGCACGGGGAGATGGCGGAAATGGCCCTCGGTCATGAGGTTCATGCAATCGTCCACGGTATGCTGCGGAGTCACGGAGACAACCGGGCTGGTCATGATCTCACGGACCTGAGTCTCTTTGGAGCGGTGGCCCAACAGGATGCCCTTGCGCGCATAATCCCGCTCTGAGACGATGCCCATCAGACGCGGCCCGGACATGACGAGCAAGGCGCCGACATCGTACTCGGCCATCATGGTCAGGGCCTCGTGAACCGACTGCTCAGGGGAAATGGGCAGGATCTTGTTGAATGTCTTGTGCTTGAGCACCTGATCCACTGTGTCGGTAATTTTCATCGGGTTCTCCATGGGCCTCAGCCAGGGATATGCCGGGGCGCCCCTGCGGTCTCCAAGGGCCTTTGCCGCCGTGGAAGAGCAGTATACGCTGGACTGCATTCCACTGTCGTACCCGCCTTTTCACAGCCCGGGATGTGATGGAAGTCACATACCCTTGTTCTCTCCCGGCCCTGCCGACCAAGCTGGCTGGTGATCTGCACGACTGCGCAGGCGGCGGATGCGGTAGGCGATGGTGAGGAGGGTGACCGTGCCGCAGGTGAGGAAGCTGGCGCCGAGGCCGACAATAAGGGAGTTGTCATGCTGGTAGACGCCATGGATGACACCGATGATTTGCAGAATGCAGAAACCGCCGAAGGTGACCAGAGAGATGCCCTCGTCACTCTTCTTGCGCCAAACGGCGACGGCCTGAGGCACGAAGAGGGCCGCATTTCCCAGCAGGGCCAGCCCGAAGATCACCGCGACAATTTCCTTCATTCTGATTGACCTCTGCACCGGGGACGACGCTCTTCCGATCTTCTCATTTGAGGCGTGGAGAGCTGGGCCAGACGGCAATCTAAACTGAGCAAATGGTTGGCTCAACGGGACGAAAATGTCCGGCGGTGCGAAGGTGGGCGTGGGTGAGTGCGGCGCTACTGCTCGCGGGGGCGGCGTGCGCGGGCACGGCGCAGCGTGTGGATGATGGAAGCTCTTCTCACGAAGGGTCTTATCTTGGATTTGACCGGAACGATTATCCGGGCGATGCCACCCTCTCCGCCCTGCGCAAGAGTTTCCGCTACACCGGCTACTGGCTGAATCACCCGCCAGGCGAAACGCAGAATAGCTGGACGGGTAAACGGGCAATTCTCCGCAAGCATGGATTCGGGTTTCTCGTGCTCTTTAACGGGCGCACCGATGCGGAGCTGAAGGCAGCAGCGGCGAAGGGGAAGGACGTGGCTCTGCTGGGCGCAGCGGATGGGCGGGCAGCCGTAGCCACCGCTTTGCGCGAAGGGTTCCCGACGGGTGTGTTGATCTTTCTTGACCAGGAGGAGGGTGGGCGGCTGCTTCCGGAACAGGCCACGTATCTTTTCGCCTGGGTCGACGCGGTGCGCGGCGCGGGAGCGCGAGCGGGCGTCTATTGTTCCGGGATCGCGGTGCCGAACGGCAACGCCACGATCAGCACGGCGCAGGATATTTCGGAGCGAGAGACCGCACGGATGCTTGCAGGGCACTCCTCCGAAAGAGAGAACCGGGGCAGCCGCCTGGCGCTTTGGGTAGCCAACGACCAGTGTCCGCCTGCGCCTGGATGCTCAGTTGCCGCGCCGCCTTTGACTGCGGCGCTGGCGCCGGAGATTGCGGCATATGCAGTTGCCTGGCAGTATGCGCAGTCGCCGCGGCGGAGGCAGTTCAGCGCCAGTTGCCCCGCGAACCAGGCCCCGGACGGCAATTGCTACGCGCCGGGGCTGGTTCCAAGTGCGAGCATCTTCGTGGATCTGGACACGGCAGATTCGCCCGACCCATCCGAAACGCCGAAGGAATGACTTTTTGAGCGAAGGATTCGGCCGGAGGTCAGTTTTCCGTTCGG